>JADZEB010000010.1 GCA_020850755.1 Alphaproteobacteria bacterium | reverse complement strand
TCCGCCAGCTCGCGCAGCGCATCAGCATCGACCAGCACATGGAGCCGATGTCGGCCGAGGAGACGCGCTGGTACGTGCGCCACCGCCTGCACGTCGCCGGCGGCGAGGTGAGCACCTTCCGCACCGCGGCGATCGATCTGATCCACCAGGAGAGCCGCGGCGTGCCGCGCCTCGTCAACCAGCTCTGTGACGCCGCGCTGGTCTACGGCTACTCGCAGCGCAGCCCGCGCGTCGACGTCTCCATCGTGCAGGAGGTGCTGCGCGACAAGCACCAGGGCGGCCTGCTGCGCGCCGGGCGCGAGGGAAGGCCGATACCGACCGTGCCGATCGCGTCCGACAGCGATACCGCCCGCCCGGGCGAGCCCGCGTACTGAACCGGGCCTCCAGGCCGGGCGGATGGATCAGCCGGCGAGCGCCGCGCGGTTCGCCGCGAGGAAATCCCGTACCGACTGCGGCGCCCTGCCGGTGAGCTTCTGCACCGCGTCCGAGACGCCGCGCGTCGTGCCGTTGCGCGTGTTGACGTCGATCGAGGCGACGAGTGCGGCGATCGGCGGCGGCAGGCCCGCGGCCGTGAGCGCCTTGGTGCGCTCCTCGGGCGTGACCAGCGTCACTCTAAGCGGCTTGCCGGTGAGCTCGGCGGCGATCGCCGCGAGCTCGGTCGCTGTGACCGTCGAGGGGCCGGTGATGTCGTAGCGGGTGCTCGTGGCGGAATCGGCGGCCAGCGCCGCCGCATCGGCGCGCGCGCAGTCCTCGCGCGTCACGTAGTTCACCGGCTGATCGTTCCCCGCCGTGACGAGCTGCCCGAGCTTCAGCGCCTGGGCAAGCGTGCCCAGCAGCCCGTCCGTGTACCAGGTGTGGCGCATCGCGGTCCAGCCCATGCCGCTCGCCGCCAGCGCCTGCTCCGTGGCGTAGTGGTCCGGAGCCAGCAGCGTCACCGGCGAGCCCGGCTCGCAGGCGTAGAGCGAGGTGTAGACCGCGTGCTTCGCGCCCGCCTGGGCCGCCGTCGCGACGGCGGTCAGGTGCTGGCGCTGCCGCGCCCCCGGCACGTCGAGCTTGTCGGTGCTGATGATGAGCAGGCGCTGCGCCCCCGCGAACGCCCGGGCGAGGCCGGCCGCGTCGTCGCAGCTCCCCTGGCGTACCACGACGCCCCGGGCGGCGAGATCGGCCAGCGCCTCGGGCCTGCGCGTCACCGCGATGATCTCCTTCGCGGGCACGCCCTCCGTCGCGAGCAGGTGGTGGAGCACACGGCGCCCGAGCTGCCCCGCGGCGCCGGTGACGAGCAGGGGACCGTTGTTGCGGTAGGGCATGGCTTCGGACCTCGAGTGTCCGTGTGTGGGCTGCGAATTATGTAAGGCCGGATTGCGTCAGTCGAGCAGGTTGGGGAAGGGGCGCGGGCGGGGCGCCCCGGCCGCGGCCGCCGCTGCTACGGCGCCCGCAGGCGCGGGCTCGAGACGGGCCGCCCGTACACACCAGCCGATCAGCAGCCAGATGTGCAGCCCCATGCCGCCGGGGGAGAGCAGCACCGCCTCGCCCAGGTTCACGAACAGGCAGGCGATGAGCATCGCGACGATCGGGTGCGGGGCGCGGCGCCAGACGGGGGCGACGAGCGCGTAGATCAGCACCGCGAGGCAGAGGAAGCCCAGGAGGCCGGTCTCCTCGAGGACCGCGGTGGGGAGGACGCCCTTCTCGACCGGGGCGGAGACGGGGATGCCCATGAAGGTGCGGACGCCCGGCGTCGGGTCCCCCTCGGCGAAGACGCCGAAGCCGTGACCGACCCAGGGCGAGGTCGCGAAGTTGTGCAGCTGGCTGGAGATCTTCTCGCCGCGCGAGGCCTCGAACGCCTCGCTGACCGAGCCTTGGCCGCCCTTGAGCACGAATTCGGAGACGCCGCTCGATACCCGCCCGGTCGCGAACTGCAGGATCAGCAGGCCCATCGAGAGCAGGAGGACCATGCCGAGGGCCTTGCGCAGCTCCGCCCCAGCATGGCGCCTGTCGGCCGATGCGCCGCCCAGCATGGAGAACAGCAGACCCAGGATCGTGGCGATGACGGCCGTACGCGAGGCGGTCAGCAGCGTGCAGCCCAGGATCCCGAACCAGATGGCCGTCCGGAGCGGCGTCGCCGATCGCCGCATCAGCATCCACTCGGCCAGGGATGCAGCGGCGAAGGGTGCGAGGAAGGCGCCGAGCGCCTGGGAGTGGCTCAATACGCCGTTCAGCAGATCCGAATTGGGCAGGTGCGCGATGCCCGGCCGGACCAGCGTGGCCAGCGAGAGTCCGGTGACGACGACCGCGAGCGTGCGCAGCCAGGTGCCGAGCACCCGTGTCTCCGCTGATGTGAGCCGTTGGTTGGCGATGAGGATGCCGCCCGCCACGATCGCGAGCGTGGCCGCCTTCATGAGGGACACGGTGACCGCGGGGCTCGTCAGCACGGAGGTCAGCGCCGCGACGGCGCAGAAGAGCCACAGCGGGCCGAGCACGCGCAGGGACTGCGCCGTCACCAGCGGCAGCTGGCGCAGGCTGACGATGAGCGGCAGCGCCCAGGACAGCACGCCGCCCAGCGCCCCATGCGCCGCGAGCCCCGGGTTGAAGTTGCGCACCACGAGGAACAGCGAGAGCGCCTGCAGCGCCGTCAACGGGCGGAGCAGGGCCCAACCCAGCAGCCCGAGTTGTGCCACGTCCGAGGTGGGGCCCGAAGCCACGATCGCGACGAGCACTCCGACCTGGAGCATCGCGTGCTCGCGGGAGAGGTATCGCTCACCAGGCGAGGATTTCATCACGAGCGCCAGAGGGTTGTGTCTTGCGCGGCCGGGGATGAGCCTAGAAATTCCTGAATGCAGAGTTCCACGTCCGTGCAGATGGGCCAATCTTGCGAAACGCCGTGAGCTGGACTCGCCCGAACGCCCTCGCGAATCGATAGCGCAGGCTAGCCCCCTTGTCGGCGCGCAGGGGGCCGACGTCAACGGCCTCGTAGGCGAAGGCGCAATTGGATCGAATGAAGCGAAGGACTTTGTTCACGTGCGGATCACTGCTGTCGTCGAAGGCAACAATGCCTCCATCGGTCAAGAGACGAGTACAGAAATAGAGGTCGACGAAGACGTCTTCGAACAGATGTGAGCCGTCGACATATATCAAGTCGAATGTGGCGCCTTCCGCAATGAGCTGGGGTAAGGCGACGCTGGAGAGGACAGGCCGGAAATCGAGGTACGGCCGCAGTCCGGATTCCTGCAGTGCGATAAGGCCGGTGTCATCCCAGACGCTGGTCTGGAAGGGGTCGATGGCAGTGTGCTGGGTCGCGGGTTCAATACCCCGTCTGCGGTAGCTGGCCGCAAGCACCATGGCCGAGCCGCCGAAGGCCAATCCGATCTCGAGTGTCCGCTTCGGTCTGATTTGAGTGCATAGATTATGCAGTACCTCGAGATTGTTGATCGTGGACATCGACGAGATCTTGCGGATCGATCCCGACTTGCCCTTGATTTCGCCGACCTCGAGCAACGCGGCGAGCTCAGGACAGGACTGGAGGACTTGATGCATGGGTGCGGATCCCGGCTAATGGCTCGGTCTTGGACGTGGGATGTTGAGCGAAACGGATGGTCTGCGCCAGCCAACAGGACACGACGGTCTACGTCCCACGGATCAGTGAGGGTGTCATCGGTGAGCGCCAATGCGGCTTCGACTCGGCAGAAACCGCACCGATACACGGTGGCTCGCTGTTCCCTCTAGCAGCCTGTCGGATTGAGCTTTTGGTTGATCGGGATAACGGATAGAGAGCGCGGGTGCATGTCGGCTTTCCTCGATGCTGAAGGGCCAAGAGCTCGCGATGGCGCCTCAGCAGGCCTGCATCG
>JADZEB010000009.1 GCA_020850755.1 Alphaproteobacteria bacterium | reverse complement strand
GTCTCGTAGTCGTTCATGGCCATGCGCGCGAAGGTCTCGCGGATGTCGCGCCCCGAGGCGAGCACGCTCGGCTGGCCGTTCGGGCCTTCCGGGTTGACGTAGATCAGGCCCATCTGCACGGCCGCGAGGGGGTTCTCGAGGTCACGGTCGCCCGAATAGCGCTTGTCGCCGAGCCAGTCGGTCTCCTTGCCCCAGTAGATGTCCTCCTCGGGCTCCCAGATGTCCTCGCGGCCGCCGCCGAAGCCGAAGGTCTTGCCGCCCATCGACTCGATGGCGACATTGCCGGCGAGGATCATCAGGTCGGCCCAGGAAATCCGGTTGCCGTACTTCTGCTTGATCGGCCAGAGCAGCCGGCGCGCCTTATCGAGGTTGCCGTTGTCGGGCCAGCTGTTCAGCGGCGCGAAACGCTGGTTGCCGGTGCCGGCGCCGCCGCGGCCGTCGCCCGTGCGATAGGTGCCGGCGACGTGCCAGGCCATGCGGATGAACAGGCCGCCGTAATGGCCATAGTCGGCCGGCCACCAATCCTTGCTGTCGGTCATCAGCGCGACCAGGTCCTTCTTGAGCGCCTTGTAGTCGAGCTTCTTGAACTCCTGGCGGTAGTCGAAGCCCGGCCCCATCGGGTTGGACAGCGCCGAATGCTGATGCAGGATCCTGAGGTTGATCTGGTTCGGCCACCAGTCCCGGTTCGACATCACGCCCTGGGCGGTGTGCATGTGGACCTTGCCGGTCACCGGGCACTTGCCGCCGCTCTTGGCACCATCACCGTCCATGTTTTCTCTCCTGTCCTGGCTGCGTTGATCGGGCTGGTTGTTGGGTCAAGACCATAAGCACTTTCAGGGAATGGTCTAGCGTCGCCTTGGCGCCGGGAAAGGATTGTCCCGCAGCGGCAAAAGCCCGCGCCGGCATGGCGCGCGGGGCCACCCGCCTTCCCTGCACTGATATCGCTCTTGCGCACGCTAGCCGCAGCATGATCATTAGCGCAAGCAACCGATCTCAACCGTCCTGATAGGCACAGACTATCAAGAGCATGGCACTGGGCAGATGAACCTGCGTGATCTCCGCTACCTGCTCGCTGTGGCCGAGCACGGTCATTTCGGTCGTGCGGCCGAGGCCTGCGGTGTCAGCCAGCCGACGCTGTCCGTGCAGATCCGCAAGCTGGAGGGCCAGCTTGGCGTGGCGCTGTTCGAGCGCGGCGGCAAGACCGTGGCGCCGACCTCCGCCTGCGAGCGGCTGATCGGCCATGTCCGCGCCGCGGTGGCGGAGGCGGACGCGATCCTGGCCGTGGCGGGCAGCCTGCGCGACCCGCTGGCCGGGCGCATCCGCCTCGGCGTCATCCCGACGCTGGCGCCCTACCTTCTGCCACTGGTCTTCGCCCCGCTCCGCGACGCGCTGCCCCACCTCGAGGTCGAGCCCTGGGAGGACCAGACCGCCGCGCTGCTCGATCGTCTGCGCGGGCACGAGCTCGATGCCGCCCTGCTGGCAACCGATGTGGACGGGCCCGATCTCGCCAGCCAGCCGCTGTTCGCCGAGCCCTTCCTGGCCGCGCTGCCGCCCGAGCATCCTCTGGCCAGGAAGGCAATGGTGGCGGAGGCCGAGCTTGCCCGCGACATACTGGTGCTGGCCGACGGGCATTGCCTGCGCGACCAGGCGCTGGCGGCGTGCGGGCGGAGCGAGGCGCTCGGCGGCACCTTGCGCGCGGTCAGCATCTCGACGCTGCTCAACATGGTGGCCGCCGGCTACGGCACGACGCTGATCCCCGCGCTCGCCGCCGGCGCGGCAGAGGATGCGGGGATCGTGCTGCGCCCGCTGGCGGCGCGGGTGGGGCGGACGGTGCGCATCGCCTGGCGCGCGCACTTCCCGCGCCGTGCGGCGATAGAGGCGGTGGGCGAGGTCATCGCCGCGCGCCTGCGCGGCTTCGCGCAAGGCGCGGCCAAGGGCGCGGTGTAGGGCGTTGTCCGGCAAGGATCCGTCAAGCCTGGCATTCGCCTTGGCCTACCTTCAGGCCGCCATGCGCCGCAGCCCGGCGATCGAGACGCCCCGCGGACAAGGCCGGGATGGGGGCCGATCGCCCCGACCCTTCGGCCCTGTGGCGGCCCCGCCTCAGCCTGTCGGCGCGGGCCGATGACCTGCGCGAGCGCGTGGTGCGTCCTTGGCATCACCGTCCCCTTCCAGGCAGGCGCGTCGGATCGGCCCCGATGGATCACGGTCAGGGCGAAGCCGGTGCCTCACTCCCGGCCCAGCATCTCCCGCGCAGGGCGTGACAGCGCCCACCAGGCGGCGAGGAGACCCGTGGCCGCGGGCAGCACAATCGCCGCCGCCAGCCAAGGGAGCACGGTCGCGAAGGCGGGCCGCATGTCGATCAGGCTCGCGACCGCGGCCCACGCCGCCAGATTGCCGAGCAGGAAGGCCGCCAGCGCTGCCATGAGCCCGATCAGCGCGAATTCGATCGCGGTGGCCACCAGCACCTGCCGGCGCGTGGCACCCACGAGCTGGAGCAGGATCGCCTCGCGCAGCCGCCGGCGACGGCTGGCGGCGACCGCCCCCGCCAGCACCAGCAGGGCGGCGGCACCAGTGGCGGCCGAGACGCCCCCGAGCGCCGCCCCGATCCCGCCGACCGCCGCTCCGAGGAACGCCGTCACCTCCGCCACCAGGACGGCCGGTGCCTCGGGGAAGACGCGCGACAGCGCGGCGCGCAGCGCGCGCGCGGCGTCCGGACCGGCGGCGGGGGCGGTCCATACCGCCGCGATCTCGCGGTGCGGCGGCAGTGGCACGGCGAAGGGCGAGAGCAGGATCGGGAAGTCGAGGCCGAGCCCGGCAAGATCGACCCGCCGCAGATTGGCGATCCTGGCCCGGAGCGGCTCGCCCATGAGATCGAGGGTCAGGGTGTCGCCGATGCCGACGCCCAGCCGGCGTGCCGCCCGCGCATCGAGCGAGAGCAGCGGCGGGCCGGCATGGTCCTCCGGCCACCATGCCCCGGCGAGGAGCGGTTCCGCCGGCGGGCCGGCCCGCCACGAGACCCCGCGATCGCCGCGCACGACGAAGGCCATGTCGGCCGGGATGCGCAGATCCGCCACCGCGCTATCGCCGATGGCCGTGACCCGGGCATGCAGGAAGGGGGCGCGCTCCCACCGCTCGACCAGCGGCGATTGCGCCATCAAGGCATCGAACCGCCCTCCCTCCCCCGGTGCGATGTTCAGCACCACCAGCCCCGGCGCCGAGGCGGGCAAGGTCCCGGCGAGGTGGCGATCGGCGTTCCGGCGCACGGATTCGACGGCGACGACGAGGGTCAGGCAAAGGCCGGCGGCCATGACCAGCGGCACCGTCGGCGCCCCTGGCCGGTGCATGTTCGCCAGCGCCAGGCGCAAGAGCGGGCGCCCCCGCAACACCGACTGGCGCCCGGCCACCCTGGCGGCGATCGCCACAAGGCGGCCAAGGACCAGGAATGCCGCCACGACCAGCGCCGCCGCGGCGGCGAACAGGGCCGCCACGACCGGAAGCGGCGCCGACCAGACGAGCAGCAGCGCGAGCGCCAGGGCGAGCAGGACCAGTGCCACCAGCCGCCTTGTCCGCGGCCGCGCCGCCTCCGGCGCGAGGTCGTGGCGGAACAGCGCCTGGGGTCGCTGCACCTCGGCGCGCGCCAGCGGCCAGAGCGCGAACAGGAGTGCGGCGAGGAAACCGAACCCGCCCGCGATCAGCAACGGCCCGGCGCGAAGGCCACACGCGACCGGCAGCCATTCGCGCAGCATCGGCGCGGCGATGGCGAATGCGCCGGCACCCAGGGCGAGGCCGAGCGCGACGCCCGCCGCCGCCGCGCCCGCGACCTGGGCGAGGTAGATGCCGAGGATCAAGGGCGGCCGCGCGCCGAGGCTTTTCAGGATGGCGATGTTGCCCCGCTTGCGGTCGAGCCAGGCGGAGACGCCGCTCGCCACCCCGACGCAGCCGACCAGCAGGATGCCCAGGGCGACGAAGGTCAGCAGCGAGGAGACCAGGGCCAGGGTCCGCTCCGCCCCCGGGACGCCCTGGCCGGCATCGACGATGCGGAAGCCGCCATGCGGCGCCGCGCGCTCGAACGCCGCGATCCAGGCGCCCGCATCGATGCCCGCGTGCAGACGGATCCGGCTGTACCAGTAGACCTGCGCGCCCGGTGCGACGAGGTCGCTGCCGGCGAGCGCGGGCAGGGCGACGATCATGCGGGGTCCGAGGGTGAAGGCGCGCAGCGCGCGGTCCGGCTCCTCGGCGATCAGCGCGCGCAGCTCGAAGCGCCGGTCCTCGACCGTGACGATGTCGCCGATCCTGGCATCGAGTGCCGCCAGCAGCGCCTCCGCGACAGCGGCGCCCCACACCCCGTCGCGCCGGCCGAGCGCGTCTGCCGGGACCAGCGGCGGGTCGAGCCGGAAGGTGCCGTAGAGCGGGTAGGCGTCGTCGGCCGCCTTCAGCTCGACCAGCGCCGAACGATCGCTCCGGCGCGCCAGCGTGCGCATCTCGGCCGTGAGGCTGACGGTGCCCGCGGCCGCGAAGGCGGCCAGATGCTCCGGTGCCGGAGGACGATGAAACAGCCGCAGCGAGACATCGCCGCCGATGCTGGCACGCGCGCCCGCGCGCATCCCGTCGAGGATGGCGGCGGACAGAAGCCCGATCGCCGCGATCGCCGCCGTCCCGAAGGCGATGCCGAGCAGGAGAAGGACGAAGCCGCCGGCCGCGCCGCGCAGCTCACGGGCGGCGAGACGCAGGGCCAGCAAGGTTCGATCCTTCGCAAGTTGCCATGCCGCGAGATACCACTCCGGACGGCCACACGGCTAGCTATCCGCGGACAGGCGGCCGAGACCCGGCGCGCGCCTGCCGCTTGACCTCGGCGCCATGGGCGTGTGCTTCCCGCTTGTCTCGACGCGCGCGGATGCCGCGGCAGCGGTGCGGGCGGTGCGCTACCCGCCGGGCGGCAAACGGGCGTGGGGACCGTTCTACGCCCCGCCCCGCCGGGGCCTGTCGCCCCGCGACTACCTCGACCGCGCCGACGCCGAGGTGCTGTCGATCGCCACGGCGGACGTTGGCGCCACTGGTCGGCCTAGAGTGGTATCGGTTCTTCTCCGCATCTCGGGATCGGGCGCCCACGATCCGCGTAGGCCAGGAACATCACGATCTCGTCGGGGGCGGGACCATCGGGGACACACAGTGTCATGGTATCGAAATGATCGAAAGACCACGGGTTGTCCTTGTGTCCGAGCGGAAGGTCGATCGAAGTCCCCGCGGCTCCAATCTTCACGTTAGAAGGAATGACCGCTTCGCCGCCACCGCATGCGGCACGCATTGGCGCTCCCAGACGTGGATGTATCACGGCGCCGCCGTGCTCCATGTCCCCGGAAGTCCCCACGATCGCGGCCTTGCCGTAGGACACGGGAGGCACACCCAACAAGGCAACGGCCTGCTCCGCGAGTCTCTTCCCCAGCTCCGCCCCGATCTCGAAGAGCGGAGATAGATCGCGCTCGAAACGGCCGGTCAGGGGGTTCTTGAAGACCGCAGCGATGGCAACCCGCGTCACGGGCTCGCAAGGCTCGCCGAATGAATCGGTCTCGATCAACTCCCGCACGAACACTGTCTTGCGTGTCTTGGTCATTTCCGATCTCCGCGCTTGCCATTGGCGACAGGATGGCCTCGCATCTTTCCAAGGTCGAGCGTTTTCCCCTCCCCCACCTGCTGGGTGAAGTCCGCTTCGGGCGCGAAGGCGACAATCGGGTCTTCTGCTCGGATGCCTGGTCCGGACCGGCCTTCGGACGTTGCGCCAGTGATTCCACCTGCGATGCCACCATGATTCAAGTGCGGCAGGCGGACGATCCATGTCGCACTTGGTCTGGCTCGACCCGCAGCACCCCAAACCCGTCCAACACCTGTTCCCCGAATCGCGCGGGGGGCGCGTTCCGACGACCGTAAGGGTCTCGGCGGTATCATCCGCGTGATCCGCAATGGCCCAGGCTGGCGGGATGCACCGCCCCGGCATGGCCCGTACAAACGGAATATCCCGGCCAGCGTGGTGTTGACCATCAGCCGGACGGCGCTGTCGTCGCGGCGGAGCATCAGGCCATAGGGATCGCATGACAGCAGCCTGCCAGTCATAACAAGCTGGTCCTTGATGCACGACTGGTTGCGCAGGCCCCACATCACCACCTCGCCGGTGGCGATGGCGTCGACGCGATCGGTTTCGAGCGCCAGCATCGCCTCGGCATAGCCCCTCACCATCACGAAGCGAACATTCGGCACGCGAAGACGCTCCGTTGCCGCCTTCACGGCACGCTCGTTGGTGCTGCCCGGCACAAGAGCCACGGACTTGTTCGCCAGACCTGTCGTCGCCGAGAACCGCGGCGGCGCAGCAGCGCGCGTCGCGGTTGGCGGACTGATGCAGCACCGGCGGACGCCTCAACCCTGCTGCTCGGCGCCGGGGCGGTGGCCGGCATCTGTCCCTATCTGTTCCGGCAACTCGGCCACGACGCCGAGGCCGGGATCGAGGCGGCGCATATGCCCTATCACGGCGCGCCGCCGGCGATCGCAGACATGCCGCAATGCGAGGCTGCACCAGCTCGCCGCGGAACCGCGACATGCCATGTCCGCCAGGCCCCCCGCCTCGCGTTGCTGGCGTGCCGCACGATCGGCACTGCGCACCAGTCAATCCTCGCCGCATGCAGCCCACCAGAGACGCAGTTCGCCGCCACGGAGCAAGTTCCGCCTGCGCTGCAACGGAGGCAAGGCGCCGGGCAAAGGGGCTTCCCAAGGCCGCCAGTTCATCCGATCATCGTAACGATCCAAGTGGCCCGTTGTGATGCCGGGGAAGGGACCATGCCGCGACTGCCGGAGGTCGATCTCGCTGCGTTGCCTGACGATGTGCGCGCGGCGCTGCGCGAGCGCTCGAGCAAGCTTGGCGCCTTGACCTGGCAACGCGTCATGGCGCACCGGCCGCGCCAGATGCTGCATGTGATCGAGCTGATGGACAGCTTCTCCACCGACAGCACCCTGCCGAAGCGGCTGGTGGAGGTCGCCGTCGTGACCGTGTCGAAACTCAACGAGTGCCGGCACTGCGTCGGCCGCCACGCCGTTCGCCTGGTGCAGGAGGGGCTTTCGGCACAGGCGATCGACGCGATCCTCGATCCCGAGGCGCCGCTGCTCACGGCCGAGGAGCGGCTCGTGCGCGATTTCGCCGTGGCCGTGACCGAGCGCGCCGACCGGCTGCGCGATGGCCTGTTCGACCGGTTGCGCGCCCGGTTCAGCGAGGCGCAGATCGTCGAGCTCACCTTGCGCATCGGGCTCGCCGGTTTCTTCAACCGCTTCAACAACGCACTCCAGGTCGAACTCGACGAACAGCACGGCGCGAAGGCCGCGGAGATCGGCTTGGCGGTGTGAAGCCGGGCCACGGAATACATTCTGGGAAGGAAGGATAGATGCTCGCACGAATGATGGCCGCGGCGACGCTCGCGGCCGCAGTGATGCTCGGCGCCGAGGCAAGTGCACAAACCCTGGTGTTCGCCGGCCCCGGCGGGTCGTGGCAGCGGCTGATGGACACGCAGGTGATCTCCCGCTTCCGCACCATGTGCAACTGCACGGTGCGCTACCTGCCCTCGACTTCGAACGAGTCCCTGGCGCGCGTGATCGCGACCAAGGGCAACCCCGAGATCGATGTCATGTATTCGGGCGACCTGCAGCAGGTCGAGGGCGCCATGCTCGACCTGTTCGAGGATCTCGACACCACCAAGGTCCCGAACACGGCGAACATCTACCCCGAATTGCGCGCGCCCACGGCCAGGAACGCCTATCTCGGCATCATCGGCGCTGGGCTGATCTACAATACGCGCATCTTCGCCGAGCGGGGGATCGCCCCGCCCACCTCGGTGATGGACCTGCTGCGCCCCGAGTTCCGCGGCCGCGTCGTGATCGAGGGCGCGGACAGCAACTACGGCATGGGCATGCTGATCCTGCTCGCGCGCGCCGGCGGCGGCGGTGTCGAGAACATCAATCCCGGCTTCGAGCTCGCCCGGCGCATGCGCGAGAACGTGGTCGTGTTCGCCCGCAACACCACGGATACGACGCGCGCCTTCCAGCAGGGCACCGCCTGGATCGGCTGGTGGGGCGACACGCGCGCCTACACCATGGCCGATACCGGCTTCCCGATCGGCTATGTCACCGCGCGCGAGGGCATCCCGCCGATCATCATGGGGGCGTCCGTGGTGCGCGGCTCGCGCGTCACCGCGACCGCCTACCAGCTGGTCAACTTCCTGCTCAGCGCGGAGGTGCAATCCAAGATGGCCGAGATCCTCAGCCTGGGGCCGACAGTGCGCAATGTCACGGTCGATCAGGCGACGGCCGCGCGCGTGATCCACGGCGCCGATGCCGTGCGCCGCGTCATGGTCATCGACTGGACCAAGGTCGCCCCGGTCAAGGATGCGTGGATCGAGCGCTGGAACCGCGAAGTGCAGCGCTGATCCCACGCCCGGACCATGACCAGCGCTGCGGCGATCGAGCTCGCCTCGGTCAGCAAGAGGTTCGGCGAGCATCTGGCCGTCGATCGCCTGTCGATGAGCGTGGCCGAGGGCGAGATCGTCTGCCTGCTCGGTCCCTCGGGTTGCGGCAAGACGACGACGCTGAACATCGTCGCCGGCTTCCTCGATCCCGACAGCGGGACGGTGAAGCTGCATGGCAAGCCGATGAACGGCGTGCCGCCGCACCGGCGCAACAGCGGCATGGTGTTCCAGAGCTACGCCCTGTTCCCGCATCTCTCGGTGCTGGAGAATGTCGCCTTCGGGCTGCGCGCGCGCGGCGTCGGCGGGGCGGAAGCGCAATCGCGCGCACGGGAGACGCTGGCGCTGGTGCGCCTGGACGGGCTGGAGGCGCGCATGCCGCACCAGCTTTCCGGCGGCCAGCAGCAGCGCGTGTCGCTGGCGCGCGCGCTGGTCTATCGCCCCGAGGTGCTGCTGCTGGACGAGCCGTTCAGCAATCTCGACGCCAAGCTGCGCCTGTCGATGCGCGAGGAGGTGCGCGAGATCCAGCGCAAGGTGCGGGTCTCGGCCCTGTTCGTGACCCACGACCAGGAGGAGGCGCTGCACATCGCCGATCGCATCGTCGTGATGAACCACGGCCGGATCGAACAGCTCGGCACGCCGGAAAGCGTGTATTTCCGCCCGGAAACGCGCTTCGTCGCCGACTTCCTCGGCGCGGCGAACTTCGCCCCGGTCGCCGTTGCGGGAGATGCGCTGCTCGAAGGGCCGGGCGGGGAGCGCTGGCGCGCGACGCTCAACGCAAGGCAGGGGGCGGCAGCGCCGGCGCGCGGCACCCTGATGGTGCGCCCCGAGCGCGTGCGGCTGCTGGCCGAGGGCGACGCCCCCGACAACGCCAATACCGTCCCCGGGCGCGTTCTGCGCACAAGCTTCCTCGGCGCCCATCGCATCACCGAGGTCGCGGTGGGCGATCTTCTCTGGCGCGTGCGCGAAGCCGATACGCGCCAGGCCGCGCGCACCGCCGGGGAGGCGGTTCGCCTCGCCTGGGCGGCCGAGGACACGGTGTTCCTGCATGACTAGGTGGCGGCATCCGCCGCTGGTCGTGCTGCCGGCGCTGGTGGCCATCCTGGCACTGCTGGCCTATCCGCTTGTGATCACGGCGGTGATCAGCCTCGCCGAGTATCGCGCCGGGCGCGGCATCATCTACGACCTGTCGCTGCGCAACTTCGCCCGTTTCCTGGGCGATCCCTACTATCTCGGCGTCTTGTGGACGACGCTGCGCATCAGCCTGCTGGTGACGCTGGGCTGCCTGGTGCTGGGTTATCCCTTCGCCTACTGGACCGCGCGCCAGCGGCCCTGGCTGCGCGCGCTGCTGCTTTTCGCCGCGCTTGCGCCGCTGATGGTCAGCGTAACGATCCGCTCGCTCGGCTGGATCGTGATCCTGGCCGACAACGGGCCGATCAACGGCCTGTTGATCTGGACCGGCTTGGTGGAACGGCCGGTGCGGATGATCTACAACGAGTTCGCCGTGGTGCTCGGGCTGATCGAGGCGCTGCTGCCCTTCATGGTGCTGTCGGTCCTGACCTCGCTGCAAGGCATCCAGCCCGAGGTGCTGCGCGCCGCCGCGATCGCCGGCGCGCCGCCACGCCTGGTGTTCCTGCGCGTGATCCTGCCGCTCACCCTACCGGGCATCGCCGCCGGTTCGCTGCTGGTGTTCGCGATCGCCGCGAGTTCCTTCGTCACCCCGCGCATCCTGGGCGGCGGCATGACCAAGACGGTGGCGAACCTCGTTGTCGAGCAGTTCCTGGTGACGCTGAACTGGCCGTTCGGCGCCGCGATCGGCCTGCTGCTGGTCGCGCTCGTGCTCGGCGTCTATACGATCCAGCACGTGCTGGTGCGCCGGCTGCAGGGCAACCGGCAATGACGCCCAGGGCGCGCAACCCGCTGCTCCTGCTCGCGGCGATGTTCACGCTGCTGCTGCTGGTGGCGCCGCTGGCGGTGGTGGCGGCGATCAGCTTCACCTCGAACGCGATGCTGCAATTCCCGCCCGAGGGCTTCTCGCTGCGCTGGTATGTGCAGATCCTGAAGCAGCCCGAGTTCCTGCACGCCACCGTCACCAGCCTGCAACTGGCGGTGGCGAGCGCGGCGGCCAGCGTGCTTCTCGGCACCACGGCGGCGATCGGCATCCGCCGCCACGGCTTTCCCGGCCGCGCCGCGGTCGAGGGGCTGCTGCTGTCGCCGCTCATGCTGCCACAGCTCGTGCTGGCGATCGCGCTCCTGATGTATCTCTCGCGGCTGGGCCTGAGCTCCAGCTTCCTGGGTCTCTGGCTCGGCCATGTGCTGGTCACCATGCCCTATGTGGTGCGGCTCGTGCTGGTGAGCCTGGAGCGTGTCGATCCGAACATCGAGCGCGCGGCACGGATCGCCGGCGCCTCGCCCATGCGCGTCTTCTTCAAGGTGACGATCTGGCTCTTGATGCCGGGTGTGCTGGCGGGGGCGAGCTTCGCCTTCATCATGTCGTTCGACAATCTGGTGGTGTCGCTGTTCCTCACCGGGCCGCGCATCACCACCCTGCCGGTCGAGATCTACGGCCATCTCGAATATGCCGACGACCCGCTGCTGACCGCTGTCTCCTCGGTCGTGATCCTCGGCATCCTGGCCATGCTGCTGCTGATGGAGCGCACGATCGGCTTCACGAGCGCGCTCTCGCGCATGGAGAAGTAGCCGGCCCGCCGCGCGGCATGGCCCGACCGGAGGCTGCTTCAGGCGAACCTGGGCACCGCCGTCAACTCGAAGCCGCGGGTCGCCGCCAGTCCCGCCATTTCGTCGCGCTTCAGCACCGAGTTCGGCTCGTTGCGGTTGTAGATCAACCCAAGCCGCCGGAATCCGGGCAGGTAGGCGCGGATGGTGTCGATGTTCACCTCCTCCGGCACCCGGTTGAAGATGCCGGTCAGGTTCCGCCGCCCGGGCCGTTCCAGGCTCTCGATGAGGCCCGAGGCGATAGGGTCGGCGACAATCATGAACACCTGCGGGATGTCCCGGTTGAAGCGGGCATTGCCGCGCTGCGCCAGCGTCCCGGCCATGCCGAGCGAGACGCCCGTGCCCCAGGTGACGATCAGGTCCACCCGGTCGCGCCGCGCCTCGGCCAGGAACTCCGTGACGCGCGCGCGGCTCCCGCCCGCGTCGCGCAGCAGCACCTCGATTCCGGTGCCCTCTCGCGCCAGCACCTCCTGCACGCCACGGCAGGCCTCCTCGCAGCCGCGCCAGGTCGCGATCATCACTTTCCGGTCCGCCGCGAAGGCCTGCGACGAGGCGATCGCCCCCAGCACGCCGATCGCCCCCAGCCACCTCCGCAGCTTCATCCCCGCCTCCCCCTCATCCCTGCCTGGCGCGCGAGACGCCCAGCGCCGCGACCGATGCCAAGTAGGCGAGCAGCGGCGCCGCCGCCGCATGCTCGGGCGAAAGCCAGTCGGGACGCGACGCAGCGCGGGCATAGACGGGCAGGAAGGCCGCGGCGATCTCCGTGCCAATAGAGAGCAGGAACAGCGCGGGCCTGACATCGCCGATGTCCGACAGCCTGAGACGTGCCGGCCGCCCCTCGGCGATGCGGCCGGCGAAGTCGGCCGGCAGTCGCGCGCGCACCGAGGAAGGCAGGGCACGCAGCCGCTCCGCGAGATCCTCCGCATGGTCGTTCAGCCGTGCGGCGACGCGCCCGAGCGCGCCGACACCCCCGGCGCGGATTCGATGCAAGAACAGGCCCTGCCGCTGTTCCTCGAGCAGCAGAAGCACGCGCCTGAGCGGCTTGCCCACGGTCGCGAGCGCGACGCCGAGCGTAAGCTCAAGCGCGATCAGCGTCGCCACGAGCGCGATCACCAGCACGTCGAGGAAGACGTCGCGCAGCCGGGACTGGACGAAGTCCGGTCGGATCTGCACCTCGATCGTGCCGGCCAGCCGGGCCCCCGCCACGATCGGCAGGCTGTAGGCCGGCGCGCGCCCCCGCAGCGCCTCGATTCCCGCGCGATCGAGTAGCGATCGGCGGGCCGGCCGCACGACCTCGGCGATCGTCGCGCCCTCGGTGGTGACGATGGCGATGCGGTCCACCTCCTCGAACCGCGCCAGCGTCTCGGCAAGGTAGCGATCGAGCCCCGCCAGTGCGTCGAACGGTATGCCGCTATCCAACGGGTGCTGCACCGCCTCGCGCACGATCGCGCCGACGAGCCGCGTGCGGCTCGCGAGTTCCGGCTCGATCGCCCGGTCGAAGGCGCGGACCGCGAGCTGGCTCGGCGCGAGCAGAGACAAGGTGACGATGACAGCAAGCGCCAGCGTCAGCCGAGGTCCGATCTCCCGCCATTCGAAGGGGCGGCCGCGCGTGCTCACACTGGTTCTCCCGCCGCCGAGATCGCACGCCCGGCCGCGCGGTAGGTCTCCTCGCCCTCGTCGAGCATGGCGCGAATGCCCCAATCCCCGTCCGATGGCGGCACCGGAGCACCGGCGGCACTGCGCCAGGCCTCGCGCTCGAAGGTCCCGATGTCGGCCTCGATCGCGTCGAATGTGCGGATCTGATGGCGCAACCCGAGCCGCAGCACCGCCGCGCCGATGGCCATGGAAGCAAGCAGCACCAGCACGCCGGACAGGATCAGCTCCGTGCCCATCGCACCCACGCGTACCGCGTTCTGCGCCGCCGAATAGACGATCAGTACCCGCCCGGGGAGCGCCCACCGCGGCCCGGGATGTCCGCACCGGCGAGGAAGGTGCCCTCGGCCTCGATGTGCCAGGTCGCGCCGCCGATCCCGGCCCGCGCCGCGCGCGCGCTTGACGGGATTGCCGGGGGCGGGGCGTGCTCGGTCAAGTGGAGGATTCGGCCCTCGGGATCGAAGACATGGATCGCCGCGATTGCCTCGTCAGTCTGCCGTGCGCGCTCTAGCAGCCCATCGGCGTTGCGCACGCTCGCGAGACTGAGGCCGAGCCGTGCCGCCTGCTCGAAGGGTCCCGCCGTGCGGGTTGCGAGTAGACCGAGCCGCTCGCCCACAAGCCCGGAATGGATCGCGGCGAACTGCAGCGAGGCGAGGCCGATGAATACCATGAGGACCGCCAAGTTCACGGCGATCACCGCCCCCCAGACGCGCCAGAGGAATGGCATGCTGATTCGTCCGGGTGCGCCGAGCCCTGACGCCGCCGACGCTTGAGATGGTCGACCGGGCACAAGAAGCAAATGAGATTAGATGGCTCGCGGCAGCCTGCACAAGGCCGCACGGCTGCGCAATGCCGCCGTGTTGTCTCAGGTGGCGGCGGAACGTCCGCTGTTCTCGCCGCGAGACGACCCGGGGCACGCGGCCTCTGCCGGAACCTGATGCCGCCAGGGCTTCCTGTTGCTGCCGAGCGTCACGGCTGACCATGCTGTGTTGCCGGCGTGGCAAGGGGGTACGCGATCGCGCACCGTGTCGGCGACGTGGTGTCGATGGCCGGCGTCACGTCCACGATGAAGCGCAGCAGGGCGGCGTCGCTAGCCACCGCCGCACTCGGCGCGGACAGCGCGCCAACGCCGGAGAAGGGCTGACGGGTTGCCGCCGTGTCGGCCGCGTAGAGCGGAGACCGTGACCATCCTCCGTGCATTCGGTCGGGCTGCAACGACAGGGCTGACCCTCCGGGAAGGAGGCCGTGGGCATGGGAACTTCGGCCGGCCGTGGCTGGAGCATGGCCGCCTGAGGCCCGACCAGGGTGTCGAGCAGCAACCCGATACGGGAGAAGGCCCGGCGGAAGCGAGTGGTGGAAGAACCGACGCTGGACAACCTCATTCCCGCGGAGGCGTCCCGAGCCGATGCTCGCCTGGCCGCGACACCTCGGCCCGCGGCGGAATGTTCAACACGTCCGGGGAAACCGCCACACCGGATGTCCAGGCCGCGCCCCGGAAATAGCGCTACACCACATTCGACTTGCCGCGCCTGCTTCTAGCCGCACGGTCAGGGCGCGATGTTCTGATTGATCCGGAAGACATTGTCCGGGTCGTATTTCCGCTTGATCTCCACCAGCCGGTCGTAGTTTCCGCCGTAGTTGGATCTGATCCGATCGGTGTCGTCATCGTCCATGAAGTTGACGTAGCCGCCAACCTTCGAATATGGGGCGACTGCGTTCGAGTAGTCGCGCACCCACTTCCTGTTGGTGTCGTCGAGATCAGGCTTGTCCGAGGCCGCCAGGATCACCATCGCGAAGTTGGCATCGCGGTGCCCGAAGGCGGTCGCATCGGGCGCCACGCGGTGGCAAGCCCCGTTTATGGGATAGAGGTGCATGGTCGAACTCACAGTCGGGGCGTTCGGTCCGTGCTGGATGTGGGCCGCTATGGCGTCGTCGGTCAGTTCGTTGACGAAGTTGCCCTTCCAGTATTGCCGGATCCCCGGCGGGAAAAGACCGTCGAAGGCCGAATTGATCGCCGGATAGGGAACAGGGCCGATCATCTCGGCCTTGACTTCGGCAACGTCGTGGAAGGCCTTGAACTGGCGTTCGCCTTCCGCCGGGTCGCCGGACCAGCATGCGACGATCGCGGCGAACATGTCGCCGTGGCGATCCTCCGGAATGAAGGGAAGCGGCGGGGCGATCTGGAATGCGGGAAACGCCCCCATCTGCTCCGGCGCGTTCTTGATGTAGTCCCGGTAGAACTTCAGGATGTTCTCGGTCTCGTCGATCTCGTAGAACATCGGGCCCCAGTAGACGTTCCTGACCGGGTGCAGCCTGTATTCCAGCGACGTGCAGATGCCGAAATTGCCGCCGCCGCCGCGAATGGCCCAGAAAAGATCGTCGTTCTCCTTCTCGGATGCAACCAGCATCGCACCGTCGGCAGTCACCACGTCGGCAGATACGAGATTGTCGAGCGAAAGCCCGAGACCCCGCGAGAGGTAACCGATCCCACCGCCGAGCGTAAGGCCCGCGATACCGGTGGTGGAAATGACGCCGCCGGTCGTCGCGAGGCCGAAGGCGTGCGTCGCGGCGTTGAAGTCGCCCCACGTGGCGCCGCCCTCGGCCCTGGCGGTCTGCGCCAGAGGATCGACCCGCACCCCCCTCATCCTTGAGAAATCGATGACGACACCGCCGTCGTTGGTTCCAAATCCCGGGCCGCTGTGACCGCCGCCACGAACCGACAGGGCGAGATCGTTGTCTCGCGCATACCTGACGGTCCGCATCACGTCGCCGGTGTTCGCCACGCGCACGACCATGGCCGGTCGCCTGTTGATCATCCCGTTATGGACCATCCGCGCCGCGTCATATCCGTCATCGCCCGGCACCACCACTTCGCCCCGAACCATGCCGCGCAGTTCGCCTGGAATTCTCGCAATCATGGCGCCCTCCCCCTTCCTGAAAATGCACGAAAGCCGAGCCGACCTCGGGTCGCTCGCGATCATGCAGGACGCGAAATGATTTCGCAATCGTAACAAATGTCGCGGCGCCAATCAACACATTCCTCCCGAAGCGCGTTCAGGGGATCTCCGGTTGTTGGACGATTCAGGGAATGGTCTTGCGCAGGGCCGCATTGTGCCGAAGTCTTGAAGAATGTCCCCTCGGCTGCCGTGCCCGGCCGGCATGGTCGGCGCAGCTCAAGCCGCCGCAGATGGCCAAAGGTGTGAGGCCGCCGATGGCCTGCATCGTGGCCCTGGCCGCGCGGCGTGGCAGCAACGGCTACCGCCGGATCACGGCCTCGCCGCGACCGGCCACCGCCACCCTGAAGCTCGGTGTGGTCCGGACTCCCGCCTCACCTCGAGGACATCGCGTAGGTCACGGCACACCCCGGGCGAGACCGGAATTCCCACCACCTGCGCGGACGCTACCCTGAACATCGTCGCGGCGCCCGACGAGACACACTCGAACCGGACCCGGCCTTGCTGGGGCACCAGGTGTCGTGGCGCATCGACGATGGAGCGCGCGGCTTGCCCGGCGAAGCCCGAAAGGGTGGTGCCCTTGGCCTTGGCCTCGATCACGCCGCAGAGCTTCCGGCCGACGAGACGAGAAGCCCGTCATCGACGGGACCGGGGCAGTCTGGAACTCGCCCACCGCGACGCCTCTGGAAACACGGCCAAGACGATGCCGGCCCCAGCCTGTGGAGGCAAGGCCGGGCACAGTCGGCCTGAGCGGGGCTTTCTGGCCCGCCCGTCCGATCAATGTCCGGTCAGGCACCGAGGCAAACGGGCGGGACGCCGGAGCGTCTGCCGCATATATCAATGATTTCAGTGGATTAGATGGTGGGCGCACTAGGGCTCGAACCTAGGACCCGCTGATTAAGAGTCAGCTGCTCTACCAACTGAGCTATGCGCCCCACCAAGGCCCCGCCGACGATGACCACCGGCGAGGGCGGCGATATAGCAAAGCGCCCCCGGCTTGTCGAGCCCGACGCGGACCGGACATGCGCATGGCTGGGTCGTGCCGCAGGAAACCCCTGCCCCGGCCCCAGCCCCCGCCCGGCGCCTGCATCGGCCCGAGCCTGGGCCCGCGCGGCCTCCCCCCGCCACGGTCCCGGCAAGGCCGGACCGGCATGGGCGACACCAGCCAGCGGGCGCCTAGGCTTCTTCCTCGCGCGCGCCCTCGATCTCGACGTCGCGGTGCACATGCACGCTCATCAGCAGGCCGAAGCCGAACATCACCGTGATCATGGCCGAGCCGCCATGGCTGATCAGCGGCAAGGGCACACCGCCCACCGGGATCAGCCCCATGACCATCGCCACATTGACGAAGATGTAGAGGAAGAAGTTGACGCCGATCCCCACCGCCAGAAGCCGCCCGAACTGGTGGCGGCAGCGCAACGCCATGCCGAAGGCGAAGGCCACCACCAGCACCAGCAGCCCCAGCACGCTGATCGCGCCCGCGAAGCCCCATTCCTCGGCCAGCATGGTGAAGACGAAGTCGGTCTGCTTCTCCGGCAGGAAGTTGAGATGCGCCTGGGTGCCCTGCAGCCAGCCCTTGCCGAACATCCCGCCCGAGCCGAGCGCGATCTTGCTCTGGATGATGTGATAGCCGGTGCCCAAGGGATCGCGCTCAGGGTTGAGGAAGGTCAGGATGCGCGCGCGCTGGTAATCGTGCAGGCTTTCATAGGCGATCGGCGCGGCGATCGCGACGGAACCGAGCACGAGCCCGATCTTCCACCAGCGCAGCCCGGCCACGAACAGGACCGTCGCCCCGACCATGCCGATGATCAGCGCCGTGCCCAGGTTCGGCTGGCGCAGCACCAGCGCCACCGGCAGCGCGATCGCCGCCAGCGCCGGCAGCAGGAACAGCGGGTTGCCCATCCGCTCCCAGCTCGCGCGGTGCAGATAGGCCGCCAGCGCCAGCGACAGCAGCACCTTCATCAGCTCGGACGGCTGGAGCTGCAGCACGCCGAGATCGATCCAGCGCTGCGCCCCCTTCCCCACCGCGCCATGCAGATCGACGAACAGCAGAAGCGCGATGCCGGCGGCATAGGCGGGCCAGGCCAGGCGCAGGATCAGCCGGATATCGATCATCGCGATCGAAAGCATGATCACGAGCGAGAAGCCGAAGCGAATCGCATGCCGCCCCGCCCACGGTTCGGCATTGCCCCCGGCGGCGGCGAACAGCATGGCATAGCCCACCCCGGCCACGAGACAGAGCAGCAGGACGAAGGACCAGCTCGTGTTCCAGAGCTTCTCGGGCAGGCCCATGCCGGTTTCGCGGTGCAGGCGGCGCGCGATCATGGCGGCTCGCTGTCCGGCGGGATCGGCGGGACCGGCAATGCGCTTTCCTCGTTCGCGCGCGAGCCGAGGGGGCCAGCCATGGCGACCAGGGCATCGGGCGGGGAATGGGTGGGCTGCTCCAGCGGCCGGCGTTCCAGCGCCTCGAGCAGGATGTCGCGCGCGATCGGCGCCGCCACCGCCGAGCCGCCGCCGCCATGCTCCACCACCACGGCGCAGGCATAGACCGGCCGATCCGTTGGCGCATAGCAGACGAACAGCGCATGGTCGCGCCATTCCCAGGGCAGGTCCTGCTGGCGGCGCAGCCCGCGCTCGCGCTCGGCCATGGAGATGCGGCGCACCTGGGTGGTGCCGGTCTTGCCGGCCATGGTGGCGCCATCCTCGCGGAAGCGGCTGGAATAGGCGGTGCCGCCCTGCTCGTTCACGACCGCCCACATCGCCTCGCGCATGGCGCGCAGATGCCGCTCGGCGATGCCGAGGCCCGGCCAGTCCTCGGCGCGGTGCCCCTGGCGGAGCACGCCGCCCACGGTGCGGGTGAGATGCGGCTTCACCGCGCGTCCGGTGGCAAGGCGGGCCGTCATCACCGCCAGTTGCAGCGGGCTGGTCAGGGTGAAGCCCTGGCCGATGCCGTGCACCAGCGTCTCGCCCACCTGCCAGGGCACGCGGTGGACGCGCTGCTTCCAGTCGCGCGTCGGGATCAGGCCCGAGCGCGCGCCAGGCAGCTCGATCTCGGGATCGACGCCGAGCCCGAAGCGGCGCGAGATGGCGGCGATACGATCGATGCCGACACGGCGGGCGATCTCGTAGAAATAGACGTCGCAGGAGCTCTTGATCGCCTCGCGCAGGTTCACCGCCCCGTGTCCGGCCCGCTTCCAGCAATGGAAACGCTGGTCGCCCAGTTCCATGTGGCCGGGGCAGGAGATGCGCTCGTTCGGCGTGGTGACATTGGCTTCCAGTGCCGCCAGCCCGACCAGCATCTTGAAGGTCGAGCCCGGCGAATAGAGGCCGGCCGTGGCCTTGTTGCGCAGGGGCGCGCGGCGGTTCTGGCTCCAGGCGCGCCACTGGTCGGCCGACAGGCCGGTGACGAACAGGTTCGGATCGAAGGACGGGGTGGTGGCCAGCGCCAGCACCTCGCCGTTGCGAGCGTCCAGCACCACGGCCGCGGCGCTGTCATCGCCCAGCCGCTCGATCGCCGCCTGCTGCAAGCCGAGATCGAGCGTGAGCTGGATGTCCTGGCCCGGCGTGCCCTCGTGGCGGGAAAGCTCGCGAATGACGCGCCCGACAGCGTTCACCTCGAGTTGCTGGCTGCCAGCGCGCCCGCGCAGCGCCAGGTCCTGCGTGCGCTCATAGCCGGCGCGGCCGATGCGGATGCCCGGCAGCTCCAGCAGCGGATCCTCGCCGGTCAGGTCGCTTTCCGCCGGCGGGCCGACATAGCCCACGACATGCGCCACATCCTCGCCATGCGGATAGACGCGCGTCGGCCCGACATCGATGACGATGCCGGGCAGGTCGGGGGCGTTGACCTCGATCTTGGCCATGTCGTCCCACTCGAGATGCTCGCGCACCAGCACGGGGACGAAGCGGCGGCGGCGGCGCGCCTCGCGCTCGATGCGCGCGCGCTCGGCTTCCGACAGCGGCACGAGCTGGGAGAAAGTCTCCAGGGTGGCGCCGATGTCAGCGGTCTGTTCGGCCACCAGAAGCGCGCGGTAGTTGAGCCGGTTGAAGGCCAGCGGCTCGCCGTGGCGATCGAGGATGCGCCCGCGCGGCGGGGCGAGCAGGCGCATGGAGATGCGGTTCTCCTCGGCCAACGTGGCGTAGCGGTCGGATTCCAGCACCTGGAGCTGATAGAGCCGCCCGCCCAGGAGCCCCGCCAGGACGAGCTTGCCGCCCGCCAGCATCAGGACGCGGCGGGTAAAGACCTTGCTGCGCATGTTCTCGCGCTTCATCGCGCGCCCTCGGGCCGCTCGGGCAGGATCGACCGGTCGGCCAGCGCGAGAAGATAGGCCATCACGGGATAGAGCGCCGCCGTGAGCGCGAACTGGAACAGCGCCGGTCCCGGCGGGAACAGCCGCAGCGACAGAAGCGTGTTGAGCAGCCAGGTGAGCAGCTGCGCCCCGGCGAGGTAGAGCAGGAAGGCAAGCCACACCACAAGGAAGCTCTGCCGCGCCAGGCGGCGTCGATGGATGCCGACAGTGCCGTAGAGCAGCAGGAGCACGATCACGCTCACGCCGAGCGGCGTCGCCGCCACGAGATCGGCCAAGAGCCCGATCGCGAACACGGCCGGCGCGGGCAGGACTTGCGGGCGGTAGAGCGCCCAGAAGAACACGGCCACCATCGGCAGGAGCGGCATCACGCCGCCCTGCTCGGGCAGGCGCAGCGGCACCGCCGCCAGCACCACCAGCAGCAGGGCGACCAGCGTCGGGAAAGACAACCGCGCCAGCGCATCGAGGCGCTGCCAGAAGCTCTGCCGGTCACGGGGCGCGAATACCGCCACCGTCCACTCCTCCCTTGCCGTTCCCAATGCCGCCCGCAACCGGCGCGCCCGACAGACTAGTGCGTTCCCTGCGATCGGCACAGCACCCGGGCCCGCGGGGGGCGCCGCCTAGGGCCGGCGGCGCGGCGGTTCCGGCCGGCTCACCACCTCGGGCGGCAGGATGCCACGCATCCCGAAATCATACAGGCGCACGAATTCCAGCCGGTCGAGCTGGGCGAACAATTCGATCTCGAAGCCGCCGCCCTCGCGCTCCACCACCTCGCCCACCGGCAGGCCGGGCGGGAAGGCGCCGACATGCGAGGAGGTGACGACGCGCTGCCCGGCCTGCGGGCGCACGCCCTCGGGCCAATGCGCAAGACGCGGGCGGCGGCCGTTGGTGCCCAGCATCATGGCGCGGCTGTCGCTGCCTTCCAGCAGCACGGGAATGCGCGAATTGATGTCGGTGGCCAGCAGCACGCGCGCCGAACGCGCGCCCACTTCCGAGATGCGGCCGACGAAGCCGCGCTCGTCGAGTGCCACCATGCCCTTGACGATGCCCGGCTGCCCGCCGGTGAACAGCAGCACCGAGCGGGCATAGACGCCGCCGGTCTCGGCCACCACGCGCGCGGCGATGGTGCCGGTGTGCGGCTCGGGGATCATGCCGACATACTGGCGCAGGACGGTGTTCTCGCCCTCCAGCCGGAGCGCGGCCGCCTGCCAGGAGCGCAGCCGCTCGTTCTCCTCGCGCAGGCGGGCATTCTCGGCGCGGAGGTCGATCATGGCGCGTAGCTCGGCCGCCAGCCGATGCGCGGCGGATACCGGCTCGGCCATGACCTGGTAGACGGGGGCGAGCGTGTCGGCCACGCTCATGCGCAGGCGCTCGATCATCAGCGTGTCGGCCTTGCCGAGCAGCATCAGGCCGAAGGCGGCCGCGATCAGGATCGGCAGGCTGAGCCGCGCCAGCGCCTGGCGCAGCGGAACGGACAGCCGGATGATCACGCGCTACTCCGCACGGCGGAAGGCACCCCTGGCACGCTGGCCTGGCTGGCACGCACCACCCGGTCCGGCACCGGGGGCGGCAGCGAGGCCGGTTGCGAGTCTGATGCGATATTGTCTCGCAAAGCCAAGCCGCTGGAAATGAAAATTGCAGGCGGGCGCGAAATGTGAACGGGCCGTGGCGTCGCCAGCAAGGCGCCAGCGCCGGCTGTTACCCGTCAGCGTTAATACATGCTGTGAAGAACCTTGCGCAGTGTCTTCTCCTCCAAGGCACGACCGGTGCCCAGCGCCACGCAGGAGAGCGGGTCCTCGGCCACCGATACCGCCAGCCCCGTGGCATCGCGCAGCACCTGGTCGAGGCGGAACAGAAGCGCGCCCCCGCCCGTCAGCACGATGCCCTTGTCGACGATGTCGGCGGCAAGCTCGGGGGGCGTATTCTCCAGCGCGACCTTCACCGCCTCGACGATGGCCGAGACCGGCTCGGTCAGGCTCTCGGCGATCTGGCGCTGCGTCACCAGCACCTCGCGCGGCACGCCGTTCATGAGGTCGCGGCCCTTCACCTCGCGGATCGGGCCGTCATCGCCATCCTCGGGCGCGGCGGCGGCGCCGATCTCCTTCTTCACGCGCTCGGCGGTGGATTCGCCGATCAGCAGGTTGTGGTTGCGGCGCACATAGCTGATGATCGCCTCGTCCATCTTGTCGCCGCCGACGCGCACGCTGCGCGAATAGACGATGCCGCCGAGCGAGATCACCGCCACTTCCGTGGTGCCGCCGCCGATATCGACCACCATCGAGCCCGAGGGCTCGCTCACCGGCAGGCCGGCGCCGATCGCCGCGGCCATCGGCTCCTCGATCAGCAGCACCTTGCGCGCCCCGGCGCTTTCGGCGCTTTCCTGGATCGCGCGCCGCTCGACCGCGGTCGAGCCCGATGGCACGCAGACGATGATCAGCGGGCTGGCGAAGCCGCGGCGATTGTGCACCTTGCGGATGAAGTGCTTGATCATCTCCTCGGCCACTTCGAAATCGGCGATCACGCCGTCGCGCAAGGGGCGAATCGCCTGGATCGAGCCCGGCGTGCGGCCGAGCATCAGCTTGGCGTCGTTGCCCACCGCCACCACCTGCTTGCGCCCGCGCAGATCCTCGATCGCCACGACCGAGGGCTCGTTCAGCACCACGCCGCGCCCCTTCACATAGACGAGCGTGTTGGCCGTGCCGAGGTCGATCGCCATGTCGGAGGACATGAAGCCGAGCAGTCTGGAGAACATCCGCGCCTAACCCCTGTTGCGCCGCGACTACCTGCTGCGGCCGACCGGCTGCTGCCCGTCCGAAGCGGACACCGCGAGCACCGGTTCCGGCGCACCCCGAAGCCAGGGACGCGCAGGCCGTGCCGGGACCATGAACGCAGGCGGCAGAACCCCGGTTTTTAGGCTCCCTTGGGCCCCCGCTCAACCGGATTCATGTGGCAGGCGGTTGCCGCCCGCCCGGCGCTGGCCGGCCCCCTTGGCTCAGCGCAGGGTCGCGGCCAGATAGGCGCGGATCGACGCCCCCTCGCGTCCGGCGAAACAAGGCTCGAGCGCGGCGAGGTGCGGATCGGTCTCGGGCGCACAAGCCGCCGCGCCGAGCGCAGCGGTGGGCCAGGGTCGATAGGTCACCCCCGGCACCCCGGCGATGAAGGCGAAATCGGCGAGCGGCGTGTAGGCGTCCCGCTCGACCAGATAGATCAGCGCAGGCAGGCGGGCCGCCGCCGCCATGCGCCGGGCATCGTTGGCCCAGGTCAGCGCCGCGCCGGGCCGGCCCGCGCGCAGATGCGCAGGTCCACAGCAGGCGGGCGAGAGCCCGATCACGGCGCGCGCCGCCCCTGGGTCCTCGGCCAGGATCAGCATCTTCCCCCAGGCGCCAAGCGAATGGCCGGCCAGCACGATGCGCGAACGCGCCAGGCCGGCCGCCTCCAGCGCCGCCAGCACCGCGACGATCTCGCGGTTGCGCAAGGACAGGCGGGTGATGCCCTGCCCCGTCGCCGTGAAGAACAGGCCAGTGCGCGCATGGTAGCAATAGCCGACCAGCCGCAGCGTCAGCCCGTTCAGTTCGGTGCGGTCGAGCGCGGTCAGGGCCGGCGGCAGCTCGGGCGGATCGGCCCAGCAGCCGGCGGTTTCCGGATCGGGCTCGAAGGTGACGCCGTGGCTGTAGAGGATCAGCGCAACGCGGCCGAGCACCGCGCCACGCGTGGCCGGATCGCCGGCGCCGATCGCGCGCAGCACATCGGCTGCGCCGTGGGCCGGCGCGGCGGCAGGATCGAAGCCGGGCGGCGCGGGCGGCAGCGCGCGCTGGGCGACGGCGCCGAGCGGGACAAGCGCCAGCAGCGCGGCCGCAAGCCAGCCGCCGACGCGATGGCGCCATCCCGGCGCGCTGGCAGGAGGCGGCGATGCGGAACGCGGCGATGCGGAGCGCGGCGACGAAGCTGTCATGGTCGCGCCCCGCTTGTTGCCGCGCCGTGGCCTCAGTCGGCGCTGCCGGCGGCCATCGCCGCAGGCTCGGTGCGCAGACGCTTGACCAGGAGCTTGTTCAGCGCGTGCACATAGGCCCGCGCCGAGGCCACCAGCGTGTCCGTATCGGCACCCTGGCCGTCGACCATCTTGCCCGCTTCCTCGAGCCGCACCGTCACCTGGGCCTGGGCATCTGTGCCCTCGGTCACGGCGCCAACCGAGTAGAGCTTGAGCTCGGCCTCGTGCGGATAGATGGCGCGGATCGCCTTGAAGGTCGCGTCCACCGGCCCGTCGCCGGTGGCCTCGGCGCGCTTGACCTCGCCATCGACATCGAGTTCGAGGATCGCCCGCTGCGGCCCCTTCGAGCCGGCCCACACTTCCAGCGAGACGAACTGGATGGTGTCGTTGGCGCGCATCACCTCGTCATCGACCAAGGCGACGATATCCTCGTCGAACACGACCTTCTTTGCATCCGCGAGCCGCTTGAAGCGGCGGAAGGCGTCGTTGATGGCGTTGTCGCCGAGCTCGTAGCCGAGCGCCTTGAGCTTGTCCTTGAAGGCGTGCCGGCCCGAATGCTTGCCCATCACCAGGCTCGATCTCGGCCAGCCCACGCTCTCGGGCGTCATGATCTCGTAGGTGGCGGCGTTCTTCAGCACCCCGTCCTGGTGGATGCCGGCCTCGTGGGCGAAGGCGTTGCGCCCGACGATCGCCTTGTTCGGCTGCACCGAGAAGCCGGTGATGGTCGCCAGCAGCTTCGAGGTCTTGACGATGTTGGTGGTCTGCACCTCGTTCCGGTAGGGCATCACGTCGTGGCGCGTGCGCAGCGCCATGACGATCTCCTCCAGCGCGGCATTGCCGGCGCGCTCGCCGATGCCGTTGATGGTGCATTCCACCTGGCGCACGCCGGCCTTGATCGCGGCCAGCGTGTTGGCCACCGCCAGCCCGAGATCGTTGTGGCAATGGGCCGAGAACACCACCTTCTCCGCCCCCGGCACGCGGTTCATCAGCATGGTGAAGATGGCGCCATATTCCTCGGGCACGGCGTAGCCCACCGTGTCGGGGATGTTGATGGTGGTGGCACCGGCCTTGATCGCCGCTTCCACCGCGCGGCAGAGGAAATCGGGCTCCGAGCGGCTGCCATCCTCGGCCGACCATTCGACATCGTCGGTGTATTGCCGGGCGAGCGAGACGGCCGCGCTGGTGGCTTCCAGCACCTGCTCGGGGCTGAGTTGCAGCTTCACCTTCATGTGCAGGGGCGAGGTGGCGATGAAGGTGTGGATGCGGCTGCGCCGCGCCGGCTTCAGCGCCTCGCCGGCGCGCATGATGTCGTCGCGCCCGGCGCGCGCGAGGCTGCACACCACCGCCCCCTGGATGCGCTTGGCGATCTCGTTCACCGCCTCGAAATCGCCGGGGCTGGCGATGGCGAAGCCCGCCTCGATGATGTCGACGCCGAGATCCTCGAGAGCATCCGCCATGCGCAGCTTCTCCTCGAGGTTCATCGAGAAGCCGGGCGATTGCTCGCCGTCGCGCAGCGTCGTGTCGAACACGATGATTCGGTTCGGGTCGCGGTCGGGATCGGTCGCGGTGGTCATGGTCTGGGTGTCCTCGGGAAAATCTGTCGGCCTAGCGTTGCGCGCAAACGGCCCCGGCGGGGCCCTTTCCCCTGAGCGCTGCCCGCAAGGGGGCGGCTCCGCTCAGGGGCGGCTAAGTCGAAGCAGGCCGAGGAGAAGGAGCGAGGCGGGCAGGCGCGCGGCCGCGCCGGCGATTGCCGGGGCGGCGTTGGTGGCGCGCGAGGGTTGGCCCGTGCTCATGGCCGGTGAAGATATCCACACGGCGGCGGCGGCGCAAGCGCCGCGAGCGTATCGCCGGCTTCATCCAAGACCCGGCCTAGCCCCCGGCCCTTGGCCCCCGGCTCTTGGCCCCCGGCCCTTGGCCCCAGCCCCTGGCCCCGCCCCTTGCCGGGGCGCCCCGGCCCGGCCATGCTTCGCGCGCGCATCCCGCCCGACCACTCCCCCCGCGCCCGAGGAAGCAAGCATGGCCCCGCGCTATCGTGTCCTGGTCACCCGCCCGCTCTCGCCCGAGGGCATGAAGCTGTTCGAGGCCCGCCCCGACATCGCGGTCGAAGTGGTGCCCGGCCCCGACCGCAAGACCTTCCTGGCCAAGCTCGCCGATTGCGACGGGCTCCTGGTCTCGCTCGACAAGGTGGACGAGGAGGCGCTCTCGATCGCGCCCAGGCTGCGCGTGGTGGCGCGCTTCGGCGTCGGCTACGACACGGTCGATATCGCCGGCTGCACGCGCCGGCGCATCCCGGCGATGGTGGTCAACGGCACCAACGACCTGGCCGTGGCCGAGCACGCGATGATGTTCATGCTCAACCTCGCCAAGCGCGCGCAGCATTACGACGCCGCGGTGCGGGCAGGGCGCTGGCGGCTCGATCCCGGCCCGGCCCAGGGCGAGCTTGCCGGGCGCACGGTGCTGGTGGTGGGCTATGGCCGCATCGGCACGCGGGTGGCACGCTACTGCACCGCCTTCGGCATGAAGGTGATGGTCTATGATCCCTACTATGCCCATCCGCGTATCGCCGCCGACGGACACATGCCCGTGCTCGACCTCGCAGATGCGATGGGCAAGGCGGACGTGATCACGCTGCATTGCCCGCTGTCGGAGGAGACGAAGGACCTGATCAACCCGCGCACCATCGCGGCGATGAAGAAGGGCGTGTGGTTCATCAACACCGCGCGCGGCGGGCTGGTGGACGAGGCGGCGCTGGCCGAGGGGCTGCGCGGCGGGCGGATCGCGGTCGCGGCGATCGACGTGTTCAAGCAGGAGCCGCCCGATCCGGCCAACCCGCTGCTGCACCTGCCCAACGTGCTGACCTCGCCGCATTTCGCCGCCGGCACGGTGGAGTGCCTCGCGCGCATGTCGCACCAGGCGGTGAAGAACGTGATCGACGCGCTCGACGGCCACCCCGACCCGGCGATGGTGATCAATGGCGAGGTGATCGGCGCCAATCGCTGATCCGGCGGGCGAGAGGGCACACAACGCGAAAGGGGCGGCCCCGCGGGACCGCCCCTTTTCCTTGGCCGCTTGGCGCGGGCCCGCGGCCCGCGCGTGGCGCGATCAGTTGCGGTTCTTGTCCACCAGCGCGTTCTTCTTGATCCAGGGCATCATGGCGCGCAGCTTCTCGCCCACCTGCTCGATCGGGTGGGCGGCCATCTGCCGGCGCATCGCCTTGAAGTTGGCCTGGTTGACCTTGTTCTCCAGCATCCAGTCGCGCGCGAAGCGGCCGGTCTGGATGTCGGCCAGGATGCCCTTCATGCGCTCCTTCGCCCCGGCATCGATCACGCGCGGGCCGGAGACATACTCGCCATACTCGGCCGTGTTCGAGACCGAGTAGTTCATGTTGGCGATGCCGCCCTCATAGATCAGGTCGACGATCAGCTTCACCTCGTGGACACACTCGAAATAGGCCATCTCCGGGCTGTAGCCGGCCTCGACCAGCGTCTCGTAGCCGGCCTTCATCAGCTCGACCAGGCCGCCGCAGAGCACGCTCTGCTCGCCGAACAGGTCGGTCTCGCACTCCTCCTTGAAGGTGGTCTCGATGATGCCGGCCCGCCCGCCGCCGATCGCCGAGGCATAGGAGAGCGCGATCTCGAGCGCATTGCCCGACTTGTTCTGGTGCACGGCGACAAGGCAAGGAACGCCCGCGCCACGCATGTATTCGCCGCGCACGGTGTGGCCGGGACCCTTGGGCGCGATCATGAACACGTCGAGATCGCCGCGCGGCTCGATCAGGTTGAAATGGACATTGAGGCCGTGGGCGAAAGCGATCGCCGCGCCCTTCTTCATGTTGTCGCGCAGATGCCCTTCCCAGAGCGCGCTCTGCCCCTCGTCGGGGGTCAGCACCATCACCACATCGGCCCACTTGGCGGCCTCGGCGGGCGCCATGACCTTGAGGCCGGCGCCCTCGGCCTTGGCGATGCCGGCCGAGCCCGGACGCAGCGCGACCGCCACCTCCTTCACGCCCGAATCCTTCAGGTTCAGCGCATGGGCGTGGCCCTGGCTGCCATAGCCGACCACGGCGACCTTCTTCGCCTTGATCAGGTTCACATCGGCATCGCGGTCGTAGTAGACGCGCATGGGTCGTTTCCTCTCGGTCTTGGGTAAGGTCGCTTCGGGGTCGAACGGGATTGCCCCGGGTTCCTGCCGGGCGCCGGGGCCGGGGGCGCCGGCCGGGTCTTACATCCCCCCGGCGCCGCGCGCAATGGCCGCCACGCCGGTGCGGCTGACCTCGCGCAGGCCGAGCGGTACCATCAGCCGGATGAAGGCATCGAGCTTGTCGGTGCTGCCGGTCATCTCGAAGACGAAGCTCTCGGTGGTGGCGTCCACCACCCGGGCGCGGAACACATCGGCGATGCGCAGCGATTCCACCCGCTTCTCGCCGGTGCCGACCACCTTCACGAGTGCCAGTTCCCGCGCCACATGCGGCCCTTCCAGCGTCAGGTCGGAGACGCTGTGCACCGGCACCAGCCGGTCGAGCTGGGCCTTGATCTGCTCGATCACCATCTCGCTGCCGGAGGTGACGACGGTGATGCGGCTGAGCGCGCGGGCGCGATCCACCTCGGCCACCGTCAGGCTGTCGATATTGTAGCCGCGGCCCGAGAACAGGCCGATCACGCGCGCCAGCACGCCCGCCTCGTTGTCGACAAGGACGGAGATGGTGTGCTTGCGCACGGCATTGTCTGCGGTTGCGGACATGGCAGGATTCCGGTTCGGGAAGGATGCTGCGAGGCAGGGGAACGGGCGCGTCGGAAGGGGCGCGTCGGAAGGGGCGCGTTCAGGCCGCGGCGCGGCGCCGGCTCATACCAGCACCATCCCTTCCTCGCTGACATTCTTCTCGGCCTCGTCCTCGGGCCCAAGGATCATCTCGTTGTGCGCGGCGCCCGAGGGGATCATCGGGAAGCAGTTCTCGGCCTTGTCGACGCAGATATCGGCGATCACCGGCCGGTCGATGGCGATCATCTCCTTGATCACGCCGTCGAGCTCGGCCGGGGTGCGCGCGCGCAGGCCGACCGCGTGGAACGCCTCGGCCAGCTTGACGAAATCGGGCAGGGCGGCGGTGTAGCTTTCCGAATAGCGCCCGCCATGCAGCAGCTCCTGCCACTGGCGCACCATGCCCATATACTCGTTGTTCAGGATGAACACCTTCACCGGCGCGCGATACTGCACCGCCGTGCTCATCTCCTGGATGTTCATCAGGATCGAGGCCTCGCCGGCGATGTCGATGCACAGGCGATCCGGGTGGGCGATCTGCGCGCCGATCGCCGCCGGCAGGCCATAGCCCATGGTGCCGAGCCCGCCCGAGGTGAGCCAGCGGTTGGGCGACTGGAACTTGAAGAACTGCGCCGCCCACATCTGGTGCTGCCCGACCTCGGTCGAGACGATCGGGTCGCGGTCCTTGGTGAGTTCATAGAGCCGCTGGATCGCGTATTGCGGCTTGATGATCTGCTCGCCCTGGCGATAGCGCAGGCAGTCGCGCGCGCGCCACTTCTGGATCTGGTCCCACCACGCCTTGAGCGCGGCCTTGTCCTGCCGGGCGCGGCTTTTCTTCCATTCCGCGATCAGCGCGCGCAGCACGGATGTGGCATCGCCCACCACGGCCAGGTCCACGCGCACATTCTTGTTGATCGAGGAAGGGTCGATATCGGCGTGGATCTTGCGCGCATTGGGCGCGAAATCGCGCAGCCGCCCGGTGACGCGGTCATCGAAGCGCGCACCGATGTTCACCAACACGTCCGAGCCGTGCATGGCGAGGTTGGCCTCGTAGGTGCCGTGCATGCCGAGCATGCCGACGAAGTTCGGATGATCGGCCGGGCAGGCGCCCAGCCCCATCAGCGTGTTGGTGCAGGGGAAGCCCGTGAGGTCGATCAGATCGGTGAGCAGCTTCGAGGCCTCGGGGCCGGCATTGATGATGCCGCCGCCGGTATAGAGGATCGGGCGCTTGGCCCCGCGCATCATCTCCACCGCCTTGGCGATGGCGGCCGGGTCGGGCTCGGTCTGCGGGCGGTAGCTCTTGTGCTGGGTCAGCGGCCCGGCATTGTACTCGTGCTTGGCGAACAGCACGTCCTTGGGCAGGTCCACCACCACCGGGCCGGGGCGGCCGGTGCGCGCGACATAGAAGGCCTCGTGCATCACGCGGGCCAGATCGGCCACGTTCTTGACCAGGTAGTTGTGCTTGGTGCAGGGCCGGGTGATGCCGGTGGTGTCGGCCTCCTGGAAGGCGTCGTTGCCGATCAGGTGCGTCGGCACCTGCCCGGTCAGGCAGACGATCGGGATGCTGTCGAGCAGCGCGTCGGTGAGCCCGGTCACGGCATTGGTGGCACCCGGGCCGGACGTGACCAGCACGACGCCGACCTTGCCGGTCGAGCGGGCATAGCCCTCGGCCGCGTGCACGGCGCCGCCCTCCTGGCGGACCAGGATGTGGCGGATCGCGTTCTGCTGGAACAGCGCGTCGTAGATCGGCAATACCGCCCCGCCCGGATAGCCGAAAATGACGTCCACGCCCTGGTCCTTCAGGGCTTTGAGGACGATCTCCGCTCCGGACAACAGGCTGGGCGCCGACATGGTGCTGTTCCTTGGCTTCACGCGCCGCCTTGTCCCGGCACCGGCCGGGCCGCGTTGCGGCGCAACAGGCCCCGCCCGCCGCGATGGCGGGCCGGGAGAAGTGGGTTCTACCGGGTCAGGCGGGGGCGGTCAAGCCGCATTCGCAAATAAACGCGAGAATCAGACCCGATTCAGTTTCCAAAAATTGCGTAACGGACCCAATCCGAGACCGTATCGTTAGGAGGCGGTCCAGGGGTGCCGGCGGACGATGGCGCATCCAGCTTCGCTGCCGCTTGGCGTATTGGCGCACATTGGCGCTCGCCTGCTGCACCGCATCATCAAGCGTGATCTCGCCCTTCAGATGGCGGATCAGTTCCGGCACGCCATGCGCCTTCATCGCCGGCAGGCCGGGATCGAGGCCGAGGGCAGCGAAGGCCCGCACCTCGTCGAGCGCGCCGGCGGCGATCTGGGCGCGGAAGCGGGCATCGATCGCGGCACGCAGCGGCTCGCGCGGCGGGTCGAGCAGGATCGCGCTGAAGCGCCAGGGCGCGGGCGCGCCGGCCCGGGCCTGCCAGTCCGCAAGGCTCCGCCCGGTCGCCTCCAGCACGGAAAGCGCACGGATGATGCGCTGCCCATCCCCGGGGCGGAGGCGCGCGGCCATGACCGGGTCGCGCGCGGCAAGCACGGCATGCAAGGCCGCCGCGCCTTGGTCGCGCGCGCGCGCCGCAATCGCATCGCGCACGGCGGACGGCACGGGCGGGATGGCGGAAAGCCCTTCCGTCAGCGCCGCGAGATACATCCCCGTGCCGCCGAGCAGGATCGGCAGGCGCCCGGCGGCGCGCACCGCCGCCATCTCGGCCAGGGCCGCCTCCCGCCACCAGCCGGCCGAGGCGGGCTCGGCCGCCGGCCGCACGCCATAGAGGCGGTGCGGCACGCGCGCCTCCTCGGCCGCCGTCGGGCGGGCGGTGATGATGCGCAACTCGCGATAGAGCTGCATCGAATCGGCATTGATGATCGTGCCGGCCAGCCGCTCGGCCAGCCACAGGCCGAGCGCGGACTTGCCGCTTGCGGTAGGCCCGAACACGATCAGCGCATCGGGCGGCGTCGCCTGCGCCTCGCCGTTCATCGCCGCCCCCTGCCCGCTTGCGCGCCCCGCTTGCACGCGCCCCGCTTGCACGCGCCCCGCTTGCATGGGCGCCGCTTGCATACGCGCCGGCCCGCGGGCATGGTGCGCGCGCCATGCCGAACAGCCTGCCCTTCCGCCTGACCATGATCGCCGCGCCCGAGGGGCCCGCGCTTACCGATGCCGTGCTGGCCCAGGCCCGCGCCGCGCTCCGCGCCCTTGGCGCCGAGACCGCGCGCCCGGACTGGCTCGCGCCCGCCCGCGCCGCCGACATCGCCTTCGGCGAGATCGGCCCCGACCAGGCCGACGCCGCCCTGCGCCACGCGCTCGGCCCCGCTGCGCCCTTCGACATCATCGCCCAGCGCGCCGAGGGGCGGCGCAAGCGCCTCCTGGTCGCCGACATGGACAGCACGATCGTCACCGGCGAGACGCTGGACGAGCTGGCCGATTTCGCCGGCATCAAGGATGTCATCGCCGCCATCACGGCACGCGCGATGAATGGCGAGCTCGATTTCGCCGGCGCGCTGCGCGAGCGCGTGGCGATGCTCAAGGGCCTGCCCGCCGCGGCGCTGGAGGAAACCTGGGCGCGCATCGCCCTGATGCCCGGCGCCAAGGCGCTGGTCGGCACCATGCGCGCGAACGGCGCCTATTGCGCGCTGGTTTCGGGCGGGTTCCGCTTCTTCACCGCGCGCGTGCGCACGCTGGTCGGCTTCGACACCGACCAGGCCAACGATCTGCTGGTCGAGGACGGGCATCTGGTCGGGCGCGTGGCCGAGCCGATCCTGGACAAGGACGCCAAGCTTGCGGCGCTGACGCACTTCGCCGCCGAGCGCGGCCTGCCGCTTTCCGCGGCCTGCGCGGTGGGCGATGGCGCCAACGACCTGCCGATGCTCCAGGCGGCGGGGCTTGGCGTCGCCTTCCGTGCCAAGCCCTCGGTCGCGGCGGCCAGCCAGGTGCGGGTCAATCATGGCGACCTGACCGCGCTTCTGTTCGCGCAAGGCTACCGCGCCGAGGAATTCGTCGGCGCCTGAAGGCCCGGCGGGCCGCAAGTGCGCGGCCCCCTGCCCTGCCGGGAGGAAGGCCGCGCTGCCTTGCGATCCGCGCGCGAGCGCGCGGGGCCGTGCTTCAGTTGCGGCTGCCGCCATCCCGCGCCGAGCCGATGGCGAAGGGCACCCAGCGCAGCCCGGCCTGGCCTTCCACCAGCATCAGCACGTTGCGCCGGCCGGCGCGGCGCGCGCGTTCGACCTTCTCGGTGACCTCGGCCGGGGTGGCCACCGGCTCCTGCGCCACCTCCAGAATGACATCGCCCGGGCGCACGCGCTCGGCCGCGCTGCCGCTCGGCGCCACGTCGGTGATCACCACGCCGCGCTGGTTCTCGGCCAGCTGGAAGCGCTCGCGCAGTTCGGGCGTGATGCCGGCGACGGTGATGCCAAGCCCGGCGATCTCGGAGGGGCGCACCGCCGGCGTGCGCTCGGTCCCGCGCCCGGGCGTGGCCGCCGCCTGCTCGTCCTGCAACTCGGCGATGGTGACGCTGAGCGTACGCTCGCGCCCGTCGCGCCAGACGATCACCGGCACCTGGCGGCCGACAGCGGTTTCCGCCACCGCGCGCGGCAGGGTGCGCATCTCGCGGATGTCGGTCTCGCCGAAGCGCAGGATCACGTCGCCCGCCTGGATGCGCGCGCGATCGGCGGGCCCGCCCTCCTGCACCGAGGCGACCATCGCCCCGCGCGCCTCGCGCAGGCCGATGCTCTCGGCGATCTCGTCGGTGACGCCCTGGATGCGCACGCCGAGCCAGCCGCGCCGGGTGCGGCCGAACTCCTGCAGCTGCGCGATGACCGTCTGCGCGAGGTTCGAGGCAATCGCGAAACCGATGCCGATCGACCCGCCGGTGGGCGAGAAGATGGCGGTGTTGATGCCGATCACCTCGCCGGCCATGTTGAACAAGGGACCGCCCGAATTGCCGCGGTTGATGGCGGCGTCGGTCTGCAGGAAGTCGTCATACGGGCCCTGGCGGATGTCACGCCCGCGCGCCGAGATGATGCCGGCGGTGACCGAGCCGCCAAGGCCGAAGGGGTTGCCGATCGCCAGCACCCAGTCGCCCACGCGCGAACGGTCGGAATTGCCGAAGCGCACGGCGGTGAGCTGGCGGTCGGTGCGCACACGCAGGAGCGCGAGGTCGGTGCGCTGGTCGCGCCCGACCAGCTCGGCGCGCAGCGTCGTGTTGTCGGACAGGATGACGTTGATCTCGTCGGCGCCGTCGATGACGTGGTTGTTGGTCACCACCAGGCCCGAGGCGTCGATGACGAAGCCCGAGCCGAGCGACTGGGCGCGGCGTGGGCGCTGCGGCTGCTGCGGCTCGGCGCGGTTGCCGGGCCGGTTGCGGTCGAAGAAGTCGCGGAAGAACTCCTCGAACGGGGAGCCGGGCGGGAATTGCGGCATGTCGGGCGCCTGGCGATCGCGGCCGCGGACATTCTGGCTGGTCGAGATGTTGACCACGGCCGGCAGCAAGCGCTCGGCCAGGTCGGCGAAGCTGTCGGGCGCGCCGCGCGGCTGGGCCTGGGCCTGGGCCGGCACCAGCGGCAGCGGCGCAAGCGGCGTGAGCAGAACCAGGAACGCGGCTGCGACGAGAACAGCCTTGCGCAGCAAGGAATTGGTCATGGGAATGTCCTTCGTCGGTTCAGGCCATCGCGGAACGAGGGCCGGGAATCGGCCGCGGCGGGCTCGTTGCCGGGCGGGCGCGCAGCCGGATTATGCGCGCGATGTGGCCTTGGCTCCAAGCACCGTCAATGGTCGCCTGCATTGCCGAGTGTATCGGACTGTGACCATGGCGGGCGGCGAAACACTTCTCACGACAGTGTGAACGCCGAGCCGCGCCCGCACGGCCAGCCGCCATGCTCCGCCGCCATGCTCCGCCGCCATGTTCAGCCGCCATGTTCAGCCGCCGCGCACGAACCAGACCAGCCCGACACCAATGATCGCCGCGATCAGCCCGCCGATGCGCAAGGCATCGGGCGGCATCAGCAGTGCCTGGGCGATCGCGCGGCGCATCAGGCCCGGAAAGGCGGCGTAGAGCAGCCCCTCGACCGCCAGCAGCAGGCCCAGGGCGAGGATCAGGTCGGAGACGGACATGGCGGGCGCCTCTGCGGCGGGCGGTCAAGCGTCAAGGCGCAACCGGGGGCCAACCGGGTGTCGCGTCGCGTGCCGGTCGCGCGGCGCACGATCCAGGGCCGGACGCAGAACGCGAAGCGGGGCGACCGGCTACCCGATCGCCCCGCATCCGTGCGTCCTGGTCCTGCCCGTTCAGCGCGCGGGGGCAGGCGGTGCCGGGCGGTTCTCGCGCGGCGGCGCACCCGGCAGGTTGCGGAAGAAGCGGAAGAACTCGCTGTCCGGCGAGAGGATCATCCGCGCCCCGCCATCGCCGAACGCCTCGCGATAGGCCTGCATCGTGCGCCAGAAGGCGAAGAACTCGCGGTCGCGGTTGAACGCCTCGGCGTAGATGCGGATCGCCTCCTGCTCGCCTTGGCCGCGGATCGCATCGGCGCGCGCCTGCGCCTCGGCCAGAAGCACGGTGCGCTCGCGTTCGGCGGCCGCGCGGATGCGCTGGCCGACCTCGGCACCTTCGGATCGTGCCTCGCGCGCGACGCGTTCGCGCTCGGTCTGCATCCGCTGCAAGATCGCCTGGAAGTTCTCTTCCGGCAGGTCGGCGCGGCGAATGCGCACATCCTCGACCCGAAGGCCGAAGCGGCGGGCTTCCTCGTCGACCATGCGGTGGATCTCGGACATGATCCGCGTACGGTCGGCCGACAGCACCGACAGGAGCGGCTCGTTGCCCAGCACGCGGCGCAAGGACGAGGAGACGAGGCCCGACAGCAGGTCGCGCGTCGCCCGCTCGACGTCCGAGGTGGCACGCGCCACCACCACCGACTGGTAGAAGCGCAGCGGGTCGGCAATACGATAGCGGGTGAAGGTGTCGACGATCAGCCGGCGCTGGTCGCCCAGGATCACCTCCTCGCCCGGGCGCTCGAAATCAAGCAGGCGCTTGTCGAGCGGGACGATGGTCTGCACGAAGGGCAGCTTGGCGTGCAGGCCGGGGCGATCGACATTGCGGACAAACTGGCCGAACTGGAAGACCAGGGTCTGCTCGGTCTGCTGCACCTGGAACAGGGAGGAATAGGCGAGAACGGCCGCCACCGCCGCGCCGATGGCGCCGCCGATAAGGGCTTTCGAGCTCATCGCTGGGCTCCGCTACGGGGGTTGGCACCGATGCCGGGGATGGTGGCCGCGCCGACCGCGGCGCCGCCGGCCGTGCCGGGCGCCGGGACCGTGGTGCGCGCCGGCACGCCGGGCACGTTGAGGAAGGGCACCACGCCCTGCAGCCGCTCGTCGACGACGATCATGCCGCTGCTCTTCAGTATGTCCTCCATGGTCTCCAGATACATGCGGATCTTGGTCACGTCCTCGGCCTGGCGATAGGCGTTGTAGACCGAGACGAAGCGCTGCGACTCACCGGTGGCGCGGGCGACCTGGCCTTCGCGGAAGGCTTCGGCCTCCTGCACCAGACGCTCGGCCTCGCCGCGGGCGCGGGGGATGATGTCGTTGCGGAAGCTTTCCGCCTCGTTGCGGGTGCGTTCGCGGTCGGCATTGGCGCGCTGCACGTCGCGGAAGGCGTCGATCACCGCCGCCGGCGGGTCCACCTTCTGCAGCTGGATCTGGATGATCTGGATGCCGGCGCGATACTGGTCCAGGATCTCCTGGGTGCGGCGCAGCACGTCCTGCTCGACGTTGGCGCGCGCTTCGGTCAGCGCCGGCTGGAGCGGCGTGCGGCCGATCACCTCGCGCATCGCGCTTTCCGCGGCCGACTTCACCGTGCCTTCGGGATTGCGGATGTTGAACAGGAACTGCTCGACCTGCTGGTTGTTGATCTTCCACACCACCAGGAAGTCGATGTCGATGATGTTCTCATCGCCCGTCAGCATCAGGCTTTCCTCGATCACGTCGGCGCCGCGGGCGGTGCGCGCGCGTGCCGCGGGCGAGGTCGAGAAGCCGATCTCGATCTGGTTGCGCTGCTCGACCGGGGCGAGGATGACGCGATCGATCGGCGCCGGCAGGGCATAGTTCAGGCCCGGCGGCGTCATCTTCACGAACTCGCCGAAGCGCAGCACCACGCCGGCCTGGCCTTCGCGGACATTGTAGAAGCCCGACAGGAGCCACAGACCGACCAGGCCCGCGGCGATGAAGCCAAGCGCCTTGCCGCTGCCCATGCCACCTGGCAGCACGCGCTTGACCCCTTCCTGCGCCTTGCGCAGCAACGCTTCGAGGTCAGGTCCCTGCGGCAGGCCCGGGCCGCCGCTCTGGCCCCAGGGGCCACCCGGCCGGTTGCCCCCGCTCCAGGGGCCGCCGCCGGTATTGTTCGTCCAAGGCATCGGCTTGTTGCTTCCCTTTTTTCGCTATCGCGGCCCGTGCCGCGTTGGCGTGTCGCCCAGAGCGGCCCATATTCCGGCCTGACCTGGGCGGCTGGCATCGATCCGCCGGCAGCCCGGCTTGGCCGCCGGTCGCAAGACCGGCAGCGGTGGCCGGCATATTGTCCAATTCGGGGGAGTTTTCAAGCGATGACGGCAGGCGGCAGGCAATTGATTGTCCCGGCCCGGTCCCCGGCGGGCGAGGGCAAGGGGGGCGGATCGGGTCTCCTGGGCGCCCTGCGCCAGGCTCTCGGCCGCGCCCCAGCGGGCGAAACCGCCGCCGCTGCCGGGGCGCAGCCCCCCGCCGCCACCGCGCTGATCGAGGCGCTCAAGGCCGTGCGCGATCCCGAAACCGGGCAGGATGTGGTGGCGCTCGGTTGGGTCAGCGGGGTGCAGGTGAAGGACCGGCTGGTGTCCTTCGCGCTCGAGGTGCCGCGCGAGCGCGCGCCCGGGCTCGAACCGGTCCGGGTGGCGGCCGAGAAGGCGGCGATGGCCCTGCCGGGCATCCTGTCGGCGACCGTGGTGCTGACCGCCCACCGCCCCGCCGCGCAAGGGACACAAGCCGCGTCCCAGGCCGCGCCGCCAAGGCAGGGGGGGCCGCAGCAGCAGCAGCGCACCGGGCAGGGGCCGCAACTCCTGGCCGAGTGCCGCGCCATCATCGCCATCGCCTCGGGCAAGGGCGGGGTCGGGAAAAGCACCACCGCCGTCAATCTTGCCGTGGCGCTGGCGCAGAACGGGCTCAAGGTCGGGCTGCTCGATGCCGATGTCTACGGCCCCTCGCTGCCGCGCATGCTGGGCGTCTCGGGCAAGCCGCAGATGGCCGGCCAGAAGATCGCCCCGGTCGAGGCCTGGGGCCTGAAAGCGATGTCGGTGGGCTTCCTAGTGGCCGAGGACACGCCGATGATCTGGCGCGGGCCGATGGTGATGGGCGCGCTCGAACAGATGATGCGCGAGGTGATGTGGGGTCCGCTCGACATCATGGTGGTGGACATGCCGCCAGGCACGGGCGATGCGCAGCTTACCATGGCCCAGCGCGTGCCGCTGACCGGGGCGGTGATCGTCTCGACGCCGCAGGACATCGCGCTGCTCGATGCGCGGCGCGGGATGGCGATGTTCGCGCGCACCAACGTGCCGGTGCTCGGGCTGATCGAGAATATGAGCTATTTCTGCTGCCCCAATTGCGGGCACCGGAGCGACATATTCGGCCATGGCGGCGCCAGGGCCGAGGCCGAGCGGCTGGGCGCGGAATTCCTGGGCGAGATCCCGATCAAGCTCGCCATCCGCGAGACCTCCGACGCCGGCGTGCCGATCACGGCCAGCCAGCCCGAGAGCGAGGAGGCCGGGACCTACCGCGCCATCGCCGCGAGGGTCTGGCAGAAATGCGAGGCGGTGCTGGCCCGGCGCGAGGGATCGCGCCCGCGCATCGTGGTCGAGTAGCCGCCCGCCGCGGCCGTCCTCTGCACCGGGCCGGACGGGGCAGAAGCGCTCGGCGCCACGGCCGCGACGGAACCGGTCCCGGAGCGCCGTCCGGCCGGGCCGCATGGCGTGACGCTGGTCGCTGCCCTGCAAGGCAGCCAGGTCCGTTCCGACACCTCTAGCGCCGCGCGTCCGAAGGCAGCCAGACCCGCCCGCCCGGCATCGGGTCGAATCCGGACTGGCTCGGCGAGGACTGGTCGCCGAGATGGCGCGATGCGGACGCGGGATCGGGCACGATCGGCTCGAAGGGCTGGACGGTCTCGCCGCGCGGCGAGGGGGCGCGGCTGCCGAAACCGGCGGCCGAACCCGAGCCCGTCGGCCGCTGCGCCGGCTGCCAGGTCGGGAAGGCGCCCGGAACCGAGGTGCCAGCCGCCATGCCTGCCGGTGGCGCAAGCTGGGCCGTGGCCGGGGCAGGTCCCGTTGCCCGGGGCGGCGCCGGCGTGGCCGCCTCGGCGCCGGGCGCGTCGGCCGCTGGCGCATCGGCCGCGGGCGCGTCGGGTGTCACGGCATCGACCGCCGCGCCCACGGCGCGCCCGGTCAGCCGCGCCGCACCGACGCCGAGATCGACCGCCGCGCCGGCAACACTCGCCCCGGCCGAGGCCACGGCGCATCCGCCGAGCAGCACCGGAAGGCCGAGCGCCGCCAGCGCCAGAAGCGGCGCGCGGGCCGCGCCCCGCCGGCCATGGCGGGAGGAATGGCGGGGACGGTCCATCACTGTCTCCTCGGGGCCGGCTGGCGCCGCCGGCCGATCGGGTGTGGCGTCGTGGGCGGGGCGTCATGGGCCGGGCATCATAAGCGGGCATCATAAGCGGGCCGCCGGGCGGGCAGCGCGGCACCTAGGCTAGGCGCCCGCTCTGGCAGCCTGCAACCAACATGACTGTGATCTTTGCGCGATCCGCCCCGGCGGGGGCTCCGGCTCAGCCCGGACGGCCGAGCGCGTCCATCAGCTCGCGCCATTCGCGCTTGGACAGGCCCGAGCTTTCCTGCGTCACCGCCTCGCCCGCCAGCATGCGCCGCAGGATCGCCAGCCCCGGCGCCGAAAGATGCACGCCCCCCATGCGATAATCCATGAAGGCCTGGTGCGTGACCGGCACCCAGCGCTTCACGGTCTCCAGCATCGCCTCGGCATAGGCGCGGATCTCGTACTGGGCGTGGGCATCGGCGCGCAGGCTGAGGAAGTGCAGGAGATTGTGCAGGTCGGTCTTCCAGTACCATTGCGTGTAGGTGTTGAGCGTCAGGTTCATGCGCGCCAGTTCCCGCGCCAGCCCCTGGCGGCCTTCGTCCTGCACGCGCCCGGCCTCGTCCTCGTTCAGCATCTCGATATAGTGGTCGTAGGTGCGGGCGGCATCGTCGCGCAGGAGCGCGAGCACGCGCGCGGCCTCGTCCCCCTCCAGCACCGCGCCGCGGCCCTGACGGTTGATCGCGCTCTGCGCCGCGAGATGCTCGGGTGCCGGGATGTAGAACTCGCGGTCGAGCACCGAATAGCGCGCCGAATATTCGTTGACGTTGGCGGTGCGGTGCCTGATCCACTGCCGGGCGACGAAGATCGGCAGCTTCACGTGATACTTGATCTCGGCCATCTCGAAGGGCGTGGTGTGCCGGTGGCGCATCAGGTAGCGGATCAGGCCGGCATCCTCGCTGACCTTCCTGGTGCCGCGCCCGTAGCTCACGCGCGCGGCCTGCACCACCGCCGCATCGTCGCCCATATAGTCGATGACGCGGATGAATCCGTGGTCGAGCACCGGGATCGCCGCGAACAGGATTTCCTCCAGCGCCGGCACGGTGGCGCGGCGCGTGGGCACGCTTTGCGCCCGCGCCTGGGCGATCTCCGCTTCCTGCTCCGCTGTCAACGCCATTGGCCCATCCTTGCGAACGTGCGACTCCGCTCCTGCCCCGGTCCGGGCGGGCGGATCATGGGCAGGCCGGAGGCGCGCGGCAAGCCTTGCGATCGGCCGCGCATGGCCCTGGCGGCGGCGGCGGCGAATGCCTATATTCGCTGCGTCGGGCGGGGCGCGAGCTCTACCCGACTATGGCGATACAGGGTGCGTGGAATAAGCGTCGTGGACCCGGGGGCAGTGCCCGGCGCCTCCACCATTTCCACCGGCCACGGGCAGGCTCCGCAACGGACAGTCCGCACGGCCGGGGCATGGGGGCGACACAGGCTTCGACACGCGTGGTAAAGGCGTTGCCTTCGCCCGGCATGGTTCCGCCGTTATCGGGCCGTATCATAGGTGCCAACGACAACGTTGCGCCTGCGACGGCGATGGCTGCCTGACACCCGTATCGGGTTTAAGGTAGTCTGACCTAAGCGCGGTTCGGGGGGCACCGGGCAACAGAAGCCCCCCACTCCGCCGCCCGCTCCGGACGCCGCGACCGCCACCCCAGGTGGGCGCCAAGGTGCGCCGGGCGTGCGCGGAACGCGCCTGATCGGGGCCGAAGGGAGAGACGGCATGGCCGACGCGAAGTCGGGAGGCGGCAACCAGGGCAGCGGCAATGCGCCCGCGCTGCGCTACGACCGCATGGTCGAGGACGCGCTGCGCGCGGTCGTGCGCGAGGCGCTGGAGTTCGCCGGACGCCACGGCCTGCCGGGCGAGCACCATTTCTACGTCACCTTCCGCACCGACCATCCGGGCGTGCAGATGCCCGACCATCTCCGCGCCCGCTACCCGCAGGAGATCACCATCGTCCTGCAGCACCAGTTCTGGGAGCTGAAGGTGTTCGCCGACCGCTTCCAGGTCGGGCTGTCCTTCGGCGGCGTGCCCTCGACCCTGCACGTGCCCTTCGCCGCGCTGACCCAGTTCGCCGATCCCTCGGTGCGCTTCGGCCTGCAATTCACCCCGGCCGGCCTGGCCGAAACCGGAACCGAACCGGCCGCGTCGGCGGGCGATGCCGCCGTCCAGGCCGAGCCGGCCTCCGTCATCGAGAAGGCGGGCGGCATCGAGAACGCCGGGGCGACGATCGCCGCCCTGCCCACCGCGCGCGCCCCGGCCCCGGCGATCGCCGCGGAGCAAAGGCCGCCGACCCCGGCCGCGCGCAATGCCGCCCGCTCCGGGGCGGGGGCGCCGCACGATGCGCCCGAGCCCGAAGCCGAGCCTGCGGCCGACCGCCCCGCTGCCGATGCCGCCGGCGAAGCCGACAAGCCGGCCAAGCCCACCGTGGTGCAACTCGACGCCTTCCGCCGCCGCAGCAGTGCCGGCAACAGCGGCGGAACGGACGGCAATCCGGGCGGCAGCAGCCCGGCCTGAACGGGCGCCTCCCGACCGCCGGGACCCTCCCGACGCCTAGCCACTCCCGACGCCTGCCCACTCCCGACGCCTGCCCACTCCCGACGCCTGCCCACTCCCGACGCCTGCCCACTCCCGACGCCTGCCCACTCCCGACGCCTGTCCACCCCCGTCACGCCGCCCCCAGCCGCGCCCGCGCCAGCCACGCCGCGCCGGGTCCGATCGCTCCCGCCCTCGCCCCCTGTTGCGGGCTGCTCCCGCCCGCGTTGCCTCGCGCCGGCACCTCCTGCCCGTGCGCTCGCCCGGCCCAGCCGAGGCCGATCGCCTCGCCCCGCGCGGGCGCCCCGGCGGCCTGGCGCGCCCGGCCGGCGGCGCCGATCCCCCCAGCAGCCCGCCTTCGCGTCGGCCCGCCCCCCTGCCCGCGATCCCTTCGGTTGCCGGCGCTGAGGCGCCCGGGGCGGCCCGCGATGCCCCATGCCGCCGGTGCGCGCAGCCGCTGCCCCGGCCGCCTCGCCCCCGGTGCCCGATGCCTGGCCGCGCCCGCGCCGTGATCGGCGCTTGCGGCCCTTTGCCCGCGCCCGCCGCTTGTGACATAACCCGCCCGCGCCCGGCCGCGCCCCCTTGTCCGCGCCGCCCGGCCAGCCTGTGGAGAGTGCCGCCATGAACGCCCCCCTCGGACGCGACCCGCGCTTCCTGTTCTCGACCATGTTCCCGCTCGGCAAGGACGAGACGCCCTACCGCAAGCTGCCCGTGGGCGGGGTGGAAAAGGTCACGCTCGGCGGGACGGAGTTCCTCAAGGTCGCGCCCGAGGCGCTCGCGACACTCGCCTTCGAGGCGATGAAGGACATCTCCCACCTGCTGCGGCCGGGGCACCTGGCGCAGCTGCGCGCCATCCTCGACGACCCCGAGGCGTCGGACAATGACCGCTTCGTGGCGCTCGACCTGCTCAAGAACGCCAACATCTCCGCCGGCGGCGTGCTGCCCATGTGCCAGGACACCGGCACCGCGATCGTGTTCGGCAAGAAGGGCCAGCGCGTGCTGGTGCAGGGCGACGAGGAGGAGGCGCTGTCCTGGGGCGTGCATCGCACCTACACCGAAACCAACCTGCGCTATTCGCAGATGGCGCCCCTGTCGATGTTCGACGAGGTCAATACCGGCAACAACCTGCCGGTGCAGTTCGACCTGCTCGCCAGCCCCGGCGGGCATGACGAGCTTGCCTACAAGCTCATGTTCGTGGCCAAGGGCGGCGGCTCGGCCAACAAGACCTTCCTCTACCAGGAGACCAAGGCGGTCCTGAACCCGAACCGGCTGATGGCCTACCTGACCGAGAAGGTGCGCACGCTCGGCACCTCGGCCTGCCCGCCCTACCATCTCGCGGTGGTGATCGGCGGCACCTCGGCCGAGCAGTGCCTGAAGACGGTCAAGCTCGCCTCGACGCGCTATCTCGATGCGCTGCCGACCGAAGGCACCAAGGCCGGGCATGCCTTCCGCGACCTGGAGCTGGAGGCGAAGATCCACGCCATGACGCGCGGGCTCGGCATCGGCGCGCAGTTCGGCGGCAAGTATTTCTGCCACGATGTGCGCGTGATCCGCCTGCCGCGCCACGGCGCCTCCTGCCCGGTGGGGATCGGCGTCTCCTGCTCGGCCGACCGCCAAGCGCTGGCCAAGATCACGCCCGAGGGCGTGTTCCTGGAGGCGCTCGAGCGCAACCCGGCGCGCTTCCTGCCCGAGATCACCGACCAGCACCTCGATGGCGAGGTGGTGAAGGTCGATCTCACCCGCCCGATGAGCGAGATCCGCGCCCTGCTTTCCAGGCATCCGGTCAAGACGCGGCTGTCGCTCACCGGCCCGATGGTGGTGGCGCGCGACATCGCGCACGCCAAGTTCCAGGAGCGGCTCGATGCCGGCCAGGGGCTGCCGCAATACCTCAAGGACCATCCGGTCTACTACGCCGGCCCGGCCAAGACGCCCGAGGGCTATGCCTCCGGCGCCTTCGGCCCCACCACGGCGGGACGGATGGACAGCTATGTGAAGGCGTTGCAGGCCGCCGGCGGCAGCTTCGTCATGCTGGCCAAGGGCAATCGCAGCAAGGACGTGCTCGATGCCTGCAAGCAGCATGGCGGCTTCTATCTCGGCTCGGTCGGCGGGCCGGCGGCGCGGCTGGCGCAGGACTGCATCCGCAAGGTCGAGGTGCTGGAATATCCCGAACTCGGCATGGAGGCGGTCTGGCGCATCGAGGTCGAGGATTTCCCCGCCTTCATCGTCATCGACGACAAGGGCAACGATTTCTACAAGCAGGTCTGAACGCGCGCAGGCAGGCGCGCGGCCTTGGCGGGGGAACGCGGCGATGATCAGGCTCGAACGCATCGACCATCTGGTGATGACGGTCTCCGACCTGGCGCGCGCGCGCGATTTCTACGCGCGCGTGCTGGGCATGGAGGCGAGGGAATTCGCCCCCGGCCGCTGGGCGCTGTTCTTCGGCCCGCACAAGATCAACCTGCACCAGGCCGATACCCGCTTCCGCGCCAATGCCCGCCAGCCCACGGTGGGCGCGGTCGATATCTGCTTCGTCACCACGCAGTCCCCGGCCGAGCTGATGGCGCATCTCGCCGCCTGCGGCGTGGCGCTGGAACGCACGCCAAGCGCGCGCGACGGCGCGCTCGGGGCGATCATGTCGGTCTATTTCCGCGATCCCGACGGCAACCTGATCGAGCTCGCCTCCTACGAGCATGTCGGCGATGCGCGGCCGGCGACCCCGCCGCCCCAACCGCAACGCTGATGCCGCAACGTTGATGCCGCAACGCTGATGCCGCAACGCTGATGCCGCAACGCTGATGCCGCAACGCTGACCCTGCCCGATCGCGGGCGGCGGCGCGGCGCGCCATTCGCCCGCCGCGCGCGCGGTCCCGCGCCCGTTCCGGTGTCCCGCACCCCAAGGCCCCGCCATGTCCGGCCTGCCGCTCGATCCCGCGCTCTATGCCGGCTACCTCGCCACCGCGATCGCGATCGTGGTCAGCCCGGGGCCGGACACGCTGTTCATCCTGCGCGCCGCGCTCGCTTCCGGGCGCAGCGCCGGGCTTGCCGCCGTGACCGGGGTGCAGAGCGGCGTCGTGGTGCATGTCGCCCTTGCAGCCGCCGGCATCTCGGCGGTGCTGGCCGCCGCCCCCTTCATCTTCCAGGCGATCGCCATCGCCGGCGCCCTCTGGCTCGGCAAGATGGGGCTCGATGCGATCCGCGACGGCGGCACCCTGTTCGGCCTCGGCACGCCGCGCGCGATCGGCCGCGCGCGCGCCTACTGGCAGGCGGCGGCGACCAACCTGCTCAATCCCAAGGTGCTGCTCCTGTTCCTGGCGCTGTTCCCGAACTTCGTCGCCCCCTCGCTCGGCCGCGTCTGGTTGCAGGTGCTGCTGCTCGGCGCGACGCTGCTGGTCGTGAACATCCTGTGGCAGACCTTCCTGGTGCTGGCGGCGGACTGGGTGCGCCGGCGGCTGGAAAGCCCCAAGGCGATGCGCGCGATCTCGCTTGCCACCGGGGCGATCTTCCTCGGCTTCGCCTTGCTGCTGCTGGTCGACCACGTGTTGCCGGTGCTGCGCGGCTGAAGCGACGCTCCCCGCTCCCCGCGCCCCGCGCCCCGCGCCCCCCGCCTCAGGCGACGCGCCAGCGCTCGATCGACTTCCAGTCGATCTCCAGCCCGAAGCCCGGCGCGTCGGGCAGCGGCCAGCGCCCATCCTTGGTCAGATGCGGGCGGTTGGCGAACAGCACATGGCCCAACGGGTCGCGCACATCGTCCGGATGGGCCTCGACGATATAGCCGTGCCCGGGCAGGGCCGAGACGAGGTGGGCGTGGATTTCCGGCATGGTGTGCGGCGCCACCAGCACGCCCTTCTCGGCCGCATACCGGCCGATGCGCAGCGCCTCGGTGAAGCCGGCGGCCCGCGTTGCGTCGAACTGCACGAAGCGGATCGCCCCGGCATCGATCAGGTCGCGCACGGGCAAGCGCGTGATCTCGCGCTCGCCATGCGCCAGCGGCACCGGGCTTGCGGCGGCAAGCCGCGCCCAGTCCTGCGCGGTCGCATGCCAGTGCAGGATCTCCTCGAGCCAGGTGATGCCGTGCGGGGCGAAGGCGTGCGCGGCCGCGATCGCGGTGGTGAGGTCGTAGGGCGCGTTGAGGTCGAGCATCAGCGCGACATCCGCCCCGATCGCGCGGCGCACGGCGCCGATGCGCCGGGCATCGTCGGCCACCGTCTCCCCGCCCGCCTTGAGCTTCACGGCGCGGAAGCCCTTGGCGACGAAGCCCGCCAGCTCCTCGGCATAGACCGCATCGCTGCCGCCGGGGCGGTAGTAGCCGCCGGTGGCGTAGGCCGGCACGGGCTCGCCGCTGCCGCCCAAGAGCGCCCAGACCGGCATCCCCGCCGCCTTGCCCTTGATGTCCCAGAGCGCGATGTCGATGCCGCCGATCGCGGCCATGATCTGCGGGCGCGCCGGGCGCGGCAGCGGCTTCGGCTCCCCGCCGCGCCCCTCCCACGCGCCGGGGCGGGGGCTGGTGAGCGAGAACAGATGCTCCCACACCGCCATGTGCGCGCGCGCATCGCGGCCGAGGATCATCTCGCCCAGCCTGCCCACCCACTCCACCACCTCGGGGATCGGGCCCGTATGGATGTGCCCGTGCCCGGTGATGCCGGCATCGGTTTCCACCGTCACGATGATGTCGAAGGCGGCCTTCATCGCCTCGTGCGCGGTCCAGAGCGGCACCGCGACCGGCGCCGAATAGCCCTGCGCCGAAACCCTGGTGATTTTCACGCGCGCCTCCATCTCTCATGCGGTAGGCGATGATACGCCGATGCCGCTTGCGAGGAAGCCGCCATGACCGACAGCACCAGCCCGGGCGCGGCCGACGCCGCCACCCGCACCGAGACCGACAGCCTCGGCACGATCGAGATCCCGGCCGCGCATTGGTGGGGGCCGCAGACCGAACGGGCGCGCCGGCTGTTCCGCATCGGTACCGAGCGGCTGCCGACGGTGCTGGTCCACGCGCAGGGTCTGCAGAAGCAGGCAGCGGCGATGGCCAACAAGGAGCTGGGGGTGCTGGCGGCGGAGATCGCCGATCCGATCATCGCGGCGGCGGGGGAGATCGCGCATGGCGCGCTCGATGCCGAGTTCCCGCTGCCGGTCTGGCAGACCGGCTCGGGCACCCAGACCAACATGAACGCGAACGAGGTGATCGCCAACCGTGCCAACGCCGCACTCGGCCGCCCGCGCGGCAGCCGCAGCCCGGTCCACCCGAACGATCACGTCAACCGCAGCCAGTCCTCGAACGACAGCTTCCCGACCGTGATGCATATCGCCGCCGCGCTTGCGGTGCGCGACCAGCTCCTGCCGGGGCTGGCGACGCTGCAAGCGGCGCTCTCCGCGCGCGCCGCCGAATGGGCAGGCACCGTCAAGATCGGGCGCACCCACATGATGGACGCGGTGCCGGTGACGCTGGGGCAGGAATTCGCCGCCTACGCCCGCCAGATCGAGCTCGGCATCGCGCGGGTCGAGGCGTGCCTGCCGCGCCTCTATGCCGTGCCGCAGGGCGGCACCGCCGCCGGCACCGGCCTGAACGCCCCCGCAGGCTTCGATGCCGCCTTCGTGCGCGCCTTGCGCGCGCTGACCCACATCCCCTTCACCGCCAACCCCAACAAGTTCGAGGGGATGGGCGCGCACGACGCTTTCATCGAACTGCACGGGGCGCTGAATGTCCTCGCCGCCAGCCTGATGAAGATCGGCAACGATATCCGGATACTCGGCTCGGGGCCGCGCTGCGGATTCGGGGAACTGGTCGTGCCCTCGGACGGGCTCACCTCCTCGATCATGCCGGGGAAAACCAACCCGACCCAGGTCGAGGCCCTGACCATGGTCGCGGCCCAGGTAATGGGCAACCACGTCACCGTTACGGTAGCGGGCAGCCAGGGACATCTGGAGCTAAACGTCTATAAACCGGTAATTATTTACGCGGTTCTGCAATCGGCGCGGTTGCTGGGTGATGCCGCTGCCTCGTTTGCAGCGAACATGATAACGCGGCTGCAACCGGACCTGCGCCGGATCGACGAACTGGTTAAACGTTCGTTAATGCTTGTCACGGCCCTCAATCCTCATGTTGGATACGACAAGGCGGTAGCGATTGCCAGAACCGCCCATTCCGAGGGGCTCAGCCTACGCGATGCGGCGATCGCCCTCGGTTATGTCACGGGCGAGGATTTCGACCGTCTGGTCGACCCCGCCGCGATGCTGGCGCCAGGCGTAGTTTCGCCCGGCGGCGGTGGCTCGTAGCCAAACGCAACCCCATGGCAGGAGGCCATACCGATGACCATGCCCCATATCGCCGAGACGGCAGCCGCGCCGTCGCCTTCCCGCCGCAATGCGAGCCTCCTCAAGCGCTCGATCTCGCTGGCCGGACACCGCACCAGCGTGGCGCTCGAGGGCGCATTCTGGTCCGTGCTCGAGGAAGTGGCCAAGGGACGCGGCCAGAGCCTCGCGGCGCTGATCGCCTCGATCGACGGCGAACGTTCCGCCCCCGGCGCGCCGCCGGTGTCGCTCGCCAGCGCGCTGCGCGTTTTCGCCCTGACCTCGGCGCGGACCGCGCATCCTGAGGCCGGCGCGCATGGCGGCAACGGCCACGCCGGCGGCTAAGCCGACGGCTAGGCCGGCGGCTAGGCCGGCGGCTAGGCAGGTCCGGGTCACGCCATCCGGGGCGGCTGCGGCAACAGGAATGGCGCATTCGCCGCGCGCGCAAGCTCGCGCAAGGCTTCGACCAGCTTCAACGGAAGGGGCACGCCGAGCGCGGCGCGATCGTCATAGTGCGCCCATTCCGGGTCGCCCGGCACCAGCACGGGCCGCGCCGGATCGGCGGCCGGCGCATTGTGCAGGGCATCGATGAAGGCGTCCATCTCGGCCAGGAAGGCGGCGCGCGGGCGGAACGCGCCCGGATCGAGCGCGATGAAGAAATGGCCGACATCGCGGTGCGCCTTGGTGTGCGTGCCGCCGGGATGCAGCGGCATGGCGGTGGCGCCGGCCAGCACCGCCGACAGGATCTCCACCATCGCGCACAGCCCGTAGCCCTTGTAGCCGCCGGTCTCCTCCGCCCCGCCGAGCGGGGTAAGGCCGCCCTCGAGCCGCTTGTAGATGTAGTCGCGCCCGAGCGCCGCGTCGGTCACCGGCCGGCCGGCCTCGTCCACCACCCAGCCGGCCGGGAGCGGGCGGTCGTTGAGCCAGGCGACATTGACCTTGCCCACCGCGACGGTGGAGGTGGCCATGTCGAGCACGAAGGGCCGGCGCGTCGCCGCCGGCGCGGCGAAGGCGATCGGGTTGGTGGAGAAGAGCGGCACCGTGCTGCGCGTCGGCACCACGGCGGGCACGCTGGCATTGGTGGTGGCGATGCCGATCAGACCCTGGCGCGCCGCCCGCAGCGCGTAGGCGCCGGCCGCGCCGAAATGGTCGGAGTTGCGCACCGCGACCGCACCCACGCCAAGCGCCCGGGCCTTGTCGATCGCCAGGTCGATCGCGCGCAAGGCCGGGGCGTGGCCGAGGCTGCGGTCGGCGTCGATCAGGGCGGTGGCGGGCGTTTCCTGTTCCACCCGAATGTCCGGCGCCCACTTGAAGGCGCCCAGCCGGCGTGCCTCGTCATAGCGCAGCAGCATGGTGATGCCGTGGCTGTCCACGCCGCGCAGATCGGTCTCGGTCATCACCTCGGCCGCGGCGGCGACACCGTCCGCGCGCATGCCCCAGGCCGACAGGATCGCCTCGATCTGCCGGCGCACCGCCTCGGCCGGGACACGTATCCGGCCCGAGGAGGCGGCGGGGCTTGCGGAGGCAGGACCGGGTGCGGCTGGCATGGCGCGATTTCCGATGCGGGTGCGGTTCGGCGCCGACGCTAGCCCGCGCCCCGCGCCCCGTCCATCGCGCGCCCCGGCCATCGCGCGCCCCGGCCATCGCGCGCCCCGGCCATCGCGCGCATGGGCCTAGCCTGCGGGCGGCTTCTCCAGCGCACGCAGCCGCTCGCGCCAGGCGACATAGAGTCCCGCCGCCACCACCAGCGCCGCGCCCAGCCACACATTGGCGCCCGGCCACTCGTCCCAGAACAGCCAGCCCCACAGCGCCGCCCAGATCAGGCCGGTATACTGAAACGGCGCCACCGTGCCGGCGGGCGCGTAGCGGAAGGCGCGCACGACGAAGAACTGCACGATGATCAGCAGCACGCCGAGCAGGATACCCATGCCCCAGCCCTCGGCCGGCAGGGGCTGCCAGCCGGACAGCGCCACGCCCCCCGCGCCGATCAGCGAGACCAGGTTCTGGTAGAACAGGATCGCCGTGTCGGTGTCGGTGCGCGCCAGCCGGCGCATCAGCGTCATGCCGAAGGCGAAGGAGATCGCGCTCGCCAGCGCCAGGAAGGCGCCGGAGGCGGTGGCGGCAACGCCGCTCAGGGCCGAGGGGCCCATGATCGTCGCGACGCCGCCGAAGCCCACCAGCACCGCCGCCCAGCGATGGACCCCGACCCGTTCGCCGAGGATCGGCACCGAGAAGGCGGTGATCCAGAGCGGGGTCGAGAACACGATCGCCATCACGGTGGCAAGCGGCAGGTGGCCAAGCGCCTCGAGGACCCACCAGATGCCGAGAACGGCCGAGATGCCGCGCGCCAGGTGCGCGCCGGGCTGGCGGCTGCGCAGCCGCTCGATCCCGCGCCCCTGCATCAGCATCGGCATGAGCAGGACCAGGATGGTCAGGCTGCGCAGCGTGACGAGCTGCCAGGTGCTGGCGAGCGTGACGGCGTGCTTGGCCACCGCGTCCATAACCGAGCCGCAGGCGGTGCCGCCGAGCATGAAGGCGATGCCGGCAAGCGGCCGGTCGGGACCGAAGCCCGAGCGGGCGGCAGGCGCGGGCGCGGGTGCGGGCGCGGTCATGGTGCGGGCTCGGCCGCGCGCGCCGCGGCGCGGCGGCGGCGGATCGCCAGGCGCTCGCGCCAGGCGACGTAGAGGCCCGCAGCGACAACGATGCCGGTGCCGAGCCAGACATTGTCCTCGGGCCATTCGTTCCAGATCAGCCATCCGAACAGGGCCGCCCAGACCAGCGCGGTGTAATGGAAGGGCGCGACCGCGCCCACCGGGGCGCGGCGCAGCGCGCGCGCGGCCAGCACCTGCCCGGCGATCAGCGCCCCGGCCGTGCCGGCGACGATGCCAAGCGCAACCCCGCTCACCGGCTGCCACTCGAACAGCGAGCCGATGCTGCCCGCCAGGAGCTGGGCGAGGTTCTGGTAGAACACCATCGCCAGGTCGCCATCGGTGCGCACCAGCCGGCGCACGAGCAGGTTCGAGAGCGCGAAGAACAGCGAGGAGGCGACCGTCAGCCACGCCCCCCACGAGATCGCGCCCCCCAGCGCCTCGGGGCCCATGATCACCGCCACACCGGCGAAGCCCACCGCCACCGCCGCCCAGCGATGGATGCCGACATGCTCGCCGAGCAGCGGCACGGACAGCGCCGTCATCCACAAGGGGCCGGAGAAGCTGAGCGCGATCACGGTGGCCAGCGGCAGGAGGCGCAGCGCCTCGAAGAAGGTCCAGAGCGCGCCGATGCTGCACAGGCCCCGCGTCGCATGCACCCAGGGCTGGCGCGTGCGGATCGCGCGCCAGCCGCCGAGATAGCGGATCACCGGGGCAATCGCCACCAGCACCATGACGCTGCGGATGGCCAGGATCTGGAAGGTGGGCAGCAGCGCCACCGCCGCCTTGGCCAGCACATCGAGCACCGAGAAGGCGAACACGCTCAGGACCGCGTAGCCGATGCCCGCAAGCGGGCGGTCGAAGGTACCGCCCATGTGCGAGGGCGCGGCGGCCGACGCGGCAGCCGACGCGGCATCGGGCGGCGCGGACGGCGCCGCGGGCGCGGGCGGCGCGCTCATGCCGCCCCACCTGCGGCCCGCCCCTGGCCTGCATCATATGCTGTCATATGCTTTGGGTTCCCGGCCCGATCATCGCGCCGTTCCGGCTACCCGCCCCCCTTTCCTGCCGGCGCGCCATAGCCGCCGCCGCCCGGCGTCTCGATCACGAACAGCTCGCCCGGCGCGAGCTCGGCCTGGCCGGTATCGCCCAGCGTCTCGATCCGCCCGTCCCTGCGCTCGACCCAGTTGCGCCCGCGCTCGCCCGACGCCCCGCCGCCGACGCCGAAGGGGGCCACCGTGCGGCGCGAGGCCAGGATCACGGCCGTCATCGCCTCGCGGAAGCGGATGCACCGGCGGATGCCGTCGCCGCCGCGCCAGCGCCCCGCCCCGCCCGAGCCGCGCCGGATCGAGAACTCCTCGAGCAGCACGGGGTAGCGCAGCTCCAGCACCTCGGGGTCGGTCATGCGCGTGTTGGTCATGTGCGTCTGCACCGCCGAGGCGCCATCGAAGCCGGGGCCCGCGCCCATGCCGCCGCAGATCGTCTCGTAATACTGGTAGCGGGCATTGCCGAAGGTGAAGTTGTTGCAGGTGGCCTGGGCCGAGGCGATGGCGCCGATCGCGCCGAACAGCGCGTTGGTGATGGCCTGGCTCACCTCGACATTGCCGGCCACCACCGCCGCCGGCGGCTTCGGGCGCAGGAAACACTCCTCCGGCACGATGATGCGGATCGGCTTGAGGCAGCCATCGTTGAGCGGGATGTCGGTGCCGACCAGGCAACGGAACACATAGAGCACCGCCGCCCGGGTGATGGCCGGCGGCCCGTTGAAATTGTCGTTCCTCTGCGCCGCCGTGCCGGTGAAATCGATCTCGATCTCGCGCCGCGCATGGTCGATGCGCATGGCCACGCACAGGGGATCGCCATTGTCCATGCGATAGACGAAGCTGCCATCCTTGAGCCGGCCGATGACGCGGCGCACGCTCTCCTCGGCATTGTCCTGCACATGGCCCATGTAGCGGCGCACGGTGGGCAGGCCGAACTCGGCCACCATGCGATGCAGTTCCTGCACGCCCTTCTCGTTCGCCGCGATCTGCGCCTTGATGTCGGCCACGTTCACGTCCGGGCTGCGCGCCGGATGGCGCGCGCCGGTAAGAAGCGCGCGCAGCTCGGCCTCGCGGAAGCGGCCCTGCTCGACCAGCAGGAAATCGTCGATCAGCACGCCCTCCTCCTCGAGCGTGCGCGAGAGCGGCGGCATCGAGCCGGGCGTGATGCCGCCGACATCGGCATGGTGGCCGCGCGAGCCCACGAAGAACAGGATCCCGCGCCCGGCCTGATCGAACACCGGCGTGATCACGGTGATGTCGGGCAGGTGCGTGCCGCCATTGTAGGGGTTGTTGAGCGCCACCACATCGCCCGGCCGCAGGTTGGCCCCGCGCGTGCGCACGACGGTTTTCACGCTCTCGCCCATCGCGCCGAGATGGACCGGGATGTGCGGGGCGTTGGCGATCAGGTTGCCCTCGCCGTCGAACAGCGCGCAGGAGAAATCCAGCCGCTCCTTGATGTTCACGCTCTGGCTGGTGTTCTGGAGCACGGTGCCGGTCTGCTCGGCGATCGACATGAACAGGTTGTTGAACAGCTCCAGCATCACCGGATCGGCGCCGCCGCCCTGCTCGGTGCCGATGGCGATGCGCGCGGGCCGCGGCACCACGCGGCGCAGCACGAGATGGTTGCGCGGTGTCGCTTCCGCGCGCCAGCCGGGCTCGATCACGGTGGTGGCGTTGGCCTCGATGATCAGCGCCGGGCCGTCGATCGCATCGCCGGCGCGCAAGGCTGCGCGATCATAGGCGGGCGCGGCCACCTCCTGCCCGCCGGTGTAGAGCGCGACGGTGGCGAGCGGGGCGAGCGGTCCGTCGGCCGGTGCGCGCGCGGTCAAGGGCGGCTCGGCCACGCTCTCGCCGGCGGCGGTCACTTCCACCGCCACCGCCTCGACCATCAGGCCGCGCTCGGGTGTTGCGAAGCCGAAGCGCGCGCGATGGGCGGCGGTGAAGGCGGCGACGATATCGGCCTCGGCGCCGAAGGGCACCACCAGCGCCGTGTCCGTGCCGGCATAGCGCAGATGCAGGAGCCGCTTGTCGGCGATGCGCGCGGGATCGGCGCCTTGCGCCAGCAGGGCCTCGCGTCCGCGCGCGGCCAGCGCATCGAGCCGCCGGGCGAGATCGGGCAGGAGCGCGGCCGCGAAGGGCTGCTCCACCGCTGCCTCGCGCATCAGCGTCTGGTCGGCCAATCCCATGCCATAGGCCGAGAGCACGCCCGCGAGCGGGTGGATGAAAACGCTCTGCATGCCAAGCTCGTCGGCCACCAGGCAGGCATGCTGCCCGCCCGCGCCGCCGAAGCATTGCAGCGTGTAGGCGGTCACGTCGTGGCCCTTCTGCACGCTCACCTGCTTGATCGCGTTCGCCATGTTGGCCACCGCGATGCGCAGGAAGCCTTCCGCCACCGCGCGCGGATCGGGCGGCGCGGTGCCGCCCGCCTGCCCGATCTCGGCGGCGAGTGCCGCAAACTTCCCGGCCACGATCGCGGCATCGAGCGGCGCATCGCCATCGGGGCCGAAGATCGCCGGGAAGAAGCGCGGCTGGATCTTGCCCACCATCACGTTCGCGTCGGTGACGCAGAGCGGCCCGCCGCGGCGGTAGCAGGCCGGCCCCGGCACCGCGCCCGCGCTGTCCGGCCCGACGCGATAGCGCGCGCCGTCGAAGTGCAGGATCGAGCCGCCGCCGGCGGCCACCGTGTTGATCGCCATCATCGGCGCGCGCATGCGCACGCCCGCGACCAGCGTCTCGTACTGGCGCTCGAAGGCGCCGGCATAGAGCGCGACATCGGTCGAGGTGCCGCCCATGTCGAAGCCGATGATGCGCGCGAAGCCGCCCATGCCGGCGGTGCGCGCGGCACCGACGATGCCGCCCGCCGGCCCCGACAGGATCGCATCCTTGCCCTGAAAGGCGCCGGCATCGGCCAGCCCGCCGTTCGACTGCATGAACATCAGCCGCACGCCCGGCAGCTCGGCCGCGACGCGATCGACATAGCGGCGCAGGATCGGCGAGAGATAGGCGTCCACCACCGTCGTGTCGCCGCGCGAGACGAGCTTGATCACCGGCGAGACCTGGTGGCTCGCGCTCACCTGCGCGAAGCCGGCCGCGCGGGCAAGCTCGGCCAGGCGGGCCTCGTGGGCGGGCCATTTCCAGGCATGCATCAGCACGATCGCGACCGAGCCGATGCCGGCTTCCCGGGCCCTGGCCAGTGCGGCGCGCGCGCCGGCCTCGTCCAAGGGCTCGATCTCCTCGCCTTCCACCGTCACGCGCCCGCCGATCTCCTCCACGCGCTCATAGAGAAGCTCGGGCAGGCGGACATCGAGTTCGAACAGGCGAGGCCTGGTCTGGTCGCCGATGCGCAATATGTCGCCGAAACCGCGATTGACCAGCAGCAGCGTGCGCTCGCCCTTGCGCTCCAACAGCGCGTTGGTGGCGACCGTGGTGCCCATCTTCACCGCCTCGACCAGCCCGGGCGGCACCGGCGCGCCGGGGGCAAGGCCGAGCAGGTCGCGGATGCCGGCCACGGCGGCGTCGCGATAGCGCTCCGGGTTCTCGGACAGGAGCTTGTGCGCGAGCAGCCGGCCATCAGGAGTGCGCGCGACCACATCGGTGAAGGTGCCGCCGCGATCGATCCAGAACTGCCAGCCGGGCTGGCTGCCAGGCGGCAATCCACTCGGGCCTGGGGTCGGGGCGGCGACGGTCATTCTCGGGGGCCTTGGCGCGATGCGTGGGAAGCGGGTTGCCGGCCCGCCCCGGCGGAGGCGGGGCGCGGCCCGCCCTTCTACGGCATTGCGCGCCGCGGCGCATCTCCCGCCGCGTATCACCTGCGCGCATCACCCGCCGCGCCCGAGCCACGCCGCCCGACCTGCCGCCCGCACCTGGCGCGCCGGCCCGCCCCTCGGCCCTGCTTGGCCGGCCGCGAAGGCGCGTGCTAGGTGCTAGCCGGCAAGCTCCGGCGGCGGGCGCGGCATTGCGGCCCGCTCCGGGCGGCGACCGGACAGCGGTGGCGGGATGCGCGGGTGAACATCTGGGGCAAGCTGATCGGCGGACTGACCGGCTTCCTGAGCGGCGGCCCCGTCGGCGCGGCCATCGGCGCCGTGCTCGGCCATGTCGCCGACCAGAAGGGCGCGGGCGCGCTCGGCATGGGCTCGCCCCTTCCGGGCGGCATGACACCGATCGACATGGCCGCCTATCTCGGCCAGCGCGAGACCGTGTTCGCAATCGGCGTGGTCGTGCTCTCGGCCAAGCTGGCGAAAAGCGACGGGCCGGTGAAGCGGGTCGAGATCGACGCCTTCAAGCAGCTTTTCCGCGTCCCGCCCGAGGGCCTGCGCGATGTCGCCGCCCTCTACGACCAGGCGCGCGCCGACGCCAGGGGCTTCGAGCCCTACGCCGCCAAGCTCGGCGAGGTGTTCGCCGACAACAAGGGCATGCTCGAGGATGTGCTCGCCGCCCTGTTCTTCATCGCCAAGGCCGACGGGCCGGTGACGGTGGGCGAGCTTGCCATGCTGCGCGAGGTCTATCGCGCCTTCGCCCTCTCACCCGCCGCCTGGGACCGCGCCGTGCGCGGCCAGCCCGGCTTCGGCCAGAGCGCGGCCGCGCGCCCGCTCCCGGACGAGCCCGACCCCTACGAGACGCTCGGCATCGCCCGCTCGGCCTCGGACGAGGAGGTGCGGCTCGCCTGGCGCCAGCTCATGCGCGAGAACCACCCCGACGCGCTGGCCGCGCGCGGCGTGCCCGAGGAGTTCGTGAAAAGCGCCACCGACAAGGTCGCGCGCATCAATGCCGCCTGGGACCGCGTCAAGCGCGAGCGGGGCCTGGGTTGAGGGCCGCGCCATGAACGCCCCCGCCATGACGCCCCCGCCATGACCCCGCCGCTACGCGAGCGCCCCTCGCCCAACCACGATGCCCGCCCTGAGGGGCAGGTTATCGACACGCTGGTGCTGCACTATACCGGCATGCCCACCGCCGCCGCCGCGCTCGACCGGCTGTCCGACCCCGAGGCCAGGGTCAGCGCGCACTATCTGGTCGAGGAGGACGGCACGGTGTGGGCGCTGGTGCCCGAGGCGCGGCGGGCCTGGCATGCCGGCGTCTCGTGGTGGCGGGGGGCGGCGGCGCTCAATGGCCGCTCGATCGGCATCGAGATCGTCAATCCCGGCCACGAGCATGGCTACCGCCCCTTCCCGGCCGCGCAGATGCAGGCGCTGGCCGCGCTCTGCCGTGCCATCCTGGCGCGCCATCCGGCGATCACGCCCGGGCGCGTCGTCGCGCACAGCGATGTCGCCCCCGAGCGCAAGGAGGATCCGGGCGAGATGTTCGACTGGCAGGGGCTGGCGGCGCAGGGGATCGGGCTCTGGCCCGGCGCCGCGCCCGAGGCGGCGCGCGAGTTGCCCAGCCTCGGCCCCGGTGCGGCGGGCGATGGCGTGCGCGCGCTGCGCCTTTCCCTGCGCGGGATCGGCTATCACCTCTCGGCCGAGGGGCCGTATGACGCGGCGCTCGCGCGCATCGTCGCGGCCTTCCAGCGCCACTGGGCGCAGCACCGGGTGGACGGCATCGCCGATGGCGAGACGCGCTGGCGGATCGGGCGCATGGCCGCCCTGATGCGCGCCGAACGCAAGGCGGGCGGGCCAGGCGGGACTTGAATTCCCTGCCACTCCGGGTGCATCTATGGGCCAGCGCCAGATGGCCGGATGGCCGCTCGCCGCCCGCCCCTGCCAAGGGCCGGAACGGCGGGAGGAAAGTCCGGGCTCCATGGAAACGCGGTGCCGGGTAACGCCCGGCGGGGGCGACCCCAGGGACAGTGCCACAGAAAACAAACCGCCGGGCGGGGCCGGAAGGCTGCACCGGCAAGGGTGAAACGGGGCGGTAAGAGCGCACCGCGCCCCTGGCGACAGGGGCGGCACGGCAAACCCCACCGGGAGCAAGACCAAATAGGGGCGGCCGGCGGACCGCGAGGCTTCGGCTTCGCGGCGCCCGCGAGCGGGTTTCCACGCTGTCGCCCGGGTCGGTCGCGCGAGGCGTCCGGCAACGGACGTCCCAGAGGAATGGCCATCCCGTCCGGCAACGGGCGGACAGAACCCGGCTTACAGGCCATCTGGCGCTGGATTTCCGTTTTTGACCAGGACGCTAACGGCGGGCAGCGGGACCGCTCGGCAGGCGACGGGCGACCCGCGGCCGGTCCCCGCCCTGACTTGGCCATGCCCCCGATCGACTCGCTGGCCGGTAGCCCTCGCCTCCGTCTGCCCGGGGGCCGGCGCAGCCACAATCTCTCGACTCAATAAGATTCACGATTCCAGCGACTTGAGACGATTTGCTAAACTCGCATTGAAGCCGATGCCGCAGCGCCACATCCCCGCTCCCACGCCACAGGCGAGCCACACTGGCCCCAATTTCGCCAAAAAGGACATGCGTTCCCAAGGCATTACCGGCTTTATTCATTGACCCCCATTTCGTCCCATGATATCCCATCCTATCCCATGGATGACCCTGTTCCCGCCCATGGGAGAGGCACGCGCCCGCCGGCGGAGAAAAGCGGGCGCGCGTCGGGGCAGCGGAACGGAGGGCCGGCGGCGGTTGCGCAGCCAAACCCGGCCGGCGGGAGGGTCGTGGACGGGCCATGTCCCTGTTCCTCGGCACACACATCAATCGCCTGGACAAGAAGGGCCGCGTCTCGGTGCCGGCAGCCTTCCGCGCCGCGCTTGCGCGCGAGGAGACGGCCGAGATCGTGCTCCGCCCGCACCATCGCTCGCCCTGCCTCGAAGCCTATACCCGCCGCGCCTTCGACCGCCTTGCCGCCGCCGCCGACCTGTTGCCCGCCTTCTCCGACGAGCGCGAGGATCTGAGCTTCCTCCTGTTCGCCGAGGCGATGCCCTTCACCCCCGACGCCGAGGGCCGCGTGCTCCTGCCCGAGCCGCTGATCCGTCATGCCGCGCTGGCCGAGACGGTGGCCTTCGTCGGCGCCGGCACGCGCTTCCAGATCTGGCACCCGCCTGCGCTCGCCGCCTTCGCCCCGGCCGCGACCAGGCGCGCGCTCGACCGCGCCATGACGCTACCCTTGCCCGGCGCGGCCTCCGGACCAGACGCTGCCGCGCCCACCGGCCCCGCTCTCCCCGGACGCGGCCGGGACGGCGCATGATGACGCGCCGCGCACCCACCCCCGACCGCGCCCGCGCCGCACGCTCCCGCTCGCCTGCCGCTCCCGCCACGCCGACGGATTCCGGCCATGTCCCGGTGATGCTGGCCGAGATGCTGGAACAGCTCGCCCCGCACGGGGCCGGCATCTATCTCGACGCGACCTTCGGCGGCGGCGGCTACAGCCGCGCCATCCTGGAGGCGGCGCCCCGCTGCACGCTCTACGCCATCGACCGCGATCCGGCCGCGATCGCGCGCGGCTCGGCCCTCGCCGCCGCCTTCCCCGGCCGGCTGCACCTGATCGAGGGCCGCTTCGGCGCGCTGATGGAGCTTCTGGCCGAACGCGGCGTGCGCGCGCTCGATGGCGTCGCCTTCGATTTCGGCGTTTCCTCCTACCAGATCGACGATCCGGCGCGCGGCTTCTCGTTCCGCCACGAGGGGCCGCTCGACATGCGCATGGAGGCGGTGGGCCCCACCGCCGCCGATCTCGTCAACCGCCTGCCCGAGGCCGAGCTTGCCGACCTCCTTTGGCACTATGGCGAGGAGCGCCACGCGCGCCGGCTTGCCCGCGCGATCGTGGCGGCGCGCAAGGCAGCGCGCATCGACACCACCGCCCAACTGGCCGCGCTGGTGCGCCGCGCCGTCCCGCGCGCGGCCGACGGCATCGACCCGGCAACGCGCACCTTCCAGGCCTTGCGCATCCGCGTCAATGACGAGCTGGCCGAGATCGAGGCGGCGCTGGCCCAGGCGATCGCGCTGCTGGCGCCGGGCGGGCGGATCGTCGCGGTGTCGTTCCACTCGCTCGAGGATCGGCTGGTCAAGCGCGCCTTCGCCGCCGCCGCCGGCCGCGCCGCCGGCCCCTCGCGCCACGATCCCGCCGCGCTCCTGCCCAACCGCGCCGCCACCGCCGCCCCGCGCCTGCGTCTGCTCACGCCCCGCCCGCTCATGCCCGGCGCGGCCGAGACCGGGGCCAATCCGCGCGCCCGCTCGGCCCGCCTGCGCGCGGCCGAACGCCCCCTGTCCGACCGGGTGGCGCCATGATCCGGCCGATGGGCATGATCTCGGTCGCGCTGCTGATCGCGGCCGGGCTCGCCACCTACCAGGTCAAGCACGAGGTGCAGGGGCTGGAGCAGCGCCTGCGCCGCACCAATGCCGAGATCGGTCACACCCAGGACCGCATCCACATCCTGAACGCGGAGTGGAGCCTGGTGAACGATCCCGAGCGGCTGCGCAACATCGCCGAGCGCCACCTGCCGCTCGCGCCGATGAACCCGCAGCAATTCGCCTCGATCGAGGAGCTTGTCCGCCGCCTGCCGGTGGCTGCCGTGCCGGCCGAGGAGACGCCGCAAGCGCCCGCGCCGGCGATCTCACCGGCGATCGCGCCGCCGGGGTCCGACCCCGATGCCGAGCCGCCGGCCGAGCAGTCCGTGTCGGCCCCGGTGCAGTCGCATCTGGCCAGGGCCGGCGCGGCCGCGGGGGCCGCCGCAGGTGCCGCCGCCACCGTCCGCGCACCCCGCGCCGCGCCGCCCGCCGCGCGCGCGCCAGGGCAAGCCGCCTCCCGCCCCGCCTCCATCCCGCAGCGTGCCATCCCGGTTGCCGCGCGCGCGCCCGTGCCGCTGATCAACCAGCCCGGAGCCAGCACAGCCAGGCCTGCCGGACGCCCGACGCCGGCCGGCACGGCGCCGCAGACGCTCGGCACGCTTGGCCGACCGGCCGCGCCCTCCTCCGTTGCGCACGGCACGATCACGCGCGAGCCGCTTGGGGCCGCCGCCTCGACGCCGGCAGCGCGGCCGCCGGTCACGCCTGCGCCCCCGCGCGCGACACCAGTCGTCGCCCCCGCCACGCCACGCCCCGCCGCGCCGCCGCAGGGGCCGCAGTATCAGGCGCCGCAGTATCAAGCGCCGCAGTATCAGGCGCCGCGCGGCACCGCCTCCTCGCTCGGGGGGGCCGTCGGCCATGTGCCGCCGCCCGTGCCCGTCCGGCCCGCAAGCGGGAGCGCGCGATGAGCGGCCAGCCCCCGATCCCGCCCATTCCCGCGCACGGCGCCAGCGCCGGCGCCAGCGCCGGCACCGGCAACGGCGCGGCGAACGCCGCACCGCGCCCGGCACCCCTGATGCCGCCGCCGGTCGTGCCGGTGTCCGCCCCCTGGCGCGCCGCGTTCCAGCCGCCCGCGCGCAGCGCCGGCGCGCGCCCATCCGCCAACGCCGCGCCATCGCCGCCCGCCGCAGCGGCCGCCAATCCCGGCCCCGATGCGTCCCACGTGCCGGCGCCGGCGCCGGCGCCCGACACCCCGGTGCAGATTCCGGTCCGCCCCGCGACGCTCGCCCCCTCGGCCCCGACCCAGGTCGCGGCCCTGCCCGCCGCCCGGCGCATCGCGGTGGGCGAGGAGCATCGCGACGCGCTGGAGCGCAGCCGCACGCGGCTGGTGATCGGCGGCGCCCTGTTCGCGCTGCTGTTCCTCGCCGTCGGTGTCCGCGCCGCCGACGTGACCGTGCTCGGCCCGGCCGAGCCGCGCCTGCCGCGCGCCGCGCTGTCGGCCGAGCCCGCGCGCACCGACCGCGCCGATATCGTCGATCGCAACGGCGTGCTGCTGGCGACCTCGCTGCCGGGTGCCGCGCTCTATGCCAATCCGCGCGAGCTGCGCAACTCGATGCCGGCGGAGGAGGCGGTGGCGCTGCTCACGCGCGCGCTGCCCGGCCTCGATGCCGAGCAGACCCGCGAGCGGCTCGGCGCCGATCGCAGCTTCGTCTATCTGCGCCGCTTCATCACGCCCGCCGAGGAGGAGCGCGTGACCGCGCTCGGCATTCCCGGCATCCGCATGGAGCGGGCCGAGCGGCGCGTCTATCCGCTCGGGCGCACGGCGGTGCATGTGCTGGGCGGCACCGATGTCGACGGCAAGGGCATCGCCGGGGTGGAAATGTCCTTCGATGCCCGCCTGCGCCAGGACCCCGAGCCGCTGGCCCTGTCCATCGATGTGCGCGTGCAGGACGTGCTGCGCGAGACGCTCGGCGCCACCATCCGCCGCTTCGATGCGATCGGGGGCGCGGGCGTGATCATGGATGTGCGCACGGGCGAGCTGCTGGCGATGGCCAGCCTGCCCGACTACGACCCCGCGCGCGTCGCCGATGCGAGCGAGGCCGAGCGCTTCAACCGCATCACCGTCGGCCTCTACGAGCCGGGCTCGACCTTCAAGCTGCTCACCGCGGCGATGGCGCTGGAGGCGCGCACCGTGCCGCTCTGGGGCGGCTACGACGCCTCGCGCCCGATCCAGATCGGCCGCTTCACCATCAACGATTTCATGGGCAAGCGGCGCTGGCTGTCGGTGCCCGAGATCATCGTCCATTCCTCGAACATCGGGGCGGCGCGCATGGCCGAGGCGGTGGGCGTGCAGCGCCACCGCCAGTTCGTGGGCAGCCTCGGCCTGCTTGCGCGCACGCCGGTGGAACTGCCGGAGACCGCGCATCCGCTCGCGCCCGGCGCGCGCAGCTGGCGCGAGATCCACACCATGACCATCTCCTACGGCCACGGCATCTCGGTGACACCGCTGCATGTCACGCGCATGCTGGCCGCGCTCAGCAATGGCGGGGTGCTGGTGCGGCCCACCCTGCTGCGTCGCGAGACGACGCAGATGTTCGGCGAGCGCGTGGTCTCGCCCGAGACCTCGCGCACCATGCGCCAGCTCATGCGGCTGGTGGTGACGCAGGGCACGGCGCGCTCGGCCGAGGTGGCGGGCTATTTCGTCGCCGGCAAGACCGGCACGGCGCAGAAGGTGGGCCGGCGCGGTTACAACGAGAATGCGCGCATCAGCTCATTCGCCGGCATGTTCCCCGCGCACGAGCCGCGCTACGCGATCTATGTGATGATCGACGAGCCCAAGGGCAGGCGCGATACGGCCGGCTACGCCACCGGCGGCTGGGTCGCGGCGCCGGCGGCGGGCGAGATCGTGACGCGTATCGGCCCCCTGCTCGGCATGGCGCCGGAGACCACGAACGCCGCCGCGATCGCCCAGGCCCTGGCGATGCCGTTGCAGCCGCCCCGCCCCGCCGCCGCAGCGCGCGCCACGCCCGCCGGCCGGCAGGCGACGCGGAGCTCTGCCGCACGACCCGCCACACAGCGCCCCGCCGCCGCGCAGCCCGCCAATGCGCAGCCCGCCGGCCGGCCCGCCGCAACGCGACCCGCAAGCACCCGACCGGCCAGCGCACGGCCGACGGGCCAGCCCGCCACGACACGTCCTGCTTCCGCCCCCAACGCCTCGCTGCCGGCGCCCGCCGCAGAGCGCCACCTTGCGTCTTTCTGAGCTCCTGGCCATGAGCGCGCCGCACCAAGCCCCCATCGCGACCGCCGCCGCCAGCGCCGCCGCGACCTTCGCCGCGGTGGAGATCGCCGGCCTCGCCGCCGACAGCCGCGCGGTGGCGCCGGGCTTCCTGTTCGCCGCGCTGCCCGGCAGCCGCGCCGATGGCCGCGCCTTTATCCCGCAGGCGATCGCGCGCGGCGCCGCCGCGATCCTCGCCCCCGAGGGCACGACGCTGCCCGCGGACGCGCGCGGCGTCGCGCTGATCACCGACGCCGAGCCGCGCCGGCGCCTCGCCCTGATGGCCGCCGCCTTCAACGGCGCCCAGCCCGCCACCATCGCCGCCGTGACCGGCACCAACGGCAAGACCTCGACCGTCGATTTCCTGCGCCAGATCTGGCAGGGCATGGGCGTGCGTGCCGCCTCGCTCGGCACGCTCGGCCTGCTTGCCGAGGGCTTCGCGCCCGGCGCCTCGCTCACCACGCCCGACCCGGTCAAGCTGCACCAGACGCTGGCGGTGCTGGCGCGCGCCGGCTTCACGGCCGCGGCGATGGAGGCTTCCTCGCACGGGCTCGACCAGTTCCGGCTCGACGGCGTGCGCCTGGGGCTCGCCGCCTTCACCAACCTGACGCGCGACCATCTCGACTATCACGGCACGATGGCCGCCTATCGCGCGGCCAAGCTGCGCCTGTTCGCCGAGATCCTGGCGCCGGGCGGACAGGCCATCGCCAACGCCGACATGGAGCCCGAGACGCTGGCGGCCCTGCGCGCCATCGCCGCGCGGCGCGGCTACGACCTGCACATGGTCGGGCGCGCGGGCGGGATGGTGCGCCTCACGGCGCAGGTGCCCAAGCCCGACGGGCAGGACATCGCCGCGACCATCGAGGGGCGCGAGGTGGCGCTGCACCTGCCGCTCGCCGGCGCCTTCCAGGCCGCGAACGCGCTGATGGCGCTCGCGCTGGCGATCGCCGGCGGGGCCGATGCCGCGCGCGCCATCGCGCTCCTGCCGCATCTCGCCGGCGTGCGCGGACGAATGGAGCGGGTGGCGCGGCTGGCCAACGGCGCCGCCGTCTATGTCGATTACGCGCATTCGCCCGACGCGCTGGAGAAGCTGCTCATCGCGTTGCGCCCGCACACCTCCGGGCGGCTCATCGTCGCCTTCGGCTGCGGCGGCGACCGCGACGCCGGCAAGCGCCCCGAGATGGGCGCGATCGCCGCCCGCCTGGCGGACGGGGTGATCGTCACCGACGATAATCCGAGGAGCGAGGAGCCGGCGGCGATCCGCCGCGCCATCCTTGCCGCCGCACCCGGTGCCATCGAGGTCGGCGAGCGCCGCGCCGCGATCGCCGCCGGGCTCGGCATGCTGCGCGCGGGCGATGTGCTGGCGATCGCCGGCAAGGGCCACGAGCAGGGCCAGACCATCGGCACCGTCACCCTGCCCTTCGACGATGCGAGCGAGGTGCGCGCGCTGCTCTGGGGTGCGCCATGACCACGCCCGCCGCCCCGCACGCCGCCCCGCCGCTCTGGACCGCGGCCGAGATCCTCGCCGCCACCGGCGGGCGCGGCCAGGAGGGCTGGACCGCCTCGGGCGTCTCGATCGACAGCCGCACCATCGCGCCGGGCGAATTGTTCGTGGCGATCCAGGGCGACCGGCATGACGGCCACGCCTTCGCCGCCGATGCGCTGGCACGCGGGGCAGCGGCGGCGATCGTCGCGCGCTCGGTCGAGAATGTCCCGGCCGCGGCCAACCTGGTCTGGGTCGAGGAGACGCTGGAAGCGTTGCGCCGCATCGGCGCGGCCGCGCGCGCGCGCACCGCCGCGCGGCTGATCGCCGTCACCGGCAGCGTCGGCAAGACCGGCACCAAGGAGGCGCTGCGCCATGTGCTTGCCGCGCAAGGCCCGACGCATGCTTCCGCCGGCAGCCTGAACAATCATTGGGGCCTGCCGCTCTCGCTCGCCCGCCTGCCGCGCGAGACGCGCTTCGCCGTGCTCGAGATGGGCATGAACCATGCCGGCGAGATCACGCCCTTGTCGCTGCTCGCCCGCCCGCATGTCGCGCTGATCACGACGGTCGAGGCGGTGCATCTGGAGTTCTTCGCTTCCGTCGAGGCGATCGCCGATGCCAAGTCCGAGATCTTCGCCGGCATGGACCATGGCGGCATCGCCGTGCTCAACCGCGACAATGCGCATTACGAGCGTTGCGCGGCGGCGGCACGCGCCAAGGGCATCCATCGCATCCTGGGCTTCGGCGCCGACCGGCGCGCCGAGTTCCGCCTGCTTGACGCCGATTTCGGCGCGGCGGGCTCGCTCGTGCGCGCCGACGCGATGGGCCGCGTGCTCACCTTCCGCATCGGCGTGCCGGGGCGGCACATCGTGCAGAACATGCTCGGCGTGCTGGCGGCGGTGGAGGCAGCGGGCGGCGATGTCGAGGCCGCTTCGCGCGCGCTTGCCACGCTGACGCCGCCGGCCGGACGCGGGGCGCGCAGCGCGATCGCGCTGCCGGGCGGCGGGACGGCAAGCCTGATCGACGAGAGCTACAACGCCTCGCCTGCGGCGATGCGCGCGGCGATCGCGGTGCTGGCGGCGATGCCGCCGGGGCCGGGCGGGCGGCGCATCCTGGCGCTCGGCGACATGCGCGAGCTGGGCGAGGCCGGGCCGATGCTGCATGCGGGCCTTGCCCCGGCGATCGAGGAGGCGGGCATCGACCTGGTGTTCACCTGCGGACCCTTGATGCAGAACCTGCACGAGGCGCTGCTGCCGGCCCAGCGCGGCGCGCACGCGCTCGATTCCGAGGATCTCGCCCCGATGCTGGCGGCCGCGCTGCGCCCGGGCGATGTGGTGACGGTGAAGGGCTCGCTCGGCAGCCGGATGGCCATCGTGGTTAAGGCGCTCGCCGCGGCCGGTGCCGCCGCCGCGCCGCCGCGTTGAGGACGAAGGACAAGAAGACGCCATGCTGTTCCTCGCCCTCGCCCCACTCTCGACCGATTTCATCCTGTTCAACCTGTTCCGCTACATCACCTTCCGTTCGGGCGGGGCGGTGGTGACGGCCCTGTTCATCTGCCTGTTCTTCGGCCCGGCGATGATCCGCTGGCTCAAGCGCATCCAGGGCAAGGACGGCCAGCCGATCCGCACCGACATGACCGACGCGCACGCCATCGCCAAGCGCGGCACGCCGACCATGGGCGGGGTGATGATCCTCTCCGCCTTCACCATCTCCACCCTGCTCTGGGCCGATCCGCGCAACGGCTTCGTCTGGGCGGTGCTGCTGGTCACGGCCGGCTTCGGCGCGCTCGGCATGGTCGATGACTGGCTCAAGGTCTCCAAGCGCAACCCGAAGGGCATCTCGGCGCGCCAGAAATTCCTCGCCCAGATGGCGATCGGCCTGGTCGCCGCCTACTGGATCGGCCACCTGACGCGCGGGCCGCTTTCGGACACGGTGGCGATCCCCTTCTTCAAGGACGTGCTGGTCGATCTCGGCTGGGGCTTCCCGATCTTCGCCATGCTGGTGATGGTGGGCGCGTCCAACGCCGTGAACCTGACCGACGGGCTCGATGGGCTGGCGATCGTGCCGGTGATGATCGCCGCCGGCTGCTTCGCGCTGATCGCCTATCTGGTCGGCAACACCGTGTTCGCCAACTACCTCCAGCTCCACTATGTCGCCGGCACGGGCGAGCTCGCCGTGCTGTGCGGGGCGCTGATCGGCTCGGCGCTCGGCTTCCTCTGGTTCAACGCCCCGCCGGCCAGCGTCTTCATGGGCGATACGGGCTCGCTCGCGCTCGGCGGGTCGCTCGGCGCGATGGCGGTCGCGACCAAGCACGAGATCGTGCTGGCGATCGTGGGCGGGCTGTTCGTGCTGGAGACGCTGAGCGTCGTCGTGCAGGTGGCGAGCTTCAAGCTCACCGGCAAGCGCGTCTTCCGCATGGCGCCCCTGCACCATCATTTCGAGCGCAAGGGCTGGGCCGAACCGCAGATCGTGATCCGCTTCTGGATCATCGCGCTGGTCCTTGCGCTGGCCGGCCTCTCCACCCTGAAGATCCGGTGAGGGGGCGATGAGCGAACCCCGCGCGCACCCCCCCGCCGGCCAATCCCTCGCCGGCCAACCCTTCGCCGGCCAGACCATCGCCGTGATGGGGCTCGGCCGCGCCGGGCTGCCGGCGGCGCGCGCGCTCGCCGGCTGGGGTGCGCGCGTGCTCGCCTGGGACGATCGCGAGCCCTCGCGCGCCGAGGCCGCGCGCGCCGGCATCACGCTTGCCGATCTCGCCGCCGCCGACTTCGCCGGCATCGACGCGCTGCTGCTCTCGCCCGGCATCCCACACCGCCTGCCGCGCCCGCACCCCGTGGCCGCGCGCGCGCTTGGCGCCGGCGTGCCGGTCCTCTCCGAGATCGAGTTCCTGTTCCGCGCCGATCCGGGCGCGCAGTTCGTCGGCATCACCGGCACCAACGGCAAGTCCACCACCACCGCGCTGGTCGGGCACCTGCTCGCCACGGCCGGGCGAAAGGTGGCGGTGGGCGGCAATCTCGGCCCGCCCGCGCTTGCCCTGCCGCGCCAGGGCGCGGGCGGGGCCTATGTGCTGGAGATGTCGTCCTACGCGCTCGAACGGCTGGCGCGCACGCGCTTCGACGTGGCCATATTCCTCAACCTCACGCCCGACCATCTCGACCGGCATGGCGACATGGCGGGCTACATGGCGGCCAAGCGCCACATCTTCGACAACCAGGATGCGCGCGCCTCTGCGATCGTCGGCGTCGATGACGAGTGGGGCCGCGCGCTGGCCGAGGCGCTTGCCGCCGGCCCGGCGCCGCTGGTGTGCGTCTCGGCCAGGGGCGCGGTGCCGCGCGGCGTGTTCGCGCTCGATACGCGGCTGATCGACGCGACCGGCACGAGCCCGCGCGAGATCGCCGATCTGGCCGATCACCCGGCGCTGCCCGGCGCGCACAACCGCCAGAACGCCGCCGCCGCCGCCGCCGCCGCGCTCGCCTGCGGGCTCGACCATGGCGCGATCCGCGCCGGACTTGCCGGCTTCCCCGGCCTGCCGCACCGCCAGGAGCGCGTGGCCGAGCGCGCCGGCATGCTGTTCGTCAACGACAGCAAGGCCACCAATGCGGATGCCGCCGACAAGGCGCTCGGCTGCTACGAACGGCTCCACTGGATCGCCGGCGGGCTGGCCAAGGAGGGCGGCATCGCGCCCCTCGCCCTGCACTTCCCGCGCATTGCGCACGCCTACCTGATCGGCGAGGCAGCGCCCGATTTCGCCCGCACGCTCGCCGCGGCCGGCGTGGCACACACCATCGCCGGCACGCTCGATCGCGCGGTGGCGCTCGCCACCGAGGCCGCGCAAGCCGAGGCAAGGGCGCGCGGGCGGGCCGTGGTGCTGCTCTCCCCCGCTTGCGCGAGCTTCGACCAGTTCGCCAGTTTCGAGGCGCGCGGCGATGCCTTCCGCGCCCTGGTCACGCAATTCCTCGACCGCCTGCCCGGATCGGCGCCCGGATCGGCGCCCGCCGCCCCGCCCGGTCGCGCGCCCGCCGCCGGGGGCGCGCCCGCATCAACCCCGCTGCGCGAAAGGGCCGCATGATGGTCGCCCTGTCGCGCGCGGATACCTCGCTGATCGGCCGCTGGTGGTGGACGGTCGATCGCTGGACCCTCGCCGCCATCGCGGTGCTGGCCGGGATCGGCATGCTGCTGACGCTGGCGGCAAGCCCGGACGTGGCCCGACGCGTCGGCTTCGACTCCTTCTACTTCGTGCGCCGCCAGCTTCCCTTCCTGGGCCTCGCGGTGGCAACGACGCTGTTCCTCTCGCTCGCCACCCCGCGGCAGGTGCGCCGGCTGGCGCTGCTCGGCTTCATCGGTGCCTTCATCGCCACGCTGGCAACGCTGGTGATCGGGGTGGAGATCAAGGGCGCGCGGCGCTGGATCGCCCTGCCCGGCATGTCCTTGCAGCCTTCCGAGTTCCTCAAGCCCTGCTTCGCGGTGCTGACCGCCTGGCTGCTCGCCGGCGCGCGCCAGGGGCTCGGCTGGCGCGGCTATGCCGCAGCCTTCGGCCTGCTCGGCGCCGTGCTGCTGGTGCTGTTCCGCCAGCCCGATATCGGCATGGCGGTGGTGGTGGCCGGCGTGTTCATGGCGCAGCTTTTCCTTTCCGGCATCAATCTCGGCGTCGTGATGATCGCGGGCGGGGTCGCGCTGGCCGCCGCCCCCGCGGCCTACCTGATGCTGCCGCATGTGCAAAGCCGCGTGCACCGCTTCCTCGATCCGTCCTCGGGCGACAGCTACCAGATTACCCGCGCGATGGAGGCCTTCGCCATGGGCGGGCTGTTCGGCCGCGGCCCCGGCGAGGGGCGCGTCAAGTCGATCCTGCCCGACGCGCATGCCGACTTCGTGTTCGCGGTGGCGGGCGAGGAGTTCGGCCTGATCCTCTGCCTCGTCATCGTCGCTTTGTTCGCCTTCGTGGTCCTGCGCGGCTTCGCCCGCCTGCTGGCCGAGGTCGATCTGTTCGTCATGCTGGCGGCCGCCGGCCTGTTCACCCAGTTCGGCCTGCAGGCCTTCATCAACATGGCCTCCTCGCTCCATCTCGTGCCGACCAAGGGCATGACGCTGCCCTTCATCTCCTATGGCGGCAGCTCGGTCTTCGCGATCGCGCTCGGCATGGGCATGGCGCTGGCCCTGACACGACGGCGCAACCACGCGGAGGCGGCATGAGGGGTCCGATGCTGCGCCCGATCGTCATCGCCGCCGGCGGCACCGGCGGACACCTGTTCCCGGCCGAGGCGCTGGCGGCCGAGCTGCTCGCGCGCGGGGAGCGCGTGGTGCTGATGACCGACCGCCGCTCGGGCGCGTTCCAGCGCGCCGTCTTCGCCCGCTGCGAGACGATGGTGCTCGCCGGCGCCGGCCTGGCCGGGCGCGGCCTGCTCGACCGCGCGCGCGCGCTCGGCGGGCTCGCCCTCGGCATCGTCGAGGCGCGGCGCGCTCTTGCCCGCCTCCATCCCGGCGCGGTGGTGGGCTTCGGCGGCTATCCCTCCTTCCCGCCGCTGATCGCCGCCCGCCTGATGGGCCGGCGCTGGCGCCCGGCCAGCATCCTGCACGAACAGAACGCCGTGCTCGGCCGCGCCAACCGCGCGCTCGCCGCGCGCGTCGACGGCATCGCGCTTTCCTTCCCGGACACGACCGGCCTCCGCCCCGAGGAGGCGGCCAAGGTGCGCGTCACCGGCAATCCGGTGCGCCCGGCGATCGCCGCGCTGTCCGGGCGCGGCTATGTGCCGCCCGGCATCGATGCGCCGCTCTCGCTCTTGGTGCTGGGTGGATCGCTCGGCGCGCGCGTGTTCTCGGACGTGGTGCCGGCGGCGCTGGCCGCGCTCGATCCCTGCTTCCGCCGCCGCCTGCGCGTGACGCAGCAATGCCGCGCCGAGGATCTGGCCCGCGTGCAGGCGTCCTATGCGGCGGCCGGCGTGCAGGCCGAGCTGTCCACCTTCTTCGGCGATGTCGCCGAGCGGCTGGCCTCGGCGCATCTCCTGGTCGTGCGCGCCGGCGCCTCGACCGTCGCGGAGGTGGCCGTGGCCGGCCGCCCGGCGGTGTTCGTGCCGCTGCCCGGCGCGATCGACGATCACCAGAGCGCCAATGCGCGCGCGATCTGCGCTGCCGGCGGCGGCTGGCTGATGCCGCAGCCGGACTTCACGCCCGAGGCACTGAAGGCGCGGCTCGAGGACCTGCTCGCCGTGCCCGCCGCCCTCGCCCGCGCCGCCGAGGCCGCCTCGGGCTTCGGCCGTCCCGACGCGGCGCAGGCGCTCGCCGATTTCGTCCTCTCGCTCAAGGCCGGCGAGCCCGTCGCCGCCACCACCAAGGAGACCGCCTGATGCGGGCCCTGCCCCTCTCGATCGGCCCGCTGCATTTTGTCGGCATCGGCGGCATCGGCATGTCCGGCATCGCCGAGGTGCTGCACAATCTCGGCTACAGCGTGCAGGGCAGCGACATCGCCGAGGGCTACAATGTCGATCGCCTGCGCAAGTCGGGCATCCCTGTCGCCATCGGCCACGCGGCCGAGAATCTGGGCGAGGCGCAGGTGGTGGTCGTCTCCTCGGCGGTGCGGGCCGACAACCCCGAGGTCCAGGCCGCGCGCGCGCGGCTCCTGCCCGTGGTGCGCCGCGCCGAGATGCTGGCCGAGCTGATGCGCCTGCGCTGGTCGGTCGCGGTCGGCGGCACGCATGGCAAGACCACGACCACGAGCATGTTCGCCGCCGTGCTGGAATCGGCGCATCTCGATCCCACCGTCATCAATGGCGGCATCGTCAACGCCTACGGCACCAACACCCGCCTCGGCGCCGGCGAGTGGATGGTGGTCGAGGCCGACGAGAGCGACGGCACCTTCGTCAAGCTGCCGGCGGTGATCGCGATCGTGACCAACATGGACGCCGAGCACCTCGACCATTACGGCTCGGTCGAGGCGATGAAGGCGGCCTACCACGATTTCGTCTCCAACATCCCGTTCTACGGCTTCGCCGTCCTGTGCATCGACCATCCCGAGGTGCAGGCGATGATCCCGCGCCTGTCGGACCGGCGCATCGTCACCTACGGCTTCAGCCCGCAGGCCGATGTGCGCGCCGAGCGCATGATCACCGACCGCTCGGGCGCCACCTTCGACGTCGCCTTCTCCGACCGCGTCACCGGCGCGCACCGGCTGATCAAGAGCCTGCGCCTGCCGATGATGGGCGCGCACAATGTCCAGAACAGCCTGGCCGCCGTGGCGATCGCGCTGGAGATGGACATCCCCGAGGCCGCGATCCGCGATGCCTTCGCCCATTTCCGCGGCGTCAAGCGCCGCTTCACCAAGACCGGCGAGGCGAACGGCATCACCGTGATCGACGATTACGGCCACCATCCGGTGGAGATCGCCGCCGTGCTGAAGGCCGCGCGCCAGGCCGGTGCGCGCGAGGTCGTGGCGGTGGTGCAGCCGCACCGCTATTCGCGCGTGGCCTCGCTGTTCGAGGAGTTCTGCGCCTGCATGAACGACGCCTCGACCGTGATCGTGGCCGATGTCTATGCCGCCGGCGAGGCGCCGATCCAGGGCATCAGCCGCGACGCGCTGGTGGAGGGCCTGCGCGCGCGCGGGCACCGCTCGGTCGTGCCGCTGCCCGGCCCCGAGGCGCTGGCCGAGATGGTGGCGGCGATCGCGCGGCCGGGCGATTTCGTCGTCTGCCTGGGCGCCGGCAGCATCACCAACTGGGCCCATGCCCTGCCCGACCAGCTCAAGGCGCTGCAGGCCAGCGGCGGGAGGCGGACATGATGGCGCCCGCCCGCACCACCACCGACGCGCCGCTGCTCGACCGCCTGCCGCCGGTGCGCGGGCGGCTCGTGCCCGACGCGCCCTTGGGCGCGCAGACCTGGTTCCGCGCCGGTGGTGCGGCCGAGGTGCTGTTCCGCCCCGCCGATGCCGACGACCTCGCCGCCTTCATGGCCGCGCGCCCGGCCGATGTGCCCGTGAGCGTGATCGGGGTCGGCTCGAACCTGATCGTGCGCGATGGCGGCGTGCCGGGCGTGGTCGTGCGCCTCGCGCGCGGCTTCAACGCGATCGCGGCCGAGGCGGACGGCATCCTTGCCGGTGCCGCCTGCCTCGACCTCGCGGTGGCCGAGGCGGCGGCGCAGGCGGGCCTCTGCGGGCTCGAATTCCTCTCCGGCATTCCCGGCACCATCGGCGGGGCGGTGGCGATGAATGCCGGCGCCTATGGGCGCGAGACGCGCGAGGCGCTGGACTGGGCCGAGATCGTCACGCCCGATGGCCGGCAGGCGCGGCTGGCCAATGCCGAGCTCGGCTTCGCCTATCGCCGCTCGGCCCTGCCGGCGGGCGCGATCGTCACCCGCGCGCGCCTGCGCGCGATGCCCGAGGACAAGGCCGCGATCGCCGCGCGCATGGCCGAGATCCGCCGCCAGCGCGAGGCAAGCCAGCCCACCCGCGCGCGCACCGGCGGCTCCACCTTCAAGAACCCCGAGGGCGCGCGCGCCTGGGAACTGATCGACCGCGCCGGCTGCCGCGGCCTGCGCCGGGGCGACGCGATGGTAAGCGAGAAGCACGCCAACTTCCTGCTCAACACCGCCAACGCCACCGCCGCCGACATCGAGGGCCTGGGCGAGGAGGTGCGCCGCCGCGTCAAGGCCGCTACCGGCGTGAGCCTGGAATGGGAAATCCGCCGCATCGGCCGCTTCCTGCCGGGGCTCGAGATCGTGCCGATGGAAGCGGGCGATGCCGCAGGGGGCGCACGATGAGCGGCACCCGCAAGCGCGTCGCCGTGCTCAAGGGCGGCTTCTCGAACGAGCGCGAGGTCTCGCTCGTCTCCGGCGCGCAGGCGGCAATCGCGCTGCGCCAGGCCGGCTACGCGGTGAGCGAGATCGACGTCACGCGCGACCTAGCCGCGCTGGTCGCCGCGCTGGCGGCCGCGAAGCCCGACGCCGCCTTCAACGCGCTGCACGGCCGCTGGGGCGAGGATGGCTGCATGCAGGGCATCCTCGAGCATCTCGCCATCCCCTACACCCATTCGGGCGTGCTCGCGTCGGCCTTGGCGATGGACAAGCCCGCGGCCAAGGCGGTGTTCGCCGCCGCCGGCCTGCCGGTGGTGGCGCACAAGCTGCTCGATGCGCGCGATCTTGGCGCCGGCGATCCCTTGCCGCAGCCCTATGTCCTCAAGCCCGCGAACGAGGGCAGCTCGGTCGGCGTGTTCATCGTCGGCGAGGGCAGCAACCGGCTGGCCGAGGCGGCTGCCACCTGGCGCTATGGCCGCATCATGGCCGAGCCTTTCGTGCCGGGGCGCGAGCTGACCGTCGCCGTGATGGGCGGGCGCGCGCTCGCCGTGACCGAGATCGAGACGCATCGCGGCTTCTACGACTACGACGCCAAGTATGTCGCCGGCGGCTCGAACCATGTCATCCCGGCGCGCATCCACCCCGACGCCTACGCGGAGGCGATGCGCATCGCACTCGCCGCACACCAGGCGCTCGGCTGCCGCGGCGTCAGCCGCGCCGACCTCCGCTACGACGACACGAAGTGCGAGCCCGGCCGGCTGGTGCTGCTGGAAGTGAACACCCAGCCGGGCATGACACCGACCTCCCTGGTCCCGGAACAGGCGGCGCATTGCGGCATCGATTTCGCCTCTCTCTGCGCCTGGCTTGTCGAGGAGGCACGATGCGACGGCTGATCAACCGCGACCCGACGCCGCGCCGCCCCGGCCGGCTGCGCCTGTTCTTCCGCCGCCTGCGCCGGCTCGGTCATGTCGCGCGCTGGGCGGTGGCGGCGCTGGCCGGCGCGGGCGTGGTGCTGGGCGTCTGGTATTCGGGCGTTCTGCGCGTGCCGGCGACCAACCTCGCCGAGCGCGTGATCGAGATCTCGGCCCGCGCCGGCCTGACCTATCGCGATCTCGTCGTCACGGGGCGCGTGCACACGCCGGTTGCGACACTGCACGAGGCGATCGGCTTCCGCGCCGAGGCACCGCTCCTTGGCATCTCGCCGGCCGAGGTCAAGGCGCGGCTCGGCGCCCTGCCCTGGGTCGCCGAGGCCACGGTTGGCCGCCGCTTCCCCGGCACGCTCTTCGTCACGCTGCGCGAGCGCACGCCCTTCGCGCTGTGGCAGGAGGGCGGGCGCTTCCGCGTCATCGACCGCGCCGGGCATGTCATCACCGATACCGACGTGCAGAGCTTCGGCCGCCTGCCGCTGGTGGTGGGCAAGGGCGCCGCCGAGGGCGCCGCCACCCTGCTCGACAAGATCGCCCAGCACGCCGAGTTGCAGGCGCGCGTCGCGGCGGCGGTGCGGGTGGGCGAGCGGCGCTGGAACCTGCGCCTGCACTCGGGCGCCGACCTGCTGCTGCCCGAAGGCGCCGAGGAGGCCGCGATCGAGCGCGCGGCCGAGATGCATGCGCGCCACGGCCTGCTCGACCGCGCCTTCGCCAGCCTCGATCTGCGCCTGCCCGACCGCCTCGTGCTGCGCCCGCTGCCCGACGCCAGTGAAGGCGAGGGCGAGCGCACCGGCGCAAGCGCGGGCGCCGGCGGGGGGCGCGCGACGCCCGCCTCGGCCCCGCGCGGGGCGGCACCGCAGCACCAGCCGGCGCGCCCGCCCGCGCGCCGCCCGATCTGAGAGGGCGAGGAACGCCGCCATGACACCGCGTCCCCCCCTCCCAGCCGCAACGTGCCGACACGACCGACGGAGCCTCGCCGCATGAACGAAATCGCCCGCCCCGCCGCGATCGGGCCTGTGTTTACCGGCTCCCAGTTCACCGGCTCCAAGGGTGCCGCGCCGCGTGGCAAGGGCCGCGGCCGCTCGGGCCTGTTCGGCGTGCTCGACATCGGCACGAGCAAGGTGACCTGCCTTGTCCTGCGCACGGAAAGCGATGGCGGCATCCGCGTCATCGGCATGGGCCATCAGCGCTCGGCCGGGCTGCGTGCCGGCGCGGTGGTGGAGCTGGAGGCGGCCGAGGCGGCGCTGCGCGCCACCGTCGCCCAGGCCGAGGACATGGCCGACACCCGGCTCGACGCGGTGACGGTGAACCTTTCCTGCGGCAAGCCGCACTCGACCATCCTCGACCTCGCCGTGCAGATCCCGGCGCGCGCCGTGACCGAGGCCGATCTGCGCCACCTCCAGGCCGAGGCGGGCGCGCGCGCGCGCCAGCCCGAGCGCGAGGTGGTGCATGTGGTGCGGCTCGGCTATGCGCTCGACGGCGCGGCGGGCGTGCGCGATCCGCGCGGCATGCACGCGGCCGAGCTTGCGGCCAAGCTGCATGTCGTCGATGCCGCGCAAGGTGCCTTGCGCACGTTGCAGACCTGCCTCGGGCGCTGCGACCTGGCGATCGAGCAGCTTGTCGTCGCGCCCTTCGCCGCCGGCATCGCCGCGCTGGTGGAGGATGAGCGCGAGCTCGGCGTGACCGTGGTCGATATGGGCGCGGGCGTGACCTCGATCGCCGTCTTCGCCGAGGGGCGGCTTGTGCATGCCGACCTCATCCCGGTCGGCGGCCAGCATGTCACCAACGACATCGCCCGCGGCCTTTCCACCCCGCTCGCCCATGCCGAGCGGATGAAGACGCTCTATGGCTCGGCCCAGGCCAGCCCCGACGATGACCGCGAGAACCTGGCCGTGCCGCTGATCGGCGAGGACGAGCACCAGATCGCCAAGGTGCCGCGCTCGATGCTGGTGGGCATCATCCGCCCGCGGCTCGAGGAGACTTTCGAGCTGGTCCGCTCGCGGCTGGAAGACGCCCAGCTTGGCCGCATCGCCGGCCGGCGCGTGGTCCTGACCGGCGGTGCCTCGCAGCTTGTCGGCGTGCGCGAGCTGGCCGCACACGTGCTCGACAAGCAGGTGCGCCATGGCCGCCCGCAGACCGTGCGCGGCTTGCCCGAGGCCGCCACCTCGCCCGCCTTCGCGGTGGCCGCCGGCCTTGCCCTCTATGCCGCCGAGCGCGGCGCGCAGGCCGACGACATCGCCCCCGCCCTGGACGAAGCGCCGAGGGGCGGGTTGCGCCGCCTCGCCGCCTGGCTCCGCTCCGCCTGGTAGCAGAGCGAAGGAGAAATTCCACCGTGCCGACCCGCACCCGACGCCGCCCGCAACGCCCCGCACCCGGCTCCGACTCCGTCAAGGCGAAGCAAGCCGGGGATAAGTCGCCAAACCGCTTGACCGACTCGGCTTGCAAGCCGGACCAAACTCCTGAAGGGGAGATCCACTGATGACGCTCAACCTCACCGTTCCCGCGACCGACATCGCCTCGGACTTCCAGCCGCGCATCACCGTCATCGGTGTGGGGGGTGGCGGCTGCAACGCGGTCAACAACATGATCGCGAGCGAGCTTGAAGGCATCGACTTCATCGTCGCCAATACCGATGCGCAGTCGCTGCTGACCTCGCGCGCGGACCGGCGCATCCAGCTCGGCCTGCACAAGACCCAGGGGCTCGGCGCCGGCGCCAGGCCCGAGGTCGGGCGCGAGGCGGCCGAGGAGGCGCTGGGCGAGATCGAGACGCATCTGGCCGGCGTGCACATGCTGTTCATCACCGCCGGCATGGGCGGGGGAACCGGCACGGGTGCGGCCCCGGTGATCGCGCGCATGGCGCGCGAGCGCGGCGTGCTGACCGTCGGCGTCGTCACCAAGCCCTTCGACTTCGAGGGGCCGAAGCGCCGCCGCGTGGCCGAGGCCGGGATCGAGGAGCTGCAGCAGTTCGTCGATACGCTGATCGTCATCCCGAACCAGAACCTGTTCCGGCTGGCCACCGAGAAGACCACCTTCGCCGAAGCCTTCAAGATGGCCGACAACGTCCTGCACATGGGCGTGCGCGGTGTCACCGACCTGATCGTGCGCCCGGGCCTTGTGAATCTCGACTTCGCCGACATCCGCACGGTGATGAGCGAGATGGGCAAGGCGATGATGGGCACCGGCGAGGCCGAGGGCGAGAAACGGGCCGAGAAGGCGGCCGAGGCGGCGATCTCCAACCCGCTGCTCGACGATACCTCGGTCAAGGGTGCGCGCGGGGTGCTGATCAATATCACCGGCGGGCAGGATGTCGGCCTGTTCGAGATCGACGAGGCGGCCAACCGCATCCGCAAGGAGGTGGAGCAGGAAGCCGATGGCGAGGCCAACATCATCTTCGGCGCGGCGATCGACGAGACCATGAACGGGCGCATCCGCGTTTCCGTGGTCGCGACCGGCATCGACGCAGCCTCGATGACCCAGACCCGGCCCGAGCGCGTGCTGCATGTGGTGGGCAACACCGCGCGCGTGATGCATGCGCAACCGGCGCCGATGCCGCGCCCGGCGCCGATGCCGGTGGTGATGGCTGCACAGCCGGCGCCGGTGGCCGCGCCGATGGCCTCGGCCCAGGTTGCGGCCCAGGTTGCGGCCCAGGTTGCGGCGCAGCCTGTCGCCTATGCCGAGCCGCAGTCGGCCGCCGCGATGATCGCCGAGCCGGCGGCCGAGCCGGCCCCGGCCCAGGCCGCGATGCCCGCCCCGACTCCCGCTCCGGCGCCGGTGTCGCACGCTCCGATCCACCAGGCGCGGCCGCAGCCGAGCTATGCCCAGGCGCCTGCCCCGGCTCCCGCGCCGGTGGCCGGTCCGGTGGCGGCGCAGCCCGGCACGCTGTTCGACGGGCAGCAGCGCGCCGCCCAGTCGGGCCCGGCGCCGCAGCGCGGCCCGCTTTCGCGCCTGTTCCGCAACGCGACCGGGCTCGGCCGCGCCGAGCCGCAGGCGGCGGCGCCGCAGCCGGCACCGCAGCCGCAGCCCGCGCCCGCCTACACGACGCCGGCACCGGCACCGGCGGCGCGCAGCCTGCCGGAAGCGCCGCGCACGACCACCCGCCGCCCGGCGGCCGAGGATGATCTCGGGCTCGACATCCCGACCTTCCTCCGCCGCCAGGCGAACTGAACAGACACGCCCCTTCCGCCGCCCCGGCAGAGCAGGAGACAGGCGGCACTACACCCACCCGGCCCGTCCGCCCCGCCGCCCGCGGGGTGGCGGGCCGGTCGGCGTTTGGGGCCACGGGAGCAGGGCGGCTGCGCCCCGCGCGACAAGCAGCGTCCCGCTCGGCGTCCTGCCGGCATGATGGCCGGTCTGCGTTGGGGGCACCGCGCCAAGCCCCGCCGGCCTCGCGGCCCCGGCCCTGCAGGCGCTTGCCGAGTCAGGCCGGCGGCTCCGACCGGCCGGCACGCCATCAGGCGCCGGATCGTGGCGGCGGCGGCAGGCGCACGCCGAACTCCTCGGCCAGCACCGTGGCGATGGCATGGAAGCAGGCGCCGTAGCGCACGACCCGCATGGTGCGGAAATCGATCTGCGTCGATGATGTCGGCACCGGCGGCATCGGCACCGGCATGTAGCGCGAGGTGCCGTGGTCGCAGATGATGTCGGCCACCGCCCGCACCGCGGGCTCGATATCCTCGACGCGATACTTCGTCCCCTGCCCCGAGGCATTGGCCGAGGACGCGACCAGCGGAATCCCCGCCCGCCAGCTCAGGCCCGCCAGCCGCTCGCGCAAGGCGCCCGAGTTCAACAGCATGTTGAGCGTGCCGTCCTTGGTCGCCATGCCGAGCAGGAAGGGCGAGAAGGCGCGCATGAAGGGATGCTCGGCGCGATACTCGGCGATCACGGCCATGGGCAGGTCATGGGTCACGGTGACGGCGCGCACCATGCGCCGCGCGCTCTCGGGCAGGATGTGCAGCGCGTCGTGGGCGTCGAGATTGCCGACCAGGGTGCTGGCGCGCGCCATCGGCCGGCCCTTGGCGGCATAGACGCGCCGGAGCGCCTCCTCGGTGCGCGAGACGATCGAGTAGGCGACATCGGTGTAGATGATCGCCACCCCGCCACGGCACAGAATGTCGAAGGCGCGCTCTGCCTCGGTGGCGAGCGGGTCCGTCGCGGCGGTCGCCTTCTGGTCGTGGGCAAGGGTCATGGGCTTGGGTTCCTGCGGGCCATGGCGCCACTCCAGCGCAGGGCAGGCCGTGCCGGCAAGGGGCCTTGCCGAAACCGCCATGCGGCCCCCGCCTGCCCCGTCCGATACCGCCCGGCGGCGGGCCTTGGAGCCGGCCAAGGCGCCGGTGCGGGCATGGCAGAACCATGGCGAAAATGCAACCGAATCAGGGCGCTGGGCTGTAACAGCCCGAAACACTCTTTGATTTGAGACTCACCCCGGCGCGCGCCTATTGTCCGGCTCTCCCGCCGCCCCTGTTGCGGCGCAGCACGATGTTCGGGGCATCCGCTGCGGCCGGCAAGGGGGGCGATCCAGGAAGGTGTCGATGAACTGGACCTCGCCTGCCCCAGACCGCTTGGCCCCGATCGCCGCCAGCGCTGCGCTGCCCTCTTACGCCCTGGCCGGTGCTGCCCGCCAGCACACGCTGCGCAGCGTGATCGGCTGCGAGGGCGTGGGCCTGCATTCCGGCCTGCGCGTTGCGCTGACGCTGCGCCCGGCCGAGCCCGGGGCCGGCATCATCTTCCGCCGCACCGATGCCGCCGGCGCCGGTGCGGCCATGCCCGCGCGCCATGATCATGTCGTCGATACGCGGCTCTGCACCGTGCTGGCCGATCCCGCCTCGGGCGTGCGCATCGGCACGGTCGAGCACATCATGGCCGCGCTCGCCGGCCAGGGCATCGACAATGCGGTGATCGAGGTTTCCGGCCCCGAAGTGCCGATCATGGACGGCTCGGCCGCCGATTTCGTGTTCCTGATCGATGCCGCCGGCCGTGTCGCCCAGGCGCCCGTCCGCCGCGCGATCGAGGTGTTGGCCCCGGTGCGCGTGGCCGATGGCGATGCCTTCGCCGAGCTTCTGCCGGCGCGCGAGCCGGACCTGTTCTCGCTCGATCTCGAGATCGACTTCGCCGCCGCCGCCGTGGCCCGCCAGGAACGCCGCTTCCGCATGCTGCCTGGCGCCTTCGCCGCCGAGCTGTCGCGCGCGCGCACCTTCGGCTTCGCCGAGGAGGTGGAGAAGCTGCGCGCGCTTGGCCTCGCTCGCGGCGGCTCGTTCGAGAACGCGATCGTGGTGTCTGGCGCGCGCATCCTCAACCGCGAGGGCCTGCGCTTCGCCGACGAGTTCGTGCGCCACAAGATGCTGGACGTGGTGGGCGATCTGGCGCTGGCCGGCATGCCGCTCGCGGCGCATTTCCACGGCCGCAAATGCGGGCACCGGCTGAACAACCAGCTGCTGCACGCCCTGTTCGCCCGCCCCGAGGCCTGGCGCGTGATCGAAGCACCGCAACTCGCCGCCGCCGAAGCCGAGGACCGGGCCGAGGACCGGGCCGAGGAACGGATCGAACCCGCCCCGGCGCTGCGGCTTGCCGCCGGTTCCGCCGCCAGCGAGAGCGTGGTCCTGCGCGCCTGACATCGCGCGCCGGGGCGCCGCCCCGGCCTTCCACCGGAACGCCGCCCGCCCCGACTCGCGCCCCGATTGCTAGGGTGGTGGCGCGCGCCGCGCCTGCGCTATAGTCCGCCCGCCCAATCCGGCACGTTTCCTGGCAGGGACCTCCCGCAACCACCATGCCTCGCATCTCCTCCATCTCCTCCCCTTCGCGGCTGGCGGCATCGCTGCTGGTCGCGGGCGTGCTTGCGCTCGCGCTGCCGGCCTGTTCCTCGGGCCCGTCGCGCGCCGAGCAGGAACGGCTCGCCCAGGCAGCCGAGGAGCCGGTCGAGGAACTCTACGACCGCGCCGTCGATGCCATGCAGGGCGAACGCTGGCAGGCCGCGGTCGAGCTGTTCGAGGAAGTGGAGCGCCAGCACCCCTACTCCTCCTGGGCCGTCACCGCCAAGCTGATGGCGATCTACGGCCAGTACATGCGCAACCGCTACAACGACGCGATCACGGCCGCCGACCGCTTCATCCAGCTCCATCCGGCGCATCCGGACGTGGCCTACGCCTTCTATCTGCGCGCGCTCTGCTACTACGAGCAGATCGTCGATGTGACGCGCGACCAGCGCATCACCGAACAGGCGATGGGCGCCCTGCAGGAGGTGATCAACCGCTTCCCCGACACGGACTATGCCCGCGATTCGCGCCTGAAGATGGATCTCGCCCGCGACCATCTCGCCGGCAAGGAGATGACGATCGGGCGCTACTACCAGGACCGCAAGGCCTATCTCGCCGCGGTCAACCGCTTCCGCCGCGTGATCGAGAACTACCAGACCACCAGCCATGTGCCGGAAGCGCTGCACCGGCTGACCGAGAGCTACCTCGCCATGGGCATGACCGAGGAGGCGCGCCGCACCGCCGCCGTGCTCGGCCACAACTTCCCTGGCAGCGAATGGTACCTGGACAGCTACGAGCTTCTGGTCAGCGATTCCGACGCCGCCGCGGCCGGCGTGCGCCGCGACCGTCCGGGCCTGGTCCGGCGCTGGTGGAACCGGGTGTTCTGAGCGGCGCGCGCGCCCGGCACCCGGCCCGCCCCGCCATACGCTGATCCTGCCATGCTGCAAACCCTCTCGATCCGCGATGTGGTGCTGATCGAGCGGCTGGAGCTTGGCTTCGGGCCCGGGCTTTCCGTGCTCACCGGCGAGACCGGCGCCGGCAAGTCGATTCTGCTCGATGCCCTGGGCTTGGCGCTCGGCGGGCGCGCCGATGCCGGCCTGGTGCGCGCCGGCGCGGGCCAAGCCACGGTCGCCGCCGCCTTCGCCCTGCCCGCCCGCCATCCGGCGCACGCATTGCTGGCCGCGCAGGGCATCGGTGCCGAGGGCGCCGGCAATGGCGAGATCGTGCTCCGCCGCGTGCTCAGCACCGATGGCCGCAGCCGCGCCTTCATCAATGACGAGCCGGTGTCGATCGGCCTGTTGCGGCGCCTGGGCGCGCTGCTGGTCGAGGTGCAGGGCCAGTGGGAGCAGGTGGGGCTCACCGATCCCGCCACCCAGGCGGCGCTGCTCGATGCCTTTGCCGGCGCCGATGCCACCCGCACCGCTGTTGCCGAGGCTTGGCGCGGCTGGCGCGCGGCGGATGCGGCGCTCGATCAGGCGCGCGCCAGCCTCGCCGCCGCAGAGCGCGAGGAGGATTGGCTGCGCCATGCGGTGGCCGAGCTCGAGGCGCTCGCGCCCGAGCCGGACGAGGAAACCGAACTCGCCGCCGAGCGCCAGCGCCTGCAACAGACCGAGCGCCGCGCCGAGGCGATCGCGGCGGCGGAATCCGAACTCGGCCACGGCCGCGGTGCCGCCTCGATGCTGCGCGCGGCCGCGCGCACGCTCGAACGCCTGCCGCCCCCGGCCGAGGATGTCGCCCCCGCGCTTGCCGCGCTGCACCGGGCCGAGGAGGCGCTGGCCGAGGCGCAGACCGCGCTCGACCGCGTCACCAGCGATGCCGAGGCCGATCCGCGCCGGCTGGAACAGGCCGAGGAGCGGCTGTTCGCGCTGCGCGCCGCCGCGCGCAAGCACCAGGTCGCGGTGGTGGAACTGCCGGCGCTGCGCGCGAGCCTCGCCGCGCGCCTGGCCGCGCTCGACGACGGGACGGGGCGCATCGCCGCGCTCACCGCCGCCGCCGCCGCCGCGCGCAACGCCTATCTCGCCGCCGCCGCCGCCCTGTCCGAGACGCGACGCAAGGCCGGCCAGAAGCTCGACAAGGCGGTGACGAAGGAACTCGGCCCGCTCAAGCTGGAGAAGACCCAGTTCCGTACCGAGATCACCGCCCGCGCCGAGGCCGATTGGGGGCCCGACGGCACCGACCGTATCGGCTTCCTGGTCGCGACCAATCCCGGCCAGGCGCCGGGACCCTTGGCGAAGATCGCCTCGGGCGGGGAGCTTGCCCGCCTGATGCTCGCGCTCAAGGTCGTGCTGACCGCCGGCAGCGCCGTGCCGACGCTGGTGTTCGACGAGGTCGATGCCGGCATCGGCGGGGCCACCGCCGCCGCCGTGGGCGAGCGGCTCGGCCGGCTGGCGGAGCGATTGCAGGTGCTGGTGGTGACGCATTCGCCACAGGTGGCCGCGCGCGGGGCGGCGCATTTGCGCGTGCGCAAATCGGCCAGCGGCAGGTCAGCCGCGACGGTGGTGGAGACGCTGCCACCCGATGCGCGCCAGGAGGAGATCGCGCGCATGCTTTCGGGGGCGACCGTCACCGATGCGGCGCGCGCCGCCGCCGCCGCCCTGCTCGCCGGAGGCCGCGCGGCATGAGCGCGAAGCGTGCAGCAGGCGGCGGCAGGAAGGGCGCCAAGCCCGCTGCCCAGGCGGCCGCGCCGCCAGGCTTGCGCGCAACACCGGTGGAGGCGCTGACGCCGCTCGATGCCGCCGCCGAGCTTGCCGCGCTCGCCGCCGAGATCGCCCATCACGACCGCGCCTATTACGAGCACGACGCCCCGGAGACATCGGACGCCGACTACGACGCGCTCCGCCAGCGCAACGCCGCGATCGAGGCGCGCTTCCCCGAGCTTGTGCGCCCCGACAGCCCCTCGAAACGCATCGGCGCGGCGCCCGCCGCGGGCTTCGCCAAGGTGCGCCACCTGCGCCCGATGCTCTCGCTCGACAACGCTTTCGATGCCGCCGACTTCACCGAGTTCGAGGCGCGCCTGCGCCGCTTCCTCGGCCTGCCGGCCGCCGAGCCGGTGGCCTTCGCCGCCGAGCCCAAGATCGACGGGCTGTCGATCAATCTCCGCTACGAGCAGGGCGCCTTCGTGCAGGGCGCGACGCGCGGGGACGGCATCGAGGGCGAGGATGTGACGCGGAACCTGCTCACGCTGCCCGACCTGCCGCGCACACTGAAGGGCCACGCCCCGGCGCTGATCGAGATCCGCGGCGAGGTGTTCATGCAGCGCGCCGATTTCCTGGCGCTGAACGCCGAGCAGGAGAAGGCCGGCCGCCCGCCCTTCGCCAATCCGCGCAACGCCGCGGCCGGTTCGCTGCGCCAGCTCGATCCGCGCGTCACGGCGGCGCGGCCGCTGTCGCTGTTCGCCTACGCGCTCGGCGAGGCGAGCGAGCGGGTGGCCGGCAGCCACCACGAATTCCTGCGCCGGCTGGAGGGCTGGGGCTTTCGCGTCAACCCGATCTCGCATCTATGCGCCGACGGCGCCGCCGCCGCCGCCTTCCAGGAGGAGATGGCGCGCCGCCGCCCGGGCCTCGGCTACGACATCGACGGCGTCGTCTACAAGGTCGACCGGCTGGACTGGCAGGAGCGGCTGGGCTTCGTCGGGCGCGCGCCGCGCTGGGCGATCGCGTGGAAATTCCCGGCCGAGCAGGCGCGCACGCGCCTGGAGCGGATCGAGATCCAGGTCGGGCGCACCGGCGCGCTTACCCCCGTGGCGATCCTGGCGCCGGTCAATGTCGGGGGCGTGATCGTCTCGCGCGCCACCTTGCACAACGAGGACGAGATCGCGCGCAAGGATGTGCGCGAAGGCGACATGGTGATCCTCCAGCGCGCGGGCGACGTGATCCCGCAGATCCTGGGCGTGGTGGCCGAGGAACGGCCGAAGGGCGCGATGCCCTTCGTCTTTCCCGATCGCTGCCCGGTCTGCGCCAGCCACGCCGTGCGCGATGCGGGCGAGGCGGTGCGCCGCTGCACCGGCGGCCTCACCTGCCCCGCGCAGGTGCGCGAGCGGCTGCGCCACTTCGTCTCGCGCAACGCCTTCGACATCGAGGGGCTGGGCGAGAAGCATATCGAGGCCTTCTTCGATGCCGGGCTGATCGCCTCGCCGGCCGACATCTTCCGCCTGCACGCGCGCGAGGCCGAGATCGCCGCGCGCGAGGGCTGGGGCGCAGCCTCGGCCGCCAACCTGGTGCGCGCGATCGAGGCGCGGCGCAGCGTGCCGCTCGACCGCTTCATCTTCGCCCTCGGCATCCGCCGCATCGGCGAGCAGAACGCCCGCCGCCTCGCCCGCCACTATGGCAGCTACGCCGCCTGGCGCGCGGCGATGGAGGCGGCGCAAATGGTGGGCTCGGAGGCGCGCAGCGATCTCGGCTCGATCGCGGGCTTCGGCGAGGAGATCATCGCCGAGCTGCTGCAATTCTTCGCCGAGCCGAACAATCGCCGCGCGGTCGACGACCTCGCCGCGCTGGTGAGGGTAGAGGACGCGCCCGCCGCGCCCGCCGCCGCGGGCTCGGCGGTGGCGGGCAAGACGGTGGTGTTCACCGGCACGCTCTCCACCATGACGCGGCCCGAGGCCAAGGCGCGGGCCGAGGCGCTCGGCGCCAAGGTCACCGACAGCGTCTCGGCCAGGACCGATTTCGTCGTCGTGGGCGAGGATGCGGGCTCGAAGGCGCGCAAGGCGGCCGAGCTTGGCGTGCGCACGCTGAGCGAGGCGGAATGGCGCGCGCTGGCGGGGATCGAGTAGCGCGGCGCCCGGCCCGGCGCGGCGCGTGCCGCCCTATGGCCGGTTCTGCCACCAATCCTCGGGCCCGGCGACCGGGCGCAGCCCCTCGACCTTCGAGCTGCTGTCGGGCGGCAGGCCGAGCATGTTCACCGAGACGATGCGCGGGAACACGTTGGTCGCCTGGCCGCGGAAATTGTCGGGCGAATAGAGCGGCGGCAGGTGCCACCAGAGCCGATAGCCGAGCCCCTGCAGGCGCCCGATCAGCTCGGCCGAGCGCGGCCGGCGGTCATTCTCCAGATAGAGCACGGGGCGGCAGCGCCCGATCGTGTCGGCGGCCCCGGCGATGACCTCGTTCTCCATGCCCTCGGCATCGATCTTGAGGAGATCGAGCCGGCGCAACCCGAACTCGTCGAGCGGCAGCACGGCGACGCGCTCGCCGGGCGGCGGCTGCGCCGCGCCGTCGGCCTGCGCGTTGGCGCCCTGCCCGCCCCCGCCCTTCTCCTGCGCGCCGAGCGAGACGGCGCCGAAATTGCCCGGCCGCGCATAGTCCATCGCCGGCACGCGCAGATCGCCGCGCGCGGCACCGGCAGCGGCGCGATGGGCGATCACGTTGCCGATCGCATTGAGCGACAGGTTGGCGCACAGGAGCTGGTGCAGGATACGCTGCGGCTCGAAGGCGAGCACGCGGCCCGCGGGACCGATGGCGCGCGCCAGCCCCACCGTGTGCGCGCCGATATTGGCGCCAACCTCCACCACCACCATGCCGGGACGCAGCGTCTGCGCCAGGAACCTGGCCTCGGCCGGGGAGAACTCGCCATAGAGTTCCAGCGAGCGACCGATATAGGCGTCGCGCGCGGGGAACATCATCGGACCGTTGCGGCAGGCGCGCAGCCGGAACGGCCCCGCATCGTAGGCGAAATCGGGCGCCAGCGCGCGGCCGGGCGGGATCGCGATGCCTTCGCCCGGCGCGGTCGGCGGCGTCTCGGCCATGGCATGATCCTTCACGAAAGCGCCCCGTGCGGGACGCGGCTAGAGCGGGGCGGTGGCGGCGGCAAGCCAGGCGCGGTCGGCGTCATCGTCGAGCAGCGGGCCGACCTCGGCCAGCACGCGGGCATGATAGGCGTCGATCCAGGCACGCTCGGCGGGCTCCAGGAGCGCCAGTTCGATCAGGGCGCGATCATAGGGCACCAGCGTCAGCGTCTCGAAGCAGTTGATCGCCCGCTCGGCGCCCGCGATCTCGGCCGGGCGCACCAGCAGCAGGTTCTCGATGCGGATGCCGAAGGCGCCGGGGCGGTAATAGCCCGGCTCGTCCGACAGGATCATGCCGGGCCTGAGCGGCACGGGGCGGGCCGTGCGCGACAGGCTGACGGGACCTTCATGCACGCCGAGATAGCTGCCGACGCCATGCCCGGTGCCGTGGTCGTAGTCGAGCCCCGCCTGCCACAGCGCGGCGCGCGCGAAGGCATCCAGATGCAGGCCGGCGGCGGTTTCCGGGAAACACAGCCGCGCGATCGCGACATGGCCCTTGAGCACGCGGGTGTAGCAGCCGCGCACGGTGGCGGGATCGGCACCGCCCGCACCCGCCGCACCGTCCGCCACTGCCGCCGCGCCGCCCACCAGCAGGGTGCGCGTGACATCGGTGGTGGCGTCGAGATACTGCCCGCCGCTATCGATCAGGAACAACTCGCCCGGACGCAGCGCGCGGTTGCTCTCGGCGGAGGCGCGATAATGGATGATCGCCCCGTTCGGCCCGGCGCCGGCGATGGCCGGGAAGCTCTCGCCGCGGAACAAGGCGCCGGTGCCGCGGCGGATCTCCAGCAGCCGCTCGGCCACCGCCATTTCCGTCAGCGTGCCGGAAGGCGCGGTCTCGGAAAGCCAGCGCAGGAAGCGCGCCATTGCCGCCCCGTCGCGCCGATGCGCGGCGCGCGCGCCTTCCTGCTCGACCGCGTTCTTGCACGCCTTGGGCATGATGCAGGGATCGCTGCCCGGCACGATCTCGGCGCCCGCCTCGGCCAGCCGGTCGGCGAACCAGGCGGGCGAGCCGGCGCGGTCGAGCCGCACCCGCGCCCTGGCCTGCCCGAGCGCGGCGATGGCAGCGCCGAGCGCCGCCACGGGCTGCACCGCGACGCCATTGCCGAGGCTCGCGCGCGCCGCCTCGGTCAGCTTGCGCTCGTCCATGAACAGATCGACGCGCGCATCGGCATGAAGGATGGCGAAGCCGAGCGGCAGCGGCGAATAGGGCACGTCGCCGCCGCGCAGGTTGAGCAGCCAGGCGAGCGACTCGGGCGCCGAGATGATCGCGGCGGCAAGCCCCTCCTCGGCCAGGGCGGCGGCAAGCTCGGCGCGCTTCTCGGCGGAAGCCTTGCCGGCGAATTCGAGCGGGTGCGGATGGACCGGCGCGGCCGGCGGCGGCGGACGATCGCGCCAGACCGCATCGATCGGATTGCGGCTGAAGGCGACCAACGCGGCGCCGCCAGCGGCGGCGGCCTCGGCGTAACGCTCGCGCGCCTCGACCGGGAGCAGCCAGGGATCGTGGCCGAGCTTCATGCCCGGCCGCAGCGCGCCCTTGAGCCACTGCGCCGGCGGCTCGTCGATCAGGTGGCGGAATTCATAGAGCGCGGCGTCGGCCTGGGTGCGGACCTGGAGCTGGTAGCGCCCGTCGGTGAACAGGGCGGCGCGCTCGGCGAGCACGATCGCCAGTCCGGCCGAGCCGGTGAAGCCCGTGAGCCAGGCCAGCCGCTCGGCCGCCGCCGGCACATACTCGCCCAGATGCTCGTCGGCGCGCGGCACGAGGCAGCCATCGAGCCCCTGCGCGGCCAGTTCCGCCCGCACTGCGGCAAGTCTCTGCGCTGGCGTCATGTCAGCTCTCTATTCTTTACAAATCATGGATTTGACCATGCGCGTCCCGCATGGCTGAGCTGTGGACAACCCGGATGTTGTGCGGCGCAGCAAGGCCTATCTTCCGTGCGTCGGCGCGAGGCCCCCGACTGGCCGCATGACGCGGCCGCCGCGACGGACCCGCGCTGCCCAAAAGAGGTTTTCACCGACATGAGTACCCGCATCTTCAGCGAGAAGATCGCGCAGTTCTACACAGCCACCCCGGCCCCGTCGACGGCTGATGCGCTGGCCCTTCGTCAGGCCGCCATGCGGGCCCGCGACGCGGCAATCATCAACGGCGTCAAGCGCGCCGCCAAGGCGAGCTACCGCTTCGTGCGCGACCTCCTCGGCGCTGTTGCCGCCTATCCGCGCCGCCGCGCCACCTTCGAGGCGCTGTGGCGCCTGTCGGATCGCGAGCTGGCCGATATCGGCCTCAACCGTGCCGACCTGCCGTTGATCCTGGCCGGCGAGACGCCGAAGCGCCTGGAGACGGGCGAGCCGGCGACCGCCGGGCGCGTCAGCCTCGTCGTGGCCCCGGCCCCGGCGGTGGCGCCCAAGGCCGTGCCCGCGAACCTCAATCTGCCCGCGGCCCCCAAGGCCGCCTGACGCAAGGGCGGCCCCCAAGGCCGCCTGACGCAGGGTCGCGCAACAGCGTCCTGGAGCCCCCCTCTCTCCTCCCCGGTGGGGCTTCAGCCGGAACGGGCGGTGCCGAAAGGTGCCGCCCGTTTCTTCTTGCCGGGCGACCGCACCGGCCGGCCGGGTCGCCGGCCGGTCTTGTCACTCGCGCATCTTGTAGGTGTGGCGCAACTCCAGCGACACAAGCCGGCCGATCAGCAGCACTGGGTAGAGCACGCCCACCAGCGCCTCGAAGGTGGCAAGCGACTGCGCGACCGGATGCACCGGCGTGATGTCGCCATAGCCGAGCGATGTCAGCGTGACCAGACTGAAGTAGAGGGCGCGCGAGCCGATCGTGCTCTCGCCCGCCGGCGCCGCGTTGATGCTGAATGCGTCCGGCACGATGGCGTCGATCATCGCATAGGCATGGGCGAAGATCACCGCCAGGATCACATAGGCCGCAACCGCGCCCTGGATGCGGTGCGCGTTCACCGGCCCGTGCGCGAAGACGTGCAGCATGATCGAGCCGCCCAGCAGCAGCAGGAACAGGATCGACATGGCGCCATGCGTGGCGATGCTGCGCGCGCTCGGCTCGCTGTAGCGCCACCACTCGACGCCGATCAGCACGCCCCCCAGCAGCATCAGCGTGACATTGAGAAGCGGCGTGCGCGGCATCGCCAACAGGCCGACGATCACCACCATCGTCGTGACCAGGCCCGAGGTGCCACGCGTGATGTAGCCGAGATCCGCCAGCGGCTCGAGCACGAACATCCCGAGGCAGAGCAGCAGCACCAGCACCGTCAGTCCGCGATCCTTGAACCAGAACTGGATGCGGGTGATAGGGTGGGTCATGCCATAGACGGGCAGGCGCATGGATCGGTTCCTCGGGGCCAAGGCATGCGCGCAGATGCGGCGCGCGGAATGGAGTATCGGCAAGGATAGCGCAGGATGGCCCCGGCTCAGAGGGCGACGGACGCGGCGGCGGGGCCACCGCGAAACCCTTGCGCGAACCCATCTTGGAAAAAACGCGCAACGGTTGTTAGATCGCCGCAGGGGACGCTTCGTACCACAGCCGGTCGGCAGAAACCGGCGCGGTGTCCATCATCCTTGGGAGGAAAGGCATGACCCTCGACCCAGCGGGCCGTCCGCGACGGACCGCCCTCGGCTTCACCCTTGCCGCCGCCATCCTGGCCGGCGCGATCGGCCTCGGTGCCGCCGCGCAGGCCCAGCCCGCCGCCCAGCCTGCCGCCCAGCCCCCCGCCTGGCCCGAACGCCCGATCCGCCTGTTGGTGCCCTTCGCGCCGGGCGGCAACACCGACGGCATCGCGCGCATCACCGCCGACTGGCTCTCCCCACGGCTCGGCCAGCAGGTGGTGGTCGAGAACCGCACCGGCGCCGGCGGGGCCATCGCCACCGAGGCGCTGGCCCGCGCCCGCCCCGACGGCCATACGCTGATGATGGTCACGCTCTCGCAGGTGGCGATCCTGCCCGAGATGCAGCGCGTGCCCTACGATCCGGCCAAGGATTTCGCCTGGGTCTCGATCATGGCGAGCAACATGTTCGCGCTCGCCGTGAACGCCGAGAAGATGCCCGCGCGCTCGGTGCGCGAGTTCATCGAGCATGTGAAGGCGCGCCAGGGCCAGCTCAGCTACGCTTCGGGCGGGGCAGGCTCGGTCAGCCACCTGTCGATGGCCTTCTTCGTCGCCCGCGCCGGCCTGCGCATGGAGCATGTGCCCTACCGCGGCGGCGCCCCGGCGATGACCGACCTGATCGCCGGGGTGATCCCGGCCTATTTCGGCAACCTCTCGGAATCGCTGCCGCAGATCGCGGGCGGGCGCATCCGCGTGCTGGCCGTGTCCGGGCCGGCGCGGGCGCGCCAGCTGCCCGACGTGCCGACGGTGGCCGAGGCCGGGCTGGAGGGCTTCCGCACCGTCACCTGGAACGGGGTGATCGCGCCCGCCGGCACGCCCGCGCCGGTGATCGAGCGGCTGGTCGGGCTGCTGCGCCCGGCCTGCACGGACGCCGCCTTCGCCGCGCGGCTAGACGAGTTCGGAACCGACCCCGTCTGCGGCACGCCGGCCGAGTTCGCGCGCACCGCCGCCGAGGACATGAAGCTGTGGGCCGATGCGGTGCGGCTGGCGGGGCTGCGCCGGGCGGAGTAGCCGGCGGAGCGGCTAGGCCGGGCTGCGCGCGGAGCGCGCGGGATCAATCAGCGCGCGCCGCGCGCGGGCTTCTGCACCACCAGGATGCGCCAAGCGCCGATGGTGACCGGCGCCTGCGCCAGCACCAGCCCGTGGCGGCGATGCGCGGCCAGCACGAGGCGGTCCTGGCTCGCCAGCAGCCCGGCCAGGATCGCCACCCCGCCGGGCGCGAGCCGGGTGGCCAGCGCGCGCGCCATGCGCGTCAGCGGCCGGGCGAGGATGTTGGCGAATACCAGGTCGTAGGGTGCTGCCTTGCGCACGGCAGGCGTGATCCAGCCATTGCCGGCGACCGCGCGCACCAGAGGCGCGACGCCGTTGCGGGCGGCGTTCTCGCGCGTGGTGGCGACCGCGGCGCGCTCGATGTCGCAGGCGAGCACGCGCCGGCGCAGCCATTTCGCCGCCGCCAGCGCCAGGATGCCCGAGCCGGTGCCCATGTCGAGCAGACGCAGCGGGCGCGGGCGGCGCGGCGCGCGCCGCTCGAACGCCATCAGGCAGCCGCGCGTGGTGGCGTGCTCGCCCGAGCCGAAGGCGAGCCCGGCATCGAGCGCGAGCGCGATGCGTCCCGCCGGCGGCGCGCCCGGCTCGTGCGTGCCCTGCACCCAGAAGCGCCGCCCGATCGGCTGCGGCGGGAAGGCGCGGCGCGTGCGTTCGAGCCAGTCGGCGGCGGGCACGCGCGCCTGCACGAGCGCCGGCTCGGCGATCCCGCTCGCCGCCGCAGCGACCGCGAGCGCGAGACCGAGCGCGGGCGGGGGCGCGTTGCGCCGCAAGGCCGCCACCTGCCATTCAGCGGCATCGAGATCCTCGACCGTCTCGGGCGGGTTGCCGGCGGGATCGTGGCGCGACAGGAAATAGTCCACCGCCTCGGCATGCGGTTCGAAGGCGGCGACGAACAGCGGCACGGCATGGCCGGGCACGCGCACCGACAGCGCCAGGAAGTCATGCGTCGCGCGCGGCGCGCGCGCGGCCGCGCCCTTCTTCGCTTCCTTGCGCGCGCGCGCCATGCTCAGGCCGGCTCCACGAAGCGGTCGATGACCTTCTTCTGGCCCGCCTTCTCGAAGGCGATGTCGAGCTTCTCGCCCTCGATCGCGGTGATGCGGCCATAGCCGAACTTCTGGTGGAAGATGCGCTGGCCCACGGCGAAGCGCGCCGCCGGGGCCGGGCGGGCCGGCGTCTCCCAGGCTTCGGCCTCGATCACCCGCCCGCCGAGCCGCGCGAAGCCCGCGCCCTGGCCGAAGGCAGGCACGGCGAAGCGCTCCCCGCCGAGGCCCGGGCGTTGCAGGCCGGGCGCGCCGATCCGCTGCACCCATTCGCCCGGCAGCTCGTCGATGAAGCGCGAGGGGATGTTGGCCTGCCAGTTGGCATAGATGCGCCGGTTCGCCGCCCAGCACACGATCGCCCGCTTGCGCGCGCGCGTCAGCCCGACATAGGCCAGCCGCCGCTCCTCCTCCAACCCCTTGTTGCCGCTCTCGTCGAGCGCGCGCTGGTGGGGGAACAGCCCCTCCTCCCAGCCGGGCAGGAACACGGTGTCGAATTCGAGGCCCTTGGCCGCGTGCAGCGTCATCAGGCTGGCGCGGTCGCCCTCGGCGCTCTGGTCGTTCTCCATCACCAGCGCGACATGTTCGAGGAAGCCGCCCAGCGTCTCGAACTCGGCGATGGCGCGCAGCAACTCGCGCAGATTCTCCAGCCGCCCCGGCGCCTCGGGCGACTTGTCGGCCTGCCACATCGCGGTATAGCCGCTCTCGTCCAGCATCACCGCGACGGTGGCGACATGGCCATCCTTCTCCAGCCCCTGGCGCCAGCGGCCGAGGTCGCGGAAGAACTGGCCGAGCGCCTCGCGCAGGCGCGCGGTGCGGAACGCGCCTTCGGACAGCAGCGCCTCGGCGGCGGGAAGGAGCGGCAGGGTACGCGCGCGCGCCGCCTCGTGGATCTGGCGCAAGGCGCCCTCGCCCACGCCGCGGCGCGGCACATTGATGATGCGCTCGAAGGCGAGATCGTCGGCCGGCTGGTGGACAAGGCGCATATAGGCGAGCGCGTCGCGGATCTCCTGGCGCTCGTAGAATTTCTGCCCGCCGACGACGCGATAGGGCAGGCCGAGGGTGATGAAGCGGTCCTCGAAGGCGCGGGTCTGGAAGCCGGCGCGCACCAGCACGGCGATCTCGGACAGGGCGTGGCCTTCGGCGCGCAGGGCCTCGATGCGCTCGCCCACCAGCCGCGCCTCCTCGTCGGAATCCCACACCCCGCAGATGGCGACCTTCTCGCCCGTCTCGGCGCCCGGGGCGGCGGCGCGCAAGGTCTTGCCGAGCCGGCCGGCATTCTGCGCGATCAGCCCCGAGGCCGCGGCCAGGATCGGCGCGGTCGAGCGGTAGTTGCGCTCCAGCCGCACGATGGCGGCGCCGGGGAAGTCGTGCTCGAAGCGCAGGATGTTCTCGATCTCGGCGCCGCGCCAGGAATAGATGCTCTGGTCGTCATCGCCGACGCAGCAGATGTTGCGGTGCCCCTGCGCCAGCAGGCGCAGCCACTGATATTGCACCAGGTTGGTGTCCTGGTATTCGTCCACCAGGATGTAGCGGAAGCTGCGGTGATACTGTTCGAGCACGTCCGGCGCCTCGCGCAGCAGCGTGACCATGTGCAGCAGGAGATCACCGAAATCGACCGCGTTCACCGCCAGCAGGCGCTGCTGGTAGGCGGCATAGAGGCGGCGCGCGGCACCGCCCGCGAACTCGCTGTCCTCGGCGGCGGTGACGGCGGCAGGCGTGAGCGCGCGGTCCTTCCAGCGCTGGATCACCGCCATCAGCCCCTGCGCCGGCCAGCGCTTCTGGTCGATCCTGTCTGCCTCCATCACCTGCTTGAGCAGGCGCATCTGGTCGTCATCGTCGAGGATGGTGAAGCTGGGCTTGAGCCCGACGCGCTCGGCATGGCGGCGCAGCATGCGCGCGCAAAGGGCATGGAAGGTGCCGAGCCAGAGCCCCTCCACCGGGCGGCCGAGCATCGCGCCGATGCGCTCCTTCATCTCGCGCGCGGCCTTGTTGGTGAAGGTGACGGCCAGCACCTGCGAGGGGTAGGCGCGGCCCGACAGCAGGATGTGGGCGAAGCGCGCAGTGAGCACGCGGGTCTTGCCGGTGCCGGCGCCGGCCAGCACCAGAAGCGGGCCTTCGGTGGTGGTGACGGCGCGGCGCTGCTCCGGATTGAGGCGGGCGAGATAGGGCGGATCGGCGGCCGGCACAGGACCAGCCGGCGCGGGGCCATCCGCGTCCGGCGGCTCCGGCTCGTGCGGCGTTGCGTGCGTGCTCATGCGTGCGGCGCGCCGTGGGGGCGCGCGGAACGGGGCGGTGGCGCTGGCGGCGCGGGCAGGTGGCGGGGCGCGCTCATCGCCCCGCGCGGGTGCCTATTGGCACGAGCCCACCGAATTGTCGGCGCAGATGCGCGTCCCGTCGAGCCAGCGCGCCCCGCCCAGCAAAGTGCCGTTGAGATCGGCACCATCGAGGTTCGCGCCGGAAAGGTCGGCACCGCGAAGATCGGTGCGGAACATGCGCGCGCGGCGCAGATCGGCCTCGCGCAGGATGGCTCGGCGCAGATCCGTGCGCGTCAGGTCGGCGTCGCGCAGGTTGGCGCGCGTCAGGTCGGCGCCCTGCATGTTGGTCGAACCGAAGCGGGCATCGGGCGCCTCCAGCTCGATCAGCTTGGCGCCCGACAGGTTGCCGCGCTGGAAGCTCGCATCGCGCAGGATGGCGCGCGACAGGTCGGCATTCGGCAGTTCGCGCCTGTCGAGCAGGCAGCGGCGCCAATCGACGCCGGGGCCCGGCGCCGAGGAACCGGCCGCCGGGGCCGGCCCGGACGGCACGAAGGCAAGGAGCGCGAGCGCGAGCGCCGGCGCGGCGATGACGAAGCGGGAGGCGGGTTTGGTGTTCATGGCTAAGCTATGTAGCTGCCCCGGGCGCTTTCTTGAAGGGTTGATTCGCGCCCTGGGCTGGCGCAGGGTGCCCGGCCGTGCCCCCGCCCGTGCCCCCGCCCCTGCCCCTGCTCCGCGCCTTTCTTGAATTCTGCGCTGTCCACGGCACCCGCGTCCTGGCCCTGGGCATCTCGGGCGGCCTTGTCGTCCCGCCTCTGGCCACCCTGATGCGCCCGGCCATCGGCACGACCGTGTTCGGGCTGATGCTCCTGGTCATGCTGCGGGTCGACTTCACCGCCGTGTGGGCGCATCTGCGCCGCCCGGTGCTGGTGGCCGCCCTGGTGGCGATGGTGCTGGTGGGCTGCCCGCTGATCACCCATGGCGCGATGCTGGCGCTCGGCATCGGCGGGGATCTCGGCGCCGGGGTGGTGCTGATGGCCACCGGCGCGGCGATCACCTCGGCGCCCGCCTTCGCCCGCCTGGTCGGGCTCGACGCGCATCTGGCGCTGGTGGGCAGCGTGCTCTCCACCCTGCTGGTGCCCTTCACCGCCCCGCCGCTCGCCCTCGGCCTGCTCGGCATCACGCTGCCGCTGACGCTCGCCGCCCTGTCGGCGCGGCTGGCCTTCGTCATCGGCGTGCCGCTGCTGCTGGCCCTTGGCATCCGCCGCGTCATGGGCCCGGCGCGGCTGCACCTGTGGGGCCGCGCCTTCGATGGCGGCATGGTGTTCCTGGTGGCGATCTACGGCATCGGCGTGATGGATGGCGTGACCGCCACCCTCCTGGTGCGGCCCTGGCATGTGCTCGGCGCGGCGCTGCTCGCCTTCGCCGCCAACGGCCTGCTCAACCTGGCGACGAGCCTGATCTGCCTGCCCTTCGGCCGCGTCAACGGGCTGACCTGCGGCCTTGTTTCCTCGAACCGCAACATGGCGCTCTATATCGCCGTGCTGCCCGCAGACACCGCCTTCGACATACTGATGTTCTTCGCGCTCTCGCAGCTGCCGGTATTCCTCAACCCGTTCCTGATGCGCGGCTTCTATCGCTGGCTGGTGCCGGGAGGCTTCCAGGGGGGCGGCCAGCAGGAGGGCGCACACGGGGACAAGGCCCCGCGATGAGCGCCATCGCCGCTCTCCTGCGCCATCTCGCGAGGCACGGCAGCACGATGCTGCCGCTCGGCCTGCTGGCGGGCCTCTGCCTGCCGCCGGTGGCAGCGCTGCTGCGCCCGGCGCTGGCCCCGGTGGTGCTGGCGCTGCTGACCTGCGTGCTGCTGCGCATCGATTTCGCCGCCGTGGTCGGCTATGCCCGCCGCCCGGCGCTGATCGGCACCATCACGCTCTGGGTGCTGGTGCTCTCGCCGGTGCTGGTCGATCGCGTGACGACGCAGCTTCCGCTCGCCCCGGGCGTGAGTGCGGCGATCGTGCTGATGTCGGCGGTCTCGCCGATGATGTCGGCGCCCGCCTTCGCGCGCATCCTCGGCCTCGACGGCCCGCTGACGCTGGTGGTGGCGGTGCTGGCCACCATGCTGATGCCCTTCAGCGCGCCGCCGATGGTACTCGGGCTGATCGGCCTGCGCCTGAACATGAGCGCGCTCGAGTTCACCTTGCGCCTCGGGCTCGTGGTGGGCTCGCCCTTGCTGGCGGCGGTGGTGCTGCGCTTCTGGCTCGGCGCCGAGCGGCTGGCCCGGCGCGGACGCGAGATTGATGGCGGGATCGTGCTGCTGCTCGGCTGCTTCGCGCTCGGCATCATGGATGGCGTGGGCCATGCGCTGCTGGCGCGCCCGGCCTTCGTGCTCGGCGTGATCGGCACGGCCTTCATCGCCAATCTCGGCCTGAACGCGGCCGGCGCGCTCGCCTTCGCCTGGGCCGGGCCGCGCACGGCGCTGACGGTCGGGCTCGTCTCCGGCAACCGGCAGATGGTGCAGATGATCGCCGCCCTGCCGGTCGATGCCGACCCGGAGATATTCCTCTATTTCGCGCTGGCGCAGCTCCCCTTCTACCTGAACCCCTGGGTGCTGGCGCCGGTGTGCCGGCTGCTGCTCGGCCCGGCGCGGCCGACCGAGTAGCGCCGCCCCTTACGCGCTCGCGCACTTAGCCACGGGGGGCGGCGCCGCCGCCTCGGCCTTGCGCGCCGGGCGCACGCCGAGGATATGGGCGATCGCATAGGCGAGGTCGGCGCGGTTCAGCGTGTAGAAGTGGAACTCGTCGATGCCGTTGGCCTGCAACAGCCGGCACTGCTCGGCCGCCACCGCTGCCGCCACCATCCGCCGCGTTTCGAGATCATCCTCGAGGCCCTGGAACAGTTCCGCCATCCAGCCCGGCACGCTCGCCCCGCACATGGCCGAGAACTTCACCACCTGCTGGAAGTTCGTCACCGGCAGGATGCCCGGCACGATCGGCACCGTGATGCCGGCGGCATGGCAGCGGTCGAGGAAGCGCAGAGAGGTATCGGTGTCGAAGAAATACTGGGTGATGGCGCGGGTGGCCCCGGCGTCGATCTTGCGCTTGAGGTTGTCGAGATCGGCCGCGGCGCTGGCGGCCTGGGGGTGCATCTCGGGATAGGCGGCGACCGAGATGTCGAAATCGCCGATGCGGCGCAGGCCCGCGACCAGGTCGGCGGCATAGGCATAGCCGCCCGGATGGGGGGTATAGCCGGACGGGTCGATGCCCGCTGGCGGGTCGCCGCGCAGGGCGACGATGTGGCGGATGCCCGCCTCCCAGTAGGCGCGGGCGACCCCATCCACCTCCGCGCGGGTGGCGGCAACGCAGGTCAGGTGCGCGGCCGGCGTCAGGCTGGTCTCGGCGCGGATGCGCGTGACGGTGGCGTGGGTGCGCTCGCGGGTGGAGCCGCCGGCGCCATAGGTGACGGAAACGAAGCGCGGCGCCAGGGGTTCGAGCCGGCGGATGGCGGCCCAGAGCGCGTCCTCCATCGCCTGGTTCTTGGGCGGGAAGAACTCGAAGGAGAGCAGGGGCGGCGGCAGGGCCGCATCGCGCGAGGGCAGGCGCGCGAAGCGCGGGCCGGTCAGCCAGCGCGCCAGAGGGGAGCCCGAGCGGCCGGAGGTCTGGGTCTCCGCCGCGGTACCGGAAGGGGTCTGCATCGCGTCATCCTTGCTTATCACATTTATAAAGATATCTTGATATCATGGCAAAAGAAAGCCTTTCCGAGGGCTTGGCAGGGGCGGCAGAGCCGCGGCGAAGCGTCGGGCGGCGAAGCGCTGCATCTCTGCCACAGTCCGTCCCAGGTTTGCGCATTCACAAAGATGTTTTTGCCAACCGCACGAAATAGCTTTAGTTTTTCGGCCCCATCTGGCCCGCTCGCTGCAATGCAGGGTGTGGTCCGTCTGCCGCACCCGGTCCCCGCCCGCCCTTGCGGGTTTGGCCCAGGCGGCTTAGCAACCGTTTCCAAAGGCCCGAGCGCCGTCCATGTCGGATCTGCCCGCCGTCCCTGACCTCGGCACCGAATCGCCCTGCCGTGCGGCCTCGGTTGCGCGCCGGCCATTCGGCCGTCTCGGCATGGCGTTGGCCCTCGCCACCGGGCTGGGCCTGTCGGCCTGCGCCACGGTGCCGCCCGCCTCCGACCCCGAGGCGCTGGCCGAGTTCCGCGAGACCAACGACCCGATCGAGCCGCTGAACCGCACCGTCTACACCTTCAACGAGGGTGTGGACACGCTTCTGGTCCGCCCGGCGGCGGAAACCTATCGCATCCTGATCCCGCCGCCGATCCGCAGCCGCGTCGGCAACGCGCTGGCCAATCTGCGCGAACCGGTGACGCTGCTCAACGATCTGCTCCAGGGCCGGCCCGACCGCGCCGAGGCAACGCTGTCGCGTTTCCTGATCAACAGCACCTTCGGCCTTCTCGGCCTGTTCGATGTCGCGACCGACTGGGGCTATCCGCGCCACAGCGAGGATTTCGGCCAGACCCTTGCCACCTGGCGGGCCGAGGAAGGCCCCTATCTGATGCTGCCCCTGCTCGGCCCCTCCAACCCGCGCGACCTGCTCGGGCGCGTCGTCGATACCGTCAGCGACCCCTTCACCTGGGTGCTGCCGGACGGGGCCGGCACCGCGCGCACCGCCACCGGCGTGATCGACACGCGCGAGGGGCTGATCGAGCCGATCGACACCGTGCGTCGCGAAGCGCTCGACCCCTATGCGCAGATTCGCAGCCTCTACCGCCAGCGCCGCAACGCCGAGATCGAGAACCGCACGGCGCCACGCAGCCCTTGAAACCGGCTGCGACACGCGGGAAACTTCATAACGGGACGCTCAGAGGACCAATCGGAGGCTTCGCGCCATGTCGCATTCGCGCCGTCGCGCCCTTATCGCGGGACTTTCTCTCTTCGCGTTGCTGCCGACGCTCGGGGGCGCGCGCGCGCAAGGTGCCGACCCCGCCGCCGCCACCGACTTCATCACCCGCACCGGCAACGAACTGGTCGCGCTGGTGAACCGCGAAGGCATGCCGGTCGCCGAGCGGCGCGCAGCCATTGCCGCGATCCTGCGCCGCGCCGTCGATATTGACGGCGTCGGGCGGTTCGTGATCGGCCGCTACTGGCGCATCGCCACCGCGGCCGAACAGCGCGAATACATGCAGCTGTTCGAGCAGATCATCGTGCGCAACCTCTCGGCCCGTTTCGGCGAGCTGCGCGGCGTGAAATACACCGTCAATCGCGGCATGCAGCGCACCGAGGAGGACGCGATCGTCTCGACCACGATCGAGCGCCCGAACGCGGCGGCGGCGGTGGTGGAATGGCGCGTCAGCCGCACGGACAACGGGCAGCTGCGCATCGTCGATGTGATCGCCGAGGGCACCAGCCTGCGCCTGACCACGCGCTCGGACTATGCGGCGGTGGTGCAGCGCAATGGCGGCAAGGTGGAGGGGCTGCTCGCCGCACTGCGCCAGCAGCTTGCCCAGATCACCGAACGCGAGCAGGCGAACGCGCGCTGAGGCGGCGCGCGCGGGCAGAGGCGCGCGCGGGCGCCCGAGCGCCAGCGCGCAACCGTGGGTCAGCACGACGGCGGATCAGCGCGCCGGCGGATCAGCGCGCCGGCGGATCAGCGCGCCGGCGGATCAGCGCGTCAGCGGGCGGTACTTGATGCGGTGCGGCGTGTCGGCATCGACGCCAAGGCGGCGCTTGCGATCTGCCTCGTAGTCCTGGTAGTTGCCCTCGAACCATTCCACATGGCTGTCGCCCTCGAAGGCCATGATGTGGGTGGCCAGCCGGTCGAGGAACCAGCGATCATGGCTGATGATCACCGCGCAGCCGGCGAAATCGGTCAGCGCGTCTTCCAGCGCGCGCAGCGTATCGACATCAAGATCGTTGGTCGGCTCGTCGAGCAGGATCACGTTGGCGCCCGATTTCAGCATCTTGGCCAGATGCACGCGGTTGCGCTCCCCGCCCGATAGCAGCCCGACCTTCTTCTGCTGGTCGCCGCCCTTGAAGTTGAAGGCCCCGACATAGGCGCGGCTCGGCACGGTGCGCTTGCCGAGCTGGATCACGTCGTTGCCCTCGCTGATCTCCTCCCACACGCTCTTGTTGGCGTTGAGGCTGTCGCGGCTCTGGTCGACATAGCCGAGCTTGACCGTATCGCCCACGCGCAAGGCGCCGCTGTCGGGCTTGTCCTGGCCGGTGATGAGGCGGAACAGCGTGGTCTTGCCGGCGCCGTTCGGCCCGATCACACCGACGATGCCGCCCGGCGGCAGCTTGAAGCTGAGATTGTCGAACAACAGGCGCTCGCCATAGCCCTTGGTCAGCTTCTCGGCCTCGATCACCACCTGGCCCAGGCGCGGCCCCGGCGGGATGACGATCTCGGCCTGCTCGGGCGCCTTCTCGTTGGCCTTGGCGAGCAGGTCCTCGTAGGCGGTGATGCGCGCCTTCGACTTGGCCTGGCGCGCCTTGGGGCTGGCGGCGATCCATTCCGCCTCGTGGGCGAGCGTGCGCTGGCGGGCGCTCTCCTCGCGCTCCTCCTGGAACAGCCGCTTGCGCTTCTGTTCCAGCCAGGCCGAGTAGTTGCCCTCGTAGGGGATGCCGCGGCCGCGATCGAGTTCCAGGATCCAGCCGGTGACATTGTCGAGGAAGTAGCGGTCGTGGGTGACGATCATCACCGTGCCGGCATAGTCGCGCAGCGTGCGTTCGAGCCAGGCGACACTCTCGGCGTCGAGATGGTTGGTGGGCTCGTCGAGCAGCAGCAGGTCGGGCTTCTCGAGCAGGAGCTTGCACAGGGCGACGCGGCGCTTCTCCCCGCCGGAAAGACGCGCGACGGCGGAATCGCCCGGCGGGCCGCGCAGCGCGTCGAGCGCGATCTCGATCTGCCTGTCGAGCTCCCAGCCCTCGGCGGCGTCGATCTTCTCCTGTAGCTCGGCCTGCTCGGCGAGCAGGGCGTTCATCCTGTCATCGTCCATCGGCTCGGCGAAGGCGGCCGAGATCTCGTTGAAGCGGTCGAGCAGCGCCTTGGTGGCGGCGAAGGCGCCGGCGACGTTCTCGGCCACGCTCTTGTCGGGGTCGAGCTGCGGCTCCTGCGGCAGATAGCCCACGCGCGCGCCCTCGGCCGCCCAGGCCTCGCCGCCATAGTCGCGCTCGATCCCGGCCATGATCTTGAGCAGGGTGGACTTGCCCGCGCCGTTGGCGCCGAGCACGCCGATCTTCACCCCCGGCAGGAAGGAGAGCGTGATGCCCTTGAGCACCTCCTTGCCGCCCGGATAGGCCTTGGCGAGGTTCTTCATCACATAGACATACTGGTAGGCGGCCATGCGGGCGGGCTCCGGTCGGGTGCGTCGGGGGCGAACTGGTCGCGCCGTGTTCTACCGGGCGCGGGCGCGGGCGGCAATCGTTGCGGGCGTTGCGGGCCTTGCCTGGGGCCGGGGGCGGCGGGGAGTGCGCGGCCCGCCACTGGCCATGGCGTTGTCCTATTCCTGCCATCGTCGCCGTGGCATGATCACGGGCGCGCATCGATTCTCCTCCTCCCCGGTGCGCGCTTCCAGGAGAACAAGAACAATGTCCGTCACCCGTCGCACGCTTGCTTTCGGGCTTGCCGCGCTTGCGGCGCTCGCCGTTCCGACCGTCGCCAGCGCCCAGCCCGCGCAGCGCGCCCAGCCGGCGACGCCCGCGCAGCCGGGCCAGGCGCAGCCGCGCCGCACCCGCCGCCGCGCCCAGCAGGCGCAGCCCGCGCAGCCGGGCCAGGGCCAGCCGCGCCGCACGCGCCGCCGCACGCGCCGCCAGCAGCAGGGCTGAGCGCGCCGGCCTGTCCGGGCCGACACGCACCGAGGAACGGGCGGGCGCCGCAAGGCCCCGCCCGTTTCCGTTGTGGAAGGGGCGCGCAGGGGCGCAGGCGCGCGCTATTCGAAGCCGATGAAGCGGAGGCCCGGCTCGGCCGCCACAATCGCGCGCAAGACGGCCACCAGCGCGTCACCGGGGCCGATCGGGTTGGCGCCCGTAAGCCGCTCGCGCAGCGACCGCCTCCGTTCGATCATCAGCCGCCATTCGCCGCCATTGCCGGCGGCCTCGTCATCGGCGTTGCCGGTGATGCCGATGAAGTAGTCGGCGCCGCGGTGGCGCAGCTCGACATACCAGCCCCAATCCTCCTGCTCGGAGGCAGAGGCGGCGATGGCGCGGGCGGCAAGGCGCTCGACCAGCCAGTGCCCGACATCCCCGCCGAAGCAGCTGTCGTTGATGGAATGCGGCTTGCGTTCGGTAAGGTTGAAACGATCGGTGTGGAACAGGAGTTCGCAGCGCTTGGCCATGGCATGCCTCCGGGCGGGGCGGCGGGCGGCGTTCGGGGCGGCGGGCAAGGTTGGTGGGCGGGAATGGTGGGCCGGGCAGGAGTTGAACCCGCGACCAGGCCGTTATGAGCGGCCCGCTCTACCGTTGAGCTACCGGCCCACCGAGGCGGCGCTGTGGGCGCCGGCTGCGGCGATGATCATGCGCATACAGGCCCGCGCCGCAAGCGGGGAGTGGGGCGCAGAGCGATGCGCCCAGCACAACTGGCCGCGTGGCACGAGGTTACTGACTTCGGCAGGCGTATCCCGGAGTGAACTAGCTGCTCATCCCTTCAGTGTGCTCCGAATCTTCGTCAGCAAGGACAGCCGCTTGGACCTCTAGCATCTTGATCAGATTACGCACTTCCTTGGGTCCAATTATGCCCGTGACCAGAAGCCGAAACGTTGATTCGCGTGCAAGCGAGCCACGAAGCCATTCGCGTTCTCCCGCGCTTGTGCCAATGGTGCCCAAGCGAGTTGTGGGGCTTGCGCCAATGGTGCCCAATCGAGTTGCGGGCAACGTGGCCACCTGTGAGCCCTCCGAATTGGGCACATCGATGCTGCCAACAGCGGGCGTGTCGGAACGATCGCGCCCGCCGTCACGACTAGCGAACTTCACGGTCTCGTCGAACACTCGAAGGAAGATGCGAGCGCCGTCCTCCGTGAATCCGCCGTCAAATCTCAAGTCGCTGATTGCGTGGGTGTCGTCTGGACGCCCGTCACGCCATCGTTCCGAATAGTCCGCGATTGCCTTCGGCTTGACAGCGGCCTTCGCGAGCAACTCCTCTTTGACGCCGGGGCGAGCGTCCTCAAGAATACGCCACCCCGCCTCAGAGATCTTGATCTTCTTAGCATCTCCGGCGCCCGCCGTTTCCGCGAGGCCGAAAGCAACAAGCGCCGCGACTGTCCGGTCAGTCGCGCTGCTCTTGGGCGTCAAGCCCCAATCGATTGCAATATCCGCGACACGCACATCAAACCGCTTGGCCTTATCGAACAGAACGCGCGTGCGCTCCAGCGCCTTGTCAAGCCCGATATATGGGAACGCAGGGCTTCGGTCGCGTTGCTTGGCGGCTTCAGGCTCCTGAGACTCGGTCACATGATCCTCCCTCGCTTAGGTTGCAGCTAACTAATGATAGCCTAGCGACCTACGACTTGACAAGAACTGCGTGACCGACGAAAATAGCGCCGATTCGTGCGGAAAGGAGGCCGCAATGTCCAGGAGGGCCGAGAGCCGCTGGCGCGAAGGGCCGACCCGCGCCGGTGGCGAGGATATGCAGGAAGGGCCGCCACCCACGCCCCGCGAAGGAACAGGTGGCGGCCCTCAATCGGCAACGATGCCCCGTAGTCTAACCGGCAGGACGCTCGCTCTTACAGGCGGAGAGGTCCGGGTCCGAATCCCGGCGGGGCAACCTATACGTTACCCACTGCATGGCCATCGAGTTGGAAGCCACGCGGCGGTGTCTACGTCCGGGACTATGAAACTTTACGCGTTGCGTGCTCGGACGCAAACAGAATTCCAGCCCCCCTCACCCATCCAGGAAACTCCGCAGCTTCCGGCTGCGCGAGGGGTGCTTGAGCTTGCGCAGCGCCTTCGCCTCGATCTGGCGGATGCGCTCGCGCGTGACGTTGAACTGCTGGCCCACCTCCTCCAGCGTGTGATCCGTGTTCATGCCGATGCCGAAGCGCATGCGCAACACGCGCTCCTCGCGCGGGGTGAGGGTGGAGAGCACCCGCGTCGCCGCCTCGCGCAGATTGGCCTGGATCGCCGCATCAAGCGGGATCACCGCGTTCTTGTCCTCGATGAAGTCGCCAAGATGGCTGTCCTCCTCGTCGCCGATCGGCGTCTCCAGGCTGATCGGCTCCTTGGCGATCTTCAGCACCTTGCGCACCTTCTCGAGCGGCATGCCGAGCTTTTCCGACAGTTCCTCGGGCGTGGGCTCGCGGCCGATCTCGTGCAGCATCTGGCGGCTGGTGCGCACCAGCGTGTTGATGGTCTCGATCATGTGCACGGGCATGCGGATCGTGCGCGCCTGATCCGCGATCGAGCGCGTGATCGCCTGGCGGATCCACCAGGTGGCGTAGGTGGAGAATTTGTAGCCGCGGCGATACTCGAATTTGTCGACCGCCTTCATCAGCCCGATATTGCCCTCCTGGATCAGGTCCAGGAACTGCAGGCCGCGATTGGTGTATTTCTTGGCGATCGAGATCACCAGGCGCAGATTGGCCTCGATCATCTCCTTCTTGGCGCGCGCCGCGTCGCGCTCGCCGCGCTGGACGGTGGTGACGACGCGGCGGAACTCGCCGATCGGCAGGCCGGCGGCGGTGGCGATCTCGGCGACACGGGTGCGGATCTCGACGATCTCGCCCTTGTGCCTCGTGGTGAAGGTCTTCCAGCCCTTGGCCAGCTTGCCCACGCGGTCGAGCCAGCCGGGATCGAGCTCGTGGGTGCGGTATTCGCGCAGGAACTCGTCGCGCTTGACCTTGCTGTGCTCGGCCAGGCGCAGGAGCTGGCCCTCGAGCGCGTTCAGCCGCTGGTTCAGCTCGCGCAGCTGCTCGACCAGCTGCTCGATGCGCCCCTGGTTGAGGTGGACCTTCTTCACCAGCGCCACCAGCTCCTCGCGCTGGGCCTGGTACTTCTTCTCGGTGGCCGAGGCGGGCGCCTTGCCTTCCTGGAGCGATTCCAGCCGCCGCTCCTGCATCTTGGACAGCTTCTTGTAGCCGGCCGCGATCTCGGCGAAGTTCGCCAGCACCTGGGGCTTGAGCTTCTCCTCGAGCGCGGACAGGGAAAGGCCCATGGCCTCCTCGTCCATCTCCTCGCCCTCGGGCGCGCCCTCGGCGGGCTCGGCTTCGTCGGCATCCTCCTCCACCTCGGCGGCGGGCGGCAGGCCGGGCATGTCCTCGCCCGCGCCCTCGGTCGCCTCGAGGTCGATGATGTCGCGCAACAGCATCTTCCCGGCTTCCAGCGCCTGGTGCCACAGGATGATGGCGCGGAAGGTGAGCGGGCTTTCGCACAGCCCGCCGATCATCATGTCGCGGCCGGCCTCGATGCGCTTGGCGATCGCGATCTCGCCCTCGCGCGAAAGGAGCTCGACCGACCCCATCTCGCGCAGATACATGCGCACCGGATCGTCGGTGCGGCCGAGATCGTCGTTGATGTTGCCGGAGGTCTCCTCCTCCGCCTCCTCCTCGCGGGCGGCGGGCTGGGCCTCGTCCTCGGCCTCCTCGTTCTCGACCACGTTGATGCCGATCTCGTTCAGCATCGCCATGGTGTCCTCGATCTGCTCGGAGGACATCTGGTCGGAAGGCAGGGCGGCGTTCAGCTCGTCATAGGTGACGTAGCCGCGCTCCTTGCCCTTGGCGATCAGGCGCTTGACCGCCTGGCTCTGGGTGTCGATCAGCGGGCTTTCGGCAATGTCCTCGCCGGCGGTGGCGGCTTCGGGGGTGGCTGCGGCCTTGCTCGCCATCGATGCGATACTCCGTTCCTTCGCCCCGGCAGGTCCTGCCGGGTGTGTTTCGTGCGGTCCGCCGGGGCGCGCGGGCGATCTGCGCCGAGGGGACCGGGGGTTGCGCTGCCGGGCGCACCCGGCGGACAAACACCCCCCTATAATAAGGGGGTGGGACTCACCATTCCGTGCACGCCCGGTTGCGTGCGGGCCCGGGTCTGTCGTCCCACGGCAGGAGACGCAGGCGCCCGGCGGGCCGGACCGCCACGCCGCCCCCACCCGGAAGCGGAACCGCCAGCCCCGGCGCAGCGTGGCGCGGAGCAGGCCAGCCGGTGCCCGCGCGGGGCCGGACGGGGTGGGATCGGCGACGGCTAAAGGGGCGGCTGGGCTCCGGCCTCGTCCTCGTCGAGCGCGGCGCGCACCCGCCGCAGCGCCACCAGGCGCTGCTCGTTGGCGGCGCTGAACTCGCGGGCAAGGGCCGCCTCGGCCTCTGCGATCTCCTCGTTCAGGCGTTCGCGGCGCCCCAGCGCCGAGAAATGCCACCACCCGGCCCAGGCATCGGCGGGCATCGCCGAGGGCATGGCGCAGGCTGGCAGCGGTGTGGGCACGGGCGAAAGCACGGCCTCTGCGGTCTCGCGCAATCCCATCGCCAGCAAGTGGCGCGCGAGGTGGGCCGCGTCAAGGCCGGTGCCCGAACCTGTGCTGCTGTGGGCGATGTCTAGGAGCGCGCGGCGCAGCGAGTCAAGCGCCGGGTCGGCGAAATCGAGCCCGGCCAGCGTCTCCTCCACCTGCGCGATCAGGGCCGGGTGGTTGAGCAGGATCGCGACCAGGCAGCGTTCGCGCTCGGCCGCCGCCCGCGCCGGGGTGGGGGTGGTGACGGCAATCCGCCCGCGCAGGCCGTTGCCGGGGCCACCATAGCCGGGACGGTGGAAGGCCGAACTGCCGTAGCGCGCGCCGGCGCCGGAGGCCCGGCCCTGGCCGCGCGGCCCGCCCCCCTGGAACCGCTCGCCGGGGCCGAAGCGGCGGGCGGGGCGGAAGCGCTCCTCCCACCAGGTGCGGAACTGGTAGCGGTATTCGTCGCGCAGCGCCGGGTCCTTGATCGTGCCCGCCGCCTGGTCGAGGCGCTGGCGCAAGGCCGCGCGCTGCTCGGGCGTGGCGGCGCCGCCCCCGCCCTCGGCGATCAGGCCGAACAGCGTCTCGGCCAGCCCGCGCGCCCGCTCCAGCAGCGCGGTGAAGGCGGCCGGGCCGGCGCGGCGGATCAGCGTGTCGGGGTCCTCGCGCGCCGGCAGGGTGACGAAGCGGAGCGAGCGGCCCGGCTCGATCAGCGGCAGCGCCAGTTCCGCCGCGCGCGCCGCCGCCCGCGCCCCGGCAGCATCGCCATCGAAGCAGAGCAGCGGCTCGGGCGCGTAGCGCCAGAGCTCGGCCATCTGCTCCTCGGTCAGCGCGGTGCCGAGCGGGGCCACCGCCTGCGGGAAGCCCGCCTGGTGCAGCGCGATCACGTCCATATAGCCTTCGACGACGATGATCCGCCCCGCCTTGCGCGCGGGCTCGGCGGCGAGGTCGAGGCCATAGAGCGAGCGGCGCTTGTGGAACAGCTCCGTCTCCGGGCTGTTGACGTATTTCGGCTGGCCGTCGCCCAGGATGCGCCCGCCGAAGCCGATGACGCGGCCGCGCCGGTCGCGGATCGGGAACATGACGCGGCTGAAGAACAGGTCGGAGAAGCCCTCGCCGCTGTTGGCCGGCTTCATCAGCCCGCCGGCGACAAGCTGCTCGACCGTGACACCGGCGCGCCCGAGCGAGGACAGCAAGGCGCCCCGCCCCTCGCCCGACCAGCCGAGGCGGAAGCGGCGGATCGTTTCCTCGCTCAGGCCGCGGCGGTGGAGGTAGTCGAGCGCGGGCTTGCCCTCGGGCAGGCGCAGCCGGCGCTCATAGTCGGCCGCCACCTGGTCCATCACGCCGGTCAGGCCCGTGCGCCGCTCCTCGGCCGCCGCCGCGCCGGGATCGCGCCTGGGCATCGCCAGCCCGGCCTCGGCGGCGAGCTTCTCCACCGCCTCCATGAAGGGCAGGTTCTCGCGGCGCATGACGAAGCCGATCGCATCGCCATGCGCGCCGCAGCCGAAGCAGTGGAAGAAGCCCTTCGCCTCGTTGACGGTGAAGGAGGGCGATTTCTCGTTGTGGAACGGGCAGAGGCCGGTCAGCTCCTTGCCCCGGCGCGTCAGGCGCACATGCCGCCCGACCAGCGCCGCCAGCGGCAGGCGCGCGCGCAGCTCGTCGAGGAAGGAGGGCGGCAGCGACATGGCGGAGTTATAGCGCGCCGCCGCCCCCGAGTCGCCAGCGGGGCGCGCGGAGCAGCCCCCCGATCAGCCGCCAAGCCTGGCCTTGACCATCGGCCCCACGGCGGCAAGGTCGAGCTGGCCCGGATACTTCGCCTTCAAGACGCCCATCACCTTGCCCATGTCCTTGATCGTGGCCGCGCCGGCTTCGGCCACGGCGGCGGCGATCGCCTGGTCCAGCGCCGGGCCGGACAGGCTTTGCGGCAGGAAGCTTTCGATCACCGCGATCTCGGCCTCCTCCTTGGCGGCGAGTTCGGCCCGCCCGCCCTGCTTGTAGAGCTCCACGCTCTCGCGGCGCGACTTCACCATGCCGCGCAGCATGGCCATGACCTCGTCATCGGCCACCTTGTCGATGCCCTTGGGGCGGGCGGCGATGTCCACCTCCTTGAGCCTGGCGATGATCATGCGCACGGTCGAGGTGGTGGCGGCGTCGCCGGCCTTCATGGCGGTCTTCATGGCCTCGGTGAAGCGCTCGCGCAGGCTCATGGCGGGGGACTCCTAGTCGGATCTGGTCGGGTTGGCGCCCACAGTGCAAGCCCGCGCCGCCGGACGCAAGCCGGGAGCGCTGACGGATCGGGATACCGGACGCGGCGGGCGGCGGCGGGGCGGGGAAATTATTTCCCGACTCGTTTCTGTCTGCGCTTGAGCCGGGAAATCATTTCCCATAGGCTGGCGGCATGCTCACCATCGACTCCATCCTCGCCCGGCTGGGCGGCCCCGAAGCGGCGGCGCGGCTGTGCAACGTCTCCACCGAGGCGATCAAGAAATGGCGCCAGGCGCGCGCCATTCCCGCGCGCCACTGGCCGGCCATCGCCCGCGAAACGGGGCTCAGCCTGGACGCGATTGCCGCCCATGCCGAGCCCGGCGCCGCCACCAGCGCCGCGCCCAACACCGGCAGCACCGGCCGCGCCCCGCCCTCGGCGGCGCCCGCCACCTCCCTGCCCCGCCCCCAGCCCGGAGCCGCCCGCATGCCCGCTCCTGTCGCCGCTCCCGCCCCTGCCACCGCCCTCGCCGCCGAGGCACCGCTCGCCGCCCCGCGCCCCGCCGGCGCCGATGCCTGCCTGGTGCTGGCCGATGGCAGCCTGCTCTGGGGCCGCGGCCTGGGCGCGCACGGGAAAAGCGTGGGCGAGGTCTGCTTCAACACCTCGATGACCGGCTACCAGGAGATCCTCACCGACTCCTCCTATGCCGGGCAGATCATCACCTTCACCTTCCCGCATATCGGCAATGTCGGCGCCAACCCCGAGGATATCGAGGCGAGCACGCCGGCCGCGCGCGGCCTGATCCTGCGCGCCGACATCACCGAGCCGGCCAACTGGCGCGCGACGCAGCATCTCGATGCCTGGCTGAAAAGCCACGGCCTGACCGGCATCGCCGGCATCGACACGCGCCGGCTGACCCGGCGCATCCGCGATGGCGGCGCGCCCACCGGCCTGCTCTGCTTCTCCGCCGATGGCGCCTTCGCGCTCGATGCGCTGCTAGCCGAGGCGCGCGCCTGGCCCGGCCTCGAAGGCATGGACCTCGCCAGGGAGGTCACCTGCCGGCAGACCTATGGCTGGGACGAGACGCGCTGGACCCTCGGCCAGGGCTACGGCCATCTGGAAGCGCCGCGCCACCATGTCGTGGCGATCGATTTCGGCGCCAAGCGCAACATCCTGCGCTGCCTCGCTTCCGCCGGCTGCCGCGTCACCGTGGTGCCGGCCACCGCCACCGCCGCCGAGGTGCTGGCGCACCAGCCGGACGGGATCTTCCTCTCCAACGGGCCGGGCGATCCGGCCGCGACGGGCGCCTATGCGGTGCCCACCATCCGCGCCCTGCTCGATGCCGGCAAGCCGGTGTTCGGCATCTGCCTGGGCCACCAGCTGCTGGCGCTTGCCGTCGGCGCGCAAACGAAGAAGCTCTTTCGCGGCCATCGCGGCGCCAACCATCCGGTCAAGGACCTGGAGACCGGCAGGGTCGAGATCACCAGCCAGAATCACGGCTTCGCGGTGATGCCCGAGACGCTGCCCCCCAGCGCGCGCGTGACCCATGTCAGCCTGTTCGACGGCACGAACGAGGGCATCGCGCTCGCCGACCGCCCGGCCTTCAGCGTGCAGTACCACCCCGAGGCGAGCCCGGGGCCGCAGGACAGCCACTACCTGTTCGAGCGGTTCGTGCAGCTGATGGAAAAGCGGGGCTGATCGCACCGCCCGCGCGGATCGGCCTCATCGCAACCGCGACGACCCAACCAAGGCACGCTGACCCATGCCCAAGCGCACCGACCTCCACTCCATCCTGATCATCGGCGCCGGGCCGATCATCATCTGCCAGGCCTGCGAGTTCGACTATTCCGGCGCCCAGGCCTGCAAGGCACTACGGGAGG
>JADZEB010000008.1 GCA_020850755.1 Alphaproteobacteria bacterium | reverse complement strand
TTAGGCTTGAATCAGCCGAACGGAAGTCGTGCCCGAGAAACTTAAGGTTTGCGAGCAGCTTAGTCCGATCTGGTGGAACCGCCCTGCGGTTCCACCAGATCGGACGCTGCTCTAGCGCTCGCGCTGCCGACCCTCGGCAGCAAGATCCTGGAAGGCGTCGAAGGTCAGGGCGTGCGCCGTCACCAGCTCGGTGCTCGCGCCAAGGGCGGCGTAGAAGGCGCGCGCCTCGTCGTTCCAGGGCTTGGCCGCCCACCAGAGATAGGTCCGCCCCTCGGCCGCGACCTCGGCGGCGATGGCGGCGAGCAGGGCGCGGCCCATGCCACGGCGGCGAAAGGCAGGGCGCCCGAACAGGTCGGCGACATAGGCGCCGCGCGCGGCATGGCCGCTTTCGTAGGCGGGGAACCAGGAGCCATAGCCTGCCGCCGCACCGTCCCACTCGGCGAGATGGATCGTGATCTCGGCCGGGCTGCCGAAGGCGTCGCGGCGGATGGCGGCGGCGTCGAACCGCCCGACCGGGTCCCCCTGCTGCGCGTTCAGTTCGGCCGCGAGCGCCGCGACCGCCTCGGCATCGCGCGGCCAAGCGCGGCGGACCAGCAAGGCGGCGGGGCCGCTGCCGCCAGGAGGTGCGCCGGTCATTCGGCCGCCTGGCGGCGGCTGCGGGCGCCGGCGGTCTTGCCCTTCTCGGCGCCGGACCTCGCGCCCGCGGCATCCAGCCCCAGGAGCGGCGCCAGGAACCGCCCCGTGTGGCTGCGCAGGCTGGCCGCCACCTGCTCGGGCGTGCCGGCGGCCACGATCTCGCCCCCGCCATCGCCGCCCTCGGGGCCGAGGTCGATCAGCCAGTCGGCGGTCTTGATGACTTCCAGATTGTGCTCGATCACCACCACCGTGTTGCCGGTCTCGACCAGCGCCTGGAGCACATCGAGCAGCTTGCGCACATCCTCGAAATGCAGCCCCGTGGTGGGCTCGTCGAGGATGTAGAGGGTGCGCCCGGTGGCCCGCCGCGACAACTCCTTGGCAAGCTTCACCCGCTGCGCCTCGCCGCCCGAAAGCGTGGTCGCCGGCTGGCCGAGCTTGACGTAGCCGAGGCCCACCTGCTGCAAGGTCAGGAGCTTCTCGCGGATCGCGGGCACGGCCTTGAAGAAGTCCGATGCTTCCTCGATCGTCATGTCAAGAATATCGGCTATACTTTTATCTCTGAACGTTATTTCAAGCGTCTCGCGATTGTAGCGCTTGCCCTTGCAGCTATCGCAGGTGACATACACGTCCGGCAGGACGTGCATCTCAATCTTTATCACCCCGTCGCCCTGGCAGGCCTCGCAGCGCCCGCCCTTGACGTTGAAGGAGAAGCGGCCGGGCTGGTAGCCGCGGGCGCGCGCAGCGGGCAGCTCGGCGAACCAGTCGCGGATCGGGGTGAAGCAGCCGGTATAGGTGGCCGGGTTGGAGCGCGGGGTGCGCCCGATCGGGCTCTGGTCGATGTCGATGATCTTGTCGAGATGCTCCAGCCCCTCGATGCGCTCATGCGGGGCCGGCGCTTCGCGCGTGCCCATCAGACGGCGCGCCGCCGCCTTGTACAGCGTCTCGATGATGAGCGTCGACTTGCCGCCGCCCGATACGCCGGTCACACAGGTGAACAGGCCGAGCGGCAGCTCGGCGGTGACGCCCTTGAGGTTGTTGCCGCTCGCTCCCACCAGCCGCAGGGTGCGGTTCTTCTGCGCCGGGCGGCGCAGGCGCGGCACCGCGATGCGCTTGCGCCCTGAAAGATAGTCGCCGGTCAGGCTGCCCTTGGCGGCGGCGATGTCGGCCGGGCCGCCGGTCGCCACCACCCGCCCGCCATGCACGCCCGCCTCCGGCCCCATGTCGATGATGTGGTCGGCGGTCTGGATCGCGTCCTGGTCGTGCTCGACCACCAGCACCGTGTTGCCGAGGTCGCGCAGGCGGCGCAGCGTGCCAAGCAGGCGGGCATTGTCGCGCTGGTGCAGCCCGATCGAGGGCTCGTCCAGGACGTAGAGCACGCCGGTCAGGCCCGAGCCGATCTGCGAGGCGAGGCGGATGCGCTGGCTTTCCCCGCCCGAGAGCGTGGCCGAGCCCCGCGCGAGGGTGAGATAGTCGAGCCCGACATCCATGAGGAAGCCGAGCCGGTCGTTGATCTCGCGCAGGATGCGGCGCGCGATTTCCTGCTGTTGTGGGCGCAGGCGGGCGAGCAGGGCGCGGAACCAGTCGAGCGCGCGGCCGATGGACAGTTCCGACACCTCGGCGATGTGCCGGCCGTCCACCCTTACCGCCAGGGCCTCGGGCTTGAGGCGGTGGCCGCGGCACGCCTCGCACGGCGCCTCGCCCTGGTAGCGGGCGAGTTCCTCGCGCACCCAGGCGCTGTCGGTCTCGCGCCAGCGGCGTTCGAGGTTGGGCACCACGCCCTCGAACGGCTTCTTCACCTCGTAGGCGCGCAACCCGTCCTCGTAGCGCAGGCTGACCGGCTGCTCGCCCGAGCCGTGCAGGATGGCGTTGCGCGCCGTCTCGGGCAGGTCGCGCCAGGGCGTGTTCATGCGCACTTTGTAGAAGCGGGCGAGGCTTTCCAGCGTCTGCTGGTAGTAGGGCGATGAGGCATTGGCCCAGGGCGCGACCGCGCCATCGGCGAGGCTGAGCGTATCGTCCGGCACCACCAGCGCCGCGTCGAAGAAGCTGCGCACGCCCAGCCCGTCGCAGGTCGGGCAGGCGCCGAACGGATTGTTGAAGCTGAACAGCCGCGGCTCGATCTCGTCGATGGTGAAGCCCGAGACCGGGCAGGCGAAGCGGGCGGAGAAGGTGACGCGCTCGCCTGTGTCCGCGTTCTCGGTGAAGGCGAGCCCGTCGGCCAGCGCCAGCGCCGTCTCGAAGCTGTCGGCCAGCCGCGTCTTGATGCCCTCGCGCACCACCAGGCGGTCGATCACCACCTCGATATCGTGCTTGAGTTTCTTGTTGAGCGCCGGCACATCGGCGATCTCGTAAAGCTTGCCGTCCACCTTGACGCGCTGGAAGCCGCGCTTCTGGAGATCGGCCAGCTCCTTGCGGTATTCGCCCTTGCGCCCGCGCGCGATGGGCGCGAGCAGGTAAAGCCGCGTGCCCTCGGCCATGGCCAGCACGCGATCGACCATCTGGCTCACGGTCGGGGCCTCGATCGGCAGGCCGGTGGCGGGCGAGTAGGGAATGCCCACGCGCGCCCACAGCAGGCGCATATAGTCGTGGATCTCGGTGACCGTGCCCACGGTCGAGCGCGGGTTCTTCGAGGTCGTTTTCTGCTCGATCGAGATGGCCGGGCTCAGCCCCTCGATCTGGTCCACATCGGGCTTGCCCATCAGCTCCAGGAACTGGCGCGCATAGGCCGACAGGCTTTCGACATAGCGGCGCTGGCCCTCGGCATAGATGGTGTCGAAGGCGAGCGAGGACTTGCCCGAGCCGGACAGGCCGGTGATGACGGTCAGGCTGTGGCGCGGGATGTCCACATCGACGTTCTTGAGGTTGTGCTCGCGTGCGCCGCGCACTCGGATCTGGTCGGTCATGGGCAACTTGCCTTGGCCTGGAGGGTGGGCAGCATATGGCCCCGCGCCCCCGGAAGGCGAGAGCCGGTTTGCGCCGTCCGAAGTTATGCACAGGCCCTGGTGCCGGCTGTCGCCCGGCCACTGGCGCAAGGCGAGGGGCGGGGGCTATTCTCCGCCCTTCACGTCTCGACAACGGCAGCACGCAGAACGGGGATTTCGGCTAATGGCAGGCAGCGTCAACAAGGTGATCCTGATCGGCAATCTCGGCCGCGACCCCGAGGTGCGCAACACCCAGCAAGGCGCCAAGGTGGTCAATCTGCGCATCGCCACCTCCGAAAGCTGGACCGACAAGAGCAGCGGCGAGCGCCAGGAGCGCACCGAGTGGCACAGTGTCGCGATCTTCAACGAGCGGCTGGCGGATGTGGCTGAGAAGTATCTGCGCAAGGGCCGCAAGGTCTATATCGAGGGCAGCCTGCAGACCCGCAAGTGGACCGACAAGGACGGGGCCGAGCGCTACACGACCGAGGTCGTGCTGCGCCGCTTCGGCGGCGAGCTGGTGCTGCTCGATCGCGGCGATGGCGGGGGCGGCGCGGGGGGTGGGGGCGAGTCCGACATGGGCGAGGGCGGCGGCTATTCCGGCGGCGGGCGCAGCTCGGGCGGGCAGCGCGGCAGCGGGCGCGAGCCCTCCTGGGATCGCGGCGCGAGCGGGGGCAAGAAGGGCCTCGACGACGATATCCCGTTCTGATCGGCCCGGGCATCGGCGCGGTCGCTGGCCGAACCCGAATCGGCCGCAGGTACGGACAGGAATCTGCATTGTTCATCAATCGGTTGGCGGCCGGTCGCGCGGCTGCGCGGCCACCATTGTTTGCCCGTGCTGCGCCTGCTAAGAAGGCGCTGCAGGCGCAGCCTTCCGCGCCCCGATTCCGCCCTTCGCCCAGCGCCCCTCGCTGAGACCACGTGACCGAGCCCAAAGAGCCCATTCCGCCCACCGACATCGCGCCGATCGCACTCGAGGAGGAGATGAAACGCTCCTACCTCGATTACGCGATGAGCGTGATCGTGGCGCGTGCGCTGCCCGATGTGCGCGACGGTCTTAAGCCCGTGCACCGGCGCATCCTGTTCGCGATGCACGCGGCCGGCTACACGCCCGACAAGCCCTACCGCAAGTCCGCGCGCGTGGTTGGCGATGTCATCGGCAAGTTCCACCCGCACGGCGAATCCGCGGTCTATGACGCGCTGGTGCGCATGGCGCAGCCCTTCTCGATGCGCCTGCCGCTGATCGACGGGCAGGGCAATTTCGGCTCGATGGACGGCGATCCGCCGGCAGCGATGCGCTACACGGAAGCGCGGCTGGCGCGCGCCACCGAGGCGCTCCTTGGCGACATCGACAAGGAGACGGTGCCGTTCCAGCCCAATTATGACGAGTCCGAGCACGAGCCCACCGTGCTGCCGGCCGCCTTCCCGAACGTGCTGGTCAATGGCGCGAGCGGCATCGCCGTCGGCATGGCGACCAACATCCCGACCCACAATCTGGGCGAGGTGTGCGACGCCGCCATCGCCGTGATCGACAATCCGGCGATCACCCTGCCCGAGCTGATGGAGATCATCCCCGGCCCCGACTTCCCGACCGGCGGCACAATCCTCGGGCGCAGCGGCTCGCGGCTGGCGTTCGAGACCGGGCGCGGTTCGGTCGTCATTCGCGCGCGCGCCGCGATCGAGGACATGCGCGGCGGGCGGCAGGCGATCATCGTCACCGAGGTGCCCTACCAGGTGAACAAGGCGCGCCTGCTGGAGCACATCGCCGATCTGGTGCGCGAGAAGAAGATCGAGGGCATCAGCGACCTGCGCGACGAAAGCGACCGCGAGGGCGTGCGCATGGTGATCGAGCTCAAGCGCGACGCGCAGGCCGACATCGTGCTGAACCAGCTCTGGCGCTTCACCGCGCTGCAGACCAGCTTCGGCGTCAACATGCTGGCGCTCAATTCCGGCCGGCCGGAGCTGATGGGCCTGCGCCAGGTGCTCGATGCCTTCCTTGCCTTCCGCGAGGATGTGATCGTCCGCCGCGCCCGTTTCGAGCTGGCCAAGGCGCGCGACCGCGCCCACCAGCTGGTCGGGCTGGCGATCGCGGTGGCCAATATCGACGAGGTGATCCGCCTGATCCGCGCCGCGCCCGACACGCCGGCGGCGCGCCAGGCGCTGATGGACCGCGACTGGCCGGCAGCCGACATCGCGCCGCTGCTGGCGCTGATCGACGAGCCGGGCAACACCATCTCGCCGGCAGGATTCGTCCGCCTGACCGAGGCGCAGGCGCGCGCGATCCTCGATCTGCGCCTCAACCGCCTGACCGCGCTCGAGCGCGAGCGGATCGACGCCGAGATGAAGGAGCTTGGCGCGCGCATCGCCGAGCTGCTGGAGATCCTGGCCTCGCGCCCGCGGCGGCTGGCGATCATGCGCGGGGAGCTGGTCGCGATCCGCGACGCCTACGCCACGCCGCGCATGACCAGCTTCGAGGAGATCGAGTTCGAGCAGGACGATGAGAGCCTGATCGCGCCGGTGGAGATGGTCGTCACGCTGACGCATGGCGGCTACATCAAGCGCGTGCCGCTGGCCACCTTCCGCGCGCAGCGGCGTGGCGGCAAGGGCCGCACCGGCATGGCCACGCGCGAGGACGATTTCGTCACGCGCATCTTCGTCGCCAACACGCTTGCCCCGGTGCTGTTCTTCTCCAGCCGCGGCATGGCCTACAAGCTCAAGGTCTGGCGGCTGCCCGAAGCGCAGCCCCAGGCGCGCGGGCGCGCGCTGCACCAGCTCCTGCCGCTGCAGGCCGACGAGACCATCACCGCCGTGTTGCCGCTGCCGCAGGACGAGACGCTGTGGGACAGCCTCTATGTCCTGCTCGCCACCGGGTCGGGCACGATCCGGCGCAACCGCCTGTCCGACTTCGCCAATGTCCGCCAGAACGGGCTGATCGCCATGAAGCTCGACGAGGGCGACCGGCTGATCGGCGTGCAGACCTGCCGCGAGGGCGACGATGTGCTGCTCGCCACCGCGCGCGGCAAGTGCACGCGCTTCCAGATCGACGACGAGAGCGTGCGCGTATTCTCCGGCCGCACCTCGGTCGGCGTGCGCGGCATCAGGCTGGCCGAGGGCGATGCGCTGATCGGCATGGCCGTGCTGCGCCATGTCGATGCCTCGCCCGAGGAACGTCTTGCCTATCTGCGCACCCGCCGCCAGCCCGACGAGGCCGAGGCGGCTCCTGCCGCCGCGGCCGAGGAGGGTGCCGAGGACGCCGCCGCCGCCGCCAGCCTCTCGCCCGAGCGCAGCGCGGAACTGGCCGAGGCCGAGGAGTTCATCCTCACCGTCACCGATGGCGGCTTCGGCAAGCGCAGCTCGGCCTACGAATACCGCATCACCAATCGCGGCGGCTCGGGCATCGACAACATCATCCTGTCCGAGCGCAACGGCACCGCCATCGTGGCGTCCTTCCCGGCCACGGATGGCGACCAGGTGATGCTGGTCACCGATGCCGGGCGGCTGATCCGCTGCCCGGTCGACGGAATCCGCATCGCCGGGCGCCGCACCCAGGGCGTGACCCTGTTCCGCCTCGAGGGCGAGGAGCATGTCACCTCGGTCGTGCGGCTGATGGAAGAGGAAGGCGGCGAGGGTGGCGCCAACGGCAATGGTGGCGACGGCAACGGCGCCGAGGATGCCGCCGCCGCCGACGGCAGTGAAACCGGCAACGGCAACGGCCCGAGCAACGGGAGCGCATGACGCGATGGCAAAGCACCGCGTGGGGGTCTATCCCGGCACCTTCGATCCCGTCACCAACGGGCATCTCGACATCATCGCCCGCGCCGCGCGCCTGGTCGACCGGCTGGTGGTCGGTGTCGCGATCAATGCCGGCAAGGGACCGCTTTTCCCGCTCGAGGAACGTGCCGCCATGCTCGAGGCCGAGGTCGCCCCGATCGCCGAGCGCAACGGCACCGTGATCGAGGTGCGGCCGTTCGAGACCCTGCTGATCCACTTCGCCCGCGAGGTGGGCGCTGATACCATCATCCGCGGCCTGCGCGCCGTGTCCGACTTCGAATACGAGTTCCAGATGGTCGGCATGAACCAGCGCATGGACCCCGGCATCGAGACCGTCTTCCTGATGGCGTCCGAGCGGCACCAGTTCATCTCCTCGCGCTTCGTCAAGGAGATCGCGATGCTGAAGGGCGATATCGGCCATTTCGTGCCGGCGCGGGTGCTGGCCAAGACGCTGGCCAAGGTCGCCGAGGCGCGCGGCTAGCGCTGCGCCGCGGAGCGTGCCGGACCACCCGACTCAACCCCCGAGGAAAGGAACGGGACAATGACAGGCATACTGCGCAAGGGGCTGATGGCGGTGGCGCTGAGCGCCGTGATCGCCGGCGGGGGCGGCGATGCAGAGGCGCAGCGCCCGCGCGACCCCGAGAATACCATCTTCATGGACCTGAAGGACGGACGGGTGGTGATCGAGCTGCGCCCCGACCTTGCCCCGCGCCATGTCGAGCGCATCAAGACGCTGGCCCGCCAGGGCTTCTACGACAACACGCCCTTCCACCGCGTGATCGAGGGCTTCATGGCCCAGGGCGGCGATCCCACCGGCACCGGCACGGGCGGCTCGCCGCTGCCCAACCTGCCGGCCGAGTTCAGCCCGCCCGAGCGGGCGCGGCACCTGCGCGGCACCATGTCGATGGCGCGCACCGCGAACCCGAACTCGGCCAACAGCCAGTTCTTCATCATGTTCGCGCCCTCGACCCATCTCGACGGGCAGTACACCATCTGGGGCCGCGTGGTTTCGGGCATGGAGTTCGTCGACCGCATCAAGCGCGGCGAGCAGGCGCGCAACGGCGCCGTCAGCCAGCCCGACCGCATCGTGCGCATGCGCGTTGCCGCCGACGTGCGCGACTAGCGGCCATGCCGCATCGAGTGGAGGGGCCGGCGCCGTGAGCGTTGACCCTTCGCCCGCCGCGCGCTTATTGTCCGCCCCCGCGTCTGACCCGAGCCCGTAGCTCAGTCGGTAGAGCACGAGACTTTTAATCTTGGGGTCGTGGGTTCGATTCCCACCGGGCTCACCACTTCGCCGACACTTGCGGCAGGACCATCGCGCGATGGACCAGCACGGCCAGGACTACGACCTTCTGGTGGTGGGTGGCGGCATCAACGGCGCCGGCATCGCCCGCGACGCGGCCGGGCGCGGCTTGCGCGTGCTGCTGGTGGAGAAGGGCGATCTCGGCGGCGCCACATCCTCGGCGTCCTCGAAGCTCATTCACGGCGGGTTGCGCTACCTCGAATTCTACGAGTTCCGCCTGGTGCGCGAGGCGCTGGCCGAGCGCGAGGTGCTGCTGTCGCTTGCCCCGCATATCATCTGGCCGATGCGCTTCGTGCTGCCGCACCGGCCCGAGATGCGCCCGCGCTGGATGATCCGTGCCGGCCTGTTCCTCTACGACCATCTCGCACGCCGGCGCAGCCTGCCGGGGACCGAGAGCCTGGATTTCGCCAGCCACCCCTATGGCCAGCCGCTTTCCTCGCGCCTGGCGCACGGCTTCGCCTATTCCGATTGCTGGGTCGAGGATGCGCGGCTGGTCGTGCTGAACGCGCGCGATGCCGCCCGCCGCGGCGCCACCATCCGTGTCGGCACCGCGCTGGCGGAGGCCCGGCGCGAGGGCGGGCGATGGGTGGCGCGGCTTGCTCTCGACGATGGCGGGACCGAAACCGTGGCCGTGCGCGCGCTGGTGAACGCCGCCGGCCCGTGGGTGATGGGCGTGCTGGATGCCGCCGGCGCCAAACCGCGCGAGCGCATCCGCCTGACCAAGGGCAGCCACATCGTCGTGCCGCGACTGTACGAGGGCGAGCAAGCCTACATCCTGCAGACCGACGACAAGCGCGTGGTGTTCGTCATCCCCTATGAGGGGCGCTTCTCGCTGATCGGCACGACCGACGTGCCCTATGACGGCGATCCGGCGGCCGCCGCCATCGACGCGGCCGAGACCGAGTATCTGTGTGCCGAGGTAAGCCGGCAGTTCCGTGCCCCGGTCAGCCCCGGGCAGGTGGTGTGGAGCTATGCCGGCGTGCGCCCGCTGCACGATGACGGCGCCGTGGCGGCCGCTGCGGTGACGCGCGACTATGCCTTCGACCTGGACGCGCCGGCGGGCGAGGCGCCGGCACTCTCGGTGTTCGGTGGCAAGATCACCACCTATCGCCGCCTGGCCGAGCACGCCATGCAAAAACTCGCCCCGCTGCTTGGTGCCGGCACCACCTCCTGGACCGGGCGCGAGCCGCTGCCGGGCGGCGATCTCGGCGGGCTCGGCTTCGACGCCTGGCTGGCGGAGATGGCGCGCCAGTATGGCTGGCTGCCGGCGCCCTTGCTGCGCCGCCTCGCCCGCGCCTATGGCAGCGAACTGCCCGCACTGCTGGGCGATGCGCGCGCCATGGCCGACATGGGCGAGGATCTTGGCGGCGGGCTGACCGCGCGCGAGATCGCGTGGCTCATGAGCGAGGAATGGGCGCGCACGGCCGAGGACATGCTTTGGCGGCGCAGCAAGCTCGGGCTGCACGCGCCCCCCGGCACGGCGCAGCGCCTGGCGCTGTGGCTGGCGGAACGCCCTGCCGCTGGCTGATGCGCGGAAGCCAGCGCTGCATTCGGCGCCCGGTCATCCTATATTGTTAGCCATGCGCGCCCGCCTCGCCCAACATGGGATCGCCCCTACCGATCGCGCCGCGCCCGGTCGAGGCGCCATCTTGTCCGCGGCCCTGCTGGCGCTTGTCCTCGCCGGCTGCGACCAGCGCCCGCATTCCTATCAGCGGCCCGGCACCAGCGAGGCGGAGACGAACCAGATCTATGCCCGCTGCGTCCAGGAGGCCCAGCTGATCGCCTTCCAGGAGAGCACGCGGCTGTTCGCGCTTGGGCCCTACGGGACGCGGCCGATGTTCGTTCCCGGCCGCGGCTGGGTCATGGGCCGTGTCGATCCCTACCCGGTCAACCCGACATTCTGGCGCTTCCAGCGCGAGCAGGAACTGGCCGATTATTGCATGCGGCTGCAAGGCTTCCAGTGGCTGCCCTTGCCCGCCACGGGTGGGCCGGGGCAGGTGCTGCCGGCCGAGCCCGCCCCGGGCGCCCCGCCGCCCGGGATCACTCCGCCCTTGCCGACGCCTCCGCCATCGCCCCCGCGCGGTTGACCCGCGCCCGCGCGCCCACCAAGATGCGCGGCCCCGCATTCAGGGGAGCGCTAGGCAAGGAGCCACCGGCATGAGCGGCACGACCAAGGTTGCGATCCTCGACGACTATCAGGGGGTGGCGCTCCAGTTTGCCGACTGGAAGAGCCTGCCGCCCTCGGTCGAGGTCGCGGTCTTTCGCGACACCATCACGGACCAGGCGGCGTTGGCCGCGCGCCTGGCGCCGTTCCAGGTGATCTGCGCCATGCGCGAGCGCACGCCCTTCCGCCGCGCACTGATCGAGAAGCTGCCCAACCTCAAGCTGCTCGTCACCAGCGGCATGCGCAATGCCAGCCTGGACATGGCGGCGCTGAAGGAGCGCTGCATCGCCGTCTGCGGCACCGAAAGCCTGCACCATCCTACCGCCGAGCTGACCTGGGGGCTGATCCTGGCCTTCCTCCGTCGCATCCCCGAGGACGAGGCCAATCTGCGTGCGGGACGCTGGCAGCGCACGATGGGCGAGGGGCTCAAGAGTCGGACGCTCGGCGTGATCGGGCTCGGCAAGCTCGGCGCCCAGGTGGCGAAGGTGGGCCTTGCCTTCGGCATGGAGGTGGTGGCCTGGAGCCAGAACCTGACCGATGCGCGCTGCGCCGAGATCGGCGTGCGTCGTGTCGGCAAGGAGGAATTGCTGCGCAGCGCCGATGTGATTTCGATCCACCTTGTCCTGTCGGATCGCTCGCGCGGGCTGGTGGGTGCGGCGGAGCTGGCGCAGATGAAGCCGACCGCGCTCCTGGTGAACACCTCGCGCGCGCCGATCGTCGATCAGGCGGCATTGGTGGCGGCGCTGACCGAGCGGCGTATCGGGGGCGCCGCCCTCGACGTGTTCGAGGAGGAGCCGCTGCCGGCCGGCCACCCGATCCTGTCCTGCCCGAACACGGTGCTGACGCCGCATCTCGGCTATGTCATCGCCGAGAACTATGCGCGCTTCTATGGCGAGATGGTGGACAACATCAAGGGCTGGCTCGCCGGCGCGCCGAAGCGCGTGATCGGCTGACGCGGGAACGCCCGCTTATATGCCGAGCGGCGCCGGCACGCGCATGATCCGCCCGGCCTGCTCGGGGCGCGGCAGGTCGCGGTGCGTGTCCCACACCCGCTCGATGCGCGAGAGCAAGGCGGGCGGCATTGCGCCAACCCGGCGCTCGGCCAGGTTCACGGTCACCAGCATGATCTCGTTGGTGGCGGCGAGGAACCCTTCCTCGGCGTGATACATGCGGTGGAAGAAGTGCACGCGCTTGGCGTCGTAGCCGAGAAGCTGGGTGGTGAAGCGCAGCGGCGCATCGAGGCGCACCTCGCGCAGATAGTTGGCGTGCGCCTCGACCACCATCGTCGTGAAGCCGAGCCCGAACTTGCTTGCCAGGTCAAGACCGGCGGCATCGTTGAAGGCGTCGGTGGCGAGGTCGAACACGACCATGTAGTAGCCGACATTGAGATGGTCGTTATGGTCGATCCAGGCCCGCCGCACGGTATCGCGGTAGCCATCGAAGGGGGAGGGGAAGGGCCTGGCGGGATCGGGCAGTATGGTTGTCGGCATCGGCGGGGTATCCGGCTGGCGTGTCGCGGGAACTTCACAGGATTGTGCTAGCCGCCGCTTCCCCGTCACTCAAGCGTGATTCCATCGCCCCGGCCCGATCGGTATTCTTGCGCGACGCTGCCCTTTACCCGAACCGGGAGGCAAGGCCATGTGGATCAAGCGCCGCCGCGGCTGGGAAATCCCCGAATCCCGCATCACGCCCGAAGCCCATTTCCGCAATCGCCGCGCACTGCTGAAGGCGATGGGGCTGGGTGCGGGCGCCATCGCCGGCGGCGGGGCGCTCGTGGCCGGCCTTGGCTCCATGCGCACGGCAGAGGCGCAATGGCGCTTCGGCCGCGGCCCCGCGCCCGAGCGTGCGCCGGACCCGACCGCCGACCTCTATCCCGCGCGCCGCAACGAACGCTATACGGTCGATCGCGCGCTCACGCCCGAGCGCGAGGCGACCACCTACAACAATTTCTACGAGTTCGGCTCGCACAAGGGCATCGCCTCGGCGGCCCAGCGCCTGCCGGTGCGTCCCTGGCAGGTGCGCATCGAGGGGCTGGTGAAGAACCCGCGCACGGTCGATATCGACACGCTGATCCGCGCCCTGCCGCTCGAGGAGCGCGTCTACCGTTTCCGCTGCGTCGAGGCCTGGGCCATGACGGTGCCCTGGACCGGCATCCCGATGGCGAAGCTGGTGGAATATTGCGAGCCGCTCGGCAGCGCCAAGTATGTCGTGATGGCCACCTTCGGGCAGGAACTGTCGCAGCACGCGCCCGGCCTGCGCCAGAGCTGGTATCCCTGGCCCTACACCGACGGGCTGGCGATCGACGAGGCGATGAACGAATTGTCGCTGATCGCCACCGGCATCTACGGCAAGCCCCTGCCACCGCAGAACGGCGCGCCGCTTCGGCTGATCACGCCCTGGAAGTACGGCTTCAAGCAGGTGAAATCGATCGTGCGCATCGCCTTCACCGAGGAACGTCCGAAGGGATTCTGGGAAGAGGTGCAGCCCTCTGAGTACGGCTTCTGGGCGAATATCAACCCCGAGGTGCCGCACCCGCGCTGGAGCCAGGCCGAGGAGCGGCTGCTCGGCAGCGGCGAACGGGTGCCGACCCGCCTCTACAACGGCTATGGGGATTTTGTTGCGAATCTTTACGTCAACCGTAGGAATGAGCGATTGTTCGCCTAGGGACTCCGGTTCGGGGCCCGACTTGGATCAGGTGCGGCCATGGTGCGTTTTCTGTTCCGCTTCATGGGTGGCGTCTTTCTCGGCCTGTCGTTCTTCCCGATCTACCTCGAGTTGAAGACGGCCTTCGCCGGGGTATGGCAGCCGATCTCGCTCGGCCAGCTCTGGTACGATTTCCACCGCGCCAGCCTGAACACCTTCCAGGCGGCGGTGCAGCGCTACGCGGCGCCCGAGATCTGGGAATATGGCCTCCAGCCGCTGCTCTCGCTGCCGGCATGGCTGGTGATCGCCAGCTTCGCCGTGCTGATGATGTTCCTGGGCGTGCGGCGCGACGTGTATCAGAGCCACACCGACTAGAGCAGCGTCCGATCTGGTGGAACCGCCCTGCGGTTCCAGCAGATCGGACTAAGTTGCTCGAAAACCTTGAGTTTCTCAGGCACCAGTTCCGTTCGGCTGATTCAAGCCGAACGGAACGCGCCCGAGGCTTGCCGCCCGCACAAGCCGGGTTTACGCCCGGCTCAGGCGGGGCTCAGGCGGGGCGCGGCACCGAGAGCGGGGCGGGGCCCGCATGCCCGCGCAGCCCGTGGGCGCGGTGGATGACGCGCCGGGTCTCGGCCCACATCGAATGGCTGGCCAAGTCCGCCAGCGCCACCCAGGCGCAGCCGGCGCAGTCACCGCCCGGGATGGGCTCGCCTGCCACCCATTCGGCGACGAAATCGACCAGCGTGTAGTGGAAGCGCACGCGCCCGTTCTCGTCGCGGGTGATGCTGTCCACCACCTCGACCACCGGGCCGAGCGTGACGGTGATGCCGGCTTCCTCCTGGAGCTCGCGGCAGGCGGCCTCGGCCAGCGTCTCGCCCAGCTCCTGTGCCCCGCCCGGAATGCTCCAGTCGTTCACGCGCGGCGGCTTGCCGCGGCGGATCAGCAGCACCTGATCGCCCTTCCAGACGATGATGCCGACGCCGACGAAGGGGCGGTCGGGATATTCGCGCGGCACGGGGCCGTGTTCCGGGCGGTTGGAGCGGGCCAGACCTGGCGCGGGCCTAGGAGGGCGGGCGCGGCGCCTCGGCCGGGCGGCGCATATCCTCGAGCCGGCGGGTGAAATACTCGTTCTTCCAGTCGGCGAAGTTGAACGCCCAGCCGGAGAGCCGCTTGGCCGCCTCCTCGATCTCGGTGCGCGCTACCTCGGGCGTGCGGATCTCCTCCGGACCGTTCTGCACCGGCTCGGCCGGGGCGGCGAATGCGGTCTCGAAGGTGATCCAGAGCTTGTCCTGGTGGCGCATCACGCGGGCATTGATGGTGACGCCCTCCCAGGTGACGAAGCGCGAGGTGCCGACGATCTCGGCCCCTTGCAGGCCGGAGGCCGGCATCACGTCGTTGAAGGACAGCCACTCCAGCGTCCGGGCCAGCTCGTCGGCCTTGTTGGCATCGACCTGGAAGCCTTCGGGCGGGTCGACCAGTTGCGCCGTCTCGGCGCGCGGATCGGCGCGGCGCACGGTGACGCTCTCGTTGCTGGCGAGCCGTTCGTTCGTCACCTCGCGGATGCGCGCGCGGCGGATATCGAGGATGTCGCGGTCGAGCCAGAGCGCGTGTTCCACATCGACCCGCACATTGCCCTCGGCCAGCCAGGTGCGATTCTCGCCGGGGCGGCGGATATAGATCGCCTCGGGCACGTTGGCCAGCGTGCGCACCCGCCGCTTGCCCAGGATCAGCTCGGCAATGGTGGCCCCTTGCGCGTCCTTCACCGTCAGCAGCAGCGAGTTGCCGCCGGCAATCGTGACATCCTCCAGGTTCAGGCGCGAGAACAGCTCGGGGTCGCCGGTGCGCGCCTCGACGATGCGCAGCTCGGTCAGGCCCGCCATCAGCTCGCGGATGCGCTCGCGCCGCACCGGATAGCCGCCGCGATCCTCCAGGCCCCAATTGCCATCCTTGAGCGCGACCGTCAGCGTCGCGTCGTGCTTGCGCACTTCCACCCGTGCGGCCTGGGCCAGCCTCTCGCCGATGCCGGGGAACACGAGCTGGCCCTCGACGATCCGGTCGGAAACCGGCGTCGGGCGCTGCATGATGGTGTAGGCCGCGCCGCCAAGCGCGGCGAGGGTAACGGCGGCGAAGATCGCGATAGACTTGCTGTTCATGGCGTCTTCCCTTCCGGGCGCGCAGGCAATGCGTGGCAGAGTTGGCTTACTCAGGCGGCGGAGCGGCGGGCACGCCGGCGCACGCGCCACGCCCCCATGCCCACGGCCAACCCGCCGATCAGCAGCGGCACCAGACCGATATTGGCGAAGCGCAGCAGCGATTCCAGCCCCTCGATGTCGCGGCGGAGGTCGCGCTGCACCGCGCGCAGCTCGCGCCGGGTGGAGACGATCACGCCGCGCGCCTCCTCGATTGCCTGGCGCTGCTCGGCGGAAAGGACCGGGTTCTGGCCGCGCTGGTCGCCCGTGCCCTGGCGCAGCTCGCGCAGGCGCCGCTCGGTCGATTCCAGGCGCTGCTGCAATTCCTGCTCCTTGGCGCGGAACTGCGCCTCGGCGCGGCGGCGCATGTCGTTGACCAGCTCGAACGGCCGGGTCGATTCCCCGCGCGAGCGCAGGCTGATCATCGCATCGGAGCCGGCGAGGTTGTCCACAAGGTTGACGATGAAGCCGCCATTGTCCGAGGTGGGTGTCGCCACCTGCTGGCCGAAGAAGTCCTGCACCCGGACCCAGAAACGGTCCTCCAGGATGTCGCTGTCGGCGATGACCACGAGGTTCACCGGCCCTTCGCTGCGCGCGCGGTGCGCGGGAGCGGCCGGCGCGGCGGGCGTGGCAGGAGCAGCGGGCGTCGCCGTCGGGGCTGCCGGCGTCGCCGCGGGCGCGGCCGGGGTTGCTGCCGCCTCGCCTTCGGCGGGCGGAGTGGCGGCGGCGCCACCCTCGGCAGCGGGCGGGGCAGGCGGGGGCGGGGCGCCATCGGGAAAGGCCGAGGCGAACTGCCCGCGCACCCGCGCGGCGATGGTGAAGCGCTGCCCGGAGGGCGCGAACTGCGCCAGGATCTGGGTCGGGCTCGGCTCGCTGCGCACGCGCGCGGCGTCGATCTCGTTCGCCTGCGCGCTGGTTTGCAGCAACGGCGTGATCTGCACCGTCGCGCCCTCGCGGGCGCGCACGATGCCGGGCGTTGCGACCATGATCTGGTTCAACTCGCCCGTGACCACGTCGGTGCGGTTCAGGCTGTCGCCCTGGAGCTGGAACCAGGCGACATAGTCCACCGCCTGCACGCGGTCCTGCGGCGAGGCGCGCACGCGCACCGCTCCGCGCAGGTCGCCCACCACCTTGTCGGCCACCACCTCGACGCCCCAGGCGTTGAGCAGCCTGTCGAGGTTCGAGCTGGTCTGCGTCGGCGGCCGGCCGCCGGGACCGGGGCGCATCGCCTGCGCCTCCGAGTGCGGATCGACGATCGCGAGGAGCTTGCCGCCGCCCATCACGAACTGGTCGATGGCATAGAGCGTGCGCTCGCCCATCTCCTGCGGATGGACCACCATCAGCACGTCGAGATTGGCCGGGATCTCGGTCGCGTCGAGCTGGATGTCCTCGACCTGGAAGAACTGGCGCAGCTGGGTCATCACCACCCAGGGCGGCGTGGGACGGCCCATCATGCCGCGCATCTCGCCGTTCATCGGCAGGCCGGTCATGACGCCGAGCCGCGGCTTGCGCGGGTTGGAGAGCTCGTAGATCAGGCGGGTGAGGTCGTATTCCAGGAAGCGTTCGCGTTCCGGCTGGAAGAAGGCGATCACCCGCTCGTCGTCCACCGTGTTCGACCCGGCAAGGCCGAAATAGACCTGCTCGCCCGACTGGTCCACCGGCACGCCCTGCATGCCGAGGGCAAGCGCGCGATCCTCCACCTCCGAGAAGGGTTCGGGGTCGAACACCTCCAGCCGGATGCGGCCGCCGCCGAGCGCGACATATTCCTGGAGCATGTCGCGCACGCGCTCGGCGAAGGTGCCGTAGGCCGGAATGGTCTGGCCGAGCTTGCGCGAATAGTAGTAGCGGAGCGTGATCGGCTCGCGCAGGCCGGCCACCACGCTGCGCGTGCCCTCGGACAGGGTGTAGAGGCGCTGCTGCGTCAGGTCGACGCGCAGGTTGCGCAGTGCCGTCTCGCCGATGATGTTCACCGCCAGGAACAGGACCAGCGCCATCGCCATCCCGCCCCAGGAGAGCAGGCGGCGCGTGCGGCTGGTGGCCCCGCGCGATGGCCTGGGCGGCGCGGCCTCGGCGGTGCTGGACGGGGCTGCCGTGGTGGCGGCGGGGGCGTTCTTCTGCTCGCTCATCTTCGTCTCCACGCGCTCAGCCGGATTTCTTGAGATCGACGATCACGGCGTTGGCGAACAGCCAGAAGGCCATGAAGCTGACGAAGAACAGGATGTCGCGCGCATCGATCACGCCGCGCATGATGCCGTTGTAGCGGGTGATGAAGCTGAAGGACTTGATCGTCTCGACCACGCTTTCGGGCGCCCAGCGCACCAGGAACTCGGTCACCACCGGTGAGCCCGAGACGGTGAAGATGAAGCACACCGCGGCCGCGACGACGAAGGCGATGACCTGGTTCTTGGTCAGGGCCGAGACCGCGCCGCCGATCGCCAGATAGCCGCCCGCGACCAGCATGCTGCCGACATAGCCGGCCAGCACCACGCCATTGTCGGGCTGGCCCAGCATGTTCACTGTGATCCAGAAGGGGAAGGTGAGCGCGAGCGCGATGCCGGTGAACAGCCACGCCGCCAGCCACTTGCCGACCACCGCCTGCCACATCGTCACCGGCAGGGTGAGGAGCAATTCGATCGTGCCGGTCCGCCGCTCCTCGGCCCAGAGGCGCATGGATATCGCCGGGATCAGCAGCAGGTAGATCCAGGGATGGAAGGTGAAGAAGGGGATCAGGTCGGCCTGGCCGCGCTCGAAGAAGTTGCCGACGTAGAAGGTCAGCGCGCCAAGGAGCGCCAGGAAGATGACGATGAACACATAGGCGACCGGGGTGGCGAAGTAGCCCGCAAGCTCCCGGCGCATGATGATCCAGACATTGCGCATGGCGGTTTGCCGTGCCTTTCCTGCGTGTGCGTGCGCGCGATCCGGCGCCCTATGTGTCGTATCTGCGTTTCGCGTCAGGCCGCGCGGCTGAGCGTGATGGCGCGGAACACGTCATCGAGCCGCCCGCGCTCGACCTTGATCTCCTGCGCCTGCCATTTGCGCTCGGCGAAGAGGTCGGAGATGCGCCCGGCGATCGGCTTGCCGGCCGAGGGGAACACCGCCAGCACCGTGTTGCCGGCGCCCGCGGACGCGCGCTCGATCGTGGCAACGCCGGGCAGGGTGCGCAGCGCGCCCTCGGCCTCGGCCGCGACCGCATCGGCCAGCGTCAGGATCACGGCGTTGTGGTGGCGCGAGCGCGCCATCAGCTCCTCGGGCGTGCCGTCGGCCAGCACCCGTCCGCGCGCGATGATCACGGCGCGCGTGCAGATCGCCTCCACCTCCTCGAGGATGTGGGTGGAGATGACGATGCACTTCTCTGCCGCCATGCCGCGGATCAGGTTGCGTACCTCGTGCTTCTGGTTGGGGTCGAGGCCGTCGGTCGGCTCGTCGAGGATCATCACCTCGGGGTCGTGCAGCAGTGCCTGGGCCAGCCCGACGCGGCGCTTGAAGCCCTTGGACAGGGTTTCGATCGGGTAGTAGGTCACCTCGGCGAGCTGCGTCAGGTCCATGGCGCGCTTGACGCGGCCGGCCTTCTCGGCGCCGGAGAAGCCGCGCACGCGGGCGACGAAATCGAGGAAGGCGGCAACCGTCATGTCGGGATAGGTGGGCGCGCCCTCGGGCAGGTAGCCGAGCCGTTTCTTGACCTCGATCGGCTGTTCGAGGATGTCGTAGCCGGCGATGCGCGCCGTGCCGCTGGTGGGCGTCAGGAAGCCAGCTGCCATCTTCATGGTGGTGGACTTGCCGGCACCGTTAGGGCCGAGGAAGCCCAGCACCTCGCCGCGGCTGACGGCGAAGGACACATTGTCCACGGCCAGCACCGGACCGAAGCGCTTGGTCAGCCCGTCGATCTCGATCATGTGCGCCATGCGGCGTCGTCTCCCGAACGTCCCTGCAACGGAGCCGGCCCGGAAGCGCAAGCGCGCCGCCCCGATCGCGCCGGGGCAGGAACCGCCACTCCGCTGTGCCGATCTAGAAGCCGGCAGCGGATTTGCAAGACCCGCCAAGGATTTGCGGGGGTCCCTGGCCGGCCGAAGCGCGCATTAAGCACAGGGGCGGGGCAGGGCGCAACGGGGCATGGCCCCGATCGGTGCGCGTCAGGGCAGCCGCTGGCGGGCGGGGGGACACTGCGGCAACCCGCTATCGCCGGCGCCCGGCACGGCCCTCAGCCGGCCTGGAGCGTCTCCATTGCCGCCGCGCGCTCGAACAGATGGAGCAGGAGGCGCAGGGCCCGCCCGCGCGGGGTGGCGGACAGGTCCGGGTCGCGGGCCAGCACCAAGCGGGCATCGTCGCGCGCGACCGCCAGCAGGTCCGCGTGGGCGGCGGCATCGGCCAGACGGAACTCGGGCAGGCCCGACTGGCGCGTGCCCAGCACCTCGCCGGCGCCGCGCAGGCGCAGATCCTCGTCGGCGATGCGGAACCCGTCCTCGGTCTCGCGCAGGATCGCCAGCCGCTGCCGCCCGGTATCGGTCAGCGCCGCGCCGTAGAGCAGCAGGCAGGTCGAGCGTTCGGCCCCGCGCCCGATCCGCCCGCGCAGCTGGTGCAACTGGGCGAGCCCGAATCGCTCGGCCTGCTCGATCACCATCACGGTGGCCTCGGGCACGTTGACGCCAACCTCGATCACCGTGGTGGCGACCAGCAGCGCTTTCCTGCCGCTGGCGAAGGCCGCCATCGCCGCGTCGCGGGCGGGGGCCTTCATCTGGCCATGCACCAGCGCCACCGCTTCGCCGAAATGCTCCTTGAGCGCGGCGTAGCGCGCCTCGGCTGCGACCAGGTCGGCCTTCTCGCTTTCCGCCACCAGCGGGCAGACCCAGTAGACCCGCGCGCCCTTGGCCAGCGCCCGGCCCACGGCGGCGATCACCTCCTCGGCCCGCGTCATCGGGATGGTGCGGGTATCGACCGGCTTGCGACCGGGCGGCTTTTCGGGCAGGCGGCTGATGTCCATGTCGCCCCAGGCGGTCAGAAGCAGCGTGCGCGGAATGGGGGTCGCGGTCATCACCAGCACATCGACCGCCACGCCCTTGGCCGCCAGCAGCAGGCGCTGATGGACGCCGAAACGGTGCTGCTCGTCGATCACCGCGAGCGCGAGGTCGTGGAAGGCGACCTGCTCCTGGAACAGGGCATGCGTGCCGATGAGCAGGGGCAGCGCACCCGATTTCAGATCCGCCAGCACCGCCTCGCGCGCCGCGCCCTTCTCGCGTCCCGTGAGCAGGCCGATGCGCAGGCCGGCCGCCTTGCACAGGGGCTCCAGCGTGGCGAAATGCTGGCGCGCCAGGATCTCGGTCGGTGCCATCAGCGCGGCCTGGGCGCCGGCCTCGGCCGCGCGCAGCATCGCCATCAGCGCCACCAGCGTCTTGCCGCTGCCGACATCGCCTTGCAGCAGGCGCAGCATGCGCGTGGTCGAGGCCATGTCGGCGTCGATCTCGGCGATGGCGCGCGTCTGGCTCGGCGTCAGCTTGAAGGGAAGGGCGGCGAGCACCGCCCGGCGCAACCCCCCGTCGCCGATCAGCGGGCGGCCGGGCATGCGCTTCATGTGCAGGCGCACCAGGGCGAGGGCGAGCTGGTTCGCCAGCAGCTCGTCATAGCCGAGCCGGCGCCGGGCCGGATGCTCGGGCGCGAGCGCCGCCTCGTCCTCGGGGTGGTGCGCGGCCTTGACGGCCTCGGCCCAGCCCGGCCAGCGCTCGCGGCGCAGGAGCGCGGGGTCGAGCCATTCCGCCAGCGGTTTGACGCGCCCGAGCGCGCCGGCCAGCGCCTTCCTGACATTGGCCGGGCGCAACCCCTCGGTCAGGCGATAGACGGGCTCCAGCAGCGGCAGGCGGTCGCGCTGTTCCAGCGCCAGCACATGGTCGGGGTGGGTGATCTGCAAGCGCCCCTGCCACTCGTCCAGCCGGCCGGAGACGATACGCACCTGTCCCACCGGCAACGCCTCGGCCAGCCAGTCGGGACGGGCGTTGAAGAACACCAGATCGACGAAGCCGGTACCGTCGGCGCAGCGCACGACATAGGGCAGGCCCTGGCGACGGGCCGGACGATGCGCCTCGACCGTGACCTCTACCGTGACAATGCCGCCCGCTACCGCCTCGGCGAGCTTGGGGCGGGCGCGGCGGTCGATCAGGCCGGTGGGCAGATGGAACAGGAGATCGAGCACGCGCGGGCCAGCCAGGGTCGCGAACAGCTTCTCCAGCTTCGGGCCGACGCCCGGCAGGCTCGATACCGGCGCGAACAGGGGAAAAAGCTCGGGCGGGCGCATGGCGTGGCGAGGCTTGAGGCGATCTCGGCGCGAGGCGGTGCGGAAAGACGGGCTTACCAGTGTCTCCGGAGACGACAGACTGGGGATGACAGACTCCGGAACCCTGTCTATATCACGCGCGCCGGGGCGCCGCGGCTGCCAAGTGCCGTCGATCCCGCCTCCCCATTGCAACGGGCGCCCGGCGCCATGTGCCATGCCCGAAGCCGACAACGCCGCCGACAACGCCGCCCTGGAGTCTCGCCGCCGCCGCCTGCTGTTCCGCAGCCATCATCGCGGCACGCACGAGCTTGACCTGCTGGTGGGCCGCTTCGCCGCGGCGCATCTGGCCGGCATGGGGGCGGGCGAACTGGACGCGTTCGAGCGCATCCTCGACCTGCCCGACCTCGACCTGTTCGACTGGCTCACCGGCCGCCGCCCGGTGCCGCCGGATGCCGACAGCGCGGTGCTGCGCGCGATGATCGCTTTCGCCGCCCGCCCAGGGATCGGCGCGTGAGCGGCGGGGGCAAGCCCATCTCGGCGCAGCCGCCCGCGGACGCCGCCGCGATCCTGTCCGACCCGGTGCTGGCGAGCCTCGCCCGCCCCGGCCGCACCCTGATCGCCGGCGCGCCCGAGGGTTATGACGCGATGATCCTGGCGCGGCTGCGCGCCGCGGGGCCTGCGCCGATCCTGCATGTCGCGCGCGACGATGCGCGCATGGCGCGCATGGCCGAGGCGCTAGCCGTGTTCGCCCCCGGTGTGGCCACGCTGCAATTCCCGGCCTGGGACTGCCTGCCCTATGATCGCGTCTCGCCGCACCCCGAAATCCTCGCCCGGCGTATCGACACGCTGACCCGCCTGCTGGAGCCGCAAGCCGAGGGACGCGCGCCGCGGATCCTGCTCACCACCGTCAATGCCCTGGTGCAGCGTGTGCCCCCGCGCGCGGTGTTCGCGGGCGCAACCATGATGCTCGCCCCGCGCCAGCGCATCGCGCTCGAGCACATCGTCGCCTGGCTCGACGCCAACGGCTATGGCCGTGCCGGCACGGTGATGGAGGCGGGCGAGTATGCCGTGCGCGGCGGGCTGCTCGACCTGGTCCCGGCCGGGCGCGAGGAGCCGTTGCGCCTCGACTTCTTCGGCGACGAGATCGAGGCGATCCGCAGCTTCGACCCGATCAGCCAGCGTAGCACCGCGACACTCGATGGCGCGGTGCTGAAGCCCGTCAGCGAGGTGTTCCTCGACCCCGCATCGGTCGAGCGGTTCCGTACCGGCTATCGCGATCTGTTCGGGGCCGCGGCCAGCACCGACCCGCTCTATGAAGCGGTGTCCGCGCGCCATCGCCATGGCGGCATGGAGCATTGGCTGCCGCTGTTCCACGAGCGGATGGAGACGCTGCTCGACTATCTGCCCGGCGCCACCATCACCTTCGACCACCAGGCCGAGGAGGTGCTGGCGGCGCGGCTGGAGATGATCGCCGACCACTACCAGGCCCGCCGCGAGCAGCCGATCGCCACGCGCCTCGGGGCCGAGGGCGAGCTGCCCTATCACGCCGTGCCGCCCGGCCGGCTCTATCTCGACCACGCCGGGTGGGAGGCGATGCTGTCCGGCCTCTCGCTCGGCCAGTTCGTGCCCTTCGCGCGCCCAGAGGGCGAAACCGAGGGGGCGGCTATCGTCGATGCCGGCGGCCGCCCGGGCCCAGATTTCGCCGCCGCCCGCGCCAACGCCGACGCCAACGTGTTCGAAACGGTGCGCGAGCATGCCGAGGCCGAGCGCCGGCGCGGGCGCCGCCCGGTGATCGCCGCCTGGACCACCGGCGCGCGCGAGCGGCTGCTGCACGTCATGGCCGAGCATGGCTTCCGTTCGGCTGCCGCTGCCGCCGACTGGGCCGAGATCGCCGGGATGCCGGCCGAGGCAACGCCGGTGGTCGTGCTCGGGCTGGAGCGCGGCTTCACGGCGCCCGGCCTTGCCGTCATCGGCGAGCAGGACATTCTCGGCGAGCGCCTAGCCCGCCCCGCCCGCCGCCGCCGCCGCGCCGAGCAGTTCCTGCAGGAAGCGACCGATCTTTCCGAGGGCGACCTGGTCGTGCATCTCGACCACGGCATCGGCCGCTATGACGGGCTGGTGACGCTCACGGTCGATGGCGCGGCGCATGACTGCCTGCGCGTCCTCTACGATGGTGGCGACAAGCTATTCGTCCCGGTCGAGAATATCGAGGTGCTGTCGCGTTTCGGCAGCGAGAGCGCGGGCGTTGCGCTGGACAAGCTCGGCGGCGTCTCCTGGCAGGGGCGCAAGGCGCGGCTCAAGCAGCGCATCCGCGACATGGCAGCGCAGCTTGTGCGGGTGGCGGCCGAGCGCCAGCTCAAGCCGGCGCCGGGCTTCGTGCCGGCCGAGGGCAGCTATGACGAGTTCGCCGCCCGCTTCCCCCATGCCGAGACCGAGGACCAGGCGCGCGCCATCGCCGAGGTGATCGAGGATCTTGCTGCCGGGCGGCCGATGGACCGCCTGGTCTGCGGCGATGTCGGCTTCGGCAAGACCGAGGTGGCGCTGCGCGCGGCCTTCGTCGTGGCGCAGGCGGGCGGGCAGGTGGCGGTGGTGGTGCCCACCACGCTGCTCGCCCGCCAGCACCACCAGACCTTCCTGAAGCGATTCGCCGGCCTCTCGGTGCGCATCGCCCAGCTCTCGCGCATGGTCTCGGCCAAGGAGGCGGCGGCGGTGAAGGCGGGGCTGGCCGACGGCACCATCAACATCGTCGTCGGCACCCACGCGCTCCTGGGCAAGGGCATCAGCTTCGCCGATCTCGGCCTGCTGATCGTCGACGAGGAGCAGCATTTCGGTGTCGCGCACAAGGAGCGGCTGAAGCAGCTCAAGGCCGATGTCCATGTGCTGACGCTGACGGCAACGCCCATCCCGCGCACGCTGCAACTGGCGCTCACCGGCGTGCGCGAGATGAGCCTGATCTCCACCCCGCCGGTCGATCGCCTCGCGGTGCGCACCTTCATCCTGCCCTTCGACCCGGTGGTGGTGCGCGAGGCGATCCTGCGCGAGCGCTTCCGTGGCGGGCAGACCTTCTATGTCGTGCCGCGCATCGAGGATCTCGACCGCGTCGCCGAGCGGCTGCGCGAGCTGGTGCCCGAGGTGAAGATGGTGATGGCGCACGGGCGCATGACGCCCAACGCGCTCGAGGACGCCATGACCGCCTTCGGCGACGGGCAGTATGACGTGCTGCTGTCCACCAACATCATCGAGAGCGGCCTCGACATGCCGGCGGTGAACACGCTGATCGTGCATCGCGCCGACATGTTCGGCCTGTCGCAGCTCTACCAGATCCGCGGCCGCGTCGGGCGGGCCAAGCAGCGCGGCTATGCCTATCTGACGCTGCCGGCGAACCAGAAGCTCTCCCCGGCGGCCGAGAAGCGGCTGACCGTGATGCAGTCGCTCGACACGCTCGGCGCGGGCTTCACGCTCGCCAGCCACGATCTCGACATACGCGGCGCCGGCAACCTGCTGGGCGAGGAGCAGTCGGGGCATATCCGCGAGGTGGGCATCGAGCTCTACCAGCAGATGCTGGAAGACGCGGTGGCCGAGATCAAGGCCGAAGGCGGCAAGGGTGTGGCTCCTGCCGCCGCCGACTGGTCACCGCAGATCAATCTCGGCATGTCGGTGCTGATCCCGGAAGCCTATGTGCGCGAGCTGCCGGTGCGGCTCGGCCTCTATCGCCGCATCGGCAACCTCGCCACCGACGCCGAGATCGATGCCTTCGCCGCCGAGCTGGCCGACCGGTTCGGCCCGGTCCCGCCCGAGGTGCTGAACCTGCTGCAGGTCGTGGCGATCAAGGCCCAGTGCCGGAGCGCTGGGGTGGATCGGCTGGAGGCGGGCCCCAAGGGCGCGGTGCTGGGTTTCCGCAACAACGCCTTCGCCAGTCCGGCCGGGCTGGTGCAATGGCTCGCCTCCCAGCGTGGCATGGCGCGGCTCCGGCCCGACCACAAGCTCGTGCTCGCCCGCGAGATGGAGAAGCCGGAGGATCGCATTCGCGAGGCGCGGCGGGTTCTCGACCAGCTCGCCGGCGTGGCGCGGCGCCAGGACAGTAATGTGCCACAGGCACCGAAACCCGCGGCGCAGCCCTTGCGGGGGACCGAGCGGCCGGGGACACAGCAGCCGGGGATGCCGCGGCCGGGGATGCAGCGGCCGGGGATGCAGCCGCCCAAGGCGCAACCGCCCAAGACGCCCTTCCCGCCACGCCGGCGCTAGGGCACGTCCCGTTCGAGCTCAATCAGCCGAACGGAAGCCGTGCCCTGGAAACTGACGATTTGCAAGCAGCCTGGTCCCATCCGGCGGAACCGCAGCGCGGTTTCACCAGATCGGACGCTGCTCTAGCGGGCAGCCCGCCCGGATTGCCTTGGCCGGGGGAACGCGGGAGGCGGGAACCGCTCCGCAAGGCCGCAGCCGGACACGGCGGCAGCCCCGGAGCGGACGCCGCCTATCGCCGCTGCTGGAAGTCCTGGCGTCTTTGCTGTTGCTGTGGCGCGCGCTGGGGCGGTGGCGCCCGGTAGGCCGGCGCCGAGCGCTGGACCTGCGGCGGTGGCGCACGGTAGGCAGGGGCCGAGCGCTGGACCTGCGGCGGTGGCGCACGGTAGGCAGGGGCCGAGCGCTGGAACTGCTGCGGCGGCGCACGGTAGGCAGGGGCCGAGCGCTGGAACTGCTGCGGCGGCGCGGACCTTTGGAACTGCTGCGGCGGCAAGCCGCGGCGCGACTCGCGCGGCTCGATGCGCGAGGTCGGCGGCCGATTCGGCGTGATCACCGCCGGCTTGCCGGAAATCGCAGGGCCTGGGGTGGCGCCGAAGCCGCTCCGCCGCGGCGCCGGGCCGGTCGGGGCGGGACGCGCCGCCAAGCCCGGCTTGGCGGTCTGCTGCGGGATCGGCGCACGCGTGCTGCCGATGACGCGGGGCGGCTGGCCCGCCGTGCCCGGCTGGGCGCCGGTGCCGCCCGGAGCCGGCAGGGCGCGGGAACCGGGGCGTATGCCGGCGGTCGGTGCCGGGCCCGCCACGCCCGGCTTGCCGCGCGAGGTGGGCGCGAAGCCCGCCGCGGGGGGCTGGCCGCCGCCGGGCACGGGCAGCGCGCGCGAGCCGGGGCGTGGCGCGGGCATGCCCGCCTGCGTCGGTGCGCCGCCAGGGCCGCCGCGTCCGATCGGACGGTAGACCGGGAGGGCGCCGTTGGCTGCCTGCGCCCCCGGCGTCGGGCGGCGCGTGTCCTGGATACTGTAGCGCGGGACCGGTTGGCGCTGCGCCTGCTCGATCGTGCGCACGGGGATGCCGCGATTGATCACGCGCCGGTTCACGACGGTGATGTTATTGTTTATAATCCGCGTATTGTTGATGATCGTTACGTTCCGAACCGCTGGCGCGAAATAGGTATGGACGCGCGGCCGCACCAGATAGCGGGGCGGCACGAAGGCCCACCAGGCGGGGCGCACGGTGCCGATGGCGGCACCGATGACGATGCCGGTGACCAGACCGGAAACATAGCCGTCCCGCCAGCCGGCATAGGCCGGGATCGGCGCCCAGCCGACATAGCCGGGCGAGCGTCGCCAGTACACCCAGGCCGGGCCCCAGATCCGCCCCGGCACCCAGAACCAGCCCCAGCGCGGGTCCCAGGCCCAGCGGCCGTAATGGTAGGTGGCCCAGCCGAAGGGCTCGTCCGAGATCCAGGTCCAGCCATGATCCACCGTGTAGGCCCAGCGCCCCTGGGTGTAGGGGCGCCAGTCGCCCTGCACGGCCGGGAACCAGACGCGGCCATATCCGGGCTGCTCGCCCCAGCGGCCATACTGGCCGAGCGGCTCGGTGAACACTTCCTCGTTGTCGATCTCGGGGCCGGGGGTGATCGGGGCGGCGATCTGGGCCTCGGATGCTGGCGGCGGCGGCGGGGCATCCCCTTGGGCAAAGTCGCGCGGGCTGGCGGCGCGCGGGCTGGAGGGGCGTGGCGCCGGCGCCTCGGTTGCGGCGCCAGGATCGACCTCGGGCGCGACGCCCGGCTTGCCCGGCAGCGCGCCAGCCTCTGGTGTCGGCAGCTTGGCGCCGGCGGCCTTGTCCTCGGGCGCCTGGGCCATCGCGCGGTTCAGGTGCGGCGCCGCATCGGGGCCGGCGGGCAAGGCAAGCGGCAGGCCGGCGCCGATCAGCGCGGCAGTGGCAATGCCGGCAAGGCGGGAGAGCCGCATCATTGGCCGTCTCCAGTGTGGCGGCCGGGGCACGGGGTGAAGCATCGCGGGCGTTGTCGCCCCGTCTGGCCCCGGATGGGTCCGGTTGTTGTTGGTGGCGCCCGCAGGGGGCGCCGCTTCCTCAGATCACGGCAGTCAAGCGGGGAACCATGTCGAATTTGCGGCGTCGCGGCCGGACGAGCGCGGCAGCCCTCCGGCTCAGGCCGCCGGCTGCTGGCCAAGTTCCAGCAGGCGCTCCAGCACCTCGGGTTCCTGCGCCCCGGCGATGGCATGTCGCCCGGCGACGATGAAGCACGGCACCCCGGTGATGCCCAGCCGGTGGGCACGCAGATTCTCGGTGGCGACCCAGTCGGCATCGGCATCGCCGGCAAGCCAGGCATAGGCCTGCACCGGGTCGAGCCCGATCTCGGCGGCCAGGTCCTGCAACACGCGGCGCGCGCCGATATCGAGGCCGCGCTCGAAATAGGCCGCGGATAGCACCTCGACCGCCTCGCTGCCGCGCCCGGCGCGCGAAGCCCAGCGCACGAACCGGTGCGCGTCGGTGCTGTTGGGCGTGCGCTGGATGCGGTCGAAGGCGAAGGCGATGCCCTCGGCGCGGCCGACCTCGGAGATCGCCGCATAGAGCCGGCGGGCGCGATCCTCGCCGCCGAACTTGCGCACCAGATATTCGTGGCGCGGCATGCCGCCGGGCGGCATGTCGGGGTTGAGCAGGAAAGGCCGCCAGGTGATGTCGGCGGCAATCTCGGGGCGGCGCGCCAGGGCACGCTCCAGCCGGCGCTTGCCGATGTAGCACCAGGGGCAGATCACGTCGAAGACGATGTCGAGCGGCAGGCGGCTGGCCTGCGGGGCGAGCATGTTCATGCGGCCAGTCTAGGCCGGCAGGCGCCGCCGGGCCAGTGCTTCCGCCGGGCGGAGCCCGTCACCGGTGGCGCATCCCGGTGGTGAAGGCCCCGAGCACGAGGGCAAGCAGGGCGCCAAGACCGCCGGCGGCAAAGGCATTGGCACCCATGCTCGCGGCCAGGACGGGGGCACCGAGCAGAAGCAACTTGCCCGCAATGCCGCCACCGATGGCGCCGGCAAAAGTGTTGCCCACCGTGCCCAGGCTCAGCCGGCGCGAGACGATTCCAACCAGATTGCCCCCAAGCGCGCCGCACACGAGCTGCGTGAACAGCAATTCCATCGCAGTGTCTCCCCGCCCACGCGATGATCATGGCGTGGACGGGTAAAGACATAACATACGATGGAGGTATCAGGTTAGAGGCAACGGGCGTGGATGGCCGCACGGGAGCAGCGGGCGGGCAGACGCACGACGCCGAGATCACGCCTCAGGAAAGAGCCGCTATGCATTGTATTTAAAATTTTAACTGAACCTAGCGCCATGCCGGGCGGCCAAGGTTGACCGACTTCGACGAGGTCAGCACGCCGGTTGCCGCGCCGACACCGCCGCCGATCAGGGCGCCGTTCAGCAGTCCGACACCGGTCACGGCGCCGATCGCCATGCCCGCGCCGGCGCCGATCGCGCCACCCGAGATCGCGCGGTCGCCGGTGCTGTTGCCACAGGCGGCCAAGCCAAGCAGAAGGGGAAGGGCGATGATCGACTTGCGCATGCTCCGACACCTTCGCGAAGGGGCGCCGGTGCGAATTGCGCCGGCGCGCGGGGTTCAGGGCAAGACAAGCAAGCTCCGCGCCACGAGCGGAAGCGAGACAGGATCGCCAGTGCGCGCATTACCTCAATGGCAAGTCGCCAAAGGCGATGGCCCGGGCGCTACTCCACATAAGCGATGGCGCCGGTGAACTTGAGTTCCGGCGGCGGGTTCTCGTCGGCGAAGGGGTAGTAGAAGGGCAGGCCCGACATCTCGTTCAACCCGTACATCGGGTCGAGGATCGTGTACTGGTCGCCCGACTTGGTGGCGGCGCCGACCACGACGAAATGGCCCTTCACGCTCGATTCCGACTCCCACTCCAGGAAGGCCAGCGCCGGCTTCTTGGATTGCACCCGCTTCACCAGCGCGTCGCGCAACAGGATGTGGCCCGAGAGTGTCTCGGCCACGGCGCGGACATTCATCTGCCGCAGCACGCTGACCAGGTTGTTGATCTCGGCCCCGGTGCGCGCATCCCAGGGCTTGGGGAACATGCGGCTGAGCGTGATCACGCCGGCCTCGTCCGCCTGCGGGTCGGCGTCATAGACATTGGCCCACATGATAAGGCAGGCGGCGGGGCCGCAGGTCGTCTGCTTCTGCTGCTTGGTGATCCGGTAGCTGCGGTTCTTGGAATCGGTAACCTTGGTCATTCGGGGCATGGCTCGGTCCTCCGCGTATGGCTCCGGCTCGCCTGCACGGTCAACGCCCGCGCGTGCCGGTTGGTTCCGCCCGCCCCGGACGGCCCGGGCCTAGCCGAGATAGCTCGGACGGCCCCAGTCGCGCAGATAGATGCGCACCAGGTGCCGTTTCTTCTCGGGCTCGTCCCAGTCGGTGAAGGCGGTGCGGTGGTGCACCAGCGACCAGTTGTCCATCCACTGGAGTTGGCCCGGCACCAGCGTGTAGCCGAGCGCGAAGCCGGGCTCGTCCAGGATTTCGTAGAGACGGTCGATCGCGCGCGCGCCGATATCGTCGAGCGGGTGGTCGGCGATCTCGTGGCCGGCCTGGATCAGGCGGCGATTGTAGCGGCAGACCAGCCGCGCCCCGGTCCATTGATAGACCGGATAGCGGTTGGTCGGCGCCTCGTCCGGGTTGTGCTCGCCCAGCCGGTTCCAGTGGAACGGGCGGTAGAGGCGGGCGAGCAGCTCGGGCGCCTCGGTGCGCAGGCGGTTGTGCGCGGCAAGCAGGTTGGCGGCGCGGCTTTCCCCGCCGGCCTTGGCGGTGCGCAGCACGGCCAGCCCGAAATAGGGCGGGGCCGGGTTGAAGCCGTTGTCGGTGTGCCAGTTGATCTCCTGGTTGGTGAGGTCGCCACGGACCTTGAGGCCCATGCGCGCGCCCGTATCGGTGACGTCGTGCAGCAGCGTGCCACGGAAATATTGCGGCACGGGCCGGGCGATCAGCTTGCTCAGCACCCAGTAGATCGTGGTCATCTCGGCCTTGCTGAAGCGCTCGGCCGGCAGGCGGTCGAGCACGGCGAGCCCGCTGCCGGCATCGAGCATGCGCTTGACGCGGCGCATCAGCGCGCGCAGGGCGGGGATGCGGAAATTCTCAGGCCCGATCATCAGCGCCTCCATCGGCGCGCGGCGGAGCGTTGCCACCATCGCCTCCAGCTCGGCCATGGCCGGGCGGGGGATGGGCAGCACCCAGTCGGCGCGCCTGATCGTGCGCCCGGTCCAGCCGCGCACCCCGGGAACGGCGCGCTTGAGCATCGGCGGGTTCTTCGCCTTGACGCCGGACAGGGCGGCGCTGGCCGCGGCCCTGGCGGCGGCGCTGGCGGGCGGGGCGGCAATGGCGATCGACTGCATCAGGCACTCTCCCGAGTTCGCTGGCGTTGCTGTTTCGTGTCCGGATCGGATGCTAGCGCGGAGCGGAGCGCTACGGAATAAGCCGCTCGCGGCGGAAGCGGGCGAACAAGGCCTGGAACATCGCCTCGGAATCCACCACCTCGGTGAAGCCAGCCTGGCGGAGCTTCACGGTGGACGAGATGTCGTCCCAGCCGAGCGCGAAGATGAAATCGCCGAACGGCCAGTGCGCGATCTCCTCGTAGGGATGGGGGGCGAGGCCGTGGCGGCGCACGATCTCCTGCCACGCCGGCTTGCGCTGCGGCATGACGTTGGCAAGCACGATGCGCTGCGGCTCGGCCGGATCGAGGCCGAACCAGGCGGCGATGCGCGGCCACATCGACTGCCAACGGAAATAGTCGCCATTGTTGATGTTGAAGGCCTGGTTGGCGGCGGCGTCGTGCTCGGCGCACCAGACCGAGGCGCGCGCGAGCAGCCCCGCATCGACCGCCTGGTAGAGCGCGCGATAGCAGGCCTCGCTGCCGGGAAAGCGCATCGGCAGGGCAAGCTCGCGGCAGAGAGTGGCATAGACCGCGATCAGGGTGGCGAGATTGTGCTGCGAGCCCACCTGCCAGCCGCAGATCAGTCCCGGGCGCATCGCCGACCAGCTCCAGCCCTTGCCCTGCTGGCGGGCGGCGATGTGGTCCTGCTGGTCGTAGTAGAAGATCGGCATCGGCGTGCGCGGATCATCCTCGCGCGAGGGCGTGCGGTAGGGGCCATAGACGTTGCCGTACCATTTGGTGCCGTGCATCAGGTGGACATGGCGCAGGCCGCGCGCCGCGGGCTCCACGGCATCCATCAGGTTCGCGATCATGCGCAGGCCGAGTGAGGCTTCGGCGAACTTGTCCTGGCACTCGGCACGGGCGGCGAAGAAGATGTGCGTCACGCCCGCGAGGGCGCCGAGCTTGGCGGCGCAATCGGCCGCATTGTCGAGATCGACCACGATGTGGCGCCAGCCCTGTACGTGCGGCGGGGCGCGGCGCGACAGGCCGATCACCTCCCAGTCGCCGCGGCGGAGCAGTTCGGCGATGATGTGCGACCCGACGATCCCTTGCGCCCCGGCCACCAGCGCCTGCTTGCGCGCCATGATCCTTCCCCCTTCAGCCCAGATTGCGACGCGGCCAAGCCTTGCCCAAGGCGGCGCATCTGTCGATCCGGCTCGTTGCAGTGTAGGAGGGGGGTCGCCGAGGGCTGCGCGCGCGGCCGGTCTCGGCTAGGTCCGCCGCAGGCGGTCCGGCTGTTTCGACTTCGGGAACAGCTGCGTGATGTCGTTGTTGATGCCGGGATTGCGCAGGAAATCGGCGATCCCGTCCTTCAATCCCTCCTCGGCCCAGTAGATCGCGTCGGGGCCGGGGGCGGAGAGGGGGCGGGTCTTGTCCTCGCGCAGCCAGTACTCGATGGCATCGGCGAGCGGGTTGCCCTTGTGCTTGCGAAGCTCCTCCTTGATCTTGTTGTAGCCATGGATCTTCGCCACCTCGGCCCCGGCTTTGGATGGCCCGCCGATCGCGCCCGCCGCGCGCATGTGCAGGTAGTGATCGGCATGGGCGAGGTTGACGTCGCTCGGGTTGCTGGTCTTGAGCAGCTTCTGGCCGGTCAGGCGCCACTTGCCGGTCTCGTTGCGGGTGTCGATGACCAGATTCAGCGCCAGCGCGCTGACCAGGCCGCAGGACTCGCCTTTCCATTTGTAGCCCTTGGAGCGGGCGAAGGCGCCGGCCTGCTCCAGCGCCGCAACGACATACTTCCAGGTCGGGTCGGTGGCATCGCCGCGTGCCATGACATCAGGCTCCGTTCCGTGGGTGATGCGTCCCGGCTGGAATATTAGCCTGCGCTCACATAATTGCCAGCGGAAAAGGCCGCCGAGCCCCGCTGCGCGCGGCCCGGCCTGTCAGTTCAGGAAGGGATAGAGGTCGATGTCGATCCAGCCGCACAGGCGCCGCGGCGGGCGGATACCGCCGGCGCCAACCTCGCCGGTCAGCGTGCCCTTGATCGGATCGAAGGTGCGATCGACGAACTTGGCGCACTGGTAGATCTTCGGCGTTCCGTCCGGGTTCTTGCCCATGTTCACCGACTGGCCGGCATCGGCCGTGCGCCAGAGCGTGCCCGAGGAATTGATGATGACGCCGACATGCTCGACCGTGGCGCCGGTGACGAGGTGCTGCTTCTTCGGATCCTCGGGCTGGACGCAGGGGCAGCCCTTCTCGTGCCGGTCGGGCCAGCCGCTGCACAAGAGGTAGAAATCGCCCTTCTTGGGCCGGATATCCTCGCCCCGCAGCCTGGCCTCGATGCTGTGATGGATCCAGGCATTGCGCTTGATTCCGGCGTTGCGCATGCTGGTCAGCCCATAGCCGCCGAGACCATCCTTCGCCACTTCCGGCGCCATGCCGAGCTTGCGCGCGACATAGCCGGGCAGGCCGCCGCAGGTGGTGTACTTCTTGCCCGGCGCCCAGTTTCCGTCGATCTCCTTGAACTTCGCGTCCGGATACATGCTCGGCACGACGGCGAATACGTGCTGGGCGATGGCGCGGACGCGCCGCCTGGACAAGGCCATGGCTCGACCTCCTGTCGTGCTGCCGCGAACGGGCTACTCGGCAATCCCCGAGCCTAGCGCAGGCAAGGGGCAGGCAGCGCCGCCGCGACTCCGATACCAGGCGATTTCAGGTCAGAAACGGATACTTGTCTATATCGAGCCAGCCGCACAGGCGCCGGGGCGGGCGCACCCCGTGGAGGGTTTCCTCGCCATCGAGCGTGCCCTTCACCGGATCGAAGATGCGGTCCACGAACTTGGCGCACTGGTAGCGGATCGGCTTGCCGTCCTTGCCCATTCCCATGTTCACGCTCTGCCCGGCATCGGCCGTGCGCCAGCGCGTGCCCTCGGAACTGATAATAACGCCGACATGCTCGACCACAGCGCCCTTGTAGAGATTCTGCTTGGTTGGATCAGTCGGCGCGATGCACGGGCAGCCCTTCTCGTGCCGGTCGGGATAGCCGCTGCACAGCAAGTAGAAGTCGCCCTTCTTGGGCCGGATATCCTCGCCCCGCTGCCTCGCCTCGATGCTGTGATGGACCCAGGCATCGCGCAGCAGGCCGGCATTGCGCATGCCGGCGAGCCCACCAACACCGAGCCCTTCCTTCTCCACCTCCGGCGCCATGCCGAGCTTGCGCGCGACATAGGCGGGCAACCCGCCGCAGGTGGTGTAGTTCTTCCCCGGCGCCCAACCGGAATCAATCTCCTTGAACTTCGCGTCCGGATACATGCTCGGAACGACAGAGAACACATGGGTCGCGATGGCACGAACCCGGCGCTTGGTCAGGGACATCGCGTTTCTTCTCCTGCGCGCGTGAGGACATTCGACGCGGACCGCAACGGTCCCGAATGGTAGAATGTTACTGGCCCGCTCCCGAATTATGCAATAGCGTAACGAGCGGCCCGCGAAGCGGTTCCTGGCCGGGGAGGGGATGCTGGCGGGCGCGTGCCAAGCGGTTGACAGGCCGACCAGGGCGCCCGCACCATCCCGGGCGCGGCATCGGGCCGGCGCCGCAGCGGCAGCCCGCCCCACCGGCTTGGCTCTTGTCCCGGCTTGGCTCTTGTCAGGGAGTGCACCCCATGTCCTCGACCACCCGCCGTGCATACGCGGTGGCCCTCGGTGTCGCCTTCCTCGCGGCAGGCCCCGTGGCGGCGCAGGATCTGCGCATCGGCTTCAAGGCCGCCGTGGATGGCGCCGATCCGCACCAGCTCTACACGCCCAACCGCAACGTCCAGTTGCATGTCTGGGAGCCGCTTCTGTGGCAGGACGCCAAGCTGATCCCGCAGCCGCGCCTGGCCGAATCGCACCGCGTGATCAACCCCACCACCTGGGAGTTCACGTTGCGCGAGGGTGTGAAGTTCACCGACGGCACGCCGCTCACGGCCGAGGATGTGGTGTTCTCGATCCGCCGCGCCCAGACGACCGAGGGCTTGCGCACCTATCGCATCTATGTGCGCGACATCGCCTCGGCCGAGGTGGTGAACCCGCGCACGGTGCGCATCATCACCCGCAACCCGGCGCCGCTCCTGCCCAACTACATGACGACCTTCGGGATCGTCTCGGCGCGCGCGGCGCAGGATGCGCAGCCGGCCGACTTCAATGGCGGGCGCGCGGCGGCCAGCACGGGCCCCTATCGCTGGATCCGCCTGACGCCCGGCGCCAACGTGATCCTGGAACGCAACCCTGACTATTGGGGCGAGAAGGAGCCCTGGCAGCGGGTCGAGGTGCGCTTCGTGCCGAACGACAGCGCGCGCGTGGCCGCGCTTCTCGCCGGCGATCTCGACGTCATCGACACCGTGCCGCCCGGCCTGCATGCGCGCGTGCGCGAAGGGGCGCAGCTTCTCACCGAGACGTCGAACTTCACCCTCTACATGCATCTCGACCAGTTCCGCCAGGTGTCGCCCTTCGTCACCGATGCGAACGGCCAGCCCCTGCCGAACAATCCGCTGCGCGATGTGCGCGTGCGCCGTGCGATCAACCACGCCATCAACCGCACGGCGGTGGTGGAGCGCGCGATGGAGGGGGCGGGTGTGCCGACGGCGCAGTTCATGGCAGCAGGCTTCATCGGCCACGTCCCCGACCTGCCGCCGCCGGCCTATGACCCCGCCCTGTCGCGCCGGCTGCTGGCCGAGGCCGGCTATCCGAACGGCTTCAACCTGACGCTGCATTGCACCAGCGACCGCTTCGCCGGCGACGGGCGCGTGTGCCAGGCGATCGGCCAGATGCTGACCGCGGCCGGCATCCGCACCCAGCCCGACGCGCTGCCGGCGACCGTGTTCTTCCGCCGCGCCGGTTCCTCGACGCGCGAGCCGGACTTCAGCGCGCAGATGTCGATCTATGGCGGGCTGCCCGGCATCACTAGCGACAACATGGCGGCCACCGTTCGCACGGTGGATGCGCAGCTCGGGCTCGGTGCGGCCAATCGCGGCCGCTACTCCAACCCGGAACTCGACCGGCTGCTGGCCCAGCATGACGCCACCATCGACCCGGATGTGCGCCAGCGTCTGGTGTCGCAGGCGGTGCGGCTGGTGGCCGACCAGGTCGGCGTCGTCACCGTGTTCCACTGGCAGGCTTCCTGGGGTGCGCGGCGCGGCCTGACCGTGCGTGCGCGTGGCGACCAGTACACCTACGCCACCGACATCCGTCCCGCCCCGGCACGGTGAACATGCCGGCATGATGAGGCCGCCGCCGCGATCCGGCGGGCGCAGGAGGCAAGCATGCGCATCGCACTGACGGGCGATACCATCGTCATGCGCCCGATCCTGCACACGCCGGACGCGGCCACGCGCGAGCTTGCCGCGCTCCTGCGCGCGTCCGAGGTGGTGTTCACCAACCTGGAGGTGCTGCCGAACGATTTCCGCGGTGATCCGTCCTTCGAGAATGACGGCTCGCACCTGGCCGCGCCGGCCGCAATCCTGGACGATCTCAAGGCGCACAACTTCAACCTGATCGCCACCTGCAACAACCACTCGCTCGACTACGGCATCGCCGGGCTGCTGGTCACGCTGGCGGAGCTGGACAAGCGCGGGCTTGCCCATGCCGGCTGCGCCCCGACGCTCGAGGCAGCGCGCATGCCGGTCTATCTAGAGCGGCCGCAGGGCACGGTCGCCATGCTCGCCTGCTGCTCGACCTTCCCCAAGGGCAAGGAGGCGGGCGCGCAGCGCCCCGACATGCAGGGCCGCCCGGGCCTCAACCCGCTGCGCTTCGACGTGATGCACGAGGTGACGCCAGCGCAGTTCGAGGCGCTCGGCGCCATCTCCGAGGAACTCGGCCTCGGCGCTCGCATGCGCGAAAAGATCCAGTTGGGCTTCGGCTTCGCCCCCGAGGACCCCAAGGTGCTCGCCTTCAACGGCGCGATGTACCGCGCCGCCGAGCGCCCGGCCATCCGCTACACAGCACGCGCGCGCGACATGGAGGCGATCGCAAAATGGGTGCGCGAGGCGCGCGGGCGCGCGGACATCGTCATCGTCAGCCTGCACGCCCACGAGCAGGGCGTGACGATCGAGGATCCGGCCGAGTTCCTGGGTGTCTTCGCGCGCCGCATGATCGACGAGGGCGCCGACATGGTGGTGGGCCACGGGCCGCATCTCCTGCGCGGGGCCGAGCTCTATCGCGGCAAGCCGATCTTCTACAGTCTGGGCAATTTCGTCGGCCAGAACGAGCTCACCTACAAGCTGCCGGCCGACTCCTACGACCTGTTCCGCGTCGGCCAGGACCAGACGCCGGGCAAGGTCTATTCCACCCGCGCCGACAATGACCGCAAGGGCTTCCCCGCCGATCGCCGCTACTGGGAGACGGTGCTGCCGGTCTGCCGCTACGAGGGCACCAGGCTGGCCGGAATCACGCTCCATCCGGTGACGATGGGCTTCGGCGAGCCGCCGCACAGACGCGGCCGGCCGCGGCTTGCGCTCGGCGCCGAGGGCCAGGCGATCCTGGAGCGTTTCGCCGCCCTCTGCCGCCCCTTCGGCACCGCGCTCGCGCTGGGCGAGGGGCGGGCCGAGATGCGCATGGGCGGCTGAGCCGGACGGCAGGCATCACATCGCATTGCGACAAGGAAGGGAACGGGCCATGGCGGCAACCGTTGTGAAGGGCGCGCTGGTGATCGACGGCACCGGGCGGACGCCGATCGAGGGCGGCGCGGTGCTGATCGAGGACGGGCGCATCCGCGCCGTCGGGGGCGCCGCCGATATCGGCGTGCCCGAGGGCGCCGCCGTGATCGATCTCGGCCCCGAGACGATCCTGCCGGGCCTGGTCGATGCGCATACGCATCTGTCGATCATCCCCGGCCTCGGCCACCAGATCGGGCAGCTGCGCAGCAATGCCGCCCAGGCCGCCTTGCGCGCCATTCCGAACATGCGCACCGACTTCCTCTCGGGCGTCACCACCATGCGCGTGGTGGGCGAGGAGCATTTCCTCGACATCGACATCAAGGCGGCGGTGAATGCCGGGCGCATTCCGGGGCCGCGCCTGCTGGTGGCAACGCGCCCGATCGCCGCGCGCCACGGCCACGGCACGGCGCTGACCGCCTCGGACGGTCCGGAGGAGATCCGCCGCCACATCCGCGAGAACCTCGCCGCCGGGGCCGACCTGATCAAGTATTTCGCCACCGGCGGCACATCGAGCGCGCGCGCCGCCGCCGATACGTGCTTCTACTCGCCCGAGGAGATCCGCCTGATCGTCGAGGAAGCGCATCGCGACGGGCGCCCCGCCGCCGTGCATGCGCATGGCGGGCCGGCGATCCGCTACTCGGTCGAAGCGGGGGTGGACACGATCGAGCATGGCAAGCTTGCCACCGCCGCCGACCTTGAACTGATGCGCAACGCCGGCACCTGGCTGGTCTGCAACCACGCCATCGCCTTCCATCCGGACGGGATCGAGAAGGGCGATGGCGGCAACCCGCAGATCATGGCCAAGCTGAAGATCTCGCGCGAGCGCTCGCCCGGCACGTTCCGCCTGGCGCTGAATTCCGGCGTGCGCTGGGCGCTGGGCACGGATTCCATGCACGGCCTGCTGTGGTTCGAGGCGCAGAAGGCGGTCGATTTCGGCGCCACCGCCGAGCAGGCGCTTGCGGCTGTGACGCGCAACGCGGCTGAGGCGATCGGGCTCAAGGACAGTGTCGGCACGCTCGAGCCCGGCAAGCACGCGGACGTGATCTCAGTGCGCGGCAACCCGCTGGCCGAGATCGGCGCGCTACGGAATGTCGGCCTGATCCTGAAGGGCGGCGTGCGCTACGACCATCTTTCGGCGCAGTAGCGCGGAGGGGAGCCCCGATCCGCTATCGCCGCCAGGGGCTCACGCGCCAGAGTTCAGCCAGTTCGCGCGCCATCTCATCGACATGGGCGCGGAAGGCCGCGCCGTCGCGGAACTCGAGCGCGATGAATTCGCGCGTCGCGACCTGCTGGAACTCCGGGTCGGCCACCGTGGCGCGGATCGCGTCCTCCCAGCGCTTGCGGATCGCCTCGGGCATGCCGCGAGGGCCGGCGATGCCGCGGTTCGAACCGCCGATCAGGCGGAAGCCCTGTTCGAGGAAGGTCGGCACGTCGGGGGCGAGGTTCCAGCGCTCGGTGCGGGCGATGCCCAGGACGCGCACCACGCCTTCGCGATGCAGCGGCATCGTCGTACTGGCCGAGACGGTGCCGAGATCGACATGCCCGCCCAGGACATTGGTGCGCACATCCGCGCCGCCACGCACCGGCACCCAGGTCAGCGGCATGTCGGCCATGCGCGCGAAGTTGAGGATCATGATGTGCATGGAATTGCCGAGCCCGGCGGTGGCGATGGTCGGGCCACCCTGGCGCTGGCGCGCGAAGGCGACCAGATCGGCCAGGGACTTGATCGGGCTGTCGGCGCGGACATAGAGCGTCGCAGCGTCGTCGCCATACATGGCGATGTAATCGAAGCTGTCGAGCGTGTAGCGCACGCGCCGTTCCATCGAAAGCGAGATGAAGGCGGGCGTGGTCACCATGCCGACCGTATGCCCGTCGGGTCGGCTGTTGATGAGATCGACCAGCGCGATCTCGCCCCCGGCGCCAGGCTTGTTGACGACGACGATGTTCGCCCCGCCGCCGAGATGGCGTTCGAGAAACGGCGCAAGCGTGCGCGCGGCGATGTCGAGCGGCCCGCCGGCGGAGAAGCCGACCAGGAACTGGATCGGCCTCTCGGGGAAGGCAAAGACGGGCTGGGCGCAGGAAGCCAGCATTGCGGCAGCTACGGCGACGCGGCCGAGCCCACGGCGGAACAGGTCTGTGCAGCGCATATGAAGGCCCCTCTGGATCGCCCGATCGCAATGCCGGCCAGTACTCCGTGGAGCAGGCCTGATCGTTGCGGTAGCGGGAGAAGTCGCGTTTAGACGCGGAGGCCGGACATGTCAATATGCCGGCAGGGTGCAAGGAGGGGAACACGCAGACCAAGCCCGACGGACTCAGGCTGCGGCGGCTGCTCGGCCAGGGACGAGGGGCGCGGCGTCAGTTGTGCTGCGCGCGCGTGCCGCCTTGGCGCGAGGAGCGGGCGCGCCGCGGCCCGTCCGCGGCGCCTGCGCCCCGTGTGCCGGCATCGGCCAACTCGGTCGCGCGCCCCTCGGCACCGAAGAAGGCGAGCATCGCGTTGCGGCTGTTGCGCGTGGCGGCGTCATCATAGCCGACCAGCTTGCCGAGATAGCGGTGCACCGGCAGCCCGACGTCGAAGGAATGGGCGGCATCGGGATAGACCGTCACGGATACCGGCGCCCCGGCCGAACGGAACCGCTCGCATTGCTCGGGTGGGGTCCAGTCGTCGCGCGCGCTCGGCCAGCCGGCGGGCAACATCGTCTTCAACGGGCCAAGCAAGAGCCGCGCCTCGCTGGTGCGCGCTCTCTCCGAAGGCGCGCTGGTGCAGATCGACAACTGGGACGAGCTTGCCCTGGTCGAGGAGATCGTCGCAACGCTGCCCGGCCCGATCGATGTCGGAATCCGCGTCTGCCTCGATGCCGGGGTGCGCCCGGCCTGGACCAAGTTCGGCTTCATGCTGGCGACCGGCGAGGCCGCGCGCGCGGCGGCGCGCATCATCGCCAACCCGAATCTTCGCCTGCACACGCTGCACACCCATATCGGCACCTACATCCTCGACGCCAAGGCCTATGGCACGGCGACGAAGCTCCTGGTCGCGCTGCTCGACGCGATCGAGAGCGAGCATGGCCACAGGATGGCGTGCCTCAATCTCGGCGGCGGCTTCGCCTCCAACAGCCTGCTGCACACGATGGCCGGGCCGGCCGAGCGCGAGGTGCCGCAGATCGACGCCTATGCCGAGGCCATCACCGCCGAGCTTGCGCGCCTGCCAAAGGGGCGCAGGCCACTCCTGCGGCTGGAGACGGGGCGGCATCTGGTCGACGATGCGGGCTACCTTCTCACCTCGGTCGTCGCGGTGAAGGGGATGCGTCCGTCCTTCGCCGCGGCACCCGACCTTACCGGCCTGGCGCAGAAGCAGCAGGCGCTGCTCGGCACGGACTCACGCGTCGGCTATGTGATCGATGCGGGCATCAATCTGCTCTACACGGCCGCGTGGTTCCGCATCGATGCCGTCCCCGCACGCGACACGGGCGCGCGGCATGTCCCCTCGCGGCTCTACGGTCCGCTCTGCATGGCGATCGACGTGGTGCGCGAGGAGGTGGACCTGCCGCCGCTCGAGACCGGCGACCTCCTGACCTTGCATCCCGTCGGTGCAGCCAACAGCAACCAGGCGATGCAGTTCAACGATCCCCGCCCCGCCATGGTGATGGTCGGCCGGAACGGTGCGGTCGGCCTGATGCGCCGGCGCGAGACGGTCGAGGACTTCAACGGGCCGGAGCGCTCGCTGGTGGAGATCGCCAAAGAGCGATGATCCCGCCCGCATCCCTTCCGGGTGCGCGCCGGCAGGCGGTGGCTGCCGGGCGCGGCGCGGCGCGATGGCTCGACCGGGTGATGCCGCCGGGCGCAATGCTGTCCGAAGCGTTCTTGCGCCCGGTCGCCGGCATCCTGTTGCTGGGTGATCCACGCCTGGCCCTGCCGGTGTGGCTTGTGCTGCTGCTCGACCCGCGTCTTGCCTTGGGCGGCCTGCTTGGCCTCGCGGTGGGGCACGGGTTGCGCCAGGCCCTGCGCGACGAGGCGAACTCCATCCCGGGTGGCAGCATCGGCACCAACGCCTTCCTGGCGGGCCTCGCCGCGGCGTGGATCACGCGGTTTTCCGGTGCGGGCATCGTGGCCGAGCTGGTGCTGATCCTCGGCGCGGCGGCGATGGCTTCGGTGCTTGCGCTTGCCTTGCGCCGCGCGCTCGCCGGCACGACCCTGCCGCCCATGGTCTGGGCCTACTGCGCGACGGCGGCCCTTCTGTTCGGGCTGTTCCCGGAATGGGCGCTGCGCGCGATATTGGCCACCGACTGGGGCCAGGCGCCGGCCAGCATGGCCGACTGGTGGTCGGCGCTGCTTCGTTCCTTCGGCGCCTTCCTGTTCTCGCCCAATCCGCTGGCGGGCATGGCCATCGCCCTGGCGATCCTTGCGTGGTCGCGGATCATGTTCGCATGCGGACTGATCGGCTGGGCCGCGGGCGTGCTCGTGGCGCTCGGCTTCCTGGCGCTGGGCGAGCGGTTCTGCTGGCTGCCGGCTTCCTACAACTTCTTCCTGGCCGGCATGGCGCTCGGGGCGAGCGTGTTCCTGCCTGCACGCCGCACGCTGGTGCTGGTGGCTGCGGCGGGCGCGTTTGCCTCCGTCGTCTCGATCGGCATGCAGTACATGCTTGCCTGGTCTCCAGCGGCCTACCTGCCGATCCCGTTCGGCCTCAGCGTGTGGGTGGGTATCGGGTCGCTGCGCCGCACGGCGACGAACGGCCTGTTCGTGGCAACCAGGATCCGCGACAGGCCCCGGAGGATGCCTGGCCCGGCCAGCGCATCGCCGCGCGCCGCTGGGGCACGGGCGAGCCGCTCCTGGTCGTGCCGATGGGCGGCGCCTTGCAGATCACCCAGGGCTTCGGCGGGACGCTGAGCCATGCCGGGGACTGGTGCCATGCGCTCGATTCCCAGCGCCCGCTTGCCGATGGTGCCGCGCCGGACCTGCGTGAAAGCCTCTGGGACACGCCGGTTTTCGCACCCGCGCCGGGCGTGGTCGAGCACACGCGCGACGATGTGCCCGACAATCCGCTCGGTGTTGTCAACTTCGCCGAGAACTGGGGCAACCACGTCATGCTGCGGCTCGACCAGGGCGGCTACGCCATGCTGGCACATCTGCGCCAGTGGACGCTCGCCGTGGTGCCGGGACAGCGCGTGGGCTTCGGCACGCTTGTTGGGCGCGTCGGCAATTCGGGACGCTCGCCCGCGCCGCATCTGCACTTGCAGGCGCAACCGGGCGGCGGGCTGGGACAGCCGACGCAGCCCTTCCGCCTCGCCAACTTCCTGACCGCGGAAGCGCCGGGCGAACATTTCCTGCGCTGGCACGCGGCCGAGATACCCGAGGAGGGCAGGGTGCTTGCCGGCGCGGTGCCGAACCCCGCCGTGCACGCGCTGCTCGCCGGCATGGCGCCCGGCAGCGCCACCTGGTCGGTCGAGGCGAGCGGGACGCTGCCGCCGGGGATAGGCGCGTGCCTGCCGCTTTCCGTGCGCCTGCGGACTACGCTCGATCCCGCCGGGCGATACCGTCATCGCTGCACGGATAGCGGGGCCTGGCTTCTGTCGCATCTCGACGCCGATGGTTGGCGTCCGGTTGCGCTCGGCGGTGGTGGGCAGCCGCTGCTCGCGCTTCTGGCGATGGCCGTGCCGGTACTGCCATTCGCTGCCAGCCCGGGCATGGGGTGGGACCATGAGGCGCTGGCGCCGCCGCCCGGCCTTGATACCTGGCTCGGCCGTTCGCTCTGGCCGTTCCTGCCGCATCCCTTCGTCGCGATGCGCTGCCACTGCCGCGCCGTTGCAGGAGAGGGCGGGGCGGTATCCGTGGATGCGGCGCCCGTTCCGCGCCAGGAGCGCCTCCCCGTGCGGCTGGCCGTGTCCTTCGCCCCGATCCGCGGGCCGTGTCGCTGCTGGCCGAGTATCCGGAAGGTGCGATCACCTTCACCCAGATCTCGTTCGAGCCAGGGTTGCCGCGCCTGCACTGAAGCGCGATCCGCCGCCGCGCCCCTGCTGTCTGCACCCGCAGGCCAGGGGCCGCCGTCCAGCATCGATCGCCGGCCGCCTGCACATCGGCAGAAGCACGCGCCAGCGTGCAAAGGCGGCGGCGGACTTGACTTCGTTGCGATGCCGATGCAGCGTTCCGTATGGGCGAACAGCGTTCACATATGCGAACAAGCTTGGTCAAGTCGGCCGCGCGCGTCCTCGACCTGCTGGAGGTGCTGGCCTGCGCGTCCGGGCCGTTGCGGCTCTCGACGATCGCTGAGCGGCTGGCGATCCCGAAAAGCAGCGCCTTCGCCCTGCTCGGGACGCTGGTGGCGAAAGGCTATGCCGAGGAGGGGCCCGAAGGCTTCCGCCTGGTCGAGCGCTTCGCCGGCCAGGGCTGGATCGCGGGCGATGCAGGCTTGCTGCTCTCGCTCGCCCGTCCGGAGATGGCCGAACTTGCCGCGGCCAGCGGGGAATCGGCATTTCTCGGCGTGCTCACTCCTGCGTGCGAGGTACGCTACCTGCACAAGGCGCTGTGCGCGAGCCCGGTGCGCTATGACGGCGCGCTCGAACAGACGCGGCCAGCCTATTGCACCTCGATCGGGCAGATCCTGCTCGCCGACCTCGCCGAGGACGAGTTCGAGACCTATCTCGCGCGGCTGGAGCCGCGGGCCTGGACGCCCGCCACGCCGACCGGGATCCGCCGCATCCGCGAGGCCGTGCGCGCCGCGGCGGCACGTGGCTATGCGCACACCGTCGATGGCCATGTGGCGGGCGCTGCCGGCGTTGCCGCGGCGATCCGCGACGGCAGCGGGCGCGCGGTCGCGGGCCTTGCGTTGATCGGGCCCACCTGGCGCTTCGCCCGTGCCCGGGCGGCCCATGCGCGTGCCGTGCGCGCCGCCGCGGCGCGGATCGGGGCCGCGTTGTCGGCACGGCGCCCGCTACCAACGCGGAGGGCATCATGAGCGAGGCGGCAGAAGGCGGACACGCGCGGCGCGCCGTTGTGCTGGGCGCCGGCATCGTCGGGGTGATGACAGGCCTTGCGCTGCAACGCCAGGGCTTCGCCGTGACCCTGGTCGATCGCGACGAACCGGGGCGCGGCTGCTCCTACGGCAATGGCGGGGCGATCAGCCCGGATTTCTGCGTGCCGATCGCGCTGCCGGGCATGCTCAGGCGCGTGCCGGGATGGCTGCTCGACCCGGAAGGGCCGCTGGTCGTGCGCTGGCGCCACCTGCCCGCCGCGCTGCCCTGGCTGATCCGCTGGGTCCGCGCCGGCCGGCTTGATCGCGTCGAAGCCTATGCCCGCGCCCTGCGCGCCCTGCACGCGCCGAGCTATGCCCGCTATCGAGAGATCCTGGGCGATCGCGCCTCCGGCCTGATCGAGATGACCGGCCAGATCTATGTCTGGCGCAGCCAGGCCGCCGGCCCGACCGAGGCCCTGTCGCAGCGCATCCGGGAAAGCCACGGCGTCGAGGCGCGCGTGCTTGCCGCGCACGAGATCCGGCAGATGGACCCGGCGCTGGAGCCCGGCTTCATACGCGGCCTCTACTTCCCGGAGAACGGCCACACCCTGAATCCGCTCAGGCTGGTCCAGACACTGGCGGCGATGCTGGAGGAGGAGGGCGGGCGCATCCTGCGCGGCACGGCCGAGGGCTTCGTGGTCGAGAACGGCCGCGCCAGCGGGTTGCGCTGCGACGGGCAGACCATCGCGGGCGATGCCTTCGTGCTCGCGGCCGGTATCGATTCGAAATCCTTCGCCCGCACGCTCGGCGATCGCGTCCCGCTCCAGGCAGAGCGGGGCTACCATGTCATGCTGCCCGAGCCGGGCGTTCGCCCGCGCATCAAGATCAGCAATCGCGACCACATGTTCGGCCTGACGCCGATGGAACATGGCGTGCGCATGGCCGGCACGGTGGAGATCGCCAGCCCCGACGCACCGATGGACGAGCGGCGCCCGCGCGCCATGCTGGCGGTGGCCAAGCGCATGTATCCCGGCCTCAACGACAAGGGCGCGGAATTCTGGATGGGCAGCCGTCCCTCGACGCCCGACAGCCTACCGGTGATCGACCGCGCCAGCCGCGCCGCCAATGTCTTCTACGCCTTTGGGCACGGCCACACCGGGCTTACCGGAGCGCCCCTGACCGGGGAGATCGTCGCCGCGCTGGCGGCGGGGGCCGTTCCGCCGGTCGATCCGGTGCCCTACGCGCTGTCGCGGTTCGGCTGATGACAGGCGCGGGCGACGCCACGGCAGCGCCGCTCAGCGATGAGCCGGCCCCGCTGCTGGGCGCCTGGCGCGGCGTGCTCGACCTGATCGCGCTCGCCTTCGCCCTGTTCCATCTCTACACGGCAACCATCGGCATCCTGGAAGGGATGCAGCAGCGCGTGATCCATCTCGGCTTCGCGCTGGTGCTGATCTTCCTCGGCCGCCCGCTCGGCGCGCGCCGCACGCCGCATCTGCTCGATATCGCGCTCTGCATCCTCTCGCTCGTGCCCTCGGTCTACCTGGTGTTCGAGGATGCTGTCCTCGACATGCGCATGGGCATCGCCTACCAGCGCGACATCGTGCTCGGCGCGATCCTGGTGGTGGTGCTGCTGGAGGCGACCCGGCGCGTGGCCGGCTTCGCCCTGCCGCTGCTGGCCGCCCTGTCGATCGCCTACGCCTTCGCCGGCCAGTGGCTGCCGAACGCGATCGCGCATGCCGGCTTCACGTTCGAGGATGTCACGGTCACGCTCTACCTCACGACCGAGGGCATTTTCAGCGTGCCGCTGGCGATCTCTGCCACCTACATCGTGCTGTTCATCGTGCTCGGCGCGGTATTGCAGGCAACCGGCGCGGCGCAGTTCTTCTCCGACCTCGCCTATGCGCTGTTCGGGCAGGTGCGCGGCGGCCCGGCCAAGGTGGCGGTGGTGGCAAGCGGCCTGTTCGGCATGATCAGCGGCAGCGCGGTGGCCAATGTCGCCAGCACCGGCGTGCTGACCATCCCGCTGATGAAGCGGCTCGGCTTCTCGGCGCGCTTCGCCGGCGCGGTCGAGGCGGTGGCGTCCTCCTGCGGGCAGTTCATGCCGCCGGTGATGGCCTCGGCCGCCTTCGTCATCGCCGAGACGCTGTCGATCCCCTATCTGCGCGTTGCTGCCGGCGCGCTGATCCCAGCGCTGCTCTACTATGCGGCCCTGTTCGTCTCGGTCGATCTGCGCGCGGCGCGGATGGGCCTGCGCGGCCAGCCGCGAAGCGAGCTGCCCCCGCTCGGGCCGGTGCTGCGCCAGGGCGCCTACCTGATGCTGGTGCCGACCATGCTGGTGGTGATGCTGGCCGTGTTCGGCTACTCGCCGCTCAAGGCGGCGATCTGGACGATCGGCATGAATGCGCTGCTCTATGTGATGCGCGAATTCGTGGTTGGCAGGGCGGAACCGGGCGCGCTCCCCGCCGCCATCCTGCTGGTGCTGCTGCATCTCGCGGTCTATGCCCTCGGGCAGGTGGCGGGCGCGCGGCCAGCCGGCCTCGCCTATATCACGATTCTTGTGGCGGCGGTGGTGCTCGGTCGCGGCGGCGCCTGGCCCGCGCTGTCGTTCCTGCGCGCACGCATCCTGGTGCTGGCCGAGGCCCTGCGCGCGGGCGCGCGCGGCTCGCTCGAGGTGGCGGTGGCCTGCGCCAGCTCCGGCATCATCATCGGCATGCTGATGCTCACCGGGCTGGGCCTGCGGCTTTCGGGGCTGCTGGTCGATCTCGCCGCCGGCAGCCTGCCGCTGCTCCTGGTGCTGACGATGATCGCCTCGCTGATCCTGGGCATGGGCGTGCCCACGCTCGGCGCCTATATCGTGCTGGCGATCCTGGTGGCGCCCGGGCTGGTGCAGCTCGGCGTCGAGCCGCTCGCCGCGCACTTGTTCATCTTCTATTTCGGCGTCATCTCGGCGATCACCCCGCCCGTGTGCATGGCAGCCTTCGCCGCCGCCGCCATATCCGGCGCGCATCCGATGCGCACCGGCCTTACCGCCGTGCGCCTCGGCGTGCCGGTGTTCATCGTGCCTTTCATCATGGTCTATCACCCGGCGATGATCCTGGAAGGCAGCGCCTGGCAGATCATGCAGGTCAGTGTCACCGGCCTGGTCGGCGCATCGGCGCTGGCCGCGGCGCTGGAGGGATACCTGCTGCGCGAGCTGTCGCCCCTCATGCGCGCGCTGTGTGCGGTGGGCGGCCTTTGCCTGATCTTCGGCGACCTCGCGACCGACATCGCGGGCATCGTGATACTCGGCTCACTGCTCGGGCTCGAGCTTGTGGCGCGGAAAGCGGCGCCGGCCGGCCCTGCCATTGCCACTAAACGGAGCGACGCGGCGGAATGAACACGGTCACGACGAAGGACAGGCCATCGCCGGTGGCGATCGGCGTCGACACCGGCGGCACCCATACCGATGTGGTGCTGTTCGATCGCGAAAGGCTGGTCACGCTGAAGGTACCGAGCACGCCCGAGGATCTCACGCGCGGGATTGTCGAAGGTGTTGCGCGCATCCTCGACCAGGCGGGCCTTGCCGCCGACGGGATCGAGCGTTTCGTCTATGCCACGACCTACGTCACCAACCTGATCGTCGAGGGCAAGTCGGCGCGCATCGGCCTGATCACGACCGCCGGATTCCGCGACGTGCTGGAGATCGGGCGCGCCTCGCGCAAGCCCGATGTCTACGACATCCATTGGCGCCCAGCCCGGCCGCTGGTTCCGCGCCCGCTGCGCCTGACCGTGCGTGAGCGCATCAGCCCGAAGGGCGAGGTGCTGGAGCCGCTGGACCAGGCCGGGGCGCGCGCCGCGCTCTCTGCCCTTGCCGCCGCCGGCTGCGAGGCGATCGCCGTTTCATTCCTGCATGCCTATGCCAATCCCGCGCACGAACGCCGCGTCGCCGAGCTTGCCGCCGGGATTTGCCCCGGCATCGCCATGTCGATCTCCTCGGACGTGGTGCGCGAGTTCCGCGAGTACGAGCGCACCAGCACCACGGGGGTGAACGCCTTCGTCAAGCGGCCGCTGGCCGGCCATCTCGGCGCGCTGCGCCAGGAACTCGACCGCAGCGGGATTGCCGCGCCGGCCTATGTGATGCGCGGCAATGGCGGCGTCTCCACCTTCCAGAGCGCGGTCGGCGTGCCGGTGGCGCTGGCGCATTCCGGGCCGATGGGCGGCATCATCGGCGGCACGACACTGGCAAAGGCCTGCGGCCTGTCCGAGATCATCACGCTCGACATGGGCGGCACCAGCGCCGACATCTCGCTCGTATCGGGCGGCACGCCGGTGCTGACCGACAAGAGCCATATCGGCCCGTATCCGCTGCTGATCCCGATGCTCGATCTGGTGACGATCGGCGCCGGCGGTGGTTCGATCGCCTGGCTCGAACGCGGCGAGAAGCTGCGCGTGGGGCCGCGCAGCGCGGGCTCGGTGCCCGGCCCCGCCTGCTACGGCCAGGGCGGCACGGCGGCCACCGTCACCGACTGCAACCTGCTCGCCGGCCGGCTCAACCCGGGCTACTTCCTGGCCGGGGCGCGCAAGCTGGACAGCGAGCGTGCGCGCGCGGTGCTGCGCTCCACCATCGCCCAGCCACTCGGCCTCGGGCTCGAGGAGGCGGCACTCGGCGTGATGGCGATCGCCGAGGCGCAGATGGTGGACGCCATGCGCCTTGTCTCGGTCGAGCGCGGCATCGATCCGCGCGACTTCACGCTGGTGGCGTTCGGCGGCGCGGGGCCGCTGCACGCGATCGCGCTGGCCGAGGCCTTGTCGATGCGCCGCGTGCTGGTGCCGCCGGCGCCGGGCAACCTGTCGGCCACCGGCCTCGTGCTGGCCGATGTTCGCCACGATCTCGTGCGCACCATCGTCACCGACCTTGCCGCCGCCGACCGCGATCGCCTGCTCGGCGTGCTGGGCGAACTGACCGGTGAGGCGATCACGGCGCTGGCGGGCGAGGGCGTGCCCGAGGATCGCCGCGTGCTGCTCCATTCGGTCGATCTGCGCTACCAGGGCCAGAACTACGAGCTCAACCTGCCGATCTCGCCGGATCTGCTGGACGAGGGCCGCACCGCGACGCTGGCCGAGCGTTTCCACGAGCAGCACCGCATCGCCTATGGCTATCACCTGGCGTCGCGGCCGATCCAGATCGTCAACCTGCGCGTCGCGGCGCTCGGCGTGATGCCCGAGATCACCTGGCCGCGCCAGCCGCGCGCCGCCGGCAGCCCCGAGCCGGCCGAGCAGCGCATGGTCCTGTTGGAGGCGGGCCGCACCGAGCGGGTGCCGATCTATCGCTTCCTCTCGCTCCGTCCCGGCCATCGCTTCGCCGGGCCGGCGCTGATCGAGTATCCCGGCTCGACCCTGTTCGTGCCGCCCGGCTGGTCGGTGGAGATGGACGAGATGCTGAACGCGCGCTGCGAACGGAGGGAAGGCTGATGGACACGGGCAGCATGGCGGCCACGGGCGGCCTTGCCGGCGCAGCGCGCCGGGGCGTCGATCCGGTGACACAGGAGATCATCCGCAACGGGTTGCGCGCCGCCGCCCGGCGCATCACGCGGCGCATGATCCGCTCGGCCAACTCGTTCATCGTCAAGGAGATGGAGGATTGCTCGGCCTCGATCCTCGATGCCGACGGCCAGTTGCTCGCCGAGGAGGCAGGCCCGCCGATCCAGCTCAACACGGTCGGCATCTGCCTCAAGACCATCCTCAAGCACTATTTCCCGAAGGAGAGCTGGAAGCCGGGCGATGTCGTTCTGACCAATGATTCCTTCGCCGGCGGCGGCTCGCTCGCGGCGACGCACGGCAACGACTATCTCGTCTTCCACCCGGTCTTCTTCGAGGGCGAGCTGGTCGCCTTCACCGGCCTGATGGTGCACCACATGGATGTGGGCGCCATGCACATGGGAACGCGCGGCTGGGGCGTCGAGATCTTCCAGGAGGGCGTGCGCATCCCGCCGCTCAAGCTGGTGGAGGGCGGCAAGCTCGACGAGAAGGTGATGGCGATCATTCTCACCAACACCCGCACGCCCGAGGTGCACGAGAACGACGTGCTGTCGCAGCTGTCGAGCGTGCAGGTGGCGGCCGAGGACGTGCTCGCGCTCTACCGCAAGTATGGCCGCGACACGATGCAGGCCTGCCTCGACGACCTGATGGCCTATTCCGAGCGTCGCACGCGCGAGGAGATCGCGCGCATCCCCGACGGCACCTACAGCCATGCCGAGCCGGTGCTGGACGATGGCGCCTGCGGCGGCCCCTATTGGCTGCGGTTGAAGGTGGTGAAGAAGGGCAGCGACCTGCTGCTCGATTTCACCGGCACGGACCCGCAGATCAAGGGGCCGATCAACAGCCCGCTCGCCACCACTCTGGCTGCGATCTACTACACGATCCGCTGCATCACCGCGGCCGAGATCCCGACCAACGAGGGCTGCAAGCGCCCGATCAGCGTCGTGGCGCCGTCCGGCACGCTGGTGAATGCGAGCTTTCCCGCCGCCGTGATGCAGCGCATGGTCGTGTGCCACTCGATCGTCGATCTGGTGATGGGCGCGCTGGCGCAGGCCGTGCCCGAGCGGGTGATGGGCGATTCCTGCGGCTGCCTCTACAATTACAGCATGGCGATCGAGCCGCGCTCGGGCCGCCGCGTGATGTTCGGCGAGGTGGTGCCGGGCGGCATCGGCGCCACCGCCGGCGCGGACGGCATCAATGTCATGGCCTGCCACGTTACCAACTGCCATATCCCGCCGATCGAGGCGATCGAGACCGAGGCGCCGGTGCGCTACCTGCGCCGCGAACTGCGCACCGATTCCGGCGGGCCGGGGCGCAACCGCGGCGGGGTGGGGCAGGCGCTGACCTATCTGATTCTCGGTGCCGACCCGCAACTCCACCACACCTCGCAGAAATCGGTCTCGCTGCCGCAGGGCGTCGTCGGCGGGCAGCCCGGCGATGGCGGGCGCTGGGTCATCAACGAGGACAGGCCCGGCGAACGGCGGCTTGCCTTCGCCATCGGCGAGATCGAGCAGCTGGCCGAGGGCGACACCGTGACGCACTACACGCCGGGCGGCGGCGGCTACGGCGCGCCGCGCGAACGCGAAGCGGAGCGTGTGCTCGCTGATGTCGAGGCGGGTCTGGTCTCGCCGGAGGCCGCGGCCTCGATCTACGGCGTACGCGTCGATCCCGCCACCTTCGCGATTGTCTCGACCGATCGCTAGAGGGGCACAGCACCGGAAGCCAACCAGCAACCACTACAAAGGGAGGAACCTCGATGCACAGACGCAACCTGGCCGTCCTTGCGGCGGCAACGGCCATCGGCGCGATCCTTGGCGCGGCGCCCGCGCAGGCGCAGACCTTCATCACCTTCGGCGGCGGCAGCACCGGCGGCGCCTTCCATGTGATCTCGGCCGGCATGGCGCGGGTGGTGGAAAAGAACGTACCGAACGTGCGCGCCACGGCGCGCGTCACCGCCGCGACGATCGAGAATACGCGGCTTCTCGGCCAGCGCCGCATCGAGTTCGCGCTCGCCGCCTCGGACGGGCCGTTCAACGCCGCCCACAGCAAGGGCGCCTTCGCCAACGAGAAGTACGACAATATCCGCTATGTCGCCACCGGCTACTCCTCGCCGTTCCAGATCATCGTCGCGGCGAACTCGAACCTGCGCTCGATCTCCAACCTCGCCGGCCAGCGCGTCGGCGTTCTGGTGGGCGTGACCGGCCAGGACTGGTTCCCGCGCGTCGCCGAGACCTACGGCATCAATGGCCGGTTCCAGCAATTCCTGCTGCGGGCGGCGGAGCTGATGAATTCGCTGCGCGACGGCAACATCGATGCCGCGGTCTATTCAGGTGCGGCACCGACGCCGGCGATCACGGACCTTGCCACCTCCCGTCCGGTCCGCTTCGTCCCGATCGACCGTGAGCGCGCCAACCAGGTGATCCAGACCCATCCGTTCTTCTACTTCGATGCGATTCCGGCCAACACCTATCCGGGCCAGACCGAGGCGGTTAGCACCCTGTTCAACCCGATCCTGCTGGTCACCCGCGCGGACGTGCCGGACGACCTCGTCTATGCGGTGACGAAGGCGCTGCTGGACACGCACCATGCCGAACTGCGCGCGATCCATCCGGCGGCCGGCGAGTTCCGCACCCAGAATGGCGGGCGCAGCATGGTGGTGCCGATCCATCCCGGCGCCGCGCGTTTCTACGCCGAGAAGGGCGTCACCATCCGCTAGCGCCAGCGTCCGACGACATCAAGGCTCCCGCCGCATGGTGCAGGGCGGCGGGGGCATCGGGCTGCGGGAACGCCAACGCGGTGCCGTGTCGCCGGTTGCGTGTGGCCCGCATCTCCGCGCGCACCCTTGAACCGCCCCGGTTCGGCGCTAGACTGCCCATATGGATCACGCCTCGAAGAACGGCGGATCCGTCCAAGAGCGCGGCAATGCGCCGCCGGGCGAGCACTGGGAGGTTGTCATGTCATCACGTTCCATTCTGTCACGCCGCCTTTTCCTCGCCGCCACGGCCGCCGCCGCCCTGCCGGGCCAGGCAGGCGCGCAAGGTGGTGCCGCGTTCCCCTCGAAGCCGGTCGAGATCCTGATCGGCGTCGCCCCTGGCGGCGGCGTCGATCGCTCGGTGCGGCTGATCGGCCCGCCCTGGGCCGAGGCGATGGGCGGCCGCCACCCCATCACCTACACCTCGATGCCCGGCGCCTCGGGTGTGCTGGCGATGCTGCACATGCTGCGCGCGCGCCCCGATGGCCACACGCTGATGTATTTCCCGATCCCGCACATCGCCTGGGAGTTCACGCTGAACAAGGTACGCGGCCACCGCTACCAGGACATCACCTGGCTCGGCGCGCTGTTCTCCGATCCCAATGTGTTCCTGGTCAAGAAGGATGCGCGCTGGAACCGTCTGGACGAGTTCATCGACGAGTCCAAGCGCTCGCCGCGCCCCTTCACGATCAGTGTCTCGACGCCGATGTCGGCCGCGCATGCGGCCACCGTCCTGCTGCGCGAGCGCACGGGCGCCAACCTCAAGGCCGTACCCTTCGGCGGCGGCGGCCCGGCCCGCAACGCGGTGGCCGGCGGGCATGTCGATGGCTGCATCGCGCCCTACTGGTCGGCGATCAATGCGCTGACCCTGACCAAGGCGATCGGCATCTTCCAGGACCGCAACCCGGCGCCGAACCTTTGGCAGCCCCTGCCCGTGAACCAGATGCTGTCGACGCCGATCCCGCACCTGGAAGAGCCCTACGCCATGTTCTGCGCCACCGCGGTGAAGCAGCAGAACCCGGCCGTGTATGAGCGCCTTGTCTCGACACTCACGACAGCCACGAAGTCGGCCGGGTTCCGGTCGGTGGCCGATCGCGAGCAGCTGGCCCCCTTCCTCGTCGACATGGATGGGGCGGCCTGCGACAAGTTCATGGGCGACTACATCAAGCTGGTCGAGAGCCTGCGGCCGGCGATGGAGCGCGATCTTCGCGACATGTAGCGGCAACGGGCGGCGATTGCATTCCGTATCGGCGGCGGCGGGCGCGATCCCGCCGCCTGCCACGGGAGCGCGAGGCACATGGCACGCATTGCCACATTGGCGCTGATCCCGCTCTTGGCGCTGTTCTGGGCGGTTGCCTTCATCCTTGACCTTGAGGAGGCGCCGCGCACCGCGCGTGTCGTGCCGACCGGGGTTGCCTTCGTGCTGGCCGCCATCGCCGCCCTCGAAGCGTTGCGCGTGTTCGTGCTCGCGCCAGGCGCATGGCGGAGCAGGGGCGGGATGGCACTGGATCGCGACCGGACGTTTGCGGTGCTGGCGCTGCTTGCCTACTACCCGTCCTTCGTGCTGGTCGGGTTCCACATCTCGAACCTGCTGTTCCTGCTCGCGATCCTGGCGATCCTGCGGCCGGGACTGAAGACAACGCTGATCGTCGCGCTCGGCACGGCTGGCCTCGTGTCCGGCCTGGCCGTGGCACTCGGCTTCAACCTGCCCACGCCGATGCTGTTCCAGTGACCCGCGCTGTTCCAGTGGGCCATGCCGCTCCGGTGACCGGCCACGCCCGCACGCTGCAACGGACCTGCCCGCGATGATCGACACGGACATGGCCCTTCAGGGGCTGGCCAACCTGTTCCAGTTCCACCTGCTGCTGGCGCTGGTGGTGGGCTTCACGCTCGGCTTCATCGTCGGCGCGATCCCGGGCTTCAACGACGCCAACCTGATGGCGATCCTCCTGCCGCTGTCCATCTATCTGGATGCGACCGACGCGATCGTGCTGATGTCGGCGCTCTATTTCTCGGCGCAGGCGGCGGGGTCGATCCCCGCGATCCTGATCAACATCCCAGGCACCGGCGGCAACGCCGCCAGCACGATCGAGGGCTACGCGCTCGCGCGCCAGGGGCGCAGCGGCTACGCGCTCGGCATCTCGATCGGCGCATCCACCTTCGGCGCGCTGTTCGGCGCGATCGCATCGCTGCTGGTGGCGCCGATCCTGGGCATGTTCGCCCTCAGCTTCGGCCCGGCCGAGCTGTTCCTGCTGGCCGTGTTCGGCGTCAGCGTGGTGGGCGCGCTGGCGGGCTCCGATCTCCTGCGCGCGACCATCGCCGTGCTGTTTGGCCTGCTGCTGGCGTTCGTCGGCACCGATACCAACACCGGGCACGAGCGCACCACCTTCGGCATATTGCCGCTGGTCGATGGCTTCTCGCTCATTCCCGTCATCCTCGGCCTCTATGGTGTGCCGGAACTGATCGACCTTCTGCGCCGGCAGACCATCGCCGCGACGGATGCCGACACCGCCTCCAGCCTCGACCAGGATTTCGGCCGCGGCTTCATCGAGGCATTCCGCTACCGCATGACGCTGGCCAGCTCCTCGGTGATCGGGCTGATCATCGGCATCATCCCCGGCGCCGGGGCAGCGATCGGCAGCTTCATCAGCTACGGGTTCTCGCGCCAGGTCTCCTCGCGGCGGGACAATTACGGCAAGGGCGAGCCGGAGGGGCTGGTCGCTACGGACTGCGCCAACAATGCGGTCGCCTGCGGCGCGGTGATCCCGCTCTTGACGCTGGGCCTGCCCGGCAGCGCCTCGACCACCGTCATGCTCGCGGCGATGATCCTGCACGGCGTGCGTCCGGGGCCGCAATTCTTCGCCGAGTTCCAGGTCCAGTCCTACACGATCCTGTGGTCGTTCTTCGTCTCCGCGGGACTGATTTTCGTGGTGGGGCTCACCTGCGCGCGCTGGTTCCGCCGCGTCGTATTCGTACCCAACCACTATCTCGTGCCTATTGTGCTGCTGCTGCTGCTGATCGGGGCCTATGCCAACCGCTATGTGGCCTTCGATCTTCTGGTGATGGTGCTGTTCGGGTTGCTTGGCATGGCGATGCGCGCCGCCAACTATCCGGTGCCGGCCTTCCTGCTGGCCTTCATCCTCGGCCCGCTCCTGGAAGCGAACTATCTGCGCGCGGTACGGATCGGCGGGCACGAGATATTCTTCGCCAGCCAGATCAGTATCATCCTGATCGCCCTCGCGCTTCTCTCGCTTGCCGTGCCGATCCTCGGCGCCCTCATGCGTCGGCGCGACGGGCAGCGCTGATCCGCCGCCGACGCCACGGCACCACGAGCCCGCCATGCCACCAAGGAGCCAGCCGCATGCCGCGTTTCATCGCCGAGAATCCCGGAGCATCGCGCGGCGGCTATGACCCGGCCGCGCGCCTGGCCGACTTCGCCGCCGCCCGCCATGCCTTCGCCGCCGGCGCCAGCACGCCGCGCGCATGGCTGGAGGAAAGGCTCGCCGTGATCGCCGCGCGCGAGCCCGGCGTGCATGCCTTCTGTCATCTCGATCTTGCCGGCGCGCGAGCCGCGGCCGACCAGTCCACGGCGCGCTGGAAAGCGGGCCGCCCGCTTTCGGCCCTCGATGGCTGCGCGGTCGGCATCAAGGACACGATCGATGTCCGTGACATGCCGTCCGAGATGAACAGCCCTATCTTCAAGGGCCATGTGCCGGGCCATGACGGGGCCTGCGTGCTGGCGTTGCGCCAGGCGGGCGCGGTGATCCTGGGCAAGACCTGGGTGCCGGAACTGGCACTCGGCCTGCCGCCGCCCACGCGCAACCCGCATGATCCGCGCCGCACCGCCGGTGCCTCCTCCTCGGGCTCCGGGGCGGTGGTGGGCGCGGGCATGGTGCCGGTGGCGATCGGCAACCAGACCGGCGGCTCGCTGATCCGACCCTCCTCGTTCAATGGCATCTACGGCTTCAAGCCCACGCATGGCGCGCTCAACATCGGCGGCATGCACCCGATCGCGGCGAGCCAGGACCATATCGGGCCGATGGCCGCCTCGCTCGACGATGCCTGGCGCACGGCCTGGGAGATCTCCGACCGCGCCGGCGGGCATGGCGGGCATCCGGGCCTGACCGGCACGGCCGAGCCGCCGCGCAGCCTGCGCCCGGCGCGGCTCTGCTGGCTGCGCACGCTGGGCTGGGCGCAGCTCGACGAGGCAAGCCGAACCGTGTTCGGCCAGCTGCTCGCGGCGCTGGAGGCGGCGGGGGTGGGCATCGTCGAGGCCGGCAATGATGGTGCAGTGGCCGAGCTGGAAACGCTGCTGCTGGAGGCCGACCGGCTGTCGAACGACATCGTGATGTACGAGGCGCGCTGGCCGATGGCCGCCTATGTCGAGGGACGGCATGCCGGCAAGATCAGCGAAACCGGCCTCGCGCGCCTGCGCCGGGGCCTGGCAATGACGGCGCAGGACTATCGCGCCGCACTGGCCGGGCGCGATGCGATCCGCCGCGCGGTTGGCGCCATCGCCGCGCGGGTGGACGGGTTCATCACCTTCGCCTCCTCCGGCCCCGCGCCGATCGACGGCCTGCTGGATGGCAGCCAGGAGGATCGCGCCGACGCCCATCTGCGCACCGGCAGCCGCAGCTTCCTCTCGCCCTGGTCGATGGTCGGCGGCCCGTCCTTCAGCCTGCCGCTGTTCGCGGTCGATGGCATGCCGCTCGGCCTGCAACTGCTCGGCGCGCCGGACAGCGACTACCGGCTCTGTGCCGTGGCGCGCTGGCTCGACGAGACGATGGGCTGAACAGGTCAGCGCATGGAAGGGAAGGGGCAGGGCATGCAGAACCGCATCCTGGCGGCATTGGGCCGCGGCGAGACAGTCACCGGCATGATCCATTTCACCGGCAGCCCGATGATGATCGAGGTGATGGCCGCCGCCGGCCTCGACTTCGCGATCATCGACATGGAGCATTGCCCGCTTGATCTCGACCGCCTCGGCCATCTCATGCGCGCGGCCGATGCCGCCGGGCTCACGCCCTTCGTGCGCGTGCCGGAGGTTGATGCGGCGCTGATCAAGAAGGTGCTCAACCTCGGCGCCATGGGCATCGCCATCCCGCATGCCAACCGCGAGAACTGCGCCGCCGCGCTGCGCGCCGCGCGCTATGCGCCGGATGGCGAGCGCGGCGCCTGCCCGATCGTGCGCGCCACGCGCTACTGGCCGGGCGACTGGAACGCCTATGCCGCCACGGCCAACCGCGAGGTGATGGTCATTCCCCTGATCGAGGATGTGGCGACGCTCGATGATTTCGAGGCGCTAGCCGCCATGCCCGGGCTCGATGGCTATTTCATCGGCCCCTACGACCTGTCGGTGTCGGCCGGGGTGCCGGGCGTGGGCTTCGACCACCCGGTGATGAGCGCGGCGCTGGACAAGGTGGTGGCGGCGGCGCGCCGGCACGGCAAGCATGTCATGACCACGGTGGGCGACCGCCAGGAACCGGCCTATAGCCGCATGCTGTCCGAGCGCGGCGTGCAGATGCTGGTCTTCGCCACCGATGCGCTGGTGTTCATGCATGCGGTGCGCCGGCTGGTGGCGTTCCGCGAGGGCTGAACGGCCGGCGGCGGCGCGGCACGGCAGGACGAACAAACAGCAGGAGAGAAGGCAATGGCGCGCAAGAAGCTGATCATCACCGCCCGCATCAACGAATACATGCCGCGCCAGCCCAACCCGCACGTGCCCTTCACGCCGGACGAGATCGCGGAAACGGCGGCCGCATGCCGCGCCGCCGGTGCCTCTCTCATCCACTTCCATGCCCGCAACCCGGACGGCTCGCCGAGCCACGATCCGGCCGTCTATGCCGAGATCGTCGCCAAGATCCGCGCCCGCACCGACGTGCTGATCGACAGCACCCTGGGCCAGATCACGGTCAAGGAAGATGCAGCGCGCGTGGCGCATATCGAACACATGGGCGGGGCAGGCACGCCGAAGCCCGACTTCGCCGCGCTCGACACCGGGAGCACCAACATCGACGCCTACGATTTCGCCGCGCACCGCTTCGTCACCACCAACAAGGTCTATCGGAACGCCACCGAGACTTGCCTGTTCCTCGCCCGCAAGATCCGGGAATCGGGCGTGAAGCCACACCTGTCCGTCTGGGCGGTGCCGTTCCTGCGCACGGTCGATGCCTTCCTCGACATGGGCGCGGTCGAGCAGCCGGCCTATGTGCAGCTCGTGCTGACCGAGGGCGGCATCCTCGGCGGCCACCCGGCCACGGTGAAGGGGGTCGAGGCCTATCTCGACTTCATGCCGACGCGCCATCGCATCGAATGGACGGTCTGCTGCAAGGAGGGCAACCTGTTTTCCGCCGCTGCCGTGGCGATCGAGCGCGACGGGCATGTCGCACCCGGCATCGGCGACTATCCCTATCCGGAACTCGGCTGCCCCAGCAACGAAGCGCTGGTCGCGCGCATGGCAGAGCTTGGCCGCGCCATGGGCCGCGAGGTCGCCACCACCGACGAGGCCCGCGCCATGCTCGGCATCACGCGCTGAGTGCCGGCCTGGCAGCGCAGGCCCGCCAACCACCGGGCTGCCGCGTTCTTTTTGTTGCCGGAACGTTTACCGCTGCCATAGTATTGCACGCCGTCTATCTTCCCTGCACGGCGCGAACGGGGACCCGAGATGGTCCCTGGAGGCATGGGGGGCCGCCATGCGCAACTGTTCCAATCCGCAATCCTATCGGACCATCCTGCATGCGAGCGTGTTCGCGCTCGGCATGGCGTGCGTCGGCTTGCCGGCCTTGGCAGAAGGCGGCGGCGACAGCCCGGGCGGATCGGCCGCAACGGCACTGCCCGGCGATGGCCCGCCAGCCGCGACGCGGCGGCCTGCGCTGCGGGGAGGGTTCTATAACGACTTGGCGGACTGGCAGACCGAGAGCAGCTTGTCGCGCGGGTTCAGCTTCAATTTCGTCGCCGACAATGGCCTGACCTTCGGCACGCGCATCGAGATCCCCGACACCCCGCCCAACGGATCCTCCGGGTCACGCGACGGGCTGGACCTGCGCTGGTCCGGCGGCGTATCCGATAACGGGCTGAGCTATGGCGCACGGGTCGATCTGTCGCCGCCGGCCGAGGCCGCCACCGTGCCCAAGGGCCCGCCGATGATGCTGCGGGTGAACGAGGCAACCGGCGAGGTCAGCCTGCTGGTGCGCGAGGATTTCGTGACCGACGGCGTGCCGGATTTCGAGGCCGCCGCGCGCGCCTATCGCGACTACTATGGCAGCGACCCGCCCTTCCGCGTGCCGCCCAATCCGCCGCGTCCCGGACGCGCGGGAAGCGCCGGGCGCAACGGGCAGGCCCAGGCGCCGGAGGAATCGGTCCAGTTCCAGTATGGCAGCGGCCCGCTCCTCCGGGGCGCCTCCACCGATCCGCCAACGCAAGGCACGTCGCCGCCGCCATCGCCCCGACCGGCCACCGGCACGCCTGACGATGGCAACAGGAGGACGTTCTTCACGCCGCGCTTCCAGGGTCTTGAACTCGGCGTGCGCTACACGCCGTCCGGGCTCGAAACCCAGATCCGTGGCGCGCTACAGAGCGAGGACAGCGCGCTGTTGGAATCCGCGATCCGCGAGTTCGGCACACCCGAGGCGCGCGCCGAGCTCGAGCGCCAGAAGACACCCACCAACCAGGCCGCGCCGCAGACCGGGCGGGCAGGGGGGCGGCAATGAGCGCGCTCCGGTTCCGCGGCAGGGCCGCCTTCCTCGTGCTGCTGGCCGTGCCGGCCATCCTTGCTGCCTGCGGCCCGCAGGGCCTGGCCGGCGCCCAGCCCGGCGGAAGCGCCGCCGCCACGGCGGACGAACCGACACTGCCCGCGCGCGGGGGCGCGGTTGCCCGCACCGTGCCGGCCTCGACGCGGCTTGCGGTGGCGGCCGTGGTCGCGCGCATGCAAGGCAAGAGCGAGGCCGAGATCGAGCGGCGTCTTGGTGCCAGCGGCGCGGGCCGCATCGCCGCGCCTGCGGGCAGTTTCCGCTACCAGGGCTTCGCGGTGCGCAGCATCGTCCACCAGCCGGCGCCCCCGCCGCGCGAGGGGGTGGCGACGGCGCTTGCCCTGGTCGGGTTCCAGGATCGGCTCGGGCGGTCGGCCTCGGCGCAGGTTGCGGTGCGCTACTCGGCGGCCGGCCGACGCCTCGCGATCGAAAGCGGCGGATGGCGTCCGCTGCCGGCCCTGACCCCGCGCGTGAGCCTCTATGTCGTCCCGGCCGCGGCGATGGAGCCCGAACTTGTCCGGCGTGACGCGAGCTGGGAGCGACTCTATCTCGCGGCGAGGCGGCACGGGCTGCCGATGCGCCAGGCGCAAGCGCTGCCGCGCGCGCCGGCGGATCTTGTGGTGATGGCGTTCTGGCGCGATGCCTTGCCGCGCGGGGCGACGGTATCGCTCGGCGCGTCGGCCGACCGCCGGGGCCTTGCCATGGCGAGCGAGGCGACGCGCCATCGCGTCTTCCCGGGCGGCTTTGTCGTATCGGCGATGCCGGCACGCTTCGCGCCGGGCGGGGATGCGCCGGTCTGGATCAAGGCGGCCTATGCGCCCGGCCCGTCTGCCGGGCCGCAGCAACAGCAGGCGCGGCTCGTGGGTCTCTATGGCCTCGGCGGCGCTGCGGCCGGACGCTGAGCCTACCGGCGCGGCAAACGCTGCGCCCGGGCCTCAGCCAGTGGCGGATGGGGTGGGATTCGAACCCACGAGGCGTTGCCGCCTGCCGGTTTTCAAGACCGGTGCCTTAAACCGCTCGGCCACCCATCCGCGTGCGCCGTAGCGCCCCTGGCGTCGTGGCCTTGGACCCTGCGCGATCGATCCCTTAGCGCGCGAAGCCCCCTCGCGTCCAGCAGGCCGCGGCCTGGCTGACCGGCGGTTACGGTTCCCGCCGGCAGTGGATGCGCCTACTTGCGGTTGCATCCCGCACGCCGAGGCGGCATCGTGCAAGCCATGATGCGCACCGTGAACCATCCCTGCGCCCCGTCTCGCCGCTGGTGTCCCATGCGCGGCGCCCGGTTGGCCGCGACCAGCCTTGTCACTGGCCTTGCGTCGCTCCTGGCCGCCCAGGGTGTGTTCGCACAGACCGCCGCCGCGCCGGGGGGCGCCCCGGTGACGGTACCCTCGCTCGCCGGCGACCAGGCCGCCGCCCCGCCGCCCGATCCGCGCGGCACCTTCTCGCTCGCGATCGAGAACGACTTCTTCGCCAAGACCGACCGCTACTTCACCCAGGGCTTCCGGCTGAGCTGGCTCTCGCCCTCCGAGGATCCGCCGGAATGGCTGCGCTGGGTGGCCGATCTCGGCCAGCCCTTCTTCGGCGAGGGTGCCAACCTGCGCTGGGGCATCGCGCTCGGCCAGAACATCTACACGCCCGAGGACACGCTGCGCCGCGAGCCCGATCCGCGCGACCGACCCTATGCCGGCTGGCTCTACGGCGCGATCTCGCTGGTGGGCTATACCGAGCACCAGATGAACACCCTCGAACTCAATTTCGGGGTGGTCGGACCCTATGCGCTCGGCAAGCAGGTGCAGAACAATTTCCACGACCTGATCCGCGATGCCCGCGCGCTGGGTTGGTCGCGGCAGTTGCGCAACGAGCCGGGCATCAATCTGGTCGCCGAGCGCAAGTGGCGCGCGAGCCTGCTGCTCGGAGACCGCAGCAATGGCGGGCTCGGGCTCGATGTCACGCCGCACATGGTGGCAAGCCTCGGCAATGTGCAGACCTATGCCGGCGGCGGCTTCGCGATCCGGCTGGGGCAGGGGATCGCCGCCGATTTCGGCCCGCCGCGCATCCGCCCGGCCCTGGCCGGCTCGGCCTTCTTCGAGCGTCCCAACGACCGCTTCTTCTCCTGGTATGTCTATGCCGGGGCCGAGGGGCGGTTCGTGGCACGCGACGTCTTCCTCGACGGCAACACTTTCCGCGAGGGCTCGCGCGGGGTCTCGCGCATCCCGGTGGTGGCCGACCTCCAGGGCGGGCTGGTGGTGATGCTGGGCGATGTGCGGGTCAGCTACACGCATGTGCTGCGCACGCGCGAGTTCGTCAACCAGCGCGGCTTGTCGCAGTGGGGTGCGATCTCGGTCTCGCTGCGGTTCTGAGGCTGGCGCCAGGGCCTGGCGCCGGATTGGCAAGGCCGCCAGCCGCGCCTAGGATGCGCGCTTGTCGCCAAGCGTTTCGCCCGAGCAAGGATCGCCGCAGATGGAACTGTTCACCGTTCCCACCTCGCCCTATGCGCGCATCGTGCGCATCCTGCTGATCGAGAAGGGCGTGCCGCTGTCCAGCGTCAAGCACACCGAGGTGACACTGCGCGATCCGGCCAGCACGCTCCTGCCGCACAATCCGGTGGGGCGCGTGCCGACGCTCAGGCTCGCTGACGGCACCATCCTTACCGAGACGATCCTGATCGCACGCTACCTGGACGCGACGCTGCCGGGCCGCCAGCTCTTCCCCGGCCCGGCCGACGCCAAGGCCAATGCCGCGCTCGGCACCGCGCTCGGCTTCATGGAAGGCGTGGTCGCCTGGCTGCGCGAGGCGCGCCGGCCGGTCGAACTGGTGTCGCAGTCGCTGCTCGATCTGGAGAAGGCGCGCGCCGCGCGCACTCTCGACCGCTTCGACAAGGAACTGCCGCAGACAATCGAGGCCGCGCCCGATATCGGCGACATCGTGCGCGCGGTGTCGCTCTACACCGGCGAGGAGCGCGTCAAGCTCGACTGGCGCGCCGGCCGCCCGCGGCTGAAGGCATGGGGCGAGGCGATGCTGGCGCGCCCCTCCTTCGTGCAGACCCTGCCGCCGGCCAAGACCTGATCCGGCGGCGCGGACCGGCGGGCAGGGCGCCCGCCCGCCGCGCTAGTTCCAGAGGCCCGCGCTAGCTCCAGAGGCCCTTGGCCGCCAGCCACTCCTGCACCAGGGCCGCCGCGGCGTCCGAGTTGCGGTCCATCATCAGCATGTGCGAGTTGCCGCGGACGCCGCGCGCGGGCAGGTCGATCACATCGACGCTGCCGCCATACTGCTTGGCGCGCTCGGCGAAGGCGATGCCGTTGCGCCGGATCGTCGGCCAGCGGCTGTCCTGCTCGATATGATCGCCATAGACCAGGAGCTGGGGGATGTTGCGGAACACCTCCATCTTGCTCGGATCGCCCAGGCCCGCCGGCTCGATCAGCACCAGCGCGCGCACCTTGTCCGGGCGCGCCTGCGTCGCGCGATAGCCGAACTGCCCGCCCTGGCTGTGCACCACCAGCACCGAGGGACCGACCTTGTCGAGCAGCGCCGTGTAGGCATCGAGGATCAGCGCGTCGGTGGTGGTCCAGCGCGGCACGATCTGCTTGACGAAGTTCAGGTAGCCGTCGGCCGGGAACTGGTTGCCGGGAAGCTGGCGCCGCTGCGCCGCCTCCGCGTTCCAGCTTCCCGCGCCAGCGCCGATGCGGAACCGCTCCCACGGATTGGCGACGGTGAGGAACAAGGGCTCGCCCGGCAGCAGGTCGGGATACATCGCCCAGGAGGCGCGCCCGCGCTCGACCGCGTCCGAGACATAGACCGGCCAGCCGCGGCGCAGGAAATAGTGCATCCAGCCCTCGCGCCCGTCGGGCGTGGTTTCCCAGCTCACGCCGGTCAGGCCGCCGCCATGCCACATCAGCAGCGGGAAGCGCCCGCGCGCCGGCTCGGGCACGTAGTACTGCGCATACATCTGCCCGACCATGTACGAGCCGTTCGGATCGACCCGCGCCGGCACGCCGCCGGGGGTGAACACCACCTCGCGCACCGGGCGGCCCGAGATTTCCACCTGCTTGCCGCCGACATGGAAGCTGCCCATCGCCTTGAGCATGATCGGCCCGCCGCTCGGCATGCCGGCGGGCTGGGCCTGCGCTGCCCGCGAGAGTGTGGCACCGGCCGCCGTGGTCGCCGCCGCCAGCGCGCCGAGCGCGGCCTTGGCCGCCATGCGCCGGCGGATGCCGCGCGCGCGCAACTGGTCCTTGTCCTGCGGGTTGGTCATGGCCTTCTCCCCGGTCCGGGCGCGCTGCCCTGGTTGCTTTCGTGCAGGCTAGCTGCCGGCCCGGCCGGGCGCAAACGCAACATTTACCTTCGCCCGGCAGGATGGCGGCAAGGGATCAGCGTCCGCATGCCATTGAGCCTTGATCATCCGGGCTATCTGCGCGCCCAGAAACGGCTGCTCGACGAGATCGAGCATGGCGTGCGCGCGGCCAACCGCCAGATCATCCATGAGCGCGTGCCGGGCCTGGATCGCGACGCGGTGCTGCGGCTGGCCGCGACCGTTGCCGCCCTGCGCGCCGACTACCTCGCCGCCGCGCTGCGCTTCGGGCGCGACGGGGCGGCGCGACGCACCATCTCCGACAGCGAGCTGCGCACGCTCCAGGCGATGCGCCTCGCCTACGAGGAGGGGGTGGCGGCCTTCTCGGCCGTGCAGCGGGCGATCGCGCGCGGCTATGTGGACCTGGCGCAGCCGGGCATCTAGAGCAGCGTCCGGTCCGGTGGAACCGGGCTGCGCTTCCGCCGGATGGGGCCAGGCTGCAAGCGAACCTTAGGTTTGCCGCGCACGACTTCCGTTCGCCTGATTCAGCGCGAACGGAACGTGCCCTAGGACCGCCATCATGGGCCGGATTGCCGGCCCCTCCGCCCGCCGCTAGGCTCCGCGCCGTTCGAGCATCCTCGCGGCAAGGAGACGGCCATGCCCCGCACCGGCGGCGACGCCCTGGTGGACACCCTGATCGCGCACGGCATCGACGCCGCCTTCGGCGTCGCGGGCGAGAGCTACCTTGCCGTACTGGAAGCGATGCGGCGCAACCGCAACGCCTTCCGCTGGCTGCCCTGCCGGCACGAGAGCGGCGGGGCATTCGCCGCCGACGCCTATGCGCGCTTCACCCGCCGCCCCGGCCTGGTGATGGTCACGCGCGGCCCCGGCGCCGGCAATGCGGCGGTGGCGATGCACTCGGCGGCGCAGGACAGCATCCCGCTGGTGATGGCGATCGGCCATGTGCCGACGCGCGACAAGGGGCTGGAGGCGTTCCAGGAGATCGACTACCACCAGATGTTCGGCAAGATCGCCAAGGCGGTGATCGAACCCGAGGCGCCCGACCTGGTCGGCGCCTCCACCGCGCGTGCGCTGCGGCTCGCGGTCGCGGGCCGGCCGGGGCCCGTGGTGCTGGTGCTGCCGCGCGACGTGACCGAGGGCGATGCCGGCGACAAGCCCTTGCCGCGCGTCGGCCGCCGCGCCCCGGCCGGGGCCGATCCGGCCGCCTTGGCCGAGGCGGCGACCCTCCTGCGCGGGGCGCGCGCGCCGATGATCCTGGTGGGCGAGCTGGTCAACTGGGAGCAGGCCCAGGCCGAGGTGGTGGCGCTGGCCGAGGCGCTCGGGGCAGGGGTGATGGCCGCCTATCGCTGCGCCCATTCCTTCCCCTCCGACCATCCGGCCTATCTCGGCCATATCGAGCTGAACGGCCCGCCCTACCAGAAGAAGCAATGGGCCGAGGCCGATGTGGTGCTGGCGCTCGGCACGCGCCTCGATGGCGCGACGGCGGGGCGGCACACCGCGATCCGCCCCGACCAGGCGCTGGTCCATGTCTATCCCGACCCGACGGTGCTGGCGCGCTTCACCGCCGCCGTGCCGATGCTCTCCGATGTGAAGCCGGCGGTCGCGGCCTTGCGCGCGGCGCTGGCGGGCTTCGCGCCGCCGCCCGATCGCCTCGCCTGGCGGCAGGAGGCGCGTGCCAGGCATGAGCGTTTCGTCACGCCGGGCGATGTGCCGATCCAGGGCGCGGTGGACATGGCCCGCGTCGTGGCCGAGATGGGCCGGCTCGCGCCGGCGGATGCCACCGTGGTCACCGACAGCGGCACCTTCGCCCGCTGGGTGCATCGCTACCACCCCTACGCCCGGCCCGATACCCAGGCAGGCAGCGCGGCGGGCTCGATGGGCTATGCCGTGCCCGGCGCGGTCGGGGCGCAGCTCGCGCGGCCCGGCAAGACCGTGATCGCGGTCGCCGGCGATGGCGGCTTCCAGATGACCGGCCAGGAGCTGATGACGGCGGTGGACAATGGCCTGCCGATCAAGGTGATCGTCGCCGACAATGGCGTGTGGGGCTCGATCATGCAGAGCCAGCGCGGCAAGTATGGCGCCGAGGGCGCGTTCGGCACGACGCTCGCCGCGCCCGACTTCGTGCGGCTGGCGGAGGGCTATGGCGCGGCCGGCTTCCGCGTCGAGCGGACCGAGGAATTCGCCCCCGCCTTCGCCGCCGCGCTCAAGCATGACGGGCCGGCGCTGGTGCATGTGAAGACCGACCCGCGCGACATCACCCCCTTCGGGCCGTGGGATCCGTGAGGTGAGCAGATGACAGACACACAGTTCTGGCTTGAAATTGCCAAGATAGCTGTTTCTGCGCTGGCGCCCTTTCTTGCCGCTCTATTGGTGTTCTGGCTTGGCCTCAAGAGCTGGCGCAAGCAGGCCGTCGCAAAGCGAAGAAGCGAATTAGCCGAGGAATGTCTGCGGATCGGGCTCGACGCGTTACAAAATATAAGGGGCGTTCGCCAATTAGGTAGCGATAGCGCAGAAGAAAAATTAATATTGAAAAAATTAGAACAAGAAGGTTACACGGAAATTAGAATGGATTTCCGTGGAATTGGATTGTACGCCGCAAGATATTTTCTGATTCGAAATGACATTGATAAATTACGACAATACAAAGAAATGTCTGCTATTTTACTTGATGACTCTGTGGCGATATCCTTACAGGACATAATTAACCTACATCAGGAACTTGACTCTGCGATCCGAGCGTATGGAACAAGCGCTCACGCCCCCGAGATAGCTGGCGTCAATAATGAAAGGCCACAAGAACTATCGGGTATTATATTTTCAACCGGAAGTTCTCCATACCAAGAGAAACTTATTGCGGCACAGCAGAATGTGACTAACAGCGTCAAAGAATACATCACGCACTCAAAAATATGACCTCGCACGCCCGACCTTGCGACCGGGGCGGCTTCGTTCGGACCGGGGAAGCGGGCGCGGGCGCTCAGCGCGCGCCGAGGCGCATCAGCCCCGACACGTCATTCGCCTGCTCCATGTTCAGGATCGCATCGGCCAGTTGCGCGGCCTTCTGCTTGCCCAGAATCGAATCGGCCAGGCCCGCGAACTTGTCCTTCAGCTCCTCGGCGGTGAGGAAGTTCTCGGGCTCGCCCTTCGGGATCGAGACGAACTTGGTGAAGGTGCCGCGGGGCGTGGTGACCGTCACCTTGCCGGCCATGTTGCGCGGAAACTCGGCCTGCACCTCGGCATCGACCGCCGAGGTGATCTTCTTGCACAGGCCCTGCACCGCCTGGTCGCTGATCAGCTCGTAGCTGTCCCAGGTCATCTGGCCGGTGGCGAGCGCGGAGGCGACCACGAAATTGGCCGAGAACTGGCCATCGACCACGTTCTCGGGGCTGGCCTTCTTCTCGTAGGGTGCGCCGATCAGCAGCATGCCCTTCTCGGGCAGGCCGATCTCGACCTTCAGGATCTCGTCGGCCTTGAGGCCCTTCTCGGCGCGCAGCATGCGCGCGGCGTCGATCGCGGCATGGCCGTAGCGGCAGGAGGGGTAGGGCTTCACCGCGGTCTTCATCAGCTCGTAGACCGAGCCGAGCTCGGCCACCGCCTTCTCGCGCCTGGCGTTGGGGGCGTAGGCGTGCAGGAAGGCGTGCCGGCCCTCCACCGCTTCCGCCGCGCCGATATAGCCCTCGCGCGCGAGGCTGGCGGCAACGAGGCCGTTGGTCGCGGCCCAGCCCACCTGGAAGCGCTTGGTCCAGGCGCCGTTGACCAGGAACTGCATCGAGCCCGCCGCCTGGCTGAGAACGATGCCGAATGCGTTCTCGATCTGCTCGGCCGACATGCGGAAGATGCGCCCCGCCGCCGCCGCCGCGCCGAAGGCGCCGCAGGTGGCGGTTGGGTGGTAGCCGCGGTCGTAGTGGTCGCCCGGCACCAGCGCCATCGACAGGCGGCAGGTGACCTCGTAGCCCGCGATCACGCCGGCCAGAACCTCCTTGCCCGAGGCGCCGACCATCTCGGCAGCGGAGAAGGCCGCCGCGATCACCGGGCAGCCGGGGTGGAGCGAGCCTTCGGCGTGGGTGTCGTCGAAATCGAGGCTGTGGCCGAGCGCGCCATTCAGCATCGCCGCCGCCGCCGGGCTGTACTTCTTGGCGTCGCCGAACACGCTGGCCGCGCCGCCCTCGAAGCCGAGCGCCTTGGCCGCCTGGAACATGGCCGGCGTGCTCTCGGCGTCGTGGCGGGCGCGGACCATGATCCCGACCAGGTCGAGGATCAGGAACTTGGCGCGCGTGACCACGTCCTTGGGCACCGCATCGAGGTTGAGGTTGGCGCAATATTCTGCCAGTTGCTTCGTTTCGTTGGCCATGACAATTGCTCCGGCTGAAGGCGTCACCGGCCGGCGGGGAGTCGCACCCCCGCGCGCCGGCCCGATGGCCGGAACCTTAGCCGATGGCCCGGCGGGCGGGAAGCCGGGGCGGCGCGCCGGGGCTGAGCGGGTGCTCAGGCCCGGGCCGGAGCCGGGCGGGCGAGGGGACGGGAAGGAAAGGAGCGCGCAGAAGTGGACTTCATCCTGTCCAAGGTGCTGTTCCTGTTCGTGGCACCCGATAACATCCTGCTGCTCCTGCTGCTGGTCGGGCTCCTGCTGCTGCGCCGGCAGCGCAAGCGGGCCGGGCGGGCGCTGGTCTTTTTCGTGCTCGCCGCCTGGTTCGTGATCGGGTTCACGCCCGCGCCCGACCGCGCGCTCGCCCTGCTGGAGGATCGCTTCGCCCGCCCCGATCCGCCGCCCGCACGGGTTGATGGCATCATCCTGCTGGGCGGGGCGCAGGACCTGGTGATCGGCCAGGCGCGGGGCGAGATGCAGCTCAACGCCTCGGGCGATCGCATCACGGCCTTCCTGATGCTGGCCCGCCGCTACCCCGAGGCGCGGCTGTTCATGTCGGGCGGCACGGGCGAACTGGTGCCCGGCACCGCACGCGAGGCGCTGGAACTGGAACGCGTCTGGCCGCTGCTCGGCCCCGAGGGGCGGCGGCTCGAGCACGAGACCAACTCGCGCAACACCTGGGACAATGCCCGCAACAGCCTCGCCGCGATCCGGCCCGCGCCGGGCGAGACCTGGCTCCTGGTCACCTCGGCAGTGCACATGCCGCGCGCGATCGGCTGCTTCCGCCAGGCCGGCTGGACCGGCATCCATGCCTGGCCGACCGACTGGCGCGCCCGCCCGCCCGAGGAAACCGACTGGATCTCGGTCGATCTCGGCGGCGGGGTGCTGACGGCAGGCATGGAGCGGCTGCGGCTGGCCGTGCGCGAGAGCGTTGGCATGGCGGCCTACTACCTGATGGGGCGCATTCCCGAGCTGTTTCCCGCGCCCGCCCTTGCCGCACCGGCTGCGCGCAAACCTTGAGTTTCTCGGACATGACTTCCGTTCGGCTGATCGAAGCCGAACGGAACGTGCCCTAGCGCGAGGCGAACAGCAACAGGTTGCCGTCCGGGTCGCGCACGACGAAGTCGCGCACGCCCCAGGGCTGCTCGGTCGGTTCCTGCTGGAACTCGGCACCGCTTCGCCGCATCTCGGCGAACAGCGCGTCCACGTCATCGACGACCAGATAGGCGGAGAGCAGGACCTCGGCCTCGCGGATGCCCTCGACGAATACCGGTTGGTCGACGCAGCGCAGATTGATGCGCGCGCCCTCCCGCGCCACCTGGGCGTAGAAGGGCGGCTCGCCATGCTGGAAAACGGTGGCGAAGCCCAGCACACGCCCGAACCAGTCGCAGGCGGCGCGGATGTCGCGCACGAAAAGCTGCGGGTAGGCGGCGGTGGGCATGCCGGCGCTCCGTCGTTGGGCAGGACTGAGTTGTAACAGCTCCGTCACCACCTGGTCACGTGCGCGCCCTTTCCCGCGCGCTCCCCTGGTTGCGCCGCGCGCCCGCACCATGTCACAGAGGATGAAGGCCGGGCGCCGAGTCGCGCCCGGCCATGATCGGGTATTCGCCATGCACCGCCGCCATCTCCTCGCTGCCGCCGCCGCAAGCCTCGCCCTCGCCGGCGGGGCGGGCGCCTTCGTGCCCGTGGCCTTCGCCCAGTCGCGCTCCTTTGACGCGTGGCTGCGCGATTTCCGCGCCGAGGCGCGCCGGCGCGGCATCTCCGAGGCGACCTTGCGCGTCCTCGACGGGTTGCGCGCGAACCAGCGCGTTATCGAGCAGGATCGCCGCCAGCCGGAATTCACCATCACCTGGGACGACTATATCGGCCGACGGCTGAGCGATACGCGCATCAGCCGCGGCCGGGCGCTCCTGGCCGAGAACGATACGCTCCTGGCCGATGTCACCCGCGTCAGCGGCGTGCCGGGTCGGTTCATCGTGGCGCTATGGGGCCTCGAGACCTCCTACGGTTCCTTCACCGGCAATTTCTCGATCGTCGAGTCACTGGCCACCCTGGCCTGGGAGGGGCGGCGTGCGGCCTATTTCCGCGCCGAGCTGCTGGCCGCGCTGCGCATCCTCGAAGAAGGCCACATCGCCCCGGCGCAGTTCAAAGGCAGCTGGGCTGGCGCGATGGGGCAGACCCAGTTCATGCCGACCAGCTTCTTCCGCTTCGCCGTCGATCACGATGGCGACGGGCGGCGCGACATCTGGGCCAGCCGCGCCGACGTGCTCGCCTCCATCGCCAACTATATCGGCCGCTCCGGCTGGCGCGCCGATGAAAGCTGGGGACGCGAAGTGCTGCTGCCGCAAGGCTTCGATGCCGACCTCGCCGGGCATCGCGCATTGCGCCCCGTGGCCGACTGGGTGCGCCTTGGCGTGCGCGAGCTTTCCGGCGCTGTCCCGCAGGGGCCCGAGGCCGAGGCGGCGGTGATCCTGCCCGCCGGCATCGCCGGGCCGGCATTCCTGGTGCATCGCAACTTCATCGTCTTCCGGCGCTGGAACCCGTCCAATTTCTTCGCCTTGTCGGTGGGCCTGCTGGCCGACCGGCTTGCTCCGGCTGGCTGATGCGCGGCCTGATGCGCGGCCTGACGCGGGTCCTGGGCGTCCTCGCGCTCGCGGCGCTGCTCGGGCTGGGCGGCTGCGCCGAGACGGGTTTCCTGGCCCAGCTGGGCAAGCTTCTGGGCGGAACGGATCGCGCCACCGAAGGGGCCGAGCTGGTCATCGGCGCGCCCTACCAGATCGATGGCGTGACCTACCGCCCCGAGGAGAGCTACTCGCTCGACCAGACCGGCATCGCCGCCTGGTATGGCGAGGAAAGGCGCGGCCAGCGCACCGCCAATGGCGAGACCTTCGACCCCGACCGCCTCACCGCCGCGCACCAGACCTTGCAGCTTCCGGCGATCGTGCGCGTGACCAACCTGGAGAATGGCCGCTCGATCGTGGTGCGCGTCAATGACCGCGGCCCGTGGCGCAACGACCGCGTGATCGACCTCTCGCGGCGTGCGGCGGAGCTGCTCGGCTTCCGCGAGCAGGGCGCGGCGCGCGTGCGCGTGCAGGTGCTGGGCGATGAGAGCCGCGGTCTCTCCCGCGCGCTGCGCTCCTCGCGCGAGGGGCCGGTGGTGCCTCTGGCGGTATCGACCGCGCCGCGAGGATCGGTAGCAACCGAGAGCCTGGCCCCGCCGCCGGGTGCGCGCACGGGGGTGGGCCGCCGCGCGTTCGCCCCTGGCACGCCCGGCGCGGAGCAGGCCGCGCGAACGACCGAGCTGGCGATGGCCGCGCCGTCGCCGACCCGCGCCGTGCCAAGCCGCCTGCCCGAGCGGGTCGAGCAGGGCCAGCCACAACCGAGTACGCTGTTCATCCAGGCCGGCGCCTTTGCCGCACCGGCCAACGCCGCGCGCATGTCGGCGCGGCTGCGCCGCTTCGGCGATGCGCGGGTCGAGCCGGTCGCCAGCGAGACCGGGCGCACGCTCTGGCGTGTTCGGATCGGGCCTTATGCCGGCAATGCCGAGGCCGAGGCGATGCTGCGCCGCGTTCATGCCGGGCGCATCGGCGAGGCGCGCATCGTGGTTGACACCTTCGCCCGATAAGGGGCAGAGGAGGGGACATGAGCAAACGCCGCAACGCTGCCTTGCCGGCCTTTGCACGCCGCCGCCTGCTCCTGGGCGCGGGCGCGCTGGGCGCACTGCCGCTCCTGCCGCTCCTGCCGGCCAGCGCGGCGGCGCAGCGCCGCCCGGCGCCGGCCGCCCCCGCCGCCCGCCGTCCGGCGGCACAGGCGCCCGCCGGCCCGCAGCCGACTTCGGTCATGACCCCCTTCGGCTCGGTCGATGTGCTGGCGCGGTCGGTCCTGCTGGTCGATTTCGACACCGAGGTAACGCTGATCGACAAAGGCGCGGACGAGCTCATGCCGCCAGCGTCCATGAGCAAGCTGATGACGGTCTATGTCGTGTTCGAGCGGCTCAAGGAAGGCCGGATGCGCCTGACCGACGAACTGCCGGTGAGCGAACGCGCCTGGCGCATGGGCGGCAGCAAGATGTTCGTCGAGGTGGGCACGCGCGTGAAGGTCGAGGACCTGCTGCGCGGCGTGATCGTGCAGTCGGGCAACGATGCCTGTGTCGTCCTGGCCGAGGCGATCTCGGGCAGCGAGGAGAATTTCGCCGAGGAACTCACCCGGCGCGGCCGCGCGATCGGCCTGACGCACTCGACCTTCCGCAACTCGACCGGCTGGCCGGACCCCAGCCATCGCATGACGCCGCGTGACCTTGCACGACTCGCCACCCGGCTGATCCGCGACTTCCCCGAGCAGTATCGCTACTACAGCGAACGCAACTTTCGCTACGGCAACATCACCCAGGAAAACCGCAACCCGTTGCTTGGCCGCTTTCCCGGCGCCGATGGCCTCAAGACCGGCCACACGGAGGAATCCGGCTACGGCCTTACCGCCTCGGCGGTGCAGAACGGCCGGCGGCTGATCCTGGTGGTGAACGGGCTGCCCTCGATGCGCGCGCGCGGCGAGGAGACGGCGCGTCTGCTGAACTGGGGCTTCGCCAACACCGAGAACGTCACCGTGTTCCGCGCCGCCGACACGGTGGAGGAAGCGCCGGTCTGGCTGGGCGATCGCGCCACCGTGCCGCTGATCACCGGCCGCGACCTGATCGTGACCATGCCGCGCACCTGGCGTTCCTCGGCCCAGGTGGTGGTGCGCTACAACGGCCCAATCGCGGCGCCGGTGACGCGCGGCACCGAGGTGGGCGAGGTGGCGGTCGGCGTGCCCGGCCTGCCCACTCGCCGCGCCCCCCTGCTGGCCGGGGCTGATGTCCGCTCGCTCGGTTTCTTCCCGCGCATCGGCGCCGCCTTGCGCCACTATGTGCTCGGCGGCGCGTGAGCGCGCACCGGCCAGCGATCATGCGCGGGCGGCTGATCACCATCGAGGGCGGCGAGGGCGCCGGCAAATCGACCCAGATCGGGACACTGGTGGCAGCACTGGCGGCGGCCGGCATCGAGGCGCTGCGCACGCGCGAGCCTGGCGGCGCGCCCGGGGCCGAGGCGATCCGCGCCCTGCTGGTCAATGGCGGCACCGACCGCTGGGACCCGGTCACGGAAACCCTGCTGCATTACGCGGCACGGCGCGAGCATGTGGTGCGCCTGATCCAGCCGGCGCTCGCGCGCGGGGCCTGGGTGGTGTCGGACCGCTTCGCCGATTCCACCATGGCCTATCAGAGCTACGCGCAGGGCGTGCCGCGCACGCAGGTGGAGGCGATCCACGCCGCCGCGCTGGGCGCGATGCGGCCGGACCTGACGCTGCTGCTCGACCTGCCGGTCGCGGTGGGGCTCGCGCGCGCCGGCGCGCGCGGCGCCACCAACCGATATGAACGCTTCGACGCCGACTTCCATGAGCGCGTGCGCGCGGGCTTCCTCGACATCGCCCGGCGCGAGCCCGAGCGCTGCGCCGTGATCGACGCCACCGCCGCACCGGAGTTGGTGCATGCGGCGATCCTTGCCGCCGTGACGGCGCGGCTCGGCGTGGCGTTGCGGCCGGCGGCGATCGCCGCCTCGCCGACATGAGCAAGGGCAAGGGCACGGGCGGCAAGGGCAGGGGGCAGCGCAGCCGCGCGCCCGCGGTCGAGGCGGGAGACCGGGCCCGGGCGGGCGAAGCCCCGCTCCCACGCGCCAACCCGCATCTCGAAGGCCATGACGCGGCGGAAGCCGCTTTCGCCGCTGCCTGGACCTCGGGGCGGCTGCATCATGCCTGGATCATCGGCGGCCCGCCCGGCATCGGCAAGGCGACGCTTGCCTTCCGCATCGCGCGCTGGGTGCTGGCGCGCGCACCCGCCGTGCCGGCAGCGGCGCAGGCGGCGGGCGAGGGGCCGCTGTTCCTCGATCCCGCCCATCCGGTGTTCCGCCGCGTCGCCGCCAAGGGACACGCCGACCTGTTCACCATCGAGCGGCGCGAAAGCAAGACTACCAGGCGCCTGTCCGCGGTGATCGATGTCGAGCAGGTGCGCGAGGCCAAGACCTTCGCCTACCAGACCGCTGCCGAGGGCGGGTTCCGCGTCATCATTGTCGACGGGGCGGAGCGGCTGAACCCGAACTCGGCCAACGCGCTGCTCAAGCTGCTGGAGGAGCCGCCGACGCGATTCCTGCTGCTGCTGACGGTGGATGCGCCGGGCGCTCTCCTGCCCACCATCCGCTCGCGCTGCCGGCGCCTGGCGCTCGCACCCCTGGCCCGCGAGCGGGTGGCCGCGCTCCTTGCCCGCTACCGGCCCGACCTGCCCGAGGCCGAGCGGGCCAACCTGGTCGGGCTCGCCGGCGGCTCGATCGGGCGTGCGCTCGACCTGGCCGAGATCGGCGGCGCGGCGCTGCATGCCGCCGTGCTGCGCATCCTGGGCGGGCTGCCCGCGCTCGACCGGCCGGCGCTGCACGCGCTCGGCGAGCAGCTTGCCCGTGCCGACCCGGAAGCCGGCTATCGCAGCTTCGATGCCTTCCTGGACCTGCTGCGCGACGTGTTGGCGCGCCTCGTGCGCAATGCCGCGCGCGGCAGGGCGGACGCGATCGCCGAGCGGGTGCCCGAGCCCGAGGCCACCCTCGCGCCGCGGCTCCTGGCGCAGGCGCCGCTTGAACACTGGGGTGGCCTGTGGGAGAAGATCGGCCGGCTTGCGGACGAGGTCGAGAGCCTCAATCTCGATCGCAAGCAGGCGATCCTTTCCGCCGCCGAGTGGCTGAAGCCGCCGGCCGCGCGCACCGCCGGCTAGCGGCAGGACCGCTTCCGCCCGAACCCAGGCCGCCCGCATGAGCACCGAAAAGCGCTACTACATCACCACGCCGATCTACTACGTGAACGATTCCCCGCATATCGGGCACGCCTACACCACGCTCGCCTGCGACGTGATGGCGCGCTTCATGCGCCTCGACGGCTATCGCGTGCTGTTCCTCACCGGCACCGACGAGCACGGCCAGAAGGTCGAGAAGGCCGCCGCTGCCGCCGGCATCGAACCCAAGGCCTTCACCGACAAGGTGAGCGAGAATTTCCGCGCGCTCGCCCGGCGCATGAACTACTCGAACGACGATTTCATCCGCACCACCGAGGAGCGCCACATCCGCGCCAGCCAGGCGATCTGGCAGGCGCTGGAAAGCCGCGGCGAGATCTATCTCGGCCATTACGAGGGCTGGTATGCGGTCCGCGACGAGGCCTTCTATGCCGAGAGCGAGCTGATCGCCGGACCCGACGGCACCCGGCTCGCCCCCACCGGCGCGCCGGTGGAATGGGTGAAGGAGGAGAGCTACTTCTTCCGCCTCTCGGCCTGGGGCGAGCGTCTGCTTGCCTACTATGACGCTGTGCCCGACCGCATCCTGCCCGAGACGCGCCGCAACGAGGTGGTGTCCTTCGTGAAAAGCGGGCTGCAGGATCTGTCGGTCAGCCGCACTTCTTTCGGCTGGGGCGTGAAGGTGCCGGGCGCGCCCAAGCATGTGATGTATGTCTGGCTCGACGCCCTGACCAACTACATCACCGCCGTGGGCTACCCCGACACCGGGAGCGCCGAGTTCAAGACCTTCTGGCCGGCCGACCTGCACATGGTCGGCAAGGACATATTGCGCTTCCACGCGGTCTACTGGCCGGCCTTCCTGATGGCGGCGGGCCTGGCGCCGCCCAGGCGCGTCTTCGCCCATGGCTGGTGGACGAACGAGGGGCAGAAGATCTCGAAGTCGCTCGGCAACGTGATCGACCCGATCGCGCTGGTGGACACCTACGGCCTAGATGCCGTGCGCTTCTTCCTGCTGCGCGAGGTGCCGTTCGGCAATGACGGCGATTTCTCGCGCGCGGCGATGGTGCGGCGGATGAATGTCGAGCTCGCCAACGATCTCGGCAACCTGGCGCAGCGCACGCTCTCGTTCATCGCCAAGAATGCGGGCGGGGTGGTGCCGGCCAAGGGCAGCTTGAGCGAGGACGATGCCGCGCTCCTGGCCCAGGCGGGCGGGCTGCTCGACACGCTGCGCGCGCAGATGGGCCGGCAGGCCTTCCACGAGGCGCTCGAAAGCGTGTGGGTGCTGGTGCGCGCCGCCAACGCCTATATCGACCGCCAGGCGCCCTGGGCCCTGCGCAAGACCGATCCGGCGCGGATGGAAACCGTGCTCTTGGTCCTGGCCGAGACGCTGCGGCATCTCGGCATCCTGCTCCAGCCCTTCATGCCGGACAGCATGGGCAAGCTGCTCGACCAGCTCGCGGTTCCGGCGGCGGCGAGGGGGTTCGACCTGCTCGCCACCGGCGCCCTTGTGCCAGGGACCGCCCTGCCGGCGCCCTCGGGCATATTCCCGCGCTATGTCGAGACCGGCGCGGCCGAGGCCGCCCCTGTGGCGCCGGGCAAGGGCACCAAGCCAGGTAAGACGCCGCCGGGCGCCAGCAAGCCCGATGCCGGGCAGGGGGGCTAGGCGATGTCCGTCCCCGCCACGGCCCTGGCGCCCGGCCTTCTGGTCGATAGCCATTGCCATCTCGACTACTACAAGGACGAGGAGCTGCCCGCGATCCTGGCCCGCGCCCGCAATGCCGGGGTGGGGCTGATGGTCACCATTGGCACGCGCATCCACCAAGCCGCCAAGGTCAAGGCGCTGTGCGAGGCCCATGCCGCGGTCTGGGGCACGGTCGGCATCCACCCGCACAACGTGGCAGAGGCGCCGCTGCCCACGGTCGAGGAACTGGTGCGGCTGGCCGACCATCCGAAGATCATCGGCATCGGCGAGAGCGGGCTCGACTATTTCTACCAGCACGGGCCGCGCGAGGTGCAGGCCGAGAGCTTCCGCCGCCACATCCGTGCCGCCCGCGCCGCCGGGCTGCCGCTCGCGATCCACGCCCGCGACGCGGACGCCGACATCGCCCGCATCCTGGCCGAGGAGATGGCCGCCGGCGGGCCGCTCCATTTCCTGCTCCACTGCTTCAGTTCTGGCGCAGAACTGGCGAAATTTGCTGTAGAAAATGGCGGATACATCTCCTTCTCCGGCATCCTGACCTTTCCCAAGTCGGAAGCCCTGCGCGCGATCGCCCAGACGCTGCCGCGCGACCGGCTCATGGTTGAGACGGACGCTCCATTCCTTGCTCCAACCCCTTATCGCGGCAAGAGAAACGAACCGGCCTACGTGCCCCACACAGCGGCCGAGCTGGGCCGGGTACTGGGTCTCTCCGCGGCCGAGGTGGCGGCGCTTACGACCGGAAATTTCCGGCGTCTTTTCAGCAAGGTGAGCGCTCAGGCTCATGCGGCCTGAGAGGTAGGGGCAAGGGCGCTGCCGGCATGACGCTCTCGGTCACCATTCTTGGCTGCGGCGGCTCGGGCGGCGTGCCGCTGATCGGCGGCGACTGGGGCGTGTGCGATCCGGCCGAGCCGCGCAACCGTCGCCTGCGCCCCTCGATCCTGGTCGGACACCCGGGCGGGCGCCTGCTGGTGGACAGCACGCCCGACCTCCGCCAGCAACTGCTGGATGCAGGCGTGGGCGAGGTCGATGCCGTGGTTTATACCCACGCCCATGCGGACCACGTTTCCGGGCTGGACGATCTGCGCATCGTCAACCGCCGCATCCGGCGGGTGCTGCCGGCCTATGGCGCCGCCGGCACGCTGGACGAGATCGCGCGGCGCTTCGACTACGCCTTCGTCAAGGATGACGGGCCGGTGGGTTTCTGGCGGCCGGCGTTGCTGCCGCTGCCGGTAGTGCCCGGGAGCCGCTTCACGGCGGCCGGGCTTGAGATCGAGACCATCGTGCAGGATCACGGCGTGATGGCGAGCCTTGGGCTGCGCATTGGGCGGTTCGCCTATTCGACCGATGTCGTGCGGCTGGAGGCCGCGGCGCTCGCCGCGCTGGCAGGGCTCGATACCTGGATCGTCGGCTGCTTCCAGCGCCGGCCGCACAAGACCCACGCGCACGTGGCGCAGGTGCTGGAGTGGGTGGCGCTGCTGCGTCCGCGCCGGACCATCCTCACGCATATGGGGCCGGACCTCGACTGGGCCTGGATGCGGGCGAACCTGCCGCCGGGGGTGGAGGCAGCCTATGACGGCATGCGGCTGGAGGTGGAGCCATGACCCGAACCAAGCCCATACAGCCGCAGAATCAATCCCTTGCCGGCTCCTCTGACTATCTCTATATTTGCCATAATATACATTATGCGACTTTCAGACTAAGGCGAAACTCAGGCCCGCGGGTCCGCCGATGAGCGCCCCCGGCCCGGCGATCGAGCGCCTGCTCGCCATCATGGCGGCGCTGCGCGACCCCGAGCGCGGCTGCCCCTGGGACAAGGAGCAGAGCTTCGCCACCATCGCCCCCTACACGATCGAGGAAGCCTATGAGGTCGCTGACGCGATCGGCCGCCAGGACTGGCCGGCGCTGCTCGACGAGTTGGGCGACCTGCTGTTCCAAGTCGTCTACTACGCCCAGATGGGCGCAGAGGATGGCCGCTTCGACTTCACCGCCATCGCCAGCGCGATCGCCGACAAGATGGTGCGTCGCCATCCGCATGTGTTCGGCGAGGCTGCCGCGCGCGATGCCGCCGAGCAGACCCGCGCCTGGGAAGCGCAGAAGGCCGCCGAGCGCGCCAGCAGGGCCGGCACCGCGCCCGAGGCCCCAACCGCGCGCCCGGGCGTGCTGGCCGATATTCCGCTCGGCCTCCCTGCCCTGACCCGCGCGGTGAAGCTCACCCGCCGCGCCGGCCGGGTCGGCTTCGACTGGCCGGATGCCGCCGCGGTGATGGCCAAGCTTGCCGAGGAAACCGCCGAGCTCCAGGCCGAGCTCGATGCCGGGGCCGAGCTCGATGCCGGGGCCGGCAAGGCGCGGCTCGCCGACGAGCTGGGCGACGTCCTGTTCGTGCTGGCGAACCTGGCCCGCAAGCTCGACCTCGACCCCGAGGCGGCCCTGCGCGACGCCAACGCCAAGTTCGAGCGCCGCTTCGGCCATATCGAGCGCCGCCTTGCCGCCGAAGGGCGCGCCCCCGAGCAGGCGAGCCTGGACGAGATGGAAGCGCTCTGGATCGAGGCCAAGCTGGCGGAGCGGGCGAAGAAGGGCTGAGGCGCCTCGCCCGCCCGGCCGGCCTTCGTCAGCGCGGATGCGGCGCCGGCAAGGCCGCCGCGCGGCGCAGGATCGCATCGCCTGCCGGGCCGATCAGCGCATCGCGCAGCGCCTGCCAGCTTGCCGCGTCGGGGGCCACCAGCAGTCCGCCGCCATGCACCGTGGGATCGTAGGCTTCGCCGTTGAAGCGGCGCACACAGGCGCCTGCCTCGGCCGCGATCAGGCTGCCCGGCGCATGGTCCCAGGGCAGCAGCCTCCAGTACATCACCGCGTGGGCGTGGCCTTCGGCCAGCAGGCGGTATTCGTGGCCGGCGCAACGCAGGTTGACGAGGTTGCCGATCCGCCCGGCCCGGCTGCCCACCAGCGCGCGCAGGCGCGGGGGCAGGAAGCGCACGCTCGTCGCCGCGACCATCAGCGACGGCGCCACAGGGGCCGCCACGCGCAGGGGCCGTTCATGACCGTGGCTGTCCGCAAGCCACGCCCCCTCGCCCTTGAGCGCGATCGCCGTGTCGGCGCGCACCGGATCGTGGATCCAGGCCGCCACCACGGCCCCGCGCTCGACCAGCGCGGCCATGACGCAATAGAGCGGCAGGCCGGCGGCGAAATTGGCCGTGCCGTCGAGCGGATCGACCACCAGGACGCGCTCGGCCCCGGCAATGCGCGCAAGCAGGCCGGGATCGGCCGAGGCCGCTTCCTCGCCGATCACCGGCACGCCGGGCAGGAGCCTGGAGAAGCCCCCCACCAGGGCGCGCTCGGCCGCCTCGTCGGCATCGGTGACGAAATCATGCGGGCCGGTCTTGGTCCGCACCTGACCGGCGGCAAGGCGGCGGAACCGGGGCTTGAGTTCCGCCACCGCCACCTCGCCCAGCATCGCGGCGATGGCATGGGCCTCGGCGCGCGAAACGGGCATCGCTAGACGCCCGGCCCTCGCCGGCGCGACGACCAGGCAGAGGCCGGAGCGCCGCCGCCCTCGCCCCGCATCGTCCGCCCCGGCAAGGTGTCCCGCACGCAGGTGGGCTCTATCAGCCCACCACCCCCATGATGTCGCTTTCCTTCAGGATCACCAGGTCCTTGCCATTCATCTTGACCTCGGTGCCCGACCACTTGCCGTACATAATGATGTCGCCCGCCTTCACATCGAGCGGGATCAGGCGGCCATCCTCGGCGCGCGCGCCGGGGCCCACGGCCAGGACCTTGCCCTGCTGCGGCTTCTCGGTGGCGGTGTCGGGGATGATGATGCCGCCCTTGGTCTTGGTCTCGGCGGCCACCGGCTCGATCAGAACGCGGTCGCCCAGCGGCTTGAACTTCGTGGCCATCTGGCCCTCCTTGAAGGTTGCAGCGTGAAGCAAGTAACCCCTGCGGGCGGCCGGCGGCGCCGGCGCCCGAGCGGGCGGGATTGAGCCGAGACTGACCTGCCCTGTCAACCGCTCGTATCAGCCGCGCCTGTCAACCGCTCGGATCAGCGGCGGCCTTGTGGCGACGTTCGAAGCGCTCGGCGTTCTCGGGGCTGAGGCGGACGGACAGGCGGATCGCATCCTCGGCGTCCTGGCGCGCGACCACCTCGCCGTGGCGATAGAGCCAGGCAAGCCCCGCCCCGTCGGCGGGGTCGAGCGTCACCTCGCGCAGCACCGCCTGGGCCGACAGCCGCGCATCGATCGCGGCAAGGAGGGCGGGAAGCCCCTCTCCCGACAGGGCCGAGATCAGCATCTGCGGCACCTCGCCCGGCCGGTCCGAGCGGGCGGCGATGATGCCATGCTCCTCGGGCGTGAGGAGATCGGCCTTGTTCCAGACCTCGATCACGCGCCCGCGCCAGTCGGCATCGAGGCTGGCATCGCGCCCGGAGGCCATGTCGGCCAGCACGGCCTCGACATCGGCCTTCTGCGCCGCGCTGTCGGGGTGGGCGATGTCGCGCACATGCAGGATGATGTCGGCCGCCGCCACCTCCTCCAGTGTCGCGCGGAAGGCGGCGACCAGCTCGTGCGGCAGCGAGGAGATGAAGCCCACCGTATCGGACAGGATGGCGTTGCGCCCCGACGGCAGCTTGAGCGCGCGCATGGCCGGATCGAGCGTGGCGAAAAGCTGGTCTTTCGCCAGCACGCCGGCGCCGGTGAGGGTATTGAACAGGGTGGACTTCCCCGCGTTAGTGTAGCCCACCAGCGCCACCACCGGATAGGGCACGCGCTTCCTCGCCGCGCGGTGCAGCCCGCGCGTACGCCGCACCTCGGCCAGTTCGCGCTTGATCTTGACGATGCGCTCGCCGATCAGGCGGCGGTCGGCCTCGATCTGCGTCTCGCCCGGGCCGCCCAGGAAGCCGAAACCGCCCCGCTGGCGTTCCAGGTGGGTCCAGCTTCGCACCAGGCGCGAGCGCTGATAGTCGAGATGCGCAAGCTCGACCTGGAGGATGCCCTCGCGCGTGCGCGCGCGCTCGCCGAAGATCTCCAGGATCAGCGCGGTGCGGTCGATCACCTTGCAGCCGAGCCCCTTTTCCAGGTTGCGCTGCTGCACCGGCGTGAGCGTGGCATCGACCACGACGACGCCGATCTCGTGCTCGCGCACGGTGGCGGCGGCGGCTTCGAGCTGGCCCTTGCCGATCAGCGTCGCGGGCCGCTTGGCGCGCAAGGGCAGCACGGCCGCATGGACGACGCCGAGCCCGATGCTTTCGGTCAGGCCCACCGCCTCGGCCAGCCGCGCCTCGGCCGGGCGCAGCGCGATGCGCGCGGCCTCGGACTCCTCCGGCGCGTGCTGGGTGCGCTCGTAAGGCAGCAGCACGGCGGCGCTGGTGGCGCCCGCCGCGCTGTCCGTGCCGGAACCGCTCCTGGCGATGGCGATCAACCGTCGTTGTCGGCGCGTGTCGCGGCGGCACGCGCGCCGATGGTCAGGCGCGTGGGCGAAGCCGGCGCGGCCGGCGCTGCGGCCGTGGGGGCGGCCGTGGGGGTGGCCGCCCCCTCACCCTCGCGCCCGATGGCGGCTCCGGTGGCGGGCGTGCCATCGAACAGCTGGATCGGGGCGCCTGGCATTACGGTCGAGATGGCGTGCTTGTAGACAAGCTGGGTATGGCCATCGCGGCGCAACAGGACAGAGAAATTATCGAACCAGGTGATGATCCCCTGAAGCTTGACGCCATTGACGAGGAAAATGGTCACTGGCGTCTTGTTCTTGCGAACGTGGTTCAGGAACACTTCCTGCACGTTCTGCGACTTGTCGTTAGCCATTTGCTCTAGCCTTCTTCTTGGCCACCGCGCATTCCTGCTGCGTTAGCGTTTGGTCCCTCCCCCGGCGGAGGGCATTGACGATGGAAATATGGCAGCGCGTCAGCGCGCCGCAAGCAAAACTATCACTTTTGCCAGACTGTTACAGTCGGGCAGGGCGAGGTCGGGCGCTGCGGCGGCGATGCCGCCATCATGCGATGCATCGCCGAGCAGCACGGCGCGGCAGCCGGCCGCGCGCGCCGCCTGCATGTCGAGCGCCGTGTCGCCGACATACCAGACATCAAGCCCGGCCAGGATGCCGGAAGGCCCAAGCGCCATGTGGATCGGGTCGGCATGCGGCTTGTCGCGCGCAGCATCGCCGGCACCCACCAGCGCGCCGAAATGCGCGCTCCAGCCCAGCCATTCCGCCTCGCGGCGCAGGAAATGCCCGGTCTTGTTGGAGACGACGCCGAGATAGGGTCCCTGCCCGGCCAGGACACGGATCATCTCGGCCGCGCCGTCGAGCGGGCGCAGCACCTCCAGGTGGCGGGAGCCGTAGCTTTCCTGGAAGAGCTTGCGCGCCTCCTGCCAGCGCTCGCCGAACAGGCCGGGAAAGGTGTCGCGCAGCGACTGGCGCACGCGCCCCTTCACCTCGGCCTCGGACCAGGGCGCCTGGCCGAAGGCGGTGAGCGCGGCATTGAGCGCCGCCGCGATCGCCGCCCAGCCATCGACGAGCGTGTTGTCCCAGTCGAACAGGATGGCGCGCGGCATGTTCCAGCCGAGCGGGACGGTGTCGCGGGTCATGCGCCGCTGTTTCCTCCGACTGGCGCTAGGCGGCGTTGCGCGCGCCCTTCACGTGGCGCGTGAACAGGGCGTGCAGGCGGCGCACCACGGGGCCGGCCTTGCCGTCGCCCACCGGCTTGCCGTCGAGCTTCAGGATCGGCTTGACGAAGGAGGTGGCCGAGGTGATGAACGCCTCGCGCGCATGGCGCGCCTCTTCCAGCGAGAAGGCGCGCTCCTCGAACACGATGTTCTCGTCCTTCAGAAGCGCCATCAGCGCCTTGCGCGTGACGCCGGCGAGGATGTGATCGTCGAGGTGGCGGGTGCGCAGCCGCCCCTCGGCATCGACGATCCAGAAATTGGTGGCGGCGCCTTCGGTGACCATGCCGTTCTCGTCCACCAGCACCGCCTCGATCGCGCCCTTCTCCTTCGCCGCCTGGCGGGCGAGGCAGTTGGGCAGCAGGCCCACGGTCTTGATGTCGCAGCGGCCCCAGCGGATGTCGGGCTGGGTGATCGCCTCCCCGCTCCACTTGCCGATGTCCTCCTGGTAGGGCGCGATGCGCTTGGCGGTGATGACGATCGCCGGCGCGATCGGCTCGTTCGGGAAGGCGTGGTCGCGCCTGGCGACGCCACGGCTGACCTGCATATAGACCAGCCCCTCGCGGATGCGGTTGCGGCGCACCACCTCGCGCAGCACCTTCCTCAGCGCGATGCGCGCCATCGGCATCGGGATGCGCAGCTCGCGCAAGGAGCGCTCCAGCCGGTCGAGATGCGGCTCCTCGTCGACATAGGAGCCGTTGAACACATGCACCACTTCATAGACGGCGTCGGCGAACTGGTAGCCGCGATCCTCGACATTGACCGAAGCCTCGCGCTGCGGGACGTAGCGGCCATTCACATAGGCGATGCGGGACATGCGTGCTCTCTCTCTTGGTCTGGCATAGATGATGGCGGCGGCGCGGCTCAGCCCTGGCCGTGACCGGCGGGAAGGGTGCCGCCGCCGGCGGGTGCGGCGGGTGCTGCGCCCGTGGGCGCGGTGCCGGTGCGTTCATCGGCATTGACGCCGAGCATCTTCAGCTTGCGGTGCAGCGCGCTGCGCTCCATGCCGATGAAGCTCGCCGTGCGCGAGATGTTGCCGCCGAAGCGGTGCAGCTGGGCCAGAAGATACTGCTTCTCGAACAGCTCGCGCGCCTCGCGCAGCGGCAGGCCCATGATCTCGGCGCTTTTCTCCCAGCGCAGCACGGCCGGCGTGATGGCGCCGATCTCAGGCGGAAGCTGGTCGGCGCGGATCGGCTCGCGCGCATCGCCCGGGGCCATGATCAGCAGCCAGTCCACCAGGTTGCGCAGCTGCCGCACATTGCCCGGCCAGTCGTAGGATTGCAGCGCGGCGATGGCGCCGTCGCCGATCTGGCGCGCAGGCAGGCCCGCCGCCTCGGCCGAGCGCATCATCAGGTGGCGGGCGAGTACGGCGATATCCTCGCGCCGCTCGCGCAGGGGCGGCACGCGCAGCGGCACGACGTTCAGGCGGTAGAACAGGTCCTCGCGGAAGCGGCCATTCCCGATCTCGGCCTGGAGGTCCCGGTTGGTGGTGGCCAGCACGCGCACATCCACCTTCACCCGCGTGCCCCCGCCCAGGCGCTCGAAGCTCTGCTCCTGGAGCGCACGCACGATCTTGCCCTGCGTCTCGAGCGGCATGTCCGCCACTTCGTCGAGCAGCAGCGTGCCGCCATGTGCGGTTTCCAGGGCGCCGATGCGGCGGGGCTGGACGGCATCGGCGCTTTCCACGCCGAACAGCTCGTGCTCCAGCCGGTCCGGATGCAGGGTCGCGCAGTTGAGCACGACGAATGGCCCCTCGGCGCGGCGCGAGCGGGCATGGATCAGGCGCGCGACCACCTCCTTGCCGACGCCGGCCGGGCCGGTGATCAGCACGCGCGAGCCGGTGGGGGCGACGCGGTCGATGGACTGGCGGAGCTGGGCGATCAGCGGGGATTCGCCGATCAGCTCGGCCTCGGGGCCGGCGCGCAGGCGCAGCTCGGTGTTCTCGCGCTTGAGCTGCGCCGCCTCGATCGCGCGGCGCACCACCAGCAGCAGCCGGTCCGACTTGAACGGCTTCTCGATGAAGTCGTAGGCGCCGTGCTGGATCGCGGTGACGGCGGTCTCGATCGTGCCGTGGCCGGAGATCATCACCACCGGCACCTGCGGCTCGGTGCGATGCAGCACCTCGAGGATGCCGAGCCCGTCCAGCTCGCTGTCCTTGAGCCAGACATCGAGAACCACCAGCGTCGGGCGGCGGCTGTTGAACGAGGCGATCGCCGCCTGCGAGTTATGCGCCTCGCGCGCGTCATAGCCCTCGTCGCGCAGGATGGCGGCGATCAGGCCACGAATGTCGGGTTCGTCGTCGACGATCAGGATGTCATGCGCCATGCCCTGCCCTCGCAGGTTCCGGTTGGTTCGCCGCGGCGGACTGCGCGGCATCCGACGCCGGGGCTTCCTCGCGCCCCTCGGCCGGCAGGATCAGCGAAACCCGGGCACCGCGTCCGGCGGCCCCGTCCTCAAGCGCAAGCGTCCCGCCATGGTCTTCCATGATCTTCTTGACGATGGCAAGACCGAGCCCCGTGCCCTTCGCCTTGAGCGTGACATAGGGTTCGGCCAGCTTGTCGCGATTCTCGGCCGGCAGGCCCACCCCGTCATCCTCGACGGCCATGCGCACAATGCCGCCCTCCGCCGCGACGACAAGGGTGATGTTGCCCTGCGGGCTGGGCGCACCCTCGCCCGCATGCTGCCCTTCCGGCAAGGCGGGCCCGCTGCCGTTGCCTTCGCCGGCATGACGCAGCCCGACTGCGTCGGCGGCATTCTGCAGCAGGTTGGTCAGCGCCTGGCCGATCAGGCGCCGGTCGCAGGGTGCGCGCAGCGGCTTGTCCGGCAGCACCAGGGCATAGGCGATCTCCGGATGCGCGTTTCGTTGCAGCACCAGCGCCTGGCTGGCGATCTCGCCCACATCCTCGAGGCGGATCACCGGCTGGGGCATGCGCGCGAAGGCCGAGAACTCGTCGACCATGCGGCCGATGTCGCCGACCTGGCGCACGATCGTGTCGGTGCAGATGCGGAAGGTCTCGGGGTCGGACTGGATCTCGCGCAGATACTTGCGCTTGAGCCGCTCGGCCGAGAGCTGGATTGGGGTCAGCGGGTTCTTGATCTCGTGCGCGATGCGCCGCGCGACATCGGCCCAGGCGGCCTTGCGCTGGGCGGCGAGAAGATCGGTGATATCGTCGAAGGTGACGACATAGCCCACCGCTTCGCCCTGGCGCAGCTCGGCGCCGATACGCACCAGAAGCATGCGCCTGCGTGCCGGCGGGCCGGTGAGGATCTCGCCCTGGCGCGGACGAGAGGGATCGGCCCGCACGGCGTCGAGCAGTCCGGCCATCTCGGGCACCAGCTCGGCGATGTCCTGGGCCAGCATCGCATCGGGCGTGGTGCCGAGCAGCTCGGCGGCGGAGCGGTTGGGCAGCGTCACCCTCCCATGGGCGTCAAGGCCGATCACGCCGGCGGAAACGCCCGAGAGCACCGTCTCGGTGAAGCGGCGGCGCTCATCGATCTGGCGATAGGCCTCCATCAGCTCGCCGCGATGCGCCTCAAGCTGCCCGGTCATGCGGTTGAAGGCGCGCGCGAGCGAGCCGATCTCGTCGTCGCGTCCGCCTTCGGGCACGCGCACGGCGAGATCGCCCGAGCGCACCCGCTCCGCCGCCAGGGCCAGGGCCGAAAGCGGGCGCGCGATCTGGGTGGCGATCAACAGGCCAAGCAGCACCGCAGCGAACAGGATCAGCAGTGCCACCACGACGAACACCAGCGCGAAGGTGATCTGCAACCCTGAGCGGCTGGTTTCGAGTTCCTGGTACTGCCGCACCGCACGCTCGGTGCGCTCCATATGGCCGAGCACCTGGGGATCGACCGGCCGGCCGATCAGCAGGAACAGGTCGTCGAAACCGTCCAGGCGCACGATCGCGCGCACGCGCGTATCGCCTCCTCCGGTCATGACCGCGACCTCGCCCATGCGCGCGAACTCGATCGCCCAGCTTGGCACGACCTCCCCGGCAAGGCCCGAGATCATCCCGCCCTGGGCGAGGAAGCGGCCGCTCTCGCCCTCGAACACCACCGATTCGGTCAGATTGCGGATGGCGGTCTGCGAGACCATCAGGCGGGTGATGGTGCGCGGATCGGCAACGATCATCGGTCCGGCGCGGTTGATGTCGTTGGCCATCGCCAGCGCCTCGGCGCGGATGTTCTGCTGGTGCTCCTGCAGATAGGCCCGCGACGCCGCCAGCGATTCCGACAACGCCACGCGCACACGCTCGGAAAACCAGGCCTGAAGGCCGGTATCGAAGAAGGTGGCCGAGAATACCGCCACGACGATCGTCGGCGTGACCGCGATCAGGCTGAACAGCGCCACCAGGCGCACATGCAGCCGCGCCCCGGCCGAGCCGCGCCGCCGCTCGGTCCAGACGCGCACGAAACGCCAGGCGAGCAGCGCGCCGAGCAGCAGCAGCAGCACCAGGTTGACATTGATCAGCAGCAACACGGTGCGCGGATTGGGGCCGAACGGCCCGGCGCCGGTAAGGGTGTAGAAGGTCGCGGTGCCCGAGGCCATTGCCGCGATCGCCAGCCCTACCGTCAGCCGCCCGCCGAGCGCCACGCGCACCATCCAGGCCCGCGCGCGCTGCCAGCGAGTGAGCGCCGGCTCGGCGGCACCCGGGGCGGCTGCCTCCGGCGTTGCGGCGGCTGCCGCCGCCTGCGGGTCGGGCACGGGGTTCATGCGCTCCCCCTCCCGCCGGCGATGTCGAGGTCGCGTATCTTCTTGCGCAGCGTGTTGCGGTTGAGCCCCAGCAGCGCGGCCGCGCGAAGCTGGTTGCCGCGCGTTGCCCCGAGCGTGATCTCGATCAGCGGCCTCTCCAGTTCGGCGAGTACGCGATCATAGAGGCCGGCGGGCGGCAGCCCGTTCCTGTGCGCGGCGAAATAGCCACGCAGATGCCGCTCGATCGCCTCGGACAGCGACCCCGCCTCGGCCGCGGCCAAGGGCAATGGTGCCTGGGCGGCAGCCTCGGCCAGTTCCGCCTCGATCGTGTCGGCGCCGATCGTCTCCTGCGGATAGAGCACGGCCAGCCGGCGCATCAGGTTCTCGAGCTCGCGCACATTGCCCGGCCAGCGATAGCTGCGCAGCCGATCGAGCGCGGCCCAATCCAGCGCCTTCGGCATCGTGCGCGGCGGCGCGGCCCTGGCCAGGAAGTGGCGCGCGAGATCGTCGATATCCTCGGCTCGCTCGCGCAAGGGGGGCAGGCGGATCGGCACGACGTTAAGGCGATAGAAAAGGTCCTCGCGGAAAAGGCCCTGGCGGATGAGATGGCGCAGGTCGCGATGCGTGGCGGCGATGATGCGCGCATCGGCGCGCACCGGCGTGCGGCCACCGACGGTGGTGAACTCGCCCTGCTGCAAGACCCGCAGGAGGCGGGTCTGCGCCTCGGGCGGCATGTCGCCGATCTCGTCGAGAAAGAGCGTGCCCGAGGCCGCCTGCTCGAACCGGCCGGTGGCGCGCTGGGTCGCGCCGGTGAAGGCGCCGCGTTCGTGGCCGAACAGCTCGCTCTCGATCAGCTCGCGCGGGATCGCGGCCATGTTCACCGCCACGAACGGCCCGGGGCGGCGCGTGCCGAAATCGTGCAGGGCGCGCGCGACCAGTTCCTTCCCGCTGCCGGACTCGCCGGTGATCATCACCGTGAGATCGGTCGTCGTCAGCCGTGCGACCGCGCGGTAGATCTCCTGCATCGCCGGCGAGCGGCCGATCAGCGGCAGGCGCTCGGCCGGGTTCTCGGCGCGTGCGCCCTCGTCCTGCGCTCGTGCCTGAACGCCCTCCGGCGGCGCGGCGAGCGCGCGCTCCACGGTCGCCAGCAGCACCTTGAGGTCGAAGGGCTTGGCGAGATACTCGAAGGCGCCGCGCTGGGTCGCCTTCACCGCCGTGATCAGCGTGCTTTGCGCGCTCATCACAATGACGCGCAGGTCGGGGCGGATGCGCTTGATGCGCGGGATGAGGTCGAGCCCGTTCTCGTCCGGCATCACCACATCGGTAATGACGAGATCGCCCTCGCCCTCCTCGACCCAGCGCCACAGCATGGCCGCGCTGCCCGTGCTGCGCACCTGGTAGCCGGCGCGGCCGAGCGCGTGGGTCAGCACCGTGCGGATCGAGCGGTCATCGTCCGCGAGCAGGATGGTCGGGGGCGTGGTCATGGCCCCTCGCCCGGCACTGGCATGGTTGGCCCGGGCGCGTCCGGCGCGCCCTCCGCCTCGCTTTCGCTCGACGCCGGCAGGTGCAGGCGGAAGATGGTACGGCCCGGCTGGCTGTCGCACTCCACCAGCCCGCCATGATCGGCGACGATCTTGGCCACCAGCGCCAGGCCCAGTCCCTTGCCGTTGGTCTTGGTACTGACGAAGGGATCGAACAGGTGCGGGCGGAGATCCTCGGGGATGCCGGGGCCGTTGTCGCGCACGCTGATGGTCAGCGGCAGGTGCAGGCGCTGCGCCGCCGTGGGCGCGGCCAGCCGCACGCCATGCTGGTAGGCGGTGGCGAGCGCGATCTCGCCGCCGATCGCCGGCACCGCCTCGGCCGCGTTCTTGACCAGGTTCAGCACCACCTGCACGAGCTGGTCGCGATTGCCGAGCACCGGCGGCAGCGACGGGTCGTAATGCTCGAGGAAGCGCACATGGCGCGCGAATCCTGATTGCGCGATGCGGCGCACATGGTCGAGCACCTGGTGGATGTTCACCGCCTGCCGCTCGATCGGGCGTTCGGAGAAGATCTCCATGCGATCGACCAGCGCGTTGATGCGGTCGGCCTCGTCGCAGATGAGCTGGGTCAGCGCACGCTCGCCCTCGCCCACCGACTGCTCCAGGAGCTGCGCCGCGCCCTTGATGCCGGAGAGCGGGTTCTTCACCTCGTGCGCCAGCATCGCCGCCATGCCGGTGACCGAACGCGCGACATTGCGTGCATCGAGCGAGCGGTCCAGCTTGCGCGCGGTGGACGCGTCCTGGAGCATCAGCACCACCGCGCCGGCTTCCTCGAGCAGGGGCGCACCATGCACGGCGACACCGCTGCGGTGAAGGCGCGGGCTTTCCAGCGTCAGCCCGTAGTCGGAGACGGAAGCCTGCGTCGCGCGCACCTGGGCGATCAGCGCGAACAGCGGATTGTCGGGCGGCAACAGGTCGGCCAGGCGGAGCTGACGCAGCGTGCCGGCGGAAAGCTGGAAGAACGCCTCGGCCTCCGGGTTGGCGAAGCGGAAGCGCGCCTCGGCATCGACCACCACGACCGCGCCGGGCAAGGCCGCGAGCACGGGGCCGGGCTCGAAGGGTGCTGCGCGCGCGGCCGTTCTCGGCGCGGGCGCGACTTCGGGAGCCTCGACCGTTGCCGCCAGCACATCGGCCAGCATCGCGCCGACAGGAACGGATTGCGGGGCGGCCCGCGGCGCGAAGGCGCGGCCAACCTGGGCGTGGCCAGCCTGGGCGTGGCCAGCCTGGGCGTGGTGCGCCCGGCTGGCCGGGCGCGCGCTGCGCTGGCGCCTCACGCCGCCGCCCGCTCCAGCAGCGGGGTATAGAAGGCGTGGATCAGCCGCTCCACGGCGGCGGCGTCCTCGCAGGCATTGACCTGGGCGCGGAACTCCGCCGAGCCGGGCAGACCCTTCGAATACCAGGCCACATGCTTGCGCGCGAGCCGCACGCCGACCGCCGCGCCGTGATGGGACAGCATGGCACGGTAATGTGCCAGCAGGATGCGCCATTGCTCGGCCAGGGGCGGGTCGGGCAGCCTCTGGCCGGTGCGGAGATAATGCGCGATCTGGCCCGGCAGCCAGGGCCGGCCATAGGCGCCGCGCCCGACCATGACGCCATCGGCGCCGGACTGGCGCAACGCCTCGGCCGCGTCCTCGGGCGAGCAGATGTCGCCATTGGCGATGACCGGGATCGACACCGCCGCCTTGACCGAGCGGATGAAGGCCCAATCCGCCGTGCCGTTGTAGAACTGGCAGCGCGTGCGGCCGTGGATCGTCACCATGCGGATGCCGCACTCCTCGGCGATGCGGGCAAGGCGCGGCGCGTTGAGGTGGGCATGGTCCCAGCCCATGCGCATCTTCAGCGTGACGGGGCGGGAAACGGCGCGCACGGTCGCCTCCAGGATGCGCGCGGCATGAACCTCGTCGCGCATCAGGGCGGAGCCGGCGTGGCCGTTGACGATCTTCTTCACCGGGCAGCCGAAATTGATGTCGATGATGGCGGCGCCTAGATCCTGGTTGAGCCGCGCGGCTTCGGCCATCGCCTCGGGCTCGCAGCCGGCGAGCTGGACCGACATCGGGCCCTGGCTGTTGTCCACCTCGGCCATCTTCATGCTCTGGCGGGTCGCGCGGATCATCGCCTGCGAGGCGATCATCTCCGAGACGACAAGCCCGGTGCCGAGGCTTTTCGCCAGGCTGCGGAACGGCAGGTCGGTGACTCCCGACATGGGCGCCAGGATGACGGGCGTGTCAATGCGCACGCCGCCGACATCGATCGGGCGGAGCGGGTCCGGCGAATGGCTGTGGCCGACGGGGGCGGGCTGTGGCCGCTCCGCAACAAGGGGGACGGGCTCGCTGCTCATGATTTGGGCAATCTAGAGAAAGCGCGCGGCCGATGCAATCAACAGGACCGGCATTTCAGGCCCCTTCCCGCACGGCCGGCGCGGCGCCCGTCCGCCCGTCGCGCGGCGTTGCAGGGCAGCGGCAGTGGCGGGGCTGTTCGTTGCCCGTTCCCTTCTCCTGCGGCCGCCCTTGTTCGCCGCGCAGCGGGCCGATAGGGTCCGGCGCATGCGCATCTACGCCCTCGTGCTCGCCGCCGGCCGCGGCCTTCGCTTCGGCGCCGACCGGCCGAAGCAGTACCTGCCGCTCGGCGGGCTGCCCCTGATCCGCCACAGCCTCGCCCTGCTGGCGCGCGATCGGCGCATTGCCGGCGTGGCGGCCGTGATCGGGCCCGAGGACGGCGCGGCCTTCGCCGCCGCCGCCGAGGGGTTGGCGCTGCTGCCGCCCATCATCGGCGGAGCGACGCGCCAGGCCTCCGCGCTGGCGGGGCTGGAGGCGCTCGCCACCCTTCTCCCCGCCCCGCCCGATGCTGTGCTGATCCACGATGCCGCGCGGCCGTTCCTGTCCGCCGCCCTGCTCGGCCGGCTGGTCGACGCCCTCGCCGAGGCGCCGGGCGCTATCCCCGCCCTGCCGGTGGCGGACACGATCAAGCGCGCCGATGCCGGCATGCATGTGGCCGGCACGCTGTCGCGGGCAGGGCTATACCGGGTGCAGACGCCGCAGGCCTTCCGCTTCGCCCCGATCCTGGCCGCGCACCGCGCCGCTGCGTCGCTGCCGGCCGAAGTGGCCGCATTGCTCACCGACGATGCGGCGGTGGCGGAACTGGCCGGTCTGGCGGTGGCGCTCGTGCCGGGCGAGGAGGCGAACATGAAGATCACCGGTCCCGAGGATCTGCCCCGCGCCGAGGCCCGCCTGGCAGGACTTGCCGGGCAGATGCTGCCGGCGGTAGGCACCGGTTTCGACGTGCACCGCTTCGCCCCCGACCGGCCGCTGGTCCTGTGCGGGGTGCGGGTGCCGCACCCGTTGGGGCTCGCCGGCCATTCGGATGCCGATGTCGGGCTGCACGCGCTCTGCGACGCGATCTATGGCGCGCTGGCCGAGGGCGATATCGGCCGCCATTTCCCGCCCAGCGAGGCGGCCTGGAAGGACGCCGATTCGGCCCGCTTCCTGGTCCATGCCGGCGAGCGCGTGGCCGCGCGCGGCGGGCGTATCGCCAGCCTCGACGTGACGCTGATCTGCGAGCGGCCGAAGATCGCGCCCCACGCCGATGCCATGCGGGCGCGCATCGCGGCGATACTGGGCATCGCGGCCAGTCGGGTGTCGGTCAAGGCCACCCCCACCGAGAGGCTCGGCTTCACCGGTCGTGGCGAGGGCATCGCCGCGCAGGCGGTGGCGACGCTGCTGCTGCCGGAGGCCGAGACGCCCCTCTAGGGCACGTTCCGTTCGGCTTCGATCAGCCGAACGGAACTCGTGCTCGAGAAACCTATGGTTTGCGAGCACCTTGGTCCGATCTGGTGGAACCGCCCTGCGGTTCCACCAGATCGGACGCTGCTCTAGGCGCCTGGACCGCGCGTTTCCTCGGCCAGCCAGCGCAGATAGTCGGGGTTGCCCGCGACGATCGGCAGCGCGACGAGGCACGGCACCGTGTAGCTGTGCAGCGCCTTCACCCGTGCGATGAGCGCGTCCAGCAGGGCGCGGCGGGTCTTCACGATCAGCGCCCCCTCCTCGCCCTCCTCGAGCTTGCCCTGCCACCAGTAGAAGGCGCGGTGCCCGGGTAGCACATTGGCGCAGGCGGCCAGCCGCTCCTCGACCACAGCGCGCGCGATGCGGCGCGCTTCCTCGCCATCCGCGGCCGTGATGTAGACGAGGCAGAATTGATCCGACGTGTCCATCTGTGCGCTCCGGATTCGCGGGATGGGATTCGGATTCGCATATTGGCATTCGTCGCGCCGGTGCGGACCGGGCTGCGGGCACTTTCCTGCGCGTTCCTGCGCGCCCGGTTGGAATATCATTGCCATCGCCGCCGCGCAGGAGGCGAGAATGCACGGCAATTTCCGCCCGACGGGCGAAGAACGATCCGGCGTCGCGGCGAAAAAAAGGGGCCGGTCGCAAAGGCGACGGCCCCTTAAGGTGTGCAAGATCCGAGGAAGGCTAAGTCATGCCGGTCTTGCCACCGGCACACACAGGTAGGAATGCAGGCCGCGTGCCAAGCCGGCGCAGCGGGTTGCCTCGGCCAGGCCGGCGCCATACCCTCGATCGGGCAACGACCTGCCCTGTCGGGCATCGGGGGCCAGCATGCGCAGCTTCACGCCTGAAACAATGCCACTCGCGAAGATCGTCGATCCGGCCCACACCGCCCTCGTGGTGGTGGATGTGCAGAACAATTTCTGCCACCCGCAGGGCTATCACGGCCGGGCCGGATCGAACCTCGCGATGATGGCGCCGATGGCCGATCGCCTGCGCGAGCTGGTCGCCGCGGCGCGCAAGGCCGGCACCTTCATCGTCTGGGTGCGCGCGACCTACGACCTGGTCCACCAGTGCGAGGCGCTGGCCGAGCAGCTTTCCAAGGGCGGGCGCGACCCGGTGCGCTGCCCCGATGGCGACTGGGAGACCGATTTCTGGGGCGATCTGCGCCCGCTGCCTGATGCGCCGAACGAGGTGGTGGCGACCAAGCACCGCTACAGCGCCTTCTGGGACAGCGACATCGACCTCTATCTGCGCTCGAACGGCATCAAGACCGTGGTGATGACCGGCGTCGTCACCTCGGGCTGCGTCGATTCATCGGCGCGCGATGCCTTCTTCCGCGGCTACCGCGTGGTGATGGCGGCCGATGCCTGCGCCTCGATGGACCGCGCCCGCCACGATGCCTCGCTCGCCAAGCTCGGCCAGACCATGGCCCATGTCAGCGAGGTGGCGAGCCTGGCCGCGATCTGGAACGCGGCCGCACCGGGGCCGCGCGGCTGGCAGCTCGAGGTCAAGCGCGCGCTGGCGCTGACCACGCCCGAGCAGATGGCCGATCCCGCCCACGCCGCGCTGATGCTGATCGACATGCAGAACGATTTCTGCCACCCCGACGGCGTGATGGCCCGGCGCGGCGAGGACGTGGCCGACAACCGCGCCATCATCCCGGCGATCCAGCGGCTGCTGGCCAGCGCGCGCGCCGCCGGCGTGATGGTGATCCATGTCAACGGCGCCTATGGCGCGGCGAGCGGCTCGCCTTCCTCGCTGTTCGGCGCCGATGGCGGGCGCGTGACGCTGGAGATCTGCCTGCCCGGAAGCTGGGGTGCACGCCAGATCGACGAGCTCGCCCCGCTGCCGGGCGAACCGATCGTGCGCAAGCATCGCCTGTCCGCATTCATCGACACCGATCTCGAGACGCTGCTGCGCTCGAACGGCATCCGCTCGCTGGTGGTGTGCGGCACGGCGACGCCTGCCTGCGTGGAATCGACCGTGCGCGAGGCGCGCTTCCGCGACTACTACGCGGTGGTGGCCGAGGACGCGGTGGCCGCGCGCGGGCGGCTGCGCCACCTGCACGGCTGGGCTTTGGAGACCATGCGCATCTACTTCGCCGAGATCGTGCCGACCGAACGTGTCGCCTCGCTCTGGGACAAGGCGGCGGCGGCCAGGGCCAAGCCGCGCGCGGCCGAGTAGCACGACCGCGCCCGCCCCGCTGCCTCGCGCCGCGCCCCCCGCATCCGATGCGCCGCCCCCGCACCGCCCTGCTGCTGCTGCTGCCAGCGGTAATCCTGATCGTGGTGGTGCTGGTGCTGCCGGTCGGCTGGCTGATCCGCTTCTCGCTGTTCGAGGGGCAGAGCGGCGTGCAGGCCGCAGGCGGGTTGACGCTCGAGCATTACAGCCGCGCCCTGACCGACAGCTTCTTCCTCGGCATCTTCGGGCGCACCATCCTGATGGCGCTCATCATCACGGTTCTGGCGGTGGCGCTCGGCTATCCGCTTGCGCATTTCATGTGGAAGGCGCCGGCGCGCTGGCGCGGACCGCTGACCATCCTGGCGCTGTCGCCGCTATTGGTCTCGATCGTGGTCAGCTCCTATGGCTGGATCGTGCTGCTGGGGAACCGCGGAACGATCAACAGCCTGCTGATGTGGGCCGGCATCACCAGCACGCCCCTGCGGCTGATGTATTCCGAGTTCGCGATCGTGGTCGGGCTGACGCATATCGTGCTGCCCTTCATGGTGCTGTCGATCCTGGCGGCGCTGGAGCGCATCGACCCGCTGCTGGCGGAAGCGGCGGCGACGCTCGGGGCCGATGCGCGCCGCACTCTCTGGCACATCACCCTGCCGCTCGCCCTGCCTGGCATCGGTGCCGGCACGACGATCGTATTCAGCATCGCGATCTCGGCCTATGTCACGCCGGCGGTGCTGGGGCCGAGCGGCCCCAACTTCATCACCACGCTGATCTACCAGCAGTTCACCATGCTGTTCGAATGGCCGTTCGGCGCCGCGCTTGCCGCGCTCCTGCTGGCGGTGGCGATGACGGTGGTGTTCCTCTACATGCGCCTGCTCAGCCGTGCCGGGGCGCTTGGCGCCGGGCGGCACGATGCGCGCGCGGGAGGCCGGGCCGGAGCCCAGGCATGAGCCGCCTGTTGCGCGTCATTGTGGGCTGCGTGGCGCTGTTCATCCTGGCGCCGATCATCGTCGTGGTGGTTGCTTCCTTCAGCGACACGCCCTCGCCCGAGTTCCCGCCGCGCGGCCTCTCCTTGCGCTGGTATGCGCATGCGCTCGCCGAGACCGCCTTCACCGACAGCGCCATCAACAGCCTGTGGCTGGCAAGCCTGGCGACATTGATCGCAACGCCGATCGCGCTCGCGGCCGCCTACGCCATCGTGCGCATACCCTTTCCCGGGCGCGACGGCCTGCAGACCTTCCTGCTCGCGCCGCTGGTGGTGCCCTCGATCGTGATCGGGCTTGCGGTGCTGCTGGCCTTCTCGGGGCTTGGCGTGCGCGATGTCGGCCTGCGCCTGGTCGGCGCGCATGTGCTGATCACCTTCCCCTACATGGTGCGCACGATCATCGCCAGCCTCGCGCGCATCGATGCCGTGACCGAGGAAGCGGCGCTGACGCTCGGCGCCAGCCCCTTGCGCGCCTTCTGGCACGTGACCCTGCCGCTGTTGCGCCCGGGGCTGATCGCGGGGATGGTGTTCGCCTTCATCGTCAGCTTCGACAATGTGTCGCTGTCGCTGTTCCTGGCCAGCGCGCACACCAACACCCTGCCGCTCGCGATCCTGAACTACGCCGAATACAATTTCGATCCCTCGGTCGCGGCGGTGTCCACCATGCTGATCGCCGCCTCGCTTGCCGCCGCCCTGCTGCTCGAACGGCTGGTGGGCCTGCGCCGCGTCGTCGGTGGCTGACGCGCCCCCTTCCCGTTACCGCGCGGTCGCGGCACGATGGCCTGAACACCCCGAGAACAGCCTGGAGGTTCGCGCCATGACCGACCGTTCCGCCATTCGCCCCGCCCGCCCCGCCGCCTCGCGCCGTGCCGTGCTGGCCGGAGGTGTTGCCGCCGCCGGCGCGCTCACGCTGGGCTTCCCCGCGATCGTGCGGGCGCAGACACGCACCATCGTCACCACCCTGTTCGGCGGCATCTACGAGCAGAACTACCGCAAGGCCGTGCTCGACCCCTTCACGGCGCGCACGGGCGCGCGCTTCGTCATCCGCTACGGCGCGGCCAATGAGTGGCTGACCAACGCGATCGCCAACAAGGACAATCCCGAGATCGACCTGCCCTTCCTGTCGCTGCCGGTGGCGATGCGCGCGATCACGCTGCCCGACCTGTTCCTCGACCTCACGCCGCAGATGATCCCCAACCTGCGCGACATCGACCCGTTCTTCTACGACGCCTACAACCGCAAGGCCGTGGGCTTCAACTATGTGGAGAACGGCGTTGCCTACCGCACCGACAAGGTCAGCCAGCCCCCCGTTTCCTGGAAGGGTCTGTGGGAGCCGCGCTTCCGCGGCCAGCTCCTGCTGCCCGACCTTTCCGGCGGCTACCTGTATGAGCTGGTCGTCATCGCCGCGCAGCTGCATGGCGGCAGCGAGACCAACCTCGAACCCGGTTTCGCCGCGTTGAAGGCGCTGGCGCCGCACGTCTATCGCTGGTTCCGCTCGCCCAACGAGGCGATGAACCTGTTGCAGCGGGCCGAAGCATCCGTGGCCAGCATCGGCAGCTCGCGCGCCTATGCGCTCAAGGATGGCGGCACGCCGGTGGAGTTCACCGTCCCGCGCGAGGGCGCGCCGGTGGGCATCCTGTCCTTCCATGTGCCGCAGAAGGCGCGCAACCGCGACCTCTTGCTGGAGTTCGTCAACTGGGCGCTGTCGAAGGAGGCGCAGACGGCGTTCGGCAACGCCATGGTCTCGGGCATGTCGAACAGGACGGTGCAGCTTGATCCGCCGGTGGCGGCGCGGGTGGTGCCGCTCGACAAGCTGTTGCGGCTGAACTGGCAGGAGATCGCCCCGCGCATGAGCCAGATCGCCGATCGCATGCGCCGCGACGTGTTCACGCAGAGGTAGGGGGGGCGCCGATCGTCCCTGCCGAGACATGGCGGGCGATTGTTGCCCACGCGGGAAATGGTCGGAGCGGCGGGATTTGAACCCACGACCCCCAGTCCCCCAGACTGATGCGCTACCAGGCTGCGCTACGCTCCGACCGAGCTTGCCCCGCATCTCCGGCACAGGGCGGTCCGTGAAGGTGCCGCCAGGGGGAAGCCGGCAGGGCCGGCAATCCGGGATGCGAGCGCGCGCCAGGGCTAGGCCCCGGCCGCGCGGGCGCGCACTATAGCCACCACCCCCAGGGCGCGCAACGCGGGACAGGCGGGTTTTTCTACCTCGCGGCCATGCCGGCTCGCGGCCCCTCGCACGGATGCCGGCAAGAAGGGGCGATCAGCGGCACCGCGCCGGCAGGGGTATCGCCGCATGGCCGGCGATGGCCCGTGCCGGCGATGCGCCTTCGTCCATCGCACCCGCCCGGCGCGCCGGCCAGGAAGCAGTGGGGCCGAAAAGCAGCGGGGGCGCGGCCTGCGCCGCGCCCCCGTCTGGTCGATACCGTGTCCCGCGCCTAGGCGCGGCCGGACGGGCGGTTGATCGTGCTGCGCAGCGCCTCCAGCTCCTTCACCAGGTCGGACAGCGCCGAGCGCAGCACCTGCACCTCGCCGCCGGCCGCAGCGGCCGGGGCAGCCGCGGCGCGCGCCGGGCTGTGCTCGCCCACCGCCTTCACCCGCACGGCAGGCTTGGGTGCCGCCGGGCGCGGCACGCCGGGCAGGCTGAGCTGCGGGCCGCCGGCAGCCGCCGCGCGGCTTTCGGGCATCTCGGTTTCGTGTTCCGCCACCTCGGCAGCGGCCCTGGGGTCATCGTCCACGCGGGCGCCTCCTTCGCGCAAAAGGCGCTGAACGCCTTTGATCGTGTACCCCTGGATATACAGCCAATCGCTGATTCGCCGAAGCAGAACGATGTCCTCGGGTCGGTAGTAGCGGCGCCCGCCGCCACGCTTGAGCGGGCGGAGCTGGGGGAACTTCGTCTCCCAGAAGCGCAGCACATGCTGCGGGATGTGCAGTTCGTCGGCGACTTCGCTGATGGTGCGGAAGGCGGCCGGCGCCTTCTTCACGCGCAGCGCGCGCGCGCTGTCCATCGAGGGCCGCGGCGGGCCGGCCGGGCGATCATGCGAGATGCTCACTGTTCGTCGTCTCCCTCAACCGGCTGACCATTGACGCGCGCCTTCAGCACCTGCGAGGCGCGGAACACCAGGACCCGGCGCGGCATGATCGGAACTTCCTGCCCGGTCTTGGGGTTGCGCCCGATGCGGCGCCCCTTCTGGCGGACAGAAAAGGTTCCGAAGCTGCTGATTTTAACAGATTCTCCAGCCTCCAGCGCCGCCGATATTTGTTCAAGCACCGTCTCAAGAAGCTGGGCTGACTCG
>JADZEB010000007.1 GCA_020850755.1 Alphaproteobacteria bacterium | reverse complement strand
GCTGATCGCCGAGGTGATCGACGAGATGGGCCTGGCCCAGGACACGATCGCGATCTTCGGCCATGGCTGCTATGGCCCCTTCATCGGCGCGCTCGACGTGGAGGCGACGCTTTGCCTCCACGGACGGGGCCCGGCGGTCGCCACCGGCATGAAGCGGATGCGCCCCGACAAGGTGATCTGGACGATGCAGGGCGATGGAGACATGGTCAGCGAGGGGCTGGCCGAGGTGCTGCACACCGCCGCCCGGCGCGAAAGCGTCACCTGTTTCATGCTCAACAACGGCGTCTTCGGCGACACCGGCGGCCAGATGACCGCCGCGACCGTGCCCGGCCAGCGCACCAAGAACTCGATCGAGGGCCGCGATCCGGCCTACCATGGCCTGCCGATCGCGGTGGGCGATCTCGTCGCCTCGCTGGCGGGCAGCGCCTATGTCGCGCGCGGCTCGGTGCACAACAGCGCCGCCATCGCGCAGACCAGGAAGATGATCCGCCGCGCCTTCGAGCGGCAGATCCAGGGGCTGGGCTTCGGACTGGTCGAAATCCTCACCATGTGCCCGACCGGCTGGCTGCTGCCGACGGCGGAGGGGCCGGATTACATGATGGAGTCGCTGGGCAAGGCCTATCCGCTGGGCGAAATCAAGGACGTGGGCGGCGGCCCGCCGATCCCGATCAAGGTCTAGCCGGCAAGGAGAGGAGGGGAGCGGCGCGATGCAGGGTCTTGCGTCAAGGCAATTCGGCGGCACCATCCCGCGCATCCTGGAATGCGCCGTCTCCGCATCGCCGGACATGGTGGCGGCGACGCTTGGCGACCGTTCGATCACCTATCGCGATTGCGCAAGGGCGACGGCGCGCCTGGCGCATGCGCTGAGCGGCTGGGGCGTGAACCGAGTCGATCGCATCGTCTACTGGGCGGACATCTCGCTCGACGCGATCGATCTGTTCTTCGCCCTGTCCTGGCTCGGCGCGGTGTTCGTGCCGGCCAACCCCGCCTTCTCGGCCGGCGAATTCGACGCGGTGCTCGAATACGTCCGGCCCGCTTTCGTCGTCACCGATGCCGCGAGACAGGAAGCGGGACAGGCCGCCGCGCTCAAGGCCGGCGCGCGCCATGGAGTTCTGGGCGGCGAAGGCGGGGCGGCCGCCGGGTTCGACCTGCGCGCGGCGGCGCTCCGGGCCAGTGACGTCTTGCCCGCCAACGCCGCGCGGCCGGGCGACGCCAATGTCTTCTTCCTCACCAGCGGCAGCACCGGCCGGCCCAAGGCCACCGTCATCTCGCACCATGCGCATTATCTGCGGGCGGCGGGTTCGCAGGCCTATGACTCGGTGTGCGGCGGGCGGGGGACAGCCTGCATGTTCCCGCTGTTTCACATGGCCGGATGGTACATGATCCTCCAGGCGTTCGGACGCCGCCGGCCCATCCACCTGACCCGCAAGGCGAGCGCGGACGAGCTTTGGGACATCATCGAACGGCGCCAGCCGCATGAACTCTACTGCATTCCCGCGGTATGGCGGCGCATTCTCGAAAGCGCGGGCGGCCGCGACGGGTCATGCCTCAACACCGCGCTCACCGGCACGTCGCGCGTCGAACTCGATCTGCTCGAGGAGATTCGCGGCAGGTTCCCCCAGGCGCGCAACGGCATCTATTACGGTTCGACCGAGATGGGCGTGTCGCTGGGCATCGGCCACGACGACATCGCGCGCCACCCCTACAGCGTCGGCGTACCCATGCCCAATGTCGAGACCCGCGTCGTCGACGGCGAGTTGTGGCTGCGCGCCGACACCGCCATGGACGGCTACTTCGGCCTGCCGCAGGAAACCGCCGAGGTCTTCGCGGACGGCTGGTACAGGAGCGGCGATCTCGTTTCGGTGGATGAGAGCGGCTTTTACGAGATCGTCGGACGCCGCCGCGAGATCATCCGCTCGGGCGGCGAAACCATCGCGCCCGCCGAGGTAGAGGCCGCGATCGCCGAACTGGCGGAAGTGGAGGAGGTGGCGGTCATCGGGCTGCCCGACGACGCCTGGGGCGAGATCGTCTGCGCGGTGATCGTTCCGCACGAAGGCGGCGCCGCGCCGGGCCTCGAATATGTCCGCTCGCGGCTCGAAGGCCGGCTGGCCGGCTTCAAGCATCCCCGCCGGATCGAGTTGCGCGACGAACGGCTTCCGCGCACCGGCGCGACCGGCCAGATCCAGCGCGCGCGGATCCAGCGGGAACTGATCGCGAAGATGAACCGGCCCGCGGACTCGGGTTGAGGAGCGGCGCGAACCGGCGCGCCTCCCTTCACACCGCCGCGAGCGCCTTGCGCCAGGCCTCGAGTCTTGCGCTGCGCTCGCCTTCGGCCATCGCCGGCGCGAACCGGCGCACGGGTCCGCGCATGCCGGCCACCGCGTCTTCCGGCGAGGCGAATATTCCATGGCCCACCCCGGCGAGCACCGCCGCGCCGAGCGCCGTGGTTTCCACGAAGTCCGGCCGCTCGACCGGCAGGCCCAGCATGCCGGCGATATCCTGCGCCATCCAGTCGTTCGCGCTCATGCCGCCGTCAATCCTGAGCGCCTCCCAGCGCGCGCCATCGGCGGCGAAGGCTTCGGCCAGATCGTGGGCCTGCATCGCCATCGCCTCCAGCGCGGCCCGGGCGATATGGGCGCGGCCCGTCGCCAGGCTCAGCCCGGAGATGCTGGCGCGCGCGCCGGGCCGCCAGTGCGGCGCGCCGAGCCCGGAATGGGCGGGCACGATCACCACGCCGCCGCTGTCCGCAATCGAGCGGGCCAGCGTTTCGGTCTCCTCCGCCGCGCGGATGATGCCGAGACTGTCGCGCAGCCACTTGACGAGACTGCCCGCGACGAACACCGAACCTTCCAGCGCATAGCTGCGCACGCCGCCAAGCTGGCACAGCACGGTGCCTAGCAGCCGGTTGGCGGAAGCGGGCCTCGCTGTTCCCAGGTTGGTCAGCACGAAGGCGCCGGTGCCGAAAGTCGCCTTGGTGTCGCCGGGGCGCAAACAGCCTTGCCCGATCGTCGCGGCCTGCTGGTCTCCGGCAAGGCCGGTGACCGGGATCGCCCGGCCCAGCAGATCGGGCCGCGTCTCGCCGAATGCGCCGGCATTGTCGCAAACCTCGCCCAGCGCCCTTGCCGGCACGCCGAACAGATCGCACAGCCCCGCGTCCCATCCCGTGCCTTCCAGCGCGAGCAGGCTGGTGCGGCTGGCGTTGCTGGCGTCGGTGAGATGCGCGCCGCCGGTGAGCTTGAAGACCAGCCAGCTTTCGACCGTGCCGAGCGCCAGGCGGCCGGCATCGGCGGCGGCCCGCACTTCGGCGCAATTGTCGAGCAGCCAGCGCATCTTGGTGGCCGAGAAATAGGGATCGAGCAGCAGGCCGGTGCTGTGCTGCACGCCGGGCTCGTGTCCGCCCGCGCGCAGGTCCTCGCAATGAGGCTGGGTGCGCCGGTCCTGCCAGACGATGGCCCGGGCGAGCGGCCGACCGTTGCGGCGGTCCCAGGCGACGACGGTTTCGCGCTGGTTGGTGATGCCGATGCAGGCGATCCGCCCGGCGCCGCCCGCCCTCTCGATGGCGTCGCGGGCACACGCTAGCGTCCAGTCCCAGATTTCGCCGGCATCGTGTTCGACCCATCCCGGCCGCGGATAATGCTGGGTCAGTTCCCGCTGCGACACGCCGAGCACGCCGCCTGTGGAATCGAACACCATGGCGCGGGTCGAGGTGGTCCCGGCATCGAGAACAAGGATGAGGTCCGCCGACATGGCGCGAGGATGCCGGGCGCAGGCCGCGAAGT
>JADZEB010000006.1 GCA_020850755.1 Alphaproteobacteria bacterium | reverse complement strand
GCCGGGGCCGACACGGTCCGACCATCCACCGCGAAATCAACCAAAACAGGCCGATCCACCGAACCGCCAATCCTCAGATCCGACACCATGCCACACCAAGCCCCATACCCAAACAACTCGACCAGGAGTTGCCGCCCGCGCGCATCGCGACGCACGTCCCTCGTCGCGAAGATTGAGCACCGCCCGCGAGCAGTGGCAAGAGCCCACGCAACGCACGCCGCTTAGCCGCGAGCGCTCGCCGCGATGCGAACAAGGCGGCGGGTGATTGCCAAGCGGAGGCAACGCCACCATCATGCCACGCCATCAGGCGAACCGACCATCATCAGAGCGGGCCAGCGAGGAGACAGCATGAGACACCCGACGCGTCGCGCAACCCGACGACAGGTCCTTGCCGGCGCGGCAGGCATCGCCGCCGCGCACATCGTGCTGCGCCGTCCGGCACAGGCGCAAGGCCTGCCGCCCCACGAGCAAGCACTCTATGAAGCGGCACGGCGCGAGGGCGAGGTCACCTGGTATTCCGGGCAGGTGAGCGCCGACACCTCGGAAGCCGTCGGGCGCGCCTTCGCCGAGCGCTACCAGGGCATGAAAGTGAACGTCGTCACCAGCACCTCGCAGGTGGCGTTCCAGCGCGTCTCGCAGGATCTGCGCGCCAACGTGGCGCAGTGCGACGTCCTCAGTTCGACCAATACCGGCCATTTCCGCCTGCTCAAGCGCAACAGCCAGCTCATGCAGTTCCGCCCGCGCAACGCCGATGGACTCTTGCCGTCGATGCGCATCGCGGACCCGGACAATTTCTACCAGACCACCAACCTGGCCCTGTCGCTGCTTGCCTACAACACCACCAAGCTGCGCGAGGCGGACGCGCCCAGGACATGGCAGGACGTGCTCGACGCGAAATGGCGCAACCAGCTGGCCGTCGGCCATCCCGGCTTCTCCGGCGCGATCGGCGTCTGGGTGGTGCAGATGCGCAAGATGTTCGGCTGGGACTATTTCCGCCGGCTGGAGCGGAATCGTCCGCAGATCGGCCGCTCCGCCGCCGATCCCATCACGGTGCTGAATGCGGGCGAGCGCGCGATCGCGGTTGCCGCCCCCTCGGCCACGACGCTGCGCAGCATCGCGCGCGGCAACCCGCTCAAGCTCGTCTATCCGACGGACGGCGTGATCGGCAGCAGTTCGCCCTCGGCGATCATCCGCAACGCACCGCACCCGAATGCGGCGCGGCTGTTCATGGAGTATGCCACCGGTCCGCAGTTCAACGACCTGATGCGGCGGTCCTTCCACATTCCGTTGCGCCCCGAGGTGGAACAGCCCCAGGGGGCGATGTCGCTCGAGGGCGTGCCGATCCTCTCCCCCACTCCAGAGGAGGCGGAGAAGGAGATCCCCGAGATTCGCGAGCTCTGGCGCGACACATTCGGCGTATGACGCAGGCATGGCGGGTCCATTGGCCGAGTCCCGCCAGCCGGGGGCGCGGGACGGCGCCATGATGGCGGCACCACCATCCGCGCCAGCCAACGGCCAGGTCGCGCCGGGTGCAGGGTCGCCCGGCGGCGCGCGCCTGTGCGATCCCATGCTGGTCGTGTGGGTTCTGGTGGTGGCGGCGCTTCTGTTCCTGGTCGCCCTGCCGCTCGGCAAGCTGTTCCTCGTCAGCTTCGAATCACGCGAGACCGGCGGCTTCACCCTGGCGAACTACACCACCGCCTACGGCCGCGCACGCTACATCAACGCCTTCACCAACTCGTTGCTGCTGGGCACGCTGTCGGCACTGATCGCGGTGGTGATCGCGGTGCCGATGGCCTGGGCCGTCTCGCGCACGGACATGCCGGGCAAGCGCATGACGTGGGCAGTCGCGATCGGCGCCTTCGTGCTGCCGCCCTATCTCGGTGCGGTCGGGTGGATCCTGCTCGGCGCGCCGAATGCCGGCTTCGTCAATCGCTTCTGGCGCTGGGCAACGGGCGCCGAGGCTGCGCTGATCGATGTCTACAGCTTCGGCGGCCTTTCCTTCGTCATCGCGCTACACGCCTTTCCGCTGGTGTTCGTGTTCGTCAAGAACGCGCTCGATCTCGTGCCCACCGAGATGGAGGACGCCGCCGGCATCCTGGGCGCGAGCCGCTGGCGGGCGATGCGCTCGGTCTCGCTGCCGCTGGTCTGGCCGGCGATCATGGCCGGCTTCATCATCGTGTTCCTGGAGGCGATCGCGCTGTTCGGAACACCAGCTATCATCGGCATCCCGGCGCGCATCAACGTGGTGACGACCCAGCTCTGGCAGTTCTTCGAGCATCCGGTGCGCGTCGAGGTCGCCGCCGCCTACGCCATGCCGCTCTTGCTGGTGACGGCCGGACTGATCGTCGTGCAGAAGCTGCTGCTCGGACGGCGCAGCTTCGTCTCCCATACCGGCAAGGGCGGGGAGCGGCGCCCGCTCGCGCTCGGCCCCTGGCGCTGGGTGATGTTCGGCTGGTGCGTGATCGTGGGGCTCGTCTCGGTTGTGCTGCCGCTGTTCGTTCTGCTGCAGGCGTCCTTTTCGCGCGCCTGGGGCCGCGGCATCAGTGCCGGGAACCTCACTCTGGCAAACTACCGCGCACTGATCTTCGAGCACGAGATGGCCCTGACCTCGATCTGGAACACGATCTGGTTCTCGGCCGTGGCGGCAACGGTGGCGGTGCTGCTGGCCTTGCTGGTCGCCTTCATCGTCACGCGCCGCCTGGCGCCCTTCGGCGAGGCGCTGGGCTTCCTCGCGATGGCCCCGTTCGTGATCCCGGGCATCGTGATCGCGATCGGGTTCTACGCCGCCTATGCCGCCCCGCCGCTGCTGCTCTATGGCACGGCGACGATCCTGATCCTGGCTTTCGCGGCCCGCTTCCTTCCCATCGCCTATGCGAATGCCTCGGCAGCGATGCGGTCGGTCCACCCGGAGATGGAGGATGCCGCGCGCATCCTGGGCGGCGGCCGGCTGCATACGATCCGCACGATCACCGCACCGCTGATCCGGCGCAGCCTGCTGGGCGGCTGGCTGATCGTGTTCATCGTTGCCACGCGCGAGCTTTCCGCCGCGATCTTCCTGGTGGGCCCGCGCACCCGCACCATGTCGGTGCTGCTCTATGACCTGAGCGAGGCCGGGAACTTCGAGGTGCTCGCGGCCTTTGGCGGACTCCTGCTCCTCGTGACCATGGCGCTGGTGGCGCTGGGCGCGCTGGTGGCGGGGCGCGACTTCATGCTGCGCCGCAGCTAGACCCGCGCAGCTCCTCCACCGGATCAGCGGACGGAAGGCGGCGCACGCCGCAATGGCCGCTTGCGCCCGCGGGCCAAGCAGACCTAACCTGCCATTCGTTGCCGTCACGGAAATGTTCCGGTGTCGTGCCATGCTGCCTGGCGCCTGCACAGGCACAGGGCCGCCCAAACTGGAAACCGAAGGGAGAGGACCATGCTGATCGACCGCCGCTCGTTTCTTGCTGGCACGGCAGCGCTGGCCGCCGCCTACCGCACCTCGCCGGTGCATGCGCAGGGTCCGCGCATTCTGCGCATCGGCATGACCGCGACCGACATCCCGCAGATGACCGGCTCGCCCGACAACGGGTTCGAGGGCTATCGCTTCACCGGCTACACGCTCTTCGACGCGCTCATCAACTGGGATCTCTCCTCGGCGGAGAAGGCGTCCGGTCTGGTGCCCGGTCTGGCCGAAAGCTGGGAGGTGAACCCGGCCGACAAGACCAAGTGGGTGTTCCGCCTCCGTCGCGGCGTGAAGTTCCACGACGGCTCCGACTTCAACGCCGATGCCGTGGTGTGGAACTACGACAAGCTCTACAAGCGCGACGCGCCGCAATACGATCCGCGCCAGGTATCGCTGATCGGCTTCCGGGCGCCCTCGGTGCACGCCTATCGCAAGATCGACGAGTATACGGTGGAGATATCCACACGCGTGCCCGACAGCTTCCTGCCCTATCAGGTCTGCTCGATCCTGTTCGCTTCGCCCCGGCATTGGGAGACGCTCGGCCGCGACTGGGCGAAGTTCCACGCCAACCCCTCCGGCACCGGCCCGTTCAAGCTCGCAAGCTTCACGCCACGCCAGCGCGCCGAACTCGTGCCCAACCCCGACTACTGGGACCCGCGCCGCCGTCCGAAGGTGGAGCGCGTGGTGCTGCTGCCGCTGCCCGAGCCGAACGCGCGCACCGCCGCGCTGCTTTCGGGCCAGGTGGACTGGATCGAGCAACCCTCGCCCGACGCGCTCCCGCGGCTGCGCCAGGGTGGCATGGTGATCACCCAGAACGGCTACCCGCATATCTGGTCCTATACCCTCTCCTTCATCGAAGGCAGCCCGTGGCGCGACGTGCGCATCCGCAAGGCGGCGAACCTCGCGGTCGATCGCGACGGGCTGGTGGAGCTGCTGGGCGGCATGGCCGTGCCCGCCAAGGGTCATGTCATGTCGGCAAGTCCATGGTTCGGGCGCCCGAACTTCGAGATCAAGTACGACAAGGCCGCCGCCCTCCGCCTGATGCAGGAAGCGGGCTTCGGGCCGAACCGGCCGATCAGCACCAAGATCCTGATCTCGGCCTCGGGTTCGGGGCAGATGCTGCCCTTGCAGATGAACGAGTACATCCAGCAGAACCTGGCCGAGATCGGCATCCGTCTGGAATTCATCGTGGTCGAGTGGCAGGCGCTGCTCGATCGCTGGCGCGCGGGCGCGCGCTCGGACATGGTGCAGGGGGCCACGGCGGTGAACGTCTCCTACGCGACGCAGGACCCGTTCTCGGGCTTCACGCGGTTCATGCGCGGCAACCTGCACGCTCCAACCGGGGTGAACTGGGGCTTCTACAGCGACCCCGAGATGGAACAGCTTCTCGATGCTGCCCAGAATGCCTTCACCCTGCCCGAGCTTGATGCCGGCATCGCGCGCGTTCACGAGAAGATGGTCAACGACGCCCTGTTCCTGTGGGTGGTGCACGATGTCGGCCCGCGCGCCATGACGCGGCGCGTGAAGGGCTTCGTGCAGGCGCAGAACTGGTTCCAGGATATCGCGCCGGTGACGATGGAATAGCCCGAGGAACCCCGCGATCCCGTTGCGGCCGGGCTGCACAGGCCCGGCTGCCATGGTCGCGCTGCGTTCGGCCCGATGCTCACATTCCTGATCCGCCGCATCCTCTATGTCGTACCGATCGCGATCGGCGTGACGTTCTTCGTGTTCTCGTTGGTGCACCTTGCCCCCGGCGATCCGCTCTCTGCCGTGGTTGCGGGCGATGCGCCGCGCGAAGTGGTCGACATGCTGCGCGCCGCCTACGGCTTCGACCAGCCGATGATCGTGCAGTATCTTCGCTGGGTCGCGCGTGCGCTGTCGGGCGATCTTGGCCGCTCGCTCGCGACCGGCCGCCCGGTCGCGGCCGAGATGTTCGCCGCGATCGGGAACTCGGTCCTGCTTGCCTTCCTTGCCGCCGCGATCGGCTTCACGCTGGGTGCGATCCTGGGCGGGATCGCCGGCTATGCGCAATCGAGCTGGCTCGACAAGCTGGCCAGCCTGATCGCGATCCTCGGCGTATCCGTGCCGCACTACTGGCTCGGCATGGTGCTGGTGATCCTGTTCTCGGTGAACATGAATGCGCTGCCCGCGATCGGCATCGGCCCGGCTGGCAGCGCCTTCTGGCTGTGGACGCGCACCGACTGGAGCCACGCGATCCTGCCCGCCGTGACGCTGTCCGTGATCCCGATGGGAATCGTCACGCGCACGGTGCGCGCCACCGTCGCCGAGACACTGGCGATGGAGTTCGTCCAGGCGCTGAAGGCCAAGGGGCTGCCCGGCCATGCGGTGCTGCTGCATGTGGTGCGCAATGTCGCGCCCGTCTGCCTCGCCGTGATGGGCCTGCAGTTCGGCTACCTGCTCGGCGGCTCCATCCTGGTCGAGACCGTGTTTTCCTGGCCGGGCACCGGCTTCCTGCTGAATGATGCGATTTTCCGCCGCGACATCCCGATGCTCCAGGGCGTGATCCTGGTCCTGGCGATGTTCTTCGTCCTGTTGAACCTGCTGGTCGACATCGTGCAGACGCTGGTCGACCCGCGCATCCGCCGCGGCTGAGCAATGGCCGCGCAGCCGCCAGCTCCCGCGATCGCAACCTCCGCGTCCGCCGCCACGCCGACACGCGGCTACTGGGCCACCGTCGGCCGGCGCCTCATGCGCGATCGCGTGACGATGGCCTGCGCCCTTGTGCTGGCACTGATCCTGCTCGCCGCGCTGTTGGCGCCGCTGATCGCGCCGCACGATCCCTTCCTGGGGCGCATGCCGCGCCGGCTGCGTCCCTTCGGCATCCTGAACAGCCTCGGCATGTCCGACAACCCGCGCGCCATCCTGGAGCATCCCTTCGGCACCGACGAGCTCGGCCGCGACATGCTGACGCGTATCCTCTATGGCGGGCGGCTGTCGCTGTTCATGGGTGTCACGCCTGTCTTCAACGCGCTGGTGATCGGCGGGCTGCTTGGTATCGTGGCGGGCTTCCTCGGCGGGTGGGTGAACACGTTGATCATGCGCACGATCGACGTGTTCTACGCCTTCCCCTCGGTGCTGCTGGCGATCGCGATCTCGGGCACGCTCGGGGCCGGCATCGTCAACGCCATCGTCTCGCTCACGGTGGTGTTCATCCCGCCGATCGTGCGCGTGTCCGAGAGCGTCACCACCAGCGTGCGCACCCTGGACTATGTCGATGCCGCGCGCGCCTCGGGCCTCGGCACGCTGTCGATCCTGCGCGTGCATGTGCTTCGCAACGTGTTCGGCCCGATCTTCATCTATGCCACCAGCCTGATCTCGGTCTCGATCATCCTCGCCTCGGGCCTGTCCTTCCTCGGCCTTGGCGTCGAGCCGCCGAATGCCGAATGGGGACTGATGCTGAACACGCTGCGCCCGGCCATCTACACGCGCCCGGAGGTGGCCGCGCTGCCCGGCTTCGCGATCCTGGTCACATCGGTCTGCTTCAACCTGCTGAGCGACGGGCTGCGCTCGGCCATGGATGTCCGGATATGAGCGGCGCGCCCGCAAGCGGCGCCGCCGTCCCGCTGCTCGCGGTGGAGGGGCTGAAGAAGCATTTCCCGATCCTGGGCGGGCTGCTGCGCCGGCCGGTAGCCTGGGTGCAGGCGGTGGACGGCATCGATTTCGCGGTCGCGCCCGGCGAGACGCTCGGCGTGGTCGGTGAATCCGGCTGCGGCAAGTCCACCACCGCGCGCCTTCTCATGCACCTGGTCGCGCCCGACGCCGGCACCGTCCGCTTCGGCGGCCGCGCCATCAATGCGCCCGGCGGGATCGGATTGTCCGAGCTGCGCCGCCAGATGCAGATGGTGTTCCAGGACAGCTACGCCTCCCTCAACCCGCGCCTGACGGTGGCCGACACCATCGCCTCCGCGCCGGCCGGGCATGGCATGAAGCGGGCCGATGCGCAGCGGCTCGCCCACGACCTGCTCGCGCGCGTCGGTCTCGAACCGGCGCTGTTCCTGCGCCGCTACCCGCACGAGCTTTCCGGCGGGCAGCGCCAGCGGGTGAACATTGCGCGCGCACTGGCACTGAGCCCTCGCCTGCTGATCCTGGACGAGGCCGTGTCCGCGCTCGACAAGTCGGTCGAGGCGCAGGTGCTGAACCTGCTCCTCGACCTCAAGGACGATCTCGGCCTGACCTACATCTTCATCAGCCACGACCTGAACGTGGTGCAATTCATCAGCGACCGGGTGATGGTGATGTATCTCGGCCGCGTGGTGGAGATCGGGCCGGTCGAGGCGATCTATGCCGAGCCCGCGCACCCCTATACCCGCGCGCTGCTCGATTCCATGCCGGCGATGGACCCGGACCGCCGCACCACCGAGCCGCCACTCTCGGGCGATCCGCCCAACCCGATCAACCCGCCCTCGGGCTGCCGCTTCCGCACGCGCTGCACCTTTGCCGAGGCGGTCTGCACCGCCCGCGAGCCGGCACTGGACACGGTGGCCGGCGCGAAGTTCGCTGGTCATCATGCCGCCTGCCACATGGCGCGTGCCGGCAGCGGGCACAGCAAGGCCCCGGCGCCCGGCGCGGGCGGCGACAGCGCAAACCCGGTCACAGCAGGAGCGAGACCATGACTGCGAGCAGCACCCCCCTCGACCCGGCCGCCATCGCCGCCATGGTCAAGGCCGCGCACGATTACGACTATTCCCCCGCCGCCGCGGCGCGCGCGGCAAGCACGCTCGCGATCACCATCGCCGCGCTGGAGAGGGTCGCACCCGGCGTGTCGCACTTCACCGCAGAGCCCGCCGACCTCGCCACCACGCTTGCCGCGCTCGCGCCGAAGGGGGAGTGAGCGTCATGGCCGCGACCCAGATCACCGACCTCACCCTGGTCGAGCTTGCAAACGCCATCCGCGCGCGTGCCGTTTCCTCGCGCGAGGCGACCGATGCCGTGCTCGCGCGCGCGGCGTCGATGCAGCCCCGGCTCAACTGCTTCATCTGGACCGATCCCGAGGGTGGGCGACGTCAGGCCGATGCCGCCGATGCGGCGCTTGCGCGCGGCGAGGCGCATGGCCCGCTTCACGGCGTGCCGCTCGCGCACAAGGACATGTTCTTCCGCAAGGGCCGCGTCAGCACCTGCGGCACCAAGATCCTGCGCGAGACCAGGGCCGACACCGATTGCACGCTGCTGCTGCGCCTCGACGCCGCCGGCGCGATCGAGTTCGGCGGCCTCAACCAGTCCGAGTTCGCCTTCGGCCCGGCCGGGCAGAACCTGCACTGGGGCGATTGCCGCAACCCGTGGGACACGTCGCGGATCACCGCCGGTTCCTCCTCGGGTTCCGGCTGCGCCGTCGCCGGGCGTGTGAGCTGGGGCGCGCTCGGCTCCGATACCGGCGGCTCGATCCGCCTGCCGGCGGCGGCCTGCGGCGTGGTCGGCATCAAGCCCACCCAGACGCGTGTCAGCCGCCACGGCGTGATGGGCATCTCCTTCTCGACCGACACGGTCGGGCCGCTGGCCCGCACCGTGCGCGACTGCGCGCGCCTGTTCGGCGTCATCGCCGGCCACGATCCGCTCGATCCGACCAGCGCCAGCCTGCCCACCAGCGACTATGAGGGCGCCGCGCTGCGCGGCGCGGCCGATGGCGTGCGCGGCCTGCGCGTCGGCGTGCCGACCTCCTACTACAACGAGAAGCTAGACCCGGCGGTGCAGGCGACATGGGAGGCGGGGCTGAGGCGGCTTGCCGAAATGGGTGCCGTGCTGGTGGACGTGCCGATGCCCTATCACCACGAGAGCACGCCGCTGGTGCTGGGCATCATGACTGCCGAGGCGGTCACCCTGCACGAGCACTTCCTCAAGACCCGGCCGCAGGATTACGCGCCACAGGTGCGCGCACGGATCGAGCCGGGCTTCGCCATGCCGGCCAAGGTCTATCTGGCGATCTGCTCGGTGCGGCCCAGGCTGATCCGCGGCTTCTGCGAGACCGTGTTCAGCCGCTGCGACGTGGTGTTCACGCCAGCCATGCAGGGCCAGGTGCCGACCATCGCCGAGGTCGATGTCGGCGACGGTCCGCGCATGGCCGAGACGCTCGGGCGCATCAGCGACCTGATGCGGCCCCTGAACTTCCTCGGCCTGCCGGGGCTTGTCCTGCCCGGCGGCTTCGACGGCAACGGCATGCCGATCGGCATGCACATCTTCGGCCCGCCCTTCGCCGAGGCGCGACTGTTCCGCGTCGGCGCCGCCCTCGAGGCCGCTACCGGGCTTGCCGGCAAGGCTCCACCCGCATGACGGACGCGCCCGGCGCGAACGGGGCCGAGCCGCTGCTCGCGGTCGAGGGGCTGCATGTCGCCTTCCACGGCCCCGACGGCGCGGTCGAGGTGCTGAACGGCGTCGATTTCGCGCTCGCGCGCGGCGAGGTGCTGTGCCTGCTGGGCGAGTCCGGCTCGGGGAAAAGCGTGACGCTGCGCACCATCCTGCGCCTGCACAACCCGAAGCGCACTCGCGTCAGCGGCGCGGTCCGGTTCGCCGGGCAGGACGTGCTCGGCCTCGGCGAGCGGGCGATGAGCCAGCTCCGCGGCGGCGACATCGCCCTGATCTTCCAGGAGCCGGCCACCGCCTTCGACCCGGTCTACTCGGTCGGGCGGCAGATCGTGGAAACGATCCGCCGCCACAAGTCGGTGAGCGAAGCAGCGGCGTGGGCGCGCGCGGTGGAACTGTTCCAGCGTGTGCAGATCCCCTCGCCCGAGCGGCGGCTGCGCGCCTATCCGCACGAGCTTTCCGGCGGCATGCGCCAGCGCGCCATGATCGCGCTTGCGCTCTCCTGCAATCCGAGCCTGCTGCTGGCGGACGAGCCCACCACCGCGCTCGATGCCACGGTGCAGATCCAGATCCTGCTGCTCCTGCGCCGACTGCAACAGGAATACGGGCTGTCGGTGATCTTCGTCTCGCACGATATCGGCGTTGCCACCGAGATCGCCGACCGCATCGCCGTGATGTATGCCGGGCGCATCGTCGAGATGGGGCCGGTGCGCGAGGTGATCCGGGCGCCGCTGCACCCCTACACCCAGGGCCTGCTCGGCTCGACGGTGCGCAAAGGCATGCGCGCGCGGCGCTTGAACGCCATCCCCGGCGCCCCGCCCAATCTCGCCGCCCTGCCGCCCGGCTGCAGCTTCGCCCCGCGCTGCCCGCACGCCGAGCCGCGATGCACCGCCGCCGTGCCCGAGCCCATCGCACCGGCGCCGGGGCAGCTGGTGCGCTGCATCCGCGCCCCGTTGGCTTAGCATTGCGGTAGCGGTATCATCGCGCGAAGCCAGCTCGGCGCCTCGTGGAGGCGCTTGCAACATGCACGGGGAGAGCATTCATGGATCGCCGCTCATTCACGCTCGGGCTCGGGGCCGCCGCGGCGGCGATCCCGCTGCGCCATGTCATCGCGCAGGAAAGCGAGGACTCGCTCTACAACGCCGCGCGCCGCGAAGGCGAGCTCGTGCTCTACACCGGCACGCTGGTCCAGGTGATCGAGGACCTCAAGGGCGCGTTCGAGCGGCGCTATCCCGGCATCCGCGTGCAGTACTGGCGCGGCGACACTTCGCAGGTGACGCAACGCTTCGAGACCGAGAGCGCCGCCGGCCGGCACACCGCCGACATGCTGCTGCTGACCGACCGGCAGTCGAAGATCCTGCATGCGCGCGGCCTGACCCAGCCCTACCGCTCGCGCCATCTCGACCGCTACCAGCGCGATCTGCATGCGCGCGAGGATGCCTATGGCAACTACGCGCTGACGCTGGCCAGCTTCGCCTGGAACACGCGCCAGGTGAACGCCGATCAGGCGCCCAAGACCTGGGAGGACCTGCTCGATCCGCGCTGGCGCGGCAAGATGGCGATCCAGGACCCGCTGCAGGCGGGCGGCGCGGGAATCTGGTTCATCACGCTCTACGAGGTGTGGGGCGAGGCGCGCTGGAGCGACTATTTTGCGCGCCTCGGCCGCCAGCAGCTCCGCTATGGCCGCTATCTCCAGGTGCAGGAGATGCTCGCCTCGGGCGAGGTGGCGATCCAGGTCGCGGCCTATCCGAACTATATCGAACCGCTGAAGGCGCAGGGCGGCCCGGCCGAATGGGGCGTACCCGACCCGGTGATCTGGACCGGCCTCTCGCTCAGCATCCCCAAGCGCGCGCCGCACGCGGCCGCGGCCAAGCTGTTCCTCGATTTCATGCTCTCGCCCGAGGCGCAGGGGCGCATGAACGGTCTCGGCCTGCTGCCCGCGCTGCGCGACCAGTGGCCGGCGGGTTACGCCAAGCTCGGCAGTGCGCGGCTCTATCCCCAGGCGCACGAGCTCGAGGCGCAGCGGCTGCCCTTCTTCCAGCAGAAGATGCGTGAATACTTCCTGCGTTGAGCGTGCGCGCCGGGAGCTACGCGCCAGGAAGCGCCATGACAAGACTGGTCCTGGAGGGGCTGACCAAGCGGTTCGGCTCCGTCACCGCCGTTGCCGGCATCGACCTCGAGGTGCCGTCGGGACAGGTGATGTCCCTGCTTGGCCCCTCGGGCTGCGGCAAGACCACCAGCCTGCGCATGGTGGCGGGGCTGGAGAGGCCCAGCGCCGGGCGCATCCTGGTGGGCGAGGATGTGGTGTCCTCCGATGCCGGGCACCTGCCGCCCGAGGCGCGCGGCATGGGAATGGTGTTCCAGTCCTATGCGGTCTGGCCGCACATGACCGTGTTCGAGAATGTCGCCTTCCCGCTGCGCCAGCGCCGGCTGGGCGGTATCGCGCGGCGGGTGAATGCGATCCTGGAAACGGTGCAGCTCGGCCATCTTGCCGCCCGCTACCCGAGCGCGCTCTCGGGCGGGCAGCAGCAGCGCGTGGCGCTGGCGCGCGCGCTGGTGGCCGAGCCGCGCGTGCTGCTGCTGGACGAGCCCCTGTCCAATCTCGACGCCCGGCTGCGCGAGGAACTGCGCACCGAGATCCGCCGCCTGCAGCAGTCGCTCGGCGTGACGGCGCTGTTCGTCACCCACGACCAGGCCGAGGCGCTGGCGCTCAGCGACACGGTGTGCGTGATGCGCGCCGGACGGATCGAGCAGATCGGCACGCCGCAGGCGGTGTTCACCCGCCCGGCCAACCGCTTCGTCGCCGAGTTCATCGGCTGGCGCAACCTCCTGCCGGCCGAGCGCGCCGGCGCCGACAGCGTGCGCATCGAGGGCCAGACTGTCGCGGTCGGCGCGGTGCCCGCGGCGGCGGCGGACGGCGCGCTCTGGCTCGCCGTGCGGCCGGAGGACCTGGCGATCGCCGAGGGCGATGGCGGCGCCGGGCTGCCGGTGCGCGTTGTCACCGCCGCCTACCAGGGCCGCTACAGCGAGCTGGTGCTGGCGCTCGGCAGCCACAGGCTGGTCGCGCACGATGCGCAGTGCCGCATGTTCGCACCGGGGGCCGCGCTGCGGGTGAGCATTCCGCCCGGCCGCGCCCTCTGTCTGCCCGCCTAGCGGCATGGCCGCGCCTGCCCCGCCCGCACCGGCGCGCGACGCTGGCCTCCGCCTGCGCCGAGGCGAGGGCGGCACGCTGCCCTTCGCCCTCTTGCTGCTGCTGGTGGGCTTCCTCGCCCTCTACCCGATCGGCTGGCTGGTCGCGGGCAGTTTCAGCACCGGCTCGCCGCTCGAAGCCGGCCGCCTCACGCTCGCCAACTACGCCACCGCCTATGGCGATCCCGAGATGGTGAAGACCCTGCGCAGCACGATCGTCTTCGCTCTCGGCCAGATGGCGGTGGCTGTAGCGCTCGGCACCGCGCTCGCCTGGGTGGTCGCCCGCACCGCCGTGCCCGGCCGGCGCATCTTCGAGTTCCTGATCACCATCGTCTTCCTGATGCCACTGATCCTCGGCGTCATCGCCTGGACGATGCTGCTCAGTCCCGGCAAGGGCATTCTCAACCAGGCGCTGATGGCGCTGTTCGGGCTGGAGCGGCCGCCGATCAACATCTACTCGATGGGCGGCATGATCTTCGTGCAGGGCCTGTATGTCACGCCGCTCGCCTTCCTGGTGATCGTGCCGGGCTTCCGCGCCATGAACGCGACGCTGGAGGAGGCAGCGCGGATCGCCGGCGCCGGCGCCTGGGGCACCTTCCGGCGCATCACCCTGCCGATGATGGCGCCCTCGATCCTGTCGGCCGCGCTGCTGCTGACGATCATCGGCATAGAGAGCTTCGATGTGCCCCAGCTCCTCGGCCAGCCGGTTGGCATCTTCACCTATCCGACGCTGATCTACGGCGCGGTCGCCTCGCGCTATCCGCCCGACTACGGCACCGGCACCGCGTTGGCCGTGAGCCTGCTCGGCGTGACGATGATCGGCGTGCTGCTTTATCGCCGCGCCACGCGCATGGCCGAACGCTTCGCCACGCTGTCCGGCAAGGGCGGTTCGGTCGCGCCGATCGATCTCGGCCGCTGGCGCTGGGTGGTCTCGGGCGCGTGCTGGGCCTTCTTCGCGCTCGCGGTGTTCCTCCCGCTCGCCGTGCTGCTGCTCGGCTCGTTCCTGCGCTTCTTCGGCCGCTTCGACGCCGAGACCTTCACGCGCCTGACGTTCGACAACTATGCCCGCGCGCTCAGCCACCCGCGCGTGGTGGAAGGGGCGATCAACAGCCTGCTCGTCTCCTCCGCCGCGGCGCTGATCTGCGTCGCCCTTGCGCTCGCTGTCGGCTATTTCGCCATGCGCACCGCGCGGCGCGGCCGCGGCCTGCTCGAGACGCTGGCGATGCTGCCGATCTCCTTCCCGGCCACCGTGCTCGGCCTCGGGCTGCTGTGGGGCTATGTCGTCTTTCCGCTGCCGATCTACGGCACGGTCGCGATCCTGCTGATCGCCTTCGCCACGCGCTACCTGCCGATCGGACTGCGCACGCTTGCCGGCCCCCTGCTCCAGCTCTCGCGCGAGCTCGAGGAGGCCGCCTGGATCAGCGGCGCGGGGCGCATGCGCGCGGTGGTCGCGATCGTCGTGCCGCTGTTGCGCCCGGCGCTGCTCTCGGCCTGGGTGCTGCTGTTCATGATGTTCATGCGCGAGCTTGGCATGTCGATCCTGCTTGCCGGGCTGAACAATCCCGTGCTCTCGGTCGTAATGTACGACTATTACGAGAGCGGCGAGCTGCCGCTCCTGTCCGCCCTCTGCCTGATGCTGATGCTGGGCGTCGGGCTGGTGGCGCTCGCGGTGCAGGCGATCCTGTCGCGCCGGCGTTTCACGATCGGCGTTGGTTGAGGGGAAGTCGATGGCAATGGCAACCAGGCCCGAGGATCGCACGCACGTCACGGTGGTGCGCGGCGGCACGATCTGGACCGGCGGCGCGGCGCCGCGCATCCTGCCGCGCACCGACCTTGTCATCGAGGATGGCGTGGTGGTGGCGCATATGCCGGATTATCGCGGCCGCGCCGACACCGAGATCGATGCCGGCGGCTGTCTGGTGGCGCCCGGCTTCATCAACGCCCATGTCCATCCGGGTGCCACGCCGCGTTCGCGCGGCATGGCCGAGGATTTCCCGATCGCGCCGGGTGCGGCCTTCTATCACGCGGTCGCGCCCACGCTGCGCCTCGGGCTCGAGGAGATGACGCGCGCCGAGTTCGCCGCGGCGATGGAATGGGACCTGCTGGCGATGCTGCGCGGCGGGGCCACCACGGTGGTGGCGGAGATGATCGTCCCGCCCGAGCGCGGCTTCCAGGAGGACTGGGTGGGCTTTGTCGGCCGCTACGGGTTCCGCGCGCAGCTGGGGCTGACCTACCCGAACCGGCTCGGCGCGATCGGCTTCGTCAAGGACGGGCGCATCCAGTCCCAGCCCGCCGGCGATGTCGGCGCCGCTCTCGCCG
>JADZEB010000005.1 GCA_020850755.1 Alphaproteobacteria bacterium | reverse complement strand
TCTGCACAATGATCTGGTTGGCCAGTTCCTCAATCCGTTCCAGTTCGTCGGTCGAGATCGGTTTGGGGTGCGAAAAGTCGAAGCGCAGACGTTCCGGCGCGACCAGCGAGCCCTTCTGCGCGACATGGGTGCCGAGGCGGCGGCGCAGGGCCTCGTGCAGCAGGTGCGTGGCCGAGTGGTTGGCGCGCACCGCGGTGCGGCGGGCATGATCGACGCGCGCTTCCACCGGCGCGCCGAGCGTGATCTCGCCCTTGCGCACGGTGCCGAGATGGACGAACAGGTCGCCGAGCTTCTTCTGCGTGTCGCGGATCTCGATCACCGTGTCGTTGGCGGCGACGAGGATGCCGCCATCGCCGACCTGGCCGCCGCTCTCGCCATAGAAGGGCGTCTGATTGAGGATGATCGCCACCTCCTGGCCGATATGCGCGGCCTCGACCGGCTTGCCGCCGACCACGATCGCGCGCACCTCGCCCTCGGCCGCCTCGGCGGTGTAGCCCAGGAACTCGGTCGCGCCGACCTTGTCCTTGATGTCGAACCACACGGCTTCAGTGGCCGCCTCGCCCGAGCCGGCCCAGGCAGCGCGGGCGCGTGCGCGCTGCTCGGCCATCGCCGCGTTGAAGCCCTCGACATCGACGCCGCGGCCCTGCGCGCGCAGCGCATCCTGCGTCAGGTCGAGCGGGAAGCCGTAGGTGTCATACAGGCGGAAGGCGACGGCGCCGGGCAATGGCTGCTTCTCGCCGAGCCTGCCCGTCTCGTCGGCCAGCAGGTGCAGCCCGCGTTCGAGCATGGCGCGGAAGCGCGTCTCCTCGAGCCTGAGCGTCTCGGTGATCAGCGCCTCGGCGCGCGAAAGCTCGGGATAGGCCTGGCCCATCTGGCGGATCAGCGCCGGCACGAGGCGCCACATCATCGGCTCGCGCGCGCCCATCATGTGCACATGACGCATGGCCCGGCGCATGATCCGGCGCAGCACATAGCCGCGCCCCTCGTTCGAGGGCAGCACGCCATCGGCGATCAGGAAGGAGGAGGCGCGCAGATGATCGGCCACCACGCGGTGGCTGGCGCGGTGCGGCCCGTCCGGATCGGCGCCCGAAGCCTCGGCCGAAGCCAGGATCAGGGCGCGCAGCGTGTCGGTGTCGTAGTTGTCGTGCTTGCCCTGCAGGATCGCCGCCAGCCGCTCGAGCCCCATGCCGGTATCGATCGAGGGCCTGGGCAGCGACACCCGGTTGCCGGGCGCGATCTGCTCGAACTGCATGAAGACAAGATTCCAGATCTCGATGAAGCGGTCGCCATCGGCATCGGCGCTACCGGGCGGGCCGCCCGCGACATGGGGGCCGTGATCATAGAAGATCTCGCTGCACGGGCCGCAGGGGCCGGTATCGCCCATCGCCCAGAAATTGTCGCTGGTGGCGATGCGGATGATCCTCTCCTCGGGCAGGCCGGCGATGGCGCGCCAATGCTCGGCCGCCTCGTCATCCTCGTGATAGACGGTGACCATCAGCCGGTGCTTGGGCAGGCCGTAATCCTTGGTGATCAGGTTCCAGGCAAGCTCGATCGCGCGCTCCTTGAAGTAGTCGCCGAAGGAGAAGTTGCCCAGCATCTCGAAGAAGGTGTGGTGGCGCGCGGTGTAGCCGACATTGTCGAGGTCGTTGTGCTTGCCGCCGGCGCGCACGCATTTCTGCGCCGTCGCCGCCCGCCTGTAGGGGCGCGTCTCCAGTCCGGTGAAGACGTTCTTGAACTGCACCATGCCGGCGTTGGTGAACATCAGCGTGGGGTCGTTGCGCGGCACGAGCGGGCTCGATTCCACCACCGCATGCTCGTTGCGCGCGAAGAAGTCCAGGAAGGCGGCGCGGATATCGTTCGAGGAGGTCATCGCGGGATTGGGCCCTGGCGCGGAAAGGGTGGCGGGGTGCCGGCACCGCCGGCAGGCGCACAAGGAGGCGGCGTGCGCGACGGCGGGCGAGGCAGGCTTGCGCTTGTAGCGGGGGGCGCCGGCCGAGTCGAGTCTGCGGCCAGGACAGGCTTGCCGCCCGCTACACCGCAGGCCTGCCGCGGACCGGCCCTGCCTGCCGCCAGCAGGAGGGGTTCGTCACGGCAGGTGGGCCAGCGAGCGACGGAGCGGGGCATGGCGGAACCGCCGCCTGCGCCGCGCGCGCGCGATCGCATGGCAAGGGCGCCACCAGAAGCCGGGCAAATCGGAACCGCTGGTGCCGCCCCTCGCCCTGCACCTGTGCCGCTGCGCCTCGCCTGCCTCCGCACCGCGGCCGGGCATGGCGGAACCGCCGCCGTGCCGCACGCGCGCCCGACCGCCCAGCCCGTCACCGGGCCGGCCCTCGCCAGCCACCGGCAGGCTCCCGAACGCGAAAGGGCCCCGGGAGACATGCCCCGGGGCCCCGCGTGGCAGCGCCCTATGCAGGAAGCGCGACCCGACCGGCTCAGTCCGCGTCGGCCTCGCCCTCCTCGGGCGTGGTGATCATGGCATTCGCAACTATGCCTGCCTGTTCGCGGATGCGCCGTTCGATCTCGTTGGCGACCTCGGGATGGTCGCGCAGGAAGCCCTTGGCATTCTCGCGCCCCTGGCCGATGCGCTGGCTGTCATAGCTGAACCAGGCGCCCGATTTCTCGACAATGCCGGCCTTGACGCCGAGATCGATCAGCTCGCCGGTCTTGGAGATGCCCTCGCCATACATGATGTCGAACTCGACCTGCCGGAACGGCGGGGCCATCTTGTTCTTCACCACCTTGACGCGGGTCTGGTTGCCCACCGTCTCCTCGCGCTCCTTGATCGCGCCGATGCGCCTGATCTCCATGCGCACCGAGGCGTAGAACTTGAGCGCATTGCCGCCGGTGGTGGTCTCGGGGTTGCCGAACATGACCCCGATCTTGAGCCGGATCTGGTTGAGGAAGATCAGGATCGTCTTCGACTTCGAGACCGAGCCTGTAAGCTTGCGCAGGGCCTGGCTCATCAGGCGGGCGTGCAGGCCGACATGGCTGTCGCCCATCTCGCCCTCGAGTTCTGCGCGCGGCACCAGGGCGGCAACGCTGTCCACCACCAGCACGTCGATCGCGCCGGAACGCACCAGCGTATCGGCGATCTCCAGCGCCTGCTCGCCCGCATCGGGCTGGCTGATGAGGAGGTTGTCGACATCGACCCCGAGCTTGCGCGCATAGGAGGGGTCGAGCGCATGTTCCGCGTCGATGAAGGCGCAGGCGCCGCCGCGCTTCTGCGCTTCGGCGATGACATGCAGCGCGAGCGTGGTCTTGCCCGAGCTTTCCGGCCCGTAGATCTCGATGATGCGCCCGCGCGGCACGCCACCGATGCCGAGCGCAAGGTCGAGGCCGAGCGAACCCGTGGATACCACCTCCACATCCGCCATGCTCTCGCGCGCGCCGAGCTTCATGATCGAGCCCTTGCCGAAGGACCGCTCGATCTGGGCCAACGCCGCATCCAAAGCCTTGTTCTTGTCCATGCCGTCCCTGCCGTCCTTGTCGGCGGGCCGCAGCGCCACTACCGCCATGCCCGAACCCTCCTTCTGCCACGGCGCGGAAACACCGCGCAACTGGGCTTCCTCCGCCAGAGGCACCCAGTATTCCTATTGTGTTCTAGTTGGCAAGCGAAAAGAACAAAACCGGCACGATCTCTTAACGGCTAGGGCTGGGTACGCATAGGCGGCGCACAGACCCGCCCGACCGTCTCCACCAGATCACGCAGCGCGAAGGGTTTGGCGAGAAGCACCGGTTCCTGGCCAGGCACGATGCCGAGCCGCGCGGTCTCGGCATAGCCCGACATCAGAACGACCGGCAGATCGGGCCGGCCGAGCCGCAGCTGCCGTGCGAGCTCGGGTCCGTCCAGCCCGGGCATCGCCACGTCGGAAACCAGCACGGTGAGGCCGGCAAGGTCAGGTGGCGCCCTCTCCAGCGCCTCCTCGGCCGAGGCGGCGGCGATCACGGTCCAGCCGGCATCGCTGAGCGCGCGGCGGGCAAGCTCGCGCACGGCATCCTCGTCCTCGGCCAGCAGCAGTGTGCCGCGCGCGCGCGCCGGTGCCGCCGCCACCGCCGGACCGAACCGGGCCGGCGATGCGCCAGCCGTGTCGTCGCTCTGGCCCAGGTTCGCCGCAGGCTCGGCACCCTCGTAGCGCGGCAGGTAGATGCGGAAGCTGGCCCCCTGCCCCGGCGCGCTTTCCACCGCGATATAGCCCTCGGTCTGGCGCACGATGCCATAGACGGTGGCCAGACCGAGGCCGGTGCCGAGCTTTTCCTTTGTCGTGAAGAAGGGCTCGAAGATGCGCCCCAGATGTTCGGGCGCGATGCCCTGGCCGCTATCGGCCACCTCCAGCACGACATAGCGGCCGGCCGGCATCACCTCCGAGCCGAGCGGAAGCGGGCGCATGACGCTGAGATGGCCGGTGCGCAGCACCAGCGCGCCGCCATCGGGCATGGCGTCGCGGGCATTGGCGGCAAGGTTGACGATCACCTGGTCGAGCTGCACCGGATCGACGCGCACCAGCCGCCCGGGCCGCTCCAGGTCCATCTCGATACGGATGCGTTCGCCGAGAAGGCGAGTGAGGATCGGGGCGATGTCGGCCACCGCGGCGCTGAGGTCGATCACCGTCGGCCGTAGCGTCTGGCGGCGCGAAAAGGCGAGAAGCTGGCGCACGAGCCCCGCCCCGCGCTCCGCGGCACGGCGGACATGGACAAGGTCGGCGCGGTCGGCCTCGACCAGTTCGCCGCGGCCGAGCATCAGGTCCGTCGCACCCATGATCGCGGTGAGAAGGTTGTTGAAGTCGTGCGCCAGCCCGCCGGCCAGTTGCCCCACCGCCTGCATCTTGGCGGCCTGCGCAAGCTGGCGCTGGAACTGGCGCGGCCCGGTCACGTCCACCGCCCGCACCGAGACGCCGACACGCGCCCCGGAGCCATCGAGCACGCCCGAGATGGTCAGGGAGGCGATGTAGTCGGGAGCGTGGCGGAAGCGCGCGTCGCGCTGGGCATCGCCGAGCGGGCCGCGCAACCCCTGGTCGAGCCCGTCGAGGAGCGAATCCTGATCGGCCGCCTCCACCAGCTCGGCGAGCGCCGTGCCAGGCGCGATCGCCTCGCTGGCCGGGGCTGCCAGGCGGGCGAATGCCGCATTCCAGGCCACCAGCCGGCCGTCGCGGTCGCAGATCGCGAGCCCGAAGGGCGCGTGCGCGATCAGTGCGGCCCAGACGGGTGATTCGAGCCAGCCCGCGCGCGCCAGCAGGTCGGGACCGGCGAGCTCCGCCTCGGCAGGCGCGGAGCCGATCCCGAGCGCGCGCAGGAAGCTAGGCAGGGGCATGGGCCGAACGACCTTTCAGACGCCAGACGAAGGCAATGATCTCGGCCACGGCGCGGTAATGCTCGGGCGGGATCTCGCGCTCCAGTTCGACAGCATAAAGCGCGCGCGCGAGCGGAGGGTTAGCGACAAGCGGAATCTCGTGCCGGGCGGCAACCTCGCGGATGCGCGCGGCAAGGAGATCGACGCCCTTCGCCACCACGCGCGGCGCGCCCATCCGGTCGGCCTGGTAGGCGAGTGCCACCGCGTAGTGGGTCGGATTGGTGATCACCACATCGGCCTTGGGCACGGCGGCCAGCATGCGCCGGCGCGCGCGCTCCATGCGGATCTGGCGCAGGCGGCCCTTGATCTTGGGATCGCCCTCGGACTGGCGCATCTCCTCGCGCAGCTCGGTGCGGGTCATGCGCAGGCGCTGGGCGAACCGCAGGCGCTGGTAGAGCACGTCCAGCGCGGCAATGGCCGCCAGCGCCACCGACAGGGCGACGAGCAGGCGCAGGGTCGCGTGCCCGGTTGCCGCCATCAGGGCCGCAGGCGACCAGTGCGCCATCTCGGCAAGCTGCGGATGAAGTGGTGCCAGCGCAAGCCAGGTGGCACCCGCCAGCACCGCGACCTTGACCAGGACGCGCAGATGCCCCACCAGCGCATCGAGCGAGACGATGCGCTTGATCCCGCTCGCCGGGCTGATGCGGCTCCATTGCGGCTTGAGCGCCTCGGCCGAGACCAGGAAGCCGGTCTGCAGAAGACCGGCGCCAAGCGCCAGGAAAGCCGCCGGCAGCATCACCGCCAGCAGCAGCAGCATGGCATCCGCGAACAGGCGCGCGGCAAGGGTGGGCCACGCCTCCAGTGTCAGCGCCTCGCCGAACGGCACGCGCAAGCTGGCGAGCAGCGGCGGCAGGGCGAGCGGCAGCCCGACCGCGAAGCCGAGCGTGGCCCCGATCAGCGCCGCCGCCGCCGGCAGCTCGGCCGAGGCGGCCGACTGGCCCTTGCGCCGCGCCTCGTCGAGCCGGCGCTGGGTCGGTGCTTCCGTGCGGTCTTCGCCGCTTGCACTCTCCTCGGCCACTGGCGCGTCCTAGCGGGCCGGCGCCAGCGCCGCCAGTATGTCGGCCGCCGCCGCAACCCAGGCGGACAAGAGCGGCGCAACCACCAGCGCAAGCAGCAGCAGGCCCAGCATCGGCATGGCCGGCTGGGCGACAAAAAAGACCGGCATCTGCGGCGCCAGCCGGCCAAGCAGCCCGAGCGCCAGGTTGGCCAGAAGCGCCGCCAGCACCAGCGGTCCGGCGAGCTGCACGGCGAGCGCCAGGCTGCGCGCGACGGCGCTGAGCATCGTCTCGGCCAGCCCCTCGGCCGGCAGCGCCGCGCCGGGCGTGAACAGGTCATAGCTGCCGGCGAGCGCGGCCAGCACGCCGCGCCACAGCCCCGTGCTCAGCACCAGCATCGCCCCGGCCAGTGCGAACAGGCGGGCAAGGGCGGTGCCGTGCGCGCCAAGCGCCGGGTCGGGTACGAACACGTTGCTGAGCCCGATCAGCAGCGCCGCATACTGCCCCGCCACCATCAGCGCCCAGACCAGGGCGCGCACGAGCAGGCCGAGGAACACGCCCACGACCAGTTCGCCCGCCAGCAGCACGAGCAGGCGCATGGCATCGCCCGGCACGGCGATGCGCGGGCCCAGCACGGGCGCAAGCAGCGCGGTGAGCGCGAGCGCGAGCGACAGGCGCACCGGCGCCGGCACCTCGGTCTCGCCCGCGCCCGGCAGCACCATGCAGAGCGCCCCGATACGCGCGAACAGCAGTGCCAGCACCATGATTCCGGCCGGCAGCGCGGCCGAGAGCGGGCCGGCAAGCTGGCTGGCAAGCTGGCTGGCCAGCACCTCCGGCAGGATGATCGGCAGGGTATCCATGTGCTGCGCGGCGGCGACGGGCGCGGCGGGGCCGGCGGCTACAGCATCGGCACCGTCACCAGCCGGTCGAACACCTCGCGGGCGAAGTCGCGCATCACGCCGGTCATGAACGGGGCGAGCAGCAGCGTGGCGCCGAAGATCGCCACGATCTTCGGCACGAACACCAGCGTCGCCTCGTTGATCTGCGTCAGCGTTTGCAGCAGCGCCACCAGCAGCCCCACCACCAGCGCCGCCGCCATCAGCGGCCCGCCGAGGAGAAGCGTGGTCCAGAGCGCCTCGCGCAGGATGAAAGCCGTGGACTCGTCCGGCATCGGACCCCCCTTCAGGGTTCTGTCGGGGGCCTTCTGCCCCCGGTCCTCCCTGGCGCGGTGCGCTTCCCCCGAAGCGCCCCGTGCCTGATCTCGTCGCGAACGCGCTCAGATCGGCATGCGCATCACGTCCTGGTAGGCGGCAACGACGCGGTCGCGCACCGCCACCGCCGTTTGCAGCGCGAGCTCGGCCCGCGCCACCGCCGCCACCACGGCGGTAAGGTCGCCCTGCCCGGCCAGCGCCTGCGTGGAAAGAGCCTCCGCCTCGCGCCCGGCCGAGACGGCGCCGGCCGCCGCCTGACGCAGGGCGTGGGCGAAATCGCCCGCCGCGCCGGCCGCCAAACCAGATGCGGCGGGCGCCTCGGCGGCGTCGGCGCGCGGCAGCCCGCCGGTGGCGCGATAGGCTTGCGCGGCATGAAGCGGCGATGTCATGCGCACCTCCAGGGCTGGCCCTGCGGCCGGGCGGGCGCCGCGCGCACGCGCCGCCACCGCCGCTTGCGTCCCGTGCCGAGCCCTGCCGCGTGCATGCCTCGTCCGCTCCTCAGCGCAGTATGTCGATCGCGCGTTGCAGCATGCCGCGCGTCACTTCCAGCACGGCAAGGTTGGCGCCGTAGCTGCGCTGCGCCTCGCGCATGTCCATCACCTCGATCAGGCTGTTGACGTTGGGCGTCTGGACATAGCCCTGCGCGTCGGCGGCCGGGTGGCCGGGCTCGAGCCGGCGCGGGAAGGCCGAGGGGTCGCGCCCGACGCCGCGCACGGCCACCGTCTCGGCGCCGAGCGAGCGGTCGAACTCGGCGCGGAAGCTCACCGTCTTGCGCCGGTAGGGCTCGGCGCCGGGCGTGGCGGGCGTGCTGTCGCGGTTGGCGATGTTCTCGGCCACGATGCGCAGGCGCGTCGATTGCGCCTCCATCCCGTCGGCGGAAATGCGGAGCGCTTTCATCAGGTCCATGGCTGTCTTTGTCCCCTAGGCTGCCTGCCATGACCGGGTTGCTAGGCCGGCCGCGCCTCCGCCCTTCTGGCGTCACTCACGCCGCGCGCCCAAGCGCGACGCGGAACATGGAAAAGACCTTCCGGTAGAGGGTCTGGGCCATACCATGCTGGAATTCGGTATCCGAAACCTTGACGAGTTCCACATCCACCGCGACCGCGTTGCCGTTGGGTGAACGTTCAGGCCGGTTGCGGTCCGGGCGCGCGGCAAGGGCGCTGTTCGATCGCGCTCCGGCAAGGTGGGCGGGATCGGTGCGTGCGGCGGCAAGCCCGCCCTGGCCGCGCAGGAGCGCGGCGAAGGGGGCTATGTCGCGCGGCTGGTAGCCGGGCGTGTCGGCATGGGCGATGTTCTGCGCCAGCACCTCCTGGCGGCGTTCCAGCCAGCGCATGCGCGCCTCGGCCAGATCAAGCATGCGAACGCCCAGTGGATACATGATGCCCCTGCCCAGCCGGGTTGTTTGATCGCTGCCACAGCGCCGGGAATTCCCCCCCGGCCACGCGCCAAGCGCCCTTGGCGCGCCGATGCGCCGCGTGGCAGGAAAGCCCCTTCTCGGCGCGGGTTACCTTCGTTACAATATATACCGGAGGAGATCATAATATGCGGTTAATGGGAAACCGCTTGGGGGAGGCCTGCGTGAATGCTGTATCTCACGCGCAAGATCGGTGAATCGGTCATCGTCAATGACGAGATCGAAGTCACTGTCGTTGAGGTGCGTGGACGAGCGGTGAAGCTGGGTTTTGTGTTTCCGCCGACGGCCACCGTGCTGCGGCGGGAGTTGCACGAGCGAATCCTTGCCGAGCGCGCCGGAGCGCTGGGTTCGCTGCCCGCTGAAGAGACTGTCCCCCTCACCACGGTTCACGAGCCGCAGAAGGATTGAATCGACCGGGCGCAGCGCCGGCGCAGACGGCCGCGACGCGACCGCCCCCTGACATACATCAGCGCGCATTAGCCGCCCGTTAAGCCACCTCTGGCATGCCTACGGCAGCAACCAGCAGAGGTGCGCCGTGGCAACGCCCCCATACCCGATCCGATCGACCCGGTGCCGGCATTCGCCGTGGCGCCCCTCCGGTCGCGCCCATGCGGGCGCAGCGCTTGGTGGAGGTATGCCATGAACCTCGGCAACGGAACCGGCATGGACCCGGCGGAGGCCCCGCAGCGCCAGGAGCAGATCGCGGCGCTGTCGATGATGGTCGATGCCATGACCGGGGCGGTGGCCGTGGCGCGGGCGCTCGTGCTGATCGGCCGGCGCATCGATCTCGACGGTATCGACCGCGAGGTGGGCGATCTCTGTGCCGAGGCGGTGGGCCTGCCGCGCGAGGACGCCCGGCCGCTGCTGCCGCCGCTCGAAACCCTGTGCGGGGAAGTGACCGCCCTGATCGACGAGTTGCGCCGCCGCGACCCCGTCGCGGATGCCTGAGCGGGGCGGCCGGGCCGATGCTCTCCACCCTGCCCCAGTTCGCCCAGCCGAGCTGGCTGCACGCGGCCGTCGCGGCGGCGCTTGTGCTGATCCCGCTCCTGCTCTGGTCGGTGCAGCGCTTCGGCATGCCCGCCGGCGGCGGCAAGAGCCGGCGCATCGAGGTGAAGGACGTGATCGCGGTCGATGCGCGCCGGCGCATCCTGATCGCCCGCTGCGACGGACGCGAGGTGCTGCTGCTGATCGGCGGGCCCACCGATGTGCTGCTCGGCTGGCTGCCCACCGAGGAACGGCCGAAGCAGTGACCGCTGCCACCGCCGCGTGCCGGCGCCGCGCCGCAGGCCCCTGGCGCGCAGGCCGCATGCTCGCGGCCATGGCCGCGGGCGGGGTGCTGCTGCTGGCCGCCGTGCCGGCGCTCGCGCAAAGCATCACGATCGACCTCGGCGGCGGCGCCAGTGCCGGGTCGGCCACAGCGCGCATCGTGCAGGTGCTGGTGCTGCTGACGGTGCTCTCGCTCGCGCCCTCGCTCCTGGTGATGGTCACGTCCTTCGCGCGCATGGTGATCGCGCTCTCGCTCCTGCGCACGGCAATCGGGGCGCAGGGCGTGCCGCCCAACCCGGTGCTGATCGCGCTCGCCCTGTTCCTCACCGGCTTCGTGATGGCGCCCGCCTTCGAACAGGCCTGGGCCGAGGGGCTGGCACCGATGTCGGCCGGCACGCTGGGCGAGATCGACGGGCTGATCCGCGCCGCCGATCCGTTCCGCCGCTTCATGCTCGCCAACACGCGCGGCGAGGACGTGCGCCTGTTCCTCGATCTCGGCCGCATGGCCGCGCCCGAGCTTGCCGCCGAGACGCCCTGGCGCGCGATCCTGCCCGCCTTCCTGATCTCGGAGCTGCGCCGTGCGTTCGAGATCGGCTTCCTGCTCTACCTGCCGTTCCTGGTGATCGACCTGGTGGTGGCCTCGGTGCTGATGTCGATGGGCATGATGATGCTGCCGCCGGTCACAGTCTCGCTGCCGCTCAAGCTGGTGTTCTTCGTGCTGGTGGATGGCTGGCACATGGTGGCCGGGGCGCTGGTGCAGGGCTTCGCCACCGCCTGAGCCCCACCCCGGATCGCAAAGGGCGCGCAACGCCGCCGCGCCGCGCGCCCCCCCGCGATGCTGCCCGCCCCCGCCTCAGCGCTGCGGCAGGTGCTGGGCGATATAGGGCGGCAGGTTGAAGGCGCCCCAATGGATCTCGGGCGACCAGTAGCGCGTGGTGCCGAGGATCCCGGCGGCGGCGGCGCGGGCGCGCACCTCCTCGATCGGCAGGGCGCGCTGCGCGGCATCGCGCCCGGCCCAGCCCAGCGTCATGAAGCCGCCGACATAGGTCGGCACCGCCGCGACATAGGCCCACACATCGGCGAACACCTTGGCGCGGCGCAGGCTGGTGTCGCGCAGCTCGTCGGCCTGCATGAAGGGCACGCCGCACTGGTTCACCACCAGGCCCTTGGGTGTCAGGATGCGGGCGCAATTGGCGTAGAACTCGTCCGTGAACAGCACCTCGCCCACACCGATCGGGTCGGTGGAATCGACGATGATGGCGTCGAAGCGCCCGCTTTCTGCCTTGCGCACATAGTCGATGCCATCGCCCACGATCACCTGGGCGCGCGGATCGTCGAAGGCGCCGGCGGAGATGCCTGGCATGTGCTGCTTGCACAAATCGATCACCGCGCCGTCGATCTCCACCATCACCGCCTTCTCGACGCTGCGGTGCATCAGGCAGCGGCGCAACACGCCGCCATCGCCGGCGCCGATGATCAGCACCTGGCGCGGCGCGCCATGCGCGATCAGGGGCACGTGCGTCAGCATCTCCTGGTAGACGAACTCATCGCCCTCGGTGATCTGGATCACGCCGTCCAGCACCATCACCCGGCCATGGGTGTAGCTCTCGAAGATGGCGATGTCCTGGAAGGGGCTCTGCACGCGAGCAAGCTCGCGCTTCACCAGGAAGCGCTGGCCCCATTCCTTGTAGAGCGTCTCGTTGAGCCAGGAATCGGTTGCCATCGGCATGTCCTCTCGGGGTGATGGGCGGTGGCGGCGGACGGCCCGGGCGGCCGCGCGCCTTGCCTAGCCAAAGCCGGGCGCGGGGGCAAGCACGGGGAGAAGGCAAAGGCAGGACGAGGAACGGACTTGTCCGGCCTGCAAGCGAAAGCCGGCGGAGCCTCGGGGCCCGCCGGCTTGCCTTGGACCAGGGCAGAGGCGCGCCGGCTAGGTGACCAGGCCGCGCTTCTGCTCGCCGAGCTGGATCGACTGCGGCTGGAAGGCCGCCTTCAGCACCGGGATCGACAGATAGGGATCGCACGCCCCGCACATGAAGATGTCGATCGCGGCATAGTCGCGCTCGGGCCAGGTGTGGATCGAGATGTGGCTCTCGGCCAGCACGACCACGCCCGACACCCCGCCATTGGGCGAGAAGTGGTGGAAGTGGCTGTGCAGGATCGTGGCGCCGGCCACGATCGCCGCCTCGCGCAGCGCCCGGTCGATCAGGTCGGGGTCGGCCAGGTTGCTGGCGCCCCACAGATCGACAAGCAGATGCGTCCCGGCGAATTTCACGCCCTGGCGTTCGACGAAATAGTCCTTGCCCTCCTCCTCGTGGGAGGGAGCGGCATCACGCTGGGCTTCGCTCGGGAGGTCCGAGTTCATCCCCAGTCGGGCAAGAGCGACCATCGCAATCCCCTTTCCAACCAGCAGATGAACCGTCAGGCGGTTCGACGGGCGCATATGGGGCAAGGGGGACTGTAATGCAAGTGAAAAAGGACCCCTCGGTTGCGCCCGCAGCGCATCCCGGCAATGCACCGCCCGCGAAACGCTCAGTTCCGCGGCGCCGCGGATCCTGCCGGCTGGGTGGCGGCGCCGACACTGGCCGAGCGGTCGGGCGCGACGAAACGCCGCGCCAGATCGAGTTCGGCCGCGATTCGCGGCAGGTCGGCCACGCCTGCCACCGGATCGGCGGTGAGCAGGCGGAAGGGCTCGGACAGCGCGCCTTGCCCCAGTGCGGTGGCGAAATCGCGCCTGAGCGCGGCCAGCGTCGCCGCATCGCCGGTCAGTGCCGCCGCGGCGGCGAGCCGCACCACGGCAACGCGCTGCGCCTGGTCGAGCCCCTGCGCCGGCACCAGACCGGGGCGGATCAGCGCGGCCAGCAGCGCGGTCTGCGCCGCCTGCGCCGCCGGCCAGTCGCGCGATTCCCAGGCGAGGTCGGCGCGCAGTTGCAGCGCCTTGGCGTCCGACAATCCCTCGATCATCGCCAGCGCCGCCGCCGGATTGCCCTCGCTCGCAACCGCGCGTGCATCGGCCAGGCGCCGGTCATGGCGCAGCGCGGCCGGTAGCTCCTGCGCCTCGGAGGCAAGGAGCGCGGCGCGCGCCCCGGCGGCGTCGCCATCGGCGAGCCGCATCTCCGCCAGCACGAGGCCAAGCCGCCCCTTCTCCTCGCCCGCCGACAGGGCGGCGATGCGGTCGCGCAGCAGGTTGGCGGCGCGCGCGGCCAGTTCCGCCGCCGCCGCGCGCTCGGCCACCTTGCGCACGATCGCGCTCCCTTCGGGGCCGCCGGGCAGAAGGTCCATGTTCTCGTCGAACAGCGCGATCAGCTGCGAGGCCGGCATCGCATCGGCCGCCGCGCCCTGGAACAGGCGCGCATAGGCCGCGCGCATCGCCTCCGGTATCGCGAGTGCGGCGGCATCGGCGGGGAACTGCTCCATCGTGCCGCGCCAGAGCGCGAGCGCACCGCGGACATCGCCGGCATCGCGGCGCAATTCGGCCAGGCGAAGCCGCAGGCGCAGCTCGTGCGTGTCGCCGCGCCAAGCATGCAGCAGGGGTTCGAGCCGGGCCACCGCCTCGGGTGCGCCGATGCGCCGTTCGCGAAGGTCGAGCTCGACCGCTGCCAGCGCCGCACGCTGGCGCGCCAGCCGGTCGCGCCCGGCCATGAGCACGGCGTAGCCCTCCCGCGCTGCCTGCGTGTCGCCCTGCGCCTCGGCAATGCGCGCGCGCGAGAAGGCGATCAGGGCGGCACCCGGCACGCTTGCCTGCAATTCGCCCAGCCGCTGCACCAGGCGGCCGGCGGCGCCGTGCTCGCCGATCGCCAGCAACCCGTCGGCGGCGATCGCGCCGAGCCGATGGCGCACCGCTTCCGGGTAGGCGAAAAGGATCGGCAGGGCGGCGACGAAGCCATCGAGCCGCTCCGGCCCCTCGCCACGCGCGCCGGCCAGCAGGCCGCGCAGCAGCGTGACCTCGTCGCTTGCGCCGATGCGCTCATCGGCAAGCCAGCGCTCGGCCTCCTCCAGCCGGCCGGCAAGCAGCGCCGCCATCGAAGCGAGCGCCATCGCACGCGCATCCGTGGCCAACCGCGGATCGTCGCCCATGGCCAGCGCCACCACCGAGGCCGCCTCGACACCCAGGCCCTGCGCCAGCAGCGTCTCGGCCAGTTCGATGCGGGGCTGGCCGCGCGCCAGCGGCGCGGTATTGCCGAGCGTGGCCATGATCTGGCGCGAGCGGGCGACGAGCGCGGCGGTATCGAGCGTCGGGAGATAGAGAAGCCGCGTCAGCCGCGCGGCCTCGGCCAGGGCATCGGCCGCCACGGGGCCGCCCACCTGCAAGCCGCCGCGGCGGCGCAGCCCGGCGGTGAGGGTGAAGCCCTCGGCCGAGGGGCGGAGCAGGATGTTGTCGGCCTGCGGCTCGACCGCAACGCCAAGCGTTGTCGGCAGCAGGGCGAACTCGGCAAAGCGGCGCGCAGCAACGATCGGCTGGCCGCTCGTGCGCACGGTGCCGACAAGGATCGTGGCGCCCGTATCGGGATCGTGCACGGGCACCACGCCGCCCGCTTGCGTCGCCCGCAGCAGGATCCGCGCGCCATCGACATCATCGGCGATGTCGGCACCGATCGGGTTCTCCTCGGGCGCGGCGGCGGCCGCGAGCTCCACCATCCATGCCTCGCTCGTGCGCCGCAGGACAAGGCTCCGCACCACCGCCGCGGGCAGGCGCAGCGCGGTGCCGACCGGCGTCCACACCGTCTCGGCCGTGTGCAGTGCCGGATAGGGGGCGAAGGCACTGATATCGAGGCGGATCGGCTGGTCGAACACCAGCCACACGCTGTCGCCGCGACGGAAGGCGGCGGCGCCAACATTGCTGCGCGCGGGAACGATGATCGCCGGCCCCTGCCCGACCATCTGCAGCGAGACCGCGGTGCCGCCCTCGGCACGGCTGCGCTGCTGGGTGGTCGTCACCTGCTGCGGCGGCGGGATGATCGGCGGCAGACCGGTTTCCGCGGCGGGCGTCGCGGCCGGTGGCGGCGTCGCCGCGACGCGGGCGGGTGGCGTCGCTGCAACGGGCGCCACGCCGGCCGGCGCCGCAGCGGGAGCCGACGTCGCAGGCTCGGACACCGGCGCCGCGACGGCATCGTGCCGCGGCGCTGGGCTGGCGGCAGCCGCCGGCGCCACCACAGGCGGCGCAGCAACGGTCGGAACCGCGACGGGCGGGACCGGGGGTCCTGGCGGTCGGGCGGGCGGGGTGCGCTGCGCCGGTCCTGGCCCTGCTCCCGCGCCATCGGGGGCGGCGGCGATCATGCCGGGCCCGGTATGTGCGGGCGGGCGTGGCGCGGCCGGCGCGACAGCCGGCGCAGGCACGGGAACAGGCACGGGGACAGGCACGGGCGGCAAGGCGGGCGCCACGGCTTCGCCCGGTGCGGGGCGGTCGGCAGAGGGGCGCGGCTGCGTGCGCGGCGCAACCGCGCCAGTCGGCACCAGCACGGGCGCATCGCCCGGGCGCGACGGCGAACCGGCTGTGGCGTCCGCGGGCTCGGCTGCGGGCTCGACCGCCGGAGCCTCCGACCGTGGCCCGGTCGGCCGAGGCGTGGTGTCGGGCGCCCGTGGCGTGGTGATGACCCGCGTCGGCAAGCCGGTCCCCGGACTGGCAGCAGGGGCGGAAGCGGGCGCGGACGCCGCGGATGGCGGAGCGGGCACGGGGATAGCCGGCGCGGGCGCAGCGACGGGATCGCTGGCCGGGGGAGCACCGGTCGCAGGCGACGCTTGCTCTGTCGCACCAGGGCTTGCCGACGCCGGAGCATCGGCATCGGGACGCGCTGGCGGCTCGGCCGGGGCTGCCGGCGCAGCGGTCTCGCCGGCACTCGCCGCGGGCGCGGCAGAGGATGGCGGGGGCTCCGCGACAGGGTCCGGGGACGCGCGCGGCGAGTCCTGCAAGGGCGCCGGAGGGAGCGCCGGCGCGGGCCGGGTCGGCGGAGTGCTGGCTGCCTCTCCTGCCGTAGCCGGGGCGGGTGCGGCGAGCGCAGGCGCGGCGGGTGCGGGCAAGGCTCCCGCAGGTAGGGGCGGCGCGGGGGATGGGGGAGGCGCTGCCTCGGGCGCCGCGGGCACGTCAAGGGCCGTGGCGGCAGGGGCTGGCGCCGCGGGTGTCGCGGGGGCTGGCTGCGAGGCCGGCGCCGCGGCGGGCGTAGCGGCGGACGTCGCGGCAGGAGCAGTGGCGGGCGGCACGGATCGGGCACGGGCGGCAGCGGCGGCGGCAGCGGCGGCGGCAGGCGTGGCGTCGAACGCATCGACGACCGTGCGCTTGTCGAGCTGGAAGGTGCGCGCCCGCACGCCCGGTGCAAGCTCGACGCGCACCACCAGCCCGTCGCCAGCCGGCTCGGCCGTGACGCGCTGGACGTTGCGCGGAGGTCGGCTACGCAGCGCCGCCGCACTCGGCGTGCCGGCGCGACCGAAGCGCAGGATCAGCGTGCCGCCATCCTGCGTGCTGCGCACCGAAACCGGCGCTCCCCACTCGAACACGATGCGCCCATAGCCAGGATGCGCGCCATAGCGCACGGCCACCGCCTCCTGCGCCCGTGCGGGTCCCGGCGCGCCGGCGCCGAGCGCCAGAAGCGCGATCGCCGCGGCAAGTGTGCGCAAGGGAGCCGGGCGCCAGTTCATCATGCCTCCAGGCTGGCCAGCAGGCGGTCGATCTCCGCCTGGTCATTGCCGGCCCCGGCAAGCTGGGGGCCGTTGAGAAGTGCAGTCTCGTTGGCACTCGACGTGCCGGCCGCTACAGCCGCCGGCGCAACTGTCGCCTCGGCCGCGGCCGCACGCGCAGCCCGGGGCGAGACAGAAGGCGCAGGCGCCTCGATCGTCCGGCACGCCTCCACCACGGCGGCGATGCGCCCTTCGATCGTCTTCAGCGTGCGCACGACCTTGCCGATGCGCTGGCCGGTGATGTCCTGGAAGCTGCACGCTTCATAGATGCCGCGCGTCGCATCGAACAGCGTCGCGGACAGATCGGTAGGGGCGGCCGCAGCCCCGGCCTCGATCCGCTCGCAGGCATCAAGGATGGCGTGGGTGGCACCTGCCGTATCCGCCACGATCGCGTCCAGTTCGTCGGTGGCGGACGGGATGAAGGCGGCATTGATGTCGTCCACGCGCAAGGCGGCAATCTCGCGCTTGGCGTTGTCGATCACCTCGGCCAGCCCCTCGAACTCGGCCAGCAGGTGGCGCTCGCTGCCGCGCGGCTCGCAGGCGAGCGTTTCCAGCACGGCGCCGACCACCTCGGCCACCAAAGCGGGATCGGCCGAGGCGGCGTAGCGATCGCGCAGCGCATCGAGCCGGGGCCCGAGCCGGGCCGCCATGTCGGGCGCGAGCGGGCCGGCACGGTCCGCGCCTGCGCGTGCCGAGCCGGGCGGACCGGTGCGAGAGGCAGGGGCGCGCGAGGCGACGCGGCGCGGCCCAGGGCGGGACGGGCCGGCGCTAGCCATGGGCGAGCACCTTCTCGATCTTGTCGCGCAGCGTCTCGGCGTTGAACGGCTTGACGATGTAGTTGGACACGCCCGCCTGCTTGGCCGCGATCACGTTCTCGGTCTTGCTCTCGGCCGTGACCATGATGAAGGGCAGCGTCTTGAGGCGCGCATCGGCCCGCACTTCCTTCAGAAGCTGCAGGCCGGTCATGGGCTGCATGTTCCAGTCCGAGATCACCAGGCCGAAACTGCCGGCGCGCAGCATGGCCAGCGCCGCCTGCCCGTCGGTCGCCTCCTCGACATTGTTGAAGTCGATCTGGCGCAACAGGTTGCGGATGATGCGCAGCATCGTCTTGTAGTCATCGACGATCAGGATCGGCGTGGCGCGGTCGATCGTGGCGCGGGCGGCATCGGCGGCAGGGGCGAGCGCGACCATGACTCAGCCCCCCCGACCGGGTGCAGCGGCGGGCGCGGGTGCGGGCACGCTTGGCGCCGGGGATGCAGCAGGGACAGCGGCCGCAACCGGCGCCCCTTGCGCGTCGCGGCGGAGCACCAGCGCGTCGGTGAGTGTCCTGGCGCGCTCGGACGGCATGGCGGCCAGGATCGGCGCGGCGATGCGCTCGGGCAGGCGGGCGATCAGCTCCACCGCCGTGTCGGTTTCCAGCTCGGCCAGGATGCGCGCTGCCTCGCGCGGCTTCATCTGCTGGTAGATGCGCGCAAGCGAGCGCCAGCGCGCCGTCTCGCGCTCGTCGGCCTCGCGCTCGGTGGCGGTGATGCGCGCCTGCAGCGCCTGGAGCTCGGCGATGCGCTCGCGCAGCCTTGCCTCGGCGGCGGCGATCATCGCCTCGCGCCCCTCGATCAGCCGCTCGCGCTCGCCGAGCGTGGCGCGGCGGGCGCGCAGTTCCTCGATCATCGCCTCGGCCGAGGGGTCGGTCCCGGACTGGGGCTCGGCGCGGCGCGGCGCTGTCGCGTCCGTGCCGGGACCGCTGCGGGCGGCAAGCGCGGCGGCGGCAGCGGCCTCGGCGGCGGCCTGGCGCGGGGCGACCAGCGGCGGGCTGGCGGTGCCCTGGGCGCGGGCGGGCGAAGCGAAGCTCGGCGCCATGCCCGCCAGCGTCGCCGGCAGGGCGCGGATCTGGTCGGTCAGGGTGGCGGCCTGGGCGGCAAGGCCGACCCCGAGACCGAGGATGGTCAGCGGCATGAGGCGGAGGCGCATGATCGGTCGCTCCCCTGCCCCTAGCGCGCCAGCTTGAGCGCGCGGAGGAGATCGCGCTCGGCCTGGCTGCGCAGCCGCGGCTCCTCGCTGCCGGACGGGCCGGCAGCGGCAAGCGCGAGCACGGGTTCGGGCATGCGCGTCTCGGCGAGGCGCGGCTCATCGGCCGCGCGCGAGAGACTGAGCGAGGGCTCGATCCGCCGGACGGCCCCTCTATCGGCGGCGGCAGCGGCGTGTGACGTGGCATCGGCCAGTGCCGCCTCGCGCTCCATCGCCGCCCCGCGCGCGGCGCGCACGGCACTGTCCAGCCGATCGGCGAGCTGGTCGCCGCGCTCGATCAGGAAGGCAAGGTCGGAGCGCACGGTATCGGCCGATTGCAGGCGCTCGGCGATCTGCCGGCCGGCACCTTCGGCTGCGCTTCTCAGTCGGGCCACGCCTGCCTCGGCACGCACGGTTGCGTCGTTGAATCCCTTGATCAATGCCTCAAGCGTCGCCCGGTCCTGGCGCAGGACGCCCAGGCGACGGTTAAGTCGTATGGCATGGGCCAGAGTCGCGACAAGCAAAGCCGCAAGCCCGAGATCGACGGCGAGCGAGATGATGGCCGACATGCGCCTACCCTCCGTATTGCTTCAGGACCTTGTCCACCCGCACCGCGACCCGACCCTGCCGGCGCCCGACGCGCCCGAGGAACAGGTCGATCCCGCCGCAGCGCAGCCGCACCGGGGCGTCGCGGCCAATGTTCAGCACGAGCTGGCGCCCCGGCTCGAACGCCATCACGTCGCCAAGCCGCATGGCCTGCTCGTCCAGCACCGCCTCCAGCGCGACCTCGGTCTGCCAGAGCTCCTCGGCGAGATGGTTCTCCCAGATCGAATCGCGACCGAACTTCTCCCCCATGAACTGCTGGAGCAGCAGTTCGCGCACCGGCTCCAGCGTGGCATAGGGGATGAGCAGGTCGAGCCGGCCGCCGCGATCGTCCATCTCGATGCGCAGCTTGACGACGATGCAGGCATTGGAATCACGCGACACGGCCGCGAAGCGCGGATTGACCTCGAGCCGGTCGAAGGTGAAGCGCGCCGGGCATAGCGGCGCGAAGGCCGCGGAGAGGTCGCTCAGGACCTGTTCGACCAGCCGCTGCACCAGGTTGCGCTCGATCGTGGTGTAGGGGCGGCCATCGACGCGCATCGGCGCGGTGCCCCGCCGCCCGCCGAGAAGGACGTCCACGATCGAGTAGATCATGGCGGAATCGACCATCAGGAGGCCGTGATTGTCCCATTCCTCGGCGCGGAACACGGCCAGCATCGCCGGCAGCGGTATCGAGTTGAGATAGTCGCCGAAGCGCAGGCTGGCGATGTTGTCGAGCGAGACCTCGACATTGTCCGAGGTCAGGTTGCGCAGGCTGGTGGACAGGATGCGCACCAGCCGGTCGAACACCACCTCGAGCATCGGCAGGCGTTCGTAGGAGACAAGGCCCGCCGATACCAGCCGGTCGATGCCCGATACGTCCTGCGCACCGTTCTCGCCGCCCTCGAAGCCCATCAGGCTGTCGATCTCGGCCTGGTTGAGGACGCGGGTGGGCTCGGGCGCGCCGGCGCCGTACCCCTCGCCGCCCTCGCCCGCCGCGGCGAAGCCTTCCTCCCCGGCGGCGGCACCCCCCTCGCCTTCGCCGCCTCCCGTGCCGGCGGCGGCCATGGCCGCCCATTCGGCCGCCAGCCGCTCGGCATCGGCGGCGTCGGAACCGCCCTCGGCCCCCTGTGGCTCGGTGCTCATGGCTACTGCACCAGCATGTCCTGGAACAGCACGTCGGCGGCGCGGGCCGGCGCCAGCGCCAGGTTGGCGCGCGCCAGCAGCTCCTCGCGCAGCCGCCAGGTACCGATCGAGCCGCGCAGTTCCTCGGGGCGCAACTCGCGCAGATAGGTCTGGAACAGATCCACCAGCCGCGGCATGGCGCGCTGCACCGCCTCGGCTTCGGCGGAGGAGGAGACTTCCAGCTTGGCGCGCAGCTTGAGGTAGCTCGGCCGCCGCCCGCCCGTGTTCAGGTTGACGATCATCTCCGGCAGATCGACGAAAACGGGCTGCGCCGCTGCGCGCGCACCCGCCGGACCGGCGGCGGCGCCCGCCTCGGCCTGCGCCGGCTCGTGTCCGCCCATGCCGAGAAGCGGCGGCAGGATGCCGGTGAACCACAGTCCCGCCCCGGCGCCGCCAAGCAGCAGCGGCACGGCGAGAAGCAGGAGCAGCCTGCCCTTGCCACGCTTCTTTCCGCCCGCGGCGGCGTCCTCTGCGTCGGACGCATCGGCAACCGCAACCGCTTCAGCACGCGCCATCGCCTCGTTCCCCTGGAGAGTGCGAAGCGCACCCTAGGGTGCCGGGGCTTAACGACCGCTGAACCGCCGGGCCCGACTGCGCATGCGCGGGCAAGGATGCCCATGCGCCGGCATGGATTGCCGGGCGCGGGCAGAAGCGGTGCGGGGAACCGGCAGAAGCTGCCGGGCCGGCGCGTGGCCGCTTGCGTCGTGCGCATGCGGAAAACCCAGCCGCGACGGGCATTCCCGCGCCCCCGCGCCCGGTGGCACGGGCATTGCGCATGCCATTGCCGCCACTCGATGCCTCGCCCCGCCGGAGCGCATGCCGCCGATGGACAACCCGACCTATGTCGCCCTGTCGCGCTTCGCCGCCCTGCCCCGCCAGCAGGACGTGATCGCGCACAACATCGCCAACGCCGCCACCCCCGGCTTCAAGGCCCACCAGATGCGCTTCGCCGAGCATGTCATCGAGCAGAGCCGCGTCACGCCGCCGCGCGGTGCGCGCCAAGTCGCCTTCGCCGAGGACCGCGCGACGCATGCCGATTTCTCCTCCGGCACGCTCACGCGCACCGGCAACCCGCTCGATCTCGCCATCCAGGGCGAGGGCTTCTTTGTCTTCGACACCCCGGCGGGCGAACGCTATGGCCGCAACGGCCGCTTCCTGCTCGGCCCCGAGGGCACGCTGATGAGCGCGTCCGGCCACCCGGTGCTGAGCCAGGACGGGCAACCGATCAGCATCCGGCCCGCCGACACGCGCATCACCATCGCCCCCGATGGCAGCGTCAGCACCGAGAGCGGCCCGGTGGGGCGGCTGCGCCTCGCCCGCTTCGACAATCCCCAGCGCCTGCGCGCCGAGGGCGGCGGACTCTGGTCCTCGCCGGTGCCGGCGCTCGAGGTCGCCAATCCGCGCGTCATGCAGGGCATGGTCGAGGAATCGAACGTCCAGCCGGTGATCGAGATGACGCGCATGCTGGAGGCACTGCGCGAGTTCCAGATCGTCGCCCAGTTCGTCGAGCGCGAGGGCGAGCGCCGGACCCAGGCGGTCGAGCGCCTGACACGCAAGCGCGGCTAGCCGCCACTCCCCGCCCCGCCAGGCACCCGCCCCCCAGGAGCCAAGCCCCATGCGCAGCCTGCACATCGCCTCCACCGGCATGCTCGCCCAGCAGACCAATGTGGATGTGATCTCGCACAACATCGCCAACCTGAACACGACCGGCTTCAAGCGCCGCCGCGCCGAGTTCCAGGACCTGATCTACCAGCAGCTTCGCCGCGTCGGCTCGCAGACCTCGGATACCGGCACGATCGTTCCGGCCGGCGTGCAGGTCGGGCTCGGCGTGAAGACCGCCGCCGTCTACCGCATCGGCGAGCAGGGCAATCTCAGCCAGACCGGCAACCGGCTCGATCTCGCCGTGCGCGGCAACGGCTTCTTCCGCGTCCAGCTGCCCTCGGGCGAGACCGCCTACACCCGCGACGGCACCTTCTCCCTCTCGCCCGAGGGCGAGATCGTGACGGCGGACGGCTTCCTGGTGTTGCCGGCGGTGCGCATCCCGGCCGCCGCGCGCGACGTGACCATCAACGCCTCGGGCGAGGTGCTGGTGAAGCTCGACGGGCAGGTGGCGCCGCAGCAGGTGGGCCAGCTCCAGCTCGCGATCTTCGCCAACGAGGCTGGGCTGGAGGCGATCGGGGACAACCTGCTGCTGGAGACGCCAGCCTCGGGCCAGGCCCAGGCCGGCACGCCCGGCACGCCCGGCTACGGCGCCATGCAGCAGGGCTTCATCGAGACCTCGAACGTCAACGTGGTCGCCGAGATCACCAGCCTGATCACCGCCCAGCGCGCCTACGAGATGAACGGGCGCGTGATCTCCGCGTCCGACGAGATGCTCTCCACCCTCTCGCGCCTGCGCTAGCTGCGCCGCGCCCGAGCCGGGCGCGCGCAGAACGCGCCGCGCCCACCGCCAGACCGCAGCGATACGGAGGCAAAGCCATGACCCCGATCCAGCTCGCCCGCCTGTTCGCCCTCGCCCTCGCCTTCGCCTGGGGGCTGTTCGCCGCCCCGGCCTTCGGCGCGGGAATGCCCGCGCCCCGCCCGCATGTGGTGGTGGAGGCGCCGCAGCTCCGCCTGTCCGACCTGTTCGACAATGCCGGCGCGGCGGGCTTGCGCGTGATCGCCGCCGCGCCCGCGCCGGGCCAGCGCTACCTGATCGAGGCACGCGACCTTGCCCGCATCGCGCGCGCGCACGGCCTCGCCTGGCGTCCGCACAGCCCCGCCGAGCAGAGCATCGTCGAGCGGCCGGGCATCCCCATCCCGCGCACCGCCTTCGAGGACGCCTTGCGCGCGGCATTGGCCGGCTTCGGCGCCGAGGCCGAGGACGAGGTCGAGTTCGCCGCGCCCGCCGCCACCTTCGCCCCCGTCGGTGCCGCGCCGCGCATCATGGCCACCGAGCCTGCGCTCGACCCCGCCTCGCGCCGGTTCGTGGCGACGCTGCTGGTCTCGGCCGAGGGCATGCCGGCAATTCGCCAGCGCATCAGCGGGCGGCTGCACGCGACGATCATGGTGCCCGCGGCCGCGCATCGGCTGTCGATGGGCCATGTGGTCGGCACGGCCGATCTCCGTCCCGTGCGCATCCGCGCCGCACGGATGGAGGCCGGGCTCGTCACCGACCCGCAGGCCGTGATCGGGCTTGCCTTGCGCCGCCCGCTCGCCGCCGGTGCCCTGTTCGTCGAGCGTGACCTGCGACGGCCGGTGCTGGTGCCGCGCGGCGGACCGGTGACCATGATCCTGCAATCGGAGCATCTGTCGATCGCTGCCGCCGGCCGGGCGTTGGAGGATGGCGGTATCGGCGATCGCATCCGCGTCGCCAACAGCACGAGCCGCACCGAGGTGGAGGCCGTGGTCATCGGCCCGGGCCGCGTGCGCGTGGCCATGCCCGCGGCCGATGGCGCGCCATCCTTGCCGCCCACCCCGCGTTCGGCCATGCGTGCGGGCACGCTCCGCCAGGCGGAAGCGACCCGATGAGGCGCGTGCCGCGCGCCGCCGTGTTGCTGGCGGTCCTGTCCGCGCTGTCGGCCTGCGACACCATCACCCGCATCAGCGAGATCGGCAGTGCCCCGCGCCTGTCCGGCATCGACAACCCGGCCGAGCGCCAGGGCTGGCGCCAGGTGCGCATGCCGATGCCCGCCCCGCCCGACAGCACGCGCTCGGACGGATCGCTCTGGCGCGTCGGCGCGCGCAGCTTCTTCCAGGACCAGCGCGCAACGCGCGTGGGCGACATCGTCACGCTGCTGGTGCGCATCGAGGACCAGGCCGAGCTGCAGAACCGCACCACGCGCGGCCGGCAGGGCAGCGAATCGCTCGGCATCCCGAACATCCTCGGGCTCGAGAGCAATTTCTCGCGCTGGCTGCCCGGTGCGATCCAGCCCGACAACCTCGTGGGCATGAACAGCAGCACCGACAGCCGCGGCAGCGGGCAGATCACCCGCACCGAGCAGGTGACGCTGCGCGTCGCGGCCACCGTGGTGCAGGTGCTGCCGAACGGCAACCTGGTGGTGGCCGGCAAGCAGGAGGTGCGCGTCAACAGCGAGCTGCGCGAGCTGGCGGTATCGGGCATCGTCCGGCCGCAGGACATCGCCTCGGACAACACCGTGCGCCACGACCGCATGGCCGAAGCGCGCATCGCCTATGGCGGGCGCGGCACCATCAGCGACATGCAGCGCCCGCGCTACGGCCAGGAGATCCTGGACATCGTCCTGCCGTTCTGACGGCGGGTGCGCCAGGCCGGACAAGCAAAGGGCGGCCGAAGGGCCGCCCTTGCGCGCGATCCTGCTCTGCCGCGGCGTCAATCGTCGCGGTGGGTCTTTTCCATGCGCTCGTGGCGCTCCTGCGCCTCGATCGAAAGGGTGGCGATGGGCCGCGCCTCCAGCCGCTTGATGGTGATCGGCTCGCCGGTCTCCTCGCAATAGCCGTAGGTGCCGTTCTCCACCCGCTCCAGCGCCGCGTCGATCTTGGCGATCAGCTTGCGCGCCCTGTCGCGGGTGCGCAGTTCCAGCGCGCGGTCGGTCTCCACGCTTGCCCGGTCGGTCAGGTCGGGCTCCAGGATGCCGCCATCCTGGAGATTGGCCAGCGTGGCATTCGCCTCGGCCAGCAGCTCCGCCCGCCAGCGCAGCAGCCTGCGCCGGAAATATTCGAGCATCATCGGATTCATGAACTCTTCGCTCTCGGTCGGACGATAGTCCGGCGGAAGAGTGACGATCATGGGTGTTTCCCCGTACGCATGCCATCCCCACACGCCCCGCATCCCGTGGGGCGGCCCCGCCGAGGCCTGCGCGGATGCGATGCCAATCCGCAGGCCGGGTCGCGAGGCGGCGGGAGTATAGGCATGCGCAGGCGCGAAGCCAAGCAGAAGCTGCGCGACTAACCCATTGAAATTTCGGAGATTTCAGTATTGTAACGCAGCCTCGGCCCGGGCCAGTTCCAGGTTGGCGCGCAGGCGGATGGCGCTCACCAGGGCGGCAAGCTCGGGATCTGCGGCGCTGGCCATCGCCGCGCCGGCAAGCCGCTCGATCTCGGTCAGGGTGGCGCGATCGACATGTCCGGCGAGCAGTCCGCGCTGCAACCGGGCGAGGAGATCGAGCAGGCGCGCGCCTTGCTCTTGCGCCTCGGCATCCGGGTCCGCCTGCTTCTCGACCTGCTGCAGGGCGAGCAGGTTCGAGGCGGCGACGCCGGTCGCGCCCGACGCGCCCTCGGCCTCGGCGGCGCTGCCGGGAACGGCGGCGCGGAATCGCGCGCCATCGCCGCCACCTTGCGCACCCGCACGGGTGGTGCGCGCGGCCGTGGCCGCGTTGACGGCGATCACATGCATGTCGACGCTCTCGATAGGCATAGCCGGGCAGCTCCGGTCATGGCGGCAGAATGGGCCTCGGCAGAAGCGGATTCAATCGGCAAGTTCTGCCGGGTGCCGGGCGCCGCGGCGATCGGCGCCTCGCGGCCGGAAAGCCCCATTCTACGGGCATTCCTGCGCATCGCGGACGATCGCGCGGCGCGGCATCGCGGTTGCTAGGCCATGCCCCGGAATGCGCGCGCACGAGGCCCCGGGGAACAGGCGCGGCGCGCGCCAGACTGCTCCATGCCGGGGAATGCCATGTCCGCCCTGCCCCTTCGCCACTTGCTTCGCCTGCTGCATTTCCTGCTGCCGCCGCTGTTGCTGTGGGCGCTCCTTGCCGGCGGCGCGCAGGCCCAGGTGCGCATCAAGGACATCGCCGACATCGAGGGTGTGCGCGACAACCAGCTTGTCGGCTACGGGCTCGTGGTCGGGCTGAACGCAACCGGCGACCGGCTGCGCACCGCCGCCTTCACGCGCCAGAGCCTGATCGGCATGCTGGAGCGGCTGGGCGTGGCGACGCGTGACTATGAGCGCGACATGGAAACGCGCAACGTCGCCGCCGTGATGGTGACGGCCAGCCTGTCCGCCTTTGGGCGCCAGGGCAGCCGCATCGATGTCAACGTCTCAACGCTCGGCGACGCGCAGAGCCTGCAGGGCGGCACGCTCCTGGTCACGCCGCTGCTCGGCGCCGATGGCGAGATCTATGCCGTGGCGCAGGGTGCCGTCGCCGTCTCGGGCTTCGCCGCGCGCGGCCAGGGCCAGACCGTCACGCGCGGCGTGCCCACCGCCGGGCGCATCGCCAATGGCGCGATCGTCGAGCGCGAGCTGCCCTTCCGTCTGGCCGAGCGCGACGCGCTGCGCCTTGCCTTGCGCAACCCCGACTTCACCACCGCCCGACGCATCGCCGAGGCGATCAATCGCGGCACCGGGGCGGGCACTGCCCAGGCGCTTGATCCCGGCACGGTGCGCGTGCGCATGCCGGCGGGGCGCAATGGCGACATCGTCGCGCTGATCACCGAGATCGAGCAGCTGCGCGTCCAGCCCGACCAGATCGCGCGCGTGGTGATCGACGAGCATGCCGGCATCATCGTCATGGGCGAGAATGTGCGCATCAGCACGGTGGCGATCGCGCAAGGCAACCTGACCATCCGCGTGACCGAGGCACCCCAGGTGAGCCAGCCCGCGCCGTTCGCACGCGGCCAGACCACGGTGGTGCCGCGCACCGAGATCGAGGTCGAGGACGGGCGCGAACGGCGCATGACCGTGCTCGGCGGCACCGTCAGCCTGCGCGATCTGGTGACGGCGCTGAACGCGCTCGGGGTGGGGCCGCGCGACATGATCTCGATCCTCCAGGCGATCAAGGCCGCCGGCGCGCTGCAGGCCGAGATCGAGGTGATGTAGCGATGCCGGCACCGCTTTCCGCCCTCCCCGGCCCGGTTCCGGCCAGTGCCGCCGCGCCGGTGCAGGTGTCGCCCGCGCTTGTGCGCACGGCGCGCGAGTTCGAGGCGATGGTGATGGGCGAGCTGATGCAGCCGGTCTTCGCCGGCCTGGCCAGCAAGGGCCCGTTCACCGGCGGCGCGGGCGAGGCCGCCTGGCGCCCGCTCCTGGTGCAGGAGTTCGGCCGCGCCCTCGCCGGTTCGGGCGGGCTCGGCATCGCGGATGCCATGCTCCGCCAGCTTGCCCGCCAACAGGAGGTCCAGCCATGACCGCGCTCCATCCGCCACCCGCCGCGCCCGCCGCGCCCTCGCTCGCCGATGCCATCGCGCGCCTGGAAGCGGTGCTCGAAGCCGAGAACGCGCACCTCGCCGCGCACGACCTCGCCGCCGCGACCGCCCTTCTCGCCGAGAAGCAGGCTGCCGTCGGCGCGCTGGAAGCCGCGCGCAAGGCCGAGGCAGCGCAGGCGCCGCAGGCGAGCCTGCGCGGGGCGACGGCGCGTCTGGATGCGCTCGCGACCGAGAATGCGCGCCTGCTCGCGCGCATGCTGGCCGCCCAGCGCGCGTTGATCCGCACGTTGGCCGAGGCGGCCTTCGCCAGCGTGACGCCGCCCGCGGGCTATGGCGCCACCGGCGCCCGCCCCGGGACACGTATCGGCGCCGCGGCGCTGGCCGTCAGCCGCAGCGCCTGAACCCGAACCCGCGGCCGCGGGCTAGACCGGCATCTCGGGCAGGCGGATCGTCACCTCGGCCTTGCGCGCCTCGGCGATGAAGCCCGCCAGGTTGCGCGCGATCGCCGCCACCATCGCATGGCCCTTCTCGGCGCTGGCGCGTTGCGCATCGCCCACCACGCCGTCACGCGCTTCTGTGTGGGCGCGGAACAGGCCGGGCACGCGCGCCACCGCGACGCTGTTGCCGTCGAGCCGCGGGTCGAGATTGGTGTGGCCGTGGCGCAGGCCGCCGCGCCCGGCCTCGCGGAAACCGCCCGGCGCGCGCGACATGTCCACGAGGTGCGGATAGCGCGCCAGCACGAGCGAGGTCTCGCTCTCGCCGGCATGGCCGATCGTGCCCGGTGGACCGTCGCACAGGGCCGCCACCTCCTCGCGCGCGATCAGCCCGCAATCGGCCACGGCCGCGAAGGCACCGGTGGTGATCGCCAGCCGGTTCGCCGCGATCTCCAGCGGCGGCAGGTTGGCGTTGCGGTTGCCGTTGACATAGATGATGCGCCTGAAGCCGTGATGCAGCAGGCACTGGCCGATCTCCAGCGCGACGGCGGTCAGGGTCTCGGCGCGCAGGCCGATCGCGCCGGCAAAGGCCATGTGGCCGAAGGACCAGCCATAGTGCATGGGCGGCGCCACCAGGCAGTCGGCCAGTTTCGCCGCCTCCTCGGCCGCGGCGATCGCCCAGCCGGTGTCGAGCAGCAGCGGCGCGTGCCGCCCGTGCTGCTCGGTGGCACCGATCGGCACCAGCGCGACATCGCTAGTTTTAAGATGCGCCTCGATCTCGTCGAAGGAGAGTTCGTGGATCCAGGGGCTCGGCCGTCCGGGCATCAGGTGCATCCTTCGCTGGCGTGACAGTCGTGCCAGCATCGGGCCTCGGCGCGGAGTTGCCAAGCGCCCGGCCGAGGCGCACTCTCGGTCCAGCCCAGAACCCGGACACCAGACCGAAGATGACCGCCCCCACCACGCCACCGCCCGGCCCCGACGCCGCGCCGGGCCTGTGGCAACGCCGCGCCCAGGCGATCGCCCGCTATGGCGCGCTGGTGTGGATCGGCAGCGTGATGATCGCCTCCGGTATCGCGGTATGGGTGATCAAGGGCGAGGCCGCGTTCCTGCATGCGCTCGAAACCTCGCTCGGCCTGTTCCTGCAGATCCTGCCGGTGATGGGTGCGGGCATGGTGATGGCCGGCTTCGCGAAAAGCCTGCTGCCGTCCGGCATCGTCGAGCGCTGGCTGGGCGAAGGCTCGGGGCTGCGCGGGCTGGTCATCGCCACCATCGCCGGCACGGTCACGCCGGGCGGGCCGCCCACCGCCTTCCCGATGGTGATGGTGCTGGCCGCCGCCGGCGCCGAGAAGGGCTGCCTGCTCGCCTATATCACCGCCTGGTCGGTGAATGGCGTGCACCGCATCCTGATCTGGGAGTTGCCCCTGCTCGGCCCCGATTTCTCGCTCTATCGCTTCCTCGCCTCGCTTCCGCTCGGCGTGATCGCGGGGATGATAGCACGCCGCCTGCCGCTCGATTTCGACGTGCCGGAAAGCGCCCGCATCGGCGAGGCGAAGCCGCCCAAGGCCGCGCCGCCGCCCGTCCCCAAGGCGGAAAGCGGGCCATGAGCTACACCGCCCTGTTCGTCTGGTCGCTGGTGGCGGTGATGGGCACGGCCTCGTGGCGGCGCTCGGAAGCCGGCTTCAAAGCGGCGCTGCGCTTCGCCTGGGGCAATTTCAAGCTGATGCTGCCGATGATGGCGCTGGCCTTCCCGGCCGCTGGCTTCATCTCCGAGCTGATCCCCGACCGCATGGCGGAAGCCTGGGTGGGCCGCCAGTCGGGCGCCACCGGCATCCTGCTGGCGACCGTGATCGGCATGGTCACGCCCGGGGGGCCTTTCATTTCCTTCCCGCTTGTGCTCGCCTTCCTCAAGGCGGGCGCGGGGCCGGCGCAGATGGTGGCGCTGGTCTCGGCCTGGTCGCTGCTCGGCTTCCACCGCCTGCTGGTATGGGAGCTGCCGATGATGGGCTGGCGCTTCGTCGTGCTGCGCATCTGCACCGCGCTCGCGCTGCCTGCGCTATCCGGCCTGTTCGCCGAGGCGCTGCTGCTCGTGCTTCGCGTCTGAAGGAGGCTCCAATGGCCGCTGACACCGCCGATGGCTTCGCCGCACTGCGCCAGTCCTGCGCGGCGGCGGAGAAGCATGTCTATCTCGACGTCGCCTCGAACGCGATGATGGCCGCCCCCGCCGCCGCCGCGGTGCAGGCCTTCATGGCCGACTGCACCCTGCACGGCAAGTCCGACGCGCTCTGGGCGGATATCGTGTCCGGCGCGCGCCAGGGCCTGGCCCGGCTGGTCAATGCCGAGGCCAACGACATCGCCTTCACCAAGAACTGCACCGACGGGCTGAACCTGGTTGCCGCCGCGATCGACTGGCGCGCGGGCGACAATGCCGTCTATTGCCCCGTGGCCGAGCACGAGGCGGTGATCTACGCCATCCTCAACCTCGCCCATCGCGGGGTCGAGCTGCGCGCCGTGCCGCCCGCCAACGAGGCGATCGACGTCGATGCGCTGCTGGCGGCGGCCGATGCGCGCACGCGGCTGATCGCCGTCTCCTCGGTGAGCTTCGTGCCCGGCTATCGCACCGACCTGCAACGGCTGGGTGAGGCCTGCCGTCGGCGCGGCATCCTGCTCCTGGTCGATGGCACGCAGAGCATCGGCGTGCTGCGCCACGACTTTGCCGCCCTGCCGATCGACGCGCTCGCCTTCTCCACCCACAAGGGGCTGATGGGGCCCTATGGCTTCGGCGCGCTGTGGGTGCGCAAGGAGGCGGCGGCGAAGCTGCATCCGATGCATCTCGGCAAGCCGGGCGTCGCCTATCCGCCCGCGCATCCCTGCGATCCGGGCGGCACGCTCGCCGCGCCGCTCAAGCCCGATGCGCGCCGCTTCGAAGGCGGCGTGGCGCCCCTGCTCGCCGCCTGGCTCGGCGCCTCGGTAGAGGCGCTGTTGAGGATCGGCCCGGCCGCGATCGAGGCCCATGCCTGCGCCCTGGCCGAGGCGCTGCGCGCGGGGCTGGAGCGCACCGGCTTCGCCGTCAACCGCGATCCCCTGAAGCAGCCGGAGAGCCATCTCGTCACGCTCGGGCGGCTCGGCTCGGGCGCACTGCTGGCCACCAGCGATTCCGCGCTCGGCGCCTTCGCCAAGCGATTGCAGGCGGCGAACATCCGCTTCTCGCTCCGCCGCGGCACGATCCGCTTCAGCCTGCACGCCTACAACAACCAGGCCGACATCGAGGCGGTGCTGAAGGTCGCGCGCGAGCAGAACGCCCGCGCCGCCGAGTAGTCGCGCAGCGCGCCGACGCTAGGGCTTCGGCGTCCACACCTCGAACGGCCAGACCTGCTGCGCCCAGGGCATCACCGCGCCCGGCAGCGGCGAGGAGACGGCGCGGCCTTCGCTCGCATTGGTGCAGGCGACCGGCCCGCCCTGGTAGTGCTCGGCGATCAGCTCGCGCGGGATCAGCGGGCTCGGGTGGCGGCCGATATAGATCACCTCGTAGCGGCGGGCGGCGACATTGTCGCGGATGCCCTGCACAAGCCCGTTCCACTCGGCCGCAAGCGCCGCCCGCGGCGGCACGAAGGGGCGCAGCCAGGCCGGCGGGGTGGCCAGCGCGGCGCGGTCGAGATACTCGGCATGCCCGGTCTCGGCCAAGGGCTGGCGGGCGAGCGCAAGCTGGCCGGCAAGCTCGGTGGTGGCGAGCACGCGCCTGCCGCTCGCGATGGCGGCCTCCGGCTCGAAGGCCGCGAGCGCGCAATTGCCGCTGCGCGCGGGCCCCGGCGGCATGAACCAGTGCGCGTTGAGCACGATCGCGATCGGCAAGCTCAGCCGGAAGGCCAGCACTGCCCAGGGCTCGCGCCGCGCCGCCACCAGCACGACCACGGCAAGGAAGGGGGAGACGAGCTGGAACAGATAGGACAGATGCGCCCCCGTATGCCCGCCGAGCGCGCCCAGGATCGCGACGCAGCCGAAGCCCAGCATCGCCGCCATCAGGCCCGGATCGTGCGTGCCCAAGCGGAGCGTGCCGGCGCGGGCGCGCATCGCCAGCACCATCGCGCCGGCAGCCAGCAGCGGCAGGCTGAACAGCGACCATTCTCGGATCTGGCGCACCAGATGCGCGACCTCGTAGGTGGTCGCGCCGAGATTGGCCATCAGCACCACCGCGACATAGCCGGGCGCGACCAGCCCGATCAGCGCCCAGGCGGCGGCGGTGGCGATGATCGCCGAAACGCCGTAGGCGAAGCCGCGGCGGAGGTCGCGGCAGAGGAAGACGTAGCTGGCAGCCGCGAAGGCCGGCCAGACGAAATAGATCTTGGCCATCATCGCCAGCAGCGACAGGGCCAGCCCGGCGGCAAAGGCGCGCGCGGAGAAATCGCCGCGCTCCATCACGGCAAGGGCGGCGAACATCAGGAGCACGCCGATGCCGTCCGGGCGCGCGGCCGCGCCGGTGAAGTAGATCAGGCCGGCATAGACCATCAGGCAGCCGAGCAGCGCGTCGGTGCGCGCCACGCCGCGCACGCGCAGCCAGCGCCACAACAGGAAGCAGGCGCCCCACACCGCCGCCGCCGTGGCCAGGTGATGGGCGAGGAAACCCGGTCCGAGCAGCAGCGCGAAAGGCAGCACCGACAGCGGATAGATGATGCCATAGACATTGCCGGTCATCGCCAGGCCGGGCAGCGCATATGGGTTGCGCCCGTCCAACAGCGCGATGGTGGTGGCAAGCACCGCGCCGTCGCGCATCTCCATCGGCGCGTCGGCCAGGATGGTCCAGAGGTGCCAGAGCAGCAGCACGCCGAACCCCGCCAGCGCCTGGACCACCGCCAGTGCGGCCAGAGCGCGCACGAGCAGCGGCTGGCCGGCAAGCGGGCCTGCGGACATGGTCGTGTCCGGGCCGGCGCCGGCGGCACCGGGCCATGCCGGATCGGCGGCGGGACCAGGCGCTGCGGGCGGATTGCGGGGGGGATTCGGCGCCGTCATCGCGCGAGCCTAGCGCCTACCCGCCCTGTGGCAACAGGGGCCGGATCGACGCGCCCTCGACGAGCCGCCGCGCAGGTTCCGGCCGAGGAGGTCGGCGCCGGGGCGGCCGGGGCGCGCGATTCCGGACACGCCCCGAGCAGCCATGCGCGCGTGAAGAGCTCGGGCCCGGAGGCGGCAGGCCAGCCGCCACGCTCCATCGGGCGGGCCATGAACGCCAAAGGTCGTGTCCGTCGCCGGCATGGCCACCCGGCCGCACCACGTCCGCCCGCCGGCGCGCCGCGCCGTGGCATTGTTGCCGCGCGCGCGGGCTTGTGGCACTGTCCCGCGCCGCTCGGCCGCCCCCTTCGCGCCTACCCGCCCCGCCAGGGTGCGGGGCGCCCACCAGACCCGGCCGGCCCGAGGGCGGAGGCCCCGTTCCCGTGAGCGCGTTCCTCGATCGGCTGCGCACCGCCTATGGTGTCGCCCGTTCCTGCTGGATCTACTATGTCCGCGTCGGCGATCGCGCCGCGCGCGACCGCTTCTATGGCCGCTTCCTTGGCACCGGCGAGCTTGCCTTCGATGTCGGCTCGCATGTCGGCGACCGCATCGCGAGCTTCCGCCGCCTCGGCGCACGCGTGGTCGCGGTCGAGCCGCAGCCCGCGCTCCTGCGCCTGTTGCGCTGGCTCTATGGCCGCGACCGGCAGGTGACTCTCGAACCGGTCTGCGTCTCGGACCAGCCGGGCGAGACGCGGCTCGTGCTCAACCCGACCAACCCGACCATCGCCAGCGCCTCCTCGGAGTTCCTGGATGCCGCCGCGCGCGATCCGGGCTTCCAGGGCCAGCGCTGGGAAGGCACGCTGCTCGTGCCCACCGTCACGCTCGACCAGCTGATCGAGAAGCACGGCATGCCGCGTTTCATCAAGATCGATGTCGAGGGGCTGGAAGCCGTGGTGCTGGCCGGCCTGAACCGGCCCGTGCCGGCGCTCAGCTTCGAGTTCCTGCCGATGACGCGCGGCATCGCCCTAGCCTGCCTCGACCAGATCGAGCGGCTCGGACCCTATTACTTCAACGTGGCACTCGGCGAGGGCATGCGCTTCGAGCATGCCGCCCCGCTCGACCTTGCCGGTATCCGCGCCTGGTTCGCCGCGCTGGCGGACAGCGGGCCCTCGGGCGACGTCTATTGCTGCCTCGATCCGGCGCCGCTCTGGCGCCACGAGCCGGGCGACCCCGCGCCGCCGGCCGCTTCCTGATCGCCGCCCGCCACAATTCCGCCGCCGCGCGCGCCTAGAGCTTCAGCGCACCGCCCCGCCCGGCGCCACCAGACCCTGATCCAGAGACGCGACGCCGCCCCCGCCGCCGCCATGACAGACACAGCCCCCGCCCCGCATTCCCCACCGCCCGGCCTCGGCTTCGACACGACGCTCGGCCACGGCCCGCGCGCCGCCACCGTGGCGCGCCGCATCGCCTTCGCGCTTCTGTATCTCGGCACGATGGCAGGCTTCGTCTATTGGCTGTGGACGGTGCTCGCGCCCGGCGGCATGGCCTGGATCGAGTGGCTGATCCTGGCCGCCTTCGCCATGACGCTGCCCTGGCTGGTGCTCGGCTTCTGCAACGGGCTGGTCGGCTTGGGCCTGATGCTGCGCGGCGCGAAGGGGCTCGCCGCGATCGTGCCCGAACTGCGCGCGATCCGTGACGACGAGCCGATCGCCGCGCGCACCGCGATCCTCTATCCGATCCGCAACGAGGACCCGGCACGGGCCGTGGCGCGGCTTGGCATGATCCTCGACAGCCTCGATGCCACTGGCCAGGGCGGCGCCTTCGACGCCTTCGTGCTGTCCGACACCTCCGACCCGGCGATCGCGGCGGCCGAGGAAGCGGCCTTCGCCACGTTCCGCGCCGGGCTCGCCCGCCCCGAGCGGCTGACCTATCGCCGACGGGCCAGGAATACCGGTTTCAAGGCCGGCAACGTGCTCGACTGGTGCGACCGCTGGGGCGGCAACTACGAGTTCATGGTGACACTCGATGCCGACAGCATGATGCCGGGCTGGAAGCTCGTGCGCATGGTGCGGCTGATGGCGGCCAACCCGAGCCTGGGCATCCTGCAAAGCCTGATCACCGCGCTGCCCGCCATCTCCGCCTTCCCGCGCATCTTCCAGTTCGGCATGCGCCACGGCATGCGCACCTACGCCTATGGCCAGGGCTGGTGGCAGGACGATGCCGGCCCCTATTGGGGCCACAACGCGGTTCTGCGCGTCGCCGCCTTCACCTCGCATGCGCGCCTGCCGGAGCTGCCGGGCAAGCCGCCTTTCGGCGGGCCGATCATGAGCCACGACCAGGTCGAGGCGGTGATGATGCGCAAGGCCGGCTATGGCGTGCGCGTGCTGCCGATCGATGCCGGCAGCTACGAGGAGAACCCGCCGACGCTGCTCGAATTCCTGCGCCGCAACGTGCGCTGGGGCCAGGGCAACCTGCAATACTTCAAGCTGCTCGCGCTCCGGGGCATCCCGCCGATGGGCCGGGTGCAGTTCCTGCACGCGATCCTGCTCTATGTCGTGGGCTCGCTCTGGACCATCCTCGCCGCCCTGGCCGCGCTCTATCCCTTCACCGCCGCCGGCGCCCATCCCTTCCCGGCGGGCTCGGCCGTGCTGCTGGCGCTGGCCTATTTCGCGCTCGCCGTCTCGCCCAAGCTGTTCGGCTATCTGCACACCTTGCTGGATGCGCGCGAGCGCGCGGCCTTCGGCGGCGCGGGCCGCGTGCTCGCCGGCATCGCGATCGAGGCGGGCCATGCCGCCGTGCTGTTCCCGGTGATGGCGATCACCGAGATCGCCTTCATCACCCGCCTGCTGCTCGGCTGGAGCGGCGGCTGGGGCAGCCAGCAGCGCGACGCGCATGCGGTGGCCTGGTCCGAAGCCTGGCGCGCGCTGCGCTGGCCGACGATTTTCGCCTGGTCTGTGCTCGGCGCGCTGGCGGCGGGCGCGCCCGCGGCGCTGCCGGTCGCGGCGCTGGTGCTGCTCGGCCCCGCGCTCTCGGTGCCGTTTGCGGTCTATACCGCCGATGCGTCGGTGGGGCGCTGGTTCGCCCGCTCCGGGCTCTGCGCCATGCCCGAGGAGCTCGCGCCCCCGCCCGAGATCGCCGCGCTAGGGCTGGAGGCGGTGGCGCTCGCCCCGCACCGCGACACGGCGTCGGCACCCGCCGCCGCGGCCACGGCCTGAGACGAAGCCGAGCCCGCGTGATATGGTCGCCGCGCCGCGTTTCCCCTCCGCCCCTGCCCGCCTCCGGTTGCGATGAACGACACCAGCCCGCACAACCCCGACAGCTTCGCGCCGCTCTGGCAGGCGCTGCTCGCGCGCCGCGGTGGCGCGATGACCGGCGCGCCGATCCACGCCCCGCCGGGCGATGGGCGCGCGGCCGAACTGCTCGCTCTCTATGCGCCGCTCGTGGCCCCGCCTGCCGCGGCCGATGGCTGCTTCGTGCTCGCCCATCTGGCGCAGAGCCTGGACGGGCGGATCGCCACCAACTCGGGCTCCTCGCAATGGATCAGCGGGCGCGCCGACATCCTGCACATGCACCGCAGCCGCGCGCTCTGCCATGCCGTGATCGTCGGCGCCGGCACGGTGATGCATGACGATCCCAAGCTCACCGTGCGCGAGGTGCCCGGCCCCTCGCCCTTGCGCGTGGTGATCGACACCAACCGCCGCCTGACCGACCGCTACGCCCTGTTCCGCGACGGGGCGGCCGGCACGCTGCTGGTCTGCGCCGAGGATGCCAGGGACCGCGACACCCTCGGCCAGGCCGGGATCCTCGGCCTGCCTCGCGACAGCGAGGGCGTGTCCTGCCAGGCGCTGCTTGGCGCCTTGCGCGCGCGCGGGCTCACGCACCTGTTCATCGAGGGCGGCGGGGTGACGATCAGCCGCTTCCTCGCCCAGGGCTGCCTCGACCGACTGCATGTCACGGTGGCGCCGCTGCTGATCGGCTCGGGGCGCGCCGGGATCGGGCTGCCCGAGGCCGCCACGATTGCCGAGGGGCTGCGCTTTCCCGTGCAGCATGTGCGGCTCGGCGATGACATGCTGTTCGACTGCGCCATCAACCGCGCCCGGCCGGGCTGCTGCGCCGATGGCTAGCAGGACCACGAGGCCACGCGCCGGCGCCGGCGCGCTTGCCGCGCGCGCCTTCTGGGTGATCGGGCCCGGGCGCGGCGCCATCCGCACCGAGCGCCTGCCGCGGCCCGGCAAGGACCAGGCGCTGGTGCGCACGCTGGCTTCCGGCGTCAGCCGCGGCACGGAAAGTCTGGTCTTCCAGGGCCGCGTGCCGGAAAGCCAGTGGCCGGTGATGCGCGCGCCCCTGATGGGCGGCGACTTCCCCTTCCCGGTGAAATACGGCTACAGCGCGGTGGGCGTGGTCGAGCGCGGGCCAGCCGGCCTGCGCGGAAAGCGCGTCTTCTGCCTCCATCCGCACCAGGACCGCTTCGTGGTCGATGCGCACTGGCTGGTGCCGGTGCCCGATGCCGTGCCGGACGGGCGCGCCGTGCTCGCCGCCAACATGGAGACCGCGCTCAACGTCACCTGGGATGCGCGCCCGCTGCCAGGCGAGCGCATCCTGGTGATCGGCGCAGGCGTGGTGGGGGCGCTGGTGGCAAGCATCCTCGGCGGAATTCCCGCTGTCCGCCTGGTGCTGTGCGACGCCGATCCCGCCAAGGCGGATCTCGCCGCCGCGCTCGGCCTCGGCTTCTGCCTGCCCTCCGATGCGCCGCGCGACAACGACCTCATCGTGCATGCCTCGGGCAACCCGCAGGGGCTCGCCCTCGCGCTCGGCCGCGCCGCCTTCGAGGGCCGCATCGTCGAGGCAAGCTGGTTCGGCGACAAGGCGTGCGAACTGCCACTCGGCGAGGCGTTCCATGCCCGCCGCCTGACGCTGATCTCCTCGCAGGTGGGCCATGTCGCGCCCGCCATGCGCGCGCGCCGCAGCCATGCCGAGCGCGTGGCGCTCGCCCTCGACCTGCTTGCCGATCCGCGCTACGAGGCGCTGCTGCACGGCCTCTCGCGGTTTGCCGAGCTGCCGCGCACCATGCGCGGGCTGGCCGCCGCGCCGGGGCCGCTCTGCCATGTCGTGCGCTACGACTGATCCCCGCGCGAATCCCACCGCCACAAGGCCCCAACACAAGGATTGCCGATGTTCAGCCTTACCGTCGCCGACCACATCATGATCGCACACTCCTTCAAGGGCGAGATCTTCGGCCCCGCGCAGCGCGTGCATGGCGCGACCTTCGTCGTCGAGGCCGAGTTCCGCGCCCCGAAGCTCGACCGCGAGGCGCTGCTGATCGATATCGGCCTGGCCAGGACCGAGCTGCGCCGCGTGCTCGACACGGTCGATTACCGCAACCTCGACGATCTGGCGCAGTTCCGCGGCCAGAACACCACCACCGAATTCATGGCTGCCCACATCCACGCGCTGCTCAGCGCGGCGCTGGCCGAGGGGCGCATGGGCAAGGGCGGCAAGGCGGTGGTCTCGCTCAAGGTCACGCTGCGCGAGAACCCGCTCGCCTGGGCCGCGTTCGAGGGACCGGTTGCCGCCGCGACGAAGCGCAGCCGGCGCGCGAAGATGCGCCGCCGCTAGGCCCGCCGCGATGCACCTGCCGCCCGTCCGCCTGCTCTGCCCGGGCCCGCTCGATGCCGTGAGCGGCGGATACATCTACAACCGTCGCATCATCGGCGGCCTGCGCGCGCTCGGCCATGACGTGGCCATGCTCGCCCTCGACGGACGCCACCCGCTGCCGGACGAGGCGGCGGAGGCAAGCGCGCGCGCGGTGCTGGGCGCGCTGCCGGCCGGCACGCTGCCGGTGGTGGACAGTCTCGGCCTGCCGGCCTTCGCGGGGCTTGCGGCCGAACTTCGCGCGCGCAGGGCGGTGGCGCTGATCCACCACCCGACCGCGCTCGAAACCGGCATCACGGCAGAGGTGTCGGCGGCCCTGCGCGCGCGCGAGACGCTGGCGCTTTCGGCCATGCGCCGCGTGATCGTGACATCGGGTGCCACCGCCCGCGCGCTCGCCGCCTTCGGCGTGCCGGCCGGGCGCATCGGCGTGGTGCTGCCGGGCAACGATCCGATGCCGCGCAGCGAAGGCAGCCGCGGTGTCGGCCCCGTCTCGATCCTCTCGATCGGCACGCTCGTGCCGCGCAAGGGCCACGACGTGCTGGTGCGCGCGCTGGCCGCCATCCCCGATCTCGACTGGCGGCTGACCATTGTCGGCAGCGCCGGACGCGACCCGGATTGCGCCGCGCAGCTGCGCGCCATCATGGCCGAGACGGGGCTGGGCCAGCGCATCACGCTGGCCGGCGAATTGTCGGACGAGGCGCTGGCGCCGCTCTGGCGCACGGCCGACATCTTCGCGCTGGCGACGCATTACGAGGGCTACGGCATGGCCTTCGCCGAGGCGCTGCGCCGCGGCGTGCCGGTGGCCGGCACCAAGGGCGGTGCGGTGGGGGAGGTCGCTACCGGCGATGGCTGCGCGCTGTGCAAGCCGGGCGATGCGGTGACACTCGGCAAGGTGCTGCGCCGCATGATTTGCGATACCGATGTGCGGGCGCAGATGGCCGAAGCGGCCTGGGCTACCGGCCAGGCCCTGCCCGACTGGACGGCGCAGGCCGCCGCCTTTGCCGCCGAACTCGCCCGCGCCGGCGCCGATGCAGATGCGGATGCGGATGGAGAGCGTTCATGACAGGTTTCGCCGCCGACTGGCTCGCCCGCCGCGAGGTCTATGATGCGCGCGCCCGCTCCCGCGCGCTCGCGACCGCGCTCGCCAAGGCTCTTCCCGCCAATCCGCGCCTGATCGACCTTGGCGCCGGCGCCGGCTCGCTGATGCGCTGGCTGGCGCCGATCCTGGCGCGCCGGCAGCGCTGGACGCTGCTCGATGACGATCCGGCGCTGCTCGGCGTCGCGATCGAGCGCAGCGCGGGCTGGGCGCTCAAGCAAGGCTGGGCGGTGAAACCGATCGGCAAGGGCGCGATCTCGATCGCCGCGCCCGCTGGCGCGATCGAGGTGCATACGCTGCGCCGCGGCCTGACCGCGAAGCTGCCGCTTGCCGGCCAGGACGCCGTGCTCTGTTCGGCGCTGATGGACCTGGCCGGGCAAGCCTGGTGCAGGCGCTTCGTCGCGTCCGTCGCCAAGGCCGGGCTGCCGGCGCTCCTTTGCCTCACCGTCGACGGGCGCCTGGCCTGGCGGCCGCCGCACCGGGCCGACCGGCTGGTCGATGACGCCTTCCACCGCCACATGACGCGCGACAAGGGCCTCGGCCCCGCGCTCGGACCCGATGCGGCGCAGGCACTCGGCGCCCTGTTCGCCGATGCCGGCTACAAGATCCGGATGGGGAAAAGCGACTGGCGCATCCCCCGCAACGATGCGGCGATGCTGGCCGACATGATCGGCGGCCACGCCGGCGCGGCCGAGGAAGCCTGGCCCGCGGGCGCGCCCACCATCGCGCGCTGGGCGGCGCGCCGCCGCGCCCAGGCGCTCGGACGCAGGCTCACGCTGATGGTGGGCCATCTCGACCTGCTCGCCTTGCCGCCGGCGGGGCGCTGATCGCGGCTGGCGCGCCCTTCCTGGCGAACGGCAAACTGGCCTGCCACCTCCGTGCATGCTCGGGTGGCTGCTCGTGGGGGCGTGCTGGTCGCCTTCGGCCTCTGCAGTCTCGTGCGGCCGAGGTTGCCCGAGCGCAAGGCAACCGGTTGGCTGGCGGATGCCGGCATCGGCGTCGTCAATGGCCTCCTCGGCGGCTCGACCGGGCTCGGCGGCATCGTGCCCACGATCTGGTGCGGGCTGCGGGGCTGGCCGCGTGACGAGCAGCGCGCCGTATTCCAGCCGACCGCGGTCGCGACCTTCCTGATGAGTCTCCTCTGGCTCGGCGGCAGCGGCACAGTCAGCCCCGAGGCGGTGCGGTTGTTCGCTGCCGGCCTGCCGGCGCTCGCCGCCGGGACCGCTCTTGGCTGGGTTCTTTATGGCCGGCTCGACGAGGGGGCCTTCCGCCGCGTAATACTGGCCCTGCTGCTGGTGTCGGGACTCGCTCTGCTGTTGGCGTCGATCTGAGCCGCAGACGAACCCGCCGGCGCGCACACCCAAGGGAAGGAACGGACCATGTTTTCCATCTCGGTCGAGATCGTGGGCAAGCCCGAGCACGCAGCGGCGTTGCAGGAAGCGCTGCTGGAGCAGGGCAGCAACTCGCTCGCCAAGGAGCCGGGTTGCCTGTTGTTCGAGGTCGCGGTCGATCCCGAGAACCCGGCGCGGTTCTTCCTCTACGAGGTCTATCGCGACGCGGCCGCCTTCGAGGACCACCAGAAGACGCCGCACTTCGCCGCCTACCGCGCCAAGACCGGGCCGATGCTGGTCGATCGCAAGCGCACGAGTTGGACACCGGTCAAGACCGCGCGCACGAGCAAGTAGCGCGCGCCCTTGGCCGCGCGGCCGGCGGCCTAGAGCTTTATCTCCTCCTCCAGCCCCTCGCCGCGGAAGAAGCGGGCGATGTTGGCGAAGGCGAACTGCATCTTGACCAGCAGCGCATCGCTGGTGCCGGCCGCCATGTGCGGCGTCAGCACCACGTTGCGTAGCGCGAACAGCGGATTGCCGGGCTCGGGCGGCTCGCGCTCGAACACGTCGAGGCCGGCGCCGAGCAGGCGCCCCGATGTCAGCGCCGACACCAGCGCCGCCTGGTCCACCACCGGCCCCCGGCTGGTATTGACCAGGAAGGCGTGGGGCTTCATGCGTGCCAGCGTCTGCGTGTTGATCATGTGCCGCGTCTCGTCCGTGATCGGCACATGCAGCGTGACGATGTCGCTTTCCGCCAGGAGCGTGTCCAGCCCGACGCGATGAAAGCCGAGCTCGCTTTCCAGGTGCGGCGACAGCGCGACATAGGGATCGCAGTAGAGCCCGCGCACATCGAAGGGCTGCAACAGGCCTGCCACCGCCTTGCCGATGCGGCCCATGCCGACTATGCCCACGGTCTTGCCGCGGATCTGGCGCGAGATCGGGCGCAACGCGTTGCTCTCGAAGCGGCCCTGGCGCAGCTCGGCATCGGCGTGGGCAAGGTGGCGCGTCACCGCCAGCATCAGCATCAGCGCGTGCTCGGACACGCCTTCGGCGGTGCCGGCCGGGTCGATCGCCAGCGGGATACCGCGCGCCTTCAGCGCCACGGTGTCGATGAGGTCGTGGTAGCCCACGCCCTGCAACTGCACGAGCTTGCAGCGCGGCGCGGCGGCGATGTAATCGCCATGCAGCCTGTGTCCGCCGACCAACAGCGCATCGGCCTGCGCCAGCAGGGCGTAGCGCTCGGCATCCTCGCCGGTGGCGAGCGTGAGCAGCTCGAAGCCCGCCGGCACCAGCGGCCGGAGAATGTCGTAGAGCGCCTCCGGCCCGTGGCTGAAGTAGAGGATCTTCTGGGTGTTGGCTGCCTCGCTCATCGGCGTCCCCTGCCCCGCGGCCTCAGTCCAGGTACTGGACCTTGTTCGAGGCCATGAACTCCGGCACCCAGCCGGGCAGCTTCTGCCCGCCCTTCACCAGCTTCTCCATCTGGGCCTCCTTCTTCTTGATCGCCTCCAGTTCGACCAGGACCTCGGCCAGGCGCGCCTGCGGCACGATCACCACCCCGTCGCTGTCGGCATAGACGAGATCGCCCGATTCCACCGACACGCCGCCCACGCTGATGCGCGTGCCGACCTCGCCGGGGCCGTTCTTGAACGGGCTGTTGGGCGTGATGCCACGCGCCCAAACCGGCACGCCGGTCTCCTCGATGCCCGGCAGGTCGCGCACCATGCCATCGACGACGAAACCGGTGACGCCCGAATTCTTCGCCTGCCACACGACATTGTCGCCGGCCGCCGCGCTGTAGGGATAGCCGCGCGCATCGATTACCAGGATGTCGCCGGGCTTGGCCATCGAGATGGCGGCGTAGACCGCGAGGTTGTCGCGCGGTCCGGCATTCACCGTCAGCGCCGAACCGACCACGCGGTTGGCCCTGGTGACACAGTGGATGCCGTGATCGAGCGCGCCCACACGCATCATGGCATCGACCACGAAGCCGCTCATGATGTTCTCGAAGGCGGCATAGACCTTGGGATCGGGGCGCTTGAAGTTGCGCCGCACGCGCAGAACGACATCATCGGCCATTTGTCCCTCCTCGTGGCATCGGTTGGGGCTTCGCTGCGCGCGAGCATAGGCGAGGCCGCGCCCAGCGCCTATCCCCTAGCCAGCGGCAACGGCAACCCGCGCACGCCGCCTTGGCGGGACCGGGCCGGGCGGATAGTCTCCCCGCCCTGGGCCGGACCGACGGCCTGTCGCGGCACTTGAACGGAGAGCATCATGGCGCGTATCGGCTTCGCCGGCTGGACCGGCGATTCCTCCGACATCGCGGCGGCGCTGGCCGCCGCCTCCATCGCGGCCGTGGCGCTCGACGAGGAAGCGGCGCAGGAAGGCAGGCTCGCCCGCGCGGCGGATGCGCGCGGCATCGAGATCCTGTTCCTCGGCGCCGAGGGCAGCGCCGGCGCGCTGCCGGCGGCACTGGCCGAGACGGCGCTGGTTGTCGTGCTTGGCGCCGATCCCTGGACCGGCGTGCCCGAGGCGGTGGCCGGCCGCCGTTCGGCCGAAGGCGCCCTGGTCGCGCGCTTCCCCGAGCAGGGCGAGGCCGGGCTCACCCTCCTGCTCGGCAGCGCGGCGGCGGTGGAGGCGCAGGCGGCTGCTGCGCTCCAGGGCGCGATGCGCGCGGTGGTGCAGGTGGGCGCCTTCGGTGCGGCGGCCAAGGCGCGCGCGCTGATCGGGCTCGCCTGGGTGACGATGAAGGAAGCCGCCGACGAGGTCGCGGCGGTGGCCGCGCAGGTGGGCATCGCCGAGGCCGACATGCTGGATATCGTCAACGCCTCCTCGGGCGAGAGCTACCCGGCCAAGCTGATGGCACGCACGCTCCGCCAGCCCGGCAGCAACGAGGCGGCGCTGCTCGCGGCGATGGATGCGCGGCTCGGCGCCGATCTCGATGCAGCACTCGCGCTGGCCGAGGAGGTCGGCGCGCAGGCGATGTATGGCCGCCGCGCCGCCGAGCGCCGCGCCATCCGCAACGCCGGCTGAACCCGCGCGCCCCGCACGACCGCAACCTGCGGAGAGATCCCATGGCGAAGATGCCGCTCGGCTATGTCGGACTGGGCGCGATGGGCCTGCCGATGACCGCCAACCTGCTGAAAGCGGGCTACCCCGTTGCCGTGTTCGACGTGAACGCGAAGGCGGTGGAGGCGGCCGCTGCCCTCGGTGCCAGGCCGATGCCAAGCGCCGCCGCCGTTACCGCCGCATCCGAAGCCGTGCTGGTGTGCGTGCCCAACAACGTCATCGTCGAGCGTGTCTTCTTCGGCGCCGACGGCATCGCCGCCGGCAACGCCGACGGCAAGGCGCGCATCGTGATCGACCTCTCCTCCTCGAAGGCGGTGACCTCGCGCCGCATCGCCGAGGCCATGCGCGCGGCCGGCGGGGACTTCCTCGACACGCCCGTTTCGGGCGGCGTCGGGCGCGCACGCACGGGCGAACTCGCCATCCTGGTGGGCGGACGCGCCGAGACGCTGGCCAAGGTGCGCCCGGTGCTCGAAACGCTCGGCAGGAACATCTTCCCGGTGGGCGAGGTGGGCGCGGGCAACCTCGCCAAGGGGCTCAACACCATATTGTCGGCGGGCAATGTCGCCATGCTGGCCGAGGCGCTGCTGGTCGGTGCCAAGCACGGCATCGCGCCGGCGGCGCTGGCGCGCGCGGCCGAGCATTCGCTCGCGCCCGGCTATGCGATGGAGAAACGCATCCTGCCCGAGGTGCTGGGCGGGCGCTTCCAGTCCGCCTTCAAGATGGGGCTGATGTACAAGGATGTCGCCTACGCCGCCGAGCTTTCGCTGGAGGCAAGGCTGCCGCTGCTGGTGGCGGGCCTGACGCGCGATCTCTGCGCGGCGGGCGTCGCCGCCTACGGCGACGATGGTGACTATGTGCGCATCGTCAACGTGCTCGAGCGGTGGGAGAGCGGCGGCAACGAGGTGTTCGGTCCGGGCTGAGACGACGGCAGGACGCGCCGCGCCCTGGCCGGAACCGGACCGCCCGGCGCCCGGAATACAGAAAGCGCGGCCCCGGACCGCGCTTCTGCAAAGAGACTCCGACTTGTAGCGGCCCGCCAACGTTGTCGTGATGCCGGGGCGGCGGGCAGTAGCGGAGGCTGCTACTTCTTGGCGGTCCGCTTCGCCGCCGGCTTGCGCGCCGCCTTCTTCGCGGCGGGCTTCTTCGCCGCCGTCTTTCTCACGGCAGGCTTCTTGGCAGCGGCCTTCTTCGCGGCCGGCTTCTTGGCCACCTTCTTGGCCGCCGGCTTCTTGGCGGCAGGCTTCTTCGCGGTCTTCTTCGCCGCACGAACAGCAAGCGCAGCGGCCTTCTTGGTGGCCCGCTTCGCCGCCGGCTTCCTGGCGGCCTTCTTCGCAGCCGGCTTCTTGGCCGCCTTCTTGGCTGCCGGCTTCTTCGCGGCCTTCTTCGCGGCCGGCTTCTTCGCCGCCTTCTTGGCCGCTGGCTTCTTGGCCGCCTTCTTCGCAGCGGGCTTCTTGGCCGTCTTCTTGGCCGCGCGCACCGCAAGCGCCTTGGCGGTCGGTTTGGAACTGTCCGCCTCGGCCTCAACCTCGGCGAACACCTGACGTGCCGCGCGGACCGACTCTACCGCGGCCGGCACACCTGCATAGATTGCCACTTGCAAGAACACCTCCTTGATCTCTGACTTGGACACGCCATTCCTGAGCGCGCCGCGGATATGCAGCTTCAGTTCCTGGCTGCGACCGAGCGAACTCAGCATTGCAAGATTGAGCATGCTGCGGACACGACGCGGCAGGCCCTTGCGGGTCCACACGAAGCCCCAGGCATACTCGTGAAGGATGTTCTCGACGAACTCGCGGTTGAAGTCGTCCATCGTCTGGAGCGACCTCTTGACGTAGCTCTCGCCAAGGACTTCGCCTCTTGTCTTGCGACCGGCACTTGCCAGCTTGCGGTCCACGGGTTGACGCTCCCTCAACGCCGCAGTTCACCGATTTACATGTTGCGAATCGAATCGGTTCTGCGCACGCAACGCAACGCTATGATGACTGAGTCGTGACCTGTCAACACTGGCGATGAGTCGCAAGCGGATGCGCAAACGCCGCGTGTCGTATCCGACACGCGGCGCGTTGCAGTGGAGTGGTCGTGAATTCGTGACGAGCGATGCGCGAAAAACTCAAGCAGCACGCGCATTCGGCCGCTTGTACACCGGCGTGCGCCACGGGGCATGGTCGCCGATCTCGCCCTTCGCGACCTTGAAGTAGAGATCCTGCAATTTTTTCGTGATGGCGCCCACCTTGCCGTCGCCGACGGGCGCGCGGTCGATCGATGTCACCGGCGTGATCTCCCAGCCGGTGCCGCAATAGAACGCCTCGTCACAAGCGTAGAGCTCGCTGCGGTCGATCTCGCGCTCCTCGGTTTCGAGGCTCATATATTCGCCCATCAGGCGAATGAGCGTGTCGCGCGTGATGCTTTCCAGGATCGAGCCGGTGACAGGCGGCGTGATCGGCTTGCCGTTGCGGATGGCGAAGAAGCACATGCCGGGGCCTTCGGCCACGGTGCCGCGCGCGTTCATCATCAACGAGGCATCGTACTTGTTGAGCTTCGCCTCGATCGAGGCAAGCCGCCCGTTCTGGTAGTTCGCGTTGCACTTCACGCGCACCGGCATGGCATTGTCGGCCAGCCGCACCCAGGAGGACACGCCGGCCGAGACGCCTTCGCTGAGCTTCTTCGGGATCGGGCGCGCGATCGCCGAGATGGCGATGCCGATCGGGCCGGTGGAGTTCTGCTCGCCCGCGCCATCGACATAGGTCATCAGGCGGATATGCACCGTCTCGCGGAAATTGTTGGCGCGGATCAACTCGAGCGTCCAGTTGGCCATCTGCTCGTTCGAGTAGACCTCGTCGTAGCGCATCACCTTCATCGAGTATTGCAGGCGGTCGAGATGCTCGGCCAGGCGGAAGACGTACATCTCCTCCTGCTGATCGTTCCAGTAGCCGCGGATGCCCTCGAACACGCCGGCACCGTACTTCACGCACGGGCTGAGGATATGAATCTTGGCGTCCTCGTATGGCACCACCTTGCCGTTGAGGTGCAGGTATTTGGGCATCTTCTTGGCGTCGTCCATGGTTTCCTCCTGGCAGATTGAGGCCCCGAGCCTAGCCCGCGCGCCCTTCCCTGAACAGATGGTCCGCCGAAAGACGAAGCGGCCGCCACGGCTGCCCGCGGCGGCCGCGCCGTGATGCGACCCGGCGGCGGTATCGTCAGCCGCGCGCCTTCATCGCCGGGACGCGCCGCTCGGCCGACCCGGTATAGACCGAGAGCGGGCGGATCAGCTTGTTGGCGTTGTGCTGCTCGATCACATGCGCGCTCCAGCCGGTGGTGCGGCTCATCACGAAGATCGGCGTGAAGAAGTCGATCGGGAAGCCCATCATGTAGTAGGCTGGCCCGGCCGGGAAATCGAGGTTGGGGTGGATGTTCTTCTTGGCCATCATCTCCCCGGCCAGCACGTTGGCGATCTCCACCCATTTGTGCCCGCCGGTGAAGTCGGCCATCGCGTTCATGTACTTGGTCATGGTCGGCACGCGGCTGTCGCCCCATTTGTAGACGCGGTGACCGAAGCCCATCACCAGCGCCCGGTGCTCGAGCTTGCCGTCGATCCAGCCCTTGGCGCGGGCGGGCGTGCCGATCTCCTTGAGCATGTGCATCACCGCCTCGTTGGCGCCGCCATGCAGCGGGCCCTTGAGCGCGGCGATGCCGCCCACCGTGGCGCCGTGGATGTCGGCCAGCGTCGAGGCGATGACACGCGAGGTGAAGGTCGAGGCGTTGAAGGAATGCTCGGCATAGAGGATCAGGCTGACATCGAACGCCTTGACCACCTCCTTGGCCGGCACCTTGCCGAAGCACATGCGGAAGAAGTTCTCGGAGAAGGAGAGGTCGGCGCGCGGGGCGATCGGGCGCTTGCCGCTGCGCATGCGGAAATTGGCCGCGACCGCGGTCGGGATCTTGGCCAGAAGGCGCAGCGCCTTGCGCCGGTTCGCCGCCTCGGAATTGTCCGCGGTGTCTGCGTCCTCCAGCCCCATGAAGGACACGGCCGTGCGGATCGTGTCCATCGGGTGAGCCTTCTTCGGGAACTCCTTGATCACGCGCAACAGGCGCGGGCTGAGCTTGCGCTCGGCGCGCTCGGCCTTCTGGAAGGCGGCCAGCTGCTTGCGGCTCGGCAGCTCGCCGTTCCACAACAGGTAGGCCACCTCCTCGAAGGAGCAGTTCTCGCACAGCTCCTGCACCGGGTAGCCGCGATAGGTGAGCGAGTTCGTTTCCGGCATCACCTTGGAGACGGCGGTCGTGTCCACATAGACGCCGTCGAGGCCCTTGTGGATCTGCTGGTTGGTCTCGGTCATGGCCTTCGTTCCGTCTGCTGCGCCCGGGGCGGCACGGCCCCGGGCCGGATGGGGTTCGGGCTGCGCGCGCAGGGCGCGCGGTCAGAAGATGGCCTTCGCCTTGTTCGCCTTGAGCTTCGCCGCCGGCAGGGCGACGTTCAGCGCGCCCAGCTCGCCCGCCTTGAGGCGGCCGACATTCTCGCACGCCTCGATGAAGCGGTTGCGCTCGGCGCGCGTGACCACGCCTTCGGTCAGGATGTCGAACTTGCGGATATAGTCGGCCCGCGCGAAGGGCTTGGCGCCGAGCGAGTGGGCGTTGGCCACCGCCAGCTCGTCCACCAGTGTCGAGCCGTCGTTGAACTTGATCACCACGCGCCCGCCGAACGCCTTCTGGTTCGGATCCTCCGAATGGTAGCGGCGCGTCCACTCCGGGTCCTCGATGGTGCTGATCTTCTGCCAGAGCTTCACCGTGTCGGGGCGGCCGGCGCGGCGCGGCGTGTAGCTGTCGACATGGTGCCAGCGCCCGTCCTGCAAGGCCACCGCGAAGATGTACATGATCGAGTGGTCCAGCGTCTCGCGGCTGGCCTTGGGGTCCATCTTCTGCGGGTCGTTGGCGCCGGTGCCGATCACGTAGTGGGTGTGGTGGCTGGTGTGGATGACGATGCTCTTGATCGCCTCGAACCCGCCGCGCTGGAGCACCAGCGGGCGCAGCTTGAAGGCGAGGTCGATCAGCGCCTGGCTCTGGTACTCGGCCGAGTGCTCCTTGGTGTAGCTGTCGAGGATGGCGCGCTTGGGCTCGCCCTTGCCGGGCAGCGGCACGGTGTAGCTGGCGTTCTTGTCGTCGCGGCCAGCCAGCATCCAGGCGATGACCGAATCCTCGCCTTCATAGATCGGGCTCGGCGCGCCCTCGCCGCGCATGCAGCGATCGACCGCCTCCACCGCCAGCTTGCCGGCATGGGCGGGGGCATAGGCCTTCCAGGAGCTGATCTCGCCCTTGCGGCTCTGGCGCGTGGTGCAGGAGACGTGCAGGGCCTGCTGCACGGCCTGGTAGATGATCTCGGTCTTGAGGCCCAAGAGCGTGCCGATCCCGGCCGCCGCCGCGGGGCAGAGATGGGCGATATGGTCGATCTTGTGCTTGTGCAGGCAGATCGCACGCACGAGGTCGACATGGATCTCGTAGCCGGTGGCCAGCCCCCGGATCAGGTCCTTGCCGCTCTTGCCCAGCGTCTGGGCCACGGCCAGGATCGGCGGGATGTTGTCGCCCGGGTGCGAATAGTCGGCGGCGAGGAAGGTGTCGTGCATGTCGAGCTCGCGCACCGCCGTTCCGTTCGCCCAGGCCGCCCATTCCGGCGAGACGCGCTTGCCGGCGGGCAGGCCGAACACCGTCGCGCCGCCCTTGCGCGGATGGCCCATCGCCATCGCGCGCGCGCTCATCACCGGCTGGCGGTTGATCGCCGCGATCGCGACCGAGGCGTTGTCGATGATCCGGTTGACGATCATCGCCTCCACATCCTTCTCGACCGCGACCTTGTCGGCGGCAACGGCGGCGATCTTCCAGGCCAGTTGCTGCTCGCGCGGCAGGTGCTGCTTCGACGGATAGACGCGGACGGTGTGGTTGATCATGGCGCGGCGATGCTCCCCTCGGGGGTGGTGCCGGCGGGTCCTCGCGCAGCCTTGAGCGCGGGCGCCGACGGGCGTAGTTATGGCGCGTGCCCCGCAGGCAATGGCGGGGCGGCTCTTTCTAGTGTCGGGCGCGGGCAGTGGCAAGCCGCTCCCGGCCCCGACCCCTCGCCGCCGGCCAGCCGACAGGGAGCCCGCCATGTCCGATAGTCCCGCCTTCGACCGCGTGATCCTGGGCGATCTGGTGCTGCCCGATCGCGTGCTCAGGGCCGGCTGGATCGCCGTGCGCGGCGAGGCCATCGCCGCCATCGGCCAGGGCGCGCCGCCCTCGGCCAAGGCCGCCCCGCTCGACCATACCGGGCGGCTGGTGTTCCCGGGCCTGGTCGACGGGCACATGCACACCTCCTCGGCGATCGGCTGGGCGGGAATCGAGGGGGCGACGCGCACGGCCGCGGCCGGCGGCGTCACCACCTGCGTCGACATGCCCTATGACGAGCCGGCGCCGGTCACGAACGCCGCCATGTTCCAGGACAAGATCGGCTGGGTGAACCGCACCGCCCATGTCGATGTGGCGCTCTATGCCACCATCCTGAAGGAGGGCGGCACGCACCACATTCCGGAACTGGCCCAGGCCGGGGCGTGCAGCTTCAAGATGTCCACCTACGAGACCTCGGCCCACCGCTTCCCGCGCATCAGCCATGCCGAGATGCTCAAGGCCCTCAGGCTGATCGCGGAAACGGGCCTGCCCGTCTCGGTCCACAACGAGGACCAGGAGATCATCGACCGGCTTACGGCCGAGGCCAAGGCGGCCGGGCGGACCGAGAACATCATGCACGCGAAGACCCGCCCGCCGATCTCGGAGACGCTGGCGGATGTGGAGATCTTCGAGCTGGCGCTGGAAACGGGCGCGCATGTGCACATCGCCCATTCCTCGCTCGCGCGCGGCTTCGATCTCGCCGCGATCTACCGCGAGGCCGGCGCGCGCGCCTCGGCCGAGGCCTGCATCCAGTATCTCTGCCTGACCGAGGACGACCTCGCCCGCATCGGTGCCAAGGTGAAGTGCAACCCGCCCGTCCGCAGCGTCGCCGAGGTGGAGCGGATGTGGGACCGGCTGCAGCGCGGCGCCATGGCCTATGTCTCGACCGACCACGCGCCCTGGCCGCTCGACCGCAAGACCCGGCCGCAGATCTTCGACAATGGCTCGGGCCTGACCGGGCTGCAGACCTTCGCGCCGCTGATGTACACGCTGCTCGTGCGCCGCGGCCTGCCGGTGACGCTGCTGGCGAGATACTGCGCCGAGGCCACCGCCCGCCATCACGGCCTGTTCCCGAAGAAAGGCGCGATCATGGTCGGGGCCGATTGCGACCTTTGCGTGCTCGAACCGGCCGACTACGAGTTCGACGAGGCGAGCATCGTCGACCGGCCCGAGAATCGCTGGTCGGCCTTCCACGGCATGACCATGAAGGCCAAGGTGGCCGCCACCATCCTGCGCGGGCGCGTGATATGGGACGGCGCGGCCGTGCTGGCCAAGCCCGGCGAAGGCCGCTTCGTCCCCCGCCTCAAGGCCGCCGCCGGCGCCGCCTGACCGATACCTGAACCGCCGATTGCCGACCAAGGGAGTTGCCAATGTCTCGCATCGTCCGCGTTGCCGGCGCCCAGATGGGCCCCAACAGCAAGTATGACAGCCGCAAGCAGATCATGGACCGCATCATCGCGCTGCTGGAAGGCAGCGCCAAGCAAGGCGCCGAGCTGGTGGTGCTGCCGGAGCTGGCGCTGACCACCTTCTTCCCGCGCTGGTTCTACCAGAACGAGGACGAGCTGCTGGCCTTCTTCGAGCCGGCGATGCCCAACCCGAACGTGCAGCCCCTGTTCGACCGCGCGCGCGAGCTGAAGCTCGGCTTCTATCTCGGCTTTGCCGAGCTTGCCCGCGAGAAGGACGAGACCGGCACCCTGAAGACCATCCGCTACAACAGCGCGATCACAGTCGACCGCGCCGGGCGCGTCATCGGCAAGTATCGCAAGGTGCACCTGCCGGGCAGCACCGATTTCCGCCCCGGCCTGACCTACCAGCAGCTCGAGAAGCGCTACTTCACCTACGGCAATCTCGGCTTCCCGGCCTTCCGCGGCTTCGGCGGCATCCTGGGCATGCTGATCTGCAACGACCGCCGCTGGCCCGAGGGCTGGCGCTGCTACGGGCTGCAGGGCGTCGATCTGATGCTGATCGGCTACAACTCGGCCTCCTTCGATCCCAATGGCGGCGAGGGCGAGAGCGCGGAGCTGCGCACCTTCCATTCCACCCTCGCCGTGCAGGGCAACGCCTACATGAACTCGACCTGGGCCGTTTCCGTGGCCAAGGCCGGCAACGAGGATGGCGGCGGGCTGATCGGCGGCTCCTGCATCGTCGGCCCGGACGGGCAGGTGAAGGCGCAGTGCAAGACGCTCGGCGACGAGATCATCGTCCACGATGCCGATCTCGATCTCTGCAAGCAGGGCAAGGAGAAGATGTTCAACTTCGCCGCCCATCGCCGCCCGCAGCACTATGGACGCATCGTCGAGCAGGTCGGCGCGATCGAGCCCCCCGTCGCCCCGCCGGCAGCGGCGGAGTAGCCGCCATGGCGCGCGTGGTCACGGTGGGCGCGGCGCAGCTCGGCCCGATCCAGAAGGCCGAGAGCCGCGAAAGCGTGGTCGAGCGGCTCTGCGCGCTGATGGAGAAGGCGCACCGGCGCGGCGTGCAGATCCTGGTCTACCCCGAACTCGCGCTCACCACCTTCTTCCCGCGCTGGTACATGGCGGACTGGGCCGAGGTCGATCGCTGGTTCGAGTCCGCACTGCCCTCGAACACCACCGCGCCTTTGTTCGCCGCCGCCAGGCGCTACGGCATCGGCTTCCATCTCGGCTACGCCGAGCTCACGCAGGAGGCGGACGAGACGGGCAAGCTGCGCACGCGCCGCTTCAACACCGCGGTGATGGTGAGCCCCGCGGGCGAGGTGCTGCTGAAATACCGCAAGATCCACCTGCCCGGCCATGCCGAGTTCGAGGCGCAGCGCCACGCCCAGCACCTGGAGAAGCGCTATTTCGAGGTCGGCAATCTCGGCTGGCCGGTCAGGCGCATCGGCTGGGACGGGATCGCGCCGGCCAACATGGGCCTGATGATCTGCAACGACCGGCGCTGGCCGGAAGCCTGGCGCGTGATGGGGTTGCAGAATGTCGAGCTGGTCATGCTCGGCTACAACACCCCGGCGCTCAACACCACCAATGCCGGGCACGAGAGCCCGCATCTGCGCGTCGAGCACAGCCACCTGTCGGTGCGCGCCGGTGCCTACCAGAACGCGACCTGGGCGGTGGCGGTGGCCAAGGCCGGCAACGAGGACGGGCACGAGCTGTTCGGCAGCTCGATCATCGTCAACCCGCAGGGCCAGATCGTCGCCGAGGCGAGCAGCTGGCAGGACGAACTGATCGTGGCGGATGCCGATCTCGACCTCTGCCGGCTCGGCAAGACGACGATCTTCAACTTCGCCGCCCACCGCCGGCCCGAGCATTACGGCATGATCCTCGATCGCGTCGGCGCCAGGGACCCGGACTGAGGCGGACGCGCGCCCCCTACTCCGCCGCCCCCTATTCCGCCGCCCCCTATTCCGCCGCCTTGGCGCCCGCCTCCTGGCGCGCGGCGGCGGCCAGTCGCGCCGCGCCCAGCGCCAGCATGCCCGCCGCCTGCACCGGGTCCACCACCGCCACGCCGCATTCCTGCTCCAGCAGGGCGCGATAGGGGCTCATGCCGGCGCAGGCGGTGATGATCACGTCCGCCCCGCCCGCCACCAGCCGCTTGCCGATCTCGACCAGGCGCGGGCGGCAGCCGGCCGGATCGGCGGCAAGCGCGGCGATGCTGAGCCCCGACGCCTCGCTCGCCGCCAGCCGCGGCCCGAAGCCCGAGGCCTGCATCCATTTGCGGTGCCGGCGCAGGCTGCTGTCCACCGCCGCGATCATGCCGAAGCGGTCCCCGCGCGCGAGTGCCACGGCAACGCTGCTCTCGCGGATGCCGAAGACGGGCAGGCCGGGGAATGCCTCGCGCGCCGCCTCCAGCCCGGGGTCGGAATAGCAGGCGATGACGAAGGCATCGGTGCGCGCGCGCTCGGCCTCGATCAGGCGCATCAGGGGCTCGACCACGAAGGCGACCTGGCGGTTGGTGTAGATGCCGTCCGGCCCTTCGGCCAGGGTGGCGACATCGACCGCCGGCCCGCCCGCCATGCGCAGCGGCGCCAGCGCATCGCAAATGCCGGCCGAGCAGCCGCGGTCGCTGTTCGGGTTGATGACGAGGACACGTTCGGCCATGGCGCACCTGGGATGGTCAAGGAAATAGAAGGCGGCGGGTATTCTCGGCCCGGACGGCCAGGGCAGGCAAGGCCGCGCAGCACCCCGCGCGCCCCATTCCCCTTGATCCCGGCGCCCGGGCGCCCTACTAAGCGTTATCGCGGTGCAGCAAGCGCCTGAGACGCCTCGTTTCCCGGCTTGCGGCGCCAGTTCCGGGACGAAGATGACCATGCCAGCCGATCCGGCGCGGGCTACTCCACCCATTGCGCCCCCGCCCCTGCCGCGCGCCGCCATCGCCCTGCGCCGCGGCCTGTCCTGCCGCTGCCCCGCCTGCGGGGAGGGCGCGCTGTTCGCCGGCTTCCTGCGTCCGCGCGCGCAATGCAGCGCCTGCGGCACGCGGCTCGACAATATCCGCGCCGATGACGCCCCACCCTACTTCACCATCTTCGCGGTCGGCCACATCGTCATTCCGCTGATGCTGATGGTCGAACGCTCCTACAAGCCCGATCTCTGGTTGCACGCCGCGATCTGGCTGCCGTTGACGCTGGTGCTGGCACTCGCCTTCATCCGCCCGATCAAGGGCGCGACACTCGGCGTGATGATGGCGCTCGGCCTTGCCGGGCACGAGCAGCAGCCCGACAGCGCGCCCTGACGCCCCACCCCATCGCCTTCCGCCCCAACTGCCGGAGCCTTCGACCGTGTCGCTTCGCGAATGCCTGATCATCCAGCCCATCCACTCCATCGGCTACGAGGTGCTGAAGGCCGCTGGCATCACGCCACGGCTCGCCAGCAAGCCGGACATGGATACCGTCGCGGCCGAGGTGGGCGATGCGGTGGCCGCGATCACGCGCAATGCTGGCTTCTCGCGCAAGGCGCTGGAGGCGGCGGCGAGACTGCGCGTGATCGGCAATCACGGGATCGGCACCGATCCCGTCGCGGTGGACTACGCCACCGAGATCGGCGTGCCGGTGGTGAACAATCCGACCGCCAACATCCAGGGCGTGGCCGAGCATGTGATCGCGCTGATGCTGGCCGTGGCTCGCCGCATGCCGCTGGCCGACCAGGCCGTGCGTGCCGGCGACTGGCAGTTCAAGTTCAAGCACAAGCAGATCGAGCTGGCCGGCAAGACCCTCGGCATCGTCGGCTTCGGCGCGATCGGGCGGCTTACCGCAGCGACGGCCAGGGCCGCCTTCGGCATGCGCATCATCACCTATTCGCCGCACGCGCCCGAGGCCGAGATCGTCGCCGCCGGCGCAACCCGCGTCGACCTGCCCACCCTGATGCGCGAGAGCGACGTGGTCAGCCTGCACGTCAAGCTCACGGATGCGACGCGCAACATGATCAACCGCGAGATGATCGCGCTGATGAAGCCCACCGCGATCCTGGTCAACTCGGCGCGTGGCGCGGCGGTGGACGAGGCGGCGCTGGCCGAGGCGCTGCACCAGGGCCGCATCTTCGGCGCCGGCATCGACGTGTTCGGCAAGGAGCCTGCCCCGCTCGACCATCCGCTGATCGGCGCACCGAATGCGGTGCTGGCCGCGCATATCGGCGGCTCGACCGAGGAGAGCCTCTGGCGCACGGCCGAGGAATGCGCCCGCCAGGTGGTCGATGTGCTGGAGGGCCGCCGGCCGAAGAACATCGTCAATCCCGCCGCCTGGGACCGCCGCCGCCAGGGCTGACCGCCCGTTTCGCAATCCTCCCCATCCTCACTCGCTCAAGGGAATCCCGTCGCGATGAAGCCCAATCCGCTCAAGACCCTGTGGTCGGCCGGCAAGCCCGCCTTCGGCACCTGGACGCTGATCACCAAGCATCCGCGCATCATGAAGATCCTGGCCGCCTGCGGCTTCGACTTCGTCATCATCGAGATGGAGCATTCCGACTTCGACATGGAGACGGTGGGCGTGCTGTCGATGGCCGCGCGTGACAACGGGCTCGCCCCGGTGGTGCGCCCGCCCGGCATCTCGAAGCCGCACGATCTCACCCGCCCGCTCGATGCCGGGGCGATGGGCCTGCTGCTGCCGAATGTCGAGACGGCCGAGGAGGCGGCGCGCGCCGTGTTCGCCACCAAGTACTATCCCAAGGGCCGCCGCCCGATGAACCTGCGCCTGCCGGCGACCGACTATATGCCGATGAAGCCGCAGGAGACCGCCGACTATCTCAACGCCCAGACCATCCTGGTCGCGATGATCGAGACGCAGAAGGGTCTCGACAATGTCGATGCCATCGCCGCGGTGGACGGCATCGACGCTCTGATGGTCGGCCCCGACGACCTGACCCAGGACTGGGGTACGCCCGGCCAGTTCGACGATCCACGCCTGGAAGCGGCGCATCTGCGCGTGCTGGAGGCGGCGAAGAAGGCGGGCAAGGTGGCCGGCTCCTCGGTGCAGAACGAGGAGGCGGCGCGCAAATGGGTCGGCCGCGGCTGGCAGTGGGTGCCCTACGCCAACGACGTGGCGATGGTGCTGAACACCGGCACGGCGATGGTCAAGACGCTGCGCCAGATCGGCAACCGCTAGGCCGGGGCGCGGTGCCGCAGCGCGCCCGCCTCGATGACATCGTGCTCGGCGGTGCGCCGCTTGCGCGCACCTCGCCCGAGCTCGAGGCCGAGCGCGCCGCGGCGATCGCCGATCTCCTTGCCGAGAACCATTTCGCGCCGCGCCACTCCCCGCACGGCCCCTACCGGCTGCATCTGGCGGTCGCCGACGGGCGGCTGGTGTTCGACATCCGCGACCGCTCCGACCATGCGGTGGGCAGCGTCATCCTTGCGCTCGGGCCTTTCCGCCGGCTGATCAAGGACTATCTGATGCTGCTCGATGCCTGGCACGGCGCGCACAACGAGGGCGCGGAATCGCGCCTGCAGGCGATCGACATGGGGCGGCGCGGCCTGCACAACGAGGGGGCGGAGCTGTTGCGCGAGCGGCTGGCCGGCAAGATCGAGATCGACTTCCGCACCGCGCGCCGCCTGTTCACGCTGGTCTGCGTGCTGCACCAGCGGCACTAGTGGCGGGCGCGGGCCTTACGCATCCAAGCCAACCGGGACGGCACGGAATGAAGATCGACGGCGTTCACTATCGCAGCATCTGGCTCGATGCCGACGGCTGGACCGTGCATGTGTTCGACCAGACGCGCCTGCCCTGGTCGCTCGAGGTGCTGTCCCTCGGCAGCATGGAGGATGCCGCCCGCGCGATCCGCAGCATGCAGGTGCGCGGCGCGCCGCTGATCGGCGCCTGCGCCGCCTATGGCGTGGCGCTGGCGATGCGCGAGGATGCCTCCGACGAGGCGCTGGAGCGGGCCTGCACTACGCTCGCCGCCACGCGCCCCACGGCGGTAAACCTGCATTGGGCGATCGGCGAGATGCGCGCCGCGTTGCAGAACCGTCCGCGCGCCGAGCGCGTGGCCGCCGCCTATCGTCGCGCGGGCGAGATCTGCGACGAGGACGCCGCCATCAACGAGGCGATCGGCCGGAACGCCCTGCCGCTGATCGAGGAAGCCGCCGCGCAGAAGACCTGCGGCGGGCGCGTGAACATCCTCACCCACTGCAATGCGGGCTGGATCGCCACCGTCGACTGGGGCACGGCGCTGGCGCCGATCTATCGCGCGCACGATGCCGGCATCCCCGTGCATGTGTGGGTGGACGAGACGCGCCCGCGCAGCCAGGGCGCGCTCCTCACGGCCTGGGAGCTCGGCAAGCACGGCGTGCCCCACACCGTGATCGCCGACAATGCCGGCGGGCACCTGATGCAGCATGGCAAGGTCGATCTCTGCCTGGTCGGCACCGACCGCGTCACCGCGCGCGGCGATGTCGCCAACAAGATCGGCACCTACCTGAAGGCGCTCGCCGCGCGCGACAATGGCGTGCCCTTCTGGGTGTGCCTGCCGCACACCACGATCGACTGGAGCGTGCAGGACGGCATCGCCGAGATTCCGATCGAGGAGCGCGACGGGCGCGAGATGACCGAGATCGCCGGCCGCGACGAGAGCGGCGCGCTGCGCCGCGTGCGCGTGGTGGCCGAGGGCTCCGCCGCCGCCAACCCGGCATTCGATGTCACGCCGGCGCGGCTGGTGAGCGGGCTGGTTACCGAGCGCGGCCGCTGCGCGGCCTCGGCCGAGGGGCTGTCTTCGCTCTATCCCGAGCGAGCCGGCCGCTAGGGCACGTTCCGTTCGGCTTGAATCAGCCGAACGGAAGTCGTGCCCGAGAAACTTAAGGTTTGCGAGCAGCTTAGTCCGATCTGGTGGAACCGCCCTGCGGTTCCACCAGATCGGACGCTGCCCTAGCTGCTAGCTGCCGACACTCGCGGCCGGCGCCGCAACGGCCAGCTGCTCGCGGCGCGACTTCACCCAGTTGAACCCGATCACCGGCAGCAGAAGCACGAGGCCGAGTGCCGTCGCCTTCACGTTCGGCGCGATCATCAACAGCGCGGCGAAGGTGAGCACGAAGCGATTGGCCATGCCGATCCGCGTGAAGGCGAAGCCTACCATCGCCGTGCCGAGCGTGACGACGCCCACGACACAGGTGCTGGTGGTGAGCAGGAACTCGCCCCAGGAGAAATGGCCCTCGATCATCAGCAGCATCGAGGGCGAGTAGACGAACACGAAAGGCACGGTGGCCTTGGCCAGCCCAAGACGGAACGCGGTGAGACCGGTGGTGAACGGGTTGGCCCCCGCTATGCCGGCGGCGGCATAGGCCGTGGTGCAGACCGGCGGCGTCAGGTCGGCAAGGATGCCGTAGTAGAAGATGAACAGATGCGCGGCGAGGTCGGGCACGCCCAGCATCTTCATCGCCGGCGCCGCGATCGAGGCAAGCACGATATAGAGCGCGGTGGTGGGAATGCCGCAGCCCATCGCGATGCAGGTCAGCGCCACGAACACCAGCGTGAAGAAAAGCTGGAGGTCCTGGGCGGTGAACAGCGTCACCGGTAGGAGCTGGAAAAGCGGCAGGATGTTCTCCGCGGTCTGCGCCGCGGCCTGGGTGACGATGAAGGACACGCGGAATCCCGCGCCGGTCAGCGTGATGGTGCCGACGACGATGCCGACCGACGCCGCCGCCGCACCAACCGCGAGCGCATATTTGGTGCCGGTGGCGAATGCCTCCAGCACATCGGGGATCGTGAGGCGGTTGCGCGGCTGGATGAAGCCGATCACCAGGCAGGTGGTGATGCCGTAGAATGCCGCGAGATAGGGCGTGTAGCCCTTCATGATGATGGTGATCAGGATCACCAGCGGGATCAGGGTGTGCCAGCCCTCGCGCACGATCTTGAGGAGCCTGGGCATCTCCTCCTCGGTCAGGCCGCGCAGGCCGAGCCGCTTGGCCTCGAGATGCACCATCGTCAGCACCCCGATATAGTGCATCGAGGCCGGGATCGCCGCCGCCATGATGATGGTCGCGTAGGAGACGTTCAGGAACTCGACCATGATGAAGGCGGCCGCGCCCATGATCGGCGGCGTGATCTGCCCGCCGGCGCTGGCTGCCGCCTCCACCGCCGCCGCGAATGAACCGCGATAGCCGATGCGCTTCATCGCCGGAATGGTCAACGAGCCGGTAGTGACGGCATTGGCGATCGAGCTGCCCGAGATCGTGCCGAACAGCGCCGAGGAGATCACCGCGACCTTGGCCGGCCCGCCCGGATAGCGGCCGGCGGCAACGGTGGCGAGATCGATGAAGAACTGGCCAAGGCCCATCCGCGTTGCCACCACGCCGAACAGAACGAAGTGGAACACGAAGGAGGCGACCACCTTCACCGGTATGCCGAAGATGCCCTCCTGCGTCATGTAGATGTGCGAGACGAAATTGTGCCAGCCCGCGCCGGGATGGGTGAGCACGCCCGGCACGTAGTTGCCCCAGAGCGCGTAGGCGATGAACACGCACACGATCGCAGGCAGTGCCGGTCCCATGCAACGGCGCGTCGCTTCAAGCACCAGCACGATCAGGATCGTGCCCATGACCACGTCGAGATTGTTCGGATCGCCGATGCGGAAGGTGAGGTCGTTGAGCGTCCACGGGATGTAGAGCGCCACGATCGCCGCCAGGATGCAGAGCACATAGTCGAACAGCGGCACATTGCCCGGCATCCACCAACGCGGTTGGTAGGCGCCGGCGCCGCGCTGGTGAAAGGCCTTGCTGTGACCGAACACCAGGAAGATCAGCGCCATCACCGAGGATAGATGGATGGAGTTGTGCCAGTGCTCGGGAAGGATGCCCCAGCCGGCGGTGTAGTAGTGGTAGATCGCAAGCCCGATCAGCAGCAACTTGACGATGCTCGCCGCCGGCTCCGAGATCCAGCGGAAGTTCATCTCGGTGTCGTACTTGGCCTCGAGTTCCGCGGCCTTTTCGAGGTCGAGCTGCTTCTGGTTTTCGCTCACGGGCCTGGGCCTTGGCTGGAGGTTGCCGCGCGGGTAGCGCCGACAGCGCCGATCGTCACAAACGCGACGGGGCGGAGACCCTGCGGTCCCCGCCCCCTCGGTCAGGTCGTGGCTGCGATCAGCGGATCATGCCCGCTTCGCGGTAGAAGCGCTCCGCGCCCGGATGGAAGGGCACGCCGCGGCCTTCCAGCGCCGTCTCCCGCCGGATCTCACGGCCCTTGGCATGGCCGTTGTCCAGCAGGCGGCGGGTGTTGTCGTTCCACAGCGCCTTGGTGATCTGGTAGACGAGGTCGTCCGAGACCTGCGAGCTGACCAGCCACTGCGCGCCCACGGTCAGGGTGCGCGTATCCTCGGTCAGGCCCTCATAGGCGGTGCGGGGGATGATACCGCGGCCATAGAAGGGGGCGCGCTGGATCACGCGATTCATCTCGGCGTCACTGAACGAGAGCAGGCGGCAGCCCACGCGGGCGCAGAACTCGGTGAAGCCGCCTGCGGGGTAGCCCGAAACCGTCAGCACCGCATCCATGTTGCGGTCCTGCATGCGCTCGGTGCCCTGCTGCTGGTTCAGGTATTCCGGGCGATAGTCGGTATTCGGGCGCATGTTGTAGGCTTCCAGGATCAGCTCGGAGCCCACGCGCGCGCCCGAAGCCTGAAGGCCCACGGCGATGCGCTTGCCGCGAAGATCCTCCATGCGCTGATACGGGCTGTCGCGGCGCACCACGGCGTGGATGTGCTCGGGATAGACGTGGGCGATGAAACGCAGCCGGTCGGCCTTGGGACGCCCTTCATACAAGCCGGTGGCGTTGAAGGCCCAGAAGGCGACGTCGGACTGCACAAGGCCGCTTTCGGCGTTGCCCGACTGGATCAGGTTGGCGTTCTGCACGCTGCCCTGCGTCGCCTGCGCCACCGCTATCAGGCCAGGCACGCCGCAGGAACCGCCCTGGTCGCAGGGGCGCGAGCCGGGCGGGTTGGAGATCGCGTTGGCCAGGATGCCCCCGATCGGGAAGTAGACGCCGCCTGCGGCACCGGTGCCGATGCGGAAGAATTGCGGGGCCTGGGCCGAGGCCGTCCCGGCCGCCAGCCCGAGCGTCGCGGCGGCGGCGGCACCGAGCAGCGCGCGGCGCGCGAAAGCGAACGAAGATGAGCGAATCATGCCATATTCTCCCTGCCAATTGGGCCAGGGCGCCCAGGGGCAGCCACCGGCGATTGGCCTCACGCTAGCCTCTGACTGCGCCTCAGGCAATGACGATCGCACGCGCCGCCCCGCCCGCAGGCATTGCTAAGGCATTGCTGCGGCGTGCCCTGCCGGCAGACGGGGCCCGGGCGCCGCATTCTGCGGCGGACTGATCGCGGTTGCGCCGCGTGGCAAGTCTGGCTAGTTACTGGATAGCGAACACTGTGCGGCCGTCGCCGCCGGCGCGACGGATCGCGGCAGACCTGCCGGCCAAACGGGGAAGGATTCACCAATGCAGATTCTCTCTCGCCTCGCGGCGCTTGCCGGTGCCGGCGCGATCATCGCCGCCCTTGGCGCCGCACCCGCCGCCGCGCAGGGCCAGCCGCCGCTGCGCTGCGCCGTTGACGGCACCTTCGCCCCCCACGCCATGCCGCGCATGGGCGGCGGTGTGGAAGGCTTCCAGATCGACTTGTTCCAGGAGGTGGCGCGGCGCATGGGCCGGCAGCTCACCATCGACAGCGCCTCCTTCTCGGGGCTGATCCCGGCCCTGAATGCGGGCCGCTACGACTTCCTCTGCGCGCCCACCACCGTCACGCGCGAGCGGGCCGAGAACCTGCTGTTCACGGAAGGCTATCTCTACACCTATTTCCAGTTCATCACCCGCCGCGGCGGGGTGGAGCTGCGCACGACCGATGATCTGCGCGGCAAGCGCATCTCGGTGAACAAGGGCTCGGCCTACGACACCTGGGCGCAGGCCAACGCGCAGCGCTACGGCTTCACGGTGCAGACCTACGACACCCAGCCCGACGCCGTGCAGGCGGTGCTGGCCGGCCGCGCCGACGCCAATCTCGGCGGCAACACGGTGGTCGCCTATGTGGTCAAGAGCAACCGCCAGCTCCAGCTCAGCCTCGCGCTCAACGATACGCGGGCGCACTGGGGCGCGCCGTTCCGCAAGGATTCCACCGCGCTGCGCAACCAGGTCGAGGCCGCGCTCGAATGCATGAAGCGCGACGGCTTCATCGCCCGCATCTACGAGCAGTGGTTCGGCGCCGCCCCGCCGGCCGACGACGCTGCGCGGGTGAGCTTCCCCGGCTTCGGCGTCCCTGGCCTGCCGGGCTACGACGCCACGCCGCACACGCCCCGCTGCTCCTGACCGGAACGCGGCAGCCGCGGGCGCGCGCCGGGATGAATCCCGGGCGTGCCCGCGGCACCGCGCCGCCATCGGCCTCATGACCCAGGGTCCCGTCCTTCTGTCCGTGCGCGGCCTGCGCAAGAGCTTCGGCGCGACCGAGGTGCTGCGCGGCATCGACCTCGACGTGCATGAGCGCGAGCTCGTGTTCATCATCGGCCCGTCTGGCTCGGGCAAGTCGACGCTGCTGCGCTGCTGCAACCGGCTGGAGGAGCCCAGTTCGGGCAGCATCATCGTCGATGGCACCGACCTGATGGCGCGCGGCACCGACATCAACCTGCTGCGCCGGCGCATCGGCATGGTGTTCCAGAACTTCAACCTCTATCCGCACATGACCGCGCTCGGCAATGTCATGCTGGCGCTGCGCCGCGTGCTGAAGAAGCCGCGCGCCGAGGCCGAGGAGATCGCGCGCGCCGCCCTCGCGCGCGTCGGGCTGGCCGACAAGGCGGCGAACTACCCCACCGAGCTTTCGGGCGGCCAGCAGCAGCGCGTGGCGATCGCGCGCGCGGTGGCGCTCGACCCCAAGATCATGCTTTTCGACGAGCCCACCTCGGCGCTCGACCCCGAGCTGGTGGGCAGCGTGCTTGCCACCATGCGCGAGCTGCGCGAAAGCGGCATGACCATGATGGTCGTCTCGCACGAGATGGGTTTCGCGCGCGCCGCCGCCGACCGCGTGCTTTTCATGGACCAGGGCGAAATCATCGAGCAGGGGCCGCCGACGCAGATCTTCGAGGACCCGCGCGAGGCGCGCACCCGCGCCTTCGTCCAGCAGATCAACCGCCACTAGGCCCGGGCCGGACCCGCCCTGCCATGAACCCCGCCAGCCCTGCCGCCGCCATGACCAACTGGCAGGCCTTCCTGTTCACCTTCTTCGACGCCAAGACGATGGCGACCTATGCGCCCAAGATCGCGCAGGGCTTCCTGCTCACGGTCGAGCTGGCCATCCTCATCGTCATCTCGGGCCTGGCGCTCGGCCTGTTCCTGGCGGTCGTGCGCAGCTTCCGCATCCGTCCGCTCAACTGGCTGATCGTGTTCGCGGTCGATCTGTTCCGCGCCCTGCCCCCGCTCGTGATCATCGTCTTCTTCTATTTCGGCCTGCCGGTGGTGGGCCTGGGCTTCGAGGGCTTCACCACCACCTGGCTCGCCCTCACGCTGGTGCTCGCCGCCTTCGCCGAGGAGATTTTCTGGGCCGGCATCCTGGCCGTGCCCAAGGGCCAGTGGGAGGCGGCGCGCTCCACCGGGCTCGGCTTCCTCGGCACGCTCGGCTGGGTCGTGCTGCCGCAGGCGATCCGCATGACCATCCCGCCGCTGACCAACCGCACCATCGCCATCACCAAGGGCACCGCACTCGGCAGCGTGGTGGCGGTGGCGGAGATCCTCTCCACCGCGCAATCGGCCATGGCCGAGAGCGCCAACCCCTCCCCGCTCACGCTCGGGGCGATCGCCTACATCATCCTGTTCGTGCCGGTGGTGATCGCCGGGCGCTGGATCGAGACGCGCTTCGCGTGGAAGCGATAGGGGGCGGGCGCGATGGAAACCCTGCTCGACCTGCGCGACGCCTTCTTCAACCTCGACATCATCCTGCGCGCGAGCCCGATCCTGATCTCGGGCTTCTGGATGACGCTCAAGCTCATCCTCACCGTCGTGCCGCTCGGGCTTCTTGGCGGGCTGATCGTCGCCCTGCTCTATACCGTGCCGAGCCGCGCCGTGCGCTGGCCGCTGATCGTCTATGTCGATCTGTTCCGCGCCTTCCCGCCGCTGGTGCTGCTGGTGTTCATCTATGCCGGCCTGCCCTTCGCCGGATACGAGATCAGCGCCTTCGCCGCCGTGTCCCTGGGCTTCTTCCTCAATACCAGCTCCTATTACGGCGAGATCCTGCGCGCCGGGATCGAGAGCATTCCGCGCGGGCAGGTCGAGGCCGCGCGCTCGACCGGTCTTTCCAAGTGGCAGGCGATGACCTGGGTCGTGCTGCCGCAGGCGGTGCGCAACGTGCTGCCCGACCTGATCTCGAACACGCTCGAGGTGGCGAAGCTCACCTCGCTCGCCTCGGTCGTGGCGCTGCCCGAGCTTCTGTTCCAGGCGCGGCAGGCACAAAGCCTGACCTTCAACGCGACCCCGATCATGGCCGCGGCGATCGTCTACTTCGTGCTGCTCTGGCCGCTGGTGCGGTTGCTGTCGCGGCTCGAGCATCGCATGATCGCCTCGCACTGATCCGCCTGCCGCACGCGCCGGGGGCCATGCCGATGATCGTCTGCTTCGCCTCGATCAATCTCGACCTGTTCTTCGCCCTGCCGCACCTGCCGCAGCCGGGCCAGACCGTGCTCTGCCCGGGCGTGGTGATGACGCCGGGCGGCAAGGGCGCCAACCAGGCGCTCGCGGCGGCGCGCGACGGGGCGCGGGTGCTGGCCGTGGGCGCGGTCGGGCGCGACGCACTTGCGGCGCCCGCGCTCGCCCTGCTGCGCGAAGGCGGCGTCGATCTCGGCCGCGTTGTCGCGTGCGACGCGCCCACCGGCTGCGCCGCAGTGCAGGTGGATGCGCAGGGCCGCAACCAGATCGCGGTCGCCTCGGGCGCCAACCTCGCCGCGCGCGCCGCCCAGGCCGAGGATGCGATCCTGGGGCCGGACACCACGCTGCTGCTGAGCATGGAGATGGACGCGGGCGAGACGGCGGCGCTGATCGCGCGGGCGCGCACGCGCGGAGCGCGCATCGTGCTCAACCTCGCCCCGGGCGGGGCGCTGCCGGCGGAAAGCTTCGCCGCCATCGACGCGCTCCTGGTCAACGAGGACGAGGCCGCCTGGCTTGCCGCGCATATGGGCGCCGCGGGGCCGGACGCCGCGGCCCTGGCGCAGGCCACCGGCCGGGCCGTGATCCGCACGCTTGGCGCCGAGGGCGCGGAGCTTGCCGCCGGGGGCGCGTTCTGGCGCATCGGCGCGCTCGGCGTGGATGCGATCGACACAGTGGCGGCGGGCGATGCCTTCGCCGGCGTGCTGGCCGCGACACTCGATCGCGGCGCGAGCCTTGCGGATGCGATGCGGCGCGCCTCGGTCGCGGCGGCGCTGGCCTGCACGAAACGCGGCGCGCAATCGAGCCTGCCGGCCCGCGCCGAGATCGACGCCGCCCTGCCCCGCCTCGCGCCGGCCCGCAGACTCGCCTAGCGGCTAGGGCACGTTCCGTTCGGCTTCGATCAGCCGAACGGAAGTCGTGCCCGAGAGACTTTCGGTTTGCGAACAGCTTAGTCCGATCTGGTGGAACCGCCCTGCGGTTCCACCAGATCGGACGCTGCTCTAGTAGGTCAGGACGCGCACATCGTCGCGTTCCATCACCTGCTCGATCATGTAGGCCGAGCCCACCAGCCCGACGCATTCGGCAATGAGCTCATCCTTGCCGATCCCGCTTGCCTCGAGATTGGCCGGGCAGGCGAAGAAGCGCGCGCCGGCCTCGTGCGCTTGGCAGATCAGGTCATGAACCGTCATCGATGCGCCGGGCTTGGCCGGCAGCGCCGCCGCCACGCCCTTGCCCATCAGGCGGCCTGCCGCACCGGTGCAGATCACCTCGACCTCGTAGTCCATCGCCGCGGCGACCGCCGCCTGGGACAAGGGCGGGCCCAGCTCCTCGCCATTGCGCGGATCGCTGTTCACCAGGACGATGATCAGCTTCCCGCGGCTCATGGCCTGGCAGCGCCGCCGGCGCCCTCCTGTCCCGGCGCGGGCGCGTGCACGGGCGAGCGCGCCGCGGCGCCGCGCATGGTCAACCGGCGTCCTGCCCGCCGGACGGGACGGGCGGATGCTCCGACCTGCCGGCGAGCAGTTCGTAGAACGACATGCCCCGCTGCTCCTGGTACCAGGCCTCGAAGCCGGACAGGACCGCCTCGGGCGCACGGTCCGGCTCCTGCCCGTGGGCAAGCGCGTGCATCGCCTCGGCCAGCGGTTCGAGCTGGTCGAGCACGGGATCGTCCATCTCCGGCAGGTCGTCCACGGTGCCGGTCTGGCCGATCCAGCCGATATCCTTGAACACCGCCTCCATCGCCGCGTCGGTGGCGTCGTCGAGGTCGGGCAGCGGCTGCACCGCGCGCCAGATCATGTCGAGCAGGTGGAAGCGCCGCCAGGCGGTGCGGCGCTGATCTTCCAGCATGCGCCGTTTCTCCAGCACCACACGGTTGAAGCTCGTCTCGGCGTCGGAGGCGGCCTCGGCCACCTTGCGGTAGCGGGCCAGCGCGGCGGGGATCTTGGCGACGGTCATCGGCTGCTCCAACGCGGTCGTGGCGGCGGCGGCATGCGCGGACGGCGGCGGCGGACGCCGCGCACCAATCGCCGCGACGCAAGGAGATACCTGAGCGGGCGGAGAACTCAAGCACTTGGATCGCCGCCCTGCGAGCATTATCGATGGTGGCGCCCCGGAAGGCCGGCGCCGCTGCACACCGGCGCGGCGGGATTTGCGCCCCCCCTCGCCCCGTCGCCCCTCCCTCTCGCCCGACCCGGCTGCTAGCGTGCGCCGGCATCATTTCCGCACCGAAAGCAGGAGCCCGCCATGCCCGACGTCACCCGCAGACTGGCCGAGAAGCTCGCCGGACTTGGCGCTGGCGAACTCGATCCGGCCGCGCTCGGCGCGGTGCGACAGCTCGTGCTCGACGGCATCGCTGTCGCCACCGCCGGCGCGGGCGAGGAGGAGGCGATCGGCATCCTGGTTGCGCATGCGCGCGAACAGGGCGGCGCGGCGCAGGCCAGCATCATCGCCGGGGGCCTCAAGACCAACGTCGTCGCCGCCACCATGGTGAACGGCGCGGCGATGCATGTCCTCGATTTCGAGCCGATGTGGAGCCCGGCGAACCACGCGCTCTCCACCACCCTGCCGGCCGTGCTGGCGCTGGCCGAGCATCGCGACCTGCCCGGGCGCGAGGTCGCGGCGGCGCTGGCCAAGGGCTGCGAGATCCAGGGCTGGATCCGCCAGGCCTCACGCCAGTTCGAGCCGCGCAAGCTCGTGTTCCATCCGCCGAGCGTGGTCGGCCCGATCGGCGCGGCGGTGGCGGCGGGCCATCTCATCGGGCTCGATGGGCAGAGGCTTGCCTGGGCGATGGGCATCGCCGCCTCGCGCGCGGGCGGGCTGCTGGCCAATGTCGGCACCATGACCAAATGCACCCATTGCGGCCATGCCGCCGCGCTGGGGCTGGAGGCGGCGCTGCTGGCCGAGCGCGGCTTCACCGGCAATGCCGCGATCTTCGATGCGGTGCAGGGCTTCGTCGACGGCTTCGGCAATGCCGATTTCGTGCGCGAGGAACTGCTGAATGTCGGCCCGCCCTGGCGCATCGTCGCGCCCGGCTACGCGCTCAAGATGTATCCGAGCCAGTACGGCACGCACTTCGCCATCACGGCGGCGCTGGCGGTGCGCGCGCAGCTGCCCGACCCGGCGGCGATCCGGCGCGTGAGCATCATCTCCCCGCGCATGCCCTATATCGACCGTGCCGTGCCGGCCACGGGGCTCGACGGCAAGTTCAGCCTGCAATACACCGCCGCCGCCGCGCTGCTGGACGGCGCCGTGGGCATCGCCACCTTCACCGATGCGCGGCTGAACAAGCCCGACATGCGCGAGATGCTGGCGCGCATCACGCTCGAGCAGCGGGCCGACATCCCCGCCCATTTCGAGGCGATGCACCTGATCGTCACCGCCGAGCTGGCCGATGGCAGCACGCGGACGGCGCGCTGCGACGGCCCGCCCGGCATCTGGGGCGGCGCCAAGGTCAGCGCCGAGGCGCACATGGCGAAGGCGCGCGACTGCCTCGGCCTGCGCCATCCGCCCGCGCGGGTGGACGAGATCGTGGCGCTGGCGCGCGGCATCGACACGCTCGATGCCGGCGGCGTGCGGGCGCTGATGGCCCTGCTGGCTGCCTAGCCCCGCGGCGGCGGCGGCTCAAGCCTTCGGCGTCATCGCGAGGAACGCCTTGAGCGCGGCGATCTTCTCGCCCGGACCGGCATGGTCCGCCGCCAGCGCCTCATAGAGCTGGCCGGCACCCTGGTAGATCGCGCGCGTGGCGGCGTCCTCGGCGGCGAAATCGGCGATCTCGTCCATCTCGCCCGCCCAGCGATAGGCCTTGTCGTACATGCGCGGCAGCGCCTTGCCGAACCAGGCGAGAAGCTGGGGCTGGCTCGCGGCCAGTTCCGCATGCAGCGCGGGCGCCGCGCCGGCGCGGCTCGCCGCCAGCATCATCGCCGCGGCGAGCGCCTGGAAGCCCTTGGTGATGCCGGCATAGGACATCTTCAGGGCCGAGGCCGCGCCCACCGGCCCGTCGATCACCCTGGTGTCGAGCCCGTGCCGGCCAAGGACCGCCATGCGCGATGCCTCCGGCCCCGAGGCGTAGAAGGCGGGACCGGGGCCGTCGGGGCCGGGCGGGCCGCCGATGATGCCGGCATCAATGAACGGACAGTTGGCGCGCGCCGCCACCGCCGCCACCTTCGCCACCGTATCCGGGCTGATCGCGTTGCAGTCGGCATAGGCCGGGCGGGCGCCGGCAGCGGCGAAGACCGGCAACAGCGTCTCGGCCAGCGCCAGCGCCTCGGACGGCGGCAGGATCGAGAGCACCAACTCGGCGCGCGCGAGTTGGGCCAGCGGCACGTCCTGCATGCCGGCCTCCGCGGCGCGCCTGGCGCTTGCCGCGCTGCGGCCCGCGAGCGAGGTGAGGACGACGGCGCCGTGGCGCACGAGGCGGGCGGCAACGCCCGCGCCCATCGCGCCCTGCGCGATCACGGCAACGGTCAGGGGCATCGGTGCGTCCTTTCGCGGCTGGCGGGCGCGCTGGCTAGTAGACGATCACCGAACGGATCGACTTGCCCTCGTGCATCAGGTCGAAGGCGGTGTTGATCTGCTCGAGCGGCATGGTGTGGGTGATCAGGTCGTCGATGTTGATCTTCCCCTCCATGTACCAGTCGACGATCTTCGGCACGTCGGTGCGCCCGCGCGCGCCGCCGAAGGCAGTGCCCTTCCAGACCCGGCCGGTGACAAGCTGGAACGGGCGCGTCGCGATCTCCTGGCCCGAGGCGGCAACGCCGATGATGATGCTCTCGCCCCAGCCGCGATGGCAGCATTCCAGCGCCTGGCGCATGGTTTTCACGTTTCCGATGCACTCGAAGCTGAAATCGGCCCCGCCGCCGGTAAGGTCGGTCACCGCCTGCACCACCTTGTCGTGGCCGACCTCGTCAGGATTGATGAAATGCGTCATGCCGAACTTCTCGGCCATGGCGCGCTTGGCGGGGTTGAGGTCGATGCCGATGATCCTGTCCGCGCCGACCATGCGCGCGCCCTGGATCACGTTGAGCCCGATGCCGCCCAGGCCGAAAACGGCCACGTTGGCGCCCGCCCACACCTTGGCGGTGTAGATCACGGCGCCGATGCCGGTGGTGACGCCGCAGCCGATGTAGCAGATCTTCTCGAACGGCGCGTCCTCGCGCACCTTGGCCAGCGCGATCTCGGGCAGCACGGTGAAGTTGGCGAAGGTCGAGCAGCCCATATAGTGCAGCACCGGCCCGCCCTGGCAGCTGAAGCGGCTGGTGCCGTCGGGCATCAGCCCCTTGCCCTGCGTAGCGCGGATGGACGTGCAGAGGTTGCTCCGCCGCGACAGGCAGGTCTTGCACTGCCGGCATTCGGGCGTGTAGAGCGGGATCACATGATCGCCGGGCCTGAGCGTGCTCACGCCCGCGCCCACCTCGCGCACGATGCCCGCGCCCTCATGGCCAAGGATCGCGGGGAACAGCCCCTCGGGGTCGGCGCCGGACAGGGTATAGGCGTCGGTGTGGCAGACGCCGGTCGCCTTGACCTCGACCAGCACCTCGCCCGCGCGCGGCCCCTCGATCTCCACCGTCTCGATGGTGAGCGGCGTGCCTGCGGCCCAGGCGATTGCGGCGCGGGATTTCATCGGGGCGGCTCCTCAGGATGCGGCGCAGGATGGCGCGGCGCGCACTCTAGCCGAGGCCGCGTGCCCCTCCAACCCGTAGCTCGCGCGGTTGCGCCCGGGCTCAGCCCGCGTTGCGCGAAAGCCAGCCGGTCAGCCGGCGCATCGCTTCCTCAAGCTCGGTGGCCGAACGCAGGAAGCAGATGCGCAAGTGCCCCTCGCCTTCCGCGCCGAAGGCGATGCCGGGGGCGAGGCCGATATTCGCCTCGTCGACCAGGCGCAAGGCGGTGGCCATGCTGTCCGCCTGCCCCTCGATGTGGAAGAACTGGTAGAAGGCGCCGGCCGGCGGGGCGAAGCGCACCGAATTGAGCGGGGCGAGCGCCTGGCGCACGATCTCGCGGCCCGTGGCCGCGCGCGCGATCTGCTCCCCGGCGATGGCGCGGCCCTCCTGCAGGGCGACGATGCCGGCGCGCTGCATGAAGGCCGCCACGCCCGAGGTGTTGTACTGGATCAGGCTCTCGATCGCGCCGGCGAGCGCCTTCGGCGCCTGCAACCAGCCGATGCGCCAGCCGGTCATCGCCCACATCTTCGAGAAGGTCTGCACGAACAGCAGCCGGTCGCCTTTCTCGCGGATCTCCTGGAAGCTGGGCGCGACGCCGCCCTCGTAGTGGAAGCGGCCATAGATCTCGTCGGCGACGATCCAGAGCCCGCGCTGGCGCGCGAAGTCGAGGATGGCGCGCAGTTCCGCGCGGCTCGCGGTCCAGCCGGTCGGGTTGCCGGGCGAGTTGACGAAGATCGCGCGCACGCCCGGGCCGCAGACGGCGAACAGCGCGTCGAGGTCGAGCGTCCAGCCGGCGGGCCCGAGCCGCAGCGGCACCGTGCGCACGCGCCCGCCGAGCGCGCGGATGGCGCCCTCGAAATTCGGCCAGGCGGGGGCGGGGATCACCACCTCCTCGCCGGCATCGAGGATCAGTTGCAGCGCGATCTGGATCGCCTGCATGCCGCCGCCGGTGACGAAGAACTCGTCTGCCTTGAAGGGGCGGGCATAGATGTCGGCATGGTAGCGGGCGAGCGCCGCGCGCAGCTCCGGCAGGCCGAGCTGGGCGGTGTAGAAGGTCTCCCCGCACGCGAGCGAGGCGGCGGCCGCGTCCGCGATCAGCCGGGGCGTGGGCATGTCGCCCTCGCCCGCCCACATCGGGATCAGCCCCGGCCGGCCGCGACCGTGGTTGAACACGCGCACGATGCCGCTCGACGGCAGGGCGCGCGCGGCGGGGCGAAGTCCGGCAAGCAGGGCGGCGGCGGGATCGGTCATGGCGGGTCCGGTGCTGGCAGGCGCGTGGCGACGAAGGCAAGGCGACGAAGGCAAGGCGACGAAGGCAAGGCGACGAAGGCTGCCGCGCGCGTCAGGGCTGTATTACTCTGCGGGCCGCGCGATGCAACAGGCAAGCGCGGTGTGCGCGAGGGACGAGGAATGCAAGCGAGCCGGCCCGCAGACCTTGCCGGGAGCGCGATCCGCAAGGGCTATGTCGATCTGTCCTTCGGCCAGATGCATTGGCGCAGCGTGGCCGGCGCCGATCCGTCCCTGCCGGTGATGCTGCTCCTGCACCAGTCACCGCTCTCGGCGCGCCATTACGACAGTCTGCTGCCGCTGCTGGCCGGCCGGGTGCAACCTTTTGCCCTCGACACGCCCGGCTATGGCGGCTCCGACCCCGCCCCCGCCGGCTGGGAGATCGCGGATTATGCCCGCGCCGTGCTGGCGGCCGCCGATGCGCTGGGTGCTGCGCGCTTCCATCTGTTCGGGCGCGCCACGGGGGCGGTGATCGCCGCCACCGCCGCGGCGCTCGCGCCCGGCCGCTGCCTGAGCGTGATCCTGCACGGGCTGGCGGTGTATACGCCCGAGGAGCGGCGCTGGCACCTCGATGGCTACGCGCCGCCCTTCGCCCTGGCCGAAGACGGGTCGCATCTCGGCTGGATCTGGGCGCGCATCCGCCATGACTATCCCTGGCTGTCGCCGGCGATGAAGACCGCCTTCGCGCGTGACTATCTCGCTGCCGGGCCTGACTACGCCACCGCCTACCGCGCCATGTGGCGCCAGGACCTGGCCGCGGCGCTGGCGAGCGGCATCGGCGCGCCGACCCTGCTGGTCGGATGCGACCGCGACCGCATCGCCGAGATGCATCCGCGCGCAGTGGCGCTCCTGCCCGGGGCCGAGGCGGTGATGCTGGCGAATGCGACGCAATACATCGCCGAGGAGGAGCCGGAGCGCTTCGCCACCCTGCTGGGCGGCTTCCTCGACCGGGCGACCGAGGGGGGCACGGGCACCTAGCGTGGCGTCGCCGGGCGCGGGGGCGCATCGGCGATCGGGCGGTAGAGCATCAGGGCGAGGATCGTCATCACCGCCAGGAAGCCGAACATGGCGCGGTAGCCGAGATCGTTGCGCACCGGGCCGGAGACAGCCCCCACGATCACCCCGCTGATCGGCTGCAGGATCGCCGCGCCCAGGGACATGCCGAGATTGACCGTGGTCATGCCGCGCCCCGACAGATGCTCGGGGAACAGGGCGCGGCCGTGGATCATCACCCGGATGCTGTAGGAGCCAGTGCCGCTGAAGACGATCAGCAGCAGGCTTGCCGCCCAGACCGGCGGCTTGGGCCAGAGTGCAAGCGCGCCAAGCAGGGCCGCGGTGATGCACGCACCCCATATCACCAGCAGCCGGCGGGTATTGAACACGCGATCCGCCGCGCCCCAGGCCATCACGCTGACGAAGGTGGAAACACTCATCGCCAGCATGACATTGCCGCGCTCGACCGGGCCGAGGCCGTGCACATCGTGCAGGTAGGAACCGGCCCAGAGCGAGAAGATGGTGGCGTAGGTGGCGTAGCAGACCAGCGCCATCGCCAGCAGGTGATACATCGGCCGCCAGCGCAGCAATTGCACCAGCCCCGCGATCGCCGAGGAGAGCGTCTCGGTCGGGCGCGGCGCGGCGGTGGTGTTGGCCGGGCCCTCGTCGCGGATGACGGCGTAGAGCAGCACCCCCACCACCGCCAGGATGCCCGCCATCCACAGGAAGCAGGCGCGCCAGCCGATCGTCTCGGCGGCGAAGGCGAGCGGTGTGGTAGCGAGCAGGTTGCCGAACTGGCTGAAGCCCGAGATCATGCCCGAGGCGGTGCCGAACTTTGCCGGCCCGAGCCATCGTGCCACGGTGTAGAAGGCGCCCATGAACACGGCGGCGCAGCCGATTCCCATCAGCACGCGCGCGGCAAAGGCGGAGGCAAGGCTGTCGGCAAGGCCGAACCAGGCGGTGCCGGCCACCGCGATGACAAGCAGGCCGGAGACCGAGCGGCGCGGCCCGACGCTGTCCAGCAGCAGGCCGGTCGGGATCTGCCCGATGGCGTAGGCGAGGAAGTAAGCGCTGCCCATCAGGCTGAAGGATTCGGCGGAGAGGCCAAGGTCGGCGATCACGCTCGGCGCGATCACCACGTGCGAGCTGCGCAGGAAGTGGCTCAGCCCGCAGCCGACGATGAACGTCGCGATCATGACAGCAAGGCGCAGGTTCATCGGTCCGGTCCGTGGGCAGAGCCGGAGAGCTTCCTACGCCAGGGCGCCCGGGTCCAGATGCGCTCTGGAACGACACCGCGCAAGGGGGCCGATCCTGTCGGGACGGGCCGCGGCCGCGGGGGCCGCCATCCGCCCCCGTCGCCGGGCACGTTGCTACTCGCCGGCCCCCACCCGGATCGCCGCGCGCGCGGCGGTGGCCTCGGCCCGGCCGGGCAGGCCCGCGGCCGGGTCGGCCCCGCCGCGGCCTTCCATCAGCCGCGTGATCTCGCGCATATCCGCCACCGTCTCGATCGCCTGGAGCTTCTCGAACAAAGGTGAGATCGCGGCCTCGGGGATGGCGCGCTCGGCGCAATCGCGGAACTTCTCCCACATCTCCTCGGTGCTCATCGGGTCGTCGCCGCCGCGCCCGACCATCTGGTTGACCCGCCGCGAGACCTTGCGCCCGTCCTTGAGCGTGACGATCACCTCCGCCCCCCACTGTTCCTCGCCATCCACCGGCATGTCCGGATGCGCCCGCGCCGAGGTGACGGAAAGCAGGCGGCGCACATCGGGGTCCATCGCCGCCTCGCCCTCGAAATGGCGCAGGCGCGGCGTGCCGCTGAGGAGCGCGCGCGCGGTGGCATACTGGATGCTGAACTTGGCGCCGAGCGGCGTGCGCGGATCGGGATTGTCGGTGTGCGGCAGGCGCCGGGCATGAGCCAGGATCTCGATATTGGCCGCGTCGGCGGCGGTGATGCGCTCCTCGCGCGCGAGCTTGAGCATCATCGCGATCGCCGGGTGCGTGCTGCCGCAGCACGGGAACTGCTTGAGCGCGATGCCCTTGGCCTCGACCTCCAGCGGCGCGGCCCAGGCGGCGAACATGTGCTCGACATCGTAGGTGCCAGGGCCGTTATAGACATCGAGCCAGCCCTGGCGATGCTCGAACACCCCGTGCCGCGCCTCGAAGCCCTGCTCGGCCATCAGTGCCGCGAGCAGGCCGTTGCGGGCGCAATGGCCGACATGGAAGGGCTTGGTCATGGTGCCGAAATTGGCCTTGAGGCCCGAGGCCATCGAGGCGGCGAGCGCCAGTGCCGTGGCCGTGCGCTGCACATCAAGGCCGAGCGCGTGCGCCGAGGCGGCGGCGGCGGCGAAGGTGCCGAGCGTCGAGGTCGGGTGCCAGCCCTTGTCGTAATGGTGGAAGTTCACCCCGCGGGCGATGCGGATCATCACCTCGACGCCGATCACATAGGCGGCCAGCAGCCGCTCGCCCGACAGGCCGCGCTCCTCGGCCAGCGCAAACAGGGGCGCGGTCACCGGTACCGACTGGTGGCCGCCGAGATCGGAGCTGAAATCATCGTAGTCGAGCGCGTGGGAAGCGGTGCCGTTGACCAGCGCCGCCTCCAGCGCCGAGCTGCGCCGCGTCGTGCCGACGATCAGCGACCGGCCGGGCGCGGTCGCGACACCGGGCGTGCGCAACAGCACCCGCACGCACTCCTCCTCGACGCCGGCAAGCGTCACGCCGAGCGTGTCGATGATCGCGGTCCGCGCCCGCTCGATCGCCAGCGGCGTCAGGTCGGAGGGCTTGAAGGCGCAGACCTTCTCGGCCAGGCGGCGGGCGAGCGGCGGTGGTGCGTTACGCTGGGCATCCGGCTGGGACATCGTTCGGTTTCTCCGGTCTGTCGCGGGGCGGTGGCGCGCCATCTCGGCGGCGCGAGCCAGACTTGTCCCAGGTAATACCGAGTGCCGCCGCGGCCCGCAAGCACAGGCGGCCCCGGGCGCGTGCCGTCTGGACGGGCCTTCCGGTCCTGCGCTATTCGTCTTGCAGCAGAGCGACAACAGGTCCAGCCTGTGCCCGGGCCGCGATCCCGTTCTTCATTTTCCGCACGGCACGCGGCAAGACCGGCCTTTGCCCAACTGATCTGCCCCACTGATTCGTCTCGTCATTCGACCGGGAGAACGACCATGGATCGCCTTCGCCGCCGCGGCCTGTCCCGCCGCACATTCATTGCCACCGCCGCCGCAGGTGCCGTGGCCGCGACCGGCGCAAGCGCCCAGCAGGCCGCCGCCCCCGGGCCCGCCTGGAGCGAGGTCGTTGCCGCCGCGCGCCGCGAGGGCAAGGTGATGTTCTACAACAACCTCCAGCCGAACGGCATCGAGCCGATGCTGCGGCTGTTCCGCGAGGACAATCCCGGCATCGCCACCGAGCAGATCCGGCTCGGCAGCAACCCGCTGATCGAGCGCTTCCAGACCGAGTTCAACGCCGGGCGCAACATCGCCGACGTGATGATCACCTTCCCCGACGAGCGCGTCCATGGGGGCAGGGGCCAGGGCTGGATGGCGCGCTGGACCCCGCCCGAGCTGTCCAACTTCGATGCCGCCCACGTCAAGGACAACATGATGTTCGCGCTGCACCATGCGCGCGAATGCATCATCTGGAACAAGAACCAGGTGCGCGACGCCGACGCGCCGAAGGAATGGACCGACCTGTTCGATCCGAAGTGGCGCGGCCGGGTGGCGATGAACCCGCCCTGGCGCTCGGTTGCCGTGCAGCAGATCGTCGCCTACTGGGAGGATCTCGGCATCCGCGAGGCGGCCGAGAAGCTGCGCGCCAACCAGGTGCGCTTCTTCGAGGGCTCGGGCGGCATCATCCAGGCGGTGATCCGCGGCGATGCGCGCATCGCCCACCTCACCGACCTGCCGCTCAACCCGCTGCTCGAGGATGGCGCGCCCGTGGGCTTCGTCTATCCGGCGTCCGGCACCACGCTCTCGCCCGGCTATGCCTTCGTCGCCGCGCGCGCGCCGAACCCCAACGCGGCGCGCGTGCTGCTCAACTGGCTCATGACGGCGAAGGGCCAGGAAGCCTTGCAGCGCTATGGCGGCCTGCCCGTCTCGCGCCGCGGCGCACCGCCCTTGTCGAAGATCCCGGCCACCGCCGCGCTGCCCAAGGTGGTCGATGGCGAGGCGATCCTCACGCCGGCGCGCCAGCAGCAGATCGTCAGCCACTGGCGCACGGTGTTCGGCGTCCGCTAGCGACGCGATCGCGGCGACAGCGCGCATCCAGCAGGGGTCGGGAGGGATCGTGATGCAGGGCGCGGCCGTGCCGATGCCCGCGCCGGCAGCGGCGCGGGCGGGGAAGGGCTTGTCGGAGCGCGTGCTGAATGCGCTCTACATCCTCACCTTCGCAACCGTGCTGCTGCTGGTGCTGGTGCCGCTCTCGGCGCTGATCTATGGCAGCTTCCGCACCAGTGCGCCCGGCTCGCCCGGCGAATGGACGCTGCAGAACTACGCCAACCTCGCCTCCGGCGGGGTGGTGACGACGGTCTGGACCACGCTCTGGATCGGGCTGGTCTCGGCGGCGATCTGCATCGTCATCGGCACCGCGCTTGCGCTCGTGATCCATCGCACCGATTTCCGCCACAAGTCGCTGATGACGGCGCTGATCGGGCTCGCCTTCTACTTCCCCTCCTTCATCGTGGCGATGGCCTGGATCATCCTCGGCGCGCCGGGGGGGATCATCAACGCGATCGTCGGCGACCTGCTCGGGCTCGACTTCCTGCGCACCGACATCTATTCGGCGCTCGGCATCGTCTATGTCACGGTGCTGCACCAGGTGCCGTTCGTCTATCTCACGGTGCGCGGGCCGATCATCGGCATGGACGCAACCTACGAGGAAGCCGCGCTGGCCGCGGGCGCCCGCCCCGCGACCGTGATCCGCCGCGTGACGCTGCCGCTCCTGGCCTACTCGATCGCGTCGAGCTTCATCCTGGTCTTCATCCTGACGATCGAGCAGTTCGCCATCCCGGCCCTGATCGGCATTCCGGGCCAGGTCAACATGCTGGCGACCCAGCTTTACCTGCTCTGCCGCTTCTCGCCGGTCGATTACGGGCTGGCCGCCGCGATCGGGCTCGCGCTCTCGGCCATCACGGGGGCGGCGATCTGGGCGCAGCGGCGCGTCACGCGCGCGGGCAGGCTGACCACCATCACCGGCAAGGCGGGCCGCGTGAAGCCGATCCCGCTCGGGCGCTGGAAGTGGGCGGCGAACCTGTTCTGCTTCGGCTTCATCTTCCTCGCGCTGCTGCTGCCGATGCTGATCCTGCTCTATACCTCGGTGCTGCGCTGGTTCACCGCCAATCCGTTCAACGGCATGTACACGCTGCGCAACTATGCCTTCATCTGGGAAAGCGGCTCGACGCTGCGCAGCTTCTGGAACACGCTGCTGGTATCGGGGGTGGGCGCCGTGTTCGGCGTGCTGCTCGGCCTGATGTGCGCCTATTTCACGCTGCGCGTGCGCCCGAAGGGCCATCGCTGGCTCGACTTCGTCACCGTGCTGCCCTTCGGCGTGCCGGGCATCGTGCTCGGCCTCGGCCTGCTCTGGGCCTATGCCTTCCTGCCGCTGCCGCTCTACGGCACCATCGCGGTGATCATCATCGCCTTCGTCACGCGCTTCCTGCCCTACGCCACCGAGACGGTGGGCGGGCAGATGGTGCAGGTCGATCGCAGCCTGGAGGAAGCGGCGTGGGTGAGCGGCGCCAACCGCCTGCGCGCGGCGCTGCGCATCATGCTGCCGATCATCTCGCCCTCGATCCAGAGCGCCTACTTCCTGCTGTTCATGGCCTTCTTCCGCGAGATCTCCTCGGCGATCCTGCTCTACTCGGCCAACACACAGGTGATCTCGATCTCGATCTGGGCCTTCTTCGAGCAGGCGAACTGGGGCCTGGCCAGCGCGCTTTCGGTGGTGGCGACGCTGATCATCTTCGGCAGCCTGGTGGTGATAGGCCGTCTTGCGCCCGCCGGGCGGCGCTTCTAGCGAACAGGTTTCGGGCAGATGGGAATCAGTGTCAGCCGCCTCTCCAAAGCCTATGGCACGGTGCTGGCCGTCAACGAGATCTCCTTCGAGATCGGCGATGGCGAGTTCGTCAGCCTGCTCGGCCCCTCGGGCTGCGGCAAGACCACGACCTTGCGCTGCATCGCCGGACTCGAGGACGCGACGGGCGGCGAGATCCGCATCGGCGAGCGCCTGGTGTCCGCCCCGGCGCAGAACCTGCTCGTGCCCGCGCATGAGCGCCAGATCGGCATGGTGTTCCAGTCCTACGCCGTCTGGCCGCACATGACCGTGCGCGACAATGTCGGCTTCCCGCTCTCGGTGCGCGGCATGGGCGCGGCCCAGGCCAGGACCGAGGTCGAGGATGCGCTGCGCGTGGTGGGGCTGGCCGAGCTGGCCGGGCGCCACCCCTCGCAGCTGTCGGGCGGGCAGCAGCAGCGCGTGGCGCTGGCGCGCGCGATTGTGGGCAGCCCGCGCGTGCTGCTGTTCGACGAGCCCCTGTCCAATCTCGACGCCAAGCTGCGCGAGGGCATGCGCGGGGAGATCCGCCGCCTGCAACGGCGCCTCGGCATCGCCGCCGTCTATGTGACGCACGACCGCGAGGAGGCGCTGTCCATGTCGGACCGCGTCATCGTCATGGATCATGGCCGCATCGTGCAGATCGGCACGCCGCAGGACCTCTATCGCCGCCCGGCCAGCCGCTTCGTCGCCGATTTCGTCGGCAAGGTGACCTTCGTCGCGTTGCACCGCGACGATGCCGCCGGCCCCTGGCTCTGCCCCGACGGCACGCCGATCGCGCTCGCCTCGACCGCGCAGGGCGGGACGCGCGCGCTGGCCGCGATCCGGCCCGAGGACATCCGGGTGCAGCCGGGCGAGCCGGCAGGCGACGCGGCGGCCGACGGTGCCAACCGCTTCGCCGGCACCATCGCCGAAGCGCACTATACCGGTCCCGTCACCGAATATCTGATCGAGGCGGCGGGCGGCGTCATCCGCACCCACGCGCAGATCGACCTTGAGCCGGGGGCGCGTGTGACGCTGTCGATCCCGCCCGATCGCATCGTGCTGCTGCCGCCCGACTAGGCGCGCTGGCGCCCGGGCTTCATTGCGGCGGGCGCGCGGGCTATGCTCCCTGCCGTGCGCACCGCCAGCCCATCCTTGCAGGGAGCCCGCCCGATGAAGATCAAGCGCGTCGAGCATGTCGCCATCGCCGTCCGCGACATGCGCAAGCACATGGCGATGCTCGAGAACCTGTTCGGGCTCAAGCTCGAATACGAGGAGAAGATCGGCACCACCAGGCTCGCCATGTATCCGATCGGCGAGACCTATCTCGAACTGCTCGAGGGCGAGGGCGCGCAATCGAAGGTGAACGCCTGGATCGCCAGGAATGGCGAGAGCATCTGGCACCTCTGCTTCGAGGTCGAGGATATCGACGGCGCGCTCGAGGAGCTGAAGGCCAAGGGCGTGAAGCTCCTGGACGAGACGGCGCGCATCGGCCATGGCGGCAGCCGCATCGCCTTCATCGATCCCGAATCCACCGGCAACGTCCTGATCGAACTGGCCGAGCTTCCCGCCGGCCACCACTAGGCGCCTCTGCCGCGCCTTCAGCCGCGCGGGGTTTTCTGGCGCGGCCTCACCCGCGCGGGGTCTTCTGGCGCGGGTGGACATGGTCCTTGAATTCGGGGAAGGATTTCCACCCGGGTTCCGGCGGATCATATCCCGGCCGCGGCGCATAGACCGAGGGCTCGGCGCCCGCGCCCTGCGGGATGTAGCGCGGGCAATTGGGGAAGATCGCGCGCGCCGCCACCCGCACCAGCATCTGCGCGCCGACGAAGGTTTCGAGCAGCGGATCGTCGCGGCTCACGCTCGCCCTGCCGTTGACGCGCAGCCGGCGCGGCTTCTCGCCCATGTCGATGAACAGCATCCCCACCGCCGGGTTGACGAGGATGTTGCCCAGGCTCTTGAACATGCCGTTGCCGTCATAGTCGGGGAAGGCGAGTTCGGACGGCCCGACCACGCGCACGAAGCCGCGCATCCCGCCCTTGAAGGAGCAGTCGGGGCGCCCCTCGGCGTCGGCGGTGGCGAAGAAGAAGAAGGGCGCGTTCTCGATGAAGGCGCGGTCGCCATCGCTGAAGGCGGTGCGCGCCAACACGCTCTCCAGGCGGTCGGCGATGCGCCGGCTGTCGAACGCGTCCTGCAGGCGGCGATTGCCGTCGTGATAGAGGAGGCTGTCGGGCATCCTGCCCTCCCGGCGCTGCTGGCGGGAGCGGGATCATAGCGCCGGCGCGGCGCCGGATGGCAGACAATTGTTCGTGATTCGCAATGATTACCGCGCCGCCACCGCCCGCCCCTACCCCGCCGTGATACGGTCGATCTCGGCCAGATCCTCGGCCGAGAGCTTCCAGTCGCCCGCCTTGACGTTCTGCTCGAGCTGCTCCGGCCGGGTCGCGCCCGCGATCACCGAGGTGACCGGCGATTGCGCCAGGAGCCAGGAGAAGGCGAGTTCCAGCATCGTCCGCCCGCGCGCGGTGGCGAAGGCGTCCAGCTTCTCGGCGATTTCCCAGTTGCGGTCGGTGAGGTAGCGGTTGGCCAGCCGCTCGGTCTTGGTCAGGCGCGCGCCCGCGGGCATCGGTGCGTTGCGCCGGTACTTGCCGGTGAGCAGGCCCGAGGCGAGCGGGAAATAGGGCAGCAGGCCGAGCCCGTACTTGCGCGCCGCCGGCATCAGCTCGGCCTCGGGCTTGCGGAACACGAGCGAGTATTCGTCCTGGCAGGAGACGAAGCGGTTCAGCCCGCAGCCCTGCGCCGTCCAGGCGGCTTCCACCACGCGCCAGGCCGCATGGTTCGAGCAACCGATATAGCGCACCTTGCCCTGGCGGATCAGGTCGTCGAGCGCGCGCAGCGTCTCCTCGATCGGTGTCAGCGCGTCGGTCTGGTGGATCTGGTAGAGGTCGATATGGTCGGTGCGCAGGCGGCGCAGGCTGTCTTCCACCGCGCGCATGATGTAGCGGCGCGAGCCGCCCTGCTTGGTGCCGTCATCGCTCATCGCCATGCCGAACTTGGTGGCGAGCACGATGCCCTTGCGCATCTCGCCCAGAAGCTCGCCCATCACAGTTTCCGAGCCGCCGCGCTCGCCATAGACATCGGCGGTGTCGAACAGGGTGATGCCGAGGTCGAAGGCCTTGTGCAGCACGGCGCGCGTCGCCTCGCGGTCGATGCGGCCGCCGAAATTGTTGCAGCCGAGCCCGATCGCCGAGACGCGCAGGCCCGACGTGCCGAGATTGCGGATTTCCATGGCCTTCCCCTTCGCTTGCATGCGTGCCGGCGAACATGCCGCCCGTGCCCATCAGGCCGCAGTTGCGGCCCGAGCGCAAGCCGGCCTCGGCGGCGGGCCCCTACCGCGCCGGAACGAACCGCACCTGGTGGATGGGCGGGAGGCGCGCCTCGATGCCGCGCCAGCTCTCGCCGCCATCCTCGCTGGTCCAGAGCCCGCCGGTGGAGCTGCCGATCGCCAGCCGCCGCCCCGTTTCGTCCACCGCCAGCCCGTGGCGCAGCACGAGGTCGTAGGCGTGACGCTGCGGCAGGCCGTTCGTCAACGCCTCGAAGCTCTGCCCGCCATCGCGCGTGCGCGTGACCACGAGCGCGCCGTCATGCGGCACGCGCCTTTCGTCCTTGATCGCGGGCACGAACCAGGCCGTGTCCGGATCGAGCGGATGCGCCGCCGCGGCGAAGCCGAAGGCCGAGGGCTGCACACCCGCGGCCTCGGTCCAGGACCGGCCGGCATCCGAAGAATGGAAGATGCCGTTATGGTGCTGCACCCACATCCGCTCGGGCACGGCGCGGCACTGCGCCAGCATGTGCACGTCCTGGATGTTGGGATCGTAGATGCGCTCGGGCGGCACCCATTCCGCGCGCAAGCCCTGGCCGCGAATCTGCCAGCTCTCGCCGCGATCTGCGGTCATCCACACCCCGCCGCAGGAGATGCCGATATGCACCCGCGCCGCATCGCGCGGATCGACGCAGATCGCCCCGATCGCCGGCAGGCCGAGCCCCCCGCCCATCCATTCGCGCCGCTTCGGATGATCCCAGAGCGAGCGCAGGAGCGACCAGCTCGCCCCGCCATCGGTGGAGCGGAACAGCCCGCCCGGCAGGGTACCGGCCCAGAGCGCGCCCGGCTCCTCCGCCCCGCCCGCCTCCAGCGCGAAGATGCGCTGCGTCGCCCATGGAACGGGCGTGCCCATGCCGTCGCGGTCGTCAAGCCCCTCCGGCTTCTCCGGATAGGTGGGTGCGGCGCATTCCTGCCACGCGCCGGCGGGCTCCTTGCGGTGGAACTTGACGCCGAAATGCCCGTGATCGAGCGCGGCATAGACGCGCCCGTCGCGCGGATCGGGCAGCACCACCGAGACATTGTCGCCATAGAAGGCCGTATCGGCGACGTCCCAGATGCCACCGGCCGCACGGGCGAGCGTGAACAGCCCCTTGCGCGTGGCCACCAGCAGATGATCGCTCATCGGCGCGCCCTCCTTCGCTCAGCCACCAGTGAGTGACTGCATGACATAGATCTCGCCATCCTCGGCCACCGCGTCGGACAGGCGCACGCGGTCGCGGATCGCCACGCCATCGACGAAGATCGCCATGTGCCGGCGCAGGGCGCCCTGCTCGTCCACGACATAGAGGCGCGCGCGCGGATTGGCGGCGAACACGGCATCGAGCACCGCGCGCACGGTGGCGCCATTCGCCTCGGCCTCGGGGCAGGCGACATGGCGTTGCAGGTTGGCCGTGAACACGACGCGCGGCATGGGCTCGATCCGGCTTCGACAGAGGGCCGCGAGCCTAGGCCAAGGTGCCCGCCCCGCGTCAAGGCAATTGCGTCCAGCACGCCGACAGCGCCTCCCGCCACCGCACAAGGTCGGGTTGACGCTGGCCGGAGGTGCCCCTACCGTTTCCGGCATGCAGCCCTTGCCCGACCACATTGTTCCCCGATCGCCGGCACGCCACTCCGCCATGCTGCGACCGATCGTCACACCATGACCGTCGCGATCGAGTTCGAGGCGGTCGGCAAGAGCTTCGCCACCAACCAGGGCGAGGTGATCGCCGTCCAGGACGTCGGGCTGGCGGTGGCGGAAGGCGAGTTCGTGACCCTGGTCGGCCCATCGGGCTGCGGCAAGTCGACGCTGCTCAACATGACCGCGGGCCTGTTCCAGCCGAGCCAGGGGCAGGTGCGCTACCGTGGCAACCCGGTGACGACCTACAACCTCGACACCGGCTACATGACACAGCACGACCATCTGCTGCCCTGGCGCGACGTGGTGGGCAACATCATGGTGCCGCTCGAGATCCGGGGCGTGCCGCGCGCAGAAGCACGCGAGCGCGTGCGCGAGTTGATGGCGCTTGTGGGCCTTTCCGGCTTCGAAAGCTCCTACCCCTCGCAACTCTCGGGCGGCATGCGCAAGCGCACGGCGCTGGCCCGGCTGCTCGCCTACAATCCCGAGACGCTGCTGCTGGACGAGCCCTTCGCCGCGCTCGACGCGCAGCTTCGCCTCGCCATGCAGATCGAGTTGCGCCGGCTTTGCCGGTCCTTGCGCAAGACGGTGCTGTTCGTGACGCACGATCTCGACGAGGCGGTGGCGCTCGCTGATCGTTGCGTCGTGTTCACCCCGCGCCCGGGACGCATCCGGCGCATCGTCGATGTGCCGCTGCCGGCCGAGCGCGACCTGATGCGCCTGCGCCACGACCCCGCCTATGTGCAGCTTACCGCCGAACTGTGGGACATGATGGCGCCCGATCTCGCCGCTGCGACGGGCGCAGGAGGCGCCCGATGAGCCGCAGTCTGGTCCTGAACGCGACACGCGTCGCGCTGCTGGTCGCCATCCTGCTCGCCTGGGAGTATGCCTCCGGGCGGCTGGTGGCCGAGTTCTTCATCAGCCGCCCGAGCGTGATCTTCGGCATCTTCTGGGGCTGGGCGGCCGATGGCTCGCTTGCCTATCACGCCTCGATCACCGCGCTGGAGGCCTTCGGCGGCTTCGTCCTTGGCGGCATCATCGGCGTTGCGGCGGGCGTGACGCTCGGCCGGGCGCGGCTCCTGGCCGAGATCCTCGACCCCTTCATCATGGCCTTCTACAGCCTGCCCAAGGTGGCGCTGGCGCCCCTGTTCGTGCTGTGGTTCGGCATCGGCATCGACATGAAGATCGTGCTCACCGCCACGGTGGTGTTCTTCCTCGTGTTCCTGAACACCTACACCGGCGTGCGCAATGTCAGCCGCGAGCTGATCGCGATCCTGAACCTGATGGGCGCGAACGAGCGCCACCTGCTGTTCAAGGTGGTGATCCCCTCGGCCATCACCTGGGTGTTCGCGGGCCTGCGCATCTCGGTTCCCTATGCGCTGATCGGCGCGATCGTGGGCGAGCTGATCGCCGCCAACCGCGGCCTCGGCTACCTGCTCGCCGACAGCGCCGGGCAGTTCGATACGGGCGGCGTGTTCGCCGCGCTGATCGCCATCATGATCCTCGCCTTCATCCTGAACACGACGGTGAAGCTGGTCGAGCCGATCGTGATGCCGTGGAAGACCGTCGATGAACGGCGCGAGGTGACGATCTGATCGCCGCCCCCGCGGACGAAACCAACGCAACAGGTAGCACAGAAGGAGGCACAACCATGCAAAGGCGCACATTGCTCGGGATCACCGCCGGTGTCGCGGCGGCGGCCGCAACCGGGATGAAGGCGCGGCCGGCGCTGGCGGCCGATCGCGTGCGGATCACGCAATCCTCGTGGGGGTTCCTGTTCGTTCCGGGCATGGTCGCCCACGAGCTCGGCCACTTCGCCGCCAACAACATCGCGGCCGAGTTCACCTCCAACCTCGGCGGGGCCGAGGCGCTGGCCGCCGTTGTGGCCGGCAATGCCGAGGTCTATCTCGGCGCCCTGTCCTCCTCGCTGCGCGCGCGCGAGCGCGGCACGGATGCGACCATCTTCGGCGCCTCGATCACGCAGTATGCCTCGAACGTGGTGGTGACGAAGGAATGGGCCGAGCGGCACCGCATCACCGCCAGCAGCACCTTCGAGCAGAAGGTCGCCGCCCTGCGCGGGGCGCGGATGGCCGTGCTCGGCATCGGCAGCGGCACGCACCAGCTCACGCAGTTCCTGGCCAAGAAGGGCGGCTTCGACGCCAGCCGCGACATGACCATCGTCAACATCCCCTCGGCCTCGGCGATGCTGGCGGCCTTCTCGCAGCGGCGGATCGACGGCTTCTCGGTTTCCTCGCCGACCTCGGACCAGGGCGTGCGCGAGCATAACGGCGTGATGCTGTTCCACACCACCAAGGGCGAGATCCGCGAGCTCGATGGCTTCCTCTATGTCGGCTTCATCGGCCGTGAGGCGTGGATCAAGCAGAACCCCGACCTGGCGCGCCGCTTCCTGCGCGCGATCCAGGCCGCGCTCACCGACCTCAACGATCCGCAGCGCACGCTGCGCGCGCGCGACGTGATCCATGCGAAGTATCACAACCGTGTCGACAAGGCTTTCTTCGACCAGCTCTGGGCCGACGCGATCCCGTCCTGGCCGCGCTCCGTTGCCGTGACCCGGGGCATGGCCGAGAAGGTTCTGGCCTTCCTCAACGAGTTCTCGGCGCAGCCCTATGATGCAAGCCTGATCGATCGCGGCTTCGATTTCGCCACCGCCGCCGCGGCGCTGCGCTAGGGCACGACGTCCGTTCGGCTGATTCAGCTCGAACGGGACATGCCCCAGAGACTGACGATTTGCGAGCAGCCTGGTTCCGTCCGGCGGAGCCGCAGCGCGGTTCCACCGGATCGGACGCTGCTCTGATGGCGGGCTTGGCGGACCGGGCCCAGGAATTGTCGAGGCGCCGGTGCGGATGCACCGACGCCTCTTTTCTTGCCAGTCCTCGGTCTTGGTCGGAAAACGAAGGGTGGAACGCCCGCCGGCCTACCTGGCCCAGGTGGGCAATGCCCAGGAACCCATCTCTGCGGGCTCCGCGTTCCCCAAATGCGTCAGCTCAGCTCATCCTCCCTTCGCGCCGCTTGCCCCGAAGCACGGGCCGGCGGTCAAGCAGGGCATGGACATACAGCGCCAGGACGATCAGGTAGGCGGCGCCGAAGCCATAGAGGAAGGTCGTGTCGAGCGGGACCTCGGCCATAGGCTTCGTCCCCCCGCGTCACAGTGCGAAAGCGGCGTCGGTGATCGAGGACAGTCCGTGGAACCGGATCGAGAAGTCGGCCACCGCATCGCCGTTGGTGTCCGCCCATACGATCAGCCCCGCCGTGCCGCTTTCCTCGTAGCGCAACTCGCCCGCCGTGCCGCTGAACGCCGCCGTGCCGACGAAGCTGAAGGCCTGGTCGTCCGCCACGCCCGCATCGGCGTCGAGCGCGGAGAGATCGACCTTGTCGCCATCCGCTTCCGAGAAGTCGTAGATCACGTCGCGTCCGGCGAAGTCGGCCGTGCTGTCCGACAGCGCATTGTAGTGGAATGTGTCGGCGCCAGCGCCGCCATAGAGGCAGTCATAGTCACCGCCGCCCACCAGCGTGTCGTTGCCGTCCCCGCCGCAGAGATCGTTGTGCAGGTCGCTGCCGACGATCCTGTTGTCATGGTCGTTGCCGTAGCCGCATTCGGCCGACCCGACAAGCGTCAGGTTCTCGATCGAGGGACGATACACCAGCGATATCGATACCGAGCTGACGATGGTATCGACGCCGCTGGTGTCGGAGGTGACATCGCCCACGCTCTCGACGATGTAGGTGTCGTTGCCGGCGCCGCCATACATCTTGTCGGCGCCCAGCCCGCCATCGAGCATGTCGTCGCCGCCGAAGCCGGTGAGCACGTTCGCGGCATCGTCGCCCACCAGGACGTCACTGTAGGCGCTGCCATAGATCCACTCGAAACCGGCCAGCGTGTCGGTGCCGGCCCCGCCCGTGTCCTGCGGACCCGCGATCGACATGTCCACCGTCACCGCGGCCGAGGCCGAGGTGTAGTCGACGATGTCGGTGCCGGCGCCGCCATCGAGCTGGTCGTTGCCGTCCTGGCCGCCGATGCGGTCGTTGCCGTCCTCGCCGTGGATCACGTCGTCGCCGTCATTGCCGGCCAGCGTGTCGCTGCCCAGCCCGCCATGGATGGTGTCGTTGCCACCCATGCCGTTCAGGCGGTTGTTGCCGTTGTTGCCGATGATGACGTTGTCGAGCGCGTTGCCGGTGCCGGTGATCGCGGCGCCCGTGAGCGTCAGGGTTAGGTTCTCGACATTGTCGCCGAGCGTGTGGCTGGCGGATGCGAGGACCATGTCCGTGCCCTCGCCCGCGCCCTCGATCACCGTATCGCCGGCATCATCGACAAGGTAGATGTCGTCGCCCGCGCCACCGGCCAGGGTATCGGCGCCCGCCCGTCCGTCGAGGGTGTTGGCGTTGTCGTTGCCGGTGATGACATTGTCGAGCGCGTTGCCGGTACCGTCCACCGCCGCCGGCCCGACCAGGGTCAGGTTCTCGATCGTCGTGCGCGAGACGAGCGACAGGCTGATCATGCTCAGGATCGTGTCGGTGCCGCTCGCGTCCGAGGTGACATCGCCTTCCTCGTCCACGACATAGGTGTCGTCGCCCGCCCCGCCATACATCAGGTCGGCCCCGCCGCGGCCATCGAGATGGTCGTTGCCGCCGAAGGCCACGATCTCGTTGACGGCATCGTTGCCGGACAGCAAGTCGTCATGGCTGCTGCCGCGGATGTTCTCGACATCGACGATGGTGTCGAAGCCGTCGCTGCCCGTGTCCTGCGGGCCGGCAAGCGCGAGATCGACCGTCACCCCGCCCGAGGCCGCGGTGTAGTCGACCGTGTCGTTGCCCTCGCCGCCATCGAGATAGTCGTCGCCCGCATGGCCGCCGATGCGATCATCGCCGCCCTGGCCGAACACCTGGTCGTTGCCGTCGTTGCCGGCGAGGATGTCGTTGCCCTCGCCGCCGAGCACGATGTCGTCGCCGCCCATGCCGCTCAGCCGGTTGCTGCCGGAATTGCCGGTGATGACATTGTTCACGGCGTTGCCGGTGCCGTTGATGTCGGCCGTGCCGAGCAGCGTGAGATCCTCGATGTTCGCGCCGATGGTGTGGTCGGCCCAGGCCATCACGAGATCGGTGCCTTCGCCGGCGAACTCGCCGGTGACATCGCCGGCATCGTCGACGACATAGGTGTCGTCGCCCTTGCCGCCGCGCATCAGGTCGGCGCCGGCCCCGCCATCGAGATGGTCGTTGCCGCCAAGGCCGTAGAGCGCGTCGTCGCCCTCTCCGCCCAGGATCGTGTCGTTCTCGGCGCCGCCGGTGACGGTGTCGCTGCCGGCGCCACCATCAAGGAGGTCGGAGCCGTTGTTGCCGTAGATGGTGTCGTTGCCTGCGCCACCGTCGATGAAGTCGTTGCCATTGTTGCCGAGGAGCTGATCGTCGCCATCCGTGCCGAAGATGACGTCGTCGCCACCGCCTCCTGCGATCGCTGCCATAGCACTATTCCTTTCCAGCCTTCCTGGCTGTCTACAAACAGAGACTTGTCATGGAATAGTCGGATCCCCTGCGCCTAATTCATCAGCCTCCTAACAGATTGTTAAGCAAGCGCTGCGCATGCCATTCTGGCAGCAGAATAACGATAACGCCTATACATACTTAGACCCTATTAGTCCAAATATATTAATCAGTTACCAGCATAGATGGCAATAAAAAGAGGTTAATTGGATATGTTAATTTAAGTTAACCAGCTGTTATTTCTTCAAACTTGCTTTTCACTATTACGCGTATGCGAGAGCCTTGGTGCCTCTGCCTGACGTGTCCGCCCGACACGGTAACATGATGGGTTACACAACTTGACGCGCAGTGAGGGCCAGAGAAATCTCATTTTCAGCGAATAATGTGCAAAATTGCACGTCGCACACGCAGCGCCGTCCCATTTCGCAAACTGCAATTCGTAATTCTGGATGTCACCAGCAAGAAGCCGCTGGAGCGGAGCATGCTACCGGCATGTCCTGCCGCCACGTCGAACCGATCCCGCCACACGGCCGGCCTGTGGGGGCGGCACTGGCGCAGGAGCGCGCCCAGCCCCACCGCGTGGTGCTGCGCGATCTCGCGGTCGCGGTGGCACCGACGCGCCAGACCGGGCTCGGCCTAGCCCTCGTCCGCGCCACCCGCATCGCCCTTGCGCCTGGTGGCCGGCGCCGCTGGCGCACGAATGTGCCAGTGGCGCATATGCGCGCCGGGCCGACCGCTCTGCCAGTAGGTCTCGAGTTCCGCGAGCAAGGCGATCAGCTCGTCCACCACCTCGGCCTCGGGGCGCAGCCGCGAACGGCCAAGAAGACGCTGGAGCAGCGGGCGGTCCTGGCGGAACCAGGCGTGGGACGAGGCGCCGCGGCGCGGCTGGAGCGATCCCGCATCGGGCAGCCAGCTCGGCAGCACGTCGCGCGCTGGCACCTGCTCCTCGCCGAAGCGCATGCCGTCGGCCGGGCAGGTGCCGAAATCCACGGCGAAGCGCGGCTTGCCGTACTTTTCCCAGCTCAGGCTGAACATGTGCACCTGCGCGCCGGCGGCGCGGCGGAAGGTCATGGCCCGGGGCATCAGCCGCTGATCGAGGGCGAAGCCCTGCCGCTCCGCCAGCGGCACCAGGCGCTGCTTGAGCGCGCGACGGAGTGCGGTGGTGGTTCCCATGGCGCCCTCGGGTCCGGGGCCGACAGCGCCCGATATGTGCAGCGCGCGCTACCGCCCGACGCCAGCGACTGCCGGCAGTACCAACGCCGCAGCGTGCCGTCCGCGCACTCGCAAGGCAAGCGCGGCGTGGTATCGCGCACAGCCGCGCACGGCCGCCGCCCCTATCGCGCCGCCACCCTCACGCCCGGCGCGACACGATCGCCCGGATAGACGATGACACTCTCGCCCAGAGCCAAACCGGCGCGCACCGCCGCGCGCTGCCCGGACCGGCGCAGCAGCGCCACCTCTCGCTCCTCTGCGCGACCATCCTGCATCACGAACACATGCCATGCCTCGCCGCGGCGGAAAAGCGCGCCGGCGGGGATAATGGTGGCGTCCTCCTCGGTGAACACGGTGATGCGTGTCTCAAGCTGGAAGGCGTCGCCCAGGCCGCGCCAGCGCTCGGCCGGCGAGAGGATGTCCACGAGCACGTTCACGCGCTGCTCCTCCACGCCAAGGGTGGAGATCTTGGTGAAGCCCGATGGCTCGACCCGGCGCACGCGTCCGGCCAGCGCCTCCGCCCCGCCCCAGCGTTCGATCGCCACCTCGGCACCGGGGCGGATCGCCACCGCATCGGCGCTGAGTACATCGACCACGATCTCGAGATCGCCCGGATCGCCGATCTCCAGCAGCGGCGTCCCGGCCTGGACGATCGTCTCGCTCGGTTCGGCCACGCGCAGCACCAGCCCCGGCACCGGGGCGGTGACAGTCCAGGCGTCCTGGCCGCCATTGGCCTCGGGGCGGTAGCGCGCCAGGAGCGCGCGCGCCTGGCCGAGTTCGTGCTCGGCCGCGTCGGCCTGGAGGTCCGCGGCGCGGAGGTCGCGCTCGGCCACGCGCATGGCAAGCTCGGCGCGCTCCAGCGCCTGCGCGGTCGAGGCGCCACGCTCCACCAGCGTGCGGGTGCGCGCGCGGTCTGCCGCCGCCTGCTCGGCCTGGGCGCGGGCACGGTCGACCAGCGCGGCGGCGCGCGCACGGGCGGCTTCGGCCGCGCCGAGCCGTTCCTCGGCGTCGCGGCGCGTGCGCGGATCCAAGAGCGGCGCCGGCGAAGGCAGGATCGTCGCCACCATGTCCCCCGCGCCAACCCGGTCCCCGGCCTTGAACCGGATGCGCGCCAACCGCCCGGCAAGCGGCGCGGCAACGACGAAGCGCTCGCGGATGCGGGTGCGCCCATCCTCGTCCACGGTCGCGACGAACCGGCCGCGGATCACGGCCGCCGTCTCCACCGGCACCGGCTGCGGCGCCAGCATCCATGCCAGGCCCGCCGCCCCTGCCGCCGCCAGCGCCACCGCGATTGCCACGCGTCTTGTCGTTGCCGGCATGATCAATCCCTCGACTTCAGAGCGGCGACGAGATCGAGCCGATCGATGCGCCGCCGCACCACATAGGCACTGAGTGCCGCGGCCAGCGTCACCACCAGAATGGCGGCAAGATAGGTGCGCGCGCCGACCACGCTTGGAATCTGGAAACTCTCGTTCGAACTGTAGCGCGCCAGCAGCGCGACAATGCCTTGCGCCAGCAGCAGGCCGAGCGGCGTGCCGATGGCGATCTTGAGCGCCAGTTCGCCGAACAGCATGCGGGCCACCTCGGCCCGCGTGAAGCCGAGCACGCGCAGGCTCGCCAGTTCCCAGGCGCGCTCCTGCAACGCGATGCGCGCGCTGTTGTAGACCACGCCCACGGCGATGATGATCGCGAAGCCGGTCAGGATCGCGGCGCTGACCAGCACCAGGCCCGCGACCTTGTCGAGGAACGAGGAGAGCGTATAGGCCTTCATCGCCACCGCCTCGATCACCGGCAGGCCCTTGAGCCGCCCGGCCAGGGCCGGCAGGGAGGCCGGGTCGACATAGAGGCTCGCGGCCGAGATCACGGCGCCCTCGCCGGCCAGCCGGTTCAGCGCATCGAGGTCCATGTAGGTGGCCATGCCGAGCGCCTCGTCCACGATCGCGCCCACCGCCACCTCGCGCCGGCGCTGCCGGCCCTCCAGCACCTCGATGGTGATAGCGGCGCCGGCCGAGACGCCCAGCCGCTCGGCCAGCCGGCGCGTGAGCATGATCCCATCGGGCGGCACATCGACCGGCCGCAGCATCCCATCATGCGGGCGGCGCAGCGTGCTGTCGGCGGGCAGGCCGATCACCGAGGCGAGGTAGGTGCGGTGGCCCGCACGCAGGCGCACGGGCACGACGCGCTGCCCCTCCACCGCCAGGACGCCGGGCTCGCGCGCGAGATCGCGCAGGATGGCCCGGTCGCGCGGCTGCGGGAAGGTGACGCCGACATTGCCGCGCTCCACCAGCGCGAACTGCACATCGATCATGCGGTCGATCGCGTCGCGCCAGAACAGGCCGAGCACGACCATCGGCACCGCGCAGGCGATGCCGATGATGGTCAAGAGCGTGCGCGCCGGGCGGCCGGCAATACCCCGCAGCAGCATCATCCGGCGCGGATGCGGGGCGGCCGTCGCGAACAGCCCCTCGATGCGCGAGCGGGCGAAGAGCTGCGGCGCGAGCGGGCGCATGGCCACCGCCGGCGCAAGGCGCAGTATGCCGCGGAGCGAGGCGAGCACGCCAAGCGAGGCCGTCACCGCACTGATCGCCGCGCCCGCCACCGCGGCCCAGGGCACGAGGCTGAACTCCAGCACCGGCAGGCGCAGGAAATCGTGGTAGCTCGCGATCATGGCATGCCCGAACAGGATGCCGCCGCCGATCCCTAGCGCCACGCCCAGGGCCACGACCACCAGCACGAATTTCAGGTAGTGCAGGGCGAGCGGCAGGTCGGCGAAGCCGAGCGCCTTCAAGGCGGCGATCTGCTCGCGCTGCGCGCTCACCAGCCGACCCAGCGCGACATTCAGCAGGAACGCCGCGACACCGAAGAAGATCAGCGGGATCGTGATCGACGTCACCCGCTGCTGGTTCAGTTCGTCCTCGAGGAAGCGGTTGGAAGGCTGGTTGCGCCGCGCAATCGCACCGATCGAGCCATAGGGCGCGAGCAGGCGGTCGAGTTCGGCGATCACGGGCTCCGCATCGGCACCGGGGGCAAGCGTGACGATGAGGTCGTTGAACGCCCCCTTCATGTCGAAGGCGGCTTCCGCCGCCGCGCGATCGATCCACAGCACGGCGAACAGGCGATCATCGGGGATCGGCAGCCCGGGCTTCACGGCGAAGACATATTCGGGCGAAAGCGCGATGCCGGTGATGCGGAAGGCCTGCAGCCGCCCGTTCAGCAGAGCACGGATCTCGGCGCCGGGCAGGACAGCATTGGCCTCGGCGAAGGCCTCGTTGAGCACGGCGCCGCGGGCATCGCCCGGTGCCGGGGCCGCGCCGCTGCGCATATGGAGGCGCGCGAGCCCCTCCTCGCCGGCGCCGGCCAGCGAGACAATGCGCGCCGATACGGGCAGCGGCGATGCGGGCCAGTCCAGGATCACGTCGCGCACGATGCGCGGCTGCACGGCCGCGATGCCCGGAATCTCGGCGATGGCCGCGACCACCGAGAGCGGCGCGCGCTTCACCGTGGCGAAGGCCTGCGGGAAGCGCGTATCGGCGTAGAACCGCTCGATCGTCGTGCGCAGCGTGTAGAAGGTGGATACCGAGGCCACGAACACCGCCACCCCGGCGGCCACGACCAGGGCGATGGTGAGCACCTGGCCACGCAAGGCGCGCAGGTCGCGCCCGAGCTTGCGGTCGAGCAGGCTCACCAGCGCACCTCCTCGGGGGCCAGGCGACGCTCGTTCCGGGCCGAGCCGACGATCCGGCCACCACCCATGCGCAGCACACGGTCGGCCATGCCGGCGATCGCGGCGTTGTGGGTGATGATGAGCGTGGTCGTGCCGAGCTCGGCATTGACGCGCGCGATGGCCGAGAGCACCACCTTGCCCGTCTCGTAGTCGAGCGCACCGGTGGGTTCGTCGCACAGCAGCACATCGGGCGATTTGGCGATCGCGCGCGCCACCGCGACACGCTGCTGCTCGCCGCCCGAGAGCTGCGCGGGGAAGTGGTGCAGCCGGCCCTCGAGCCCGACCAGGCGCAGCGCGGCGGCGGGATCCAGCGGCTTCTCGGCGATCTCGTTGACCAGGGCGACATTTTCGAGCGCGGTCAGGCTCGGGATCAGGTTGTAGTACTGGAACACGAAGCCGACATGCTCGCGCCGGTAGCGGGTGAGCGCGGCATCGTCGGCACCGACAAGATCGTGGTCGCGCCAGCGCGCCGTGCCGGCGCTGGGCGTGTCGAGCCCGCCCAGGATATTGAGCAGCGTCGATTTGCCCGAGCCCGATGGGCCAAGCAGCACCACGAACTCGCCCGCGAAGATGTCGAGATCGACATCGCGCAGTGCGTGGACCGCGATCTCGCCCACGACATAGGTCTTCGACAGGCCGCGCGCCTCGAACACTCTCGTCCGCTGGGGGCCGTTCGACATGGCAGGCCTGCACCGATGGGGCTCGCTGGCGAACAAAAAGCCAGCTTGCCCCTCCCGGATCATTGCGCTGGATCAAGCCTGCCGGTTCGGCATGGGCAAGCGGGCGGCCGCGCCTGCGGTAGCCTGGAACGACAAGGGCCCGGGCGCGACCGGCATCCAGCCGCGCCCGGGCCCCTTTTCCGCCAAGGATCAGGCGAGGTCGAAGCGGTCCGCGTTCATGACCTTGGTCCAGGCCGCGACGAAGTCGTTGACGAACTTCTTCTGCGAGTCGTCCTGGGCATAGACCTCGGCGAGCGCGCGAAGCTGCGAGTTCGACCCGAACACGAGATCGACGCGAGTGGCCGTCCACTTGACCTGGCCGGTCTTGCGGTCGCGCCCCTCGAACACGTCGCGCGCGTCGGACGCCGCCTTCCACGCCGTGCCCATGTCGAGCACATTGGTGAAGAAGTCGGTGCTCAGCACGCCGGGGCGGCCGGTGAACACGCCATGCTTCGACCCGCCATGGTTCGCGCCCAGCACGCGCAGGCCGCCGACCAGCACGGTCATCTCCGGCGCGGTCAGCGTCAGGAGCTGCGCCCTGTCCACCAGCAGCTCCTCGGACGCGACCGAGTAGGCCTTCTTCTGGTAGTTGCGGAAGCCGTCCGCGACCGGCTCGAGCACGGCGAAGGAGTCGACATCCGTCTGCTCCTGCGTGGCATCGGTGCGGCCAGGCGTGAAGGGAACCTTCACGTCATGGCCGGCCTTCTTCGCCGCATCCTCCACCGCCGCAGAGCCGCCAAGCACGATCAGGTCGGCAAGCGAGACCTTCTTGCCGCCGGAGGCCGAGGCGTTGAACGCCTTCTGGATGCCTTCGAGCGCGGCCAGCACCTTGGCCAGTTCCGCCGGCTGGTTCACCGCCCAGTCCTTCTGCGGGGCGAGGCGGATGCGCGCGCCGTTGGCGCCGCCGCGCTTGACGCTGCCGCGGAAGGTCGAGGCCGAGGCCCAGGCGGCGCCGACCAGCTGCGCCGTCGCAAGCCCCGACGCCAGGATCTTCGCCTTCAGCGCCGCGATATCCGCCTCGTCGATCAGCTTGTGATCGACCGCCGGCAGCGGGTCCTGCCACAGCAGGTCCTCCTTCGGCACCTCGGGGCCGAGATAGCGCACCTTCGGCCCCATGTCGCGATGGGTCAGCTTGAACCAGGCCCGCGCGAAGGCATCGGCGAACTCCGCCGGGTTCTTGTGGAAGTGGCGCGAGATCTTCTCGTAGGCCGGGTCCATGCGCATCGCCATGTCGGCGGTGGTCATCATGGTCATGACCTTCTTCGACGGATCATGCGCCGCCGGGGCGAGATGCTCGGGCCGGGGGTTCACCGGCACCCACTGCCAGGCGCCGGCCGGGCTCTTCTCCAGGTCCCAGTCATAGCCGAACAGCACGTCGAAATAGCCCATGTCCCACTTGGTCGGGTTCGCCGTCCAGGCGCCCTCGATGCCCGAGGTGATGGTGTCGTCGCCCTTGCCGCTCTTGTAGCTGCTGAGCCAGCCGAGGCCCATCGCCTCGATCGGCGCGGCCTCGGGCTCGGGGCCGACATGCGAGGCCGGACCCGCGCCATGCGCCTTGCCGAAGGTGTGGCCGCCCACCGTCAGGGCCACCGTCTCCTCGTCGTTCATCCCCATGCGGGCGAAGGTCTCGCGGATGTCGCGGCCCGAGGCGAGCACGCTCGGCTGGCCGTCGGGCCCCTCGGGGTTGACATAGATGAGGCCCATCTGCACCGCGGCCCGCGGGTTCTCCAGCACCCG
>JADZEB010000004.1 GCA_020850755.1 Alphaproteobacteria bacterium | reverse complement strand
CGGGTCGGGCCGGGGCGGGACGGCGGCGAGGCGGTGCGGGTGCCGGCCCGGCGCATCCTGCTTGCGGCGAACATGTGGGTGCGCCCGATGCTGGACTGGTTCGGGCTCCGCGACCTGCCGATCAAGGGCCGCGCCAACCTGATGATCGTGACCGAGCGCATGCGCCCGGTGATACGATCCATCCTGCGTGTCGTCGAGCAGATCTCGCTCAAGCAGACCGACAACGGCACCTTCCTGATCGGCGGCGATGCCGCCGTTCCCTGGTCGGACGATCCGGAGCAGACGCCACTCGACCTCGATCCGGCCATCGTTCTCTGGCGGCTCGGCATCGCGGCGCATGCGATACCTGCCCTGTGCGAGACCCGAATGCTGCGCACCTGGCATGGCTGGGACGGCTATGCGCCCGACAATCAGCCGCTGGTCGGCCCCATCCCCGGCGTGCCCGATGCCTATGTCATGGCCTGCATGCGCAGCGGCTGGACCGCCGGCCCCTACGCCGGAAAGCTGATGGCGCAGACGCTGTTGGGCCAGACGCCCGACCGGACGCTGTTCATTCCCGAATTCGACCCGGCCCGGCTTCTGGCCATGGAGTTCGGGCCAAACAACGCGCTCAAGAGGAAAGAGCGCGCGGCCTGAAACGCAACAGCGCCACCATGCGACGGCGCTGCGGCTCGGGTGCGGACTTCCCGCCGCTCCCCGGCGCCTGCCACGCGGCGCAGGTGGCCCGCCATGTCGCAGCAGGGATTGCCGCCGCGGAAGCAGCGGTCCGCGCATCGGCAACCGGCCTCTCGCGAGAGCGCCCACGGTCCTTCAAGCCCGGTTGCCGCCCCGGCGCCCTGGCCTTAGCCTGACTTCAGGCACCGAGGCGGGGCAGGCAGCACCGTGCGGGCCGGGATCGCCGCACGGCAAGCGTGGCGCTGATCACAACAGATGGACACGGCCATGAAAGAGATCTTCGTTGTCATCACGATGGACTGTGAGCCGAGCACGGCGACCAGTCATCCCAAGGCCACCGGCCCGAAGGACTGGGCGTTCGGCGAGCGTGCCGTGACCGGCTATGCCGAGATCGCCAAGGGCTACGGCTTTCCCTGCACCTTCTTCGTGCATCCGGAAACCATCCTGGCCCAGGCGCCCATGTTCAAGGCGCTGAAAGCCGATGGCGCCTGCATCGGGTTGCACATGCACCCGTGGAAATATTCCTTCTGGCGCTATGGCGGGAAGCGCTATTTCGACCATTTCGGCGGCCTGAGCGAGCAGGACCAGGTGGCTCTCCTGGCCGAGTCCTTGGCCCTCTGGCACGAGGCGATGGGAGAGCAGCCGCTTTATTTCCGCCCCGGCACCTTCTCGGCCAATGATGCGGCCTTCCGCGTGCTGGCGAGCCTGGGTTTCCGTGGCGGCTCCATCTCCGCGCCCGAGCGCGTCTATCGCGAGACGCGATCTGTGTGGGCCGGCACCGAGCCCGATCCGCATTGCGGGCACCCCAGCATCCGGCAGATGGCGGGCGAGCTGCCCTTCGCCAACATGCCGCTTTCGGCCGATTTCTCGCGCATCCTATCCACGCCTTCGGGGCGGCGCATGCCGGCCGATTTCCGCCCGGATACCGACTGGCCGGGGCAATACGGCATCAGCTATCGCACCATCGCCGAGAACATCGTGGCACAGGTGAAGGCACGCAACCCGGCCGTGCCGGTGCTGAACGCGATCTCGCACAACATGTTCGATTTCCGCGATCCGGCCGATCCGTTCTGCCAGCGCTACCGCACCATGCTCGACGAGATCTGCGCGGCCTGCGAACGCGCCGGGCTGAAGCCCGTCGGGGCGACGCTGGCCGATATCGCCGACCGCACCTTGCCGCTCAAGCCGCCGGCCGAGGAATTCGCCTACGTCTAGGCGCCTATCGTCGTGTGCGCCGAGGGCACGTTCCGTTCGGCTTGAATCAGCCGAACGGAACTCGTGCCCGAGAAACTTAAGGTTTGCGAGCAGCTTGGTCCGATCTGGTGGAACCGCCCTGCGGTTCCACCAGATCGGACGCTGCTCTAGCGCCCGCGCAGGGTGAGGATGTAGGCGATCACATCGTCAAGCTCGGTGCGGCTGAGCTGGTAGTTCGGCATCGAGCGGTGCGGCGTCTGCAGGAAGGCGCGCAGCGATACCGTCGTGGTCGATGGCATGCGCGCGATACTTTCGAAGGTGGGAGCGCTGTCCGTCGTCGTGCTGCCGGGGCTGCGGCTGACGACATGGCAATTGCCGCACCATGTGTCGGCGATGCGCTGCCCGTTGACGATATCCCCGGTGGGGACCTGGGCAGTTGCGGCACCGGCAAGGGTGGTCAGGAGCGCGGCAAGGCCAACGATCCCCAGGCGGCGATGGAACAGGAACATCGGCGCGTGTCTCCAGCCTGAATATGGGCGAACTCCGCAGATACTTTGAACCTTTTGCGCCCTCGGCGCCACGGTGTCCTTGACCTGGCGCAAGCGCGGGGTCCGCCTGCCCGCTCCTGGTTTCCCATTCTGCCCACAAGCGGCTAGTCTGGTCCGCTCGGACCATGGAAACTGGGGAGGGTGAGACAATGCGCAGGACAGGAATGATCGGGCGCCGTGCGGCTCTGGCGGCGGGGGCGGCATTGCTGGCGGCGGGGACGGCGGGGCCCGGCACCGCCCGTGCCCAGGGGGCAGCATTCCCGACCCGGCCGATGCGGATCTACGTGCCGTTCGCAGCCGGCGGCACCACCGACATCGTCGCCCGCGCCCTGGCCGACCGTCTGTCCGCTTCCTTCGGCCAGCCCGTCGTCGTCGAGAATCGCGGCGGTGCAGGCGGGACGGTGGCGGGCGAGGCTTTCGCCCGCTCCGCGCCCGACGGGCACACGCTGCTGGTTGCCACGGCCTCGCTGGTCTCGATCAACAAGGCGCTCTATCAGCGCCTGCCCTTCGATCCGGACACGGATTTCATTCCGATCGCCATGCTGGCGCAGCAGCCGAACGTGCTGGTGGTGAATCCGCGCGTCCTGCCGGTGCAGACACTGCCCGAACTGATCGCCTACATCAAGGCGCGACCCGGCCAGATCAATTTCGGTTCCTCCGGCACGGGCTCGCAGCTCCATCTCACCGGCGAGATGTTCCGTTCCGTTGCCGGGTTGCAGATGACGCATGTGCCCTATCGCGGCAGCGCGCCGGCCATGACCGATCTGATCGCCGGCCAGATCCAGATGATGTTCGACGGGCTGGGCACGGCCCTGCCGCAGATCCGCGGTGGCACGGTGCGGGTGCTCGCCACCGCCTCCGAGGGGCCGAATGCGGCGCTGCCGGGCGTGCCCACGGTGGCTTCCGTCCTGCCTGGCTTCCTGTCGATCAACTGGACCGGGCTGTTCGCGGTGAAGGGCACGCCCGAGCCGATCGTCACCCGGATCGAGGCGGAGGCGCGCAAGGCGCTCGCCAGCCCGGAAATGACGCGCATGTATGCCGATCGCGCCTTCGACCTGTTCCCGATCACCCGCGCCGCCCTGCCGGCCTTCCTTGCGGCCGAGGGCGCACGCTGGCGCGAGGTGGTGCGCACCTCCGGGGCCAAGGCGGAGTAGCGGCGCCGGCTCAGCCCACGCAGTCCTGGTCCGAACGCAGCCGGCCGCCGCCGAGAAACCATCTTGACGGCGGCCGGTGTTGGCGGCCGTGTAGGTAGCCCATGCCGTTGCGGCCTATGGCCTCGCGCTGATCCGGGGCTCGGCCGCCCCCATGCCTGCAACCGGAGCCGCCGCCAATGCCAAACGATATCGCCGCCCCGACCGCCATTTCCATGGCCGAGCTCTTGCGCGCCCGCTATGGCGCGGCGGCGCCCGCCAACACTGTGCCGGGCAACGATGTCATCCGGGCGCTGGTCTCGCACCGCTCTGTGCGTGCCTTCGATGCCGACCGCGCCCTTCCCGCCGGCACGATCGAGACGCTGGTTGCTGCCGCGCAGTCGGCCTCGACCTCCTCGAACCTCCAGACCTGGAGCGTGGTCGCGGTGGAGGATGCGGGGCGCAGGGCGCGGCTGTCCGAGTTCGCCTCGAAACAGGCCTTCATCCGCCAGGCGCCCTTGTTCATGTGCTGGCTGGCCGACCTGTCGCGGCTCGACCGGCTGGGCACGGCCAAGGGCCGCAAGTTCGAGGCGCTCGACTATCTCGAGACCTTCATGGTGGCAATCATCGACGCTGCCCTGGCGGCGCAGAACGCGGCGGTCGCGGCCGAATCGCTCGGCCTCGGCTGCGTCTATGTCGGAGCGTTGCGCAACAAGCCCGAGGCGGTGGCGGCCGAGCTCGGGCTGCCGCCGCATGTCATGGCGGTGTTCGGGCTGAGCATCGGCTACCCTGATCCGGCCAGGCCGGCCGAGATCAAGCCGCGCCTGCCGCAATCGCTGATCCTGCACCGCGAGCAGTATGCGACCAAGGACGAACCCGCCGCCATTGCCGCCTATGATGGCGAGATGAAGCGCTTCTCGGCCCGCAACGGCATGGGCGATACGGATTGGACCTCGCGCGTCGTCTCGCGCGTCGGCACGGCCGCCGGCATGAGCGGGCGCGACCGCATGCGCGCCATACTGAACGCGCTCGGCTTCGAGCTGCGCTAGAGCTGCGCAGCCCGGAAGCCTGGCGCATCACGCCCTCGGGCACGTTCCGTCCGGCTTCGATCAGCCGAACGGAAGTCGTGCCCGAGAAACTTATGGTTTGCGAGCAGCTTAGTCCGATCTGGTGGAACCGCCCTGCGGTTCCACCAGATCGGACGCTGCTCTAGGGCGCGGGCCCAAGCTCGGCCCAACGCGGCACATAGTCCGGATACCAGGTGTAGCCGCGCAGGCTGGCCGGCACGGGCTGGGCGTGGCCCGGATAGAAGGTGTAGAGCCAGGACACCTGCTCGGCGTGGATCGCCTGGGCGCGGCTGGCCAGCGCCTGCCGCTCCGGCCCGTCGGCCATGCGCAGGCCGCGATCGACCAGCTGCGTGAACTCGGCATTGTTGAAATCGTTGCGGTTCGAGGCGCCGCGCGGGTGCGCATCGATCATCAGCTTGTAAAAGGGGTCGAGCACGAAGGGCGAATCGCGGAACGGGAAGAAGGCGATGTCGCGGCGGTTCGGTGCGGTGCCGGCGCGCATGTCGGCGTTGGTCTTTTTCTCCAGCCTGAGGCGGATATTGGCGCGCGCGAAGGACTGGCGGAGCTGGATCGCGAGCGATTCCTCGAACCACAGCTCGTCGCCATAGTTGATGGCGATGTCGATGCCATCCGCATGGCCCGCCTCGGCCAGCAGCGCCCTGGCACGGTCATGGTCCGTCTCGAAGGCGTAGTGACTCTGCTCGTTGCCGGGGATCGAGGGCGGCAGGATCGAGCGAGCGCGGATGCCCTGGTTGGCGAACACCGCCTGGTTGATCGCGGCATAGTCCACGGCATGGGCGAGCGCGCGGCGGACGCGGATATCGTCGAAGGGCTTGAACTTCGCGTTCATGCGCACATTCGCCATGATCGTGCCGGCATGCTGGTGCACGCGGAAATTGCGATCCGCGGCCAAATCGGCGATCTGCTGCTGCGTCAGATCCTCGGCCCAGTGGATCTGGCCGGTCTTGAGGAGCTGCAGCCGTGCCGCCGGCGAGGGGAGCTGGCGATAGATCACGCGCTGGAAATGCGGCTTCGGCCCGAAATAGTTCGGGTTGGCCACGAACACCGCCTGCTGGCCCTGCTGCAAGGATTGTAGGTGATAGGCGCCGAAGCCGGCCGTGTTGCGTTCCATCCACTTGAGCGCCCAGGGGTCCTCGGTGGTGGCGTGCTTCTTCGCCTCCGCGCTGTCGTAGATCGCCGGCACATAGCTGGTGAGCGCGCGCAGGAAGATCGCGCTCGGCGCTGACAGTGCGAAGCGCGCCGTGTAGCGGCTGATGGCGGCCACGCTCTCGACATTGGAGACGCTGGCGATGAACTGCCCGGTGCGGCGTTGCGCGATCGACTTGTTCCAGCCCCAGGCGACATCCTCGGCGGTGAGCTCGTTGCCGAAGAAGCTCTTCACGCCCTGGCGCAGCGTGATGTCAACAGCCTTGCCGTCGGCCGAGACGGTCCAGCCCTCGGCCAGATGCGGTTCTACGCGGGCCGGATCGATTGCGTAGGAGCCGTCCGGCTGCTCAACACGCGCATAGCGCACCAGGCTTTCGTAGACCTGCTGCACCACCTCGCGCGTCGCCGGGCGCAGGGCGTCGCCGTCGAAGCCGCCCGGCGTGCGGACCGCGCCGATCACCAGCGTGGCGCCGCCGCCGGCCTGTGCGCGCGCGCGCCCAGGCAGGAGCGCGCCGAGCGCGGGCGCAGAGGCAAGACCCGCCAATCCCTTGGCGATCTGGCGGCGAGACAGGCGTGACGGCATTCTTTTCCTCCCGATACTTGGTCATGCGGTCCTGGCCGGGCGCGAGCCCACGCCTAGACCCCCTGGAAGCTGGGCTTGCGCTTCTCGCGGAAGGCGCGGCGGCCTTCGCGATAGTCCTCGCTTGCATAGGCCTCGGCCGTCAAGCGGCGGCATCGTTCCAGGTCGCGGGCGCTGTCGGGCTTCAAGCGCTCGCGGATCGATGCCTTGGCCGCACGGATGGTCAGCGGCGCGTTGGCGGCGATGGTCTCGGCCAGCGCCTGCATCTCCGCCTCCAGCGTCGCGCGCGGGAACACGCGATCGACAAGACCGATTCCCAGTGCCTCCTCGGCGTCGATCGCGCGGCCGGTGAAGATCATGTCGGCAGTGCGCGAGGGGCCGATCAGGTCCACAAGGTCGCTGATGCCGGGATAGGAATAGCCGATGCCGAGCTTGGCTGCCGGCACGGCGAAGCTCGCCTCGGCCGAGGCGATGCGCATGTCGCAGCGCATGGCATAGAGGATGCCGCCGCCGAAGCAGACCCCGTCGATCATTGCCAGCAGCGGCTTTTCCACGCCCCGCAGGGCTTCGTCCACGACCCGGCCGGCGGCAAGGAACGCCTCGACCCCGCCGGCGCTTTCGTGGATCCGGTCGAACTCGGCGATGTCGGCGCCCGAGGTGAAGGCCTTGGTGCCGGCGCCACGCAAGACAACAACGCGCACGGAGGGATCGGCGCCGAGCGCGTTCAGGATCCCGGGGAAACGGGCGCGCATGGCGGCGTCGAAGGCATTGCGCTTGGCCGGGTTGTTCATCACGATCCAGGCGACGGCGCCGGAGCGCTGAACCAGAATCTTCTCGTCATCGGCCATGGCGGCAGTGTTCCTTCGGTGGGCGGGCAAGGCTATGTCGGGTTCGCGCACCGGGCAATCCATCCCGGCGATGCGCCGCGCGCTCTGGACGCTGCCCACGGCCGCCCATAGGATTCGCGGCGAAGACGGGCCGGGAAGTTGCAGTCATGGCGGCGGGAACACCCAAGCAGGAGTGCGGCGCAGGCCGAGCGCGGACCGGGCGGGGCGGCCCGCGCCCATGACGCTCGGCCTGTTCCTGCTGCGTCGGCTGGTGATGATCCTGCCGATGGCCCTGTTCATCGTCTTCTGCACCTTCATGCTGGTGCGGATCAGCGGGCAGGACCCGATCCACCTGCTCACCGGCCCCACCGCCTCGGCTGCGGAAATCGCGCTGGTGCGCTCCGAACTCGGCCTCGACCAGCCGATCTGGGCCCAGTTCGGCCTCTATCTGCTCAAGCTGCTGCGCGGCGATCTGGGCAATTCCTGGATCACGGGCGACCCCGTGCTGGGCGACGTGCTGGCGTGTGCGCCGGCCACGCTGGAACTGATGATCTGGGGCGTGCTGCTGGGCGCGCTGATCGGCATTCCGGCCGGCCTCGGTTCGGCCACGCGGCCGGGCGGCACCTTCGACCAAGTGACCCGCACATTGTCGCTGCTCGGCTTCTCGATCCCGACCTACTGGCTCGGGCTGGTGATGATGTTCGTGTTCTTCTACCTGCTCGGCTGGGCGCCGCCAGGGATCGGGCGCATCGGCATGATGCACAGTCCGCCGCCGACCGTGACCGGCTCCTACCTGATCGATGCGCTGCTGGCCGCAGAGTGGGGGGTCGCGCACTCGGCCTTCGGGCAGCTCGTGCTGCCGGTGGTGTGCGTGACCATCATCGCCGCCGCCCCGATCATCAAGCAGACCCGCGCGATCGCGATCGAGGTCCGCGCCTCCGACGCGGTGCGCTACGCGGTGGCAAGCGGCTTGCCGCTCGCGACCGAGCGGCGCATCGTGCTGCGCAACAGTGCAACCCCGTTGCTGACCTTCATCGCCACCGAGTTCACCGGCCTGGTCGGCACCACCTCGCTGATCGAGTATGTGTTCGCCTGGGGCGGGCTTGGCCAATACGGGCTGACGGCGATCACCTCGGGCGACTTCACGGCGGTGCAGGGCTATGTTCTGGCGATCGCGCTCTTCGCCGCGCTGGTGCTGCTGGTCACCGATCTGATCGTGATCGTGATCGAGCCGCGCGCGAGCCTGCGGCCATGACCGCGGATCCCGCAGCCGAGGCGACGGCCGAAGCCGGGGGCGGAACCGCCCGCATTGCCCCGCTTGCCCTGGTGGTGGGGCTGGCGCGGCGCAGCCCGACGACGCTGGTCGGGGCCGCGATCATCGCCGCCTTCGCGGTGATGGCGATCTTCGCGCCCTGGATCATGCCCTACGCGCCCGACTTCGGCTTCGCCGACCGCATCCTCCAGCCACCGGGCGCGCAGCACTGGTTCGGCACCGATGGCAACGGCATGGACGTGTTCTCGCGCACCGTCTTTGGCGCCACCTACGGCTTCGGCATCGCGCTGCCGGTGGTGGTCGTGGCGTTGAGCGTGGGCGTGCCGGTCGGGCTCTATGCCGGCTATCGCGGCGGGCTGCTGGACGAGGCGCTGATGCGCCTGATCGATGCGTTGCGCGTCTTCCCCTCGATCATCGTCGCGCTTGCCGTGGTGGCGGCAACCAGCCCGTCGCTGCTGAACATCGTGCTGGTGGTGGGCGTGCTCGATGCGCCGGCCTTCGCGCGCCTGGTCCGCTCGGAGGTGCTGGGGTTGCGGGCGAGCAACTTCGTGGAATCCGCCATCGCCGCCGGCAATCCGACCCGGCGCATCCTGTTCGTGCATATCCTGCCGAACGCGATCCAGGGGGCGATGGCGCAGACGGCGGTGCGCGCGGCCTGGGCGGTGCGCATCTCGGCAACCCTCGCCTTCCTCGGCATCGGCATCCAGCCGCCGGCAGCCGAGTGGGGGGCGATGATCCGCCAGGGCGCCGAGTTCTTCGTCACCGGCGAATGGTGGGTGGGCGTGTTCCCGGGCATCGCGCTCGTGTTCATGGTGCTCGGGCTGAACATGCTGGGCGACGGCTTGCAGGAGCTGCTCGATCCGCGCCGCAAGGCGGATGCGCGCTGATGCTGCTCGCGGTCGAGGATCTGCACGTCCACTTCATCTCGCGCAGCCTGCGCAACCGGCTGCGCACGGCGCGCGCGCTGAATGGCGTGTCGTTCCGATGCGAGGCGGGCGAGATCCTGGGCATCGTCGGCGAGACGGGCGCGGGCAAGTCGCTCACCGCGCATGCGGCGATGGGCCTGTTGCGCCCGCCCGCGCGCCTGATCGGCGGCAGCATCCGTTTTGCCGGGCGCGAACTGGCCTCGCTGCCGGATGCCGAGCGGCGGGCTCTGCGTGGGCGCGAGATGGCGATCGTCGTGCAGAACGCGAAAAGCTCGCTCGATGCGCTCTGCCGCATCGGCGATCAGCTCATCCGCCTCTATCGCGCCCATCGCGGCGGCGGCGAGGCGGCCGCGCGTGCCCGCGCGCTCGAGGTGATGGCGGCCGTCGGGATCCCCGATCCCGAGCGGCGCATGCGCGCCTGGCCGCACGAGCTTTCCGGCGGCATGGCCCAGCGCGTGCTGATCGCGCTCGCCTTGATCAACGAGCCGAAGCTCTTGATCGCGGACGAGCCGACGACGGGCCTCGATGTCACGGTGCAGGCGCAGATCCTCGATCTGATCGTCGGGCTTGCGCGCGAGCGCGGCATGGGCGTGATTCTGATCACGCACGATCTCGGCGTGGTGGCACACTATTGCGATCGCATCGCGGTGATGTTCGCCGGGCGCGTGGTGGAAACCGGGCCGGTGCGGGCGGTGTTCGGTGCGCCCGCCCACCCCTACACGCGGGCCCTGATCGGCGCGACGCCCGAGCGGCTGACCATCGGGCGCGGCACACGCCAGGCCGGCCCGCCACCACCCAACCTCTACGCCCTGCCCGAAGGCTGCCACTATCGTGACCGCTGCCCGGTCGCCGGGCCTGAATGTGCCGCGCCGCCGGCGGACAGGGATCTCGGGGCGGGGCACCTTGCCGCCTGCTGGCATGCCGGGGCGGAGACGTCCGCCGCGAAACTCCTGCAATCACGGGACGGATCTGCATGAACACGAGCTACGATCTGTGCGTCTGCGGCGCCGGCACCGCCGGCATGGCGGCCGCCCTGTTCGCGGCACGTCGCGGCGCGCGCGTGTTGCTGGTCGAGGCCGGGCCGGCGCTCGGCGGCACCACCAACATGTCGGGCGGCATGCTGTCGGCCGGTGGCACCAGGCGCCAGGCCGAGCGCGGCATCGCCGATTCGCCCGAGCAGCACTACCAGGACGTGATGCGCATCGGCCACGACAAGAGTGATCCGGTGTTCACGCGCCTGGCCGTGTCGCTCCAGCCGGCGATGATCGACTGGATGATGGAGAGCGGCTTCGAGGCCGCGCCGGAATGCCCGCAGGTGATCCACCGCCACGAGGCCTACAGCATCGCGCGCACCTATTGGGGCGTGGAGAAGGGGCGCTCGATCACCAGGCTGTTCGAGCCATTGCTGCGCGCCGAGCCGACACTGGCCATCCGCCTCGGCACCAGGCTCACCGCGCTTCTGGAGGACGGGCAGGGCGGCGTGCGCGGCGTGCGGCTGGCCAATGCCGATGGCACGGAGGAGGGGGTTGCGGCGCAGAGCGTGGCGCTGACCACCGGCGGCTATGCCGCCAACCCGACGCTGTTCTCCGAACTCACCTTCGGCAAGCCGCTGGTCTCGGGCTCGCTGGTCCACAATACCGGCGTCGGGTTGCAGGAGGCGCGGCGGCTGGGCGCGGCGGTGCGCGGGGGCGAGCTGTTCCTGCCCAAGTTCGGCGGCATCGAGGATCCGCCCGGCAGCCGGCGCATCAACCCGTCCGACTTCCCCTCGCTCACGCCGCAGACGCGTCCGCCGGTGGAGATCTATGTAAACCTGCGCGGCGAACGCTTCGTCGCCGAGGACCATCCGAGCATGGATGCGCGCGAGCGGGCGCTGATGGACCAGCCGGAGATGACCTTCTGGATCCTGTTCGACGCGCGCATGATGCGCGAGGCGCCCTCGCTGATCCCGCGCTGGACGCCCGAGCGGTGGGAGAAGGCCTTCTCCGAGCATCCCTCCTTCGTGCGAGCGACCGAGATCTGCATGCTCGCCGCGCGCATGGGCGTGCCGTGGGAGGCGCTCGATCGCACCATCGGCGCGTTCAACGCCGGCCAGGCTTCGGGGCAGGACGCCTTCGGCCGCCGCCACATGCCCTTCCCGCTGGCCGAGGCGCCGTTCCATGCCGTGAAGAACCACGGCACCACCTATACCTGCTGCGCCGGCCTCGCGATCGACACCGCGATGCGCGTGGTGCGCGCGGACGGCGCGGCCATCCCGGGCCTCTATGCCGCCGGCGAGATTCTCGGGCGCGAGCTGCTGTCGGGCGATGCCTATGTCGGCGGCATGTCGCTCACGCCCGCGCTCGCCTTCGGCCGGCTGATCGGCGAGACCGTGCCGATCGGCTGAGGGCGTGCGGTTCCGGCTGCACTAACGTATCCGTATCAGTTACACTGCTGCCGCCAGGCTGGTGCATGAGGGCGGCGCCGTCTTGGTGCGTCCGCCTGGCCGATCGCAGGAGGCAACCATGACCGAACGTCCGGCAACACCGCCCTCCCACGCGCTGCGCCGCGCGCTGACCTTGCTTGCAGTGGTCGTGATCCTCGGTGCCGGTGCTGCGGCGCTTGCCGGCGGGCTTGGCTTCAAGCATGGCTGGTGGACGCTCCGCACCGGTTTCACAACCGTGCGCTGGGCCGCCCATGCCGCACTTGGCGGTGTCGCCCTGGCCGCCCTTGCGCTCCTGCTGCCGCCCTGGCGCGGCGGGCTGGCGACACGATTCGTCGCGCTGCTTGCGCTGGTGCTGGCGCTGGCGATGGTGGTGGTGCCCTGGCGCGCCGAGCAGCAGGCCGCAGGCGCGCCGCCGATCAATGACATCACCACCGACCCCGAAGACCCGCCGCCGCTGGTGGCCCTGCTCCCGCTGCGTGCCGGAGCCGCGACGCCACCGGCCTATCCGCAGGCGTTCGCCCGCATCCAGCGCGAGTCCTTCCCCGACATCGCGCCGTTGCGCATGCGCGTGCCGCCAACCACCGCCTTCGTGCAGGTCCGCATGCTCGCCGAGAGCATGGGCTGGACGATCGTCGCCACGGTGCCGGACGAAGGGCGCATCGAGGCGATTGCCGAGACGCGCTGGTTCGGATTCAAGGACGATATCGTGCTGCGCATCCGCGCCGACGGGGACGGGGCACGCGTGGACATCCGCTCCAAGGCGCGAATCGGGCGTGGCGATCGCGGCATGAATGCCGCGCGCGTGCGCGATTTCCTGCGCCGCCTGAACGCCGTGCGCGACTGATCGCCCGCCCGGCGGATGCGGCCGGCTAGGCGCCCTCGCGGATCACCGGATTGCGCAGGACGCCAAGGCCTGTGATCTCGATCTCGACCACATCGCCATGCTTCAGGTTCTCGGCCGCGCCCTCGGTGCCCATCCACACCACGTCGCCCGGATAGAGAGTCAGGTAGCGCGACATGCGGCTGAGGAAGTGCGGGATGCCGAAGATCATGCTGTTGGTCTTGAAGTTGATCTTCTCCTGCCCGTTCACGCGCACCGTGGTGCGCGCGGCCTCGAGGTCGAAATCGGTCTCGATCCAGGGTCCCATCGGCTTGAAGGTGTCGGTGTTCTTGCCGCGCCACATGGTGCGGTCGCCGGTCTGCCAGTTGCGCTCGCTGACATCGTTGCCGATGGTGTAGCCGAACACGCATGACATGGCTTCGGCCTCGCTGAGGTTCTTCGCCTTCTTGCCGATCACGACGACGATCTCGCCCTCGTACTGCACGCGCTCGGAGGCGTCGGCCGGGATGATGATCGGATCGCCATGGCCGGTGAGCGCGTTGTTGGCGCGATAGCCGATATCGGCGGCGGTGGGCAGCTTCGGCACCTCGCCGCGCTTGTTGGCCGCGGCGATCGCATGCTCGGGATAGTTCAGGCCGGCGGCGTAGAAGGTGGGCGGGATCACCGGCGGCAACAGCTTCACCGCCGAGAGCGCGCGGCGCGTGCCGGTGCGCTCGTAGCCGGCGAAGGGGTCGCCCCGCACCTCGAGGACCTGGTCTCCTTCCAGGATGCCGAAGCTCTGCTTGTTGTCGGCGGCGAAACGGACCCAGCGCATGCTGCTCTCTCCTTCGGGTGGCGGCCGGGCCGTTCAGTCCAGCGGCCGCGTGGATGCGCAGACGCTATGCCAACTCGGCCGCAGGCGCCAGGGTTGCGGGGATGGCCTTGCGCGCGCAGCCGATTGCCGTGGCGGTCGGGCTTCGCTAGCGTGCCGGCGCTCCGAACAGCCAGCCCGGAAGTGGAGATCGCGCAGCAATGAACGTCCCGGCCGATCGCGTGCACCAGCAGATCCTCGGCATCCTGCTCGCCTGGGGCATGGAGAGGGGGCTTGCCGAGACCTCCGCCCAGGCGATGGTCGATACCGACCTGCTCGGCGTTGAATCGCACGGCATCTCGATGCTGATGAAGTACGAAGACATGGCGCGTGCGGGCAAGCTCAACCTCAGCGCGAGGCCACGTGTGGTGCGCGATGCCGGCCCCACGGCGCTGCTCGACGGCGATGCGGGGCTTGGCCACCCGGTCGCGAGCATGGCGATGAACCTCGCCGTGGACAAGGCGAAGGCCATGGGCGTGGGCGTGGTCGGGGTGCGCAACTCGCACCATTTCGGTGCCGCCGGCGTCTATGCGCGCATCGCCGCCAGCCGCGGCGCGATCGGAATGGTGACAAGCGCGACCCAGGGAGTATTGATGGTGCCGACGCGCGGCGCCGCCCCCGTGCTCGGCACCAACCCGATCGCCTTTGCTGCCCCGGCCGCGCGCAACCGGCCGTTCGTGCTCGACATGGCCACCACCACGGTCGCCGGCAACAAGGTCAAGGTCTACGCGCTCAAGGACAAGCCTTTGCCCGTGGGCTGGGTGGTGGACAGGAAGGGCCAGCCCATCACCGACCCCCATGCGGCGCGCGAGGCGATGGGCCCGAAGGGCGGCGGCGGCATCACGCCGATCGGCGGCACGGCGGAGATGGCCAGCCACAAGGGCTATGGCCTCGCGGTGATGGCGCACATCCTCGGCGGGGCGCTGACCGGCGCCTCCTTCTCGCCCGAGCGCAACAAGACGCAGAAGAAGGACGAGCCCGACAATCTCGGCCATTTCTTCATGGCGATCGATCCGGGCTTCTTCCGCGATGCGGGCGCGTTCGAGGCGGACCTCGATACTGTCATCGACACGCTGCACGCGACCCCGCCCGCCGATCCGGCCGAGCCGGTGCTGGTTGCCGGCGACCCGGAGGCAGCCGAGCGCGAGAAGCGGCTGCGCGAGGGCATCCCGATCCCGGCCTCGTTGCACAGGCTGATCCGCGAGATCTGCACGCGCTGCAACGCGCCCTATCTGCTGGAGTAGGCGCGGCGGCGGCCGCGCGTGCCGGCCGTGTCGGCGCTACTTGATCCCGTCCCAGCAGGCGCGGGCGAGCTGGCCGATGGTGGCGAAGGCGGCTGAATAGCCGGGCAGGCCGTTCGGCATCGTCTCCGGCACCTGGTCGGTATAGGCGCCGAGGATGAACAGCGGCTTGCCGTCGCGGAACACCATGCCGGCGTCCATCCGCCCGCGCCGGCCGCGCCCGCCCTTGCTCGCGATCTTGGTGCCGAACGGCAGGAGCGAGTGGATCATGGTGCACAGGAGCTGCCAGCTCAGTATGTCGAGCCCGAGCTTGCACAGCGCCTGGCTGCAGCCGAGACTGGCTGTCGCCGCGCCGTCCCCGTCCGATCCGCGCCAGGTCAGCTCCAGCAGGTGGGCCTGGTCGGCCGGGGTGGTGGTGGTCACCATGTCGAGCGGGTGGTCGTAGGCCAGCCCGAGCGGCGGGATCAGGTGGCGATGCACCGTGTTGACCATCCCCACCGCCCCGCAGAATGCGGTCATTTCCGCGAGCGTGAGGCGCTCCAGCACCATCTGGGTGCAGACATTGTCGCTGGTGATGATCATGTTGACCAGCGCATCGCGCAGCGGGATCGCATAGCCCGATGTCATGTAGCGGTAGGTGCCGGAGGCCACGTCCTTCTTCAGCCGGTCCTCGATCGTGATCGGCTCATCGAGCTTGAGACGTCCTTCATGCACCGCCTTCAGCGCCGCCATCATGATCGAGATCTTGCGCGTGCTGGCCGATGGCATCGGGCGGTGGCCGTCGCGATCCACAGTCTCGCCAGTGCGCATGTTCCTGACGAAGAAGGTGGTGACGAAGGGCTGCGCGTCACAGATCGCATTCAGGCGGGCGAGGAGTTCCTGCATGGGGTGTCTCCGGATGGCCGGGTCGCTGGCGGGCCGGCCCCGAGGCTAGCCCTCGCACCCCACCGTGGCTAGCCGGAGCACGATCGCAAACAGCACCCGGCCGCGCCGGGCGGTCCGGCGCGCGCTATGGCGCCTGATCTAGGGGAGCAGGGGACACCACGTCACCCGCCCCGGAGGAGGGGGCGGGACTGACGCGCCGCTTGCGGAAAGGCGCGCGGGAGGGGCCGAGGCCCCTCCCACGGTGCCTCAGTCGGCGAGCGAGATCGACAGGGCCTCGCGGCCCTTCTGCGTCTGCACCACGCGCATCTGCACGCGCTGGCCATCGGCGAGGCCGGTCAGGCCGGCGCGCTCGAGCACGGAAACGTGCACGAACACATCCTTGCCGCCATCATCGCCAACGACGAAGCCGAAGCCCTTGCTGGCGTTGAACCACTTCACCGCGCCCGACAGTTCGGTTGCAGTGGAGGGGTCCGGCCGCTCGCGCATGGATGGGCGCGGGCCGCCGCGGTCGAAGCCGCCGCCGCGGTCGAATCCGCCGGGGCGGTCGAATCCGCCGGGGCGGTCCATGCGGCGCGGCGGCGCGGCATTGGGGTCGCCCTCGTCCAGCACCTCGGCGATCGAGGTGACCTGGCGGCCCTTCTGGCCCTGGCCAACCGTGACCCGCAGCTTGGCGCCCGGATTGATGCCGTCGCGGCCGGCTGTCTGCAGCACGCGGACATGCATGAACGCATCACCCGTGCCGTCGGACAGCTCGACGAAGCCGAACCCCTTCTCGCCGTTGAACCACTTCACAGTGGCGTCCTGCGGCGGGCCGCTTGGCATCGGCATGTCGCCGCCCGGCGGTCCCGAGAAGGGGCGCCGCGGACGCTCTCCGCGCATATCGTGGGGGCTGAACATGTCGTCGTCGAAGCCGCGGCGCTTGTTTCCGCGAAAGTCGCGATCCCGTTCCCGTTTCATCGAACCCAATCGTCCTCGTCCATAGTGCAAAGCCGCAATCCCCTATGCCCCGCGCCTTGCGGGTCATGGTCGGACTGCTCTTTGGCGCTGCGCCGGCCGTTGCGCCCACCTTTTTGGTCCCGATCCGAGCCGGCGTTTGGGCCTTGGCCGCTGGCCTCTCCCGCTCGAAAACAGACATTTCTAGCACGGCTTTACGGCCTTGGCACCGGGCAACCGCAGGCGGTGGCCGCCAGGAACGTTCAGGCCATGCCTCAGCCTGCGTTCGGATACCGCATCCTGGCCCGAAAACCGAGCCACGCCAAGGGCCACGATCACAAGGCCCCGCTTCCGCGCCGGCGGGCGCGCGCCGGCAAGGGCGCCCCGGGAAGGCGTGGCGGCCCGCGCCCCGGCGGCGCGCAGGCGGCATGTGCGCGCTAATCGGACATTAAGGGCGGCCTTTCATTGTGTCGCTGGCATCGCCCGAATCCCCTTGTCCAAGGACGCCGACATGAGTGCCGACATCGCCGCCGCCGACCGCGACCTGCGCCTGCGCTTTATGCGCGTGGACGAGGCAACGGGTGCCACCCTGCGCGGCTTCTGGACCAAGGTGGAGCCGAAGCTGCCGGTGATCCTCGACGGCTTCTACGACCATGTCACCGCTGTCCCGCAGCTTGCGGCGCTGGTCGGGGGCCGGGTGCCGCGCCTGAAGTCGATGCAGGGGATCCACTGGAAGCGGCTGTTCGACGGCCGGTTTGATGCCGGCTATATGAACAGCGTGCGCACGATCGGGCAGGTGCACAACCGCATCGGGCTGGAGCCGCGCTGGTATATCGGCGGCTACCTGTACTTCCTGAACGAGCTGGTCGCCATCGCCATCGCCGCGCACCGGCTGTCGCCGCGGCGGCTGCGCGAGGTGGTGCAGGCGGTCAATGTCGCCGTCATGATGGACATGGAGCTTGCGCTTTCGACCTACCAGGAGGCGCTGCTTGCGACCCGTCGTGACCGTGAGCAGAAGCTCGAAGGTGCGATCTCGAGCTTCGAAACGGCCGCGGCGGGCGTCATCGGCGCGGTCACCGATTCATCGGGGGCGCTGCGCGGCTCGGCCGCATCCATGAGCGGCGCGGCCGAGGAGACGGGCCGGCGCGCCGGCACGATGGCGGCCGCAGTGCAGCAGGCCTCGGCCAATGTGCAGTCGGTCGCGACGGCGGCCGAACAGCTCGCCGCCTCGATCAACGAGATCAGCCGCCAGGTGGCGCAGTCGGCGGGCATCGCCACCCAGGCCGTGAGCGAGGCCGAAGGCACGAATGCCAAGGTCGAGGGGCTGGCCGCCGCCGCCCAGAAGATCGGCGATGTGGTGCGGCTGATCAACGACATCGCCGGGCAGACCAACCTGCTGGCTCTCAACGCCACGATCGAGGCGGCACGCGCGGGCGAAGCCGGCAAGGGCTTCGCCGTGGTGGCCTCGGAGGTCAAGAACCTCGCCACCCAGACCGCCAAGGCCACCGACGAGATCGCCTCGCAGATCAATGCGATGCAGGCGGCCACCGTGTCCTCGGTGAGTGCCATCGCCGGGATCGGGCGGATCATCGCCGAGATCCACCAGATCTCCACCGCCATCGCCGCAGCGGTCGAGCAGCAGGGCGCGGCGACGAAGGAGATCGCGCGCAACGTGCAGGAAGCGGCGCGCGGCACCGAGGAGGTGGGTGGCATCGTCGCAGGCGTCGCCACGGCGGCCGAGGAAAGCCGCGTCACGGCCGGAGCCGTGCTTGCCTCGGCGGACGACCTCTCCCGGCAGACGGTCGCCCTTCGCGGTCAGGTGGACAGGTTCCTCGCCACCGCCCGGGCGGCATGATCTGAACCGGCAGGGGCGGTCCCGGCGGATTGCCGCTGCCGCGCGCGCCCCCTCCCGGAGCCGGCTTGCCGTGTGCGCCCGGTCGCCCCAAGATGGGCCGGCGGAGCGGCCGCGCCGGGCGGCATAGGCGCCGCGTCCCAGCCCAGCGAGGAGAACGCCCGTGCCCGATCCCATGATCAGCACCCTTACCGCGGCCGTGAGCGGCCCCGGCATGATGGCCCATCTGAACGAGTTCGCCCGCTGGACCAAGCTCTCCGGCACCCGCGACGAGCTCGAGAGCCTGCGCTATGTCCAGGCCCGCATGGACGAGTATGGCTATCGCACCATGCTTCTCATGCACGATGCCTATATCGGCCTGCCCGGCAAGGCGCGGGTCGAGGTGGACGGCAAGCCGCTCAACAGCATCACCCATTCGCTGTCGGTCGCCTCTCCGCCCGGCGGGGTGTCGGGCGCGCTGGTCTATGTCGGCGAGGGCACGCCTGCCGACTATGCCGGCAAGGATGTACGCGGCTGCATCGTGCTGGTCGAAGGCATTGCCAACCCGGCGGCGACGCGCAACGCCTCGCGCCACGGCGCTGCCGGCCAGCTCCATATCAGCCCGCACGAGCACCTGCACGAGATGTGCGTCTCCCCGGTCTGGGGCAGCCCGGGGGTGGAGACGGCCGAGGAGATGCCGAAGACCGTGGTCTGCACCGTTTCGCAGGCCGATGGCGCCGCGCTGCGCGATCGCCTGGCGCGCGGCGAGAAGCCAAAGGTCGTGCTGCATGCCGAGGTCGATCTCGGCTGGCGCAAGACGCCGATCCTGGTGGCCGAGCTCGATCCGCCGGGTGCCGGCGCCGACGCGCCCTTCGTGCTCTATTCCGGCCACCACGATACCTGGTATCTCGGCGTGATGGACAATGGCGCGGCGAATGCGACGATGATGGAGGTCGCCCGCCTCTGCGCGAAGGAGCGCGCGCGCTGGAAGCGGGGCCTGCGCCTCTGCTTCTGGTCGGGGCACTCGCATGGCCGCTACTCGGGTTCGGCCTGGTATGCCGACGAATACTGGAACGATCTCGAACAGCGCTGTGTCGTGCATGTGAACGTCGATTCCACCGGTGGTGTGGGCGCGACCGAACTGCACAATTCCGCCGCCATGTCCGAGCTGCGCCCGCTCGCGGCGGATGCGATCGGCACCCAGACCGGCGTGACCTATGTCGGCAAGCGCAAGGCGCGGTCGAGCGACGATTCCTTCGGTGGCATCGGCCTGCCGGCGATGTTCGGCAGCGTCAGCGAGCAGCCGCCCGGTCCGGTCAAGATGCGCAACAGCCTGGGCTGGTGGTGGCACACCCCGCACGACACGCTCGACAAGATCGACGAGAAGAACCTCGTGCGCGACACGAAGATCTTCGTCCATGTGCTGTGGCGGCTCCTTTCCGAGCCGGTCGTCCCGCTCGACTATGCCGAGCATGCGCGCGACCTCCAGGCCGAGTTCGCCAAGATCGCCAAGGGCCTTGGCGACAAGCTCGACGTCTCGGCCATGCTGGCCGCGGCCGAGGCGCTTCACGGCAAGGCCTCGGCCCTGGCCGCGCGCGCGGGCAAGGGCGTCTCCGATGCGCAAGCGGCACGCGCCAACCGTTCTCTCATGGCCGCCTCGCGCGCGCTGGTGCCGCTCGACTATACGCGCGGCGACCGCTTCGCCCACGACCCGGCGCTGCCGCAGCCGGCGCTGCCATCCTTGCAGCCGCTGCGCCAGCTTGCCGCGGCCGCGGCCGGCACCCACGAGGCGCATCTCTTGACGGTCTCGGCGCGGCGCGCGCGCAACCGGGCGGTGCATGCCTTGCGCCAGGCCAATGCCGCGCTCGACGAGGCGATCGCCGCCCTCGGCTGAGCGGGCGACGGGGCGTTATGGGGCGCGAGGGGATCGGTCAGCGCGGCGGCAGGACGCCGCCTGACCATCCCCCGCCCAATGCGCGATAGAGGGCAACCAGCGCCGCCAGCCGCTCCAGCCGGGCCGCGGCATAGGCGTCCTCGGCGCTGAACAGGGCGCGCTGCGCCTCGAGCACGGTCACGAGTGCCACCGCGCCCGCCTGGTACTGCGCATTGGCCAGCGCAAATGCCTGCCGCGCCTCGGCCAGTGCGGCGGCGAGCAGCGTCTCGCGCTGCGTGCGCGAACCGGTGGCGATCAGCGCATCCTCCACATCGGCGAAGGCGCGCAGCACGGCGTTGCGATAGGCGGCGACCACCTCCACGCGCTGCGCCTCGCTCAGCGCCACGCGGCCGCGCCGCGCCCCGCCATCGAAGATCGAGGCGAGGATCGAGGCGCCGATCGAGATGACATTGCCGCTGCTGAGCAGCGTGCCGAGCGTGTTGCTGAGCACGCCGCCCTGCGCCGTCAGGCTGATGGTCGGGAACAGCGCCGCCCTGGCGGCGGCAAGATTGGCGTCGGCCGTGGCAAGGTCGGCCTCGGCTGCGCGCAGGTCGGGGCGGCGGTTGAGCAGCTCGCTCGGCAGGCCGGCCAGCACCGGCACCGGCCGCACTGCGCGCAGGGACTGCGCGGCGATGCTGATGCCCTGCATCGACCGGCCGAGCAGAAGCGCCAGGGCGTTGCTCGCCTGCCGCTCCTGCTGCTCCAGGATCGGGATCGCGGCACGCTGGTTGGCGATCTGGGTGCGCTGCTGCGCCACATCGAGAGCCGAGGCGGCGCCGGCGGCGAAGCGAGCCTGCACCACGGCCAGCACGCGCTCGGCGTTGGCGAGGTTGGCGCGCGCGATCGCCAGCCGCTCGCGCAGCGACAGGAGCTGGAAATAGGTGCCTGCGACGGAGGCCGTGACCGTGAGTGCCACCGCCTCGCGGTCGAAGCGCGAGGCGAGCGCGTTGGCCTCCGCGGCGGCAAGCGCAGCACGGTTGCGGCCCCAGAGATCGAGCTCCCAGGAAGCGGCAAGTCCCGCATCGTAGCTGCTGGCCGTGCGTGCGCGTCCGCCTGCGGCGCTGGTGGTGCGCGCCCGGCGCACGCCGCCATCGGCCGATAGGGCGGGCAGGAGGGGGGCGCCGGCGATGCGTGCCGCGGCGTCGGCCTGCGCGACGCGCGCGGCGGCGATCGCGAGGTCCGGATTGGCCTCGCGCGCTGCGGCGATCAGCCCGTCAAGCTCGGCCGAGGCGAATCCCTGCCACCAGGCCGTGTCCGGCCACTGCACGGCCGCACCCGATGCCGCGTCCACGGGGGCGGAAGCGAACTGCGCCGGAGCCGGGGTGGCGGGCCGCGATCCAAACGGGCCGATCGCGCAGCCGCCGAGCAGCAGCAGGGCAGACAGGCCGGCCAGCGTGATGCGCGCGTTGCTGCGGAGGGTCCGGCTTCTCGTCCGGCGTCGGGGCGACTGGCTCATTCGGAGGACAGCGCCACCACGGGATCGAGGTTCGCCGCCTTGCGCGCCGGCGCGTAGCCAAAGACGAGGCCCGTCGCGAAAGCGCAGCCGAAGGCGAGCAGGGCCGGGAAGGGCGTGATCAGGATCGAGGTGCCGAGCCGTTCCAGCAGCAGCGCCACACCGAGCCCGCCGGCGACCCCGATCATGCCGCCGAGCAGCGAGACCATCACCGCCTCGGTCAGGAACTGGAGCTGGATGTCGCGGCTGCGTGCGCCCACGGCCATGCGAATGCCGATCTCGCGCGTGCGTTCGGTCACGCTCACCAGCATGATGTTCATCACGCCGATGCCGCCGACCAGGAGCGAGATCGCTGCGACCGAGCCGAGCAGGATCGTCAGCGTGTCCTGAGTGCGTGAGGCCGTGTCGATCACCTGCGCCATGTTGCGGATCTGGAAATCCTCGGCCTGGTGGCGGCTGATGAGCAGATCGGTGACTATGCGCTGCGTCTCGTCTATCGCAGACACGTCCTCGACCGCGACTGTGATCGAGCGGAGGTGGCGCTGGCCGAACAGGCGCAAGCTGCCGGTCGAGAGCGGCACCATGATGACATCGTCCTGGTCGGCGCCCCAAGGCGTAGCACCCTTGGGCGTCAGCACGCCGATCACCTGGAACGAGACCGTGTTCACCAATATGTGCCGGCCGATCGGATTGTCGGTATCGGGAAACAGCAGGTTTGCCACTGTCTGGCCCAGCACCGCGACCGGCGCGTAGCTGGCATGGTCCGAGGGCGCGATGAAGGCGCCTTGCGCCACCGGCCAGTTGCGCACGATCGGCAGGTCGGTCCGCGTGGCCAGGGCCTGGGTCTGGTAGTCGACATTGCCGGCGCGCAGCGTGACGCCACCCTGGATCTCCGGCAGCGCGGCGAGCACGTTGGGAATCGCGGCGATCGCATCGGCATCGGCCTCGACCAGCGTGGTTACGCCGCCGCTGAAACGCTGGCCCGGCGCGCCGGGGCGCACCAGCAGCAGGTTGCTGCCCATGGCGCTGATGCGCTCGATCACGGCCTGGCGGGCGCCATCGCCCACGGCGAGCATGGTCACCACGGCGCCGACGCCGATCACGATGCCGAGCAGAGTCAGGAGCGTGCGCAGGATATGCGCGCGAAGCGAACGCAGCGCCATGCGCAAGGTCTCGCCGGTCGTGGCAAGCCAGCTTGCCGCACCCGGGCGTTGCGGCGGCGCAGGCAGGGCGGTGGCGCGGCCCGTGCCGGCCGGCGCGATCTCGGCATCCGCCTGCCGCGAAGGATTGTCGGCGACGATCAGCCCGTCGCGGATCTCGATGATGCGGTGCGCCTGGGCCGCAACCTCGCGTTCATGGGTGATGACGATCACCGTGTGGCCCATGCGGTTCAGCTCGCGCAGGAGCGCCATCACCTCCATGCCGGTGCGGCTGTCGAGCGCGCCGGTGGGTTCGTCTGCGAGGATCACCTGCCCGCCATTCATCAGCGCGCGTGCGATGGAAACGCGCTGCTGCTGGCCGCCGGAAAGCTGGTTGGGCCGGTGGTGCGTGCGCTCGCCCAGGCCGAGCGCCTCCAGAAGCTCCGCTGCCCTCTCGACGCGCGCCGCTTGCGAAAGGCCGGCATAGATTGCGGGCATCTCAACGTTCTCGGCGGCCGAGGCAGTGGCGATCAGATGGTATTGCTGGAAGACGAACCCGAAGGATTCCCTGCGTAGCTCGGCCCGTTCGTCCGGCGTCATGGCGCCGACCTCGCGCCCGTCGAAAAGGTAGGTGCCGGCGGTGGGGCGGTCGAGGCAGCCGAGTATGTTCATCAGCGTCGTCTTGCCTGAACCCGAACTGCCCATCAGTGCCACGAACTCGCCGCGCGCGATCGACAGGCTCACGCCATGCAGGACCGGGACATGCCGCTCGCCGTTGATGTAGACCTTGGTCACGCCGGAAAGCACGATCAGCGCCGTATCGCTGTCGCGTGCGGCTTCGCTCAGGCGCGCAGGCGCCGGCGGCGGGGCGTGGCCGATGACCGTCATGGGCGCGCGGCCTAGCCGAGACGGGGCCGCATCTGCGGGCCCTGGTTGGCGGGGCGCGGCGGGGCGTTGTTCCCGGCAGGGCGAGGCCCGAGCACGACCAGCTCGCCTTCCTCCAGTCCGCGCCGGATTTCTGCCTGCACGCGCGTGATGACGCCGACCTCGACCTCGCGCTGCTCGGTGGAGCCATCGGGCTTCTGCACCGTGACCATGTAGGTGCCGGGAGCGGCCTGCGGGGCCGCCGCCGCCGGTGCGCCCTGCCGCCCGCCGGGGCGGCGCTGCTGTCCGCCCTGCGGCGGGCCGTTGCGCGACGCGACAGCGCCCGGCTCGGCCATCCCGGCCCGCCCCTGGACCGGGCGAAGCGCCGAAGCAGGCACGGTCAGCGCGTTGCGCGCGCGCGCGACCACGAAAAAGACCTGTGCCGTCATCTGTGTCATCAATGCGCCGTCGCTGTTCGGCACATCGAAGATGGCGTTGAACAGCACGACGTTGTTCACCACCTCGGGCGTCGGCAGGATTTGCCGCAGGCGCCCGACATAGCGCTTGTCCGGCAGGCCGAGGGTGGAGAAATAGGCCTCCTGGCCGACGCGCAGGCGCGACACGTCGGCCTCCGAAACCTGCGTGATGACCGTCATCTGCGACAGATCCGCGATGCGCAGCACAATCGGCGCCGACTGGTTCGCGTTCAGCGTCTGGCCCTGCTTGGCCGTGATGGAGGCGACCGTGCCGGCCATCGGCGCATAGATGCGGGTGTAGTTCAGATTGGCCTGGTTGCCGCGCAGCTGGCTTTCGATCTGCTGGGTCTGGGCGCGCAGCGCGTCGATCTGCGCCAGGAGCACGTTGCGGTCTGCTTCCGCCACCTGCACGGCCTCGTCGCTGGTGGCGTTCTGGCGGCGCAGCGCCTGCTGGCGGCCGAGCTGCTGCTCGGACAGTTGCAGGCGCGATTGCCGCTCGCGCAGCTGCGCGGCGAGGTTCTGGAGCTGCGCGCGGTCGGAATCGACGCGCGCCTGGTAGACCGTCGGGTCGATCTCGGCCAGCAGATCGCCTTCCTTCACCGTGTCGCCGGGCTCGACATGGATGCGCCTGAGCTGGCCGGAGACCTGCGTGCCGACATCGACATAGTCGCGCGGCTCGATCCGTCCGAGCGCGCTGACGGTATCCTCGAAGGAGGTACGGACAACGGCGACCGTCATGGTGGCGGTGGTCTGCGTGGCACCGTTGCCGCGCTGCCAGAGCCACCAGCCGCCGGCCGCGGCGCTGGCGAGCAGCAGCAGCAAGACGAGGAGCCACCAGCGCCGGCGCGAGCGTCGGCTGCGCTGCGTCGCCAGCACATGCGGCGGCACCGCGCCTTGCGGCGCGGTGATCGGCATGGGCTGCGGCGGCATGTTATGGTCGGGCGCCATGATGGTCGGTCTCGGTGCCTCGGGCGGGCTGCGGATGGCGGCGGCGCGCTCGATCGCGTTCCGCCCCGTATCGCTTCATAGCCGGGGCGCGCGACCAGAGGATGGCACGTTTGTGATGAAGTGTAACAGAAATACGCTGGCGAGCACCAACACAAGGCGGCAGCACGGCAGCGAGCCCGGTTGCGGATACCGCTTTCCACCCGCGGCCGGAGGCCGCGCCGCGGCAGCCCCGGCCGTTACAGCCCGCTGATGCCGGTCGGCCGCCGGGGGTCGGCGCCGCCCTCGATCATGCCCTTGTCGCGGTCGGCCAGCACGCAGCACACCGCCCCGGCGCGATAGTCCCATTCCTCCCACCACTTGACCTCGTGGCCCAGCGCGGCAAGCGCATCGGCCGTGCTGTCTGGCAGGCGACGCTCGAGGTTGATCCGACCGGGATGGTATTCGTGCGGGTCGGAAGAGCGCGGGTAGCTCACGGTCGCGGCACGCGGCGCCTCCACCGCATCCTGCGGCGCCATGCCGAACAGAGTGATGTTCAGCAGCACCTGGGTCATAGCCTGGATCTGCACGTCATTGCCGGGCGAGCCGCAGGGCATCACCCACCGCCCGTCCGGCCCGACCGCGATGGCCGGGTTCGGTGTCAGGCGCGGGCGCTTGCCGGGTGCCATCACCGCAGGTGCGTCGGCGTTCGTCCAGTTCTGCGTGCCGCGCGAGGAGGGTACGAAGCCGAGGCCCGGGATGGCCGGCGCGCTGAACGAGCCGTCGGACGGGGTGGCCGAGACGGCGTTGCCCCATCTGTCCACCACCGCGCAATAGGAGGTGTCGAGCTGCTCGTCGGCATAGGTGCCCTCGCGCCGGCCCACCGGGGCCGAGGGGCCGGCAACGGCGGCCAGATCGGCGGCGCTGCCGGCGGGCGGCATGTCGGGCCAGGCGCGCTTGGGGTCGATCATCGCCCGGCGCCTGGCGGCGAAAGCCTTGGACAGCAGGCCGTCGAGCGGCACCTTGAAGTAGCGTGGATCGGCCACCCATTGGTGGCGGTCGGCGAAGGCCAGCTTCAGCGCCTCAAGGATCGTGTGCAGATAGGCGGGCGAGTTGTGCCCCATCGCCTTGAGGTCGCAGCCATCGAGGATGTTCAGCGTTTCGAGCAGGGCCGGGCCCTGGCACCAGGGGCCGCAGCCATGCAGGGTGAAACCGTTGAGCTGGACCTTGGACGCCGTCTCGACCTCGACGCGGAAGGAGGCCATGTCCTCCTCGGTGACCCAGCCATCATGCTCGCGGTGATAGGCGGCGATGCGCTTGGCGATGTCGCCCTTGTAGAAGGCGTCCCGCGCGCGGCCGAGCCCGGCAAGACGGTCGCCCCCGGCGGCCTTCTCCTCGTCGGCCATGTACTGCATGGTCGCGGCGAGGTCGGGCAGGCGGAACAGCTCGCCCTCGCGCGGGGGCTGGCCGCCCGGCAGGTAGAGCGCCGCGTTCTGCGGCCAGCGGCGATAGCCATCGGCATTCTCGGCGATCAGGCGCGCCGAGAGATGCGTCATCGGGAAGCCGTCGCGCGCGAAGCGGATCGCTGCCGCCGCCGCCTCGCCGAAGGAGATCGTGCCCCAGCGCTCGAGCGCGGTGATCCAGGCGTCGGGCGCGGCCGGAATGACGGTGCGGCGCAGGCTGGGCGGCATCCTGCCGCCATGCTTGTCGCGGAAGAAGTTCACGTCGGCGGCCTTCGGCCACCAGCCCACGCCCGAGACGGTGAACACCTCTCCGCTCTCGGCCAGCCGGACCATGATCGGCGCCACGCCGCCGAAGCCCACATACTCGCTTTGCAGGATCCCGAGCGCGATGCCGCCGGCGCAGGCCGCGTCCACGGCGTTGCCTCCGCCCTCCAGGATCTGCAACCCCGCCTGCGCGGCCAGGTAGTGGCCGGCGGCGACGAGATGGCGTGTGGCGACGATACGGGCGCGATTGGGAGAGGTCATGGTCTCGCTCCTTGCGCGGCGGGCGACAGGCGGGAACGGCGGGTCAGGCGGCGGGAATGCGGTTGGCAAGCTTGCGCTCGCGCTTGGCCAGCATCTGCGCGCCGAACAGCGACAGTGCGATCAGGCCCCACAGGACCAGGCAGAGCGGGGACTGGAAGAAGATCGACCAGTCATCGCCGCTCATTTCCAGACTCTGGATCAGATAGTCCTCGCAGGCGGGTCCGAGCACCATGCCTAGCACCACGCCGGCCAGCGGCACCTTGTTGCGGTTGAGTGTGTAGCCGAGCAGCCCGGCCCCGACCATGATGCCGACGTCGAAAGGCTCGGTGCGCCCGGCATAGGCGCCGATCGCCGCGCCGACGATCACCACCGGCCCCAGGATCGCGATCGGGATGCGCGTGATGCGATAGAAGAACATCGCCACCGTGCCGCCGCAGAAGGCCATCAGCAGGCAGCCGATCAGAAGGTAGCCGGCCAGCGTCTGGATCAGCGGCAGCTGTTCGAGGAACAGGCGCGGTCCCGGCCGCAGGCCGTGGAACATCATCACTCCCATCAGGATCGCCGCCGCGCCCGAGCCTGGAATGCCCAGGGTGAAGGTCGGGATCAGCGCGCCACCCACCACCGAGTTGTTGGCGGCCTCGGGCGCGATGACGCCCTCGGGCGTGCCGGTGCCGAAGCGCTCCGGATGCGGCGAGGTTGCCTTGGCGATGGTGTAGGAGACGAAGGCGGCGATGGTGGCGCCGGCGCCGGGCAGGGCGCCCACCACCGTGCCGGTGAAACAGCCCTGGATCAGCGCGCCATAGTAGCGGAAGGTCATCACCATGCCGCGGATCGTGCCGCCAAGCCCGGTGGAGACCTTGACCTCCTGCTCCTCGGTGGGCGGGCCGCCTTCCAGCAGCTCCATCATCTGGGCGATGCAGAACAGGCCGAGCAGGAAGGGGCCGAAGGGCACGCCCTCATAGAGTTGCGGCAGGCCGAAGGTCACCCGCTCGGCCGCCCAGTAGGGATCGGTGCCGACCATCGAGATACTCATGCCGATCAGGCCGCCGAGAATGCCGCGCAGCACGTTCAGGCTCTCGATCGAGGCGAGCACGGTCAGGCCGAACACGATCAGCACGAAGAACTCGGGCGGGCCGAAGGCGAGCGCGAACTCGGCCAGGATCGGCGAGACCAGCAGGAAGGCCGCCACCGAGAAAGCGCCGGCGACGCAGGAGGACATGGCCGTGAGCGCCAGCGCCTCGGCCGCCTGGCCGTTGCGCGTCATGCGGTAGCCGTCCATCACGGTGGCGGCCGCTCCCGCATCTCCCGGCATGCCGAGCAGGACCGAGGGGATGCCGCCGCCATAGTGCACCCCGCCATAGATGTTGATCAGGAACACCATGGAATCGAGCGGCGTCATGGCGAGGGCGAGCGGCAGGCAGATCGCCATCGACGCGCCGCCGCCGAAGCCGGGCAGGGCGCCCAGGAACACGCCGATCGCAACCCCCAGCGCGGCAATGCCGAGAGTGGCAATCGAGATCTGGGACATGAATTCGATCATGGATCGGGGCGCCGCGCGGTCAGAGGGGGATGCCGAACAGGCCGCCGAACAGTGCGTACAGCGCCGCCACGGTGCCGACCGTCACGCCGATCCTGATCGGCCAGCGCACCGGAAAGACCGTCATCGCCGCGATCAGATAGATGGTCGAGGCCGCGACGAAGCCTAGCAGCCAGAACAGCGCGACATAGCCAACGCACAAACCGTAGAACAGCCAAGCCGATTTCGGATCGACGGCCGGCGGCGGCACGACAAGCTCGCCCTTGCGGGCACGCAGCCATTGCAGCAGCAGCAGCAGCGCGACGATGCCCAGGATCGACCAGGCGACGAAGCGCGGGAACATCAGGCTTTGCGCCCGCAAGGGCGGCAGCAGGCTGAAATAGGTGCCGAGCCATGCGAGAACAATCGCCGGCACGACGAAAACGGAAAGCGGCATGTCCGTCCGCCTGGTTGCGAAGGGCGCGGCGATGCGGTCTTGCCGCTCCTGCCGCTAGCGGGACGAAGCCTGTCCCTGCTGGATCAGGCTGCGATAGCGCTCCATCGTCTGGGCCATCTCAGTGATGGTCTTGGCGGTGTCTTCCGGCCCCTGGAAGTTGAGCTCGCGCCCGCCGCGCTCGAGCGACTGCTTGTATGTGTCGGTGTGCGCGGCATCGCGCACGGCCTGGGCGAAGCGGGCGAAGCCGGCCGGATTCTGCGCCTTGAAACGGGCATGGGCCAGCACGCCAACCGAGCTTTGCAGGTGCGGCACGCGCCAGTCGGGGAACATCTCGTCGAAGGTGGGCGCTTCCGGGAACAGCGAGCTGCGCCGGGGCGCGACCACGCCGATGCCGCGCAGCGTATCGCGCATCCCGGCCATGGAGGCGGGGCGGATCACGCCGAGATCGAAGTGCCGGCCGGCGACGTTGGTCATCACGCGCCCGCCGCCGCCGACATTGACCGTGCGGAAGCGCACGCCGGCCTTCTCCTCGACCATCGCGACCGTGATGTAGTGCTCGCCCGTGAAACTGCCGATGGCGATGCGCACCTGGTTCGGACGGCGCTTCGCCTCATCGATCGCGTCCTGCACGGTCTTGAAGGGCGAGTCCTTGTGCACGAACCAGATCGGCACGTCGCCCGAGATGAGCGCGACCGGAGCGAAGTCGTCGAGCTTGTAGCGCGTGCGCTGGAACAGCACGGTGTTGACAAGGTGCGGCAACGAGATCGCGCCTACCGTGCTGCCGTCGCCGCCATTGTTCAGCACCAGTTCCCAGCCGAGCTGGCCGGAGGCGCCGTCCTTGTAGTTGTAGAGCAGGGTCTGGCCCAGCCGCTGTTCCATCAGCGGCTTGAGCGGCAGCAGCACCTGGTCGAGTGCGCCGCCGGCGGCGAAGGGGATGACGAAGGTCACGGGGCGCGTGGGCCATGCCGGCTGCGCCCGGACCGCGCCGGCAAGCGATCCGGCGGCGGCGATCACGAAGGTTCCAGCGGCGGACTTCAGGACGGATCGACGGTTCATGGTGCCCCCCACATGGCTGCAAGCACGACTTCCACCCTCGGTGCGTGGCGGCACCGGTTTCACGCCATGATAAGCACCTTCCCGCCGCGGAGCTATAGTTCGCGTAGCGCATTGAACTGCGCGACATAGCCGGACGGGTCGATCTTGGCGCCGATCACGGTGGTGCGCCCGCTTTTCAGCGCCGCGCCGAGCGCGTCCGAAAGCTGGTTCTCGGTGTGCACGGTGGTGCCGTCGGCGCCGAAGCCGGCCGCCAGCTTCTCCCAGTCGAGCCCGCCGATCCCCACGCCGTAGCGCTGGATCTGCTTGATCTCCTGCTTGACGCGGATCAGGCCGATCTCCTCGTCATCGAAGACGAGCATGATGGCGGGCAGCTTCTCGCGCACCGCGGTTTGCAGCTCGGCCACCGCCATCATGAAGCCCCCATCGCCGGTGAAGGCGATGATCGGGCGCTCGGGGTGCGCGAGCCTCGCGCCGAGCGCGCCCGGGATGGCGTAGCCCATCGAGCCGAGCCCGTTCGAGGTGAGGAACTCGCGCGGGGCGTAGCTCTGCCATTTCTGCACCACCAGCAGGCGCGAGGCGCCGGCATCGCAGGTGGCGATCGTATCGCGCGGCATGATCGCGCGCGCCACCTCCACCGCGCGCTGCGGCGACAGGCCCTTGGCCGGAACGTCGAGCGCGGCCGAGACCTGCTTGCGGAAGAGCGCGGCGGCCTTCTCGCCCCAGCCCGAGCCCTCGGGCGCGAAGCTGGAGAAGGCGCCAAGCAGCGCCTTCAGGTTGCCCACCACCTCGGGCGAGGCCGGCACCAGCGCATCCAGGCCCTGGACATTGCTGATCGCGATCACCGGCTGGCTGTAGGGCCAGGGCTTGGGCTGCAATTCCACCGCATCGAGGCCGACGCAGATGATCAGGTCGGCCTGGTTCACCATGTCGCGCTCGATGATCCCGCCGATGATGCAGCCGGCGCGCAGGGGATGGTCCTCGGGGATCATACCCTTGCACTTGGAGGTGGTCAGCACCGGCGCGCCGAGCCGCTCGGCGAAGCGCACGAACTCGGCCGAGGCGCGGTCCCAGAACACGCCGAGCCCGGCGATCAGGATCGGGCGCTTGGCGCGCGCGATCATCTCCAGCGGGCGCTTGAGCGCGTCGCGGTCGGGCTGGACGGGCAGGAGGTCGGGCAGGAGCGGCGTCTCCACCGGCAGCGCCTTGGCGTCCTTGGTGGTCTCGCTTTGCGGGATGTCGAACTGCACCGGGCCCGGCGCGGGCGCGGTCGCCACGCGCATGGCGCGGCGCAACTGCTGGCGCACGGTCGCCGCGCCGATCACGCTCTGCCACTTCGTCACGGGGCGATAGAGCGCCTGCTGGTCGATCACCTGGCGCAGGCCGGAGACATAGGTGCCGGGGCTGTACTGGTCGGTCAGCGCGATCAGCGGCGAGCGGTCGAGCATGGCGCAGGCGATGCCATTGACCATGTTGGCCGCGCCCGGCCCCCGCGTGGACAGGCACACGCCCGGCGCGCCGGTGATGTCGCCCCAGGTCGCGGCAAGCATGGCGCCGGCCACTTCCTGCTTCATCAGGATGAAGCGCATGCCGCGCTTGCGGGCGGCGTCCATCAGTTCGACCGACTCCCCGCCAGGATGTCCGACGATGAACGGCGTTCCGGCTTCCTGGAACGCTTCGGCGAGTACTTCAACGGTCGTGGCCATGCGCATGTCTCCTGCCTTGCGACGCGGACTGTAGGGCGGCCGGCCTTGTCTGAGAATGCCCGCCGTACGCGGGCGGGGTGCCGTTATCGCGCGTGGCGGATGGCGGAGACCGCCCGATCGAGCCAAGCCGCAAGCCGCCCGCCGATATCCTCGAAGGCGTAGGTGCAGCGCACCACCGGCTGCGGGATCGCGACCAGGGCGGCAAGGTCGCTCGGGGTGGCCACGACCACGGCGTCGCAGGGCACCGCGGCGATGGTCGCCTTCAGGGCGGCAAGCTGCTGCGAATCGTAGCCCATCGCCGGCAGCACCGGCCCGATGCCGGGATAGGCGGCGAAGACCTCGGCAATGGCGGGGGTGAGGTAGGGGCGGGGATCGACGATTTCCGCCGCGCCGGCCGCCTGCGCGGCGGCGTAGCCGGCTCCGTGCGGCCGCCCGCCATGGGTGGTGGTGGGCCCGTCCTCGATCACCAGCACGCGTTTGCCGTGCACCCGCTCGGGCCGGTCGAGGCTCGCCACCAGGGCGCCGTGCGAAAGGGCGGCGCGCGGGTTCATCTCGGCGGCAGCGGCCTCGATCTCGGCAATGGCCTCCGGTGGTGCGGCATTGGCCTTGGCCAGCACGATCGCGTCGGCCATGCGGAACACCGTCTCGCCGGGATGGTAGGCGCTCTCATGGCCCGGGCGCAGGGCGTCGGCCAGGACGACGTGCAGGTCGGGGCGCAGGAAGGGGAAGTCGTTGTTGCCGCCCTCCCACAGGATCAGGTCGCTCTCGGCCTCGGCGCGGGCCAGGACCCGGGCGGTGTCGACGCCGGCGAACACGGTCGTGCCCTCGGCCAGGTGCGGGGCGTATTCCTCGCGCTCCTCGATCGTGCAGTCGGCGGCGTCGAGATCGGCCGGGGTGGCGAATCGCTGCGCCGCCTGCCTGGCGAGATTGCCATAGGGCATCGGGTGGCGGATCACCGCCGGGCGGAACCCAAGCGCGCGCAGCCGCGCCACCAGCCAGCGCGATGCAGGCGACTTGCCGCAGCCGGTGCGCACGGCGCTGAGCGCGACCACCGGATGGCGGGAGGCGAGCATGGTCTGCCCGGGGCCATGGACCACGAAATCGGCACCTGCGGCAAGAGCGCGCGAGGCGGCATGCATCACCGCCTCGTGGGCGACGTCGCTGTAGGCGAACACGACCCGCCGCACCTGCTGTCGCGCGATGATGCCGGACAGGTCGGCTTCTGGCAGGATCGGGATGCCGTCGGGATAGAACGGACCGGCCAGCCCCGCCGGGTAGCGGCGTCCGGCGATGCCCGGTATCTGCGCGGCGGTGAACGCCACCACCTCGCAGGACGGGTCCTCGCGGTAGGTCGTATTAAACACATGGAAGTCGCGGCCGGCGGCCCCCATTATGACAGTACGAACTCGTGCCAACGGTCCCTCCCTGGAGCGCCGGACAACCATGACGACCATGCCGCTTGCGGGACCCGGTGCGACCACCGGCGCGATCCTGCGGCGCAGTGTCGGTCTGCCCTTGCTGACACTCTACGGCATCGGCACCACCGTTGGAGCGGGGATCTTCGCCCTCCTGGGCAAGGTCGCGGCACGGGCCGATGGCCATGTCGCCTTGGCATTCCTGGCCGCGCTCCTGTTGGTGGTGCCGACCGCGGTTTCCTTTGCCCGACTGGCCGCGCGCCTGCCCAAGGCCAGCGGCGAGGTCGCCTATGTCCATGCTGCCTTCGGCCGGCGCTGGCTCAGCGTTACCGTGGGCTGGCTGGCGGCGGCTGCGGGCGTGGTCGCGGCGGCGGCGATTCTCTCCGGTGCGGCGGGATACGCCTCGCACTTCATCGGTCTGTCGAGGCCGCTCCTGGTCGTCCTGCTGTCGGTGCCGGTGCAGGGGATCGCCCTGATCGGCATCAAGGAGTCGGCGGTGGCGGCTGCGGCGATCTCGGTGCTGGAGGTGGGCACGCTGCTGGTGATCTCGGCCCTTGGCGCGGGCTCAGTCGCGGCCGAGAGCCTGGTCCCGCCCATGCCCGCCATTGGCAGTTTCTGGGGCATCGTTGGCGCGGCGAGCCTTGCGTTCTTCGCGCTGCTCGGCTTCGAGGACATGGTCTATCTGTCCGAAGAGGTCCACGATTCCCCGCGCACCATGCCGCGTGCGATGATGGCCAGCCTGACCCTTGCAGCAATCATCTATGTGGCGGTGGGATCGGTAGCGGTTGCGAGCGTGCCGCTGCCGGCCCTGGCATCGAGCCCGGCGCCGCTCGCGCTTGTGCTCGAAACGGTTCTCGGCCGTGGCGGGCAGACGGTTGCCGCCGCCGGCGTGGTCGCCACGCTGAATGGGGCTCTTGTGCAGACGATCAAGGCGTCGCGCATCCTGTTCGGAATCGCCCGCGATCACCGGCTTTGCGCATCGCTTGCTTATGTCCACCCGCGCACCCAGACCCCCGTGCCGGCGACACTGCTCGTCGCGGCGATAGTCACGGCGCTCGGGGCCCTCGTGCCGATCGAGACCTTGGCCGAGGCCACCACCGCCGTCATTCTTCTGGTATTCGCCTTCGCCAACGCTGCACTTCTGGTGCTGGAGCGGCGCGACGCGGGGTCGGGCGCGGGCCGCCGCGGTCTGGTCCCGGCTCTTGGTCTGCTGTTGAGCGTGGCCTTCCTGGCGCTCGAGGTCAGCCGCAAGCTGGCCGGGTAGCGCCGGGGTGCCGGTTTGCGCCAGAACAAGGGATGCAATGGAGACCTGCGCTAGCCTGCTTTCCGGCGTCGGCACGTACCGGAGGCTGGCGCTTAGCATTCCGGTACTGTCACACGCAGATCCCTGAGCCCGGCAAATGGCACATCACGGCAATCCAGGCGATGCCGAGCCCCCGCTTGGCCTGAGTCACGCAGAAGCGCATTCCCGCTTGGCCAAGGAAGGCTACAACGAACTGCCGCAGTCTCAGACCCGCAGCATCTGGCGTATTGCGCGGGATATCGTAAGCGAGCCGATGTTCGGACTACTGATCGGCGCAGGGCTGGTCTACCTCCTGCTCGGCGATCTGACCGAAGCTGTCGTTCTTCTTCTGTTCGCTTGCGCCTCGGTCACGATCGCGATCGTGCAGGAGGCGCGCAGCGAGCGTGTGCTGGAGTCCCTGCGCGATCTCACCAGCCCACGCGCATTGGTGGTGCGCGACGGACACCGCCAACGTATCGCCGGGCGCGAGCTGGTGCGCGGTGACCTGGTCGTTCTCAACGAAGGCGACCGCGTTCCGGCCGACGCCATGGTGCAGCAGGCGCATGACTTGCAGGTTGACGAGTCACTGCTCACGGGCGAGTCCGTGCCGGTGCGCAAGGCGGCAGCGGGCGTGCAGGCGGCAGCCGTGGTTGGCCCTCGCCCGGGCGGCGACGGTCTTCCTTACGTCTACTCCGGCACGCTTGTGGTGCATGGCTTCGGCTTCGCGCGCGTCACGGCGACCGGGGCGCGAAGCGAGATCGGGCGCATCGGTGCCGCAATCAAGACCATCGAGGCCGAACCCCCGCGCCTGCACGCAGAGACGCGGCGGCTGGTGCAGGTCTTCGCCCTGCTCGGCATCGGCTTCGCGGCTTTCGCCACCGTGCTGAATGGCGTGGTGCGCGGCGACTGGCTGGAGGCTCTGCTGGGCGGCATCGCGCTGTCGATGTCGATGCTGCCCGAGGAGTTCCCGCTGGTCCTGGCGGTCTTCATGGTGATGGGTGCCTGGCGCATCTCGCAGGCGCGGGTGCTGACCCGTCGCGCGGCCGCGATAGAGACGCTGGGCGCGGCCACGGTGCTGTGCACCGACAAGACAGGCACACTGACACAGAACCGCATGTCGGTTGCCGTTCTTGCGGTGGGCGAGACGGTCTTGCGGCCGGGCTGGGGCGGCGGCGGGCCGCTCGGCGGGGACATCGAGCAACTGCTGGAGACGGCGATACTTGCCTCCGAACCGGAGGCGCTCGACCCGATGGAGAGGGCACTGCACACCATCTGGCGGGAGCAGCGCGGCGCGGCCGCCCTGCCGACAGGAGGGCTGCGCCTGCTGCGCGACTACGAACTGCGCCCGGACCTGCTGGCGATGACCCATGTCTGGGAGAGTGCGGATCGGACGTTTGCGGTTGCGACCAAGGGCTCGCCCGAGGCGGTCGCGTCTCTTTGTCGCCTTCCGCCCGAGGATCGCGCCGCGCTGGAGGCGGCCGCCGATCGCTACGCCTCGGAAGGCATCCGCGTCCTCGGTGTGGCGCGCGGTCACCATCGCGGGGGTGGGCTGCCGGAGGCGCAGACCGGCTTTGCCTTCGATCTGGTCGGGCTGGTCGGGTTCCAGGATCCGCTGCGCACCACGGTGCAGGAGGCTGTCCAGGACTGCCGGAGCGCCGGCATCCGCGTGGTGATGATCACAGGCGATTATCCTGCGACGGCGCTGGCGATCGCGCGCGAGGCCGGCATCGAGGCGACCGAGGCGATCACGGGCCGTGAACTCGACAGGCTTACCGATGCCGAGCTTGCCGCACGCCTGCGCGGGCATAGCGTGTTCGCGCGGATCATGCCGGAGCAGAAGCTCCGCATCGTCAGCGCGCTCAAGGCCAACGGCGAGGTCGTCGCCATGACCGGCGACGGCGTCAATGACGCTCCGTCGCTGCGCGCGTCGCATATCGGCATCGCCATGGGAGGGCGTGGCACCGATGTGGCGCGCGAGGCCTCGTCGATCGTGCTGCTGGATGACGATTTCGGTTCGATCGTTCAGACGATCCGCCTCGGCCGACGCATCTACGACAATCTGCGCAAGGCCGCCGGCTATATCTTCGCCGTGCATGTGCCGATCGCCGTGCTTGCCCTGATGCCCCTGCTGCTCGGCCTGCCGCTCGTGCTGACGCCGCTGCACATCGCGTTCCTTGAGATGGTGATCGACCCGGTCTGTTCGATCGTGTTCGAGGCCGAGGCCGAGGAACATGATGTGATGGAAAGGCCGCCGCGCCCCCCCGATGCCCGGCTGTTCTCGCTTCACTATGTCGTGTGGAGCGTGTTCCAAGGCATGCTGGCGGCGGGAGCGGTCGGGGCGGTACTCGTGACCGAAATGGCATTTGGTGCGCCCATCAGCGATGTCCGGGCGGCATCCTTCCTTGCCCTCGTGCTCACCAATCTCGCCCTCGTGCTGGCCAACCGGTCCTTCAGCGCCTCGCTGGCCCAGGCTGCCTCGATGCGCAACCGGGCGCTTTGGGTGGTGATCGCAGTGACCGCCGGCATGCTGGCGGTCGTGCTGTACTGGCCGCCGGCACGCAGCCTGTTCCGGTTCGGCCAGTTGCAGGCTGCCGACCTGCTGTTTTGCGCCGCACTTGCTTGCCTGGTTCTCCTTGTGCTGGAGGCGATGAAGTCCCGATGGCGCAAACTGATCCTCCCTTGACCACCCGCCATGCCCGGCGGGAAAGGGGCTCCCGATGCTGAGACCATCGCCTTTCCTGAGGGCCCTGTGGGGGCTCGCGCGGCCATACTGGTTCTCCGAGAAGCGATGGCGCGCACGTGCATTGCTGTCGGCCGTGGTGATTCTGCAACTCGCCCTGGTAGGGCTGAGCGTGCTGATAAACCGATGGCAGGCGGCCTTCTTCAATGCGCTTGACGTGCGCGACTGGGACGCCTTCCTGCTCCAGCTCGGCTATTTCGCTGCAATTGCCGCGGGCTGGGCGGTGGCGACGGTCTATGCGCTCTACTTCAACCAGATGCTGCAGATCGAGTGGCGGCAGTGGCAGACCGATCGCCTGCTCCAGGACTGGACCGGCCGGCGCATCTATTACCGCATGCACCTTCTCGACCGCGGAACGGACAACCCCGACCAGCGCCTGTCGGAGGATCTCCGGCTGTTCGTCAACGAAACCCTCGCGCTCGGTCTCGGCCTACTCAGCGCGATTGTCTCGCTGGTCTCCTTCATCGGCATCCTGTGGGCCTTGTCGAACGCGATCGTGATTCCCTGGTTCGGGAGCCGGATCCGCGTGCCGGGTTATCTCGTCTGGATCGCGCTGGTCTATTCGGTGATCGGGACGGCAATCGCCCATCGCGTCGGCAAGCCGCTGGTCGCGCTCAATTTCATGCAGCAGCGCGCCGAGGCCGACTTCCGCTTCGCCCTCGTGCGCCTGCGCGAGAACACGGAGGGCGTCGCCCTGTCCGGTGGCGAGGCGGGCGAGCGATCGGATCTGCGCGGACGCTTCTCGTGGCTCGCGGGCAACTGGCGCGCGATCATGGAACAGCAGAAGCGGCTGACCTGGTTCACCACGGGCTTCGCACAGGCGGCCTATGTGTTCCCGTTCCTGGTCGCCTCTCCCGCCTATTTCGCGGGGCTGGTATCGCTTGGCAGCCTCGTCCAGGCATCTGGCGCCTTCACCCACGTCCAGGGCGCCCTGTCCTGGTTCGTCGACAGCTATGCGCGCCTCGCGGACTGGAAGGCGACAGTCGATCGCTTGACCGGATTCCGCCAGGCCATCCTCTCGGCCCAGGCGGCCAATGGCGGCATCGAGTGGGACGAAGGCGCGCCCGAGCAGATCAGGCTTTCCGTCGTCACCCTGAAGCGTCCGGATGGCGCGAGGGTGCTGGGCCCGGTCGACATTGTGCTACGCCAGCATGAATCGGTGCTGATCACCGGGCCTTCAGGAAGCGGGAAAAGCATGCTGTTCCGCGCCATCGCGGGCGTCTGGCCGTTCGGCACCGGACGCATCTTCCTGCCGGCGAACGCCCATGTGATGTTCCTGCCGCAGCAGCCCTACATGCCGATGGGCAGCCTCAAGGCAATATTGACCTATCCGGAGCCACCCGAGCGTTTCGCCGATCGCGACGTTGTGGCTGTCCTGCATGCGGTGGGCCTCGGTTCCCTGGCTGAACGGATCAGTGAGGGCACCAACTGGGCGCAGACACTGTCACCGGGCGAGCAGCAGCGCATCGCGGTCGGACGAGCCATCCTGCAGCACCCCGAATGGCTGTTCATCGACGACGCCCTCGCCCAGATGGAGGAGGAGGTCGAGGTCCGGCTCTATCGCCTCATGCGCGCGCGGCTGCCTCAGACCACCTTTGTCAGCGTGTCGCACCGCGAGGCGATCCGGCCGTTCCATGCGCGCCATCTTGCCATCACGGTGACGGGCGATGGCATCGGTCGACTGGTCGAGCGTGAGATCTAGACGCGCTGAGGGGCCGCCACCCCTCGGCCTACCGGGTGAGCAGCAGGGGTTCGCCCAGGCTGTCGAGCAACTCGGAGAGTTCCTTCGCCGTGAGGGTGCCAAGTTTGCCCGGTGCGGACGGCGCATCCGCGGCACCCGCTCCTGTCGGGCGTGCGCCCGGCTCCGTGCGGCGTGGTTCCAGGCCCCACTCGGCCAGCACGGCACGCACGACATCGGCCAGGGATGCGGGCGTGGCGGCCTGTGCCGTGGCTTCCGGCCTCCGGCCCGTCACATGCGGGCGCCGTGCGATCCGTCGTGGCGGCAGGAGCAGCACGCCGGCGGCACGATGCGCTAGCGTCGCGAAAGCACTGCCGGCCGAACGGAGTTCCACCGTGCTGGCCGCGAGCACCAGAAGCTCGCAATCCTCGCAAGGAGACTGGTCAGGCACGCGCTGGAACTGCCACTCGACGCCGGCCTCGCGCGCCGTCGCGGCGATCGCGGTGCGCAGCATTCGCTCCTGGGCGGCGAATTCGGCGCTCAGCGCGGCCTCGTCGATCAGCTCGGGCTCGCCGGTGGGAAAGCGCAGCCGCCGCGCCACCGACAGGCCGGCCAGGCGCGCCAGCGCACCCTCCTTGACAAACAGTGCCTCCAGCCTCGCGCCGAGGCGGGCGGCCAGCCGCACGCCGATCGCCATCGCTTCGGACGCGCCCGGCGACATGCCGGCGGCAACGGTCAGTCGCTCGATCCGGCGGGGGTCGTTCTCGATCATGACACGTTGTCCTGGCGAGAGCCGTGGCTGAGCTTGCGTGCGCGTTCGGCCAGCGCGGCAAGTCTTGCAGCGACACGGCTGTTGAGGCTGCCCTCGGTCCAGGCCCCGTCGGCACCGCGGGCGCCTGCGGGCAGGCCTGTCATCAGGGCGGCGGCCTCGTCCGCGGTGCTTGCGGCATAGATGTGGAACCTGCCGTCGGACACCGCAGCCCGCGCGTCAGCGCGCAGCATCAGGTTGCGGAGGTTGGCCTTTGGGATGATCACGCCCTGCGTGCCACTCAGCCCGGCCGCTTGGCAGAGGTCGAAGAAGCCCTCGATCTTCTCGTTGACCCCGCCGATCGGCTGCATGTCGCCATGCTGGTTGACCGAGCCGGTCATGGCGATGTCCTGGCGCAGCGGGACCTCGGCAATTGCGGACAGGAGGGCGAGCAGTTCGGCCATCGAGGCACTGTCGCCCTCCACCCCGCCATAGCTCTGCTCGAACACCAGGCTGGCATTGAGGGCAAGTGGTCCGTCCGAGGCGAAGCGCCCACCGAGGAAGCCCGACAGGATCATCACGCCCTTCGAGTGGATCGGGCCTCCCATTTCCACCTCCCGCTCGATGTCCAGCACCTTGCCCCCGCCCAGGCGGATACGTGCCGTTATGCGTGTCGGCCAGCCGAAGGCCTCGGTGCCGAGCTGCGCCACCGTGAGGCCGTTCATCTGGCCGATGCGGGTTCCGGCGACATCGATCAGAAGCGAGCGGCGGAGCATCTCCTCGCGGATCCGCTCGGGAACGCGCCCGGCGCGGCGTTGGCGGGCGCCGAGTGCGGCTTCGACATGCGCAGCGTCCAGCGCATCGGCGCCGGATTGCCCGGCGTAGGTGGCCGCCTCGTAGACGATGTCGGACAGCGTCTCGAACGCGCAGGCCAGACGTTCGGAATTCTCCGCCATGCGTGCGGCATGCTCGACCAACCGGGCGGCCGCCCCGGCGCCAAGCCTCGGCCCCTTGCCCTCGGCTGCGATCGATCCGAGTGCCGAGGCAAGCGCGCGCTCGGCCTCGGGAGTGCGAGGCATGCTGTCGTCGAAATCGGCGGCGATCTTGAACAGTTCCGGGAAGTCGGGGTCAAGCGCCGCGAGCAGGTAGTACAGCCGGCGGTCGCCCAGGAGGACAATCTTCACGTCGAGCGGGACCGGCTCCGGTTCGAGCGAGATTGGCGGCAGGAACCCGGACACTTCGGCGATCGACTGGATCCGGATCTGCTTGGCGCGCAGGGTGCGCGTCAGCTCCTCCCAGGCCATGGGCTGGGTCAGGACCCGGCGCGCATCGAGCACCAGGTAGCCGCCGTTGGCGCGGTGGAGGGCGCCCGGCTTGATCAGCGTGAAGTCGGTCGTCAGGCTGCCGAACTGCGAGCGGTACTCGATCCGTCCGATCAGGTTGGCGAGGGTGGGGTGGTCCTCCCACACAACCGGGGCTGAGGCTGCGCCCGAATGGTCGACCAGCAGGTTCACCTGGTAGCGGCGGAATGCGGCGCGCTTCGTGCTTTGCGCGCTGGCAGCCTCGCCCATCAGCTCGGGCGGTCCTTGATCTGCCGACAGCAGTCGCTCGGCATTGTCGACCAGATCCGCCTCCACCTTTGCCAGATGCTCGGCGATCGGCTTGATGTCGGCATAGCGGTCGCGCAGCTCTGTCATCATGTGCGAGATGGCGAAGCGCACCACCTCGCGGTTGATGTCGCGCACGGCCTGGCGGTGCTCGCTCTCCCATTGCGGCACCTTGCGCAGCGTGGCCTGGAGCTTTTCCTGCACCGCGCTCATTTCGGTGCGGAAGCGGGCCTGCTCGGCTTCGGGAAGGCGGTTGAAATCGTCGGGTGCGATCACCTCGCCATTGGCGATGGGCGCCAGCGCCATGCCCATCGGCAGGCGGATGATGGCGACGCCGCGGCTGCGGGCTTCCTTCTCCACCGCGGCGAGGGTGTCCTCCTGGAGGTTCTTGAACTTGTCCTCGATCATCTGCCGGCGGGCGCGGTAGTCCTCGCTCTCGAACACGGCGGGAATGGCCGAAATCAGCTCCTCGATCAGCGCCTCCATGTCGCGGCGAAGCTGCGCGCCACGCCCGGCGGGCAGGCAAATCGCCCGCGGGCGACGGACATCGTCGGCGAAGTCCTGGACATAGACCCAGTCCGAAGGTGGCGGCCGGCGCGACGCCTCGGCGTCCAGCACGGAGGTCACCAGCGATTGCTTGCCGACGCCCGGAGGACCGAGTGCGAAGATGTTGCAGCCGGGCTGGCTCATACTCAGCCCGAGCGCGATCGCTTCGCGTGCGCGTTCGTGGCCGACGCCAAGAAGGCGCGCGCCTGCGATGCGGAGCGCGTCGGCCAAGCCGGTCGGATCGCAGGGGCGATACAGCTCGTCCACCGGGACGCGGTATGCGCTGTCGGTCGGGGAGTCGGCGTCGGCCATCGATCGGAACTCCTGCTCTCCACGTGTCCCATGGGCCAGACGGCCCGCCAGGGTGTTGACCTGGGTCAATCGGCCCTTCCCTGGAGCGATTCACCCGCGCATGCCGCGCCGGCCGGCGCCAGCATAACCCGGTCTCTTGCCAAGCGCGGCATTATCGCGCGAGATGGTGTCCGCCGCATCTTTCGCCGCGTGCTTGGATGCGGGGCAAGTCCGCACCGCACTCCTGCCAGCCGAAACGCCTTCGCGCCTCATGCCCGCCCCGGACCCAAGCGATCGCCCCGCCGGACCGCCCAGCGTCCGTTGGCTGATGTTGTTCGGGGTGTGGCTGGTCTATGTCTGCTTCGGGCTGACCAGCGTGGGCCTCGCCCCGCTGGTGGTGCCTATCACGCGGGAGCTTGGCCTCAGCCACACGGCGATGGGCAGCGTCCTGGGCGTCTGGCAGCTCGTCTACATCGTCGCGGCGGTGCCGTGCGGCGCGCTGCTTGACCGGCTCGGGCCGCGTCGTGCCCTGTTCATCGGTGCCGCGCTGGTAGCGACCTCCGGCGCCCTGCGCAGCACCGCAACCGGCTTCTGGACGCTTTGCCTCGCTGTCGGCGTGTTCGGACTGGGTGGACCGATCGTCTCTGCTGGCGCGCCCAAGGTCGTCAGCCAGTGGTTCACGGGGCGCGAGCGCGGCCTAGCCATGGGCATCTACATCACCGGCCCGGCAATCGGTTCGATCGCGGCCCTGTCGCTCACCAATGCGACGCTCATGCCGCTGCTCGGCAGCGACTGGCGGGCGGTGCTGCGGATCTGGGCCACCGTGGCGTTCCTGGGCGGGTTCGTGTGGCTCGTCATCTCCTCCAATGCAACCGCGCGCAGCCTGGAGCGCAAACAGGCCGGGGCCGCGCGCCAGCCCCAGATGCAGGTGATCGCCGCCCTGCTGCGCCTGCCCGGGGTGCCGCTTCTCCTGGTGATGGCGGTCGGCATCTTCATGTTCAACCATGGCCTGAGCAACTGGTTACCCGAATTGCTGCGCTTCGGTGGCATGACCGAGGTCCAGGCCGGATACTGGGCGACGGTGCCGACCCTGGTCGGGATCGGCGGCTCGCTGCTGATCCCGCGCCTCGCAACGCCCGATCGGCGGCTGTCGATCCTGGGCGGACTGTGTGCCGCCGCGGGGCTCGCCTCGGTCATGCTGCATGCGGCCCCGGGCCCGGTCCTGCTGGTCGGCATGATGCTGCAAGGGATCGCGCGCAGCTCGCTGATGACGGTGGCGATGCTGTTCCTGGTCGAGATGCCAGGCGTGGGCGAGAAGCATGCCGGCACGGCCGGCGGCCTGTTCTTCTCGGCCGCCGAGATCGGCGGTGCCTCCGGCCCGATCCTGCTCGGCTTGCTCTACGACCTGACCGGGGGGTTCGATGCGGGGTTGCACCTGCTCGCCGGCATCTCGGTGCTGCTGCTGGTCGGCGTAGCCCGGCTGAGCCGGATGACGAACCGCCCGCATGCCGCGATCCCGCCGCAATGATAGCCCCGCTTGGCCCTTAACCCGCGCCGCGGCCCGCGATAGAGTGCCGCCCGCCGCCGGACCGGCCGGTCGCCAGTCTCGCCCTGCCCAGGAGCCCTTGCGCCATGTCAGCCTATGAAACGCTCGCGCTGTTCATTGATGGCACATGGCGCACCAAGGGCCGCGAGGGCAAGTTCGAGACCGTTACCAATCCCGCGACCGAGCAGCCGCTCGGCCGCCTGCCGCACGCCTCGCCCGCCGATCTCGACGAGGCCCTCGCCGCCGCCGCCAAGGGCTTCGCCACGTGGCGGGCGATGCCGGCCTACGACCGGGCGCGGATCATGAAGCGCGGTGCCGATCTGGTGCGCGAGCGCGCGCCCGCCATGGCCCGCATCCTGACGATGGAGCAGGGCAAGCCGCTGGCCGAGGCGCTGGGCGAGGTCAATACCAGCGCCGACATCCTCGAATGGTATGCGGAGGAAGGTCGCCGCGCCTATGGCCGCATCATTCCTGGCCGCAGCCCCGGCAGCCGGCAGATGGTGGTGCGCGAGCCGGTGGGGCCGGTGGCCGCCTTCACGCCCTGGAACTTCCCCGTGCTCACGCCCATGCGCAAGATCGGCGGGGCACTGGCCGCGGGATGCTCGATCATTCTCAAGGCGTCGGAGGAAACGCCCGGCAGCGCCGTGGCTCTCGCCCGCGTGCTGGCCGATGCCGGGCTTCCGGCCGGGGTGTTCAACCTTGTCTTCGGCGTGCCGGCGCGCGTGTCCGAGCACCTCATCGCCTCGCCGGTGATCCGCAAAATCACCTTCACCGGCTCGACCGCGGTGGGCAAGCTGCTCGCCCGCCAGGCCGCTGACGGCATGAAGCGCGCGACGATGGAGCTTGGCGGGCACGGCCCCGTGATCGTGTTCGACGATGTCGATGCCGAGAAGGTGGCGAAGTTGACCGTGGGCGGCAAGTTCCGCAACGCCGGCCAGGTCTGCATCTCGCCCACGCGCTTCTTCGTGCATGAGGCGGTGTTCGACCGCTTCGTCGACAGCTTCGCCACTGCCGCCGCAGGCCTGAAGATCGGCAACGGGCTCGAGGATGGCGTGCAGATGGGGCCGCTGGCCAATCCGCGCCGGCTCGAGGCGATGGAGGGCTTCGTCAAGGACGCGGCCGAGCGCGGCGCCAGGATCGTCACCGGCGGCAAGCGCATCGGCAACCAGGGCTACTTCTTCGCCCCCACCGTGATCGCCGAGCCGCCGCGCGATGCGCGCGTCATGAACGAGGAGCCGTTCGGCCCGCTTGCGCCGGTGGTCCGCTTCCGCACCTTCGAGGAGGTGGTGGCGCGCGCCAACGAGCTGCCCTACGGCCTCGCCGCCTACGCCTTCACAGGCTCCACCTCGCGCGCGACCGCGATTGCCGATGCGCTCGAAAGCGGCATGGTCGGCGTGAACAACCTGGCTGTCTCCCTGCCGGAGAGCCCGTTCGGTGGTGTCAAGGAAAGCGGCTACGGACATGAAGGCGGTGCCGAGGGGCTGGATGCCTACCTGGTGAGCAAGTTCGTGGCGCAGGCGCCCGCGCTCTAGGCGGACGTAGCGGCCGCTGGCCTGTGCGATCGGGCCGATGATCTTTCGGGGCATCAGGGGCATGGGGCATGGCTGACAACGCGACCGGTCCCGCGGGCGTCCGCATCGCGGTGATCCTGCCCTGCTACAACGAGGCGCCGGCTATCGCGGGCGTGGTGCACGATTTCGCCGCCATGCTGCCTGCCGCCGAGATCTTCGTCATCGACAACAACTCGACCGACGGCACCGCCGATGTCGCGGCCAGGGCCGGGGCGCATGTGCTGGCCGAGACCATGCGCGGCAAGGGGCATGCGATCCGCCGGGCCTTCTCCGAGATCGACGCCGACATCTATGTGATGGCCGATGGCGATGGCACCTACGACGCCTCGCGCGCGCCGGAGCTCGTGGCGAAGCTTGTCGCGGAACGGCTGGACATGCTGGTGGCGATCCGGCGCGACACCTCGGAGGCCGCCTATCGGCGCGGACACAGGCTGGGCAACCGGCTGTTCAACTGGATCGTCCAGCGCGCCTTCGGCAACCGCTTCAGCGACATCTTCTCGGGCTATCGTGTCTTTTCGCGCCGCTTCGTGAAGTCGTTCCCGGCGCTCTCTACCGGCTTCGACATCGAGACCGAGATGAGCGTGCACGCGATCCAGCTCAACGTGCCCACAGCCGAGGTGCCGGCCGAGTATCGCGAGCGCGCCGCCGGCACGCAGAGCAAACTCAACACCTATCGCGACGGACTGCGCATCCTGTGGCGGGTGGTGCTGCTGCTCAAGCATCTGCGCCCCTTCGCGCTGTTCGGGCTGATCAGCCTGGCGATCGCGGCGCTTTCGCTGACCCTGGGCGTCCCGGTTGTCCTCGCCTTCCTCGAGACCGGTCGGGTCGAGCGGTTCCCGACCGCCATCGCCGCCGCGAGCCTGGGCGTGATGTCGCTGATCAGCTTCGCCACCGGCATCATCCTCGACACGCTCGCCTACGGGCAGCGCGAGAACAAGCGCCTGTTCTATCTCGCCACGGCGCCGCGTGCGGCCGCCAGGTCAAAGGACGGCTAGCCATTCCCGATCGCTTCCAGGAACTGCTGCGCTTCGGCGTCGTGGGCACGATCGGCTTCCTGGTCGATGCCGGCGTTCTGGCGCTACTGACCGAACTGGCGCAGGTTTCGCCTTACTGGGCGCGGGCCGTGTCTTTCCCGATCGCGCTCACCGCGACGTGGTACATGCACCGGCGCTGGACCTTCGCCACCGGCCGGGCCAAGACGGCGGGACGGCAATACAGCATCTACTCGGCCGTGCAGATAGCGGGCGCGGCGGTGAACTTCGCCGTCTACGCACTGGCCCTGCAGGCCGAGCATCCGTTCCTTGCGCACCCTGTGATCGCGCTCGCGATCGGCTCGCTGGTGGCGATGTTCGTCACCTTCGCGCTCTCGCGTCGCTTCGCATTTTCTGCCTGATCAGGGCGAGCGCGATCATCGCCAGCATCGGCAGAAGCCAGATCATGCGCGCCTGGTAGCGGTCGTGCGGTCCGCTGAGCACGCCGCAGATGAAGGCGTTGCCGAACAACGACAAGCCGGTGACAAGCACCATGCCCCAGAAGGGCGCGAGCAGTCCCGGCCCGGCCAGCACCGCGCCCAGCAGGATCAGGCCGGAGAGGGCGAGCACGGCATAATGGGCCATGTGGAAGTGCGGAACGAGGTCGAGCCTGCCATTGAACTGCCGGGAGGCCCGGAACGCTTCCGCTTCGCGGCGGGGCAAATGCTTTTCCAGGTTGTTCAGCACCGTTATCGGCAGGTGGTCGGGCACAAGCGCATCGCCGATACGCACCATGATGAACTGTTCGGCCGTGTCGCGCGCTGCCCCGCGTCCGACCTCAAGCGGGAACTCGCTGAGCGTGCCGAACAGGATCTTGCGGACATCGGGCATGATCACAGTCTCGTCGCCGTCGGCGAACAGCGGGCTGTTCCGGTCCCACAAGACGCGATCGCTGTTGCGATCGACCACCAGCTGGTCGATGCGGCCGCACAAGCGCACCTGGGCGCCCGGGCAGTTCTTCTCGAGCCACATCTTCGCCGGGCCGGTGGCGAGCTGGCGGGCCAAGGGGAACACCGCACCATAGGGCGACAGCGTGACCTGGCCATGCATCACGGCGTTCGAGGAAACGATCAGGCCGACTGCCGCAAGGCATGGCAGGAACAAGGCGGCGACGGCTCGCCCGCTCGGCCAGAAACGCAGGCCGAGGCGCGAGCGGCACGGCAGCACGACGAGCAGCAGGCCGAGCAGCAAGGCGAGGTGGGCGAGGTGGCTTGCCGCCGCCAGCATGATCAGGAAAGCAAGCCACCAGCGTTCGCGCCGCGACAGCAGGTCGTCGGCAAAAGCCAGCAGCATGACCGCGATCGTCATGGCCGGGGCGAGGAAATCCGGCATCAGTTGTGCGACGAACCAGGGTGCGGCCGAGCCCGCGGCGAGCACGATCATGGTCGCGATATACCAGGGACGACTGGTCAGGCCGAGCACCCGCAGCGCCAGCCAGACAAGGTGGGCGATGATCAGGCACTGCGCGAACGCGGCCGGCCAGTAGGAAAAGCGCCAGGAAAGCGCATGCAGGAAGGCCGCATAGGCCACCGGCTTGTCCCAGATCGGCGAGATCTCCAGCGCCTTGAACATGAAGGCGCCGGTGTCGGAAAAGACCAGCGGCCAGCCATTGTAGAAGGCCGGCCACATCAGCATGAGCGCCCCCAGCAGGATCGCCAGACGCGGTGTGCGGTCGGGGTTTTTCACGCTCGGTTGGTCTGTTGCCACGGCGGTCTCGTGCTCCGGCGTTGGTTCGCTGCGCTGCCGCTACAGGTGGCGCGCCAGGATCAGTTTCTGAATGTCGGACGTGCCTTCGTAGATCTGGCACACCCGCACATCGCGATAGATGCGCTCGATCGGGAAGTCGCGCAGATAGCCGTAGCCGCCGAGCGTCTGCATTGCGGCCGAGCAGATCTGCTCGGCCACCTCGGAGGCGAACAGCTTGGCCATGCACGCGGCCTCCAGCGCCGGCTCGCCGGTATCCTTGAGGCGGCAGGCATGAAGCACCATCTGTCGCGCCGCGAACAGCTTGGTCTTGGCCTCGACCAGCCGGAAGGCAACGGCCTGGTGCTCGATGATCGGTTTGCCGAACGCCTGGCGCTCGCGCGCATAGCCGATCGCGCAATCCAGCGCCGCTCGCGCCATGCCTACGCTTTGCGCGGCAATGGCGATGCGGCCGGCTTCGAGCGTGGACAATGCGATGCGATAGCCTTCGCCCTCGGCGCCGATGCGCTGATCATCGTTCACCTCGACGCCGTCGAGCTGGATCGCGCAGCTGTCGGACGCCTTCTGGCCGAGCTTCTGCTCGATGCGCGTGACGTTGAAGCCGGGCGCGTCGGTGCGCACGAGGAAGGCCGAAAGTCCCTTCTTGCCGGCGCGCGTGTCGGTCACCGCGAACACGATCGCCACCTGCCCGATGCGCGCGTTGGAGATGAACTGCTTGGCGCCGTGCAGCACGTAGCCCGCGTTGCGCCGCTCGGCCCGCGTGCGCAGGGCCGACGCGTCCGAGCCGGCGCCCGGCTCGGTCAGTGCGAAGGCCCCGACCCACTGGCCGGAGGCCAGCGGGCGCAGCCAGCGTTCGCGCTGTGCATCCGTGCCGAAGCGTTCAAGCACGAGGCAGGTCGGCGCATTGTGCACGCTGAGCATGGTCGAGACCGCACCATCGCCGGCGGCGATCTCCTCCAACGCAAGCGCATAGGTCTCGTAGTCGAGTCCGGCGCCGCCCCAGGCCGGGTCGGTGGTCGCACCGAACAGGCCAAGCTCGGCAAGCCCGCGGATGATCGCGGGCTCGATCGTGCCGGCGTCCTCGCGCGCGGCGGCGCCCGGCGCTAGGCGCTCCTGCGCGAACGCTCGCACGGATTGAAGCACGAGCGTGCGGGTTTCGAGTGTGCTATCGGCGGGAGTGGGGCTCATGCCGTTGCTCTTGCGGTGGAGTAGGGGGCGCGTCGCGGTGCTATTCGACGCGTCCGATCTTCTGCACGGAGGCGATCAGCCTCGCATTGTCTGCGGCGAAAAAGCGGGCGAAATCGGGCGCATCCTGGTAGGCCGGCGGGCTGCCGGCCGCGTTGAAGATGCGCTGGGTCTCGCCATCCGCCATGGCCGCGCGCAGTGCGTCGCGTAGACGCTGCTGGATCGGAGCGGGCACGGCCGCGGGTGCGAACAGGCCGGCCCAGATGTAGAACTCCACGTCGCGGAAGCCCAACTCACGGAAGGTCGGCACATCGGGAAAGCTGGCGATACGTTCGGCGCCCCAGTTGGCAAGCACGCGCAGCCGGCCCTCGCGGACATGCGGCAGCAGCACGCCCGGGGCGGACGCAAGCGCCTGCACCGTGCCGGAGAGCAGCGCCGTGACGGCGGGGCCGGCGCCCTGGAACGGCACATGCAGCAGGCGGATCCCCGCCGCGTTGGCATACATCTCCATCGCGATGTGCAGCGTGCCATAGTTGCCAGAGGAGCCGTAGGGGATGGCGCCCGGCCGGGCCTTTGCGTCGTTGGTGAAATCCGCCAGCGTCCGCCAGGGCGCGGCGGCCGGCACGGCGAGGACCGTGGGATCGGCCAGCACACGACCGATCGGGGCAAGCTGGCCGACTTCGTAGCTGGGCTGGCGCGAGAACAGCCGATCCGCCTCGGGCAGCACCGCGACCGAGGACAGCGTCATCAGGATCGTATAGCCGTCCGCGGCGGCGCGCGCGGCTGCCGCGTTGCCCACGGCGCCGCCGCCGCCGCCGCGATTGGTCACGACAACGGGCTGACGGAGGGTCTTCTCCATCGCCGCCGCGATCGGGCGTGCGGCCAGGTCGGCCTGACCGCCCGGCGGGAAGGGCACGATCATCGTTATCGGCCGCGAGGGATAGGGCGCCTGGGCGAGGGCAGGGTGTGCGAGAGCGCCGCCAGCGGCGGCGGCAAGCAGGGCGAGAGTATCGCGGCGGTGCATGTCGGGCCTCCGTTGGGTGGCGGATCGTGAATGGCCGAAGGCGGCGGCGGTTCAGCCGATCGGGTTCTCCAGCGTGCCGATGCCGGTGACGGTGATCGCCACGCGGTCACCCCGGCGCAGGAAGCGCGGCGGGTTGAATCCGATCCCCACCCCGGCCGGTGTTCCGGTAGCGATGATATCGCCCGGCTCGAGCGTGATGCCGGCCGAGATCGTGGCGATCAGGGTCGGGATATCGAAGATCAAGTCGGCCACGCTGGCGTTCTGGCGCGGCTCGCCATTGACGCTGGTGGTCAGGCGCAATGTCGCCACGTCCGGCACGGCGTCGGCGGTGACGATTGCCGGCCCCATCGGGCAGAAGCCGTCGATCGACTTGCCCAGGAACCATTGCTTGTGCCGGTTCTGGAGCGTGCGCGCGGTGACGTCGTTGACGATCGTGTAGCCGAACACATGGTCCATCGCCGAGGCCGTGGCGATGCCGCGCCCGCCCTCGGCGACCACCACCGCAAGCTCGCCTTCGTAGTCGGTGGAGCTGGTGGGGTCGAGATGCGCGGGCACCGTCTCGCCCGGCCCGATCACGGTCGAGGGCGCCTTGGTGAACACGATCGGCGCATCCGGGATCGCGGCCGATGGCGCGGCGGCGGCCGAGGCATCGAAGCCGCTGGCGTGGAACTCCTTGGCATGCTCGTGATAGTTCTTGCCGACGCAGAAGATGTTGCGGCCGGGGCGGGGGATCGGGGCGAGCAGCCGCACCGACGCTGCCGGCAGGCGCTTGATGCGCGGCAGGGCCGAGCGGATCGCCTCCAGCACGACCGGGCCACCGCGGATGATGCCGACCATGTCGCGCGGCAGGCCAGGGGCGGCGAACAGGTCATGGATCTCCGCGCCATCGGCGGCAAGCACGCCGATCCGTTCGTCCTGGCCAGTGGTGAAGGTGACAAGCAGCATGCGGTGCCCCCGGTTACGGCCGCAGGCGCCCTGGCCTACCAGGGCAGCTCCTCGCCGGTGTGGTTGAAGAAGTGGCCGCTGTCGGCGGCCGTTACGCGGTCCATGACGTGGCGCATGTTGGCGACGCTGTGCTCGGGCGCAAGGGGGGCGAGCGTTCCGCCCATGTCGGTGCGCACCCAGCCGGGATGGAGCACGATGAAGGCGATGCCGGTGGCCTTGTGGTCGGCGGCCAGGCTTTTCGTCATCATGTTCACCGCGGCCTTCGATGTGCGGTAGGCATACATCCCGCCTTCCTTGTTGAGCGCGATCGAGCCTAACCGGCTTGAAACCGTGGCGATCACCTTGCGCTGTCCGGCCTGGACATGCGGCAGGAGGGCCCGGATGACATGGAACGGGCCGAGGAGGTTGATGCGCATCATGCGCAGCCAATCCTCGCTATTGGTCAGGCCGAAGGATTGCGGATGCGGCTGGCCTGCCGGCGGGCGCGGCGAGGAAATGCCGGCATTGTTGATCAGATGGTCGATCGCCGTGTCGCCAAGTCGGGCCGCGAGGGCAGCGATGCTGGGCTCCTCCTCGCTGTCCATGCTCTCGATACGGATGCGGCCCTTGACCTTCGCCAGTGCGCCGGCCCCATCCGGGTTGCGGCAGGTGGCGATCACGGACCAGCCATCGGCTGCATACTGCCGGACGAATTCGAGCCCCAGCCCGCGCGAGGCGCCGCTGACAAGAACCGTGGGCATGGTGCGACTCCTTGGCAAGCGATGACGATCCGGGCGTTATCCTGCGCGTGCCGGGTCTGGCATGCAATCGTTGCGCGCGGCTGCCCTGCTTCGGATGGCTTCAGGCCGAGATCTTCGGCGCCGGCCGGCCGTCGCGACGGTCGAGCCAGGCGATATAGAGCGTGGCAGCGGCAATGATGCCCGAGCCGATCCAGGTCCAGGGGCCGGGGATTTCGGCGAACAGGACCCACCCGATCACGGCCGAAAGCGGCAGGCGCGAATACTCCATCGGGGAGAGGATGGTGGCATCGGCAAGAAGGCAGGCGCGCGTCAGCGCGAAATGTCCCGCCGTGCCCGAGAATGCCGAGAGCGCGATCCAGGCCACCTGGTCGAGCGCGGGCATGGTCCAGTTCCAGCCGGCGAAAGGCAGCGTCATCAGCAGCGACAGGGTCTGATGGTAGAAAACGATTCTCGCTGCCGGCTCTCCGCCTGAGAGGTACTTCACCAGGACGACCGTGAGGCAGCTGCCGAGACCGTAGCCAAGAGCGGCCAGCACGCCTGGATCGGTATTGGCGCCCGGCTGCGCCACGACCAGTACGCCCACGAACCCGATCACGGTGGCACCGCCGCGCTTCCAGCCGGTGATCTCGCCGAAGACAAGGAAGGCGATCAGGATCATCCAGAGCGGGCGGGTGAAGCCGAGCGCCACCACGTCGGCCAGCGGCAGGCGCGTCAACGCCCACATGAACAGTGCCATCGTGATGAAGCCGTTGGTGGCGCGCGCGAAGTGCATCGGGAAGCGCCTGGTGCGCAGCCCGCCGAGGCCGTTGCGCGCCAGCCAGGGCAGGAGCGGCACCACCCCGAACAGGTTGCGGATGGCCATCACCACCCAGAACGGAATGTCCTGGGAGACATACTTCATCAGCGCCGCCATGAAGGAGAAGCCGGTCACGGCGGCGAGCATCCACAGCATACCGCGCAGATTGCTGGATAGGCCGGCGGCGGGGGGAGGCTGGGCTGACGGGCTGGCGGAGGGAGGCTCGGTCACGATCGCGGCTCGCGCCGGCGCTGGGGCAATGGCCGGCAGGGCACGAACACTCGCCCGCGCCGGGCGGGCTGGCAAGTCCGCATCGCGGCCGACCCGCCGGCTGGACAGCCGGCATGTGGGGTGCTTCGATCGCGGGCGCGCCAGAGGAACGTCCCAGCGCGCGTTCGGCCACACGCCTAGGGGGCACTGTCTCGTGTTCTGCCCGTTGGATGATCCCAGCCCGCTGCCGGAAACCTATCTGCGCAACGCGCCGCCGCCGCCCCTGGCGCCACCCCTCGCAGGAGAGGTGAAAGCGGACATCGCTATTGTCGGCGGCGGCTATACCGGGCTGAGTGCCGCGTTGCACATGGCCGAGCAGGGTCGCTCGGTCGTGCTGCTCGAGGCACGCACGATCAGCTCCGGCGGGTCGGGCCGCGCCTTCGGCCAGGTCGTGCCCTATGCCAAGCACGATCACGCGCACATCCTGGCCCATTTCGGACCGGAGGCGGGCAACCGCATCGTCGATGCGCTTGGCGCCGGCCCGGATTTCGTCTGGAGCCTGATCGAGCGCCACGGCATCGACTGCGACGCGAGTCGCCAGGGCCTGCTGTTCGCCGCGCACACGCGCTCGGCCCAGGCGGGGCTGGAGGCGCGGGCGGCCTTCTGGCAGAAGCGCGGCGCGCCGGTGGAGATGCTGGACGCCGCCGCCACGCGCCGGGCCATCGGCAGCGACTACTACGCGGTCGCGCTGCTCGATCACCGCGGCGGGCATCTCAACCCGCTTGCCTATGCGCGCGGCCTTGCCATCGCCGCCGCCCGCCACGGCGTCGCCCTGCACGAGAACAGCCGCGCGGTCAGCCTGGCGCCGGAGGGCGATGGCTGGCGCATCCGCACCGAGCGCGGCTCGGTGCTGGCCCGCGCGGTAGTGGTCGGAACGGGGGCCTATTCCGACGACCTCGTGCCGCGCCTGCGCAGCAGCTTCGTCCCGATGCGCGCGCACCAGCTTGTCACGCGCCCGCTCTCGGACAATCTGCGGAAAAGCGTGCTGCCGGCTGGGCAGCCGATCACCGATACGCGCCGGCTCTATTCCGGAATGCGCCTGCTGTCGGACGGTCGCGTGCACATGAGCGTCGATGGCCCGGCCTTCAGCCGAACCGGCAGTGTATTCATGGCCAAAGCGACGGCGCGGCTGCGTGCCGTATTCCCGCAGCTCGGCGAGCCGGAATGGGACGAGACCTGGACCGGCTGGGTGGACATTACCGCCGATCAGTATCCGCACATCCACGAGATCGGCCCCGGCGCCTGGGCGATCATCGGACTGAGCGGACGGGGCATTGCCTTCGCGACCCTGCTCGGGCGCGAGATCGCGCTCCGCCTCGCCGGCCGGCCCGAGAGCGAGTTGTTCCTGCCGGTGACGGCACTGAAGCCGATCACGGTGCGCCCCTTCGCCGCCCCGCTGGTAGGCGCACTGATGACAAGCTATCGCGTATGGGACCGGCTGGAGCTGCGCTCCCGGCCGCGTGCAACGGGATCGGGCTGATGCGTCTGCCGATCTACCAGATCGACGCCTTCGCCGACAGGCCGATGAGCGGCAATCCGGCGGCCATAGTCCTGCTGCCGGACGATCTGCCGGAGTGGCTGCCGGACACGACCATGCAGGCGATCGCGGCCGAGAACAACCAGACCACCACGGCCTTCCTCGCCCGGCGCGGCGAGGGCTTCCACCTGCGCTGGTTCACACCGACCATCGAGGAGGAGATCTGCGGCCACGCCACGCTTGCCACCGCCGCACTGGTGTTCGGGCGGCTGGCGCCCGAGGCAAGGAAGGTCGCGTTCAACACCCGCGCCGGAAGCTTGCGGGTGGATCGGCTGGCGGATGGCACGCTTGAGATCGATTTTCCGGCGCGGCCGCCCGGCCCGGTGGTGCCGCACCCGGAGCTGCTCCCGGCGCTCGGCGGCGCGGCGCCGGTGGAGATACTGGCCGCGCGCGACTATCTGCTGGTCTATGACGATCCGGCCAAGGTGCGCGCGATCGCGCCCGATTTCGCCGCGCTCGCACGGACCGATCGCCATGCCGTGATCGTCACCGCGCCGGGCGATGGCGGGTTCGACTGCGTGTCGCGCTTCTTCGCCCCCGGCCATGGCATCGACGAGGATCACGCCACCGGTGCCGCCCATGCGACCGTCGCGCCCTACTGGTGCGCGCGGCTGGGCCGCAACGCGATCGACGCCTTCCAGGCCTCGCGCCGTGGCGGCTATCTGCGTTGCACGATGCGCGGCGATCGGGTCGCCTTCGCCGGCCGCTGCGTGTTCTACCTGGAAGGCACGATCAGCATCTGATGCCGCGCCCACCGAGCAAGGGCGGTTCGTTCGGGAGACTGTAGGATGCAGGAGACGATCTCGGTCGCGGCCTTGCATAAACTGGTCGAGGCGGCGCTTTCCCGCAACGGTTTCTCGGCGGCGAACGCGTCTGCCATCGCCGCGGTGATCGTCGCCGCCGAGCGCGACGGCACGCGCAGCCACGGCCTGTTCCGCCTGGCCGGCTACATCAGCGAGGCCGGTTGCGGCTGGGTGGATGGCAGCGCCGAGCCGAGCCTGCACGATGCCGCGCCGGGCGTGCTGGTGGTCGATGCCGGCAACGGCTATTGCCAGCTCGCGTTCGAGCGCGGCCGCGACCGGCTGGTGGCCAAGGCGCGCGCCAATGGCAGCGCGGCCATGGCGATCCGCAATTCGCACCATCTCGCCGCGCTCTGGCACGAGGTGGAGGAACTGGCCGAGTGCGGCCTTGTCGCCTTCGCCTTCCGCAACGCGCGACCGAACATGCTGCCCTGGGGCGGGCAACGCAAGATCTTCGGCACCAACCCGATGGCCTTCGCCTGCCCGGTGCCGGGCGCGCCGCCCCTGGTGTGGGACTTCGCCGCAAGCGCCATGTCGCGCGGCGAGATCATGCTCGCCGCCCAGCATGGCGAGGCATTGCCCGAGGGCGTCGGCGTCGATGCCGAGGGGCGGGCGACCACGGACCCGAAGGCGATCCTGGAAGGGGGCGCGCAGCTTCCCTTCGGCGGCTACAAGGGCTCGCTGCTGGCGCTGACGATCGAGATCATGGCCTCGGCCGCGACCGGCAGCCTGCTCAGCATCGAGGACCGTTCGGCCGGCGTGAAAGGCGCGCAGACCGCCAATGGTGGCGAGATGATCCTGGCGATCGACCCCGCGGCCAGCGGTGGCGAGAGCTTCGGCGAGCGGATGGCGATGCTGGTCGGGGCGCTGCGCGGCAACGGCACGGCGCGCGTGCCGGGAGAGCGGCGCTACGCCGCACGCAAGGCCGCCGAGGCCAACGGCATTCCTGTGGACGGGGCGACGCTCGATCGCGTGCGCGCCTGGGCGCGGGGGGAACAGCCGTAACGAAGCCTAGCGATTGGCGCGCGCGATCACGGCCGCAAGCAGCAGGTTCACCGCCGGCACGGTCATCTCCAGCTCGATCGCTTCCGCCTCGTTATGCGTCACGCCGCCGATGCAGGGCGAGAAGATCATCGCCGTCGGCGCGGCGGTCGCGACATGGTAGGCGTCGTGGCCCGCCTGGCTGAGGATGTCGCGGTGCGGAATGCCGTGCGCGCGTGCCTGTTCGCGCAGCAGTTCGATCAGCGCTGGATCGAACGGCACCTGGCCCCACGCCCACTCGTCGATCACGCGCATCTCGACACGCGCCCGACGCGCGGCCTCGCCCATCGCATGCTTCATCGCGGCGAACATCGCGTCCGCCGTGGCGGGATCGGCGTGGCGGCAATCGACCGTCACCTGCGCCCAGTCCGACAGGATGCCGGGCTTGTTCGGCCAGGCGACCAGGCGTGCGGCCGTGGTCTTGCCGCCTGTGGCGTGGTGTGCCCAGCCGATATCATCCACTGCCGCCACCAGGCGCGCCGCACCCACCAGCGCGTTGCGCCGGCGGTCCATCGGCGTGGGGCCCGTGTGCGCCGTCTCGCCCTTCACCTCGACGATCATGCCGCGCACCGCATAGGTGCCGCTGACGATGCCCACCGGCAGCCGCTCGGCGTCCAGGATCGGTCCCTGCTCGATATGCAGTTCGAAATAGGCGTCGAGCGGATGGCCTTGCGCAAGCGGCCCCGATCCGGTCTGGCTGATGCGGGCAAGCTCGTCGCCGAAGCGCAGCCCGGCTTCGTCGCGGCGATCGAGCGCCCAGTCCAGGCCATAGACGCCTGCCCAGGCGCCCGAGGCCAGCATCGGCGGCGAGAAGCGCGCGCCTTCCTCGTTCGTCCAGTTGATGATCTCGACCGGACGGCGGGTCACGATGCCCTTGTCATCGAGGGTGCGAACGATCTCGATGCCGGCGAGGACGCCCAGCGTGCCGTCGAAGCGCCCGCCGGCCACCTGCGTGTCGAGATGGCTGCCGATCGCCACGGGCGGCAGGGACGGGTCCCTGCCTTCGCGCCGGGCGAACATGTTGCCGAGCGGATCGATGCGCAGATCAAGCCCCGCCTCGCGGCACCATCTCGCGAACAGGGTGCGCACCTCGCAATCGGCATCCGTCAGCGCGAGGCGGCAGAGACCGCCGGCCCGGCCAGGCCCGATCTTCGCCTGTTCCATCAGGCTGTCCCACAATCTGCCGGCATTGATCGTCGGGATCGCATCCTGGCCTGGCATGCCTGCGCCTCCATGATGGGGCATCGCCCCCGCGTGCCCCGATCGAGCATAGCGCAGAGCGGCCGGTTGGCGAGACGCCCGATCGGCGCCGGATGCGCTGCATTGAACCGAACCGCGCGCCGCGCCAGAGTATCCGGGGCTGCAACAGAAGGATGCGTGCCATGGGCGGACCGGGCTGGCGAGGGCGGGCGGCGGCGCTGTTCGAGTGCGAGAAGCGGCCGGCGACAAGCTGTCGCGGCATGGTGGTGACCAACCATCCGCTCGCCTCCGCCGCTGGCGCCGAGATTCTGGCCGCGGGCGGCAACGCCATCGATGCGACCATCGCCGCGCTGTTCACCCTCACCGTCGTCGAGCCGATGATGGTCGGCATCCTGGGTGGGGGCATGTCGCATATCCGGCTCGCCGATGGCCGGCATGTCGTGATCGACGGGCTCAGCACGGCGCCGCTCGCCGCCCGGGCCGACATGTTCCGCCCCGTTTCGGACACCCTGCCCGACTATCTCGAAACCGAGAGCCGGGAGAACGCGATCGGCCCCAAGGCAGTGGCCGCACCGGGCAACCTCGCCGCCTGGTGCGAGACGCTCGAACGCTTCGGCACCTTCCCGCTGGCCGACGTGCTGGAGCCCGCGATCCGCCACGCCGCGCGCGGATTCCGCGTCACGCCCTACTTGTCGGAATGCATCGCGGAGGTGAGCCAGGACATGGGGCACGATCCGCTGCTGGCGGCGCGGTTCTTCCCCGACGGCGCGCCGGTCAAGGCCGGCACGCGGCTGGAGCAGGGCGACTACGCCGATACGCTGCGCGCGATCGCCAAGGAGGGCGCACGGGTTCTGCATGGTGGTGCGCTCGGCGCCGAGATCGCCGGGCACTTCGCGCGCGCCGGGGGCGTTCTCGTCGCTGAGGATTTCGCGCGCTATGCCACCGTCACGCGCGAACCGGTGCGCGGCACCTATCGCGGCCACGAGATCGTCGGGCTGCCGCCGCCTTCCTCGGGCGGGGTGCATCTGATCCAGATGCTGAACATCCTGGAAGGCTATGATATCGCCGCGCTCGGCTTCGGCTCGGCCGAGGCCCTGCACCTCATCGCCGAGGTGCTCAAGATCGCCTTCGCCGATCGGCGCGCCGCGACCGCCGATCCGGCCTTCGTCGCGGTGCCGGTGGCGCGCCTGATCGACAAGGCCTATGCGGCCGAGCGGCGCGCGATGCTCGATCCCGGGCGGGCGCAGGCCTGGGGCGCGGGGGTTGCGGCGGCGGAGTCAGCCAACACCACGCATCTCACCGTTGCTGATGCCACCGGCAACATCGTCGCCAGCACGCAGACAATCAACAGCCTGTTCGGGGCGCGCTTCATCGTGCCCGGCACCGGGTTGATCCCGAACAACTACATGTACATCTTCGACCCACATCCCGGCCATGCGCTGTCGATCGCGCCGGGCAAGCGCATCACCACCTCGCAGTCGCCGACGATCGTGCTGCGCGACGGCCGGCCGTTCGCGGCACTCGGGCTGCCCGGCGGCTTGCGCATCTTCGGCACGGTGATGCAGACGCTGCTGAACCTGATCGACCACGAGATGAGCCTGCAGGAAGCGGTCGAGGCGCCGCGCCTGTGGACGCAGGGGCACCTGGTCGAGGTCGAGGATGCCGTCCCCGCGATCGTGCGCGACGCGCTCGAGGCGAAGGGCCACAAGACGCATCTGGTCGCGCATGTGGCGGGGGGAATGAACGCGATCCAGTTCGACGATGACGGGACGATGACGGGGGCGGCGTGCTGGCGGGCCGATGGCACGCCGGTGGCGGTCGGCGGCGGGCCGGCGCGCAAGAACGCGCGATTCTGGCCGGACCGGGCGCGCTAGGGGGCCGCGGGATTACTCCGCCAGCAGATTGATCTCGCTAGCCGCCCAGCTGACGCGCACGCTGTCCCCCTCGCAGATCGCGCGTCCCGCTTCGGTGTTGGGCGCATCGACGGTCAATGTCGGCCCGACGCCGGGACGGCAGACGAAACGCAGCGCGGCGCCCATATAGGTCTTTTCCGAGACGGTTGCGAGCGTGCTGGTTCCGGTGCCGGCCACGCTGGCATTGCCGCCCGCCTCGATTTGCAGTTTCTCGTAACGCATCACTGCAAGCATCGATGCACCCGGCGCGGCCAGCGCCTGCGCCGTGCCGGCGACGCGCAAGCCTTCGACATCGATCAGCGCGGTGCCATCCGCGCGCTGCTCGGCAACGCGCCCCTCGATCAGGTTCGCATGGCCAATGAAGGTGGCGACGAAGCGGTTGACCGGGCGCTCGTAGATCTCCGCCGGCGTGCCGATCTGCTGGATGCGTCCCGAATTCATCACGGCGATGCGGTCAGACATCGCCATCGCCTCGCCCTGGTCGTGCGTGACGAACACGAAGGTGGCGCCGAGCTGGCGCTGCAGGCGCCGCAGCTCGACCTGCATCTGCAGCCGCAACTGGAGATCGAGCGCGCCGAGCGGCTCGTCGAGCAGCAGCACGGCAGGGTCGTTCACCAGTGCGCGCGCCATTGCCACGCGCTGCTTTTGCCCGCCGGATATCTGATCGATGCCGCGATCGCCATAGCCTTCGAGGCGCACCAACGCCAGCGCCTCCTCGACGCGACGGGCAGTGGTGGCGGCATCGGTGCGCTTCATGCGCAGCCCGAAGGCGACATTGTCGCGCACATTCATGTGCGGGAACAATGCGAGGTGCTGGAAGATCATGTTGGTCGGGCGCGCGTAGGGAGCGAGGTGCAGCACGCTCTGCCCGTCGATCTGGATGTCGCCGGCCGTAGGTGCCTCGAAGCCGCCGATCGAGCGCAGCAGCGTGGTCTTGCCGCAGCCCGACGGGCCAAGCAGCGAGAAGAACTCGCCGCGCATGATATCGAAGGACACATCGTCGAGCGCCGCGACGCTGCCGAAGCGCTTGCTGACGCGGTGGATCGCAACCGCGACCGCGTTCTTGGCCTTGTCTGCCGGCATCGCGTCCCTGGTCCTGGTATGGGCTGGCGAACGAAGATCGGCCGGCCGACGGGAGGGCGTTCCTCCCGTCGGCCGGGCCTCGGGCCTAGGCCGCCTTGAAGCGCCCCCATGCCTCGATCCAGCGGTCCATCGCCGCCGGGAAGGTGTAGCGATGCAGCGGGATGCCGCGCTTCTCGACATCATAGCCGAGCCGAGCCTGGTCGGCCTCCGAGAAGGTTGCCGCCACCTCGCCGTTGCACACCGGATACTGCGTCTCCTGGCCGAGCTGCTTGCCGAACTCGGTGGACAGCGCCGCATTGATCGCCGCGTGAGCGAGATCGACGTTGCGCGAATCCTTCGGGATGAAGGCCGAGTGCGTGAACACCAGCAGGCCCTCGCGCGGCCAGTTGTTGGTCACGTTCATGCCCTGGCGCTGCAGTGCCGCGCGCATCGGGATCCAGCCGAACACGGCATAGACCTCGCGCGAGGAGATCAGGTTCACGGCCTCGGCGAAGCTGCCCCAGATGGTGCGGAAGTTCCTCTTCTTGGAGATCAGGAACTGCGTGACGCGGTTGAGGTCGGCCTGCGACATCGTTTCCGGGCTGCGGATGCCGAGATGCAGCGCCGTCAGCGCGATCGACTGGTAGGGATCGTCGCGGATCGCGACCTTGCCTGCGTACTTGTCGTCGAACAGCACGCCCCAGGACTGGGTCAGCGGGTCGCCTTCGGGGATGAAGTCCTTGTTGTAGACAACGCTGTCATAGCCCCAAACCACCGGCAGCATGTAGGTGTTGTTGCCGCGCTTGGTGATCTCGCTCTGGAACAAGGGCGAGATCCTGGCGGCGTTCGGGATCTTCGAGAGATCGAGCGGGCGGGCCAGTTCCTGGCCCGCGCGTTCGCGCAGCACGGGGGCCTGGATGAAGCCGGTGGTCGAGAACATCATGTCGTAGCGGCTGGTGCCGCCCGGTGCCATCAGCTTGGCCGCCGTGTCGGTGGGCGAGACGTAGGGCAGGTTCTCGACCCTGCCGTTGATCATGCGTTCCAGGATCGCCCGCGCGCCATCGGGCAGGAACGGTCCGGGCATCACGGCCACGAGCCGGCGATCCTGCGCCTGGGCGGTGCCCGGCATGCCGAAGGTGCCGGCTGTCCCGGCAAGCGCCGCGCCGCCTGCCAGTTGCAGGACGCTGCGCCGATCAAGCTTGGTGTGCGTCATTGATGCCTCCTTGTTGGGCCGTGCCTTGTTTGGGGGCGGCTTCACGCCGATCGGTCGGCACGTCTGCCGATCAGGAATGCTGCGAGCGACACGGCGGTCGAGACCAGGATGATCACGACTGCCATGGCCGGAAGGTGGGGGGCGATCTCGTCGACGATCAGGAGCCAGAACAACACGGGTATCGTGCGCTCGTAGCCGGTGACGAAGACGGTGCGGATGAACTCGTCGAAGGACAGGGTGAAGGCGAACATCGCGGTGGCGATCACGCCAGGGCGTACGAGCGGCCAGACGATGTGGCGGAAGATCGCCCAGGGCCTTGCACCCAGATCCATCGCTGCCTCCTCAAGCGAGCGGTCGAACCGGTGCAGGCGCGGATAGAGCGTCAGGAACGCGAAGGGCAGCACATAGTTGACATGCGCCACCAGCACCGTGGTCCACAGCTCCGAGCGCAAACCGAGATAACCGAAGAACACCAGCAGCACGATGCCGCCGACGATGCCCGGCAGCAGGATCGGCATGATGATCAGGTTGAGGACGGCGGACTTGCCGCGCAGCTCGTGGCGGAAACCCAGCCCGAGCAGGAGCGCAAGCCCGGTGCTGAGGATCGCCGCCACCGCACCTACCGAGGCGGAGTTGGCGAAGGCTGCCAGCATGTCAGGCGTGGTCAGCACCCGTGTATACCATTTCAGCGTCAGCCCGCGCATCGGGAAGCCGGTGGCGTCACTGTCATTGAAGGACAGCACGACAATGACGATCAGTGGCAGGTAGAGGAACAGGAAGAAGATGCCGGCATAGCCGAGCAGGGCCGCGCGCCAGAAGCGGTAGGGATCGCGCACGCGAGGGGGCGGGGCTTCGGGCGCCATCATCCCTTGCCTCCGGTGAACACCTCGCGGATGCCGACCCAGCGACCCACGACAAGCAGGAACAGCGCCACCACGGCCACCAGCGTCATCGACAGCGCCGAGCCGAACGCCCAGTTGTTGTTGGACAGGAACTGGTTGGCGATCATGTTGCCGAACATGATGCCCGAGGTGCCGCCCAGGAGCCGCGGCGTGACGTAGGCGGAAACCGCCAGCAGGAACACCATGATGCTGCCCGACAGCACGCCCGGCCAGGACAGGGGCAGCACGACATGGCGGAAAGTCTGCCACGGACGGGCGCCGAGGTCGGTCGCCGCCTCGATCAGCTTGGGGTCGATCTTCTCGAGCGCGAGGTAGATCGGCAGGGTCATGAACAGCGTGTAGACATAGACTAGGCCGAGATAGACCGTGCCCTCGTTGTAAAGGAACCACTCGACGGGCGAGCTGATCAGGCCGAGGCCCATCAGCGTCTGATTGATCAACCCGTTGCGGCCGAGGATCGGCAGCCAGACGAAGGTGCGCACCACATAGCTGATCCAGAACGGCACGAACACGGCGACGACGCACACCGCCTTCCACGCGCCCTTGCGCGAGGCCAGGAACCAGGCGAGCGGGTAGGAAAAGATCAGCGACAGGATCGTGGTCAACGCGGCGATGCGCAGCGTCTTGACCAGGAGCTCGACATAAAGCGGCTCCTCGATCATGCGGGCATAGTTGCCGAACTGGAAATCAGGCGTGGTACCGAAGATCGAGGACCGCCAGAACGACACGGCGCCCATGAACAGGATCGGCGCGAGGCCGAACACCAGCAGCCAGGCTACGCCCGGCAGCAACAGCCAGAAGGGGCGCCCAATCGGGCGCACGCCCGGGAAGGGCTTCGGGGTCTTGCCGGAGGCGGGGCTGGTCATCGTGCGCCCCTGCGCTGCTTGTCCGTTGCCGCGGCGTCCACGCCCGCGCCGTCGCGCGTCAGCACGACGCCATAGTCGCGCAGCGCGCCCTCGGCCGTGACCTTGCCCGCGCGCAGATCATCGAGCACAGCCGCGGGGTCGCGTGCCATGGGGTCGCCATAGCCCCCGCCGCCGCCGAGCGTGAAGCGTACGCGCTGGCCGGGCAGGAAGCGGCGATAGATGCCATGCTCGACCTGTTGACCATCGACCCAGAGCCCGCCACCGCGTCCCGGCTTGCCGCCGGCACGGCCGAAGATCGGGAAGCTGCCATCCTCGGTGCGGCCATTGAGGCGCACCGAACCCTCGACATAGCCGCCCTCCAGGTCCTCGCCGATGATCTCGAACTCGACCGCCTGGCCGAGGCCGCCGCGGAACCGGCCGGGGCCGGCGCTGTCGGGCACGAACTCCTTGCGGCGGTAGATCATCGCCGCCTCGCGTTCGGTTACCTCGACCGGGATGTTGGCCGTGTTGTTGGGAAAGCAGAGCGTGGACCAGCCATCCTGCCTCGTGCTGCCGCCGAAGCCGCCGGAATGCTGCGAGATCGCCAGGAAGCGCGAGCCGTCCTTGCGCCTGCCATGCAGGTAGATCTCGTTGGCCGGGCAGCCGCCATTGCCGCCCAGCACCGCCTCGGGCAGCACCTGTTCAAGCGCGCCGTAGATCACCTCCGCCAAGAGGTGCGAGATCATCGTCCGCCCCCAGGTGGAAGCCGGCGGGCGCGAATTCACCGCCGTGCCCTCGGGCGCGATGATGGTGATCGCGCGCATGCAGCCATCATTGTTGGGCACGTTCGGATCGAGCGCGAGCTTGATCGGATAGGAGGCGTAGGAGCGCGTCATGTTCAGCGTGCAGTTCACCGCGGCGCGCACCTCGCCCGAGGTGCCGGTGAAGTCGATCGTCACCTGTTCGCCGGCGATGGACAGCGCCACTTTGATCAGGATCTGCTCCTTGGTCACGGGCAGGGGGGGCAGCAGCGCCTGCGTGTGCCAGGTGCCGTCAGGCAGGGCAGCGATCTTCCTGCGCAGGCTGCGCTCGCTGCGTGCGGTGATCTCCGCCCCGAGCGCCGAGAGGTCCTCGAGGCCCGATTCCTCAAGCAGCCTTTGCACGCCGCGCGTGCAGACATTGTTGGCGACGAGCTGCGCACGCAGATCGCCCAGCACCTTCTCCGGCACGCGGATATTGGCACGCATGAAGGCATAGATGGCGGGATTGAGCTTGCCCTCCTCGTAGAGCTTCATGATCGGGATCTTCAGCCCCTCCTCGTACATGTCCTTCGATTCCAGGGTGGACATGCGCCCACCCATGTCGAGGTGGTGCACGATGCAGAGCGTGAAACCCACCAGCCGGTCGCGGTGGAAGATCGGCGAGGCGACGGAGATGTCGATCAGGTGGCCCGATGCGGCCCAGGGATCGTTGGTGATGATGACGTCGCCCGGCTTCAGTGTGTCGGCCGGGAAGTCCTTGAGGAAGTTGCGCATCACCTCGGGCACGATGCCGAGGAAACCCGCGGTGGTGACGGTGCTGTGGGCCAGCATGTCGGCGCGCTCGTCGAACACGGCGCAGCAGAAGTCGTGATACTCCTTCACGGACGGCGTATAGGCGGTGCGGATCAGCCCCTGCGCCGCCTCGTCGACGATGGCGACGACACGGTTCCAAAGCACCTGCACTGTCACGGCATCGAAGCGCATGGCGGTTACGACCCTTTCGCCGGCGTGCGACTTGCAGGAGGCGGCTGGGTGCCTGCGGCGGCATCGTCGATGGAGTCTGCGTCCGAACCATCCGCCAAGGCAACCGCGATCACCAGCGCCCCGCTGGCATCGACACGGAGCCGGTCGCCGCGGAAGATCACGGTCGTGGACTCCCGCTCTTCGATGATCGCTGGTCCCGCGACCTCCTGGCCGACCGAGAGATCGCCGCGACGGTATACGGGCGTGGGCTCGAAGCGGTCGGTGTCGAACTGCCAGGCCGGGCGCCTATGGTGCGGGGCGCCTGCCACCGGTGCCGCCGGGGCCGCGACGGTCGGCGCCGGCTGGACGCGCCGCGCCTCCACCCGAAGCGCAGCAATCTCGATCGGATTGTCGTCATCGACCTTGCCGTAAAGGGCCTCGTAGGCAGCAATGAACCGCTCTGCCAGCAAGGCGGGAATTCCGGGATCGTCGGGGGCGCGCTCCAGCGCCACTTCCAGGGCGTGGTCCTGGCCATGGTAGCAGAGATCGGCGGTGCGCCGTATCTCGCCCGGTGCGCCGGGCGGCAGGTTGGCCACGGCCTCCGCCGCGAGCCCGGCGAAGGCGCGCGCGAGTTCGGCCACCTCAAGCGCGGCGAGGCGCCTGCGGAAGGCGCGGCTTGCCTCGAAGGCGATCGGGGCGGCGAGCAGGCCCATCGATGACATCACGCCGGGATAGGGCGGTACGACAACCCGCGGGCAGCCCAGGCGCCGCGCCAGCCCGGCCGCGTGCAGCGGCCCGGCGCCGCCGGTGACGACCAGCGCCAGATCGCGCGCGGCCTTGCCCTTGTCGGCGACATAGACGCGCCCGGCCGCCGCCATGGTCTCGTTGACGATGGCATGGATGCCGGCCGCCGCGCGCGCGGCATCAAGGCCGGCCGGTTCGGCCACGCGCGCCTGCATCGCCGCCTCGGCCTTGGCCTTGTCGAGACGCATCGCGCCGCCGAGGAAGAAATCGGGGTTGAGATAGCCGAGCACGAGATCGGCGTCGGTGACCGTGGGATCAAGCCCGCCCAGTCCGTAGCAGGCGGGCGCCGGGTCGGAGCCGGCGCTCTCGGGGCCGACCTGGATCAGGCCGAGATCGTTCACGCGCGCGATGCTGCCGCCGCCCGCTCCGATCTCCAGCAGATCATAGACCGGGACGGCAACCGGCAGGCCGCTGCCCGCCTTGAAGCGATGCACGCGGTCGACCTCGTAATGGCGCGTGCGCGAGGCACGGCCATTCTCGACGATGCAGAGCTTGGCCGTGGTGCCGCCCATGTCGAAGGCGAGTAGCGAGGAAAGGCCTATCCGCGCGCCGAAGAAGATCGCGGCTTCGACGCCGGCTGCCGGCCCGCTCTCGACGATCCGCACCGGGAAGCGCTTGGCGATATCGGCGGTCGCGGTGCCGCCGTTCGACAACATCATGTACAGGCTGTCGCGATAGCCGCGGGCGCGCAGCCCGTCCGCGAGCCTGTCGAGATAGGTGGCCGTCAGCCGCTTGACATAGGCATCCACCACCGTGGTGGAGGTGCGCTCATACTCCTTCGGCTCGGGGTGCACCTGGTACGAGAGCGACACCACGGCATCCGGCATCTCCTCGGCCAGGATCGCGGCGATGCGCAACTCATGCGCCGGGTTGGCATAGCCATGCAGCAGGCATACCGCCACGGCTTCGACGCCTTCGGCACGGAACAGCTTTGCCGCCTCGCGCACGTCCTGCTCCTGCAGCGGCTCCAGGACGCGGCCGTCTGCCATCACCCGCTCGCGCACGCCGATGCGCAGCCGGCGCGGCACAAGCGGCGCCGGATAGCGGATGAACATGTCGTAGAGGTCGTAGCGCACCTCGCGCGCCATCTCGAGGATATCGCGGAAGCCGTCGGTGGTGATCAGCGCCGTGCGCGCGCCGGAGCGCGTGATGATCGCGTTCGTGACCAGTGTGGTGGCATGAATGGCCGCCTGGGTCGGGGCAAGGAACCCTTCCACGGACGCCTCCAGCCTGGCGATGCCGTCGAACACACCCAGCTCGGGCTGGTGCGGGGTGGTCAGCACCTTGGCCACCCGAACCGTGCCGCTTGCATCGTCAACCAGCGTGAAGTCGGTGAAAGTGCCACCGATGTCTATGCCCAGGCGATAAGAGGACACGAGCGATTCCCATTATAGTGTCTTGTGGCGCCGATCCTAGGTCGCCACGCGGATGCGTCAAGCCGCCGGCTGGCAGGACTTGCGGATTGCGTCTCGTCTTGCGCTTCGCGGCAGCCTCGGGAACACTCCATCGTCAACATCGGTGGCAGGACATGACGGCCGGATTTCTGGATGCCGCGCGTATGGCACGCTTCCTGGCGTTGCCGGCGGCAACGATCTACGAGGCGCAGGGCAAGCTGGGCGACATGGACCCGGCCATCAAGCCCGTGGCTAGGGGCATGCGCCTGGGCGGGCCGGCCTTCACGGCGAAATGCTGGCCGGGCGACAGCAAGGGCGTCCTGCGCGCGATCGACGCCGCGCCGCCGGGCGCGGTGCTGGTGGTCGATGCGGGTGCCACGATGCGCAGCACGATCTGGGGTGGCACCTCCTCGATGGCGGCCAAGCTGCGGGGGCTTGCCGGCATCGTCACCAACGCCGCGGTGCGCGACGCCGAGGAACTGGCCGAGATCGGCTGGCCGGTCTTCGCCCCCGGCTGTTCGGTGCGCGGGACGGTCAAGAACCATCCGGGCTGGCTAGGCTTGACAGTGAGCGTGGGCGATGTGCCGGTGGCGCCCGGAGACATCATCGTGGGCGATGCCGATGGCGTGGTGGTTGTGCCGGCCGCGCGGCTGGCCGAGGTCGCCTCCAGGGCCTTCGCCGCCGGCGAAGCCGAAGCCGCGCGCGATGCCCGCATCCGCGCGGGCGAGCCGATAACCCGCGTTCTCGGCATCACGGACTAGCGGGCCGCGATCGGCCGTCGGGAGGACAGCATCGATGGGGCAGACAGCGAGCGAGAAGATCATCTCTCGCGCCATGGGCAGGATCGTGAAGGCGGGCGAGATCGTCCACCCCGAGCCCGACCTGATTACGGTGCACGACTGGTATGTCGTGAACTTCGACAAGGCGCTGCAGGAATTCGGCGTCGATCGCCTCTACGCGCCGGGCAAGGTGCTGATCTCGACCGACCACGAGCCGGTGGCCGTCTCCGCGGCCGCGTCCGCGCGCCAGAAGCAGGTGCGCGAGATCGTGCGCAAGTATGGCATCACCCATTTCTACGACGCCGGACGCGGCGGCCACGGCCACGTCTTCCCGATGGAGCTGGGTCTGGTACGGCCCGGCATGCTGGTGCTGGCCTACGACACGCACGTCACCAACTACGGCGCGATCGGCTGCCTTGGCATCGCGCTGGTGGTGGAGGTGAGCGAGCTGCTCGCCTGCGGCAGCGTGTGGGTGCGCGTGCCGGAAACGGTGCGCGTGAATCTCAAGGGCCGGCTCGGCAAGGGCATCGCGATCCGCGACATCGCGCAGCGGCTGATCAAGGATCTCGATCCCGATCTCGTGGACTACACCACGGTGGAGTTCGGCGGGCCGGCGCTGGCCGACATCCCGGTTGATCTGCGCATGACGCTCTGCAACACGCCGCTGGAGATCGGGGCGAAGTCGGCCCTGGTCGATGTCGATCAGCGCGCGCTCGACTGGATCGCGCCGCGCGCCAAGGCCCCGTTCACGGTCACGAACAGCGACCCGGATGCCACCTTCAAGGCGGTGATCGATTATGATCTCGGCATGATGGAGCCGCAGGTGGCCGCCCCGCCGACGCCCGACAACGTCGTCGGCGTGTCGCAGGTGGCCGGCAGGAAGGTGGACTATGCCTTCATCGGGTCCTGCGCCTCCTGTTCGCTCACCGACCTGCGCGATGCGGCCGCGATCCTGAAGGGCCGGACCCTTGCTCCTGGCGTGCGGCTGGTGATCACGCCGGGCACGCAGGAGATCGCCACACGTGCCACCGCGGAAGGGCTGACGCAGATCTTCTACGAGGCGGGGGCGATGCTGACCGCGCCAGGCTGCGGCCCTTGCGCCGGCGGACGCATCGGCACGATCGGGCCGGGCGAGGTGTCGATCAACACCGGCACGCGCAACGATCCCGGTCGCCTTGGCCCGAAGGATGCCGAGATATACCTCGCGAGCCCGCTCACCGTCGCGGCGTCGGCCGTGACCGGGCGCATCACCGATCCGCGCGAGCTGCTCTAGCACCGGCACGAGGGACATCAGCCATGGACTTCACTTATCGCGGCCGCTGCTGGAAGTTCGGCGACAACATTGCCGTCGATGGCGACATGATGCCGCTTGAATTCGCCTTGCAGCGCGAGACGCGCCTCGAGGTGCTCGGCCCGCATCTGATGGGCGGGCTCGACCCCGACTTCGCCAAGAAGGCGAAGCCGGGCGACATCATCGTTGCCGGCAAGCGCTTCGCGCAGGGCAACCCGCATATCCAGGGCCTGCTCGGCGTCGCCGCGCTGAAGCTCGGGCTGGTGGTCGAGTCCATCCCGCGCGGCAGCTTCCGCAATGCGATCAATGCCGGCGCGCCGATCCTGCCGCGCTGTCCGGGCGTGACGGGCATGGCCGACACGGGTGATGCGCTCGAGGTGGATTTCGCCGCCGGGCGCTTCCGCAATCTCACGCGCTGCACCGAGGCACAGTTTGAGCCGCTCGATCCGTCCCTGCTCGAAACGATCGCGATCGGTGGCTGGAAGGCCAAGGTGCTCGCGCGCGTGGCGAAGATGAAGGCCGCGGCGGGCTGAACGAACCCAGCCGGCAAACGGGAGACACGACATGGCGGTGATGGTAACGGGCGCGGCTGGATTCGTCGGGCTGGCCTTGTGCGAGTATCTGCTCGGGCGCGGCGATGATGTGATCGCGGTCGATCTCGACGCGATGCCGGAGCGCGCCGCGCGCGAGTTCGCCCGCGCCAAGGGCAGGCTCGTGGCCAGCGAGTCGCTGGATGTGCGCGATGGGGCCGCCTTCTCGGCGCTCCTGGCGCGCCATCGGCCGCGCGCGTTGGTGCATCTCGCGGCGATGACGCCCTTGGGCGCCGTGCCGCCGGCGCTGGCCGTGCGCACGGCCGAGGTGAACATCGTCGGCGTGCTGAACGCGGTTGCCGCCGCTGCCGCCGCCAGGACCGGGTGCATGGTCCTGGTTTCGTCGGGCGCTGTGTTCGGTGCCGCCTCGCACGATGCGCCGATGCTCGATCACACCATCCGCCCCGATCCCCGCACGCCCTACGGCATCGCCAAGTTCGCAGGCGAGCGGATGGGGATGCTCGCCGCGGCCGAGGCTGGCCTGCCGCTCGCGGCTGCGCGCCTTTCCTCCGTGTTCGGCCGCTGGGAGCGTGCCACGCCCGCGCGCCCCCGCCCCTCGCCGATCGTGCGCATCACCGAGAAGGCGCTCGCCGGCAAGCCGGCCGTGCTGGCCGAGGCGGTCAAGCGCGATTTCATCTACTCGGCCGATGTGGCGGCGGCTCTGGCCAGCCTGGTCGATCACGGCAAGACGGTGGCCGATCCGCTGCACGTCACGATCGACGCGATGTGGTCGCTGCCGGACTGGTGCGCGGCCTTGCAGAAGCGCATCCCGGGCTTCCAGTGGACGCTCGATCCGGTGCATCCCGAAGCGGACGGCGCCGCCAACGATCGTTCGCCCTTGTCGTGGAAGGAGCTCGCGGCCACCACCGGCTTCCGCGCCCGCTTCGGCATGGAGCAGGCGATCGAGGACTATCTCGCCTGGTACCGCGCCGCCTGAAGGGGTGCGTTTCAGGTCTCCGCCAGGATCAGGTCCGAGGCACGCTCGGCCACCATCATGGTCGGCATGTTGGTGTTGCAGCGCGGCACGTCCGGCATGATCGAGGCATCAGCCACATAGAGGCCGCTCACGCCGCGCACGGCGGTGCCCGGCGTCGTGACCGCCATCGCATCATCGGCGGCGCCCATGCGGCAGGTGCCGGTCGGATGCCAGACGCCGCTGACCGTGCGGCGCACATGCGCGGCGAGTGCGTCGTCATCGGCCAGCAGCGTGGCCAGGGGCGCGGCATCGTTCACCCAGCGCGACAGCGCCATACGACGCAACGGTGCCGGGCCGTCCAGGATCGCCGCCAATATGTCGGTCTTGATCCGGTTTGCGAGCGTGACCTGCCCGACCTTGCGCACGCGATCGGAGATCGCCGTCGGGAACGGATCGAGCGCGTGCGGCGCCAGTGTCGGCGCGGCCATCAGGCTGGCGGCCAGCCGGAACCCGTCCATCAGCCGCGCGAGGTCGCGCGGCTCGGACAGGAAGCCGAAGCGCACCTCGGGCGGCGCGGCGCTGTCGGCCGAGGCAAGCCGGATGTGCCCGCGCGAGAAGGGCCGCAGGATATAGGCCTGGATCGTGCCAAGGCGCCGCCCCACCGCGTGCCAGCCGGAGCGGCTGGCGACATTGAGCAGCATGTCGGCCTCGGTCTCGCCCAGCGATCCGCTGGCGTAGCGCAGATTGAGGCAGAGATGCCGCCCCGTCGCGGGGTTGAAGCGGGCCGGGCGCGGCAGGTAGGCCGAGACATGAATCGCGGGATGCTCCTGCAGGTTGCGCCCGACGCCAGGCAGGTTCGCCACCACCGGCACGCCGAGCGCCGCGAGATCTGCCGCGGGCCCGACGCCGGAGCGCATCAGCAGAGTGGGCGAATGGATCGCGCCCGCGCTCAGCATGATGGTGGCGGCACGGATCGTCTCGATCCCGTGCGCGGTTGCGACTTCCACGCCGATAGCGCGCTGGCCGTCGAACAGGATGCGGCGCACCTCGGCGCCGACGCGGATGGTCAGGTTCGGGCGGGCGCGCGTGTGCCGATCGAGGTAGGCAATCGCCGCCGACACGCGCTTGCCATCCAGATTGTTGATCGGCACGGGGCCGAAGCCCGGCTCGAAGCCGCCATTGAGATCTGGCAGGAAGCGGAAGCCCCGCCCCTCCAGAGTCGTGGCCAGCGCTTCGCTGAAACCGTCCCAGTCCGGCCGCTGGATGCGGCGCACCGGGATCGGACCTGTGTCCCCGTGCCAGTCACTGGTGAAGTCGAGGTCGCGCTCGGCCCGACGGAAATAGGGCAGCACGCCCTGCCAGTCCCAGCCCTGTGCACCCTGCGCCGCCCATGCATCGTAGTCGGACGGGGCGCCGCGCGTGATGACCTGCCCGTTCACCGACGAACCGCCCCCCATGATGCGCGCCTGCTCGTAGCGGGCGCTTGTGGGCGCGGCATTGCCGCTGCGCGCGGCGAGTTCGGCACGCAGGTTCGGCCAGAAATTGCGCGGGTTCATCGCGGCGCGGCCGGCATAGGCGCTGGAGATCTCGTCCGGCACCGCATCGGGCGGCGTGTCAGGCCCCGCTTCGAGCAGCAGCACCACGTTGCGCGACACGGCCGAAAGCCGGTTCGCAAGCACGCAGCCTGCGGATCCGCCGCCTACAACCACATGGCTGAACTGCATCCTGGCTGCTCCTGAATCCGGGTTGATCGGCCCTCCGTAGAGCTTTCGGGGTGGCGGCGCGTGGGTCAAGAGGCGCCGCGACTCGGGATTTCGTCGGGAAATCCGCGAAAAAAGCCTGTTTTGCATGAACTTTGTGTTTGCGAATTCGTGCCAATGCGTATGTTGGATCCGGCCCCCCGGCCGATTCGGGGCTAACATCTAATCGAGCAAATAAGGAGGACCCATGGCCGCCGCACCGAAAGTCGCAACGATCCCGCTCTCGAAAATGGTCGGCGAGATTGCCGAGAAGCATGGCATGGCCAAGAAGGCCGTCGCCGGCGTGCTCGACGATCTGATCACGCTGACCGTCAAGAACCTGAAGAAGGGCAACAAGGTCCGCCTGACTGGCCTTGGCATCATGCAGGTTCGCAAGCGCCCCGCTCGCATGGGCCGCAACCCGGCTACCGGCGAGGCGATCAAGATCAAGGCATCGAAGAAGGTTGCCTTCCGCGTTGCCAAGGACCTGAAGGAAGCAATCTGAAGTTTCCCTCAGGGGACCGCCGCCCGCCAGCATCCGGCAAGAGAGGCAGCCGGCTGCCGGCGGCAACGCCGCGGGTCAGGATGACAGTTTGCCGCCCGGCCGCCTCGCGGTGCGGGCGGCATGCTTTTTCAGGCATCCGCTGCCCGGCGCCTGCCATGGTGCACGTCCGTCAACGAGGGGGGTGGTCGCGCCCGAGGGATGCCCGTAGTCTCGCCGCAGGCGTCTGAACGACACCGCCTGTGGAGAGCTTGTGATGGCCATGACGAGTGTGCGTGATCTCGACCCGATCACTCTTGAGATTTTGTGGAGCCGGCTGATCTCGATTGCCGACGAGGCGGCGGCAGCCCTGCTGCGCACGGCCTTCTCGACCATCGTGCGCGAATCGAACGACTTCGCCACCGTGCTGATGGACGAGGCAGGGGATTCGATCAGCGAGAACACTGGCGGCATCGCCAGTTTCTCCTGCATCCTGCCACGCACGACCAAGCACTTCCTGCGCCTGTTCCCGGCCAAGACCTGGAAGCCCGGCGATTGCGTGATCACCAACGATCCCTGGCTCGCGACCGGCCACCTGCCCGACTTCACGCTGGTGACGCCGATCTTCCATCGCGGCAATCTGGTGGGCTTCGCCGGTTCGATCGCGCATTCGCCCGATGTGGGCGGCAGCCTCTGGGCGGCCGACACCAAGGAGATGTTCGAGGAGGGCATCCGCATCCCGCCCTCCAAGATCCTGGAGGAAGGCAGGCGCAACGAACTCCTGGTCAATGTCCTGCTGTCAAATGTGCGGGTACCGGAACAGGTGCTGGGCGACCTCGAGGCGCAGATCGTGGCGAACGAGGTGTGCGCCAAGCGCGTGCAGGAATTCCTCGAGGATACCGGCCTGCCGGACTTCCGCGAGCTGTCGAAATCATTGAACGCGCGCACCGAGGCGCAGATGCGCCGCGCGATCGAGGCGATTCCCGACGGCACCTATCGTGCAACCCTCGATGCCGACGGCTTCGACGAGAACAAGACCCATCTCGCCTGCGCGATCACCGTCAAGGGCAGCGACATGGTGATCGACTTCACCGGCACCAGCCCGCAGATCGGGCGGGCCATCAACTGCGTGATGAACTACACGCATGCCTATTCGGTCTATCCGGTGAAGTGCGCGCTTGATCCCTTCACCCCGCGCAACGAAGGGAGTTATCGCGCTCTCTCGGTGGTCGCGCCGGAAGGCTGCCTGCTCAACCCGCGCTTTCCCGCGCCGGTCAACGCGCGCCAGCTCACCGGCCACTTGCTCGCCGGCGTGATCTATCGTGCGCTTGCCCCCGTGCTGCCGGACAAGGTCATCGCCGATTGCGGCGGCGCTCCCACCATGCGCGCCCTGTTCAGCGGCGTCGGCCGCAGCGGCAACCGGTTCTCGCAGATCCTGTTCGCCTCGGGCGGCATGGGCGCTGCACCGCATCGCAACGGCCTTTCCACCACGGCCTTCCCCACCAATGCCGGTGCCGGCAGCATCGAGGCGTTCGAGAGCATCTCGCCACTGATTGTGTGGAAGAAGGAACTCCGCGCCGATTCCGGCGGTGCCGGCAAACAGCGCGGCGGCCTGGGCCAGGTGTGCGAAATCGAGGTGCGCGCCGAGCAGCCGCTGATCCTCTCGCTCCTGTCCGATCGGCGCTACAACCCGGCCATGGGCGTTCTGGGTGGCAAGCCCGGCGCCCTGGCCGAGATCGTGATGAGCGACGGCACGGTGCCGCACCAGAAGTCGCGTACGACGATCAAGCCGGGCATGCGCCTGACCATGCGTTACGCCGGCGGCGGCGGGTATGGCCCGCCGGCCGCGCGTGACCCGGCAACCCTCCAGGAGGACGTGCTGAACGGCTATGTTTCCGCCGAAGGCGCCAAGCGCGACTACGGCGCAGCCTGACCCACCCCGACAGCTTCGAAGAAGAGACATTCGTCATGGAACCTACGGTCCGCATCGGCGTCGATGTTGGCGGCACGTTCACCGACTTCGTCCTGTTCGACGAAAAATCCGGCCGCGTCCACACCGGCAAGCGCCTGACCACCCCGCAAGACCCGAGCGAGGCGATCATCGAGGGGGTCAAGCGCATGCTGGCGGAAACCGGCTTCGCGCCGGCCGACCTGCACAGCGTCGTGCACGGCACCACGCTGGTCACGAACACGATCATCGAGCGCACGGGCGCCAGCGTCGGCCTGATCACCACCGAGGGCTATCGCGACACGCTCGAGATCGGCAAGGAGATCCGCTACGACCTCTACGACCTGTTCATCGAGCCGGCGCCGACACTGGTGCCGCGGCACCGCCGGCTGGGCGTGCCGCAGCGCATGGACCCGGACGGCAATGTGCTGCTGGCGCTCGACGAGGAGGCGGTGCGGCAGGCGGCGCGCAAGCTCGTCGACGAGTACAAGGTGGAAGCGATCGCCGTCTCGTTCCTGCACAGCTACCGCAACCCCGCGCACGAGAAGCAGGCGCGCGCGGTGATCGCCGCCGAGTTCCCCGACCTGCCGCTGACGCTCTCCGGCGAAGTGGCGCCCGAGATCCGCGAGTTCGAGCGCACCAGCACGGCCTGCGCCAATGCCTATGTGCAGCCGCGCATGCGCCGCTACCTGGACAAGCTGCAAACCAGCCTGGCGGCGCTTGGTTTCCGCGGCCACCTCTACATCATGCTTTCCGGCGGCGGCATCACCTCGGTGCGCGAGGCGCGCGAGTTTCCGATCCGCCTGATCGAAAGCGGTCCCGCCGCGGGCGCCATGGCGTCGGCGTTCTTCAGCCGGCTTGCGGGGCTTGATCGTGTCATCAGCTTCGACATGGGCGGCACCACCGCAAAGATGTGCCTGGTCGAGAATGCCTCGCCCAACCGCAAGCACGACTTCGAGGCCGGCCGCGTGCGCCGCTTCATGAAGGGCAGCGGCATGCCGCTCAAGGTCTCGGTCGTGGACATGATCGAGATCGGCGCGGGCGGCGGTTCGATCGCGCGGGTGGACGATATCGGGCTGATGAAGGTGGGCCCGCGCAGCGCCGGCGCGAGCCCGGGGCCGGTCTGCTACGGCCTCGGCGGCACCGAGCCCACGGTCACGGACGGCGACCTGATCCTGGGCTATCTCGACCCGAAATACTTCCTGGGCGGCGAGATGGCGCTCGATCCCGATCGCGTCAAGCGTGCGATCGACGGCAAGCTGTCCCAGCCGCTGCGCGTGAGCCAGACCGACGCTGCTCACGGCATCCACCGCATGGTCAACGAGAACATGGCGGCGGCCACGCGCATGCATCTAGCCGAGAAAGGACGCGACCCGCGCCGCTACACGCTGATCGCCTTCGGCGGCGCAGGGCCGGTGCATGCCTGGGGCCTGGCAAAGCTGCTCAAGCTCTCGCGCATGGTGGTGCCGCTTGGCGCCGGCGTCACCTCGGCGCTCGGCTTCCTGGTCGCGCCGCCGGCAACCGACAATGTGCGCAGCTATGTGGCGCGGCTCGACCAGATCGACTGGGCGCATGTGCGCCGGCTCTATGCCGAGATGGAGGCCGAGGCGAAGGAACTGCTGGTCGAGGCCGGCGCACGCGCCGAGGCGATCGAGCTTCATCTCAGCGCCGACATGCGCCATATCGGCCAGGGCTTCGAGATCAACGTGCCCCTGCCCAAGGGATCGCTCGGCCCCGAGGGGCTTGCCGCCATCCGCGCCTCGTTCTTCAATTCCTACAGCCAGCATTTCGGCCGCACGGTCGAGACGATTCCGATCGAGGCCCTGTCCTGGCGCCTTACCTGTGTCGCGCCGGGGCGGGACATTCGGCTGGATTCCGTTCGCCCGCCGAGCACCGGCACAGTGGCGCGGCGCGGAACTCGCCAAGCCTATTTCGCTGGCCACGGCTATGTCGATTGCGCCGTCTATGATCGCTATGCGCTCAAGCCCGGCGACAGGCTGGAAGGGCCGGCGGTGATCGAGGAGCGGGAATCGACCTGCGTCGTCGGACCGGATTCGACTGTGACCGTCGATCCTGTCTACAATTTGATTGTCGATATCCGATAACCGAGCGCCGGGACGAGAACAGGGGCGCCAACACCATAGCATGGAGGCGAAGATGGCTAACTTCTCACGTCGTCAGTTCGGCCTTGGAGCGGGCGCGTTGGCGCTGGCGGCGCTCCCGCGATCGGCGCATGCGCAGTCCGACTATCCCTCGCGGCCGATCCGCCTGGTCGTGCCCTGGCCGCCGGGTGGCTCCACTGATTCAGTCGGCCGCCTGTTGGCGCAGACCTTGTCGACCATCCTCGGCCAGTCGGTGGCGGTGGACAATCGTGGCGGCGGCGTTGGGACCATCGGCCACGCGACGGTTGCGACATCGCGGCCGGACGGCTACACGCTGCTGCTCGGCACGAACTCGACCTACGGGATCGCGCCACATCTGGTGGCGAACCTGCCCTACGATACCCAGCGAGCCTTCACGAATCTGGGCTTGGTGGCGACCAACGCGCAGGTCCTGTGCGTCCATCCTTCGGTCGCCGCGCGCAACGTGGCGGAGTTGATCGCGCTGGCCAAGGCGCGACCGGGGCAGCTCAATTTCTCGAGCTCCGGCGTTGGTGGCACCAGCCACCTTGCCACCGAGCTGCTCATGTCCATGGCCAAGATCGAGATGACCCATGTTCCCTATCGCGGTGGCGGGCCTGCCGCCCAGGCTCTGATCGCAGGCGAGGTGAACGTGACGTTCGTCGATGCCATAACCGCCTCGCCGCTGATGCAGGGGGGGCAGGTGCGTGGCCTTGGCGTCTCGACAATGCAGCGCACCCCGATCCTGCCCAACGTGCCGACGATCAACGAGTCGGGGTTGCCGGGCTTCGAATCCTCGACCGACTTCGCCCTGTTCGCGCCGGCCGGTCTGCCCGGACCGATTGCCCAGAAGCTGCACGATGCGATGAAGAGGGCGTTGGCGACACCCGAGCTGCGCGACAAGCTCCTCCAGCAGGGGATCGTTCCGGTGGGCAGCAGTCCCGCGGAGTTTGCGGCCTATCAGCAGCGCGAGTTCGACAAGTGGGGCCGCATCATTCGCGAGCGTAATATCCGCGTGCAATAGCCCTCGCCACTCGATCGTTCCAGGACGGCGCCGCCATGGCGGCGCCGTTCGCATGCCAGTATCGGAGTGTCGTCATGGATGCTTCCCGGATCGATGCCGCGGCACAGGGCCTTGTCGCAGCCCGCCGCAGCCAGACACTGTTCGCGACGTCTGGCAAGCTCGCCGGGCTCGAGGATGCCTATGCCGTCCAGGACCGGGTCGCGGCGGCATGCGGGCCGATCACGGGCTGGAAGGTCGGTGCTTCCGCGCCGCAGGACGAGCCGCGATGCGCTCCGTTGCTCGCCGGCGGCGTGCTCATGGGCCCGGCGCGCATGGGCAGCCGCGGCGTGCACATGCTGGGTGTCGAAAGCGAAATCGCCTTCCGGATCGGCCGCGACATCCCGGCGGGCACACCGGTCCTGGGCCGCGATGCGGTCATGGACGCGGTCGTCTCGGCCAATGTCGCAATCGAGGTGTGCGATACGCGCCTTGTTGACTGGCGCGCCGTCGATGAAGCCTGGCGCATCGCCGACAACCAGTCCAATCGCGCACTGGTGGTTGGCGACGCCTTCGGCGGCTGGAGGACGGTCGACTGGGGCAAGCAGGGCGTCCGCATCACAGCCGATGATGCCATGTTGTCGGAGGGCGTGGGCACGCTGCAAAGCGGCGATCCCGTTCGCGTGCTGACCTGGCTGGTCAATCACTGCATTGCCAGGCGCGGCGGCATCAAGGCGGGCGCCTGGGTCACCACCGGTTCCTGGACCGGCATGCTGTTCGTGCAGCCGGGTGCCCATGTGCGCGTGGCCTTCGCCGGACTAGGCGGCGCGGCGGTGGATTTCGAGGCCTAGCAGGCTGCCGCCCGGGGCGGCCGAAGCTAGACGTGCTGGCCGCCATTGATGGCGATCTCGGTGCCGGGGATGTAGGCCGCCGCCGGCGTGCACAGCCAGTAGACCAGTTCCGCCACCTCGGCGGGGGTGCCCAGGCGGCGTTGCGGAATCTGCGGCAGCAGGACCTCCTCCGTTCGCGGCGAGAGGATGTCGGTTGCGATCTCGCCCGGCGCGACCGCGTTCACGCGAATGCCCCGCGGTGCGAAGTCGTGGGCCATCTCGCGCGTCAGGGCCGCGAGCCCCGCCTTCGACGCGGCGTAGGCCGTGCCTGCGAAAGGGTGAACGCGGGAGCCGACTATCGAGGTGATGTTCACGATAGCCCCGCCGGCGCGGCCCAGTTCCGGTGCGAGACCGCGCGCCAGGAGGGCCGGAGCGACGAGATTGGTGCCGAGCACCGATCGCCAGAGCCAGGGATCGCTCTCGCCTACGCCCAATCGGCGCCCGCCTTCGGCCTTCGGCGAGATTCCGGCATTGTTGACCAACGCGCCAATCCCGTCTCGCGCTGCCGTCGCGGCGAGCGTCCCGGCCAGACCTGCGATCGCATCCGGATCAGCCAGATCGGCCTGCACGTGCTGCACCATCCCGCTAGCCCAGGGAAACGCATCGTAAGGGAACGGACTTCGCGCAACGCCGATCACACGCCATCCGGCGGCCACGAATCGCGCGACGACGGCAAGCCCGATGCCGCGAGACGCCCCCGTGACAATCGCCACGTTGCGCGAGGCCCGCGCAGGACGATCCATGTGTGAAGGCATTGCCGAGGCTCCTTGGCAGGTCTGGTCGCAGGGCCGGGCTTGATTGACACCGGCCAATAGCGGTGGCTAGGGTCGTCGCGACTGGAGTTCGACGCAACAGGAAGGCCAGCGCGATGCAACGGAACGGTCCGGGCGAACTGATGGTGCCCGATTTCCTCGGCCCCGAGCACGCGGATTTCTCCAGGGCCATCGCCTATGTCGACGGCGAGTTCGTGCCGCTTCTGGACGCCAGGATCTCCGTCCGTGATTTCGGCTTGACGCACGCCGACCAGACTTACGACGTGCTGCATGTGTGGAATGGCGGCTTCTTCCGCCTGGACGATCACATGAACCGCTTCGCGCGCTCGCTTGCCGGGATGCGGCTTGATCCTGGGCTGTCGCGCGCGCAGCAGGTCGCGATCCTGGAAGAATGCGTGCGCCGCACGGGCCTGCGCTACGCGCTCGTCTACTGGGCCTGCACGCGCGGCGCCCCGCCGCTTGGCGGGCGCGACCCGACCGTCTGCCGCAACACCTTCCTTTGCTATGCCCAGCCGCTGGTGCTGCGCGGCTCGCCCGAGCAGATGCGGCGCGGTCTTGCCGTGCAGATAAGCCCGACCGTGCGCCGGATCCCTTCGGATTCGCTCAACCCGCGCTGGAAGAACGTCCATTGGGGCGATTTCACGCGCGCGCTGTTCGACGCCAAGGATGCCGGCTTCGACTCCACGGTTCTGTTGGATCACGCCGGCAATGTCACCGAAGGGCCGGGCTTCAACGTGCTGGCCGTGGTGCGGGGCGAGCTGGTTGCACCGGCCGAAGGTGTGCTGGAGGGCATCAGCGCGCTGACGATGATGGAACTGGCGACGGAGCTTGGCCTGCCGGCGCGCTTCGGAGTGCTGTCGCCCGAGGATCTGCGCAACGCGGACGAGGCGTTCATCACATCCACGTCCTGCGGGCTGTTCCCGATCACGCGTGTCGATGACCGCATCCTGTCGAACGGCGCGCCGGGGCCACTTTCGGTGCGGCTCCTGAACACCTATTATCAGCGCAAGAACGATGGCTGGCACATCACGCCGATCCGCTACGAATAGCCTGGCGGATCGGGTCTGGAGGGCGGCATGAAGCGCATTCTCGCTACGTTGGCAGCGGCGTTCGTCACGGTATCGGTTGCCGCGCCAATTGGTCCGGCCTCGGCGCAGCCGAGCAGGGAGTTGTTCGTCGTCGGTTTCGGCGGCGGTTTCCAGGATGCGGCACGGACGACGCTGTTCCAGGCCTTCCAGGCGGCGACCGGGCAGCGCGTTCGCGACGACACCTACAATGGCGAGTTGGCGCGCATCTACGCGATGGTGCGCAGTCGCGATGTCGTGTGGGACGTGGTGATGGTCGAGGCGCCCGAGCTCCAGCGCGGCTGCGAGGACGGGGCGTTCGCGCCGATCGACTGGTCGGTGGTGCGGCGCGACAAGTTCGTGCCGGCCGGTGCCACGCGCTGCGGCGCGGGCGCGGTCGCGTGGGGCGCGGCCCTGTTCTACGACACCGCGCGCAACCCGCAGGCGCCAGCGAACATGGCCGAGCTGTGGGACGTGGCGCGCTTCCCCGGCAAGCGCTCCTTCCGCTTCGGCCCGAAGATGACGCTCGAGATCGCGCTGATGTCCGACGGCGTGCCGCGCGAGCAGGTCTATCGCGTCCTGTCCACCCCGGCCGGATTGCAGCGCGCCTTCGACCGGTTGGAGCAGATCCGTCCGCACATAGTCTGGTGGCGCTCCGGCGCGCAACCGCTGCAGTTCGTGGGCTCTGGCGAAGTGGCCTATGCGTTCGGTTTCACCGGGCGTGTCGTGCAGGCCAACCAGCAGGGCGCCCGCTACAACATGCTGTGGGACACGCTGCTCTATTCGGTCGACTACTGGGCGGTGGTGAACGGCTCGCCCTATGCCCAGCAGGGCATGCGCATGATCGAGTGGATGACCAACCTCGAACCGCTGCAGGCGCTCGCGCGCATCTGGCCTGCATCGCCTGCGCACCGTGCCTTCCAGGAGGATGCAACGCTGCGCGCCGCCAGCCCGCACTCGGTTGCGGCGAATGCCTCTCGTGGCCTTTTCATCGACACCGAGTTCTGGGTCCAGAACGGCGAGGATCTCGAGCGCCGGTTTGCTGCCTGGGCCGGGCGATAACGACAAGCGGCGATGATGGGGCCGAGCGGGCGCAGGCGCACGGGCATATTCCTGCTGCTTGCGCCGCTCGGCGGTCTCGTCCTGTTCGCCTTCCTGCTGCCGCTCGGCATGTTGGTCTGGCGGGCGGTGGACAACACCGAGCTCGCGACCGCGCTGCCCGAGACGACGCGTCTCTTGCGTTCTTGGGATGGCGCCGGGTTGCCGCCCGAGCCGGTCTTCGCCGCCCTCGCCGCAGAGCTGCCAAAGGCAGCCGATAACCAGACGCTCGGCCTGCTGTCGCGGCGACTCAACTTCGAGCAGCTCGGCATGCGCGCTCTCTTGCTGCGTGCGAGCCGCGTGGCGCAGGGCTTCCGCGCGCCCTATGCCGAGGCATTCCAGGCTCTCGACCCGCGCTGGGGCGAGCCCGAGCTCTGGCAGCTTCTGCGCCGCAATGCGCTGCCGGTGACGCCGCTCTACATGCTGCGGGCGGTCGACCTCACCCTGTCGGCGGGGGGTGGCATCGTGGCGATGGCGGGGGACGAGGCGATTTTCCGTGAGTTGTTCCTGCGCACCATCTGGATCGCACTCGTGGTGACGGTGCTCTGCCTTGTCATCGGCTACCCCGTGGCATGGTATCTGTCCATGCAGTCGGGCCGGCGGGCGCGGATGCTGCTGCTGCTGCTGCTGCTGCCATTCTGGACATCGGTGCTGGTCCGCACCACGGCCTGGTTCATCCTCCTGCAACGCGAGGGTGTGGCCAACAGCGCGCTGCGCCTTCTTGGCCTGGTCGAGGAGCCGCTGACCCTTATCTTCACGCGCACGGCGGTGTACCTGGCGATGGTGCATGTCATGCTGCCGTTTATGGTCCTGCCGTTGTATGGCGCCATGCGCCGGATCGATCCGGTGCTGCTGAAGGCGGCGGCCTCTCTCGGTGCGCCGGGATGGACCCAGTTCCGGCGGATCTATCTGCCCTTGTCGTTGCCGGGCATCGCCGCAGGTTCGCTGATGGTGTTCACGATCTCGATCGGGTTCTACATCACGCCAGCACTGGTTGGTGGGAACCGCGACCAGATGATCAGCACCTTCATCGCCTTCTTCGTCAATCAGCAGGTGAACTGGGGCATGGCGGCGGCACTTGGCTTGCTCCTGTTGGTGCTGGTGGGCACGATGCTCTATCTCCTCCAGCGCATTGTCGGTGCTCGCGTGCTGCAAGCGGGCCGGGGGGCGGGATGACCACCGGCAATGCATCGACCCCCTCTGTTCCGCTGCAGCACATTGCCGCAGCCATAAGCGGCGCGGTGTTCGCGTTCCTGGTCTTGCCGATACTCGTCGTTGTGCCGTTGAGCTTCACCGCAGGCGAGTTGCTGGTGTTGCCGGCCCCCGGCTTCTCCTTACGATGGTACGAGCTGTTCTTCACTGATCAGCGATGGCTCCTCGCTTCGCGCAACAGCCTGATCGTGGGCGTGCTGGCGACGCTTGCCGCGACGGCGCTTGGCACGCTGGCGGCAATTGGGCTCTGGCTCGGCAGCTTCCGTGGGCGCGGCCTGCTTCTTGCGGTGCTTGCGCTGCCGCTGGCAGTGCCCGCGATCATCAGTGCGCTCGCGCTCTATTTCGCCTTCTCGGCCGTGGGACTGGCCAATTCGCTGGCCGGCCTGGTGCTGGGCCACACCGTGCTTGCCGCGCCGGTGGTGGTGGTGACGGTGCTGGCCCAGCTGCGCATGGTCGATCGCGCGCTCCTGCAAGCGGCGACCTCACTCGGTGCCGGCCCGGTGCGGCTGTTCCGCCGCGTCCTGCTGCCGCTGATCCTGCCTGGCGTGGCAAGCGGCGCCGTGTTCGCCTTCGCCACATCATTCGACGATCTGATGGTCGCCCTGTTCCTGGCCGGGCCGGGGCAGTTCACCCTGCCGCGCGAGATGTATGCCGGCCTGCGCGAGCAGCTCAGCCCGACCATCTGCGCGGCAGCCACCGTGCTGGTGCTGGTCTCGGGCTTGCTGCTCGGGCTCAGCGAAGTGCTGCGCCGGCGGGATGGCGCAGGGAAGGGCGATCCCTACTCCTGATTGGTCCCGCGAAGAGTTTCAGCCCGGCCAGAGTTCGCGGGCAACGGCGCCAAGTGCAATGCGGCCCATGCGCGCATAGGTAAGCGGATGGGCCTTGGCCGGGTCCTGCTCGGCCTCGACGATCAGCCAGCCGCGATAGCCCGCACGCGCGAGCGGTGCCAGCGCGGCGCGATAATCAACCGCACCATCGCCCGGTACGGTGAACATGCCGTTGAGCACCGCATCGAGGAAGCTCGCATCGCGTGCCCGCGCCGCCCTGAGCCTGTCCGCGCGCACATCCTTGCAGTGCACATGTACGATGCGTCCGGCATGGCGCGCGGCGATGGCTGCGGGATCGCCGCCGGCACAGCTGAGGTGGCCGGTATCGAACAACAGCCCGACCTCCGGCCCCGTAGCCGCCATCAGTCGGTCGATCTCCGCCTCGGTCTCGACCACCGTGCCGAGATGGTGGTGGTAGGCGAGATGCAGGCCACGCGCGCGCATGCGCCGTGCCGTCTCGCCCATGCGCTCTGCCAGCAGTGCCCATTGCCCGCCGCTCATCACCGGGCGTACGGACAGTGGCATGTTGCGAGCCCCATGCACGCTGCCCGACACCTCGGCGAACACGCAGACCTTGCAGCCCAGTTCCAGCAGCAAGGTCAGATGCGCCTCGGCCGCAGCCATCTCGCTGTCGACATCGCGCTCAAGCAGGCGGGCGCCGTACCAGCCCGAGGCCAGCGCCAGGCCATGCCGGTTCAGGATCGGCGCCAGCAGCGCGCCCTCGCGGGGGAACTTGTTGCCAAGCTCGATGCCGTCATAGCCGGCAAGCTTGGCCTCGGCGAGACATGTGTCGAGCGGCGTTTCCCCGCCGAGCTCCGGCATGTCGTCGTTTGTCCAGGTGAGCGGATTGATGCCGATGCGCACGGACATGCTGGCGCTAACCTCCGGATAGCTGGCGGCGGCGGCCGCGCGTGTAGGACAGGCGGGCCTTGCGCTCGGCCGCGGTGCGGGGGAGCTCGGTCACCGGCACGTCCCACCACCAGCCGCCTTCCTGGGTGGAGCGCGCGGGATCGGTCTCGATCACGATGACACTGGTCCGCTTTGCACGGCGCGCGGCCGCGAGTGCGGTTTCCAGCGCGGCGATCCCGTCCACGCCCACGCTGTCCGCGCCAAGGCTCGCGGCATGGGTGACGAAGTCGACCGGCGGCGTGGTGGCGGCCGATCCAAGGAGGTTGTTGAACGGAGTGCAACCCGTGCCGCGTTGCAGACGGTTGATGCAGCCGAAGCCGCGATTGTCCAGCACAACGATGGTCAGCTTGGCCCCGAGGGCCACGCTGGTGGCGATCTCGCTGTTCATCATCAGGTAGCTGCCATCGCCGACGAGCACGAACACCTCGCGTTCCGGCGCGGCGAGCTTGGCGCCGAGGCCGCCCGCGATCTCGTAGCCCATGCAGGAGAAGCCGTATTCCAGGTGATAACTCCTGGCGTCGTTGGCGCGCCAGAGCTTGTGCAGTTCGCCCGGCAGGCCGCCGGCGGCGCAGACGACAATGCTGCGCCGGTCGGCCTGGCGGTTGACGGCGCCGAGCACCTGGGCGTCGGTCGGCAGCGCGGCGGCGGCACGCGGCGGCGCTGCCGTGATGCGCGTGACGCTGCGCTGCCAGCGGCGAGAAAGGTTGGCGCCGCGCGCGGCCCAGGCCGGCGGGGCGCGCCAGCGGCCGAGGCCGGCGTCGAGCGCCTCCAGCCCGCGCAGCGCATCGGCCTGGAGCGGCTCGGCGTCGTGCTTGGCCGCATCAAAGCTGCCGACATTGAGCGCGATCAGGCGCGCCTGCGCAAACACCGAGCGCGAACCGGTGGTGAAGTCGGCCAGCCGCGTGCCGACGGCCAGCACCAGGTCGGCGCGTGCGGCCATATCGTTTGCCGCTGTCGTGCCGGTAACGCCGATCGCGCCGAGATTCGCCGGATGGTCCCACGCCAGGCTGCCCTTGCCCGCCTGGGTCTCGGCCACCGGCAGGCCGCGGCGCGCGGCGATCGCGGCCAGCGCCTTCTCCGCGCCCGAATACTTGATGCCACCGCCCGCGATGACGAGCGGCCGGCGCGTCGCCCGCAAGGCGGCAACGGCATTGGCAAGCTCGGCCCTGTCCGGCTCGGGTCGGCGCAGGCGATGGATGCGGCGGCGGAAGAAGCTCTCCGGGAAGTCGCCGGCCTCGGCCTGCACGTCCTGGGGAAAGGCGATCGTGGCTGGGCCGCACTCGGCCGGATCGGTGAGCACGCGCAGCGCCGCCGGCAGGCTTTCCAGGATCTGCTCCGGGCGCATGATCCGGTCCCAGAAGCGCGAGACCGGGCGGAAGCAATCATTGGCCGAGATGGTGGGGTCGGCGAAGTCCTCGACCTGCTGCAACACCGGATCGGGCCGGCGCGAGGCGAAGATGTCGCCCGGCAGCAGCAGCACCGGCAGGCGATTGACATGGGCCACCGCCGCCGCCGTGACCATGTTGGTCGCACCCGGCCCGATCGAGGTGGTGCAAGCCATCATCCGCCGGCGGGCATGCGTCTTGGCATAGGCGATCGCGGCATGGGCCATCGCCTGCTCGTTATGGGCGCGGAATACCGGCAGATCGGCGCGGTGGCGGTGCAGCGCGGGGCCGAGGCCGGCGACATTGCCGTGCCCGAAGATCGCCCAGACGCCGCCGAACAGCGGCAGAACGCGGCCGTCGATCTCGGTGAACTGGGCGGCCAGGAAGCGCATGGTGGCTTCGGCGGCCGTGAGCCGGCGTGTGGTCATCGGGGGAAATCCGCGAGGAGCGGCCGCGCCCCGCCATCGGTGCTTGCGGCAGCATAGTTGACGGCAACGAGGTTATTACGGATTGATGACGGCTCGCAACGCCGGCACGCCGAGTCCCAGCCAGCGGGCGGAGCTTCACAACACGGATAACCCCCCATGCTCCAGTTCGCCCAGTTCGGTGCCGGCCGGATCGGCACGATCCATGCCGGCAACATCACCGCGAGCGGTGCCGCCGCCCTTCGCTATGTCGTCGATGTCGACCGCAAGGCGGCGACAGCACTCGCCCGCCGCCACGGCGCCAAGGTGACGGACACCGCAACCGCGCTCGCCGACCCGGAGGTGGATGCGGTGCTGATCGCGTCTTCCACCGATACGCATGCCGACCTCGTGATAGCGGCAGCTCGCGCCGGAAAGGCGATCTTCTGCGAGAAGCCGATCGACCTCTCGCTCGCGCGCGTCGATGCCTGTCTCGCCGCCGTGCGCAAGGCGCGGGTGCCGATTATGGTGGGCTTCAACCGCCGCTTCGACCCGTCCTTCGCCGCGCTCCAGGGCCGCATCGCCGCCGGCGATATCGGAGTGGTCGAGCAGGTGATCATCTCCAGCCGCGATCCCGGGCTGCCGCCGCTTGGCTACCTGAAGGTCTCGGGCGGGCAGTTCCGCGACATGACGATCCACGATTTCGACATGGCGCGCTGGCTGTTGGGCGAGGAGCCGGTCGAGGTCTATGCCACCGGCAGCGTGCTGGTCGATCCGGCGGTCGGGCGCATCGGTGACATCGACAGCGCGATGGTGGTCATGCGCACGCGCTCGGGCCGGCTTTGCCACATCAACAACAGCCGCCGCGCGAGCTATGGCTACGACCAGCGCATCGAGGTGCATGGCAGCAAGGGGCGGCTGATGGCGGGCAACCGCGTGCCGACCACGGTCGAGCTGGCCGATGGCGCGGCGGTGTCCACCGACAAGCCGCTGCACTTCTTCCTTGAACGTTACGCCGAGGCCTACCGCTTCGAGCTTGCCGCCTTCATCGAGGCCGTGCGCATGCGCAAGCGCATGCCGGTGGGCCCCGCGGATGGCCGCCAGGCGCTGGTGCTGGCCGAGGCGGCGCTGCGCTCCTTGCGCACGCGCCGGCCGGTGCGCGTCTCGACGATCGGCGGGGGGCGCGGCCGATGAGCCTTGGCGTCTCGCTTGCCGGCAAGGTGATCCTGATCACCGGCGGCACCCAGGGCATCGGCGAAGGGATTGCCCGTTGCGCCCTTGCCGCCGGTGCGGCCGGCCTCTGCCTGACCGGGCGGAACCAGGCGCGCGGCGAGGCCCTCGCGGCCGAACTTTCCGCTGCCGGCTGCCCGACCCACTTCATCGCCGGCGACCTGGGCGAGGAAGCGGTCTGCCGGGGCATCGTCGCCGGAGCGGAGGCGCGGTTCGGGCAGATCGATGGCCTGGTCAATGCCGCCGGCCTGACCGATCGCGGCCATATCGACACTACGCCCGTTGCGCTGTGGGACCGGCTGTTCGCGGTGAATGTCCGCGCGCCCTTCATCCTGACGCAGGAGCTTGTGCGCCGGCTGAAGGCTGCGCGCCGGCCGGGCAGCATCGTCAACATCATCACCATGTCGAGCCATGGCGGGCAGCCCTTTCTCACCGCATACTCGGCATCGAAGGGCGCGCTGGCGACGCTGACCAAGAACAACGCCTATGCGTTGCGCGGCGATCGCATCCGCGTCAACGGCCTGAACATCGGCTGGGCTGACACGCCCGGCGAGCACGCAATCCAGGCGCGCGACGGCAAGCCCTCCGACTGGCTGGAGAAGGCCGCGCCGCAGCAGCCCTTCGGGCGCCTGATCCGCCCGGACGATGTCGGGCGGATGAGTGTCTACCTGCTGTCGGATGCCGCCGAAATGATGACCGGCGCCCTGATCGACTTCGACCAGAACGTGATCGGAGCCTATTCATGAGCGGCAACTGGGCGGCGCGCCTGCCGGCCGTTTCGGCGCTCGGCCGCGAGGCGGCGGCACATGCGGCGGCGCTGCGGACGAGCGGGGGTGGCGTCGCCAGCCTCAAGGGGCGGCAGGATTTCGTCACCGAGGCGGACGGGGCGGTGGAGCGGTTCCTGCGCGACCGGCTCGGCCGGCTGTTCCCGGGCGAGGAGATCCTGGGCGAGGAGATGGGCGGCGCGGTCGATGGCGCGGGGCCGCTCTGGGTGCTCGATCCGATCGACGGCACCTCCAACTTCGCCCGCGATGGCGATCGCTGGTGCGTCTCGATCGGGCTGGTGGTCGGCGGCCGGCCGGTGCTGGGCGTGATCGCGCGCCACCGGCCGGACGAAGTGTTCGCCGCGGCGGAAGGCGCGGGCGCCACCCTGAACGGCAGGCCCATGCGTGCCGCCACGACGGACGGCATGGGCAACGCGACAATCGAGGTGGGCTGGTCGCTTCGCAGCCCGATCGAGGCTTATATCGCCTTGTGCGGTCGAATCATGCAGGCCGGAGGCGGCCTTCGCTGCGGGGGATCGGGGGCGCTTGGCCTGGTCGAGGCGGCGGCGGGGCGGCTTGATGCCTACCTGGAGTTGCATATCAACTCCTGGGACGCGGCCGCCGCGCTTGCCATAGCGCGCGAAGCCGGGTGCTGGACCAATGCTTTCGATTCCGGCGACTGGCTCGCCAAGGGCAACCCGATCGCGGTGGCCGCCCCGCGGATCGGGCCGGCCCTCGCCAGGCTGATGGCTGTCTAGCCGAGCGCCGAGAACGATGCCGGTGCGCAACATGATTGTCATTTTTCCGTCATCGCTCCAAGATGACCCTATCGGTCGGGACTAGCTAGGCAGTTCCGGCCCAAGCCGCGGAGCGGGCAGGAATGCCCGTCCCGGGGGCAAGAACCGGATCGGGAGGATCGTTTCATGAGGACACGTCGTTCGGCTGCCATGCTGCTCGGGCTCGGCGTCGCCGCCTTGGGCTTCGGCTGGTCCGCTCCTGCCGCCGCGCAAGGGCAGCTTACCGTCTATTGCTCCGTGCAGGAGGAATGGTGCCGCCCGATGATGGCTGCCTTCGAGCGCGCCACGGGCGTCCGTGTTGCCATGACGCGCAAGAGCTCGGGCGAGACCATGACCCAGATCCGTGCCGAGGCGCAGAACCCGCGCGGCGATGTCTGGTGGGGTGGCACAGGCGACCCGCACATGCAGGCGGCCGAGGAGAATCTCACGGCCGAGTATCGCTCGCCGCGCCTGGCCGAGTTGCACCCGTGGGCCGTGCGCCAGGCCGAGCAGTCGCGCTTTCGCGCGGTCGGCATCTATGCCGGCGCGCTTGGCTACAGCTACAACGTGAACGAGCTGAACCGCCGGCGACTCACCGCGCCGCGGTGCTGGGCCGATCTGGCCAAGCCGGAATTCCGCGGCGAGGTGCAGGTGGCCGACCCGAACACCTCGGGCACCTCCTACACCATGCTGGCAACGCTCGTGCAGCTGATGGGCGAGGAGCCGGCCTTCACCTACCTCAAGGCGCTGCATCGCAACATCAACCAGTATACGCGCTCGGGCGCGGCGCCGGCGCGCGCGGCGGCCACGGGTGAATCGCTGGTCGGCATCACCTTCCTGCACGATGCCGTGACGCAGAAGGTGAACGGTGCGCCGGTGGAGCTGGTCGGTCCGTGCGAGGGGACGGGCTACGAGATCGGCTCGATGAGCATTGTCCGCGGCGCGCGCAATATGGAGAATGCTCGCCGCTTCTACGACTGGGCGCTGTCGCCCGAGGCGCAGGCTATCGGGGCGGAAGCGAAGGCCTATCAGTTGCCGTCGAACCGCGCCGCGCCGATTCCACCGCAGGCCCCGCGCTTCGAGAATATCCGCCTGATCGACTACGACTTCGCGCGCTGGGGCACATCGGCCGAGCGCACTCGGCTGTTGCAGCGCTGGGAGCGTGAGGTGCGCGCCGCCGCCCGCTAGCGGCGGCTTCGCCTCGCCATAGGTATTGCCGCGATGGGGGCCGCCGGGCTCGCGCGGGTTGCGTGGATATGCGCTGCCGTTGGCCTTCTGGTGGCGCCCTGGCATGGGCTTGAGGGCGGGCTGGCGGAGCTTGGCGCGTGGCCCGCCGGTATCGCTACGCCGCTGCTTGGCTTGGCGCTGGGCGACCGCTTCTGGCTCTTGCCGCCGCTTGGCTTGCTTGTGCTCGCGACATTGCCGCTGTTCGGGCTCGGCAATGCCGGAAGAATCCTGACATTCGCCGGTGCAGCCTCGGTCGCCTACATCTTCGCGCAGGGCTACGCCATCGGGTTGCGCGGCCTGGAATGGAGTTGGCTCGCGCCGATCCTCGGGCCCGAGGTGCCGGCCCAGGCGGCGCTCGGATGGGGCGGGGCGCTGGCGATCGCCGGTTTCACCGGCATCTGTGCCGCCGGACTTGCGGCGCGCGGCCGCTTCGGTGGCGATGCCTTCATCGCTTTCCTTGTCATCGGCAGCGCGCTCCTGCTGGTGCTGTTCGTGTTCCTGCCACTGCTGCGCGTGCTCCAGGCGGCGATCTACGAGCACGACCAGTTTGCCCCGAGCGCCCTGATCGCGCGCCTGACAGCGTCGGAGGCATGGAGCACGGGCTGCGTCGCCGACGGGGTTGGCTGCGGCGTGGTGTGGAACACGCTCGTGCTCGCGACGCTCACGGGCGTGCTTACCACCGCGATCGGGCTTGCCTTCGCGCTGCTCACGACGCGCGGGGAGCTGCGCGCGGTGCGCATGTTCCGTGCGCTCACGATCCTTCCGCTTATCACGCCGCCCTTTGTCGTAAGCCTGGCGCTGATCGTGCTGTTCGGGCGCACCGGCATCGTCACGCAGTGGGTCAGCTATCTGTTCGACGTGCCGCGCTCGCGCTGGATCTACGGCATGCCGGGCGTGCTGCTGGCGCAGCTCCTGTCCGGGGCGCCGATCGCGTTCATGCTGCTGGAAGGCACGATCCGCGCGATCGCACCGAGCCTGGAGGAAGCGGCCGCCACCATGGGCGCGCGGCGCCTGACCGTGTTCCGCACGGTCACCTGGCCGCTCTTGCGCCCCGGTCTTGCTGCGGCCTTCCTGCTCGGCTTCGTCGAGAGCCTTGCCGATTTCGGCAACCCGCTGGTGCTCGGCGGCGATTTCGACGTGCTCTCGACCCGCATCTTCTTCGCCATCGCTGGCGCGCGGCACGATCCCGGCCGCGCCGCCGCGCTTGCCATCCTGTTGCTGGCGCTGACCTTCGGTGCCTTCGCCGCCCAGGCCTATTGGCTTGGCAAGCGCCGCTATGTCACGGTCAGCGGCAAGGGGGATTCCGGCGTGCCCTCGCCCCTGCCGCGCGGGCTGGCGATGGGTTGCGGCGCGATCGCCCTTCCCTGGGCCGCGTTCACGGCCGTGATCTACGGCATCATCATGGTCGGCGGGTTCGTGCACGATATCGGCCGCGGCGACATGACCATCACCTGGCGCCATTTCGTCACCGCCTTCGAGGTCGAGATGCAGGCCGGCGGCGCGGCGTTTCGCGGTGCCGCCTGGGACAGCCTGTTCACGACGCTGGAGGTGTCTGCGATCTCCGCGCCGCTTACCGCCGGCATGGGCATCATGCTGGCATGGCTCCTGGCGCGGCAGGTATTCCCCGGCCGCCGCACGCTCGAGTTCATGGCCATGCTGTCCTTCGCCATCCCGGGCACGGTGGTGGGCGTGTCCTACATCATGGCGTTCAACGTGCCGCCGATCGAGCTTACCGGCACGGCGATGATCCTCATCATCTGCTTCGTGTTCCGGAACCTTCCGGTCGGCGTGCGCGGGGGCATCGCCGCGCTGTCCCAGATCGACCGATCGCTGGATGAGGCTTCCGCCACGATGGGCGCGGGGGCGTTCACCACGTTGCGCCGGGTCATATTGCCGCTCTTGCGGCCGGCGATCGTTGCCGCGCTTGCCTATTCCTTCGTCCATGCCATGACCGGCGTCTCGGCGATCATCTTCCTGGTCTCGGCCAAGTACAACATGGCCACCGCCTACATCGTCGGCCGGGTCGAGGCCGGCGAGATCGCACTCGCGATCGCCTATTCGTCCTTGCTGATCGTGTTGATGCTGATCGTGGTGCTTGGCATCGAGCGGGTGGTGGGCCGCGTGCAGATCGGCCGGCGTGGCGGCCGCGGGGAAAACGAGCCTGCCGAACCGGCAATGCGGTTGGGAGCCTGACGCATGAGCGAGACCGCTGTCCGTTTCGACAAGGCGTCGAAGCTGTTCGGATCGGTGCGTGCGGTCGATGCCGTCGATCTCGCGCTGCCCAGGGGCTCGCTGGTGACGCTGCTTGGGCCGTCAGGCTGCGGCAAGACGACGACGGTGCGCCTGATCGCCGGACTCGAGCTCGCGACCGAGGGGCGCATCGAGATCGAAGGGCGAGACGTGACGCGCCTTGCCGCGGCCGAGCGGCGCATCGCAATGGTCTTCCAGTCCTACGCGCTCTTTCCGCACATGTCGGTGCTGGAGAACGTCTCATACGGTCTGGTCGTCGGTGGTGCGCGCAGGCAGGCCGCCGAGGCCGAGGCGCGGCAGATGCTGGACACGCTCGGCCTCAAGGGCATGGAAGCGCGCCTGCCGGCCGAGCTTTCCGGCGGCCAGCAGCAGCGTGTGGCGGTGGCGCGCGCGCTCGTGCTGCGCCCGCAGGTGCTGCTGTTCGACGAGCCGCTGTCGAATCTCGATGCGCGCCTGCGCCGGCGCGTGCGCGAGGATATCCGCGACCTGCAGCGCCGCCTTGGCCTGACCGTCGTCTATGTCACGCATGACCAGCAGGAGGCGCTGGCGGTTTCTGATATCGTCGTGGTGATGCGCGACGGGCGGATCGCGCAGATGGGCACGCCGACCGAGCTCTACGAGCAGCCGGCCGACGCATTCGTCGCCGACTTCATGGGCGAGGCCAATGTCATCGAGGGCGAGGTGATCGCGGCTGCGGACGGGCGGGCAAGGCTCGCCGTGGGCGGCAGCAAGATCGAGGTGGCGATGCGCGCCGGACGACCCGGCAAGGGCCGCATCGCTGTGCGTCCGGAAGCGGTGACGGTTCTGCCGGTCGCGGCGGCGGAGGGCGGCAGCAATGCCATTCCTGCGCGTGTGCAGCGTGCCGCGTTCCTCGGCCAGCATCGCGAGTACGAACTCGAAACCGCCGCTGGCGCCCTGTTCGTGGTGGCGCCGTCCGGTGCGGCCGCCTTCGCAGCCGGCGAGTCCGTGCAGGCGCGGATCGACCGCGCGATCTGGCTGGGCTAGCGCCCGGCCGCCAACAGGAGACAGATCCGCACATGCGTGGCTATTTCGACGTGCCCTGGGGGCAGGTTCACTACCGAACCGTGCCAGCCGCGACGGAGCTGCCGGTGCTGCTGTTGATGCACCAGTCGCCGCTTTCCTCGCGCAACTACGAACGGCTCTTGCCGCTGCTCGCCCCGGTTTGCCGGCCCTATGCGCTCGACACACCCGGCTATGGCGCGTCCGATCCCGCGCCGGCGAGTTGGGAAATGGACGACTACGCGAATGTCGCCTTCGCGGCTGCCGATCATCTCGGGGCCGATCGCTTCCACTTGTTCGGCCGCGCCACCGGTGCCGTTTTCGCCGCCGATGCGGCGATGCGCAGTCCTGCGCGCATCCGCTCGCTGGTCCTGCATGGCATGCCCGTCTACACCGATGCCGAGCGTGCCGAGCGGCTGGCCGGCTACGCCCCGCCCTATGTGCTGGACGATGCCGGCGGACACATGCAGTGGATCTGGAAGCGCGTCCACACCGAGTATCCGTGGATAGACGCCGTGCTGGCGACCCATCTGCTCAAGGATTTCCTGGCCGCAGGGCCGGATTTCGCCAGTTCCTACCGTGCGATCTTCCGCCGCGACCTGGCGACCGTGCTGCGGGCCGGCATTCTGGTGCCGACGCTGCTGATCGGGGCGACGCGCGATCGCATCGGCTACATGCACGAGCGCGCGGTGGCGGCCCTGCCCAAGGCCGAGGCGGTGCTGCTGGAGGGCGCCACCGACTTCGTCGCCGAGCAGGAACCGCAGCGTTTCGCCGACGTGATCGCGGGGTTCCTGCGGCGCAACTAGCGTCGGGCCATTGGTGGCGGATGCCCCGCATTCGCTGCCTCGCGGGTGCCGGTGCCCTCTGGCAGGGCCTGCATGGCGGCGTGCCGGGGCGTTTCGCGCTGGCCGGCGATCTCGCGCACCAGCTTGTTGCGCAGCGCCAAGGTGAAATCGCGGCGCAGGCGGGCGGCGATCACGAAGGCGCCATCGCCGCCGATCACGTCGCGCTCGAGATACTCGACCAGCCAGGAACGGTCGTGCCCCGTCGGCCGGTCCTCGTCCAGGATCGCCAGCGCATTGATCGTGATCCCTTGCGCCTCGGCCTCATCGCGCGCGAGCGGCGCGGGCCGCAGGCTGCGCATGTCGCGGTTGTCGGCGGAGATGTCGATCACGCGACGCGCGGGCTCGCACTCGCAGGAAGCGAACAGTCGCACGCCATGATCGATCGCATCGCCGATCGCATTGAAGCTCTGGAACGATCGCGGCGCGGCCAGCACCTCCGCGCCGAAGGCGCTGGCTGCGGCTGTATCGCCAATCACACGCCAACCCACGACGGTCCGGGCCGAGCCTGGCCCGCCCCATTCGACGTAAGCGACCGCGATGCGCTGCGCGGCCCCCGAACGGAGCGCGTTCAGGATGCGCGGATCGGTGATCGCCTCGGCGATGCCTTCCTTCTGGCGGCGGAACTCCTCGGCGTCGATGCTGCCCGACGCGTCGAAGGCCAGCACGAGGGCGAGATCCACCGGCACGCGCCCCTGTGCCATCGCCGGCCCAAGCGGCGCCAGCACGGCGATCACGGCGAAGGCCAGAACGAGAAGGCGGCGTGCCGGTGGCAACATCTCGACCTCCTTGCGCGGACGCCTCCTGCAGCCCCCTCGCGATCAGGCCGCCTTGCGGGCGGAGTGGATGGCGCGCCACACCTTCTCCGGCGTTGCCGGCATGTCGATGTGGCGGATGCCGAACTCGGACAGGGCGTCGACGATCGCGTTGATCACCGAGGGCATGCTGCCCGCACACCCCGCCTCGCCGCAGCCCTTCACGCCGAGCGGATTGGTGGTGCAGGGCACGGGATGGCTGTTGAAGACGAAGCCCGGCACATCGTCCGCGCGCGGCAGGCAATAGTCCATGTAGGATCCGGTCAGGATCTGCCCGTCCTCGGCATAGACGGTGTGCTCGTAGAGCGCCTGGCCGATGCCCTGCACGATGCCGCCATGCGTCTGGCCTTCGACCAGCAGCGGGTTCACCAGCACGCCGAAGTCATTCACCGTGACATAGCGCACCACGCTGGTCGCGCCCGTGTCGGGGTCGATCTCCACCTCGGCGATGTGGCAGCCATTGGGGAAGGCGGACGGCGCCTGGTCGAAGATGTGCTTCACGTCCAGCGAGCGTGGCACATCGGCCGGAAGGTCCTTGGCCGAGCGCAACCTCTGCGCCAGTTCCATGATGCCGATGCGCCGGTCTGTACCGGCGATGCGGAACATGCCGCGTGCGAACTCGATATCCGCCGCTGCCGCTTCCAGGAAGTGGCTTGCTGCCCTGCGGCCAAGATCGATCACCTTGGCGCTCGCCTCGACGATCGCGGTGCCCGAGGCCATGATCGACTTCGACCCGCCGGTGCCGTTGCCGGCGATCAGGCGGTCGGAATCGCCCTGCACCAGCCTGATGCGCTCGAACGGCACGCCGAGCTGGTCATGCAGCACCTGCGCGAACGGCGCGGCGTGGCCCTGGCCATAGTCGAGCGTGCCGGTGAGGATTGTCACCGACCCGTCCTCCTCGAACAGGATGCCGCCCATCTCCTTCATCGGCTGGGCGGTGGCTTCGAGGAAGTTGCCGATGCCGATGCCGCGCAACAGGCCGCGCCTGCGGCTCTCGGCCTTGCGTGCCGGGAAACCGGCCCAGTCGGCGGCCACGAGCGCTTTCTCCATCACGGTGGTGAAGTCGCCGCTGTCGTAGACAAGGCCGGAGGCGGCCTTGTACGGGATCTGCTCCGGGCGGACATGGTTGCGCCGGCGCAGCTCGATCTTGTCGATGCCCATCTCGATCGCGGCCACCTCGATCAGCCGTTCCATGAAATAATTCGCTTCCGGCCGCCCGGCACCACGGTAGGAGGAAACGGGCGAGGTGTTGGTGAAAGTGACCTTGGTATTCACCTCAAGCAGTGGAACGGCATAGTTGCTGGAGAAGTTGCGCACATAGTTGCCGGTGGACATGTTCGGGCCCACCGCCGCCATATAGCCGCCGACATTGCCGTATGCGGTCACGCGCGCCGCAAGAATACGCCCGTCCTTGTCGAAGGCGAGTTCGGCCGTGGTTTCGTGGTCGCGGCCCTGGTGGTCGGAGACGAAGCTGCCCGAGCGCTCGTCGGTCCATTTCACCGGCCGGCCGAGCAGGCGCGAGGCGTGGAACAGGCAGGCATATTCGGGATAGGCGGCGGTCTTCATGCCGAAGGAGCCGCCGACATTGCCGGTGAGTACCCGCACCTTCTCGGGCGGAACCTGGAGCACCTGCTTGGCGAGCTGGTTGCGCAGGCCGAACACGCCCTGGCAGCCGATATGGATGGTCCAGCGGTCGGCCTGCCGGTCGTAATGGCCGATCGCGGAGCGTGGCTCCATCGGCGAGATCACGACGCGGTTGTTGCGCATGGAAAGCCTGGTTACATGCGCGGCCTTGGCGATCGCCTCGGCCACCTTGGCGCTGTCTCCATAGTGGAAGTCGAGCACGACATTGCGGGGCACGCTGTCGAAGATCTGCGGCGCGCCCGGCGCGGCGGAGGCCGAGGGCAGTGTCACCGCCGGCAAGGGCTCGATATCGAGGACCACGGCCTCCGCCGCATCCTTGGCCTGGAGCAGGGTCTCGGCGACCACGAACGCGACCGGATCGCCGACCCAGCGCACCTTGTCGGTGGTGAGCGATGGGCGGGTGGGGTATTTCATCGGCGAGCCGTCGCCGTTCTTTACCGGCAGCGCGCACTGCATCTCGCCGAAGCCGGCGGCCTTGAGGTCAGCGCCGGTCCAGGCGCCGAGCACGCCTGGCATCGCCTTCGCCGCCGACGTGTCGATGCCGCGGATGATGCCGTGGGCATACGGGCTGCGCACGATGACGCAATAGGCCTGGCCGGGCAGCGAGATGTCGTCGGTGTATCGGCCCTGGCCGCGCAACAGGACGGGGTCCTCGGTGCGCGGGACGGGCTGGCCGATGCCGTACTTCATGTCGGGCGGCAGGGCGGCGATATCGTGCGGTGACATCGGAATGCGGACCTCTGGTCGATGGCGGGTACGGATGCGCGGGCCGGGCAAGCTACCGGGAGCGGGCGCGGACGCTTACCCAGGAAGGGCAGAGTTGGGATCGTGCCGGCGCGCGGTCAAGGCATGCGGTAAAGGCGCGCGGTTAGGGCGCGCGGTCAGGGCGCGCGCCAGGGCTGCCCCTGCGGCCCGGCCGATTCCGGGCCAAGCGTGGTCAGGCGGATGCCCGGGCGCAGGTTCCTGAACGGGTAGCGCGTGCTGTCAGCGAGATGCTGGCCGGGGGCAACCACCACCAGCACCTTCTCGGCGATCGGTTCGAAATCGCCGCGGAAATGCACGCTGCTTTTCAGCGCCAGGATCTTCTGCGCCGCAGGCTCCACGCCGAGGTGGCGGAAGGGCGCCTGGTCGTGGGCCTGCACGCGCTTGGGCGTAACCGAGATGTCCACTCCGCCGATCGACAGCAACGCCATCGGGCCGAAATCGACATCGCGGCCGCCGGCCACGGGGCCGGTGGTGCGGAACTTGCCTGAGCCGAGTTTCTTGACACGGAAGGTGGCGCAGAACGGCTCGACGCCATCGGGGCCGTGCCTGCCGCCGAGAGCGAGCGTGATGTCCGAGCCTTCGCCGGCCTTGTGCGCGGCGGCAGCCGCTTTGGCATCGTAGAGATGCCCGAGCACGGCACCCTGCGCGCCGAGCTTGACCAGGGCGGCGAGCAGCCCGGTCGTGTCCGAGCTGCCGCCGGCGCCTGGATTGTCCTGGGTGTCGGCCAGCACCACCGGGCGCGTGGCGGTGGCGGCGATCTTCATCGCCTGGGCCACGGCTTCCTCCGGCGTGAACAGGGGCTCGGCGAAGTCGGGCTCGCGCAACGCGATGAAGCGCGCCAGGGCGTCGGCGGCGGCGTCCGCCTCGGCCTGGGTGCGGGCGTGCACCACCACCGAGGGGCCGCAATAATAGATATCCGAAGGCGGGAAGCCGGCGAGATAGGACAGGCTGAGAATGCCCGCATGTTCGAGCCGCACGGCCTCGGCCACGATCGCGCGCGAGGGATCGACCATCGTGCATTGCGCGTGCAGCGGGATCAGGAAGGGCAGCTTGCGCAGGGCGCGGCCCTTGGGCCGCCCCTCGGCCAGGATGCGCTCCATCGCGCGCGCTGCCCGCTCGCCCGTGTCCTTGCGATCGACATGCGGGTAGGTGCGGAATACCTGGATCGCATCGGCCAGTGCCGTCATCTGCGGTGTGACGTTGCTGTGATAGTCGAGGCTGATGACGATGGGCATGTCCGGACCCACGGCGGCGCGGATGCGGCGCAGAAGCTCGCCTTCGCCATCCTGGTAGTCCTCGCTCACCATCGCGCCATGCAGGTCGAGATAGATCGCATCAACCGGCATCTGCTGCGACAGCAGGCCCACCATCTCCGCCGCGACGCGTTCGAACGCATCGCGCGTGACCATGCCGCCCGCCCCGCCGCTGGTCCAGACCAGCGGCACCCACTCATGGCGGCTGCCGAAATAGTCCATGAAGGCGGAAAGGGGGTAGGCCGCCTTCGGCATCCAGGCCAGCACATCGGGGCCGCGCACCAGCGGCGGGCGGTCGCGCTGGACGCAGAAATACGCGAAGTCCGTGACGGTCGGGACGAAGGTGTTGGTCTCGTGGTGGAAGCCACCAACCGCGATGCGTGCCATGGTGCGCCCCTTTCGGTTGCCGCTGCTGCGCCCAGTCTAGGCAGGTCGGGCGGCAGGCGACAGTGGGTGCGGCCTCGCCCCGCTTCTCTCAGCCGCGCGGCCCGCGCTCCCGCCAGGCGCGATAGCGGGCGAGCGCCTCGGCGTTTGGCGGATAGGTGCCGTCGAGCGGGGCGCCCCTGGCGATCTCGTCCAGGATCCAGGTTTCCAGGGCCTCTTTCTCGGCCGCTGCGGCCGCCACCGTCTCGGCGATGCCGTGCGGGACGCACACCACGCCATTCGCATCGCCCACCATGATGTCGCCGGGATAGACGGCAACGCCCGCGATTCCGATCGGCAGGCCGGTATCGACCACCATCACCTGTGCGGGCGAGGGCACCGGCGCCGAGCCCGCCGCCACCACCGGCAACGCCATGCGCGCGACCAGCGCCGCGTCGGCAATGCCGGTATCGACGACCACGCCGGCCACACCGCGCCGGTGCAGCGCGGCAGCGATGATGTCGCCCAGCACCGACACGCCGGCCGCCCCGCCCGTGGCGCAGACCAGCACGGCGCCCGGCGGCACGGCGTCGAGCCCGCGCCGGTGCAGGTTCGGCAACTGCCCCTTTTCGGTGGCCTCGCGCAGATCCTCGCGCACCGGGATCGCCCGCATGGTGAAGGCCGGGCCGCAGAACCGCGCCGCCGCCGGGTTGAGCGGCATCAGGCCCGCCAGGAATCGTGTGCGCAGGCCGCGACCGTACAGCAATTGCGACAGGGTCGGCACGGCAACAGCCAACAGGCGCCGGCGCAGCGCATCCGGCAAGTCCGGTGGCGTGCTTGGCTCGGCGGGGGGCATGCTGCACCTCGTGGCACGGACCTGGGCGGCCATTGTGGATCGGCCCGCCGAACTTGTCAGCCTCGCGCCGGCCCCGGCGGCGGAGCTTGTTGGCGATGTGCGATCGTCGCTAGACTGTCCCAGGAATGGCGGGCCGGATGTGGGCCGAGCCGCAGCGTGGGACCGCATCGCATGATCGAGCCGGTGGACCGGATCCGCATCACCGTTGTCGTGGACAATGTCACCGACAATTTGTCCAGCAACCCGCCCGGGATCAGCACCGAGACTGCCCGTGCGGCGCGAGAGCCCGATGCGGTCAACGATTTCAACTGCCTGTGCTGCGCGGCACACGGGCTTTCGCTGCATGTCACCGCTTGGCGCGGCAGCGAAGCGCGCACGATCCTGTTCGATACCGGCCCGACCGAGATGGCGTTCCGCTGGAACCTGTTCCGCCTGCGCCTGACGCTGGCCGACATCGAGGGCATCGTGCTCTCGCACGGGCACATGGACCATGCCGGGGCGCTGGCGCTGGCGGTGGCACTGGCGCGCGATGCCAGCGGCGGGCGCCACTTGCCGGTCTATCTGCATCCGCACATGTTCGCCCGCCGCGCCGTGCGCCGGGCCGAGGGCGTGATGGTTCCCTTCATCGACATGCCGACGCCCGAGCTGCTGGGCCAGCTTGGCGCCGACGCCGTGGTGACGCGTGAGCCGCAGGCGGCTTGCGATGGCACCTTCTGGATCAGCGGCGAGATCCCGCGCGTGAGCGGCTTTGAGCGGGGATTCCCGGGCCAGATGCGCGAGACCGCGCCCGGCCAGTGGGAGAAGGACGAGATCATGCCCGATGAGCGCTTCATGGCCGTGCGCCTGCGCGGGCGCGGCGTGGTCGTGTTCAGCGCCTGCTCGCACGCCGGCATCGTCAACGTGGTCGAGCATGCGCGGAAAAGCTTTCCCGATGATCCCATCCATCTCGTCATGGGCGGCTTCCATCTGGTCGGGCCGAACGAGGCGATTATCGCGCCCACGGTCGAGGGCCTGGCCCGGCTCGGTGTGGAAACCATCGCCCCGGCGCATTGCACGGGCTGGCGCGCCGTGACCGCGCTCGCCAACCGCTTCGGCGAACCTGCGGTGCGCCCGGCCGCCGTCGGCAAGATCTACACGCTCGACGCCGCCTGAGCGCCGTCCGCGCGCCACCATTCCACCAGGGAGACCAGACGATGCACATCGCCAAGCCCGCCGGACGCGCCGAGGGGCTGGAGGCCTATCAGGGTCCCAAGCTGCCGCACACATTGCCGGAGATCTTCATCCAGCAGGCGATGGCCAATGATGACGAGAGGCTCTGGGTGCCGAACGGCGATCGCATCTGGTCGCGCCCGCTCTGCTACAACACCAGCCAGGGCTACTGGGTGCATCTGTCGCGCTACCGCCGCCCGGGCGTGATCACGCGCCACCGCCATCCCGGGCCGGTGCACGGCTTCGTGCTGAAGGGCCGCTGGCACTATCTGGAGCATGACTGGATGGCCGAAGCTGGCAGCTACGTCTACGAGCCACCGGGCGACATCCATACGCTTGTCGTGCCCGAGGGCGTGGACGAGGCGATCACGCTGTTCCACAACACAAGCTGCATCATCAACTGCGATCCGGCCGGCAATGTCACCGGCTTTGTCGATGTTTTCACGCGCATTGAGCTTGCACGCAAGCATTTCGAGGCAGTGGGCCTTGGCGCCGACTATGTGAAGCAGTTCATCCGCTGAGTCGGGCTGCGGTGCCCGCTATCCCTGATCGGGCGGCTTCGGTGGGGTGGCGTGGAAGCCGCCCTGGTCCGGCGTTTCCGCCCACACCTTGAACGAGGGCGAAGGGGTGACGCGCCCGGCGCGGATCACCTCCAGCCACACCCCGCAGGCTTCCAGGAAGCGATTGATGCCGGTGGGCCACATGGCGAGGCTCATCGCCTCGGCGATCTTCGGCTCCGGCACGCCGACGGCGTAGGCGGCTTCGATCTCGGCAGCCAGGCCCCAGTGATCGGATCGCGCCGTATGCACGCCGATCAGCGCCAGCCGCGCCGTCGCCGGCGGCAGGCCGAGGCCGGCGATCAGCGTGGTGGCGCCGTCCTGGTAGCTGCGCGCGGCCTCGACCGAGGGGAAGAATCGCTGCCAGTGCTTGTCGAGGAAGGCATAGGCTTTGGCTCCCATCGCCCAAGCGGTGAGGCGCCAGGCCGCCCGGGCCTGGTCCGCGGTGGCCCCGGACTCGTTGAAGAGCTGCACATGGTGCGTCCCGATATGCTCCTCGGCGGCGGCCAGGATGCACAGCCAGACGAACTCCTTCTCGAAATTGTCCAGGTGCCGCTCGGTCAGGGTGAGCGACTTGTACATCACGAAATAGGCGTCCTGCAGGTCCGGCAGGGCGGCCGCCATCGGGCCCTGGTGCGGCAGCAAATAGCCGCGCCTGGCACGCACTTCATCGAGACGCGCGCGGACCTCCTCGGGGCCGAGCATCTCCAGACGTCCGGGCGGGGGCGCGACCGTGTGAATGCGGGGCTGGGCCGAATCGTTCATGGGTGCTGTTACTCCACTCGGATACCCAGTTCGCGGATCACAGCGCCGAACCGGGAGCGATAGCTCGTGATGGTCTGTTGGAACTGCCCCGGGGTGCCACCGATCAGTTCCAGGTTGTTGTCGGCGAAGCGCTGCCGGACGGCGGGTTGCGCGATCGCCTGGCCTACCGCGGCGTTCCATCCGGCCACGACCTCCGCAGGCAGCGCGGTGGCGCCGACAAGGCCGAACCAGTTCGTCACCTCGTAGTCGGGCACCCACTGCTTGAGCAGCGGCACCTCGGGCGCCTGGGAGGCGGGTTGTGACCCGCCAAGGGCAAGCGCGCGCAGCTGGCCCTGGCGGGCCTGCTGGATCACCTCGGGGAAGTTGGCGATCATGAACTGCACGCGCCCCGCGATCAGGTCGAGGATTGCCGGCGCGCCGCCGCGATAGGGCACATGCAGCGCCTCGAAGCCTGCGAGCTTGGCGAACAGCGCGGCGCAGAGATGCGGCGATGAGCCATGCCCGGCCGAGCCATAGGCGAGCTTGCCGGGGTTGGCCTTGCCGTAAGCAATGATCTCGGGCACCGAACGGAACGGCGTCGAGGGGTGCACAACGAGCATCACGTTCAGGCCGACGACGTTGCAGATCGGCTTGAGCTCGCGGCCGGGATCGATCGGCAGGCGGGCACCCGGCAGTTCGGGCGAGATCGCCATCATGCCCATCGTCGCCATCAGCATGGTGTGGCCGTCGGCCGGTGCGCGGGCGACGGCTTCCGCCGCAATGAAGCCATTCGCGCCGGAGCGGATGTCCACCACCACGGGCGGCGTCCAGAGCGGCTTGAGCGCGTCGGACAGGATGCGGCAAGTCACGTCGGCCGAGCCGCCGGCGGCGAACCCGTTGACCAAGCGAACCTCGCGGCTTGGGGCCCAGCGCTGCTGCGCCTGGATCCGAGGAGAAAGAACGGCCGCAGCGCCAATCGTGCCAAGAGCAGCGAGCAGTTTGCGTCTCGTCGTCATGGCGTGGCTCCCTCGTTGTGGCCCTCGCTGCGGTCCCGCCGCCAGGCCGGCCCAAGCCTAGTGGAAATCGTGCTCCGGCACCAAGTGGGAGCACGCGCCCGGTGGCGTGCGGACGCTATCGATACTTCGGGTTCGCGATCGCCACCCGTGCCTCGGCATCGCGCAGCAGGCGGTCATGGATATCGATAGCGTGATCAAGCACGCCCGCGCGGATGCTATTCACCACCGCGCGATCCTCGGCAGCGACCGCGGACTCGTCTGGCGGCATCCGCGCCGCGACCTCGCGTCCGGCCAAGCCAAGCGCGTTGGCGATCATCAGGCCGGCCAGCCGCTGCTCGCCGGAGAGTGCAGGCACGATCTCGGTCATCAGTGTGGTGCGGGCAATTGCCAGCAATTCGGCCGCGTCGGGTCGGTCGGGTGTCATCAGGCTGCCTCCGGCGCCGTGCGACGCAGCAGTTCAAGCTCGATCTCGGCCACCATGCGCCCGGTCAGGGCGAGATTGAGCGATGGCTCGGCGCCGGAAAGGTGGCGCTCGCCCTGCTGGAGCGCGATCACCGCCCAGCGCGCATGCGCCATGCTCTCCCAGTAGGCGACGGCAGCGGGATCGATCGATGCCCCTCCGGCTGCTGCATAGCCGCGATAGAAATCCTTGCGCGCGCCGATGCCGCCAGCCTCGCGACCGTTCTGGCCGAAGCGCCAGCATTTGGCACAGAACCAGCCGACATCCTCGTGCCGGTCCGACCATCCGGCGAACTCCCAGTCCAGGATCCCGGTCACCTTGTCCCCCGCGACCAGGTAGTTGCCGGTGCGATAGTCGCGATGGCAGAGCACCGCCGGGCCGGGCGCCGGCGCATGGCGCTCCAGCCAGCGCAGGCCCCATTCCAGCGCAGGGCGTGCGAGGCCGGCCTGGTCCAACCAGGCGCGATACTTGCCGATCGCGGCGTGCGCGGCATCGGCGGGCGGCGCGCCGAGGAAGGCCAGGTCCGAGCGCGGCGGGCGGATCGCGTGCAGTCGCGCAAGTGCTTCGCCAAGCTGCCCCGCCAAGGCGACGCGATCGCCCTGCCACTTGTCGTCGCGCACCAGGATGTGCCCGGCGGCGATGCCATCCAGCCGCTCCATGATGTAGAAGGGCCGGCCGAGCACGGCCTCGTCCTCGCAGAGCGCGATCGCGCGCGGCGCAGGTACGCCGGCCGCATGCACGGCGCGCAGGATCGCGAACTCCTCGGCCCGCGAGCGGCTAACCGCGACGGCCGAGGGCGCATCCGTGCGCAGGACGAAGCGATGGCCCTGCTCGCGCCCGGCAACGATCACGACGCAGTCGAGCGCGTGGTTCTCCTGCACCGCGCCGCCCGACATCCTCTGCCAGCCGGTGATGCGCACGGAATCGGCGCCGAGCGCCTGGGCGAGCCAGCGCGCAAGGGCCGAGGGCGGGTTCGCCTCGGCTAGCGCCACGACCAGAACTCCATCCCCTCCTGCATCAGGAAGCGCGCCAGCACCATCTTGTGCACCTCGGACGCGCCATCGACCAGGCGCGCCTGCCGCGCATAGCGATACATCCATTCGAGTGGCGTATCCTTGGAATAGCCGCGCGCGCCAAGCAGCTGGATGGCCGTGTCGACCGCCTTGTGCAGCACGTCCGCGACGGCGATCTTGGCCATCGACACTTCCTTGCGCGCGAAATCGCCCTGGTCGAGCTTCCAAGCCGCGCGCATGGTAAGCAGGCGGCCGATCTCGATCTCCATCGCCGCCTCGCCCAGCATCCACTGCACGCCTTCGTGTTCGGCTAGCGAGGCGCCGAAGCTCTGGCGTTCGCGCACATAGCCCGAACAGATCTCCAGCGCACGCTTGGCCATGCCGAGCCAGCGCATGCAATGCGTCAGCCGCGCCGTGCCGAGCCGGATCTGCGTGATCTTGAGCCCGTCGCCTTCCTTGAGCAGCAGGTTCTCGGCCGGTATCTCCAGCCCGTCGAAGGCGATCTGGCAGTGCCCGCCATGCTCCTCAGGTCCCATGATCGGGATGCGGCGCAGGATGCGCCAGCCCGGCTGGTCGGCATGGAACATGAATGCAGACAGGCCCTTGCGCGTATCGTCGCTGGTGCGCGCGACCAGGATGAAATGCCTCGCTTCGCCCGCGCCGGTGATGAACCACTTCTCGCCATTCACGACCCAGCGATCACCCTTGCGCGTGGCCGTGGTGCGCATCGCCGATGGGTCCGATCCCGCGCCTGGCATCGGCTCGGTCATCACGAAAGCCGAGCGCACGGCCCCGTCGATGATCGGCTGCAGCCAGCGATCCTTCTGCGCCTTCGTGCCCACCTTGTTGAGAACGATCATGTTGCCATCGTCTGGCGCGGCGCAGTTGAACGAGACGGGACCGAAGATCGAGCGCGCCATCTCCTCGTACAATGCGGCCATGCCGACGACCGACAGGCCCATGCCGCCGCGATCCTTGGGCATCTGCGGCGCCCAAAGCCCGGCGGCCTTGGCCTTGGCGCGCAAGGTGGCGAGCGCCGCGGAGCCGATATTCTCGCCCTCGCCATAGGTGGCGGGATCGCCCTCGAGCGGCAGGATCTCCTGCGCCACGAAGTCGCGCACGCGCAGGCGAAGCTGCTCGATCTCGGGGCTGAGTGTGAAGTCCATGCGTCCTTGTCCTTCCTGTGCGCGGCCTCAGAGGAAGCCGAGGCTGTGGCCGCCATCAACAACGATGACACTGCCGGTGATGTAGCGGCCGGCGTCGGTGACGATAAGCATCAGTGCGCCATCGAGATCGGCCGGCTCGCCGAAGCGGCCGAGCGGCACGCGCTTGAGCATCGCCCGCCCGGCGGGGCCGGACAGGAAGTCGCGGTTCAACTCGGTGGCGACATAGCCGGGCGCAAGCGCATTGACGCGAATGCCGTGGCGGGCCAGTTCCATCGCCATGCTGGCGGTGAGGCTGTGCAGCGCGGCCTTGGCGGCGGCATAGGCCGAGACATGGCGAGCGACGCGCAGGCCGAGGATCGAGCCGGTATTGACGATCGTGCCGCCCCGTCCGGCCGCAGCCATGCGCGTTGAGCATGCCCGGGCAACGCGCCAGGCGCCGTGGAGGTTGGTGTCCAGTACCGACCGCCACTCGGCCTCGTCCTGGTCGAGAAAGGCGCGGGTCGTGGCGATGCCAGCATTGTTGACCAGGATGTCGATCGGACCTAGCGCGGATTCCGCAGCTGCGACGCCGTCTTCGACCGAGCGGGCATCACGCACATCCATCGCCACCGCGTGGGCGCGCCCCCCTATCGCGGCGATATCCCGCGCCAGCGCGTCGAGCGCGTCGGTCCGGCGCGCGGCGATGGCAACATGCGCGCCGGCGGCGGCCAGCACGCGCGCGAAGTGCCGGCCAAGCCCGGACGAGGCGCCAGTGACCAGCGCCACCTTGCCGGAAAGCGGGGCCGGGCTTGTCGTGCCGCTCATCGGCGCGGGCCGAGGGCGCGCGCCTGTTCGCGCAGCACGTATTTCTGGATCTTGCCGGTAGCGGTTTTCGGCAAGGGGCCGAACACGATGGTGCGCGGGATCTTGAAGCCGGCTAGATGATCGCGGCACCAAGCGATGACCGCATCCTCCCTTGGGGGTTCGGTTCCGGGCTTGGGCGTGATGAAGGCACAGGGGCTTTCGCCCCACTTCTCGTCGGGGCGCGCCACCACCGCAGCCTCCAGCACGGCGGGGTGCTTGTAGAGCGCCTCCTCGACCTCGATCGAGGAGATGTTCTCCCCGCCCGAGATGATGATGTCCTTCGAGCGGTCCTTCACTTCCACATAGCCGTCGGCGTGCACCACGGCAAGGTCGCCGGTATGGAACCAGCCGCCGCGAAAGGCATCGGCGGTCGCTTTCGGATTGCCGAGATAGCCCTTCATGATCGTGTTGCCGCGCAGCAGGATCTCGCCGATCGTTGCGCCGTCCGCTGGCACCGGGGCGAGCGTCTCCGGATCGGCGACGATCAACTCATCGAGCGTCGGCATGCGCACGCCCTGGCGGGCCATCAGCGCGGCGCGGACGGGCAGGTCGAGCGCGTCCCAGGATTCAGGCATGACGCACAGCATCGAGGGGCCGAAGCTCTCCGTCAGGCCGTAGAGATGCGTGACGCGGAAGCCCATCCGTTCCATCGCCGCGATCACGGGCGAGGGCGGGGCGGCGCCGCCCGTTGCCACCTCGACGCGCTGGGCGAAGGCGGATTTCGGCGCATCGGGCGAATGCACCAGCGCATTGAGGACAATCGGCGCACCGCACATATGCGTGACGCGGTGCGCGCCGATCAGCGCGAAGATGTGCGCGGGCTCGACCTTGCGCAGGCAGACATGGGTCCCGCCCGCCGCCGTGACCGCCCAGGTATAGGTCCAGCCGCTGCAATGGAACATCGGCAGCGTCCAGAGATAGACCGAGCGATCCGACAGCCCGAAGGCCAGCGCATTGCCGAGCGCATTCAGATAGGCGCCGCGATGGTGATAGACGACCCCCTTCGGGTTGCCCGTGGTGCCCGAGGTGTAGAGCAGGCAGATGGCCTGCCATTCATCGGCCGGCCGGGCCAGCTCGGCCGCCGGATCGCCTTCGGCCAGCAATGCCTCGTAGGTCAGGGCGCCGATACGCTGCCGTGCGGCGGGCGGCCCCTCGGCGTCGTCGATGTCGATGACCAGAGGCTTCGCCTTGGCCTGGGCCAGGGCGGTGCGCGCAGTGTCGGCATACTCGCCATCGACGATCAGGATCTTGGCTTGGCCATGGTCGAGGATGAAGGCGATCGACTGCGCATCGAGGCGGATATTGATCGCATTCAGCACTGCACCGGCAAGCGGCACGCCGTAATGCGCTTCAAGCAGCGCGGGAATGTTCGGCGCCATCACCGCTACCGTGTCGCCGAGCCCGATGCCGCGCGCCCGCAAAGCCGAGGCGAGCCGGCGCACCCGGCCCCGCATCTCGGCATAGGTGAACCGCGATCCGCCATGAATGACGGCCACCTTGTCACGATAGACGTCGGCCGCGCGGTCCAGGAACGAAAGCGGTGTGAGGGGAGCGAAATTGGCCGCGTTGCGCTCCAATCCCGCGTCGAACGGTCCGGGTTTGGTGGCCGGGGGCGACATGGCAGGGGGTCCTGAATCTGCTCCGACATCGGCGGCGGCTGGTCGGGGGCTCATGTTAGACGATCACGCCGCGAATGGAACCGGCCGGGTGCGGCCCGGAGGCGGCACGGCGCCTAGGGGCGGGCGGCAAGCTCGGTGACATGGCGGGCGAGCGCGAGCGACGCGGTCAGGCCGGGGCTCTCGATCCCGAACAGGTTGATCAAGCCGGGAACGCCATGCACGGCTGGGCCCTGCACCACGAAATCCTGCGCCGGGGCGCCCTGCGGCACGATCTTCGGCCGGATGCCGGCATAGCCGGGCTGGATCTGTCCGTCCTTGAGGTCGGGCCAGTAGCGGCGCACCGCCTCGTAGAAGGCGTCCGCCCGCCTGGGATCGACCGTGTAGTCGATCCGGTCGATCCACTGCACGTCGGGGCCGAAGCGGGCCTGCCCGCCCATGTCGATGGTGATGTGCACGCCAAGACCCCCCGGCACCGGCACCGGATAGATCAGCCGCGTGAAGGGCGAGCGACCGGTCAGGGTGAAGTAGTTGCCCTTGGCGAAATATGCCTGCGGGATCTGTTCGGCCGGCATGCCGTCGATGCGGCGCGCGAGCATAGGCGCGTGCAGTCCGGCACTGTTCACGAACAGCCGGCAGGAGAGCGTCATCGGCTCGGCACCGCCGACATCCAGCTCGATCCGGCCCCGCCGCACCCGCCCGGCCGCGATCGGGCTGTGGAAGGCGAAGGTGGCGCCCGCATGCTCGGCATCGCCCTGCAGCGCCAGCATGTAGGCGTGGCTGTCGATCACCCCGGTGGTGGGGGAAAGCAGGGCCGCGGTGCAGCGCAGGTTGGGCTCCAGCCGCTGCGCCTCCCCGGCCGAGAGAAGCTTCATGCCCTCAACGCCATTCGCCTCCGCACGCGCCTTGATCGCGGCGAGCTTGGCGTTCTCGTCCTCGGCGGTGGCGACGATCAGCTTGCCGCAGTTCTTGTGCGGGATGCCGCGCTCGGCGCAGTAGGCATAGAGCAGGCGCCGGCCAGCGACACATGTGCGCGCCATCATGCTGCCGGCGGGATAGTAGATTCCGGCATGGATCACCTCGCTGTTGCGCGAGGATGTCTCGGTGCCGATCCCCTCGGCCGCCTCGATCACCAGCACCTCGCGGCCGGACAGGGCAAGGGCGCGCGCCACGGCAAGGCCCACCACGCCGGCCCCGGCCACCACGCAATCGACATCGAAGCTCATCGCGCTCGTCTGCTCCCTGATCGGCCAACCTGCCCTGCGGAGCGGGAGATGTAGCAGCGGGCGGGAAGGCTTGCCAGCGGGGCTGGCGCCGGTCCGGGGTTGGCGTGCGGGCCACCGGCCCTTGCCGGCGCGGCGACCCACCCCTAGGCTCGGCGGCATGGCCGGGGCAAGGGAGTTCGCGCGATGTCCGACCCGATCCTGATCTGGGGCGCTGGCGCCATCGGCGGCACCATGGGTGCCTATCTCGTCCGTGCCGGGCATCCGGTGCTGTTCGTCGATCTGGTGGCCGAGCATGTGGCCGAGATCGCCGCCGGGCGGCTGCGCATCAGCGGTCCGATCGACGAGTTCACCGTGGGCGCGCCGGCGGTGACGCCCGACCGGCTGACCGGACATTTCCGGCGCATCTTTCTCGCAGTGAAGGCGCATCATACCGAGGGCGCGGCGCGCATGCTGCTGCCGCACCTTGCGCCCGATGGCTATGTCGTCTCGATGCAGAACGGACTGAACGAGATCACCATTGCCGGCATCGTCGGCAAGCAACGCACGATCGGGGCCTTCGTCAACTACGGCGCCGACTGGCATGGCCCTGGCGAGATCATGTTCGGTAATCGCGGCGCCGTCGTGGTGGGCGAGCTTGACGGCAGCACCACCCCCCGGCTGACGGCACTGCACGCGACACTCAAGGATTTCGAGCCGAACGCCGTGCTGTCCGACAACATCTGGGGCTATCTCTGGGGCAAGTGCGCCTATGGCTCGCTGCTGAAGGCCAGCGCGCTGACCAACGAGACGATTGCCAATTTCATCCGCTCGCCCGCGCTCAGGCAATTGAATGTGCGGCTGGTGCAGGAGGTGCTGGCGGTGGCCGCGGCCGAGGGCGTGGCCGTGCTCGGCTTCAACGGCTTCGACCCGGAATCCTTCCGCCGCAACGATGCCGCCGGGATCGGGGCCTCGATCGAGCAGATGACCGGCTTCAACCGGCGCACCGCCAAGCCGCGCAGCGGCATCTGGCGCGACCTGGCCGTGCGCAAGCGCCAGACCGATGTCGCGGCGCAGCTCGGGCCCGTGGTGGCGACTGCCGAGCACCACGGGATCGCGGTGCCGACCATCCGCAAGCTGATCGCACTGATCGGCGCGATCGAGCGCGGCGAGCGCGAGATGGGCCTGCCGCTGGCCGAGGAACTCGCCGAGGTCGCGCGGGCCGCAGCCGCCTAGGAACGCGTGCGCAGCAAACCACAGCAGGAACAAGACGAATGCGCTTCTGGTACCAGTCGATGACCCGCCCGGATGCCTGGCCTGCCTACAGCCGCGCGCTGCGCGGCGTGCTGGATCGGGCCGCCGATCCCGGCACGCGCATCGACATCCACGGCATCACCCGGCGCGGCGGCATCGGCGACCAGTATCGCTATCTCGAATTCATCGAGACGATCGAGGTGCTGGAGAATGTCGAGCGCGCCGAGGCGGAGGAGTATGACGGCATCCTGCTCGGCAATTTCGGCGATCCCGGGTTGCGCGCGGCGCGCGAGATCGCCTCGGTGCCGGTGCTCGGCCTGTGCGAGACGGCGCTCCTCACCGCCTGCCAGATGGGGGCGAGCGTCGGTCTTGTCATCTCGAACGACAAGCATGCCACGCGCATGCTCGAGAATGTCGCAAGCTACGGCCTCTCCTCGCGCGTGGCGGCGGTGGAACGGATGCAGGTCGAACGGCTGGTCGATCTCGACGTTGCCTTCTCGCCCGGGCCGGCACGCACGAGCATCCTCGACCAGTTCCGCTTCGCTGCCGATCGCTGCGTCGCCGCCGGCGCCGAAGTGGTCATCCCTGCCGTGGGCGTGGCGATGGTGCTGCTAGCGGATGCCGGCATCCACGAGGCCGGGCGCGGGGCGCCGGTGCTGAACGGCCCGACCGCGCTCCTGAAGGCCGGCGAGGCGGCGGTGAAGATGAACCGGCTGATGGGCGGGCGCTATACCAGCCGGCGCGGGGCCTACGCACAGCCGCCCGCCGGGCAGATCGCGGAGCTTCGGCGCTATTACGGGAACATCTATCCCAAGGTGGCGGCACCGGACGCCTCGGACGGGTAGGGCGCCGGGTCAAGCGAAAGGTCCAGGCGATGCTGGCACTGACAGGTTATCTCGATCGCTTCTCGGCCCGTCCTGGCGGGCGCCTTGAGGTCAAGGTCAGCAGCACGCTCGCCGAGCCCTACCAGGCGAGCCTCGTGCGCATCGTGCATGGCGATCCCAACCCGGCCGGGCCGGGCATGAAGCTGCTCGACTTGCCCGCCGCCTGGGCCGGGCGCTACCCCTCGCGCTTCCAACCGACGCGGCTCGGCTCCTATGCGCGCGTGCCGCCGGCGGGCGCGCTGGCGCCGCGCGGGCCGTTCACGATCACGCTGAACGTGATGCCGACCCTGCTGCGCGAGGCGCCGCAGGCAGTGCTGAGCCAGCGCGACGCGCAAGGCAGGGGCTATGCGCTGCTGCTGTCGGCCAATGGCGCCGCCCTGGAGGTAACGGATGGTGCCGGCAGGATCGTGCGTGCGGCCTTGGATGCGAAACCGGCCGTCTCGCGCTGGTATCGGCTGTGGGCGGCAATCGACCCGGGGACCGGGCGCATCGCGCTTGGCCAGTTGCCGCACGCTCCTGCCCTCGCGCTCGATGATTCAGGGCAGACGGAGGCGGTATCGTCGGCGCCGCTCGACCTGGCTCCTGCGGCGCCGCTTCTGATCGCTGCGAGCCAGGGGGCCGGCGGCGAGGTCGCGCAACACTTCAACGGCCGGATCGAGGATCCCGCCATCCTCGCCAGCTGGCATGAGGGCGCGGAGCCAGCCTGCCCCGATCCGCGCCGATTGCCCGGCGCGGTCATCGCCTGGTGGGATTTCGCGCAGGCGATCGAAGGGCAGGCGATCATCGATGCCGGGCCGCACGGTCTGCATGGCGTGACGGTCAACCTGCCCACGCGCGCGGTGCGCAGCTCGCGCTGGACCGGCGCCGAGATGTGCTGGCGCCACGCGCCATCCGAGTATGCCGCGATCCATTTCCACGAGGATGATCTCTACGATTGCGGCTGGCCGACGGACTTCTCCGTCAACATCCCGCCCGACATGAAAAGCGGCGTCTATGGCGTGAAGATCGCCGGCGGCGGGCACCAGGATATCGTCCCCTTCTACGTCCTGCCGCCCAAGGGGCAGGCAACGGCGCCGATCGCGTTCCTGGCCTCGACCTTCACCTACCAAGCCTATGCCAACCATGCGCGCGGCAACACCGACGATGCCTTCCGCGCCCGCCGTGCCGCCTGGGGCGCCTATCCGCACAATCCGGACGAGCATACCGACTATGGCCGCGCCACCTACAACAAGCATTCCGACGGCAGCGGCATCTGCTACAGCTCGCGCCTGCGCCCGATACTGACCATGCGCCCGGGCTTCCTGACCTTCAACGATGCGCGCGGATCAGGGCTGCGCCATTTCCCGGCCGATACGCACCTGCTCGACTGGCTGGAGGCCAAGGGCCTGCCCTTCGACGTGATCACCGACGAGGACCTCGACGAGGAGGGTGTGGCGCTGCTGCGGCCCTATCGCGCGGTGCTGACCGGATCGCACCCCGAATACCACACGCCCGGCACGCTCGATGCCATCGCCGCCTATACCGAGGGCGGCGGGCGGCTCTGCTATCTCGGTGGCAACGGCTGCTATTGGCGCATCGCGCGCAGCCCGCGCGTGCCCGGCGTGATCGAGATCAGGCGGGCGGAAGGTGGCATCCGCTCCTGGGCGGCCGAGCCGGGCGAATACTACAACGCCCTCGATGGCGGCTTCGGCGGGCTGTGGCGGCGCAACGGCCGGCCGCCGCAGATGGTGGGTGGTGTCGGTTTCTCCGGCCAGGGGCTGTTCGAGGGCTCCCATTATCGCCGCATGCCGGCGGCATCCAACCCCCGCGCGGCCTGGATCTTCGCCGGCGTGGAGGAGGAGATACTGGGCGATTTCGGCCTGTCAGGCGGGGGCGCGGCGGGGTTCGAGCTCGACCGCGCCGACTTCACGCTAGGCACGCCGCTGCACGCGCTGATCCTGGCGCGATCGGAGAACCACCAGGCGCATTTCGTGGTCGTGCCGGAGGAACTGCTCTCGCATCTCTGGACCGTCTCGGGCGAGAAGCCCCAGGACCTGATCCGCGGCGAGATCGTGTTCTACGAGACGCCCAAGGGCGGGGCGGTATTCGCCGTGGGCTCGATCACCTTCTGCGGCAGCCTGTCGCACAATGGCTACGACAACCCCATCTCGCGCATGCTGGAGAATGTCGTGCGCCGCTTCATGCAGTAGCGGGCGGGCGCGGACATGGCGCGCAAGGTGATCCTGGTCACGGGCGGCGGGCGTGGGATCGGCGCGGCGGTGGCGCTGCTGGCGGCGCGGCGCGGATACGATCTCATGCTCTCCTACCGCACCGAGCGTACGCGGGCCGAGGCGGTCGCGGCGGAGGCGCATGCCCATGGCGCGCGCGTGGAGATCGCTGCGGCGGATGTCGGGCGCGACGGCGATGTGATGCGGCTCTATGCCGTCCTGGACGAGCGCTTCGGGCGCCTTGATGCCTTGGTCAACAACGCCGGTACGGTCGGCCGGGCGGGGCCGCTCGCCGATGCCGCCACCGACATGATCAAGGACGTTGTGGCCATCAACGTCACCGGCGCGATCCTGTGCGCGCGCGAGGCGGTGCGGCGCATGGCCAGTTCGCGCGGCGGGCGGGGCGGCGCGATCGTGAACGTGTCCTCGCGCGCGGCCGAGATCGGCGGCGCGGGCGAGTGGGTGCACTACGCCGCCACCAAGGGCGCGATCGACAGCCTGACCATAGGGCTGGCGCGCGAGGCGGGCGGCGAGGGGATCCGGGTGAACGCCGTCGCCCCGGGTGTGATCGAAACGGAGATCCACGCCGCCGCCGGCATGCCCGATCGTCCGGCGCGGCTTTCTGCCGGCATCCCCCTCGGCCGGCCGGGCCGGGCCGAGGAGGTTGCCGAGCTTGTCCTGTGGTTGTTGTCGGACGCCGCGTCCTACGTCAACGGCGCGATCGTGCCGATCGGCGGCGGCCGCTAGCGGATACGGCCGGGCGTGACGGCTCAGTTCGCGGTCACACCGGTTGCCTTCACCACCTCTGCCCAGGTGGTCAGCTCCTCGCGGATGAAATCGGTGTACTGCGCGGGCGACATGTCGGGGGCGTCGGCGGTCAGCTCGTCGTAGCGGCGCTGCACCGCCGGCAGCTTGAGAATGGCTCGGATCTCGGTGTTGAGCTTGGTCACCACCTCGCGCGGCATGCCCTTGGGTCCCGAGACGCCGAACCAGGAATAGGAGATCAGGTTGGTGTATCCGGCCTCGGCAAGCGTCGGCACGTTCGGAAGCTTGGGGTTGCGCTGCGGATCGGCAACCGCGATCGCCTTCAACGCCCCGGATCGGATATGGCCGATGCAGGAGGGGAGTCCGTCGAACATGAACTTGACGTTTCCGGCGATGACGTCGGTCAGCGCCGGGCCCGAGCCGCGATAGGAAATCGGGTTCAGCTTGATGCCGGCGGCGCGGGCGAAGCGCATGCCGAGAAGGTGCGTCGATGTGCCGGCGCCGGAGATCGCGAAATCGAGGCCATCCGGGCGGCTGCGGCCGAGGCGCACCAGGTCGGCGATGGTCTGGGCCTCGTATTGCGGGTTGACCACTACGGCCGTCGAGGTGGTGGCGGCAAGCGCTATATGGGTGAAGTCCTCAAGCGCCTTGTAGCGGACATTGTTGTAGAGCGCCGGCGAAATGCCGTGCGATGCGGAGTTGGAAACCACCAGGGTGTAGCCATCGGGTGCAGCCTCGGCGACCTGCTGCGAGCCCAGGGTCGCGCCGGCGCCGGGGCGGTTGTCGACGATGAAGGGCTGTCCGAGCCGCTCCTGGAGCTGCTGGGCCAGGATCCTGGCCACGATGTCTGTCGTCCCGCCCGGCGCGAAGGGCACGACGAGGCGCACATTGCGGTTTGGCCAGGCTCCCTGGGCACGGGCGATGCCCGGCAGCGCCAGGGCGCCGGCCCCGGCCAGGGCCAAGGCATGGCGGCGGGAAATTGCAGCGTTCATGGTGTCGCCTCCCGACAATTCGTTGAACTGCTTGACGCTTTGGGTTCGTCCCCGATGTTCATATCCCATTGGCCGGGCCTGGATGCAAGCGCGGTTCGCCCGGGTCGCGGGCAGTCCATGGCAGGAGTGGCTGATGGTCGGTTCGAGGCAGCCGGCCCGGCCTGCAATCGAGCCTTCGCGGTGCGGGAGCGTCCTTGGCCGGGTCCGGACAATTTGTGAATTCGTCCGGATCATCGTGACCGGTCCTGGGAGCATCTGTCATCGAACTATCATGAATCTGCAATCCGGCAGTCGTGCACCCTGACTACGGTCCCTCCGCCGCCAGACGGCAGCCGCCCACGGCAGGGGCGCGCGGCTGTTTCGCTTGCTCTGCGCGGTTCGAAGTTTGTCAGTCCCCGTCAGGAGGCCACCACATGTCAGCCAAGGGAATTGTTCTCGCCGGTGCCGCGATGCTGCTGGCGGTCGGGTCGGTCGCGCCGGCGATCGCCCAGGGCGTGCAGATCGACCCTGCCCTGCCGCGCTATGCGGCGGTAAGCGGCGTGTCCGGCAACGTCAAGTCGATCGGCTCGGACACGCTGAACAACCTGATGACGCTCTGGGCCGAAGGCTTCCAGGCGCTCTATCCGAACGTGAAGATCGAGATCGAGGGCAAGGGCAGCTCGACCGCGCCGCCTGCCTTGGTGGCGGGGACCGCCCAGTTCGGCCCGATGAGCAGGCCGATGAACCAGCGCGAGATCGACGCCTTCCAGCAGCGATTCGGCTACCCGCCGCGTGCGGTACGCGGCGCCGTTGACGCCCTGGCCGTGTATGTCCACAAGGACAACCCGATCCAGTGCATGACGCTGCAGCAGGTGGATGCCGTCTTCTCGCGCACGCGCCGCGGCGGCCATTCGACCGAGATCACGACGTGGGGACAACTTGGCCTGACCGGGGAATGGGCGAATCGGCCGATTTCGCTCTATGGACGTAACTCCGCCTCCGGCACCTATGGCTATTTCAAGGAGGTTGCCTTGTTCAACGGCGACTACCGCGACAGCGTGAAGGAGCAGCCCGGTTCCTCGACGGTGGTACAGGGCATCGCCTCGGACCGCTACGCCATCGGCTATTCGGGCGTGGGCTACCGCACGGCCGATGTCCGTGCCGTGCCGCTCGCGACACGCCCGGGCGAGCGCTGCTTCGAGGCCAATGCCGAGAACGCCTATGCCGGCGACTATCCCCTGGCGCGGTTCCTCTACATCTACGTGAACGTCAACCCGAACCAGCCGCTCGATCCGCTGCGGCGCGAACTGATCCGGTTCATCTATTCGCGCCAGGGCCAGGAGGCCACGGTGAAGGATGGCTACTTCCCCGTGACCCAGGCCATCGCCGAGGAGGATCTTCGGGCGATGCGCATCATCAACTGACACCCCCGGGCCGGGCGGGCGGCATGACAGCCGCCCGCCAGTGCCGCCGATCACGAGGATTTGCGCTGCATGGACGCCGCCGACGCGCCACGGACTGCAAGGCCAAGCGGCATCACGCGCCGGGTTCGCGAGACCCGGCGTTCCGTCCTGATCGCTGACCGCGTGGCCGACTGGACGATCCGTATCGGCGGCATCTTTGTCATCATCGCGGTAGCGACGATCCTCGTGTTCCTGACACAGGTCGTGGTGCCGCTTTTTACCGGAGCCAGGGTGGTTGGCCAGCACGCCTTCGCCGTGGCCGGAATGGAGCGCGGACCGCTGAGTGCGGTCATCGACGAGGATCGCACCATCGGCGCCGTGCTGCTGCGCGACGGGTCCGTCTCCGCCTTCCACCTACAGACCGGCACACCGCTTGCCGCCGAACCCCTCGCCCTCAACGGCGCGGTGGTCACGGCGTTCGGCAGTTCGCTCAATCGCGAGCAGATCCTGCTCGGTTTCGCCGACGGCACGATCCGGCTCGGCACGATGCGGTTCACGGCCGAGGTGATCACCCCCGACCGGTTGCCCCCGGACCTCCGTCGCCTGAACGAGCGCGACCGGACCGACGGGCGAAGCGTCTATTCCCGTATCCCCGGCAACCAGTACCGCAAGGTCGATGTTGTCGTGCGCGCGGATGCGCCGCAGAAGATCTCCGAGAGCGCGATCAGGCTTGCCGATTATCGCGTTGCCGGAACTGTGGAGCGGCCGACACGCTCCTTCGCTACGGTTGACGCTGCGCGCACGATCCGACTGTCGCGGGCGGAAAGCCGTGTCAACATGCTGACGCGCCAGGTGCGTACCGCGGTCGCGACCACGACCTTGCCGCCGGTTCCGCCGGGCGTGGAGATCAGCGCGGTGCTGCTGACCGAGCAGGCGGATTCGGTGCTTGCCGGCACTGCCGAGGGCAGGGTGTTCCGCTACGATACGCGCAGCTTCACCGCACCGCGCCTCGCCGAAGAGGCGCGGCTCCTGGAAGCCGGCGAGAGGCTTTCCGCGCTCAGCTATCTCATCGGCGAGCAGTCGGTCGTGGCGATGGGATCGCGCGGCACGACCGATGTGTTCTTCCTGCTGGAAAGACCGGGGAGTGACAGCGCCGATGGCAAGCGCCTCGTGCGCGCGCACATCATGGATCGGCATGCCGACGGAGTCGGTGCGATATCAATCAGCCAGCGTGGCAAGGTCTTCGCCACCGCCGATGCACGCGGCAATGTTTGGCTGCGCCATTCCACCTCGAACCGCACCTTGCTTGCGCTGGAAAAGGGAGGGGAGGCCGAAACCTACGCCGCCCTCGCGCTGGCGCCGCGAAACGATGCCATCGTCGCGATTGCAGGCAATGGCCGAGCATCCGCGTGGAACCTCAGTGTCCCGCACCCGGAAACGACGCTCGGCACGATCTTCGGCCGCGTCTGGTACGAGGGCTACCAGGAGCCGGGCTTCACATGGCAATCCTCGGCCGCGACCGACAGTTTCGAGCCCAAGCTCTCGCTCGTGCCGCTCATCTTCGGCACGCTCAAGGCCACCTTCTACGCTCTCCTGTTCGCGGTGCCGGTGGCGCTGCTGGCGGCGATCTTCACCTCGGAGTTCGTGCACCCTAGAGTGCGCGCGGTGGTGAAGCCGGCCATGGAGATGATGGCCTCGCTCCCTTCGGTCGTGCTCGGCTTCGTCGCGGCGCTGATCCTGGCGCCGATCGTCGAGGACTGGATCGCGGCCGTTCTGATGGTGTTCCTCGCCGTGCCGCTCAGCCTTCTGGCGGCAGCCTATGCATGGATGTACCTGCCGCGCTCCCTATCGCTCCGCTATGGCGGCCTGCCCAAGTTCGCGCTGATGTTCGTCGCTCTCGGCCTCGGCTTCCTTGCGTGCGTGGCGCTTGGCGGCGCTCTCGAACGCATCGTCTTCGCGGGCGACATCCGCTCGTGGCTCGACGGACAGATCGGATCCGGCTTCGGTTTCACGACGCTCCTGTGCTTGCCGATCACCACCCTTGCGGCAGCGCTTGTCGGCAACCGCCTGATGGTCCCGCTGGACGAGGCGCTGGGGCCGCGCTCCCATGGAGTCGTGGCCACGGTGACCCTGCTGCGCTGGCTGGTCATTCTGGTGGCTGGCCTTGTGGGCGCGCTTGGCCTCTCGGCACTGCTCATGGGGCTTGGCTACGATCCGCGTGGCGGCATGGTCGGCACCTACGTCCAGCGCAACACGCTCGTGGTCGGATTCGCGATGGGCTTCGCCGTCATTCCGATCATCTACACCATCGCCGAGGATGCGCTGAGCGCAGTGCCGGAGCATCTGCGCGCAGCCTCGCTTGGTTGCGGCGCGACCAACTGGCAGACCGCCATGCGCGTGATCCTGCCTACGGCCATGAGCGGGGTCTTCGCCGCCGTGATGGTGGGCATGGGACGCGCCGTGGGCGAGACGATGATTGTGGTGATGGCCGCCGGCAACACACCGATACTGGATTGGAACGTGTTCAACGGCCTGCGAGCACTGTCGGCCAACATCGCGGTAGAACTGCCGGAGGCGGTGCGTGATGGCACACTCTATCGCATGCTGTTCCTGTCCGCGCTCACCCTGTTCGCCATCACCTTCGTGATCAACACGGTGGCCGAACTGATCCGCCTGCGCTTTCGCAAGCGCGCGGCAAGTCTATAGCGGGGGACAGGATGATGAACACCGCTCCCGCGGCGAGCCTTCCCGAATCCGCGCGCGATGCGAACGCAAGCTTGCGCCGCGCCATCTCCGAGACACGGCGCCGGAACGCGGGAAAGGTCCGTCTGGCCGGCCTGCAAGGTGCCGGCGAGCCTTGGCAATGGTGCCTCGGCGGCGCCCTGGCCCTTGGCATCCTGATGGTGCTCGGCCTTCTGCTGCTGGTGTTCTGGAACGGGCTTGTCACCTTCTGGCCGCGTCCGATCGAACAGGTGCGGCTGCACGACGGTACGGTCGTTGCCGGAGAACCAGTACGCAGCCAGACATTCCGGCCCGGCCAGGAGGTGCTTGCCGCGCTTGACCCGGCGCCCCGCAGCGGCATCGAACGCAATGATGGCATGGCCGCGCGCACGCTGTACCGCACCGGCAACTATGACCTGTACGGAGACGATTTCCGCTGGCTTCCGGACTACGAGATCGCTGAGGTTTCGCGCCCCTGGGACCTCATGCTGGTCGAGCGCATGGAATGGGGTGTGTTCGTCGGCCGTATCGTTGCGATTTCCTCCGGCGGACAACGCGCGCCGGTGGGCGACGTGCGCAGTCCCGACCTGATCAAGCGACACGAGGAGGCGCGGCGGCGCTGGCAAAGCATCCGGGCCCTGGAGCGGGGCGAGATCGGTGCGGTGAATCATCGTCTCGAGCAGGAACGCCTGCGACTGCGTCGCGCCTCGCTTGCCAACCCGGAGGGCGGCACGGCGCTTGATGCGGCGCGACAGCGTTTCGCCGAGCGCGAGGCTGCGCTCAAGGCGCAGCATCAGGTATTGGCAGATCGTGCCAGCGGGATGCGGCGCGCGCACGAGGGCGATCTGGTCGTCCTTGCCGATGCCGCGGGGCGGGAGAAGGAGATGCCGTTGGGCGCGATCGTGCGCTTCTATCCGGCAAACGACCTCTCGCTCGCCGAGCGGCTCGGCGTCTATCTGTCACGTTGGGGGGAGTTCCTGCTGGACGAGCCGCGTGAAGCTAACACCGAAGGCGGCGTCATGCCGGCGATCTTCGGCACATTCGCCATGACGCTCCTCCTCGTGCTGGTGGTGACGCCGTTCGGTGTGATAACCGCGCTTTACCTGCGCGAGTATGCACGCCAGGGAAGGCTTGTCTCGATTGTCCGGATCTCGGTCAACAACCTGGCAGGCGTACCCTCCATCGTCTATGGCGTGTTCGGGCTCGGCTTCTTCGCCTATATTCTCGGCGGGTCGATCGATCAGATATTCTTCCCCGAGCGCCTGCCGAATCCAACCTACGGGACGGGCGGGCTGTTGTGGGCATCGCTGACGCTCGCTCTCCTCACCGTTCCCGTGGTGATCGTCGCCACCGAGGAGGCGCTCGCCGCCGTGCCGCGCTCGATGCGCGAGGGCTCGCTCGCCTGCGGTGCCTCGAAGTGGCAGACGATCCGCAACATCGTGCTGCCGCGCGCCATGCCCGGCATCATGACCGGCGTGATCCTGGCAATGGCACGCGGTGCCGGCGAGGTCGCGCCGCTGATGCTGGTGGGGGTGGTGAAGCTGGCGCCCGAGCTGCCGATCGACGGATACTTTCCTTTCGTGCACCTGGAACGCAGCTTCATGCACCTAGGCTTCCACATCTTCGACGTCGGATTCCAGAGCCGCAACTCGGAAGCCGGCAAGCCGATGGTGTTCGTGACAACTCTGCTGCTGATCGCGCTGATATTCGCGATGAATGTCTCTGCCATCCTGCTGCGCAACCGTCTGAAGCGGCGGTTCCAGGGAAGCCAGTTCTAGCCGAGGGCGCCGTAAGCGATGAACCAGACAAGTGCGACCGCCCGTCCCGCGTCGATCGAGTTCGGGCCGACCGTCTATCACGTTTCGCGTGGCAGCCATGGCGAGGCGGTGGAGATCAGCGACTTCGACCTGTGGTACGGCGCGAAGCAGGCGTTGTTCAGCATTTCGATGGGAGTCGAGGCCGGGCTTGTCACGGCGCTTATAGGACCTTCGGGCTGCGGCAAGTCGACGCTTCTGCGCTGCCTGAACCGCATGAACGACCTGATCGATGGCTTGCGCATCCGCGGGCGCATCTCTGTTGCGGGGCAAGACCTCTACGCGCCGGCAGCGGATGTGATCGCGATCCGCAAGCAGATGGGAATGGTGTTCCAGAAGCCCAACCCGTTCCCGATGACGATCTTCGAGAACGTCGCCTATCCCTTGCGCGTGGACGGCATCCGCCACCGTGCCATGATCGCCGAGACGGTGGAGCGTTCGCTGCGCGGCGCCGCCCTGTGGGACGAGGTGAAGGATCGTTTGCACGAAAGCGCGCTCGGGCTTTCCGGCGGCCAGCAGCAGCGCCTTTGCATTGCGCGCGCGATCGCCGGCACGCCCGAGGTCCTGCTGATGGACGAGCCATGCTCGGCGCTTGACCCGATCGCAACCGCCAAGATCGAGGAGCTGATCGACGAGTTGCGCGGCCAGTTCACGATCGTGATCGTGACGCACAACATGCAGCAGGCGGCACGCGTGTCGGACAATGTGGCGTTCATGTATCTCGGGCGCCTGATCGAGTATGGCGACACCGATACCGTGTTCACCGCACCCAAGAACGAGCGCACCCAAGACTATGTCACCGGCCGGTTCGGCTAGGCCGACACGCCGCAACCGCCGCGGATTGACAAGCGGTAAGGACGTCCGTTTCATCATTGCCGCATGACAACGAGCCGGAGGCCATCGGTCATCCGGCGCTGGCAATGGTGACTCCTTCGTGCAGTCCGGACTTGTCGCGGCGTTCGATATCGGTGGAACCTTCACGGATCTTGTGCTGCTGGATCGCGCAACAGGCGCGCTCCACCTGCACAAGTGCCTCACAACCCCCGATGACCCGGCGCGCGGCGCGCTTGGCGGACTCGACGATCTGCTCGGGCGGGTCGGCGTGCGCCACGATGCGATTGCCGAGATCGTGCATGGTACGACCATTGTCACCAACGCCATCATCGAGCGGCGCGGCGCGCGCACGGCGCTGATCACCACCCGGGGCTATCGTGACATCATCGAGATGGGCACGGAGCAGCGCTACGACATCCACGATGTGTTCCTGAAGTTCCCCGAGCCGCTGGTGCCGCGCTCGCTTCGTCTGGAGGTGGGCGAAAGGCTGGCGCGCGACGGCAGCGTCGTGGCGCCACTGACCGAGGACGAAGCACGGGGCGCCCTGGTGCGCGCCCTGAAAGGGGGCGCTGAGGCCGTCGCCGTCTGTTTCCTGCACGCGTATCGCAATGATGCGCATGAGCGCGTGGTTGCGGCCCTCGCCGCGCGCGAGTTCCCTGATCTGCGCGTGTCGATTTCCTCCGAGGTCTGCGGCGAGATCCGCGAGTACGAGCGTGTCTGCACCGTCGTTGCCAACGCCTATGTCCAGCCTCTGGTCGAGCCCTATGTCCGGCGCCTCGAGTCGGCACTGTCGGAGCGCGGGTTTCACGGCCGGTTCAGCCTGATGCAATCCTCCGGAACGCTTGCCACCCCGGAGATGGCACGCCGCTTCCCGATCCGCCTGCTCGAGTCCGGGCCGGCGGGAGGAGCGATCGCCGCAGCAAGTCTTGGCCGCGTCGCAGGCCACGAGGAGCTGATCGCCTTCGACATGGGCGGGACGACGGCCAAGGTCTGCTTGATCGAGGATGGTCGCGCCGACGTCGCCGCGATGATGGAGGCGGCGCGCGAGCATCGCTTCAAGAAGGGCAGCGGCATTCCCATCCGCAGCCCCGTGGTCGACATGATCGAGATCGGGGCAGGTGGCGGCAGCATCGCGCGCCGTGACGATATCGGCTTGTTGAAGGTGGGGCCGCGCAGTGCGGGCGCCGCGCCAGGACCTGCCTGCTACGGCCTGGGCGGCAGCGACCCGACCGTCACCGACGCCAACCTGGCGCTCGGCTATCTCGATTCCGGGGCGTTCCTGGGCGGGCGGATGGCGCTTGATCCTTCCGCGGCAGAGGGGGCCCTCTCGGCGCTTGGCGCCTCGCTCGACCGCAGCGCGATCGAGGCTGCCTGGGGCATCTACGCCGTGGTGTGCGACGCGATGGCCAATGCCGCGCGCGTGCATGTAGTGGAGAAGGGCAAGGATCCGCGCCGCTACGCGATGGTAGCATTCGGCGGCGCGGGTCCCGCGCACGCCGCCGAGGTGGCGCGCGCACTCGGTGTTGGCACTGTCGTCGTGCCCCCTGCCTCGGGCGCGGCATCGGCGCTCGGCTTTCTGGGCGGCCGCATCGGGCATCAGGCCACGCGCTCCCAGCCGGCGGCCTTGTCGCGCGTTGCCTGGGCCGAGGCCAATGGGGTGCTGGAGCAGCTTGAGGGCGAGGGCCGGGCGCTGCTGCGTGGCGCCGGCGCTGGCGACGAGGCGGTCGAGGTGGAGCGCGAGGCCGAGATGCGGCTCTCAGGCCAGGTGCACAATCTGCGCATCGCCGTGCCGCTTGGTGGGCTCGGGGCGGGCAGCGAGCATCTGCTGGCAGATCGCTTCGCCGGGGAGTATCGGCGCCTCTACGGGCGCGATCCATTCGGCGGCCAGATCGAGGTGATGTCCTGGCGTGTGGCATGCAGCGGCCCCGAGCCTTCGATCAGCAATGCGCGCCTGGCCCGTGCCCGCGCGGCTGGCGGTGCGCTCAAGGGCCGTCGCCCTGCCTATTTCCCGGCAGCCGGTGGCTTCGTCGACACCCCGGTCTATGACCGCTACCGGCTGGAGGCAGGCTTCACGGTGGCCGGCCCCGCCATCGTCGAGGAGGACGAGGCGACCACCATCGTCCCTCCCGGGGATCGGCTCTCGGTCGATGCCGTGGGCAATCTCGTCATCGCGGTGGCGGCTGCTGCAGCGCGATTGCCGGCGGCAATCGCGCCCGGCCTCGCCGCCGAGGTCGCGCGGCTCGAGAACGACCCGATCGGCCTGGAGATACTCTGGAGCCGGCTCATCTCCATCTCCGAGGAATGCTGGCTTACGGTCATCCGCACCGCCTTCTCTCTGATCATCGGCGATGCGCAGGACTTTGCCTGCGAGATCCTGGACGCCAAGGGCCAGTCGCTCGCGCACAGCCCGCGCGCCATGCCGGTGTTCAACCTGACGCTGATGGCGGCGGTGAACTCCATGCTGGAGAGGCACCCGCCGGAAACCCTGAGGCCGGGCGACGTGCTGGTGACCAACGATCCCTGGCTGTGTGCGGGCCACCTGTTCGACATAGCGGTGGTGACGCCCGTGTTCCGGGACGGGAAGCTTGTCGCCCTGGTGGGCGCCATCGGCCATGTGTCCGATATCGGCGGCACCAAGGATCGCATGCGCGCGCGCGAGGTATACGAGGAAGGCATCCAGATCCCGCCGCTCAAGCTCTATCGCGCGGGCCAGCCGAACGAGGACCTGTTCGCGCTCCTCGCCGAGAATGTGCGTACCAACCGGCAGGTCCTGGGTGATGTGCAGGCCCTGGTTGCGGCCAACGCGCTAGGCGCACAGCGCATCAACGCGCTGCTTGAGGAATACGGCCTCGATGATCTCCAGGCGCTCGCCGCCGTGATCCAGGACCGCGCCGAGAAGGCGGCGCGCAAGGCTATCGCCGCCGTGCCCGACGGACAGTATCGCAGCGAGGTTTGGAATGTCGCTCTCGGCCAGCGCCAGCGCTTCCCGATCTGCATCACGGTGAAAGGCGACACCATCGACGTGGATTACGAGGGCGTGCCGGCGCAACTGCCGCGTGGCGGGCTGAACTGCACGATGGGCTTCACCGAGGCCGAGACCTTCTATCCGCTGAAGTGCCTGCTCACGCCCGATATCCGCGCTTCCGCCGGCTGCTATCGCGCCTTCACCGTGCGCGCGCCGGAAGGCACCATCATGAACTGCATGCGGCCGGCATCGGTCGGGCTGCGCCACCTCACCGGCTGGTACATCATCGGCAACGTCTTCCAGGCTATGGCCGGGGCCATGCCTGACCGCGTGCGGGCGTTCACCGGCCTGCCGACAATCGTCAATTTCTATGGCACCGATCCCGACACTGGCCTGGTCTATGGCGACCACATCTTCCTGGGCGGCGGCCAGGGCGGCGGCATCGGGGCCGACGGCAAATCCTCGATGATCTGGCCCACCAGCGCCGCGAACGGCTCGATCGAGGTGTTCGAGACACGCGTGCCGGTGCTGGTGCTGGAGAAGGCCTTCGCGCCCGACAGCGGCGGGGCGGGGCGCTTCCGCGGCGGGCTAGGCCAGTACATCCGTGTGCGTCGCTGGAAGGCCGATGACGGGCAGACTCTGGTCAACGTCTATCCCGAGGGCGTGGGTGTCGCTAACACCGGCCTGTTCGGCGGCCAGCCGGGTGGGGCAGTGCGGGCAATGCTGCTCGACCGAGCGGAAAACGTGCTCAAGGACTATGGCGAGGGCACGTTGGAGACGCTCGGCAGCACCGAACACATCATCGAGGTGCGCGTGGGTGGCGGGGCCGGCTACGGGCCGCCCAAGGAACGGCCGCTGGCCGCCCTGCAGCGAGACATTGACGAGGAATATGTCTCGGTCGAGGCCGCGCGGCGGGACTATGGTTGCGTTGTCGGCTCGAACGGCAGGATCGACGGCACGGCCACCGAGCGCGCCCGGCAGGCGGCGACGGGGCAAGCGCCCTTGGCCGCGGTTGGACCATAGCGATCGGGGCAGGCATTCAGGATCGAACGTGTGGAGGAACACATGCTCTGGTACAAGGCGATCGGTTTGGCCGCGGCGGCTGGCGTCCTGGCCTTCAGTCTGGCGGCTGCGCCGGCGGCAGCCTATGAGCGCGACGGGGACCGCAAGATCCTGGTCTGGGGCGGGCGCACGCCGGTGGTGAACATCGATCCGCACCAGCGCTTCGATGCGCCGCACCATCTGGTTCAGGCGATGCTCTACGAGCCGCTCGTCAAGTATGTCGAGAACCCGGCCAGGCTGATCCCCTGGATAGCCGAATCCTGGGAAGCAAGCGCCGATGCACGGGTCTGGACCTTCCGCCTCAATGCCAATGCGCGTTTCCAGAACGGCGATCCGATTGATGCCGAGGCCGTGCGCTATTCCTTCGTGCGCGCGCTCGAGATCAACAAGGCGGTCTCCTGGATGCTGCGTGACGTGCTGAAGCCGGCGGGTGTCTCTGTGGTTGATCCGCGCACTGTGCGCTTCACGCTCGAGCAGCCCTACCCGTCCTTCGCCGGCTTCCTGCCCTGGTGGATGATTGTCAATCCGAAGCAGATCACCCCGAACATCCGCGACAACGACAACGGCCAGGCATGGATGACCGACAATGCCGCGGGTAGCGGGCCGTTCCGCATCCGCCGCTGGGAGCAGAACGCCTTCTACCATTTCGAGGCGATCCCCAACTACTGGAACGGCTGGCCGCAAGGAGAGGCGCGGCGGCTCGGCGGGGTGATCTATCGGATCATCCGCGAGCCCTCGGCCCAGCGCACGGCGCTGATGAGCCGCCAGGTCGATTTCGTTGAGGGGCTGACCACCGCCGACTATGTCCAGCTGCGCAACGTGCCCGGCATCACCATCCAGAACAGCCCTGGGAGCACCGCCTTCGGGATCAAATTCAACTACCAGCGCGGTCCGACGGCGGATGCCAATCTGCGCCGCGCCATCGCCCATGCCTTCGACTACGAGTCCTTCGCCGGTCTCTATGCCGGGGACTCGCAACTCATGACCAGCCCGTTCCCGAATACGGTGCAGGGGCATGTCGCGGTGCAGGGCATGCCGCGGCGCAATCTCGATCGTGCGCGCGAACTGCTTGGGCGCACGCAGTGGGCCAATGGCGGGCTCGAGCTTACCTATGTCCACCAGCAGGGCAATGACGAGACACGCCGCGTGGGGCTGATCCTGCTGAACAGCCTCCAGGCTTTGAACATCAAGGTGAACATCCAGCCCATGCTTTGGGCGAACATGGTCGCGAACGCCCAACGGGTGGAGACGGTGCCGAACATGATCGGCCTGTTCACCGTCACCTTCTCCTCGGATCCGGACTCCTATGCCTACCAGTTCCACCGCAACAGCTGGGGCCAGTGGTTCGGCGTGAGCCACTACAACAACCCCGACGTGTTCACCCTGATCGAGCGTGCGCGGTCGATCCCGCGCTGGGAGGAACGCGCGCCGATCTATGCCGACATCCAACGCCGTATTGCCGAGGACCAGCCGGAAGTGTTCGGCTTCCAGCCGAACACGCGGCTTGCGCATCGTGCCTATGTGCGCGGCTACAGCTACACGCCGATGCGGCCTTCGGGCTTCGCGGACTTCCACGCGCTGTGGATCGAGGATTGAGGGATCGGCGGGGCGCGGTCGTCGCGGTAGCCGCGCCCCGATCCCGGGCGGCGTGACATGATCACGTATGTCGCGCAGAGGCTGGCCGTGCTGGCGACCATGCTGTTCGGCCTGCTGTGCATCACCTTCGTGATCTCGAACGTGGCGCCGGGCGATCCGGCGGCGCTGGCCGCAGGGCCGAACGCGACGCGCGAGATGGTCGAGACCATGCGCGTCGAGTACGGGCTGGACCGTCCGCTGCCCGAGCAGTTCGTGATCTATGTCTCGGGCATCCTGCGCGGCGATTTCGGGCGCTCGATCTCGACCACGCGCAGTGTCGCCGAGGAACTCGGGCGCCATCTGCCGAACACGATCGAACTGGTCATCGCGGCGATGGGGCTCGGCATCTTGATGGGCCTGGGCCTGGGCGTGATCGCGGCGGTCTGGCGTGACCGCTGGGCCGACCATCTGGTGCGCGTCTTCGCCGTATCGGGCTTCGCATTGCCGATGTTCTGGTTCGGTCTGCTGCTGCAATTGCTGTTCGCGGTGCGGCTTGGCTGGTTGCCCGTCAGCGGCCGGCTCGGTCTGATGACACCGCGGCCCGAGCCGATAACCCATCTTCTGGTGCTCGATTCCATCCTGCGCGGCTACTGGGGCACGGCTGCCGAGGCGCTGCAGCACATGCTGCTGCCGGCGCTGGTGCTGTCTGTGCCGTGCATGACCTCGATCGTGCGGGTGGCGCGTGCCGAGATGATCGAGGCGCTGTCGAGCGATTTCGTGCTCGGGGCGCGGGCAAACGGCGTGCGGGCATGGCGTATCGTGCTTCGCCATGCTTTGCGCAATGCGATGCTGCCGATCCTGGCGCTGATCGGATTGCGCTTCGGCTGGATGCTGGGCGGCAGCGTGCTGGTCGAGACGGTTTTCGACTGGCCGGGCCTCGGACTTCTTGCCGTCAATGCAGCCCTGCTGTCGGATTTCAAGCCCGTGATCGGCGTCGCGTTGGTGATCGGCCTGAACGTCATGGTGGTGAACTTCGTCATCGAGCTGGCCTACGCCTGGCTCGATCCGCGCTTGCGGGCGGACGCATGAGCATGCAGGCCGGGGCGCATCCGCAGGTCTCCGGCGGCGATGATCTTGTCGCCGCGCGGCGTGCGCATCGGATGCGGCAGGTGCGCCTCTATGCGCACCTCCTGATGCGCAGTCCCACATCCGTTGTGGGGATGGTGATTGTCGGCCTGTTCTTCCTGCTCGCGGCGTTCGGGCCGTGGCTCGTGCCCTATCCGGCTGATGGAGCGGGTGCGGTGAACATGGACCGGATGTTGCAGGCGCCGTCCGCGGCGCACTGGTTCGGCACCGACGAGATGGGCAACGACATCTTCACCCGCGTGATCCTGGGCACGCGGGTCTCCCTGCAGATCGGGCTTGTCATTACGCTTGGTGCCGCGGTCATCGGTGTGCCGCTCGGCGTGCTGGCCGGCTATGTCGGTGGCTGGGTGGGCGGGGCGATCATGCGCCTGACCGACCTGTTCCTGTCCATGCCGGGGATCATCCTGGCCGTTGCCATTGTTGCCGTGCTCGGCCCGGGCATCCTGAACGCCGTCATCGCACTGACGCTGGTCTGGTGGCCAGGCTATGTGCGCCTGATGCAGAGCAAGGTGCTGGCGATCAAGACCGAACCCTTTATCGAGGCGGCACGCGCGCTCGGCGCCAGCACGCCGCGCATCCTGTTCCGCTACCTCCTGCCGAACTGCGTCTCGCCGCTGATCGTGAAGGCGAGCATGGATATGGGTGCCGCCATCCTGGGCGCGGCCGGGCTCGGTTTCATCGGTCTCGGTGCGCGCGCGCCCACACCGGAATGGGGCGCGATGCTGAGCGTGGCGCGCGGCTACCTGCCCGAATGGTGGTGGTACGCCGCGTTCCCGGGCCTCGCCATTTACGTCAGCGTGCTCGGGTTCAACCTGCTGGGCGATGGATTGCGTGACATCCTCGACCCGCGGAGCCAGTCTGCATGAGCAGCGGGTCGGCAAGGGACGCTCTGCTGGAGATCGATGGCTTGGGCCTTTCGCTCGACACCTTCGATGGCAGGTTCCATGTGCTCGATGATGTCTCGCTGGCGATCGGGTGTGGCGAGACGCTGGGCGTGGTGGGCGAGTCGGGCTGCGGGAAGTCCGTTCTCGCGAAGAGCATACTGCGCTTGTTGCCGAGCCCGCCGGCCCGTTATCTGGGTGGGACGGTTCGCTGGCGTGGCGAGGATCTCCTTGCCGCAGCTGAGCGCCGGATGCGCAGCATTCGCGGGCTCGACATCGCGATGGTGTTCCAGGATCCCATGACCTTCCTGGACCCGGTCTTCTCGATCGGCGATCAGATGACCGAGGTTCTGCGCGAGCATGATCGCGCACGTGGCAGGACCATGCGCAGCATCGCGGCCGCGCGGGAGGAAGCGGAATCGATTCTTGCCGCCATGCAGATGCGCAATCCGGCGCAGGTGTTGTCGAGCTATCCGCACCAGCTCTCCGGCGGCATGCGGCAGCGTGTGTTGATCGCTATGGCGATCAGCGGGCGGCCCTCGCTGCTGATCGCCGACGAGCCGACAACCGCGCTCGACGTGACGGTACAAGCACAGATCTTGCGCCTAATCGTCGACCAGGTTCGCTCGTCGGGTCTGGCCGTGATGTTGATCTCGCACGATCTTGGTGTCGTCTCGGCGGTGTGCGGGCGCATCGTCGTGATGTATGCAGGCACCATCGTGGAAAGCGGCCCGAGCGAGGCATTGCTTCATCGCCCGATCCATCCCTATGCGCGCGGACTGGTCGAGGCCGTGCCCCGGCTGCGTGGCGAGGTCCGCACGCGGCCGATCCCGGGGCAGCTGCCCAACCTGGCCGACCCGCCACGTGGCTGCCGCTTCGCCGCGCGTTGCGCGAGTGCGTCCGAGCTATGCCGGTCCGAGAAGCCGAGGTTGCGGACGTTTGGGGAACAGCGCTTGGTGGCGTGTCATCATGCAGAGTTGTTGGCATGACTGCGCCATTGCTTGAGGCGCTGGCTCTTTCCAAGACCTTCACTGCGCGTCGCCGTGGAAGGGCGGCGAGTGCGGTTGCGGTGGATCGCGTCGACCTTGCCATCGCCGCGGGCGAGTGCGTTGGGCTGGTCGGGGAGTCCGGCTGCGGCAAGTCCACGGTCGCGCGTCTCCTGTTGCGGCTGATCGAGCCCGATGGGGGCGACATCCTGCTCGAGGGGCGCAGCATCCGCACCCTGGCGGGCGCCGAGCTGCGGGCGATGCGCCGGCACGTGCAGATCGTGTTCCAGAACCCCCACTCGGCTCTGCATCCGCGCATGAGTGTGGGTGCGGCCATCGCCGAGCCCCTGTTGATCCAGGGTCTTGCCGGCTCCACCGAGGCGCGGCAAAGGGCGCTCGCGATGCTTGATGTCGTGGGCCTGCCGCGCAGTTTCGCCTATAGGTATCCGCACGAGCTTTCCGGCGGGCAGAAGCAGCGCATCTGCATTGCGCGCGCCCTGATCCTGCGGCCGCAGCTGATCGTGCTGGACGAACCCACCTCGGCGCTGGATGTATCCGTACAGGCGCAGATCCTGGAGTTTCTCGGCCAGATGCAAAGGGAGTTCGGCCTGTCCTACCTGCTGATCTCGCATAATCTGGCTGTCGTGCGCGCCATGTCGCGGCGGATCATGGTGATGTATCGCGGCCAGATCGTGGAGCAGGGCACCACGGAAGCCCTGCTTTCCGTGCCGCGGCATCCCTATACGCGGGCCCTCCTTGCGGCGTCGCTGGAGCCGGAGCCTGGCGTGTCGCTTCCACCGGCGGAGGTGGACCTGCCCGTCGGCGAGGGGACGTCCGTGCCGGCGTGCCGTTTCTTCGCGCGGTGCGAGCGCCGGGTGGCAGGGCTGTGCGATCGCGAGGTGCCGCCGATCGCGGGCGCGGCCGAGAGCTGGGCGTGGTGCCATCGCCCGCATGGCGGCGCCACATGAGCGGTCCGGATGCTTCCGCTGCCGCAGTCGGCCGCGTTATCGTCATCGGTGCCGGCATCATCGGCGCGGCATGTGCTGCCTGGCTTGCGCGCGAGGGGCGGCAGGTGGTGGTGATCGACCGCGCCGGGCCGGGAGAAGGGGCGTCCTTCGGCAATGCCGGCAATATCGGGCCCGGCAATGTGCTGCCGAACGCCGCACCGGGCACGCTGCGCCAGATCCCGAAATGGGTGCTCGATCCGCTCGGGCCGCTGGCGATCCGCTGGCGCTACCTGCCGCGTGCCTTGCCTTGGCTGCTGCGCTGGATCAGGGCGGGCCGGCCGGAGCAGGCGGCGGCCGTGTCGCGCGGGCTGGCCATCCTGCACCGACCGAGCTTCGAGCATTACGACCCAATCCTGACCGCATCTGGTGGCGATGCGCTGGTGCGCCGTGTCGGCCAGCTGTTCATCTCGGCGAGTGCGCAAGGCGCCGCCGGCACGGCCTTCGCCCAGCGCATGCGCGCCGAGGCCGGCGTGCCGACCGAGATCCTGGATGCCGATCTGCTGCGCCAGAAGGAACCCGCACTGGCACGCCACTACCAGAGCGCACTCTATTTCCCCGAGCACGGCCATTGCGTCGATCCCGGCGGCCTTGCCCGCACTCTGGTGGAGTTCGCCCTTCGCAATGGCTCCACCCTGGTGCGGGCCGAGGTGTTGGAACTCGTGGTCGAGGCAGGCGCCGTTGCCGGCGTGCGACTTGCCGGCGGGGAGGTGGTGCGCGGCGGCCGCGTGGTTGTCGCGGCCGGGGCATGGTCACATCGCTTGCTCGCGCCGCTCGGCCTGCGCCTGCCGCTCGAGGCCGAGCGCGGCTACCATGTCGTCCTGCCCGATCCGGGCGTAATGCCGCGCCATCCGATCAGCAATCGCGACCGCGCGGTGGCCGCAACGCCGATGGCGGACGGGCTGCGCCTTGCCGGAACGGTCGAGATCGCGGGCGTGGACGCGCCGCCCGACTGGCGGCGGGCCGACATGCTGCTGCCGCATGCGGCCGAGATGTTCCCCGGCGTGAACCTTGCCGGGGCGAAGCGCTGGATGGGCAGCCGGCCCTCGCTGCCGGACGGGCTGCCGGCGCTTGGTCCCTGTCCGGGCCATCCGAACGTCCTGCTGGCTTGCGGCAACGGCCATTTCGGCCTGACCGCCGCCGGCACCATGGGCCGCGTGGTCGCCGACCTGGTTGCCGGGCGGCCACCGGTGATCGAGCTCGCGCCCTTCAGCCCGATGCGTTTCGGCTAGGCCGGGCGGTCGAGCAGGTCGCGCAGTAGACGAGCGAACAACTCGGCCCGGCGCGGGATCTCGCCCACCAGCACATGCTCGCCGAAAGTGTGCGGACCGCCGCCGGCAACGCCGAGCCCGTCGAGGGTCGGCACGCCTGCCGCACCGGTGAAATTGCCGTCGCTGCCGCCGCCCCATTGCGCGGCGGCGAGATCGAGCCCGAGATCGGCGGCAATGGTGCGCGCCCGCTGATACAGAGCCATGGTGCGCGCATCCGCCACGAATAGCGGCCGCACCTGGCCCTTCTCCACCTCCAGCCGAAGGTCGGGGAAGGGCGCCTTCAGGGCCGCCATGCGCGCCTCGATCTCGGCCACGGCTTCGTACGACGGACCGACGCACAGCACTTCGGCCTCGCACAGCACCGGCACGACGTTCACGAACACGCCGCCCTGGATCCTGCCGACGCTGTAGGTGACGCTGCGCGCGGGGTCGCTGCCGGACTCGATCTCCTCGATCAGCCGCGCCATGCCGCGGATCGCGCTGCGCCCGGCCGCCGGCGCCGAGCCGGCATGCGAGGGGCGGCCATGCATGCGCAGGCGATAGCGCAGGATCGCGTGCCGGCCGGTGACGATCTTCTGCTCGCGCGAGGGCTCGGGCACCAGCACCAGCCGGTGCTTCTGCGCTTCGGCGACGATCCGGCGGAACGAGGAGGGGCTGCCCACCTCCTCGTCCGGCACCAGCATGACGGTGACGGGCATGGGGAACGGGCCGTCGCGGCGCAACAGGCGCGCCAGCACTTCGAGCGCCAGCAGCACGCCGCCCTTCATGTCGTAGAGGCCGGGGCCGAACAGCTTGTCGCCCTCGCGCCGCAGCGGCAGGGGGCCGGCCAGCGTGCCGACAGGATGGACCGTGTCGAGGTGGCCGAGCACCAGGATGCCGGGACCGGCGCCGCGCGCGGGCAGGGTTGCCGTCACCACATCGCCGAAGCCGCCCTGGCCGGGCTGGCGCTCGATCCGCGCGCCCATGGTGCGCAGCCGCTCGGTGGCGAGATCCATCATCCGGTTCACGGCGGCCGCGTCGTAGCTCGGGCTCTCCACCCTGCCCCAGGCGATCAGCGCCTCGACGAAGGGTTCAAGCTCGGCTGCAGGAAGGATCGGCGTCATGGAGCACCCAGGCGCTGGAGGGTCGCGGCAGCAGGCATGAAGCTTGCTGGATCGCCCGGACAGGGGCAAGCGGCCATGCGGGTTTCCCCCTTGCGTCGCGGGGCCAACTGCGGGAGCAGTAGCGGGCTGGGCCCGGAACCAGGAGGCAGGCGATGGACAAGATCGAGCGTGTGCGGGCGGTGCTGCGGGGCGAGGCGGTGGACCGTCCCCCCTACAGTTTCTGGACGCATCTGCCGGAAATCGATCTCGATCCCGTGCGGCTGGCGGACGAGACTGCGGCCTTCGCCCGCCGCTTCGACATCGACTTCGTGAAATCGATGCCGAACGGCCTGTTCGTGGTCGAGGATTTCGGCGTCGAATGCGATTTCAGCGAGATCGCCAAGGGCGGCGTGGCCAAGGTCACGCGAGCGGCGGTGCAGGCGCCGGCGGACTGGCTCAAGCTTCGACCCTGCGATGTCGAGGCCGGCGCCTATGGCCGCGAGCTTGCGCATCTGCGCCGGCTGGTCCAGGCGGTCGGACCGGGGCAGCCGGTGCTGGCGACGGTATTCTCGCCACTGACTGTCGCGGCCAAGATGTCGAACGGATTGCACCGGCAGCATCTGCGCAGCCACCCCGACATGCTGCGCAAGGGGCTCGAGGCGATCACCGAGACCGCGATCGCGTTCGCGCGCGCGGCTCTGGAATCGGGCTGCGCCGGCATCTTCTTCGCGATCCAGGACGCCATGCCCAAAGTGCTGACGGAGGCGGAGTATCGCGCCTTCGGTACCGCCTACGATCTGCGCGTGCTGGCGGCGGCGCAGGCGGCCGACGGCTGGTTCAACGTCGTGCACATGCATGGCGAGGACATGATGTTCGACCTGATCAAGGACTATCCGGCCGCGGCGCTGAACTGGCACATCGGCGAGACGCCCCCCTCGATCGCCGAGTATCGCCGGGCGGGCGGCACCAAGCCGGTGCTGGGCGGCCTGCAACGCGCGCATCTCACCGACCGAAACCTGCCGGCGATCCGCGCCGATTTCGACCGCACCATCGCCGAGACCGGCGGGCGCGGCGTGCTGGTGGCGCCGGCCTGCGTCATCCGCCATCCGGTCGACAAGGACACGCTGCTGACCGTCGCTGGTTGGGTGAAGGGGCTGGCCAAGGGGGGCTGAGCGAGGGGCGGCGGCAGCGGCTAGAAGCTCTCGACCCAGGGGCGCAATTCGATCTCCCACGCCCAGGCCGAGCGCGGCTGGCAGTGAAGCTGCCAGTAGGTCTCGGCGATCGCGTCCGGATCAAGCAGCCCGTCGGGCCCGCGTTGCGCCGCGCGCGGATCGGCCTCGCCCTGGCGGATACCGCCGTCGATCACGGCATGCACGACATGGACGCCGCGCGGATGCAGCTCGCGCGCGAGGCTTTGCGCCAGCCCGCGCAGGGCGAACTTGCCCATCGCGAAGGGGGATGACTGGGCGAAGCCCTTGACGCTGGCGGAGGCGCCGGTGAGGAAGATCGTGCCGCGGCCGCGCGGCAGCATGCGCACCGCCGCCTCGCGCGCGACATGGAAGCCGCCGAGTGCTGTAACGGCCAAGGCGTTGGCGACGGCGGCGGGGTTGAGCTCGACAATCGCGCCGCGCACACGCCGGCTTGCATTGAACACCACGATGTCTGGCGGGCCGGCCGCGGCGTCGGCGGCGGCGAACAGCGCGGCGACGGCGGTCGGATCGGCCGCATCGCAGGCGATGGCGGTGGCGTTCGTGGCGGCGGCGAGATCGCGCAGCTTCGCGACATTGCGCGCCGCCAGCACGAGTTGCATGCCTTCGCGCGCGAAGCGGCGCGCCAGGCTCGCGCTCAGGCCGCTGCCGACGCCGACGATGAGCGCGCTTCCTGCCATGTCCGCCTACTCCTCTGCGAGGACGATCCGGCCATCGCGGACCGCCGGGCGGTCATCGAGATCGACCGACACGCCGGCAACAACAAGGTCGATATGGTGGCTGCTCGTCAGGGTGCCGCCATAGGTCCCGGCGCCGCGCCAGCCGATCAGCCGGTTGTCGCCGAGCGCGATATGCGCCGTGCCGAGGCGGAACTTGTTCTCGACCGCGTCGATGGCGCGCGCCATCGGGTTGGTGCCAAGTCCGAGTTCCGCCAGCATGCGGGCATTGTCGTCTGCGTCGGCAAGGATGCGCTCCAGCCGCCGCGCGGCGCCCCCGCCGCCGATCTCGACCAGGCGGCCGGCGCGGAAGCGGAGCGTGATCGGGTCCTCGAGCAGGCCGAGCTGTGGTCCCTGGCCGCGCAGATAGACCACCTGGCCGAACTGGTCGGCGACCCAGGTCCCCTCCGCCGTGCCCTCGGCCGCCGACAGCATCGCCTCGCCGCTCGGGAAGGAACCGAAACCCGTCTCGTCGTCGGCATGGCCCGTGAGCACGAGGCAGGGGCGGCAAACGCCAACGGTCAGATCGGTGCCATTGGTGGCCCGCACGCGTACGCGGCTGGCTTCCGAGACGGCGGCGGCAAGCCGGCGCGTGGCCGCCAGCAGTTCGGGCGTCTCGCCGCGCGCGCCGCCGCGGGCGAAATCCTCGGGCGGGGCATTGTTGATCAGCACCAGCCGCTTGCCGGCGGCAAGAATCGCCGCGGTCATGTCGTCATAGGCGCGCGGGAAGGCCATCGTGGTCGCGACGATCGTCAGGTCGGCGGCAGCGGCGGCGGCGAGTGCGCTCGGCGGATGGCGATAGGCGGCGCGCGTGGCCGGCGGGACCAGGAGTATCGATGCCACGGACCCTGCCCCGGCTTCCTCGCACGCCATCAGCAGCGAGTCGTGCAGGGAGGCATGCTGATCGGTGGAGGTGAGCACCAGAACCGACTCGCCCGCGCGGACATTGAGCCGGGCCAAGTTGCGCGCCGCGCGGATCAGCTCGACGGTGCCTGCGATCACGGTCATGTGCTTCCCTGTCGTGTGGCGCCGGCACGCGAGCTGCACGTGATCGGGACAACCTCGCCCGTGGCGGCGGATCTGGCGATGGCCTCGATGACTTCCAGGTTCGCGATCGAGTCCGCAAGCTGCGTGGGCGATGGCGGTCCCTGGCGCACCGTGCGGACGAAGGATTCCACCATCAGCCGGTACTGGTCCACGCCAGCGAGAGCCTCCTCCGTCCTGCCCGCGGCGCCTTCATACCAGTCGCGCGCCAGGACCAAGCGGCAGGCATGGTCCGCCGGGGGCGTGAAGGGACGCTCGACCGAGATCTGGGCCTGCGCGCCGCTCAGCACCACCCGTTGCTGCGACACGATCCGCGTGCCGCAGGTGAAGGTGGCATGACCGTTCCGGAAATGCAGCAACGCACTCGTCAGCACATCGACACCAAGCGAGGGATCATGCTCCATCAAGGCAGAGACCGACTGCGGCTCGTCGGCGAAGGCGAAGCGCGCCGCGGACACAGCGTAGCAGCCGATATCATAGAGGCCGCCGCCACCCAACTCGGCGCGGTTGCGGATATTCCCGGGATCGGGCCTGTTGTAGCCGAAGAAGATCGACACGCTTTGCAGGCGTCCGATTGCGCCCTCGTCCAGGAGTGTACGGACGCGTTGCCATTGCGGGTGGTGGCGATACATGAATCCTTCGGCTACATGCCTCTGCCGGGACGCGGCGGCCTGGGCGACGGCGATGGCGTCGGCAGTGCTCATCGCGAGTGGTTTCTCGCACAGCACATGTTTGCCGGCGGAGAGGGCCCGAATTGTCCATTCGGCGTGCATTGTGTTCGGGAGCGGGATGTACACCGCCTCGACTTCGGGATCGCCGAGCAACGCCTCGTAGCCGCGATGGGCTCGGGCCAGAGGGTAGAGACGGATCACTGCCGCGGCGTCCTGTTCGGAGCGGGACGCGACAGCTACGACTCGGCAGCATGGCGAAGCGGCCATGGCCGGCAACAGCTTCTCTCGCGCGATTCGGGCGGTGCCCAGGACACCCCAGGAAAGCGGCTGCACGATGAAATCCCCGAGCCTGGCAGGGTGCTGGGGCGGGTCGACTCTGCAAACCCCTTGCATCCCGGCCGTCTGCCGGTCCATCGTCGCAGAAAGCATGGCTGGGAAAAAGGGAGGATCTGTCATGGCCGCACGGCTTAGCGTGGCAAGCACTCTGGGCATCATGGTTGCCCTTGGCAGCGCGCAGGCGCAGACCCTGAACATGGGCTTTGCGGCGCCCTTCAATTCTGCCGATCCGCACTTCTATAACGCCTCTCCCAACATTTCGCTTTCACTGCATGTCTTCGATGCTTTGACGGTCCGCGACGAACGCGTCCGCCCGCAGCCTGGCCTTGCGGAAAGCTGGCGCGTCATCAACGACACCACCTGGGAGTTCAAGCTCCGCCCGAACGTGCGTTGGCACGACGGGAAGCCCTTCACCGCGGCCGACGTGGTGGCGTCGCTGCGCCGGCCGCCCAACGTTCCCAACAGCCCTGGCAGTTTCGCCGGTTTCGTTCGCGCGATCAGGGAGGTGCAGGTGGTCGATCCGACCACGATCCGCATCATCACCCGTTCGCCCCATCCATTGTTGCCGATCGACCTCGGTGCCGTGTTCATCGTGCAGGCCGAGCATGCCGAGAAGGCGACGACCGAGGACTTCAACGCCATGCGCGCCACTGCCGGCACCGGGCCGTACCGGCTGTCGGCCTTCCGCGTGGGCGAAAGTGCAACGCTTGAGCGCAACGAGAACTGGTGGGGAACGAAGCCGCACTGGCAGCGGGTGAATATCCGCTTCATCGGAAACGATACAGCGCGCACGGCCGCGCTTCTGGCAGGCGATGTCGATTTCATCGACCAGGTTTCCTCGACCGATCTGCCGCGGCTGCGCCAGGATCAGCGGGTGCGGATCGAGGAGGTCCAGGGCCTGCGCATGATCTATCTCACGCTTGACCAGTTCACCGCAGGTGCGCCGGCAGGCGTTGCCGATGCTGCGGGCAATCCGCTCTCCCAGAACCCGTTCAAGGACCGGCGAGTCCGTGAGGCCCTGTCGATCGCGATCAATCGCCAGGCGATCGTGGACCGCGTCATGGAGGGCACGGCACGGCCGAATGGCCAGTGGCTGCCGCCCGGCGTGTTCGGCCATAACCCGCAGGTTCCGGTGCCGACCTTCGACCCCGATCGCGCGCGTCGCCTTCTGGCCGAGGCGGGCTATCCGAACGGTTTCCGTCTCGTGTTCAGCACGCCCAACAATCGCTATCCGAACGATGACAAGACTGCGCAGGCCATCGCCCAGTTCTGGCAGCGTATCGGCGTGCAGACCACCTTGCAGGCCCTGCCCTGGACCGCGTTTGCACCGCGCTCTGCCCGGCTTGAACTGCCGGTGCGCCTGTCCGGCTGGGGGTCCTCCACTGGCGAGGCGTCCTATACGCTGATCAATGTGCTGGGGACCTATTCGCGCGAGCAGAGCCGCGGCTCGGTGAATCATGGCCGCTACTCGAACCCGGCACTTGACGCCCTTACCGACCGGGCTGTCGCGACACTGGACGACGAGCGGCGCGAGGAGCTGCTGCGGCAGGCGGTGAAGATGGCGATGGAGGATGCGGGCATCATTCCCATCCACCAGTTGATCAACTACTGGGCGATGCGTCGCAACCTCAGCTATGTTGCGCGGATGGACGAACGGACCTTGGCCATGGGGGTGCGCCCCGCGAACTAGGGGCGGCGTGTATCGGCGCCGAGCGCAAGGCCGCACGACAAACACTGGGGGACACCACTATGAAGCAACGAGGGATACTGTTGGCTGCCGCCTTTGCAGCCGTGGCGGCCTTGATCCCGTCGGTTGAAGCGCTGGCACAGGTGCAGGCGGGTCCGACGCTGGCGGCCACGCGAGCGCGCGGCATGCTGGAATGCGGCGCCCACACCGGTGCGCCTGGATTCTCCATGCCTGACAGCCGGGGTAACTATGCCGGCTTCGACGCGGACATCTGCCGCGCGATCGCTGCGGCAGTGCTGGGTGATGCGACCAAGGTGCGCTTCACGGGCCTCACCAGCCAGCAGCGCCTGCCCGCGCTCCAATCCGGCCAGATCGACGTGCTGGCGCGCACCACCACCTGGACGCATTCGCGCGACAATGCAAATGCCCTGAACTTCACGGCTGTGACGTTCTACGACGGGCAGGGCTTTCTGGTGCGTCGCGCGGCCGGTGTGCAGCGTGCCCGCGATCTCGACGGCGCCTCGATCTGCGTGACTTCGGGCACGACCAACGAACTCAATCTGGCCGATTGGGCACGCAGCAACAATCTGCGCGTCCAGCCTGTCGTATTCGAGAACAACGAGGAGACACGCAAGGCCTATCTCGCCAATCGCTGCGACGCGTTCACCACCGATGCTTCCCAGCTTGCCGGTATTCGCGTCGGCCTTGCCACGAACCCGGACGAGCACATCGTCCTGCCCGACATCATCTCGAAGGAGCCGCTTGCCCCGGCGGTGCGGCACGGCGACGACCAGTGGTTCGACATCGTGAAGTGGGTGGTCTTCGCGTTGATCGAGGCCGAAGAACTTGGGGTGACCTCGCAGAATGTCGATGCGATGTTGAATAGCCAGAACCCTGCGATCCGCCGCCTGCTTGGCGTCGCAGGCGATCATGGCCGTATGATGGGGCTCGATAATCGCTGGGCCTACAACGCCATTAAGCAGATGGGCAACTATGGCGAGATGTTCCATCGCAATCTGGGCGAGGGCAGTGCATTGAAGTTGCCGCGGGGCGTCAACGATCTCTGGACCCGCGGCGGACTCATGTATGCGATTCCGATCCGCTAGGGTGGGACCGGGCCGACGGCGCATGTGGGGACGGCAAGCGGCGTGATCCCCGGCCAGAAGGAGGCGCAGTCCGCGATGGGCGCCACGGGGGCCATGCAGGACATGGCGCTGGCCGCTTATCGTGAATTGTGGCAGCAGGCTCTCGCCGCGCAGAAGGCCGGCAGGCATCAGGACGCCCTTGCGCTCTGGGATCGTGCCGTCGGGGCCGCACCGCGGGATCATCTCGCCTGGTCCAATCGTGGCGTGACGCTGCGGGCGATGGGACGCGGGACCGAGGCCATACTGTGCCAGCGGTACGCGGTTGCCATCGCGCCGGACTTCTCATCGGGGCACTACAATCTTGGTGTCGCGCTGCGGGCCCAAGGGCAATTGCAGGAAGCCGTGGCGGCGTTGTCTCGCGCGGCCGCATTGGCACCCAAGCAGGCCGGGGTCTGGCAGCACCTCGTCGATACGCTGCACGATCTTGGCCAGCTTGATGCCGCGATCTCGACCATGCGCCGGGCGCTGGGTGCGTGCGGCGATGTCCCGGAGTTGCGTTTCATTCTTGCGCAGCTTCTGCTCGCGGCCGGCCAGTATGAGGAGGGATGGCGGGAGTTCGAGCAGCGCTGGCGCTGCGCCAAGCCGCCCAAGCGTGTTCATCACACGACGGAATGGGAGGGAGACGACCTGGACGGGCGAACCCTACTTCTGTTCGCCGAGCAGGGGTTTGGCGACGCGATCCAAATGCTGCGCTATGTGCCGCTTGCGGCCCAGCGCGGCGGCGCGGTGGTGCTGGAGGTGCGCCGCGAGATGCTCTCGCTGGTTCAAGCGGCGAACCTGCCGGCGAATGTCCGCGTCATCGCGCGCGGGGATCCGACGCCGCCGCACGATGTGTCGCTGCCGCTGTTCAGCCTGCCGCGCATCTTCGCCACCAGGCTCGGTTCGATCCCGAGCCCCGGAGCCTATCTGCAAGCTGATCCGGCACGGGCCGCCGCGTGGCGCAAGCGCATTGGCGCTCATGCCGGCAACGAGCTTGCTGTGGGCTTGTGCTGGGCGGGTAGCGCCACGCATCTGCGCGACCGTGGCCGCTCCCTGGCAACCTGGGCGCTGGCTCCCCTTCTCGCAGTGTCGGGGGCGCGCTTCTTCAGCATCCAGCGCGAGCCGCGGCCGGGCGACTGGGAGGCCCTGCAAGGGCTACCGCTGGTCAACCTTGCCGAGGAGCTTTCCGACTTCGCCGAAACGGCGGCGGCGCTGAGCGCACTCGATCTGCTGGTGTCGGTCGATACCTCGGTCGTGCATCTCTGCGGTGCGCTCGGCCGGCCGGGCATCGTCCTGCTGCCGCATGCGGCCGATTTCCGCTGGCTGCGCGGGCGGGCGGACAGTCCCTGGTATGCGAGCCTGCGGCTTGTCCGCCAGCCGCGCACCGGCGACTGGTCGAGCGTGATGTCCGAGGCCGCCGCTTCGGTCGCCCGGGCGGCCGACGTGAAGCGACGCGACGGGACCGCGCGCTAGCTCAAGCGTTCCGCTCCGCTGGTTGCACCCTGTGCCACAGGCGCTAGAGTGCTGGGCGGACACTGACCCATCCCGACCGGGGAGACGCACTGCCGTGAATGGCGCGGAAAGTCTCGTTCGCACGCTTCTCGCCGGCGGGGTGGACACCTGCTTCACCAATCCCGGCACCTCCGAGATGCACTTCGTCGCAGCGCTCGACCATGTGCCCGGCGTGCGCTGTGTGCTCGGCCTGTTCGAGGGTGTCGTGTCGGGGATGGCCGACGGCTATGGCCGCATGACGTGCAAGCCGGCGGCGACGCTGCTGCATTGCGGCCCCGGCCTCGCCAATGCCGGTGCCAATCTGCACAATGCGCGGCGCGCCAACACCCCGATCGTGAACATCGTCGGCGACCACGCGACGTATCATGTGCGCTACGACGCGCCGCTCGGTGCCGACACCGAGGGTATCGCGCGGCCCTTCTCGCACTGGGTGCGCACGGCCGTGTCGGCGCGCAGCGTGGCGGCCGATGCGGCGGCGGCGATTGCGGCGGCGCGATCGGGTGCGGGCCAGATCGCGAGCCTGGTGCTGCCGGCCAACACCGCGTGGGACGAGGCGGATGGGCCCGCTGGCGCGCTGCCGGTTCCGCCGCGGCGCAAGGCCAGCGCGGCGGCTGTCGACAACGCCGCGCGTGTACTGCGCGCAGGTGGCGCGAGCGCCGTGCTGTTCCTGGGTGGCCCTGCCTTGCGCGAGGTCTCGCTCGCCATGGCCGGCCGAATCGCTGCGGCCACCGGCTGCAAGGTGATGGCCCAGGGCGCAAACGCCCGGATCGAGCGCGGACGCGGGCGCCTGCCGGTCGAGCGCGTGCCCTATGTCGTCGATGTCGCCTTGGCTGCCACCGCCGATTTCAAGCGCTGCGTTGCGGTGGGCGCGAAGGCTCCGCCGGTGGCCTTCTTCGCCTATCCCGGCAAGCCTTCGACATTGTTCCCGGTCGATTGCGACATCCACGCCCTCGCGCAGCCAGATGAGGATGTGGAGGATTCGCTCCTGCAACTGGCGGATGCACTTGGCTGCCGCGGAGCCGCCTGGGCGGCGCCAGCAGCGCCGAAGGCCGAGAAGGCAAGCGGCAAGCTCACGCCGGATGCGGTGGCCCTGTCTGTGGCGGCGCTGATGCCTGAGAATGCCATCATCGCCGATGAGAGCGTCACGTCGGGCCGGGCCTTCTTCGGAATCACCCATGGCGCGCCGCCGCATGACTGGCTGCAGATAACCGGCGGCTCGATCGGCTGCGGCCTGCCGCTGGCGGCCGGCGCTGCGGTGGCCTGCCCCGATCGCAAGGTGATCGGGTTGCAGGCCGACGGCTCGGCCATGTACACGCCGCAGGCGCTCTGGACCATGGCGCGCGAGAAGCTCGATTGCTGCATCATCGTTTTCGCCAACCGCAAGTATGCGATTCTGCTGGGGGAACTGATGAATGTCGGCGCGAAGAATCCCGGTCGCACCGCGCTCGACATGCTCGATCTCGGGCGGCCCGATATCGGCTGGGTGTCGCTAGCGCGCGGGCTCGGCGTCGATGGTGTGCGCGTCGACACGATGGAGGCGTTCAACGACGTCTTCGCCGCGCAGATGCGGGCGCGCGGCCCGTTCTTGATCGAACTCGCGCTCTAGCCTGCGCGCTTGCGTGGCAGGTGCGGGTCGGCCGGCAGGTTCGGCGGCGGCAGGCTCTCGACCAGCAGCGCGCCGATCGGGATCATGCGCGCGGGCGGGCGCGGCATCGGCCATGCGACCTCACCCGGGGAAGCGTCCTGCTCGCGTGCGACCATGGCCGAGAGGCTTGGCAGGCAGTTCCGACCCTGACAACGCCCCATGCCGAGGCGTGTCGCAGCCTTGACTTGAACTGCGCTCTCGGCACCCCCGTCGCGGGCGGCGGCGAGCATCCCGGCGGTGACCTCCTCGCAGCGGCAGATCACGGTCTCGTCGCCGACGGGCCCGTGCGGCGGCAAGGGCGCCGCGAACAGCTGCTCCAGCCCGCGGCGGAACTGGTCGATCCTGCCCCAGCGCGCGCACAGATCTGACAGCCTGCGCTGGTCGCCCCGGTGGCAGCGCGTCGTCGCGATAGCGTGGGCGGCGATCCGGCCTTCTGCCTCGGCCAGCCGCGCCCCGCCGATGCCGGCGCCATCGCCCACTGCCCACACGCCCGGCACGGTGGTGCGGAAAGCCGCATCGCGCACCGGCACGAACCCGCCGCGCTGCGGTTCCCAGTGCAGCGCGGCCTTCGCCAGGCGGAGAAGCTCCACCGAGGCAAGCAGGCCGTAGCCGACAATGATGCTGTCGCAGGCGAAGCTGCGGGCGCGCGCACCGTCGCGCGTGCCGTCGGGGTTGAGGGGACACAGCACCGCGCCATCGACCCGGTCGGCGCCGGTGGCGTGTGCGATCGTCCAGCTTTGCAGGAAGGGCACGCCGGCGCGCCAGAAGGCGTAGCGCCAGCGCGCGGCCTGCATCAGCAGGTCGGACTGGGAAAGAAGCAACGGCAAGGCGCGCCACAGCCGGGGCGAGACAGGTGCGGCCTCGGCGATGGCCACGACCTCGACGCCGCAGGCGAGCAGGTTGGCGGCGACCAGCATCAATAGCGGTCCGTTGCCGGCCACCACCACGCGCCGCCCGGGCAGGATGCGCATGCCCTTGAGCAGGTTCTGCGCCGCGCCGGCCGAGATCACGCCGGGCAGCGTCCAGCCGGGGAAGGGTGCCGGCCGGTCGTAGGCACCGGTCGCGAGCACGATCGCATGGGCACGCACGCGCCCGGAGCGCTCGCCCTCTGCCACCGCCAGCACGCCGGGCGCCGGGAGGTCCCACACCGTCGCGCCCGGCCGGTAGGAAACTTGCGGCAGCGCCGTGACCGCGAGCAGGCTTGCCAGGCGCCGCGCATCGGCGCCGAGCGGATCCTCGGGCGCGGTGGCGAAGGCTGGATGGCGCAGATACTGCCCGCCCGGACGCGGATTGTCGTCGAGCAGCACCGAGCTGAGGCCAAGCGCTGCGGCCTCGGCCGCGCAGGCCAGGCCGGCCGGACCCGCGCCGACGATGGCGATGTCGGCATCCGCGCCATCGGTGGCAGCGCTGTGGTTCGTGCCGATCATCGCGCCGCCTCCCGCCCCTCGAGGCGGCGCAGGCGCAGCCCCTCGCGCACCTCGACCATGCAGGCGCGCTGCACCCCCTCGCCCTCGACGAGGATCGCGCATTCCCAGCACACGCCCATGCCGCAGTAAAGGCCGCGCGCCGCGCCGCCGCTTGTCGTGCGCAGCAGCAGGTGCCCAGCGGCGAGCAGGGCGGCCGCGACGCTCTCGCCCGTCTTTGCTGCAACGGGTTCGCCATCGAGATGGATCGTCACGATGCCGTCGGCCTCGGCAAGGCGCGGCAGGCGCAGCGTGGCGGGGTTTGCGGGCGCGCTCATGCCGCGAACCGCCCGGGCGCGAATGCGGTGAGGTCGAGTTCGGTCTCGCCTGCCAGCATCAAGCGTGCGACCTCGGCGCCGAGGGCCGGCCCCTGCGAGTAGGCGCCGCGCGCGCCGGCGACGATATAGGCCTCGCCCAGCCCGGGCAGGCAGCCGAACAGCGGCAGGGAGTCGGGCGCCACCGCCTCGAATCCCGCCCAGCTGCGCAGAAGCTGCACCTGCGCAAGCCCCGGCACGACGGAAACGGCCGCGCGCATGTTGTGCAGCAGGTTCTCGTAGTCGAGGGCGCGCGTGCCGGTGGAGACATCGCCTTGGCCCTGCCAGCCTCCGCCGATCAGGCAGGTGCCGTTGCCATACTGCTTGAGCGACAGCACGCCGTCCGCATGGGTGACAACGCGATCCAGCAGCGCCGGCGCGGGCTCGGTCGCCGAGAGCATGTTCACATCCACCGCGAGCGGCAGTCTGGCGCCAAGCAGCGCCGCGACATCGGCCGACCACACGCCGGCGGCGATCAGGATGGCGCCGGCCCGCAGGGGTCCGCGCGGGGTGTCGAGCACGAACTGCGCGCCGTTGCGTGCAATCTGGTGCACGCCGGCATGGGTGCAGAGCGCGACGCCGCGCTGGCGCAGCGCGGCAGAGAGGGCGATGCCTGTCACCAGCGGACTGGCCTGGCCGTCCTCGGGGCACAGGGTGGCCGCGCGCACCGAAGGCCCGAGCCAGGGCGCGCAGTCGCGCAGCCGGTTGCCCTCCAGCCACTCGATCTCGAGGCCCGCCCCAGCCTGCTTTTCCGCGTCGCGTCGCAGGCGCGCTACCCCCGTCTCGGAGGCGGCGACACGCAGCCCGCCGGGTCGCGAATAGGCCGTGTCGATGCCATACTCGGCCTTCAGAGTGGGCCAGAGCCTTATGGCAAGGCGCGTGAGCGGGACCACCTCGTGGCGCTTGTTCTGCACGGCGATGGTGCCGGCATTGGCGCCCGACGCATCCGACCAGATCGCCGCGCGTTCGAGCACCGCAACGCTGCGCCCGGCGCGCTGCAGGAACAAGGCCGCGAACAGGCCGACGACACCGCCGCCGATCACGGCAACATCGGTCTCGGCCGGGACGGGATCAGGCGGCGGCATGGCGCGTTGGCTGGTGGCGCGCTGGGCTACTCGGCCGCCTTCGCGCTGGCCAGGTCCAGCTGCCCAAGCAAGGCTTCGATACTGGCCATGTCGGCTACCGGCAGCAGCGGCGGGCGCGGATTGCCGGCAGGCCGGCCGAGCCGGTTCATGCACGCCTTCATCACCGCATAGGGGTTGTCGCTGCCGACATACATGCGGTGATAGAGCAGGTCGATCCGCGCCTGCACGGCATCGGCCTCGGGCGCGTGCGCCCTGGCCTGGGCGTAGAGCCGCATTGCTTGCGCGCCCATGACGTTCGGCGCCATCGCGACCACGCCCGCGGCACCCCGTGCCGCCAGCGGCACGGCATGGTTCTCTAGCCCGGTGAACACTGCCACCTGCTCGCCCACGGCGCGGATGGTCTCGGCGGTCTGCGCGATGTCCTTCACGCTGTCCTTCATCGCGACGACTGTGTTGAAGGCGAGCAGCTTGCGCATCCAGCCTGCGTTCAGGTTCACGCCCGTGCGCGGCGGGTTGTTGTAGAGCATGAGCGGCAACCCGACCGCGTCCACTGCGGCGACATAGGCCATCAGCTCGCGTTCGGTGGGCAGGATGTAGGGCGGCGGCAGCAGCATCCCGCCCTGGTAGCCGAGCCCCTTGGCCGCCTCGGCCATCGCCACCGCATCGGCGGTGCCGATTGCCGATATGCCGGCGATCAGGGCGCCGCGTCCCCTGGCCGCGTCCTTCACGGCGGCGAACAGCGCCACCCGCTCCTGGTTCGAGAGCGAGAACCACTCGCCGGTGCTGCCGGCGACCACCAGGCCATCGGCACCCTCGGCAAACAGCATGTCAGCCAGCCGCGCCGCACCCCTGGTGTCGAGCGCCCCGTCGGGCAGGAACGGCGTCACCATCACCACCAGGGTTCCGGTCCAGTCGCAGCGGCGCTCGGCCATTGTGCGGCTCCTCGGCTGGGAAAGCGGGACACCGACCATAGCATCGGCACCCCGCCATGGCACTGCGCCGCGTGGGGGTTGCCCCTAGCGATTGGCGGCGCGGATCATGTCGGACGCCTTCTCGGCGATCATCATCGCCGGTGCGTGCGTGTTGCCGCTGGTGACGTTCGGCATGATCGAGGCATCGACCACACGCACGCCCTGGAAGCCGTGCACGCGGAGCGCGGCATCAACCACGGCGCCGGCCGCTGGGTCTGTGCCCATGCGGCAGGTTCCCACCGGATGGAACACCGTCACCGCGGTATCGCGGATGAAGGTGTCGAGCGCCTCGCGCGACTGCGCCGCTGCGCCCGGCAGGACCTCGGACCCGCGATAGGGATCGAAGGCGGGCTGGGCGAACACGCGGCGCAAGAGGCCGATCGCATCGCGCAGCACGGCAACATCGCGGGCATCGCCAAGCGCGTTGGTCTCGATGCGCGGGGCCGCGAATGGGTCACGACCGCCAAGCCGGACGCGGCCGCGGCTGTGCGGGCGCAGCACGCAGGCATTGGCGAAGAAGCCGTGCTGGTCGAGGATGCCGGCCTTGGCGTAGGGGTTCCAGCGGATCGTGCCCGTGGTCATGCCCGGCAGGAAGTGGCACTGGATGTCGGGCCAGTCCAGCCCTGGCCGCGTGCGCAGAAACGCGCCGGCCAGCAGCGGGAAGCGGCTCGCGGGTCCGGTTCCGGCGACGAGCGCCTGGACCAGTGCAGCGAGGGCGCGATCGGCACGACGCAGGCGGTGCAAGGTGATCGGCTGGGTGCAGGCCATGTGCACCCGGATCGCAGGATGGTCCTGCAGGTTGCCGCCCACGCCGGCCATGTCCGCGCGCACGGGTATGCCGTGCTGGCGCAGTTCCTCGGCCGGGCCGAGGCCCGAGCGCATCAGCAGGGTGGGCGAGGCGAACACGCCGAGGGAGGAGATCACCTCGCGGCGCGCCTCGGCGTGGAATTCGCAGCCGCCCTCCATCCAGCGCACGCCTGTGCAGCGCGTTCCGGAGAAGGTCAGTTCCGTGGCATGCGCGCCGGTATGCACCCGCAGGTTCGCGCGCCGTTCGGCACGGCGCAGGAAGGCGTGCGCGCTGCCGACGCGCTTGCCGTTCCCGATGGTGAAATGGAAAGTGCCGAAGCCCTCCGCTTGGGCGCCGTTGAAATCGCGCGTCAGCGGGAATCCAGCCTGCCGCCCAGCCTCGATCCAGGCACGATAGAGCGGATTGTCCGGCTCGGGCCGGCTGACAGCGACTGGACCGTCGCGGCCGTGGAAACCGCCTTCGTCCTCGGTGTCCTGGAACTGCTCGGAGCGCTGGAAATAGGGCAGCAAGTCGGCGAAGGACCAGCCGGCGAGCCCCTGTTGCGCCCAGCTGTCATAATCGAGCGCGAAGCCTCGCGCATAGACCATGCCGTTGATCGCCGAGGAACCACCCAGCACCCTGCCGCGCGGATGCGTGATGCGCCGCCCGCCGAGCGAAGGGTCGGGCTCGCCCTCGAATGCCCAGTTGTAGCCGCGCCCGCGCAGGAAGGTTCCGGTGAGGATCGGCACGCGCAAGAGCGGGTTGCGGTCGCGCGGGCCGGCTTCCAGCAGCAGCACGCGGCTTCTTCCGTCCTCCGTCAGCCGATCTGCGAGCACGCATCCGGCCGAACCCGCACCGAGGATGATGTAGTCATAGGCTGGCGCGTTCTCGGCCATCGCTGGCGCCTATGGCATCATGTAGTTCGGCAGCCACGTCACCACCGCCGGCACATAGGTGACCAGCAGCAGTACGCCGACCAGCACGATCATGTAGGGCATGGCGTCGCGGAATACGGCCATGACCTCGACGCGGCCGATCACGCAGACGACCGACAGGATCAATCCGACCGGAGGCGTCAGGAGCCCCAGGATCAGATTGATCGTCATGATCACGCCGAGATGGATCGCATCGACGCCCAACTCGCCGAACAGCGGGAACAGCACCGGGGCGAGCACCAGCATCAGCGGCAGCGGCTCCATGAAGGTGCCAAGCACCAGGAGCACGATGTTCGTCAGCAACAACAGGACATAGACATTGTCGCTGATCGACAACATCGCGTCCCTGAGCGCAGGTCCGAACTGCTCCTGCACCGAGAGCCATGTGAACATCTGCGAGGTGCCGACGGTAAGCATGATGACCGTTGTCACGGCGGCGGCACTGCAGGCGCAGTGCAGGATGCGGCGCAAGGTCAGCGTCCGGAAGATGAACAGGCCGAGCGCCAGAACATACAGAACCAGGATCGCCGCCGCCTCGGTCGGCGTGGCGATGCCCACCACCATGCTGCGGATCACGACCAGCGGGGCTGCAAGCGGCAGCAGCGCGCCCCACAAGGCCTCCCAGCGATCGGCGGCGGTGGCGCGTCGCTCACGCGGCAGGTTGCGGCGCCGGGCCAGCCACCATGTCAGCACGAACATGGCGAGGAACATCAGGATCCCCGGGATCACGCCGCCCAGGAACAGCTTGCCGACCGAGAGGTTCACGATCGCGCCGAGCAGCACGAAGGAGATCGATGGCGGAATGATCGGCCCGACGGTCGAGGCCGAGGCGATCACGGCGCAGGAGAAGGCGGTGGGATAGCCCTTCTTGCGCATCTCCGGGATCAGCACCGAGCCGGTGGCGGCGGCATCCGCGATCGCCGATCCCGACATGCCGGACATGACGAAGTTCGTGGTGACGCCGACATTGGCCAGCCCGCCATGCAGATGCCCGACAAAGGCCGAGGCGAAGCGCACCAGCCGCTCGGTCACGCCGGCAGCGGTCATCAGGTGCCCGGCGAACATGAACAGCGGTATCGCGAGAAGCGAGAAGCTGTCCACGCCATCCATCATCTGCTGCGGGAACAACACATAGGGAACCGGATTGTCGGTGAACTCGGACATGGCGAGATAGAACAGGCACGCAACGCCGATGGCCCAGGCGATCTCCATGCCGAGCGCGATCAGCAGCAAGGTCGCGCCGATGAGAAGGAGAAGCATCATCGCTGGGCGCCTAGGGCCTGGTCGGTGTGCCGCGCCACGCGCGCAGCAGCCGCCGGAACTGGAACCAGCCCATCAGGATGCAGCCGATAGGCAGCGGCAGGGCGAACAGTCCCGCCGGCCATCCGGTGGTGGTCATGGCGACGTTCATCTTGAGGTGGATGATCGGAAACGACCACCAGAACAGCACCGCCAGCATGAGCAGGACCAGGGCGTGCATCGTCACTTCGATGCAGCGGCGCAGGCCGGCGGGCAGATTGTCCACCAGCAGGCCGACGCGAATGTTGAGACCGAGCGAGATCGCCGCGCCGGCGCCGATGAAGGTCAGCCAGACGAAAAGCAGCCGCGGCACGTCTTCGCCCCACAGCGGCGCGGCCCGGAACAGATAGCGGGCGAAAGTGGCGTAGAGGATCAGTGCCGTGATCACGAGCAGCAGTATGCCGCCGGCGATCCACAACGCCCTCGCGGCGTGGCCCCTGGGCTGGGCCTCGCCGGACTCGGTCTCCATCTCCATAGACTGGCTGGATCCGCTAGGCGCGGCTGATCGTATCGAAGGCGCCGGTGCCGAATGCCTCGTTGGCGAAGCGCTCCGCGCCGGGGCGCAGGGTGCGCTCCATCTCGGCCGGATCGAGCATGTTCACGCTCTCGGGGCCGTTCAGGCGCTTCCAATTGTCGAAGTCCTTCGAGGCGTTGTCGAGCGCCAGCCGGATGCCGCCGGGCATGGTCTCGGCGAAGGTGTCGTCGAATACCTTGCGCTGCTCGGCGCTCATGCGCATGTAGCTGCGCTGCGAGATCACGAACTTGTCGAGGCCGACGCCGAAATCGTTCTGCACGACATACTTGCAGACCTCGATGAACTTGTTGGCGAACATGATGTTGAGGATGGTCACGACGCCATCGACCACCCCCTGCTGCAGCGCGAGATAGATCTCGTTGAACGGCACCGGCGTCGGATTGGCGCCGAGTTGGCGCACGGCTTCGATATAGGCCGCGAAAGGTGGCACGCGGATCTTCATGCCGCGCAGATCCGACCATTTCGTGACGCGATTCTTCGTGGCCAGCACGAAGGGGCCGGTGTTGCCGACGCCGACCATGCGGATGTTGTAGCGGCTCATCATCGCCTGGCGGCACTTTTCGCCGATCGGGCCTGCCATCACCCGCACGCCGTGGGCAACGTCCCGCAAGAGATAGGGGAAGTAGAGCGCATCGAATTCCTTGAGCCCCGTATAGCCCGTAACGGCCATGTCGAGCGTGCCGAGCGATATGCCCTCGACGATGGTCTGCTCGCCGCCGGCATTGAGCATCAGTTGCGTGCGCACGCGGCCCTGGGTGCGCTCCTCGACCTTCTTGAAGAATTCGGCGGCCCAGACATTGGCGATGTTCTGCTCGTTCGAGGCGTTGGCGTAGCGGAAGTTCAACTGGGCCTGGGCCTGGGCGGCCGCTGGAAGGGTCGCGGCGCCGATCGCCGCTGCGGTTCCCGCGAGAAGGGTGCGGCGCGAAACAAGATCGACCATGGACAAGTCTCCCTGTGTCGTTGACGGCGCGGTGCGCGCTCTGATCGAGTGCTTGGTGAGGATATCCCGTCGCGCGCCAGGCGGCCAGGGTGCGCGTGGCCGGGAGCCGCGCACCCTAGCCGCGCGTGCCGGCCATCAGCGCGACGTCGCCGCCTATTGCTGCGGTGTTGACCGTCAAGCTCGTCTCGCGCGCGAAGCGGGGCAGGTAGTGTGGCCCGCCCGCCTTCGGCCCGGTGCCGGACAGTCCGTGCCCGCCGAAGGGCTGCACACCAACCACAGCGCCGATCATGCTGCGATTGACGTAGGTGTTGCCGGCCGGCACGCCCTCGGCCACGCGGCGCACGAAGATGTCGAGCCGCGAATGGATGCCGAGCGTCAGCCCGTAACCGGTGGACGCGATCCCCGCCAGGACGGAATCAAGCCTTGCGGCGGCAAATCTGATCACCGGCAGAACAGGTCCGAACAACTCGCTGCGCGGGGCATCGGCAAGCGGCACCTCCACTGCCAGGGGTGCGACGAAGTTCCCGAATTGGCACGCTGCGGGCAGGGCGGCTTCGGCGATCACGCGCCCCTTGGCGCGCAGCGCCGCCGCACCTTGCGCCAGGGCGCGGGCGGCCGCCGCGTCGATCACGGGACCCACGTCGGTTTCAGGATCGGCGGGATCGCCGACCGCGAGTTCGGCCACGGCCCCGGCCAGCATGTCGATGATGCGCGGGGCGGCCTCGTCCTGGATGAACAGCGCGCGCAGTGCCGAGCAGCGCTGGCCCGCGCTCTGGAACGCCGAGGTGATTACATCGGCCACCACCTGCTCGGGCAGTGCGGAGCTGTCCACCAGCATGGCGTTCACGCCGCCCGTCTCTGCGATCAGCGGGGCGATCGGGCCGTTCCGCGCAGCCAGGGCCCGGTTGATCGCCTGTGCCACCGCGGTCGAGCCTGTGAAGGCCACGCCGGCGATACGCGGATCGCAGGTCAGGGCGGCGCCGGTCGTCTCTCCCGGGCCGATGGCGCAGTGCAGCACATCGCGCGGCACGCCGGCTTCGTGTAACGCCGAGACGGCCAGCGCCGCGACCAGTGGCGTCTGCTCGGCCGGCTTGGCGATCACGGCATTTCCGGCGGCGAGCGCGGCCAGGACCTGGCCGGCGAAGATCGCCAGCGGGAAGTTCCACGGGCTGATACAGGCGAACACGCCGCGCCCGCCGAGTGCCAGGGTGTTGCGCTCCCCCGTCGGTCCGGGCAACAGCCGCGGCCGGCCGAACTCGGCGCGCGCACGCGCGGCGTAGTAGCGGGCATAGTCCACCGTCTCGCGCAGTTCGGAATGCGCGTCGGGCAGGGTCTTGCCCGCCTCGCGGACCAGCAGCGAGATGAACGCCTCGGCGCGCTGTTCGATCAGATCGCCCGCCCGTTCGAGTGTCGCGGCGCGCATCTCTGCGGGCATGTGCGACCAAACGGGTGCGGCGCGTACGGCGCTTGCGAGCATGGCTTCGAGCCTTGCCGGCTCCGTGTCGGCGGCGTGGCCTACCATGCGGCGGCGGTCGGCGGGCTCATGGATGAGGGCACCATGGCCGGACACCCCGGAGGCGCTGGCGCGATCGGTCGCGATGCGATCCTGAAGCCGCGCCAGAACGGCGTCGTCCGCGAGGTCAAGGCCCGCGCTGTTGCGCCTGTCGGGATAGAGGCCGGGCGGGCGCGGCAAGGGCGGGGTAGGGTCGCGCACCCGATCCGACAGTTCGCCGACGGGGTCGGCCAGAATGCGCTCGAGTGGCTGGGCGCGGTCGGCGATCTGGTGAATGAAACTCGTGTTGGCGCCGTTCTCCAGCAGTCGCCGCACCAGATAGGGCAGGAGGTCGCGATGATCGCCTACCGGCGCATAGACGCGCACAGGTGGCGCGGCCGTATCGCGAAGGCGCAGCGCCGCATAGAGCCCGTCGCCCATGCCGTGCAGCTTCTGGAACTCGAAATCACCGCGTCCGCCGGCAAGCTCCAGAACCTCGGCAAGTGTGCGCGGGTTGTGAGTGGCGAAGCAGCCATACAGGCGCGGGCCCGCGGCCAGGATGCGTTGGGCGCAAACGGTGTAGGACAGGTCGGTCGCCGCCTTGCGCGTGAACACGGGATAGTCGGGCAGGCCCCTTTCCTGCGCCCATTTCACCTCGCTGTCCCAGTAGGCGCCCTTGACCAGCCGCACCATCAGCCGGCGGCGGTTTGCGGCCGCAAGCTCGGCGCACCAGTCGATCACGGCGACCGCACGCTTGCCATAGGCCTGCACCGCGAGGCCGAGCCCGTCCCACTCCATGAGGGACGGGTCGGCGCCGAGTGCGGCCAGCAGGTCGAGCGAGAGTGCCAGCCGGTCCGCTTCCTCGGCGTCGATGGTGAGCGGGATGCCGGCCGACTTCGCCATGCGGCAGAGCTCGGCCAGGCGCGGCAGGAGCTCGCGGCGCACGCGCGCAATCTTCGCCGGCTCATAGCGCGGATGCAGGGCCGAGAGCTTGATCGAGATGCCGGGCCGGGCGATCGGGTCGGCCTGGCCGGCGCGGGCGCCGATGGCGCGGATCGCCGCTGCGTAGGAATCATGGTAGCGGGCGGCATCGGTTGCCGTGCGGGCGGCTTCGCCCAGCATGTCGAAGGAGTGGCGCACCCCGGGTCCGGCCTTGGCGGCGCGCGCCAGGGCCCTCTCGATGGTCTCGCCCATCACGAACTGGTCAGCCATTAGGCCCATGGCCTGGCGCAGCGCCACGCGGATCACAGGCTCGCCCACGCGCCCGACGGCGCGGCGCAACTGCTGCACGACCGAATTCGCATCCGACTCGGCCCAGGTGGCGAGGCGGCCCGTAAGGGCTAGCGCCCAGGCCGAGGCGTTCAACGTGAAGCCCTCCGCGTCCCCGAGATGTGCAAGCCAGTCGGCGCTACCGAGCTTCTCGGCGATCAGGCGGTCGACGGTCGCGGCGTCGGGGATGCGCAGCAGGGCCTCGGCTAGGCACATGAGTGCCACGCCCTCTGCTGTGGACAGGCCGAAGGCGGCCAGGAAGTGCTCGACGCCGAGCTGCTTCGCGCCTTGCGCACGGATCGACTCGGCCAGCGACTTGGCGATCTCGTCTACCCGGGCAACTTGATCGCCAGTGAGGGCGCGTGCCGCGAGCAGGTCGCGGATGGTCGCGTCTTCATCGCGCAGCTTGAGCGGGCGCATCTTGCCGAGCCCCAAGGGAATCAGGGAACGGCGATCGCTGTCCGGCATGGGGGCGCTCCGGCAGGCAAGAGTGCAGCGGCCAGCAGCGTATCACGGCCTTGTTGGGATTCGGCCCCGCCTTGTCCAACCTGGCGTCCCGCTTCGCCGAGATGAGCGAGAGCATAGGTGCGCCATCCAAGCGAGGAATGGGATGGTGCGGGGCCTGAAACAACGACGGGGGCCCGAAGCGTCCCTCGGGCCCCCGTCCGCCGTCGCTGGTCAGAAGAGGGGGATCACCCAGCGTTGGCGCGTCGGCAGCGGCCCAGGAATGCCACCGACGGATCCTTGCACGCGGCCCACGGCCACCGGCACCTTCGTGCCAGACTTGAAGCCGACCACCGGTCTCGCAGACCGGGCCGTGAGCCCGACATGCCGACCTCGGAGCGCGCGAAAACCCCTAACCCCTCGTCGCGTTGCGGGCGCTTTCGCCACCCGCATCACATGTCCAGCCGCCCGCGACAACGCGCCAGGGAGGCGTACCGATCTCAGGCCCAACCTCCCAGGCCAAGTTCCTGGGACACGAGTCGTGCGGACTGGACGAAGAAAAGTTTGGGGAACATGGGTGAGCTTGGCAAGGTCGATGACGCCATGTCACCCATGATTCACCGCAAGCTTCGGCAATGAACCCTGAGATTCAACGACTTCACCGCAGTAAGATCAGAGCTCACTCATTATTTTTTGTCTAACCCATAGATTCTGATGCAATTATCCCGCAGGAACTTGCGCTTCGGCACGTCGCGCAGTCCCAGGTTCTCAACTTCCGCGCGCATACGGCCGAAGCCAAGCACCGGAAAGTCGGTGCCGAACATCACCTTGTCCTGGCCGTAGCTGTTGATGTAGCGCACGAAGCTGGCGGGCCAATGCTTTGGCGCGTGCGCGTCGGCGCCGATGAACACGTTCTTGTGTTTCCAGCACATGGCTATCATCTCGTCGGTCCAGGGGATGCCGACATGGATGCCGACGAGCTTGAGCTCGGGGAAGTCGCAGGCGACGGCGTCGAGCGTGATCGGCCGGCCGACCGATCGCAGCGGCCGCCGCGGCTCGTAGACCAGGGACTGGCCGACCTGAAGCTGGATCGGAATGTCCAGCTCCACGCACTTGGCGTAGAAGGGGTACCATTTGGCGTGGTCTGGCGCCAATTCGAACCAGTGCGGGTAGCCATGGGCGCCGATGAAGCCGTACTCGCGCACCGCTTTCTCCAGCGCGCGAACCCCGGTCATCCCCTCGGTCGGATCGAGGCCGGCCATGCCATAGAAGCGATGCGGCCAGCGCTGCACGGCGTCGGCGACAACCTGGTAGGGCATGTGCCAGCTGCCGACGAGCCCGATCTGGCCGATCTTGGCGGCAACCAGGAACGCCTTCTCGATGCCGGCCTCGTCCATCATCGCCAGGGTTTCTTCCCAGCTGTAGCCGCGGCGGACCCTTTCCTCCTGCTTGAAGGTGCCGGTGTGGAAATCGCCGCTCCAGGACGGCCGCGAGGCCGCGACCTCGGGCGTCATCGGGTTGACGACGGTGTCGATGGCGAGGATGTCGTAGGCCAAGGCTCGGGCCCCCCTTCCTGGTTGGCGCCGGCTTGGCGCCGATGCGATTATACGAGCCTGCCAGCAAAGGGCTACCCGCCATGACCGAAGCTTCAGCCCCGCCGCTTCCCCCTGGTCCCGTCTTTCCGCAGGCGATCGTCGACAGCCTGATCGTCCGGCGCGGGCGGGTGCATATCACCGATGCGATCGATCCGGCGCGGACGGCACTGGTGGTGATCGACATGCAGCGCGCCTTCACCGAGGCAGGCATACGCTCGGGCACGGACGCGGCCAAGGCGGTGATACCCAGCATCAACCGTCTTGCCGGGGCGCTGCGCGCGGCCGGCGGCACCATCGCCTTCTCGCTCGCGACCTTCACCGATGCCGAGGATGGCGGCTGGCCCGGCTTCTACCGGCGCATGGTCAGCCCCGAGGTGGCCGCCACCCGGGTGGCGCAGTTGCGGCCGAGCTCGCCGCTGCACGCCCTCGATCCGGCGCTCGATGTGCTGCCCGGCGATTTCTTGTTCCCGAAATGCCGCTATTCCGCCTTCGCGCGCGGCGCCTCGCCGCTGGAAAGCCATCTGCGCGGGCTTGGCATCGGCACGGTGATCGTCGTCGGCACCATCACCAATGTCTGCTGCGAATCCACCGCGCGCGACGCGATGCAACTCGGCTTCGACACGATAATGGTGGCGGATGCGAATGCAGCGCGGGACCAAGGGGCGCACCGTGCCACGCTCGAGACCTTCATCCAGTTCTTCGGCGACGTGCTGACCACCGAGCAGCTTCTGGCGCTGATCGAACGGGCGCGGCGGGCCAACAGCCGCGCCGCGGAATAGCGGCCAGGTTCCCCTACCGGCAGGCGAGGCTGAGCAGCGCCTGCCGCTTTTCCTCACGCACCACTGCGAGCGCGCGTTCAAGTGCTGCCGGCAGGTCGCGCGCACGCTCCACCCGCTCGCCCCAGCCGCCGCAGGCGCGCACCAGTGCCGGATAGTCTGGCGCGGGCGAGAAGCCGGTCAGCGGCATGACTTCCGCCCGTGCCGCGTGGCCCTGCGGGTACATGGCGAGCGTCGCCCGCCGCACCGCGCCCCAGCCGCCATTGTCGAACACCACGGTCAACACCGGCAGCCGCTCCGCAGCCGCCACCTGGTGGCAGGCGACCGGGTTGGTGAAGACATAGGACCCGTCCCCCTGCGCCGCGACCACCAGCCGGTCGGGGGCGGCCATCTGCGCGCCGAGAGCCGCCGGCAGGCCCCAGCCGAGCCCGCCCACGGGCGAGGAGCCGAAGAAGGTGCCGGGGCAGGAGAAGTTCATCGCCGGGCGCACCAGCGGATACTCGTTGACCACGATCGCATCCGCCGGCAGTGCGCGCGACAGGCATAGGCTTGCCCAGGCCATGCTCATGCCGGGGCGGTCATCGATAGCCTCGGCAGCGCGGATCGCGGCGTCACGCCGGGCGGCATGGTCGACGGCGAGGGCGGCGCCGCGGGCGGCGATGGCGCCGGCGCGCGGGGCTGCGTGGCGCTCGAGTGCGGCGGCAAGCGACGGGAGGGCGAGGCGGGCCGCAGCGGGTGCTGCCACCTCGGCGGCGAAGCTGCGCACGGGATAGCGTGCGAACAGCGGATCGGGGCCGAGATGGAAGATGCGCGCATCGGGGCGCGGCGCACGCGCGGCCGGAATCCACGGCACGTCGCATTCCAGCACCAGGATGGCGTCGGCCTCGGCCAGATAGGGATCGACCTCGAAGCCCCCATGCATCGGATGGCCATTGTCCAGGCTGTGGTAACGCGGCCGGTATTCCACCACCCGCAGCGCGAAGCGCGTCGCGAGGTCGGCCAGCAATCCCGGCACGGCGCCGTCGCGCCCGGCCGAGGCAGTGATGACTAGCGGCCGTTCGGCGGCGGCAAGCGCCGTGGCGATCGCCTCGATCGCAGCCGGGTCGGGGGCGGCGGGGGAGGCGGTGGCCTGGCGCGTCGGTTCGGCGAAGGCGAAGCCCGGCAGCGCGCGGGCCAGCACCTCGCGTGGCAGGGTCAGCGCCACCGGCGCGCAAGGCTCGGAGCGGGCAAGCGCCAGGGCGCGATCGAGCACGGTCTCGATCTGGGCGGGATCGCGCAGCTCATAGTCCCACTTCACCGCCTCGCGCAGCATGCCGGCCTGGTCGAACATCTCCTGCGCCCAGTGGATGTTGAGCGATCGGGCGCCGGGCGCGCCCGCCTCGAATATCGGCGTGCGCCCCATGCAGAACAGCATCGGCACGAACTCGCGCGCGGCGTTGAACAGGCCGGCGAGGGCATTGGCCGCGCCGACATTGACATGCACCATCACCGCTTGCGCCCGGCTGCTGACCATGGCGTGCCCATGCGCCATGCCGACCGCCACCGTCTCGTGTGCGCACAGCACCGGGCGGGGCAGGCGGGCACCGTCGGCACGCGGGCGGGCAAGCGCCTCGATGATCGAGGGGAAGTCGGTGCCGCTGTTGGCGAACAGGCAGTCGATGCCGCGCGCGGCCATGAGGCCGAGCAGCGCCTCGCCCGCCGTGTCCGCCGCGATCCTTCGTTCGGCCATCGACCGCTCCCGTTGTTGCGCGCCGTGCGCCCCGTTCTTGGCGGTGCCCGTCCGCAACCCTATAGTGCCGGCACCATGTCGACCATGCGGAACCGGGGAGGCCCCATGACCAAGATCGTCCGTCGCGCCGCATTGTCGGTGCTTGCCGTCGGCGCCGCCTTGGCCGGATTCACGCCCATTGCCGCGGCGCAGGACCGCGTGACCATCGGTGTGCTGACCGCGCTGTCCGGCCCGCTGGCCGCGCCCGGCCGCTTCCAGATGAACGGCATCAACCTCGCGGTCGAGGATGCCAACGCCCAGGGCGGGGTGGAGATAGGCGGCAGGCGCTACCAGGTCGAGATCAAGGTCTACGACACGCGCGGCAACCCGGCCGAGGGCGCCTCCGCCATGCAGCGACTTACCACGGTCGATCGCGTGCCGGTGGTGATCGGCGAGCTCTCCTCGGGTGTCGCGGCGGCGGTGGCGCCGATCGCGGCCGACAACGAGGTGCCCTTCATCCTCACGGTGCCGACCGGCCCCAACCTGACCAAGGCCAACAATCGCTGGCTGTTCCGCGTGAACGCGCACAACGACCAGCTCTCCCAGGCCCTGGCCGATTTCATCTCGCGGCAAGGCTGGCAGCCGCTCGCCTATATCGCCTGGAACAACGACGCCGGGCGCGGCGGCGTGCAAAGCATGAGCCGCCTGCTGCCGCAGGGCTGGCGCATCGGCTATACCGGCTTTTTCAATGTGGGCGAGGTCGACTTCTCGGCCCATGTGACCAACATCCGCAATGCCGGAGCGCGTGCGGTGATGCTGTTCATGGACGAAGAGCCGGGCAGCCTGGCCATCGCCCAGATCAAGGCCGCGGGGCTCGATGTGCAGCTTATCGGCACGCTGGCGATGGGGTCGGACCGGTTCCTGCGCCGCCTTGATGCGCAGCGCCTGAACGGCATGGTGCAATACAACGCCTTTCCGCCCAACGCCGCGGTGCCGCGCATCCAGGGCTTCTCGCAGCGCTATCGCGCCAAGTTCAACGAGGAGGCGCACGGCTTCGCCGCCCAGTCCTATGACGGTCTGATGGTGGCCCTTGCCGCCCTGCGCGCGGCCGGCAGCGCTACCGATGCGCGCCGCGTGCGCGAGGCGCTGACGCGCATCGACCATGAGGGCGTGACGGGCCGACTCCGCTTCGATGCCGAGGGTCAGGCAAGCCCGCCTGTCTATGTCACGCAATGGTGCGCAGACGGGCGCCGGCGCATCCTCTATCCGGCCGATGTCGTGGCCGATTGCGGCGCCGGGTGACCGGCGTAGGCGCCGACGCCTAGCACGGCCAGAAGGCTGCGCCGGGCTATGCTGCTTGCGGTCGCGGAACAGGTGCTGAACGGCCTGATGCTCGGCAGCATCTATGTGTTCGTGGCGCTTGGCATGATGCTGATCTATGGCGTCATGCACGTGCTGAACTTCGCGCATGGCGCGCTGTTCATGCTGGGCGGGTATTGCGCGCACCTGGTATTCACCCAGGCGATCGGCAACTATGCCCTCGCGATCCTGGCGGCGATCGTCATGCTGATCGCGGTCGGTGCGGTGATCGAGCGCACTGTGTTCGCCCCCTTGCGCGACAATCTGCGCAACCAGGTGATCGCCTCTCTCGGCCTCGTGCTGTTCATCGAGAACCTGGTCGTGGTGCTGTGGGGGCCGAACGCGCTGCAGTTCCGCATCGAGACGACGCAGGCGGTGGTCTCGCTCGGCGTGCTGCGTTTCCGCGTCCAGCACCTGCTGATCATTGGCGTTTGCGCCCTGTGCGTGACTGCCTTGTTCCTGTTCCTGCAGCGCACGCGCTTCGGCACCGCGATCCGGGCGGTGGCGCAGAACCCGCGTGCGGCGCTGGTGGTGGGCATCGATGTCGTGCGCGTCCATCGCGTTACCTTTGCGATCAGCATGGCGCTGGCGGCGATCGGCGGCGCGCTGCTCGGGCCCCTGTTCCTGCTGTTTCCGCAGATGGGCGATCTGCCGCTGGTCAAGGGCCTGGCCGGCATCCTCCTGGGCGGCATGGGCTCGATCGGCGGGGCGGTGGTGGGCGGACTTCTGATCGGGGTGATCGAGGCGGTATCCACTCTTGTCATCGCCACCGACTATCGCGATGCGGTCACCTTCACCGCGATCGTGCTGGTGCTCCTGCTGCGCCCGCAAGGCTTGTTCGGCGTGCGCACCCGCGAGGAGGCCTGAGGCCGTGCGCGCCTTCGAGATCATCGGCGGCCTTCTGGCGCTGGCCGGACTGTGGGCGCTGCCGCAGTGGGGCGAACTGTCGCCCTACGTGCTGCATATCGCCACCCTGTCGGCGATCTACGCCATCCCGGCGATCGGCCTCAACCTGATGCTGGGCTATGGCGGGCTGGTCTCGCTCGGCCATGCCGGCTTCGTCGGCATCGGCGGCTATGCCGCCGGCCTGCTCATGGTCGATGCGGGCTGGACGTTCTGGGCGGCGCTGCCGGCGGCGATGCTGGCCTCCGGTGCGGCCGGAGCGCTGGTGGGCGCGCTCTGCCTCAGGCTGCGCACGCACTTCTTCATGATCGTCACGCTCGCTTTTGGGCTGATCCTGCACGCGGTCATGAACAACTGGGAGGAACTGACGCGCGGGCCGGTGGGTCTTGCCGGCATCCCGCGCCCCGAGGCGATCGCCCTGTTCGGCGCCGAGATCGCGTTCCGCCGCCTGCCCGATTTCTATCGCCTGACGATGGCGGCGGCGATGGCGGCGCTTGCCGTGCAGGCGCTGATCGTGCGCTCCGATTTCGGGCGCATGCTGGCGGCGATCCGCCAGGACGAGGTGCTGGCGAGCGCGCGCGGCGTGCCGGTAATGGCGATGAAGGTGGCGGTGTTCGCGATCGGCTCGGCGATCGCCGGGGCGGGCGGGGCCTTCAAGGTGAGCTTCCTGCGCGTCGCCGCCCCGGCCAGCTTCGACATGCTGGAAAGCATCAACATCGTCCTGATTGTCATCGTCGGCGGTGCCGGCCACCTCCTCGGCCCGGTGCTCGGCGCCGGGCTGTTCGTGGCGGTGCCCGAGGCCCTGCGCGTGGCCAGCGCCTGGCGGCTGGTGGTGTTCGGCCTCGTGCTGGTGCTGTTGATGCGCTTCGCCCCGCAGGGGCTGGCGGGCCTCGCCGCCGACGCCGTGCGGCGCCTGCGCGGGAAGGGGGCCCTGCGCGCCCCCGGCCACGCATGAGCGATGCCGCCGCCATCTCGCTCGCGGTTGCGGGCGTGTCGAAATCCTTCGGCGGCGTGCGCGCGCTGGCGGATGTCTCCTTCGCGCTGCCGGGGCCCGGCCTCTACGGCCTGATCGGGCCGAACGGCGCCGGCAAGACGACCTTGTTCGACGTGATCGCCGGCCGCCAGATCGCCGATGCGGGCCGGGTGCTGCTGGACGGCAGGCCGGTGCAGGGCCTGCGGCCGCACGAACTCGCGGCGGTGGGTCTGGCCCGCACATTCCAGGAATGCCGCATCTTTCCGGAATGGACCTGCCTTGAGAACCTGCTGTTCTCTTTGCGCCCGAAGGGACTCGCCGGCGCCTTGGGACGCATCGTCACGCGCCGCGCCACCGCCGCTGCCGAGGCGATCAGGGACGCGCGCCGGCTCCTGGCGCTGGCCACGCTCGATGCCTATGCGGACATGCCCGCCTCGGTCCTGTCCTTCGGTCAGCGCCGCCTGCTGGAGATCGTCGCCGCGCTGATGGGCCGCCCGCGCCTGTTGCTGCTGGACGAGCCTGCCGCCGGCATCAATCCCGGCCTTCTCGGCGTGCTGGCCGATCTGATCCGCATGCTGCATGCCGAGCGCGGCGGCTTGTTCCTGATCGTGGAGCACAATATGGAGTTCATCATGGGTCTCGCCCGGCATATCGTGGTGATGCACCAGGGCGCGGTGCTGGAGGAGGGGCCGCCGGCGGCGATCCAGGCCTCGGCGCGCGTGATCGAGGCCTATCTCGGGTGAGCGCGATGCTGTCCGTGCGCGACGTTTCCGCGGGCTATGGCGGACGCATGATCGTCGAGGGCGTGTCTCTCGATGTGCCGGCCGGGCAGATCGTCGCGGTGATCGGCCACAATGGCGCGGGAAAGTCGACGCTGCTCAAGGCCGTCTTCAACCTGCTGCCTGGCCGGCGCGGGCGGGTGAGGCTGGGCGATACCGTGCTCGACGGGCTCGCGCCGCAGCGGCTCTTGGCGGCGGGCCTTGCCTATGTGCCGCAGGAACGGAGCACCTTCCCCAAGCTCACCATCGCCGAGAATCTGCGCATGGGCGCCTATCTGCTCGACGATGCGGCGCTGATCGCGGAGCGCACCGAGCGGGTGCTGGCGCTGTTCCCGGCGCTCCGCGCCCGCCTTGGCCAGCTTGCCGGGACGCTTTCGGGCGGCGAGCAGCGCATGCTGGAAATCGCGCGCACCCTGCTGGTCGCCCCGCGCGCGGTGATGCTGGACGAGCCCTCGATCGGGCTGGCGCCCAAGATGGTCGACACCGTGTTCGACACCGCCCGCCGCCTGGCCGGGCAGGGCGTGGCGGTGCTGGTGGTCGAGCAGAATGTGCGCAAGGTGCTGGCGGCCGCCGATACCGGCATCGTCATGGAGATGGGGCGCATCGTCCTTGCGGACAGCGCGGCCTCGTTGCGCAGCGACGATCGCGTGGCGCGCCTGTATCTCGGTGCCGCTGGCCGTGCCTTCAGCGCGCCGGCGCATCCCTGAGATCGAGGAAGCGCTTGGCCTTCCAGGCGGAATCCCCCGCCGGCCCGAGCGCGCTCGGCTGCACCAGCCGCACGATCGGTGTCACGCCGATCGCCTTCTTCACCCGTTCGGCCAGCCGCGCCGCGAGGTCGCCGGACGCACCCGCGCCCGCGACCGCATCGAGCCGCAGCACGTCCATCGAGAGGGCCGCGCCCGGTGTTTCCTTCTCGACTGCGAAGCGGAAATCCGTCACGCCCGGATCGGCCTCGACCGCCGCCAGCGCGGATGCCGGGTTGACCAGCATGCCACGGATCTTGAGCAGGTCGTCGGCGCGCCGGGGCTGCGCTACCAGGCGCTCGGTGACGCGGCCGCAATGCGGGCAGGGTTCGCGCGTGCGCACCGAGATGTCGCCCACGGCGAAGCGCATCAGCAGCGTGCCGCGCCGGTTGAGGTGCGAGAGCAGCACCATGCCCGGCGCGCCGTCGGGCAGGGGCTGGTGCGTCTCGGGATCGACGATGTCGAACAGGAACTGCTCGGGCAGCGGGTTGTGATAGCCCGCCCCGGGCACGCATTCCGGCAGTCCCCCCTGGATCTCGGTCATGCCGTAGGAGATCGACACGCGCGGTTCCCGGGCACCGAGGGCCTTCATGCGCGCGGTGAGTTCGTCGCGGCCGCCCTCGGAAAGGCCCTCGCCGGTGACGAAGGCAAGCCGCAGCGAGGGGAGCCGCATGCCACGCTCGGCGGCGCGGGCCAGCACCCGGCGCATATAGCTCGGCACGCCCCACAGGATGGTGGGTGCCGTGCGGGCCAGTCCGTCGATAACGCCGTCGAGATCGTTGCCGAGCGTGAAACGCGGCGAGGGGTTGCCGGGCAGATGGCTGGTCACGGGAATGTTCGCGGCCGCGGCGGCGTGCAGCGCGCGGGTGAAGGCACCGTGCGGGTGGCGTGTCAGCGGGAACAGGTTGGCGATGCGGTCATCGGGACGGACGCCACGGATGTCCAGCATGCGCCGCTGCAACAGCATGATGTCGAGGAAGTCCCAGCTCGTGGAGACGAAGGGCGTCGGCACGCCGCTGGTCGACCCCGTGGTGTACATCACGTCCCAGACCGTGCGCGCGTCCTCCGCGATCGCGGGATCGTCGGCCGGGAGCTGCAACCGGCACTCCTCGGGCGCGGCGGCGTAGTCGGTCTTGGTGGTGATCGGCAGGCGCACGAGATCGGCCGGCGTGCGGAGATCGCTCCGGGTCAACCCGCGCTCGGCCATCAGGCGGCGGATGCGCGGGTGGTGGCGCGCAGCGAGGTCCATGGTCGCATCGAAGCAGGCCTGGCGCGCAGCCTCGATCTCGGTCCAGTCGGCGGGGAAGCGGTTGGTCGTCATGGCGCCCAGGATCGCCCGGCCGGCGGCGCCTGTCGATCCGAATTGCGCGCGCGGGCTGGGATGCCTATATCCAGCCGTCCCATGCGCACCGAGGATTTCGATTTCGAACTGCCCCCGGACCGGATCGCCGCGGCGCCGGCCCGTCCGCGCGATTCGGCGCGGCTTCTGGTCGTGCGCGAGGGGGGGCTCGCCGACTGCATCGTGCACGACCTTCCCGGCCTGCTGCGGACGGGCGATCTGCTCGTGTTCAACGACACGCGCGTCATCCCCGCCCGCCTGGTCGGCCGGCGCGGCGCGGCGCGGGTCGAGATACTGCTGCACAAGCCGCTGGGCGCGGGGCGCTGGCAGGCCTTCGCACGCCCGGCCAAGCGCCTGCGCCCGGGCGAGAGGGTCGCCTTCGCAACGGGCTTCGCCGCGACCGTCCAGGCCAGGCTGGAGGGAGGCGAGGTTGCACTCGATTTCGGCCTGGAAGATGTGGCGCTGGCCGCCGCGCTGCGCGCGCATGGCGCCGTGCCGCTGCCGCCCTACATCCCGCGCCCCGAGGGGCCGCGACCCGAGGACCAGGCCGACTACCAGACCATGTTCGCCCGCCATGACGGCTCGGTGGCCGCGCCCACGGCCGGGCTGCATTTCACACCCGCCTTGATGGCGGCCTTGGCCGCGCGTGGCGTGGGTTCGGTGGCGGTCACGCTGCATGTCGGCGCGGGCACCTTCCTGCCAGTCCGCACCGAGGATGTCACCGCCCATCGCATGCATGCCGAGCGCGGCGAGATCGCGCCCGCGGCGGCCGAGCGGATCAATGCCGCGCGGCGGGCGGGGGGGCGGATCGTCGCAGTGGGCACCACGTCGTTGCGGCTCCTGGAAAGCGCCGTCGATGATGACGGGCGCATCCGGCCCTTCGCCGGCGAGACCGAGATCTTTATCCTGCCGGGCTTCCGCTTTCGCGCCGTGGACCTGTTGATGACGAACTTCCACCTGCCGCGCTCGACCCTGTTCATGCTGGTCTCGGCCTTCGCCGGGCGGGACCGGATGCGCGCGGCATATGCCCATGCCATCGCCGCCGGCTATCGCTTCTATTCCTACGGCGATGCGTCGCTGCTGGAGCGCGCGGCCCCGGAGCGCATGGCCAAGGAGCGCACGGCATGAGCGCGTTGCGCCTCGAGCTTCTGGCGCAGGATGGTGCTGCGCGGCGCGGGCGGCTGCATACCGCGCACGGCGTGGTCGAGACGCCCGCCTTCATGCCCGTGGGCACGGCCGGCTCGGTCAAGGGCATGATGCCCGATGCCGTGCGCGAGACGGGCGCGCAGATCATCCTCGGCAACACTTATCACCTGATGCTGCGCCCCGGCGCCGAACGCGTCGCGCGGCTGGGCGGGCTGCACCGCTTCATGGGCTGGGACGGGCCGATCCTGACCGATTCCGGCGGCTTCCAGGTGATGTCGCTCAACGAGCTGCGCACCATCGACGCCGATGGCGTCACCTTCCGATCGCATGTCGACGGCTCGCGCCACCGCCTCACGCCGGAACGCTCGGTGGAGATCCAGCACCTGCTCGATGCCGACATCACCATGTGTTTCGACGAATGCACGCCCTTCCCCGCGAGCGAGGAGGTTGCCGCCGCCTCGATGCGCCTGTCGATGGCCTGGGCCGAGCGCTGCCGCGCAGCCTTCCGCGCGCGCCCCGGCTACGGCCTGTTCGGCATCGTGCAGGGCGGCGTCCATCCGGCCCTGCGCGCGGAATCGGTAGCGGCGCTGACGGGCATCGGCTTCGAGGGCTACGCGGTCGGCGGCCTTGCCGTGGGCGAGGGGCAGGAGGTGATGTTCACCGTGCTCGACGGCACTGTGCCACGCCTGCCCGCGGACCGCCCGCGCTACCTGATGGGCGTCGGCCGCCCCGAGGACATCGTCGGCGCCGTGCGGCGCGGCATCGACATGTTCGACTGCGTCATGCCGACGCGCTCGGGCCGCACCGGGCAGGCATTCACCGCGCGCGGCACGCTCAATATCCGCAACGCCCGCCATGCCGAGGACCCGGGGCCGCTCGATCCGCAATGCGGCTGCACGGCCTGCGCGCGGTTCAGCCGCGCCTACCTGCATCATCTGTTCAAGGCGAACGAGATGCTGGGGCCGATCCTGCTCACCTGGCACAATCTGCACTACTACCAGTCGGTGATGGCAGGGCTGCGCGAGGCCATCGCAACCGGCACGCTCGACGCCTATGCTGCAACGCTTGCCGCGGGCTGGGCCAGTGGCGACCCGCCGCCGCCAACGATCGGGAAAGACCGCGATGACTAGGCGACCCTCAGCGACACCGAAGCAGCTCGGCGCGCATGTGCCGCTGCCGGAAAGCCCGGAGAAGGCATTGCTCGAGCGCGTGCCGAACCCGCACCCGGACCTGCGCTACCTCGCCCGCTTCGCCGTGCCCGAGTTCACCTCGCTCTGCCCGATCACCGGCCAGCCCGATTTCGCGCATCTCGTCATCGACTATGTGCCGGGCCGCTGGCTGGTCGAGAGCAAGTCGCTCAAGCTCTATCTCGGCAGCTTCCGCAACAAGGGCTCGTTCCACGAGGATTGCACGCTGGCGATAGCGAAACGGCTGGTCGGCCTGTTGGCGCCGCGCTGGCTGCGCATCGGCGGCTACTGGTATCCGCGCGGCGGCATGCCGATCGACGTCTTCTGGCAGAGCGGGCCGGTGCCGAGGGGCGTGTGGGTGCCGGATCAGGGCGTCGCCCCCTATCGCGGGCGGGGCTGAGACGCCTCATGCGCCGGCCGCCCGCGCCATGAAGCGTGCGCCGCGCAAGGCGGAGCTGCTCGACCCGCGCGAGGCTGTTCGCGCCGAGGCGCAACGACGGGGCTTCGATGCGGTCGGCTTCGCCCCGGCGAGCCTGCCCGATGCGGCGCGCGCCGATCTGCGCGCGTTCCTGGCCCAGGGCCTGCACGGTGACATGGGTTGGATGGCCGAGACCGAGGCACGCCGCGGCGACCCCAATGCGCTTTGGCCGGAAGCGCGGAGCGTGATCGTGCTTGCTGCGTCCTACGCCCCGGAGCAGGACCCGTTGGCGGAACTTGCGCAATCCGATCGCGGCTATGTCTCGGTCTATGCGCGCGGGCGCGACTATCACGACGTGATGAAGGGCCGCATGAAGGGGCTGGGCCAGTGGGTGATGTCGCGCTTCGGCGGCAGCTTCAAAGTGTTCGTCGATACCGCGCCGGTAATGGAGAAGCCGCTGGCGGCGCAGACGCGCCTCGGCTGGCAGGGCAAGCATACCGTGCTGGTCTCGCGCCAGTTCGGCTCCTGGCTGTTCTTGGGCGAGATCTTCACCACGCTTGCGCTCGAGCCCGACGAACCGCATCGCGACCATTGCGGGCGCTGCCGCCGCTGCATGGACATCTGTCCGACCGATGCCTTCCCTGCGCCCTACCGGCTCGATGTGCGGCGCTGCATTAGCTATCTGACGATCGAGCATGAAGGGCCGATCCCGGAGGAGTTGCGTCCGGCGATCGGCAACCGCGTGTTCGGCTGCGATGACTGCGTGGCGGTATGCCCATGGAACAGCTTCGCGCAGGCCGCGCGCGAGATGGCCTTCGCCCCGCGCGGGGCGCTGCGCGGGCCGGAGCTGGCCAGGCTCGCCGCGCTCGACGATGGCGCGTTTCGGGCGTTGTTCGCGGCCTCGCCCGTGAAGCGCACGGGGCGCGACCGCTTCGTGCGCAACGTGCTGGTCGCGATCGGCAACAGTGGCGAGAGCGCCCTCCTGCCGGCGGCGCGCGCGCGGCTGGATGATGCGTCCTTCATCGTGCGCGACGCGGCGCAATGGGCCGTGCAGCGGCTCGAGGCGGCTGGCGCCAGGCAGGAGAGCGGATCGTGACAAGGATTCCGGCCAAGGGGCGTCCCTGGCCCGAGCTCAGGGCCGAGCTTGAGGCGGCGAAGGGAGGCGACTTCTCGTGGCGGGATGCGCGCATCCCGGTGTTCGTCTTCCACCTCGACGACGCGCTGACGCGGGTCCAGCAGGAAGCCTATTGCGCCTATTGGACCGAGAACAATCTCGGCCAGCGCGCCTTTCCAAGCCTTGCCAGGCTGGAGGGGGAGGTGCGGGCGATGGGTCTGCGGCTCCTGAACGCGCCGGAGGGCGGGGCGGCGACCTTCACGTCCGGCGGGTCCGAGAGCATCTACCTGGCGATGCGCACCGCACGCGACTGGGCGCGCGCGACCAAGGGCATCAGCACCCCGAACGTGATCGTGCCGCGCAGCGCGCATCCGCAGTTCAGCCGCGCTGGGCATGATCTTTGTATCGATGTGATCCGCGTGCCGACGACACGCGCGGATCTCCGCGCCGATGTCGCCGGCATGGAGGCGCGCATCGATGCCGACACCATCATGCTGGTCGGCTCGGCGCCGAGCTTCCCCTTCGGCGTGTTCGACCCGATCGCCGAGATCGCTGCGCTGGCGCAGTCACGCGGGTTGTGGATGCATGTCGATGCCTGCGTCGGTGCGTTCCTGGCCCCGTTCGCGGCGAGGCTCGGCCATCCGATCCCGGCGTTCGACTTCGCCGTGCCGGGCGTGACCTCGATCTCGGCCGACATCCACAAGTACGGCATGGCGCCGAAAGGTGCCTCGCTTCTGCTCCTGCGCGATGGGGCCTTGCAGGAACACCAGTGGTTCCGCTTCGATGACTGGGAACGCGGCCACTACCAGGCGCTGGTGGCGCAGGGCACGCGCCCCGGGGGCGCAGTGGCGGCGGCCTGGGCGGTGATGAACCATCTCGGCGAGGACGGCTATCTGCACTGCGCCCGGCTGGTGATGGATACCAAGGCCAGGCTCGTGGCGGGCATCCGCGCGATCGAGGGCCTGTCCGTGCTGGAACCGAGCGAACTGTCGATCTTCGCCTATCGCCCGGCCGAACCGGGGCTCGACCTCGAGTCCCTGGTCGCCGCCATGACGCGGCGCGGCTGGTTCATCAGCCTGCTGGCCGAGCCCGCGGCGATACACCTCGTCATCAACCCGTCGCACCATGTCAGCGCGGATCGCTATCTCGCGGATCTTCGTGCTGCGGTGGCGGAAGTGCGCGCGCGCGGAGCAAGGGGGCAGGCACAGGCGGCCACATACTAGAGCGGCGCCGGCCGTCACGCGCCCGGCTTGGCCATGCTGATGCCGCGCCCGGCCCGCGGCGGCACGGGCAGGGCGCTGTGGGCCTCCTTGATGCGTTGGAACAGCGCGGTGATGTCCTCGGGCATCGGGGTCGATCGGCGCGTGCGGCGGTCGATGTGCAGCGCCATCATCTCGCCCGTCGCGGCGATGAAGCCCTCGGCCTCGTTGTAGAGCGTGTGGAACGAGCGCAGGCGCTTGGCGTCGAAGTCGAGAAGCTGCGTGGTCGCGACCAGCGGCGCGTCCGCGCGCAGTTCGCGCAGGTAGGAGACGTGGGTCTCGATCACGTAGAAGCCATAGGGCGTGCGGGCGCGATAGGCAGGCCCGAGCCCGATCGTGCGCATGAAGCCCGCACCGATCGTCTCGAACACGACACCGTAATAGCCCGCATTCATGTGGCTGTGATGGTCGATCCATTCCGGCTTGACCACGCCACGCCAGGAACGGATCGGCGCCTCGATCACGATATCGGTCATCGTTCAGCGGCCCTTGAACTGCGGCTTGCGCTTGCCGATGAACGCACGCGCCCCTTCCTTCTGGTCCTCGGTCGCGAACAGAAGGTTGAAGCCGCGCCGCTCCAGCATCAGCGCGGTGGAAAGCGGCGCGTCGGCGCCGGCCAGCACGGTTTCCTTGATCAGCTGCGCCGCGATCGGCGGCAGCGCGGCGATGCGCCGGGCGATGCCGAGGGCCTCCTCCTGAACCTTGTCATCCGGAACGCAGAGGCTGGCCAAGCCCATCGCCGCCGCATCCTTGCCGCTGACCATCTGGCCGGTGAGTACCATCAGCATCGCCCTGGGCTTGCCCACCGCGCGCGTCAGCCGCTGCGTGCCGCCCGAGCCCGGCATCACGCCGACGCGGATTTCGGGCAGGCCCATCTGCGCGCCTTCTCCGGCGACGATGATGTCGCACTGCATCGCGATCTCGAGGCCACCGCCGAGGCAGAAGCCCTGCACGGCGGCGATCACCGGCTTGGGGCACTCGCGCAAGGGCCGCGCGAGCTGGTCGGTGCGCCGGCGCATCGCCTCCACCGCCGAAATCTCGGCGATCTCCTTGAGGTCGGCGCCGGCGGCGAAGGCCTGGGCATCGCCGGTAAGGATGATCGCGCGCGCGCTTTCGTCCTCGCCGAGCGCGGCGAAGGCATCATGCAGCGCCTCGCGCACGGCGAAGGAGAGCGCATTGCGCGCCTCCGGCCGGTTGATGCGCACCAGTGCCACGCCATCCTCCGGGCGTTCGATCACCACAAGGCCGCTCATGCCTGCCCCCGTTTGCTTCGTTGATCCGCTGCGTAGCATGGCGCGTGCGCGCGGCCTACTGGGCCAGCATCTCGCGCAGGCGTGCCAGCACCACCTTGCCCCCGGCATTGCGTGGCAGTTCGGCCACCAGCCGGATGCGGCGCGGGACCTTGTAGGGCGCGAGCCGCGCGCGGCAATCGGCGATGATCGCCTCCGCCGTGATGGCGGCATCGGCGACGATGCAGGCGCCGACCTCCTCGCCCAGCTCGGCCGACGGCACCCCGATCACCGCGGCATCGCTCACGCCATGGCAGAGGCGGAGCGCCGCCTCGACCTCGGCCGGGTTGATGTTCACCCCGCCGCGGATGATCAGGGCGACATCGCGCCCGGCCAGACGGAGGAAACCGTTGGCGTCGATACGACCACGATCGCCGGGATAGAACCAGCCTTCGCGCACGCCGGGCGCGGATTCATCCTCGACCGGCACCCCTGGACCGCGCCAGCGCACGCTGCCTTCGCTGCCCGCCGGGCAGCGCTGGCCGGCGGGATCGACCACATCGAGCTCGACGCCGAAGGAGGGGCGCCCGACGCTGTCGGCCTCGCGCGCCATGTCCTCGGGCTGGAGCACGGTCGCGCCCCCGCCCTCGGTCGAGCCGTAATAGTCGCGCAGGCGCGGACTGAGGCGGCGGCGGATCGCCAGCCGCTCGGCCACCGACAGGGCAGAGCCGGTTGAGACCAGGGTGGTGAGCATCGGCCAGAGGGGGCCTTCCGGTCCGGCTCCCGTCCGGTCCGCGGCGGCGAGGCAGCGGCGCAACTGAGTCGGCACCAGGAACATGCTGTTGATGCCAAGCCGGGCGATTTCGGCGGAAAGTGCGGGCGGGTCCCAGGGCGGCGGGAACAGGGCGGCGGTCGCGCCGCCATAGAGGCAGGACATGACGAAGCCGCGCCCGCCGCCGTGATAGAGCGGGGTCGCGCACAGGAAGCGGTCGGTCTCGCTGAAGCCGAGGCTGACATAGTGGCCGAGAAATCGCGCGCGCATGTGGCTGTGGCGGATGACAGGCCCCTTCGGATCGCCGGTCGTGCCCGAGGAGAGCGCGATCACCAGCGGCGGGTCCCCTTGCGCTACGGGCGGCGGGGCGCTGCCCGCCTCCATCTGGGTTTTGGCGATCAGGCCCGCATCGATCACGATCTCGCCGGGCTCGCCGCGCGCGGCGTCGGACAGGACGCGGCCGGCGCCGAAGGCGGCCCGGATGCGCGCGCGCTCGGCCACGGTCCAGCGCCAGTCGATCGGCAGGATCACCGCGCCGAGCCATGCCAGCGCCCACAGCGCCAGCACATGCTCGATATCGTCGCGCAGCGCTAGGCCGACCACCTGGCCGCGCCCGATTCGCTGCCGCGCCAGCGCCCGGGCCCATCCGGCCACCGCGCGCTCCAGCCCGGCATAGGTCAGGCAGCGCTCCCCGGCGATCAGGGCGGGCTTGGACGCACGTTGCCGGGCGTGCAGATACAGGGCTTCGACAATGTTCATGGGGTTGGCAGCAAGGGCTTGTGATGCAAGGCCATTCCGGGGATCATACCTGCCGCCGACGGGGCCGCAACGGGGCCTGGTAACCAACAAGCAGGGAGACTCCGCCATGTTCAGACGGCGCGCCGCACTTTTCGCTGTTGCCACCTTCGGGGCCGCCATGATCGGTGCGCCTGCGACCGGTCAGGCGCAACAATTCGTCCGCATCGGCTCCGGGCTCGCGGGCACCTACCCGGTATTCGCCGCGAAGATGGCCGAGATCATCAACCGCGAGGTGCAGGGCACCCGCGCCTCGACCATGCCCGGCCCGACCGAGCAGAACCTTGTTCGTGTGCAGCGCGGCGAGGCAGAGATGGTGCTTTCCTACACCTTCCAGTCCTACGACGTGGCGCAGGGCCGTGGCGAATTGCGCGTGCCGACCCCCGATGTCCGCCATATCATGAGTACATACGGCGCCTATCACTGGGCGATCGTGCGCAAGGACCTTGATATCCGCAGCCTGGCCGACCTCAAGACCCGCGGGCTCCGCGTATGGCTCGGCCCGCGCGCCTCGGTGTTCTGGCCGATGAACATTGCCGCCCTTGGCGCCCATGGCGTGTCGCCCGAGGATATCAGCCGCGCTGGCGGGGTGGTGAACTCTGCCGGCTACCAGAACCTCACGCAGATGTTCCAGGACGGGCAGATCGACGTCGCCTTCTTCTCTGGCCCGGCCAGCTACTCGCTGCTGCTGCAACTCGATCGCAGCCCGGGTTTCCGCATGCTGCCATTCGACGAGGCGGCCGGGCACCGCTACCAGGAGCTCTTGCCGGGCGCTGGCATCCAGGCCATGCCCACCGGCATCTACCAGAGCGTGACGCAGCCCACGCCGAGCCCCTATGTTTTCAACCACATCGTGGCCAGCACGCGGATGTCGGACGATCTCGCCTACCGCATCACCAAGGCGCTGGTCGAGAAGCATCGCGAGTTCCACGGCCTGTTCCCGGGCGCCGACGAGGTTTCCCCGCAGCGCGCTCTCGCCTTCAACCGTATCCCGGTCCATCCCGGCGCGATGCGCTACTACCGCGAAGCGGGCTTGGCCCGCTGAGCCGCTGCGAGGCCGTGCGCGCGCAAGCAGGGGCCTGAGCCGTTGGGCAGCGCCTTCCGGACGGTGCTCGGCCGGCCGGGAACCGGCATGCCGGCCCCTGTGGCGTGGGCGGTTGCGCTGCTTGCCTCGTTCCTGATCCTTTTCCACATCTATATCGGCGTCTATGGCGCGCCGGTGAACGTGCTCTTTCTTCCGGTTCACCTCACGGTCGCGCTGGCGATCCTGTTCCTTGCTGCGCCGATGCGGCCGTGGGGCACGCCATTGGCGCAGGGCGGATGGCGGGTCGGGTTCGACCTTGCCTGCCTTGCCGTGTGCGCGGTCTCGCTGGCCTATTTCCTGGTCGAGCGCGAGGATTGGGAACTGCGTTCGGTCGATTTCCGCACGATCGACTTCTGGGTATCGACCAGCCTCGTGCTAGTGGTGTTCGAGGCGGTGCGGCGCACGGTCGGCTGGGCGCTGGTGCTGCTTTCGGCGGCGTTCTGCGTCCACGCCCTGTTCGCCGACCGCTTCCCGGGCGTGCTGTTCGGCGCGCCGGTATCGGTGACGACCTTGCTGCAAACCCTGTTCGTTGGCGATGCCGGCATCTTCGGCATCCCGGTGCTGGTGATGGCGCAGTACATCGTGCTGTTCCTGCTGTTCGGTCGCCTGCTGCAGGGCACCGGCGCCGGCGCCTTCTTCACCAAGCTGGCCTTCGCCCTGTTCGGCCATCGCGTCGGCGGGCCGGCCAAGGCGGCGGTGGTGTCCTCTGCCCTGTTCGGCACCATGTCGGGCAGCGGCGTTTCCAACGTGCTCACCACCGGAAGCTTCACCATCCCGATGATGACGCGGCTCGGCTACCGCCCGGCTTTCGCCGCAGGGGTGGAGGCATCGGCCGCGGTCGGCGGTGCGATCATGCCTCCGGTGATGGGCGCGGTCGCCTTCATGATGGCCGAGTTCATGGGCGTGCCTTATGTCGAGATCGCGATCGCCGCCGCAATCCCGGCAATCCTCTACTATTTCGCGATCTACTGGACCGTGCATTTCGAGGCGCGCCGCTACGGCATGGCACGGATCGACCGGCGCGACCTGCCCAATCCCTGGCGCCTGTTGCTGCGCGAGGGCTATCTCTTGCTGCCGCTCGGTGTGATCGTGGTGATGCTGCTGGCGGGCTGGTCGATCGTGATCGTGGCGTTGGTGGCGTGTGCCGGCTGCCTCGTGGTCTCGCTCGCCACGCCCGAGACACGCTTGTCCGCGTCGCGCCTGTCCGACGCACTGGAAGCCACCGCGCGCACGGCCGGCAGCCTCTCGGCCACATGTGCCTGTGCCGGCATCATCATCGGTGCGATCTTCGCCACCGGCTTGTCGTTCCAGGTGAGCCAGGCGGTGGCCGCCGTTGCCAAGGACAGCCTGTGGGTGTTCCTCGTCGCCTCGGCCCTGATCGCAATGCTGCTCGGCACCGGGCTGACCGCCTCGGCGGTGTATATCACGATGGTCGCGACGATCATCCCGATCCTCAAGACTGCCGGCGTGCCCGATATGGCCGCGCACATGTTCGCCTTCTACTATGGCGTCGTGTCCGACATCACGCCGCCGACCGCTCTCGCCTGCGTCGCCGCCGCCGGCATCGCGCGCGCCAATCCGATCAGATCGATGCTGGAAGGCTCGCGGCTTGGCATCGCCGCCTTCATTGTGCCGATGGTGTTCGTGGCCTCGCCCGCGCTCCTGATGCGCGGGCACTGGACCGAGGTGCTTCAGGCCTCCGGCACGGCCGCGGCGGGCATGTTTGCCCTGTCGGCCGGGCTGGCTGGCTTCTTGTTTGGCCCGCTCGGCTGGCTGCGCCGCCTGGCGCTGCTTGGCGCCGCCATATGCCTGATCGTGCCGGAAGCGATGACGGATCTGGTCGGCCTCGGGGTGCTGGTGGGCTGCGCTGCGCCGGACCTGCTGCGCGGCGGCAAGGTCGACGCGGCGGAGGCCCAGTCCGCCCACGAGCCCGAGATCAAAGCGATGATCGAGCAGGCCGAGGGCGGCAACCAGTATCCACCGGCCGATTTCGGGCGCATCGGCGCGTGGGCAGTGATGGCGATGGTCGTCGCCGCGATCTGGTGGATGGGGTCGTGGTCGATGCATGCGCGCGACCCGATGCGCTGGCTGGCCGGGCTTGCCATACTGTCCATGTTCCTGGTCATCGGGCTGCGCCTGTTCCTGCGTGGCGTTGCCTGGCGGGAGTGACGCATGATCGATTTCTCGCCCAGCGACGAGCAACTCGCCTTCATCGAGACCGTCGATCGCTTCATGGACCGCCACCTGCCGATCGAGGAGGTGCGCCGCCGCGACCGCGAGCACATCCCGCCCTACGACCTGTTGCCGGCGATGGGCGCGGCGGGGCTGTTCGCCGCCGGGCTGCCGACGGAGTGGGGCGGGCTCGGCCATGACTGGCGCACGGTCGCGCTGATCCAGGAGCGGCTCGGTTATCGCGGCTACATGGCCGCCTCGATCTTCAATCGTGTGATCGGCTTCGGCGCTATGTCGCTGCTGGCCTATGGCTCCGACGCGCAACGGCGCGTGCTCCTGCCGCGCCTGGTCGAGGGGCGGCTCCTGATCGCGCTTGCCCTGACCGAGCCCGAGGCCGGCACCGACGCCGCGGCGATCCGCACCCGCGCCACGCCCCAGCCCGACGGCGGCTTCCGCATCACCGGGCGCAAGACCTGGATCAGCGATGCGGGCGGGGCCGACTTCCTGCTGGTCGCCGCGCGTGAGCCAGGAACCAGCGGCGCCGAGGGCGTCTCGATGCTGCTGGTGCCGCGCACGGCACCCGGCATCGCCATGACGCGCCTGCCCAAGCTCGGCAACAACGCCATGCCGTCCTGGGACATCGGCTTCGACGAGGTCGCGGTCGGCCCCGAGGCGCTGATGGGCGAAGCAGGCCGCGGATTCCGCAACCTGATGTCGACGCTGCACTATTCGCGCGCCTCGATGGCGGCCACCGTCACCGGCTGCGCGCAGGCGGCAGTAGATGGCGCGCTTTCCCATGCCAAGGAGCGCAAGCAGTTCGGCCGCCCGATCGGGGCTAACCAGACCATCCGTCATCGGCTCGCCGACATGCAGATGCGGGTCGACCAGTCGCGCCTGACCGTTTATCACCTTGCTTGGCTGATCGGCACCGGGCAGGCCTGCCGGCGGCAGGCGGCGCAGGCCAAGATCATCGCCACCGAGTGCCTGCAATATGTCGCAGAACAAGGCATGCAGATTCTCGCCTCGGCCGGCTATGCGGCGGAAAGCGACATGCAACGCTACTGGCGCGATGCGCGGCTCTACAGCTTCGGCGAGGGCACGAACGAGATCCAGCGCGACCTGGTCGCGCGCGAATTGGGACTGTGAGCAGGAGAATGGCCGTGGCCTACGACGTGAAGGCGATCGACATCGTTGTGAACATCTGGACCCAGGAGGCACTGGCCAACCGCCCTGATCGCACGGCCTTTTTCCGCGGCAAGATTGGCGTCGACAAGGAAACCTATGAAGGCATCTCGCTCGAGACCATGATCGAGCGGATGGACGCCGCCGGCATCGAGCGTTCCTTCCTGGTCGCGGCCAAGGTCGGCATCCAGGGTCATCCCGCCTGCTATCATGTGCCCTACGACCTGGTGGCCGAGGCGGTGCGCAAGTACCCGAAGCGCTTCGTCGCGCTGGCCGGGCTCGATCCGACCGAGGGCATGAACGGCGTGCGCGCGCTCGAACGCGCGGTGAAGGAGCACGGCTTCGTCGGCGCGCACTTCTATCCGCACTGGTACGAACTCGCGCCCGACCACGCCAAGTGGTATCCGTTCTATGCCAAGTGCGTCGAACTCGACATCCCGGTGCAGTTGCAGGTCGGCCAGTCGCTGGTCTACGACCAGAGCTATCCGCGCCGCTCCGTCGGCCGCCCGATCGCGCTGGATGCGGTGGCGTGCGACTTCCCCGAACTGAAGCTCATCGGCATCCATGTCGGCATCCCCTGGACCAGCGAGATGATCGCCATGGCCTGGAAGCACAAGAACGTGTTCATCGGCTCGGACGCGCACAGCCCGAAATACTGGCCGCAGGAGTTCGTGAACTACATAAACACCTACGGCCAGGACAAGGTGATGTTCGGCACCGACTTTCCCGTGCTCGGCTTCGAGCGCACCCGCCAGGAGGTCGAGGAACTCGGCCTGCGCGAGGTGCCGAAGCGCAAGTTCCTGCGCGACAATGCGCTGCGCATCTATCGCCTGCCGGGCTGACGCGCGCGGCAGCATGGGGCATGAGGGCGCAGCATGGTGATGAATCTGGCCGAGGGGCTTGCGCACCAGGCACGCACCAAGCCCGACAAGCCCGCGATCCAGTTCGGGCCGCGCACGCTGCGCTATCGCGAACTGGGCGTGCTGGTGGCGGGCTATGCCGGCCACCTTGTTGCCCGTGGCGTGCGTCCCGGCGATGTCGTCGGCATCGCGCTCAGGGACACGCCCGAGCATCTGGTCGCGCTCTATGCCTGTGCGCGCATGGGCGCGGTCGCGCTGCCGATGGACTGGCGCTGGACCGAGGCCGAGAAGCTGGTGATCGCGCAGCGCTTCCATGCGCGGCGCGTGCTGGTCGAGGCGGACGCACCGCCGCTTGCCAATCTGCCTTGCGAGATCGCTGACGAGGCGGCGATGCGTGCGGCCTCCGCTGCGGCGAGTGCTGTGCGCGCCCATGTGCATGACGGGAGCGCGCCGCTGCTGCTCTCGCTCTCGTCGGGCACCACCGGCCGGCCCAAGGGGCCGATGGTCACGCACTACCAGTTCCTGCGCCGCTTCTGGACGCACTGGATCGACCTCGGCCTGAACGGGCGCGAGATCTATGTGTCGGCCACGCCGATGTATTTCGGCGGCGGGCGCACCTTCTCGATGTCGGTGCTGTTCTCGGGCGGCACGCTGGTTCTGTTCCCGCCGCCATACAAGCCGCAGGAACTGGTGGCCGAGCTGGCCGCGCGCAACGCCACCAGCCTGTTCCTGGTGCCAACCCTGCTGCGCCGGCTTCTCGACCTGCCGGATGGCGCGCTCGGCCCGGTGCGACGGCTCAACCTGCTGCTCTCCTCCGGCGCGCCGGTGACCCCGTTCGAGCGGCATGCGATCCGCGACCGGCTGTGCCGCAATTTCCACGAGTACTATGCCAGCACCGAGGGCGGCGGGATCTCGCTCCTGCGCCCCGAGGATATCGACCGGCACGAGGACAGTGTCGGCCGCCCCGTGTTCGGCGTCGAGGTCGCGGTGTTCGACGATGCCGGCAAGGCGCTCGGCCCCGACGAGGTCGGGCGGCTTGCCTATCGCAGTCCGGGTGTCGCCTCGGCATTCTATGAGGACCCCGAGGCGACCGCCGAGGCATTCCAGAATGGCTGGTATTTCCCCGGCGATCTCGGCTCGATCAACGCGGCGGGCTATGTGTTCCTCAAGGGCCGCAAGAAGGACATGATCATCCGCGGCGGGGTGAACATCTACCCGGTCGAGGTCGAGTCCGTGCTGCTCTCGCACGCCGAGGTGGCCGAGGCCGCCGTGGTCGGCTGGCCGAGCCGCGACATGGGCGAGGAGGTGGCAGCCTTCGTCAGTCTGCGCCCCGGCGCCAAGACGGATCCGGAGGCGCTGCGCGCCCTGTGCCAAGCGCGGCTCGCGCCCTACAAGGTGCCGAAGCAGGTGTTCGTGAAGGCAGAGCTGCCGAAGAACAGCGCCGGGAAGCTTGTTAAGCCGAAGCTCGTGGCCGAACTGCCGTCGCAATAGGCCGCACGCGGCCCCGCTCGCGCTAGATTAGCCCGGCCTTGCGGTCGCGCGCGATCGCCTCGGCCGGGCGGTCCTGCGGCGGGCCGTAGCCCGCCCCGCCGGGCGTGCCGAGCACCAGCCGCTCGCCCGCCGGCACCTGCTGCAAGCCCTTGCCGCGCAGTTGCACCCCCGATGCCAATGCCACCGTGCCCGCCGCGCCCGCCCCGCCGCCCTTGCGGCCGAGCGCCGGGAACTGCACGCGCTCGAACATCGCCGACACGGCCCAGGCCTCGCCATCGGCGCTGGCCACCTCGACGATCTGGCCGAGACCGCCGCGCGCTGCACCCTCGCCGCCCGAGCCAGGGCGCAGCTCCTTGCGCCAGATGATTACCGGCGCGATCGATTCCGTGACCTCGACCGACATGGTGCGCACGCCGGAAGGGAAGGCAGTCGTGGAGAGGCCGTCGCGGTCCCGGCGTGCGCCGGTCCCGCCCGAGGCGAACAGCGACACCTCGAACAGGCGCGGCGCGAGGCGGCCGTCGCGCACCGCCTCGGCCGCCATGTCGGCGGTGCGCCGGAAGGTCGCGCACCAGAGCGCGGCCGAGCAATCGGCCATGCCGCCGCCGGGCACAGCGTCCTCGAGCGCGGCGATCACCACGTCGGGCAGCAGGTGGCCGATGATGTGGCGCGCCGAGACGGGGTAGGGATGCGGCACGTTGAGCAGGCAGCCTTCGGGCGCGGTGACCTTGATCGGGGCCAGGCTGCCGGCATTGTTCGGGATATCGGGCGCCACCAGGCATTTGACGCCGTAGCTGGCATAGGCCTGGGTGTAGTTCAGCACGAGGTTGATGCCGAAGGGCGCGGCGGGCGAGGTGCCGGTGAAATCGACCAGGATCTCGCCGCCGCCGACCGTCACGGTCGCGACCAGATCCATCGGCCGGTCGTAGCCGTCGATCCTGGCGGCGTGGCGGTAGGTGCCGGGCCTCAGGCGGCCGATCGCCTCGCGCGTCGCACGCTCGGAGGTGGCGATCAGCCAGTCGGCCAGCGGCGCCAGCGTGTCGATGCCGTATTCGCGCATCAGCGCGGCGAGCCGGCGGTTCGCCTCGCTCACGCATGCGATCAGCGAGAAGACATCGCCTTCCACCTGCGCCGCCTCGCGCACATTGCCGCGGACGATCTTGAGCAGGTCCTCGTTGACGCGGCCCTCGCGCACGAGGTGCATCACCGGGATGTGCAGCCCCTCCTCGTAGACCTGCCTTCCGTCCGGACCCCAGCCGCGCCCGCCGATATCGACGATGTGCGCGGTGGCCGAGAACAGCGCGACCGGCCTGCCGTCGAGGAAGCAGGGCGCGACGACACAGAGATCGTGCAGGTGGCCCGTGCCGATCCAGGGATTGTTGGAGATCAGCACATCGCCCGGCTTCAGCGTCTCCAGCGGGCATTCGCGCAGGAACCAGCCGACCGCGTTCGCCATGCTGTTGACATGGCCCGGCGTGCCGGTGACGGCCTGGGCCAGCATGCGCGCGCGCGTATCGAACACGCCGCAGGAAAGATCGTCCGCCTCGCGCACCGAGGTGGAGAAGCCGGTGCGCTTCATGGTCAGCGCCTGCTCCTCCACGACAGCGACCAGGCGCGTCCACAGTACTTGCTGGCGGATCGCGTGATGCGTGTCAGTGGTGGCGGTGGCGGTCATGCGCGGAGCCTATCCGATCGCGGCGAAATCGTGCGGCAGGGCGGGGGTAAGGCACTCCGTCCCCGTCTCGGTGATCAGCATCATGTCCTCGATGATGAAGCCGCCGATTCCGTCGATGTAATAAGGGAGTTCGAAGGCCAGCACCATGCCGGGCTCGGCCAGCACGTCGACCGATTGCGCGGCGATGTAGGGCCATTCCTCCGACCAGATCGAGGCGCCGAGCCCGTGGCCGAAATGGCCGCGGCTGTAGGTTGCGAAGCCATGCGCGCGCACGGCCGACTGCGCGGCGGCATGGATCTCGGACAGGCGCCTGCCCGGTCCGAACAGGGCACGGCCCGCGCGGAAGCCGTCGAGCAGGGCGGCATGCACCTCGCGCGCGTGGCGCGAGGGCGCGCCGATGCTGACGGTGCGGGCGAGGTCGGCGGAGTAGCCGCCCACCACGGCGCCGACATCGCATTTCAGCACATCGCCCGGGGCAAGCGTGCCGGCGCTGCTCCACGGGCTCGCGCCGAAGCCGACATACTCCCACGAGGTCGTGGGCAGTACCTCCTTGCGCGCGGCGACCTCCTGCTCGACCAGATCGCGAAACAGACGACCCAGCGCGGCACGGGTCTGGCCCGCGCGCGCCTGGGCCAGCAGGCGGCCGAGAGCAGCTTCGGTGATCCTGGCGGCCGCGCGCAGCCGCGCGATCTCGCCCGCCGCCTTCACTGCCCGCAGCCGCGCGAGCAGGAGGCTCGCATCGACCAGGACGCAGCCCGGCAGAGCCGCCTGCAATGCCGGCAGATCGCTGGCCGGAACGGATTCGAGATCGACGCCGACCCTGGCGCGCGCCAGGCCGCGCTCGGCGACGATGTCCGCGAGGTGGCCGAGCGCCGCTTCGCGCGAGAAGGTCGCCGGCCGGGCAAAGCCCTCGGGCCGACCGCGGGCACGGTCGGCCGCCACGACCAGCGCCGCCGCGGCGTCCTCGCTCGGCAGGCGGTCCAGCACCGAGCTCGCCTCCGGCCAGATCGGGTGGCTGCGCAGGTCGGCCAGCCCCGATGCCTCGCGGATCATGTCGGCGAACAGGTCGCACACCACCGCTGCCATCGGCACCGCCGGATCGGACGGCACCACGACGATTCCGCTGCCGAGGCGCCGCCAGCCCGCGGCAACCCCGGGGCCGGCGCCGAGCGCGTAGGAAAATGCCTCCGGCCCGGCAAGCAGCAGGGCATCGAGGGCGTCCTCGGCCATCAGCCGGCAGGCGCGATCGCGGTCGAGGAATCCGGGCATCGGCTTGTCTCGATGAGCATGTTTCGGCGGGCAAGCACAGGCGCGTGCGGCCCGCCACCCAAGGGACGCGTTCAGCTTGGCCTTGTCAAGGCGAGTGGCGCACGCTTACCTAGACGCATCTAGCCGGGGCCGCTTGGTCGCCCCGAGCTGTGTTTTCCCCAACCAGCCCGACCAGCCAGACAGGAGGCCACCATGCCGTTCACCGCCGCCAGACCATCTCTGCTGGCACTGGGAATCGGCGCGCTGATGAGCGTATCCGCCGCGTCCGCGACCGCCCAGACCATCGAGTGGACCTTCCACAATTCCTATGCCCCGGCGCGGGTCGAATCCGGCCATGTGCGCGCCTTCGTGGAGGACCTGCCCGCGCGCAGCAACGGGCGCGTCCGGCTGAACCTGTTCGAAGGCAATGCGATGAACCTGCGCGATGCCGATGCGCTGCGCTGGATGCAGACCGGCCGGCCGGAGATGGGCTTCATCTGGCCGCCCTTCCTCGGTCGCGACGCGGCCGACATCGCCTCGCTGTTCGTGTTCGGCATCGTCTCGACGCCGGACGAGCTGAACCGCACCATGCCGGCGCTGCGCGAGATCATTCCCGACATCATGCGCCGCTGGAACATCGAGGTCGCGGGCTACATGCATGTCGGCCTGCTCGACGCTTCGGTGCTGTGCCGCCAGCCGGTGGCGAACCTGGAGCAGCTGCGCCGCGTCAAGCTGCGCGTCGGCACGCCCGAGCAGGTCGAGACATTCCGTGCGATCGGCGTGGCCGCACAGATCGTCCCACAGCAGGAACTCTACACCGCGATGCAGACCGGCGTCGTGGATTGCGCGCTCTATCCGGCGCGGATCGCGCACACCATCTCGCTGCAGGAGGTGGCGAAGCATGGCAGCTATGTCGGCTTCCCGTTCCCGCCCACACCCTATGTGGTGATGGCGAACCAGGCGCGCTGGCGTGCCCTGCCGGCCGATCTGCAGCAGGTGATCCGCACGAGCGTCGAGGAGTCGATGCTGAAGCCATCGTCGAACTTCGCTGCCGGCGCGGCCGAAGAGCAGCAGGCGCGCGAGCGGCTGCGCGGGCAGGGCGTGACCTGGCATCCTGACTTCCCGGCGGCCGACCAGCGCGCCATCCGCGAAGCGGCGCTCAAGACCTGGGGTGACATCGCGCAGCGCACCGGCGGGCAGCTGCCGGCCTATCGCCGGCGCATCATGCAGTCCCTGGGCCTGTCCGGTGGCTGAGCCGGCGGGGCAAGGCGCGGCCCCGGTCGCGCCATCCGGCCTTGCCGAGCGGATCGATGCGTTCCTGCACCTGATCGCGCGCGGGCTGGCGGCGCTGGCCGCCGCTGCCTGCGCAGCGATGCTGGCGGTGGTCGTTGCAGCAGTGGTGATGCGCTATGCCGTGCGCGCGCCCTTCCTGTTCACCGAGGAGTTGTCCGGACTTCTCCTCGCGGCGATGACCTTCCTTTCCCTGCCGCTGACGCTGACCGGGCACGGCAATATCCGTGTGACGCTGATCAGCGCGCGGCTGCGGGGCGTGGCGCAGCGCGCGTTCTGGGTTCTGGGCCAGTTCATCCTTCTGGCCTTCGCGCTGGTGTTTCTCAAGGAAGCCTGGGGCCTGGCCGAGTTCACGCTGCGACTGAACCTGGCGAGCGAACAGGCGCGCCTGCCGCTCGGGCCGTGGATGGTGGGCATGGCCGGGCTGGTGGCGTTCATCGCGCTGATCGCCGCCTGGCAGGCGCTGCGCCCGCCGCCGGTGCCGGGCAACACCATCATCTGAGCGGCCGGGCCGGCACGACCGGCCGCCACGAGAGCGGAGGGGCAGCGTGATCTGGGCCGTCTTGGGGGGCGGGGTATCGGTATTGGTGCTGTCCGGCGCGGTCCTCGGCGCGGCGCTGGGACTGGCGGGCTTCGCCATCCTGCATTTCTTCGCCGGCGGCGCGACACGGCTTGGTGTCCAGGCGGTCTGGAACATCCTGAACGAGTTCACGCTCACTGCCGTGCCGATGTTCATACTGCTGGGCGAGGTGCTGGTGGCGAGCGGCCTGTCGCAGGGGGTCTATCGTGCGCTGGCCCCCCTGTTCGCACGTCTGCCTGGCGGTCTGCTGCACACCAACATCGCGGTCTGCGCGATATTCGGCGCGGTGTCCGGCTCGTCGATGAGCGTTGCCGCCGCGGTGGGTTCGGTCGCCTATCCCGAATTGAAGCGCCGCGGCTATGACCGCGCGACCGTGGTCGGCACGCTGGCCGGGGGCGGGACGCTCGGCCTCTTGATCCCGCCGAGCCTGAGCCTGCTGATCTACGGCGCGCTGACCGACACCTCGATCGGCCGGCTGTTCATGGCCGGCGTGCTGCCCGGCCTGATGATGGCGGCGATGTTCATGCTGTGGATCCTGGTCGCGGCATTGCGCAACCCCGCCCTCGCGCCTGAGGATGCCAACCGCGTGCCGCTTGGTGCGGCGCTGCTCGGTGTCTTGCGCATCTGGCCGCTGGTCGTGCTGATCGTCGCCGTGCTGGGCAGCCTGTTCGCGGGTCTTGCCACCCCGACCGAGGCCGCAGGCGTGGGCGTTGCCGCCGCGCTCGTTCTCGGCGTGACGATGGGCGAGTTGACTCTGGCGCGCTTCGGCGCGGCCCTGCTGTCGACCGCGCGGACCTTCGGCATCATTGCAATGGTCTTCATGGGCGCGGTGGTATTGGCCCAGTCGATCAGCATCATGGGGCTGCCGCAGCAACTGCTCCAGGGCATCTCGGCGCTCGGCTTGTCGCGCTACCTGCTGCTGGGCGTGATCATCGCGATCTATCTGGTGCTGGGCTGCTTCTTCGACGGCCTGTCGATGATGATCATGACGCTGCCGATCGTATTTCCCCTGCTGACTGGCGTTGGGTTCGACCCTGTCTGGCTCGGCGTTGTCGTCACGCTGATGATCGAGGTAGGCATGCTTACCCCGCCGGTCGGCATGAACCTGTTCGTACTGGTGGGCATCACGGGCGGCGAGGTGACGCTGGGCGAGGCGGCGCGTGCCGCAGTGCCGTTCTGGCTGGCGTTGATCCTTGGCGTCGTGTTGCTGGCAGCCTTTCCGGGCATCGCCACCTTGCTGCCGCGCGCTGTGTTCGGTTGAGCGGCAGCAGACCTGAGCGGCAGACCTGAGCGGCAGACTATCGCGCCGATGGAACCGGGATATTGTCGATCAGCCTGGTCTGGCCGAGCCAGGCCGCGACCGCAAGCCGCGCCTGCCCGCGCAGGCGATCGAGCCGGGCAAGGCTTTCGGCATCGACCAGTTCGACATACTCGACCGGGTTGAAACCGGCGTCCTTGAGCGCCTTGCGCGCCATCGCTTCCGCCCCGGCCGCGGTTGCGCCGGCCTCCAGCGCGGCTGCCGCCTGCTGCATGATCGCATATAGCCTGGGCGCGATCGCCCGTTCGGCCGGCGAGAGATAGGCGTTGCGCGAGGAGAGGGCGAGCCCATCCGGCTCTCGCACCGTCGGGACGCCAAGGATCGTCAACGGCAGATCGAGGTCGGTGGCCATGCGTCGCACGACCTGCAGCTGCTGGTAGTCCTTCTCGCCGAAGGCGGCAAGGTCGCAGCCGCACTGGATGAAAAGCTTTGCCACCACGGTTGCCACGCCGTCGAAATGGCCCGGCCGGAACGGGCCGCACAGGGTCTCGGTCAGGCCGGCAACGCGCACCTCGGTGGCGAAGCCTGCCGGGTACATTTCCTCGACCGACGGCGCGAACACGGCATCGCCACCGGCCGCATCGACCTGCCGGCAGTCGGTCTCGAAGCTGCGCGGATAGCGATTGAAGTCGCTGCCTGGCGCGAACTGGAGCGGGTTGACGAAGATCGACACCACCACGCGCCGGCAATGCTGGCGCACCGCTTCCACCAGCGTGATATGGCCGCGATGCAGCGCGCCCATGGTGGGCACCAGCGCCACGCGCTCTCCGGCGGCGCGCCATCCGGCGACCAGAGAGCGCAGCGACGCGACGGAACGGGCAATGGCTGGCGGCATCGTTTCGTCATCCCGTGAATGCTGGCCCGCTAGGCCGGAGCGCAGTCCTGCATGGGTTTGACCCGCAAATCAAGATCATGCGCGCAAGCAGACAGGTGGCATTGCCCGACGCTGCTAGTGCGGCGCGACGGTCGGCCAGGGCGCCACGCGCTCGAACGCCCGCGCAGCGCGCAGCACCAGCTCGTCACGATAGATCGGTGCCGCGATCTGCAATCCGATCGGCAGTCCCGCCGCCGTTCTGCCGCAGGGTACCGTGACCGCCGGGCCGCGCGATAGGTTGAAGGTGAAGGTCAGCGGTGCCCACTCCGTCCACAGGGCCTTGGCAGGGTCCGGGAACTCGCGATCGATCGGGAAAGGTGGCACCGGCACGGTCGGCGTGAGCAGCAGGTCGAAGCGCTGGTGGAAGAGGTTCAGTGCATGACCTGTTTCCAGGCGCATCGCCTCGGCAGTCATCAGTTCGATCGCGGTCATGCCCTGGGCCTCGGCCGCCACCCGCCGGAGGCCAGGGTCGAGCAGCGCCGCCCGCTCGGGCCCAAGCGAGGCCACCAGCTTGGCCAGGCCGCCGGCCCACATGCGGGTGAACACCTGGCGTCCGTCCGGGATGACCGGGGCCGCTTCCTCGACCACACAGCCGAGCGCGTCTGCGAAGCGCGCGACCGCGCGCGCGAACAGCGCCCGCACCTCGGGGTCGATATCGAGATCGAAGCCGAGCCGTGCCGTGAAGGCCACGCGCAGGCCGGCGATGCCGTCTTCGATGGCGCCGCGCCAGTCGGTCGGCTGGTCGGGGAGGCAGTAGGGGTCGCGGGCGTCGTAGCGCGCCATGGCCGATAGCATCAGCGCTGCGTCGCGCACCGTGCGGGTGATCGGCCCGGCATGGGACACGTTGGCGAAGGCCGAGGTTGGCCATTGCGGCACCCGCCCGAAGGTCGGCTTGAGCCCCACCAGCCCGCAAAAGGAGGCCGGGATGCGGATCGAGCCGCCGGCATCCGTGCCCGTGTGCAACGCGCCCAAGCCGGCAGCCGCGGCAGCCCCCGCACCCGCAGAACTCCCCCCGGCGGTGACACTGGCATGCCAGGGATTGCCGGTGGTGCCGTGCAGCGGGCAGTCAGAGGGTGTCTTCCAGCCGAACTCGGTGGTGGTGGTCTTGCCGATGATGATCGCGCCTTCCGCCTTGAGGCCGGTTACCGCCGGGGCGTCCTCGCTCGCGGGCGCCGGATCGGATGCCTTCGAGCCCCGCCGGGTGGGGAAGCCGCGCAGATTCATCAGGTCCTTGACTGTGGTCGGCACCCCGTCCAGCAGCCCGAGCGGCCGGCCCGCGCGCCAGCGGGCCTCGGACGCACGCGCGGCCTCCATCGCGCCGGCTTCATCAAGCACGGCGAAGGCGTTCAGGCGCGGGTTGAGCCGGCCGATGCGCGCGAACACCGCCGTGATCGCCTCGACCGGGGAAAGGGCGCGGCGGTGATAGGCTGCGAGCAGGTCTTCTGCCGACATCAGGGACGGGTCGGTGCTGGTCATGGGCATGGTCCTGGCGAGCGGTTCGGCCGGCGTAGAGCTTGCGCACGCAGCATGGCAGACCGGCTGCGGCGGCGCCAAGCGGGGCTTGCATCGCGGCGCTGTCATGCCATCGACATTGCCTCCGGCTGAGACATCGGGCTTAGATGCCGGCAGGACCCTGCCGAGCCAGCCATGTGCCGTTATCTTGCATAGGATTATCCCGTGAACGGTCTGATCGCGTTGTCCCAGCATGCAGCCCGACCGCCCGAGGTCGGCAACGGCTTCGCCCCGGTGCTGGCCGCGTGCCGGGGCGCAGAACCATTGCGCTGCGCTATCGTGCATCCGGCTGATGCCGCTGCCTTGGGCGGCGCGCTGGAGGCGCGCGATGCCGGCCTGATCGTGCCCGTGCTGGTCGGGCCCGCGCGCAAGATCGACGCCGCCGCCGCGGCCATCTCCGCCGATCTCTCCGGCATCGAGCGCATCGGCACCGAGCATAGCCACGCCGCCGCCGACGCTGCGGTGGCGATGGCGCGCGCGGGTCAGGTCGAGGCGCTGATGAAAGGCAGCCTGCACACGGACGAACTGATGGCCGCCATTGTCGCCCGCGATACCGGGCTGCGCACGGCGCGACGCATCAGCCACGTGTTCGTGATGGACGTGCCGGCCTATGCGCGCCTGCTGCTGATCACCGATGCCGCCGTGAACATTACGCCCACGCTCGAGGAGAAGGCCGACATCGTGCAGAACGCGGTCGAGGTGGCGCAGGCGATCGGCATTGCGCTGCCCAAGGTCGCGATCTTGTCGGCGGTGGAGACGGTCAGCCCCAAATTGCCTTCGACCATCGATGCGGCGGCGCTGTGCAAGATGGCCGATCGCGGCCAGATCACCGGCTGCGTGGTCGACGGGCCGCTGGCCTTCGACAACGCGATCTCGCCGGAATCGGCCAAGGCCAAGGGCATTCGTTCGGCCGTGGCGGGGCAGGCCGATATCCTGGTTGTGCCGGATCTGGAAGCCGGCAACATGCTGGCCAAGCAGCTTGCCTATTTCGCCAATGCGCGCGGTGCGGGGGTGGTGATGGGTGCGCGCGTGCCGATCGTGCTCACCAGCCGCTCTGACCCGACCGAGGCGCGGCTGGCGTCGGCAGCGGTGGCGCTGCTGGTCGCGCGCGCGCGGCTGCGACGGATCGCGGCTGCGGCTGCCGCAAACTGACGCGGGCCGCCGCCATGCCGGATGCGCCGATCCTGGTCCTCAATGCCGGGTCCTCCAGCCTGAAGTTCGCACTGCTCGCAGGCGAGGCGCGGCTTCTCTCCGGCCTGATCGACCGTCTCGGCGGCGGCGCCGGGGCGCAGGCGCATATCGCCGCGCGCTCGCCCTCGGGTGCGAAGCTGATCGACCGGGACTTGCCGAGCGCGGATCATGCCGGCGGTCTGGCGGCGCTGCTGGCCTGGATGCAGACGCGCGCCGAGTTGCCGCGCCCGGTCGCGGTCGGTCATCGCATCGTCCATGGCGGCACGCGCTATGCGGCGCCGGTGCGCATCGATGCCGCTATCCTGGCCGAACTGGAGGCGCTGGTGCCGCTCGCGCCCCTGCACCAGCCGCACAACCTTGCCGCCGTGCGCGCGATGATCGCGGCCGACCCGGCCCTGCCTGCGGTCGCGTGCTTTGACACCGGCTTCCATGCCGGGCAGCCGCGGCTTGCCACCCTGTTCGCGCTGCCGCGCGCCTATGCCGATCGCGGCGTGCGCCGTTACGGGTTCCATGGCCTGTCCTATGAATACATCGCCCAGGCTCTGGCCGCGATCGACCCCGCCGCCGCGGACGGGCGTGCGATCGTCTGCCATCTCGGCGCGGGCTCGTCGATGTGCGCGATGCGGGCGGGACAGAGTGTTGCCACCACCATGGGCTTCACCGCGCTGGACGGGCTGCCGATGGGCACGCGCACCGGCGCGATCGATCCCGGCGTGCTCCTGCACCTGATGGAGACGGAGGGGCTGGATACCGGGGCGCTTTCTGATTTGCTCTACAAGCGCTCGGGGCTGCTCGGCCTCTCCGGCGTGTCGGCCGACATGCGCGACCTGCTCGCCTCTGACCGGCCGGAGGCAGCCGAGGCGGTGGAGTTCTACTGCTATCGCATCGCGCGCGAGATCGGCTCGCTGGTGGCGGCACTCGGCGGGCTTGATGCGCTCGTGTTCACCGCCGGCATCGGCGAGCACGCGCCGGCGGTGCGGGCCAAGGCCTGCGCGCATGCGACCTGCTTCGGCGTCGGGCTCGATGCCGCCGCGAACGAGGCCAATGCACAGGCGATCCACGCGCCGGGCAGCGCGGTGCGCGTCTATGTGATCCCGACGGACGAGGAGCGCATGATCGCGCGCCACACGGTGCGCCTGCTCGGCCTCTAGCCTGCGGCGCTATTCCGGGGCGATCTCGACCACCACCGTGCCGACCACGCCGCCCGCCTCCAGCGCTGCATGGGCGTCGGCCACGCGCGCGAGGGGGAAGACAGCACCGACCGTGTGCCGGAGCCTGCCCTCGGCCAGCAGCGCGCCGATATCGGCGAGCGCTCGGGCGCGGGGCACGGGCGGCATCGCGTTCGCCTGCGCCAGCCGGATCGACGCACCCTTGTAGGCGAGCGGATAGTAGGGAAAGGCCGGCTGCGGCACGGCGGTGGAGGAATAGGCGGCGATGACGCCATCCTGCGCCAGCACCGACACGTCGAGGGTCAGGTTGGCGCCGAAATCGACCTCGACGATCCGCTCGACGCCGCGCCCGCCCGTGGCCTCGCGCACGGCGATGGCGACATCCTCGCTGCGGTAGTTGAGCACGATGTCGGCGCCGGCCGCGCGCGCATGCGCGGCCTTGGCCGGACCCGAAACCGTGGCGATCACGCGCGCGCCACCCCATTTCGCCATCTGCACGGCGTAGTGGCCGACAGCGCCGGCGGCGCCGGCCACCAGGATCGTCTGGCCCGCCACCGGGCCATCGACGAAGACGCAGTAATGCGCCGTGCAGGCCGGCACGCCGAGGCAGGCGCCCTCGCGGAAGCTTGTCCCCGCCGGCAGCGGCACCGCCTGCGCCGAGGGCAGGGCGCAATACCCCGCGCACATGCCGAAGGCGCGCCCGCGCTGCGCGCTCCAGGTCCAGACCCGCTCGCCCACGCGCGCCGCCGGCACGCCATCGCCCACCGCGACGATCACGCCGGCGCCATCCGAATGCGGGATGATGCGCGGATACTCCATGCCCGGCCGCCAGCCCGAGCGCCGCTTGGTGTCGGACGGATTGATGCCGGTGGCATGCACCCGCACCAGCACCTCGCCTGCTCCGGGGAGCGGCGTCGGCATCTCGCCCAGCGTCAGCACCTCGTGCGGCGGGCCCTGCCGCTCGTACCAGGCGGCGCGCATCGTGGGTGGGATGGTGGTCATGGCGCCCCTTCGTTCGCGGATCAGCCCATGGCGCGATCGACGATCCGCTCGGCGTCGCGGCAGGCGGCGATGACGCGGTTCTGTCCGCGCAGGAGCGAGTTCTGCGCATAAGGCACCGTGTCGGTGTCCATATGCGCGATGTTCACGGCGGCGGCGAGCGCCGGCACCGAGGGCGTGACATAGGCCGGGTCGTGGCGCGTGCGCGGCTCGACCGTGAAGTCGAGCGGGATCAGCACGCGCGCAAGCCCCTGTATCGCCTCGTTGGCGGCGCTCGCCGTAACCTTGCCGGCGGCAACGGCGGCCTGGAACGCGGCAACCCTGCCGGCCATGCTCTCGGCGGCGGCAACCGCGGGCGAAAGGTCGAAATGCGCCTTGGCCTGCGCTGCATAGCCCCTGATCGTCTCGACCATCGGCGCGACGCTCGCGCGCCAGTCGAAGGGCAGGATCTCGGCATTGGCCGCGCGCATCACCGCGAGCGCATAGAGCTTCTGGTCGCGCAGCAGCACGTCGCGATCGGCCCACTCCATGTTGCGGTCATGCTCCGTGTGCCAGGAGATGTTGCCGCCCGAGCCGCTGATCTCGTAGTAGCCGAGCTCCTTGCGCCGCTCCAGGCTCATCATCGACGTGCCCATGAAGAAGCCCGACACGCCGACATTGTTGAAGGAATAGTCCGAACTGCGGTTCGGGCGTCTTGTGCTCGCCACCTGCCCGGTCAGATCGCGGATCGTGGCCACCGCGAAATCAGCGCATTCGGCGTGCATGCGGATGTCGCGATAGGTGTTGGCGTCGCGGCAGCCGGGGCTGTCGCAATTGGTGTGCGCGACGCAGTTCTCGTCGAGGTCGAGCCAGAAGCGGTCGACATACCAGGCTGAGCCGCCATAGCGGCCCGAGGAATGGCCCGGCCACCAGCAGACGCGCACGCCGCGCCGGAGATGCTTGCGGTTGTCCCACAGCGCGCGCGCGACCTCGAGCATGCAGGCATCGCCGGTGGCGTTGTCGGACACGCCCGTGTCCCAGGAATCATAGTGGCCGTGCAGCAGCACGAACTTGTCCGGCTCGCTCGTGCCCGGGATGCGCACCTCGGGCAGCTTCGAGGCCCACCAGCGCTCCTCGAGGTGGGTGTAGAAGCGTGCACGCCTGCCGGCCCTGGCGGCGGCGATGATCGGCTGCCCGTCCGGGTTGTTGACGATCGCCGCGCTGATCCTCGGGCGGCGCTGCATGTTGTCGAGATCGGGCGAGCCCCAGATCGTGCTGCACGAGCCCCAGTGGATGTCCACGCCCGGATTGACGACGATCGCCCCGGCCGCGCCCCACTGCTCGAACAAGTTGAGCTTGCCCGGGTTGGACAGGCCCTCGGTCACGACGATGCGGCCCTTGATGCGCGCCGGCCCGCCGGCATCGACGAAGGATGCCTCGAACATGTCGCGCGGATCGACCGAGTAGAGCTTCAGGCTGTCCTTGCGCGAGGGCACGTAGATCAGCTCGGCCTCGATTCCGTCCGGTGCGGCGCGCGAGAGCGCGGGGGTTTTCGCGCGAAACTCCTTGCCGTCGAGGATGACGCCGCTTTTGCCCGGAAGCGAAAGGCGCAGGTTCATCTCGTGCACCGTCACCGGCACGCCGAGCTTGCGCAGGCGCGCGGCGATGGACTCGGCCGCGCGGTTGCACTCGTCCGGATGCTCGCGGACGATGGTCGAGAACTCCTCGATCAGCGGCCAGGAATGCGCGATCGTGATCTGGCCGAGGACCGACTTCTCGGTGCTGGTGAGCATGTCTGCGTTCCTTCGCCGGATCAGGCCATCGCGCGCGCGACAGTGGCTTCCGCCTCGCGCATCGCGGCGATGAAGCGGTTCTGCCCGCGCAACAGCGAGGTCTTGATGATGTTGGTCATGTCCTGGTCGGCCTCGTGCTCGGCCAGCAGCACCGCAGGCTGCAAGGTGGGCAGCGCCGGCACACTGAAGGCCGGGTCGTGGCGGAAGCGTGGCTGGCGGGTGAAGTTGATCGGCACCAGGATGCGCGAGAGGCGCAGGATCGCCTCGTTTGCCTTGTCGGCCGGGACCTTCCGGGCCACGATGCCGGCCTGGAGCTTGCCCAGTGCGGCGCCGAGCGACTCGCAGGCTTTGCGCGCAGGCGAGAGGTCGTAGCGGTTCCCGGCGGCCTGCTGGTAGCGGTCGATATGGCCCTGGAACTCCTTGACCGTCTCGCTCCAGTCGAGCGGCAGGAATTCGGTGTTCGCGGCGCGCAGGACCGACAGGAGATAGATGCGGATATCGGTCAGCAGGATGTCGCGGTCGGCGATTTCCAGTGTGTCGTTCTCGGTATGCCAAGCGATGTTGCCGCCGCAGCCGGACACGGCGTAGTAGCCCACTTCCTTCTTCTTCTCGTCGGTCATGGTCGAGGAGAGCATGAACCAGGTCGAGATGCCGATATTGTTGAAGGAGCAGTCGCCGGCCTGGTTCGGGCGCTTGCCCTTGGGCTCCTGGCCGGTGACATCGCGGATCGCGCCGAACGCCACGTTGCGCGTCTCGCTCATCACGGTGGTCTCGTGATAGCTCGTGGCCCACCGGCAGCCGGGGCTGTCGCAGTTTACATGCGCGACGCAGTTGGCATCGAGATCGAGCGCAGCATGGTCCGAGTACCAGGTCGAGCCGGCGTAGCGGCCGGTCGAGTGGCCCGGCCACCACGCGATGCGCACGCTGCGGCGCAGCTTCTGGCGGTTGTTCCAGAGCACGCGGGCGAGCTCCATCAGCGTCGCATCGCCGGTGGCATTGTCGCCCACGCCCACTTCCCAGCTGTCGATATGCCCGTGCACCAGCACGAACTTCTCGGGCTCGACCGCGCCAGGGATGTGCACGACGGGGATCTTCTGCGGATACCACCCGATCAGCAGGTCGCCAACGATGGTGGCATTTTCGCCCTTCTTGGCCAGTTCGATCAGCGCCTCGCCCGAGGGCTTGTTGACATTGACGAAGGCGATCTTCGGGCGCCGCTCGACATCCTCGAGGTCGGGATTGCCCCAGACCGTCGTGCCCGAGCCCCAGTGGATGTCGACACCCGGATTGATGCCGATCACGCCGCGCGCGCCCCAGGCTTCCAGGAAGGAGGTGTTGGCCGGGTTGGCGTAGCCGTTCACCATCACGATGGCGTCCTTCACCATCGCCTTCGCCTCCTCGATGCTCTTCACGGCATCGCCGAACAACGAGCGGAAATCGCGCGAGAAGGAGCGGATGTTCTTGGCGTTCGAGGGGAGATAGACCAGTCGGCCAGTAAGCCCTTGCGGCGTCGGCACCGAGGATGAGGGCGACTTGGCGCGGAAGGTCTTGCCGCCGCAGCGCACCTCGGCCTTGATCGGGATCGAGAGGTTGAGCTCGGGCTCGTGCACCTCGACCGGAATGCCCAGCGCCTTGAGCTTGCCCACCAGATGATCGACGCCCTTGTTGACATCCTCGGGCATCCAGCGATGCATGGTCGAGAAGTCAAGGACAAGCTGCCAGGGTTCGTCGGTCGAAGCCTGGGAGACGATGTCGCGCTCGATCGGGTTGAGTTTGTCCAGGGCGGTCATGACCGTCTCCTTGGCGGGCTGGGGGAGGCTCGGGCGGATGCTAGCGCCGGCGGGTGGGGTGTCAATCCGGCCCCGTTCCGGCCCGAACTGCGCGGGCGCGCGCGCCGATGAAAGTCCTTGTCCGGCACTGGGCATTTCGCCAGAGTGTGCGCCACGGCGACAACCAAACCAAGGATGCCAGTCCATAAGGCATCGGGAGGCGACCATGACCGGTATCAGCCGCAGATACATCCTCAAGGCCGGAACGGCGCTTGGCGCGGTCGGCTTGCTGTCCGGCTTGCCCGGGATTGCGTCCGCGCAGCAGGCGGGCGACCGCATCCGCAAGATCGTGCTGGTGGCGCGCCCGCAGGCGGCCGACACACAAGCCTACCAGGCCGCCGAGCTGATCGTGCAGGCTTGGCGCCAGCTTGGGCTCGACATCGAGATCCGGGCCATGCCGCGCCCCCAGCAGTCCGAGCTGGTCTGGTTCAACCGTGACCGCTGGGACATGACCATGTGGCAGATGGTCGGCCGGCCCGAGCGCAGCGATCCGGACGAGCTGGTGTTCAACCTGTTCCACTCCTCGGTCGCGGCGCGCGGCTACAATTTCGTCGGTTACGTCAACCCCGAATATGATCGTCTGGCCGAGCAGCAACGCCTGGAGACGGACGAGGAGAAGCGCCGCACCATCATCCGGCAGGCGCAGGAGATCATTGCGCGCGACCAGCCCTATTTCTTCCTCGTGTTCCCGAAGTGGACGCTGGCATATGACTCGCGGGTCTGGGATCCTGCCTCGATCGTCGACCAGAAGGGCATCGGCATCCGCAATACCTGGACCTTCATCCAGGCGCGGCCGGTCGGCAGCCAGCAGGACATGATCCTGAACACCAACGAGGAAGTGCGGCGGATGAACCCGCTGTACATCTCGGGCGCGACCGATAGCTGGATGACCGAGCTGATCTGGGACCGCTTGATGCGTATCGACAAGGATGGCCGCCCCGTTCCCTGGGCCGCAGAGTCGGTGCGCTGGGTGAATCCCACACGGATCGAATGCGTGATCCGCGAGGGCATGAAGTGGCACGATGGCCGGCCGGTGACGATGGAAGACATCGTCTTCTCCTTCACCGCGCCCGCCCTTGAAGAAGAAGTGGGCGGCCGGCGCGTGCAGCGCTCGCCCAACTACAAGCCTTTCGTAGAGAACATCAAGGAGGTCAAGGCGACAGGCCCGCGCACCATCACCTTCGACCTGAAGGAGCCGCAATCGCCGTTCCTCACCTCCACGCTCGCCAAGATCAACCTGATCCCGAAGCATGTCTGGCAGCCGATCCTGGACGGGCTGAAGGGCAAGCCGGAAACAGTGGAGCAGGTCCAGGAGGAGCGTCCCATCGGGTCCGGCCCGTTCAAGTATGTGCGCTGGCGCACCCGCGAGGAGGTGGTTCTGGAGCGCAACCCGGAGCACTGGGCGGCGCCCAAGATGAACCGCTGGATCCTGCGCATCGTGCCGAACCAGGAAGCCACGCTTGGCATGCTGCGCCGTGGCGAGCTGAACTTCCTCGGCGCCTATCGCGGCGACCCAGAAGTGCTGGTGGAGATGGGCAAGGAGCTGTCGCATATCCGCGTTGTCAGCACCACGGACATGGGCTTCCAGTTCGTCGCGCCGAATCTGCGTCGCAAGCCGTTCGACGATCCGGCTTTCCGTCGCGCCCTGTCCACGGCGATCAACCGCACGCAGATGGCGCAGGCGGCGTGGAACGGCTTCGCCGACCCGGCCAACAGCCATGTCTCCAACGCACTGCCCTTCTGGTTCAACGAGAGCACGAACTGGATCGGCGGCGACATGGCCGAGGCGCGCCGCATCCTGGAGCAGGCGGGTTATCGCAACATCCGCGGCCGCCTGCACTATCCTGCCGGGGTGCGCGAACCGCATGGCGGCTAGCGGCACGCTGGTCTGCCATCGAGAGGGCGGGCACGGACGCTTGGCTTCGCGCGCCGCCCGGCTGGCGTTGCTCTAGAGAGGTCCGGCGCGATGGGCGGCCGCAAGCTCCTGATGCGTGTCTGGCATACGGCCTTCGTCCTGTGGGCCGTGATAACGATACTGTTCCTGATGTTCCGGCTGATGCCGGGCACGCCTCTCGATGCCTATCTCGATTCCTCGCTCACCCCCGAGGAGCAGGAGCAGATCCTGGCGCAATTCGGCCTCGATCAGCCCTTGTGGAAGCAGTACCTGATCTACTGGGCCAACCTGTTCCAGGGCAATCTGGGCAAGTCGTTCCACTACCGCCAGGACGTGTTCTGGCTGCTGATGGCGGCCTTCCCGAATACGCTTGCCTTGACGATGTTCTCGCTCATCATCGCCTATGTCTTCGGCGTGCTGGCAGGCGCCTTCCTGGCCTGGAAGCGCGGGACGTGGATCGAGGGCATCGGCATCCCGATCGTGCTGACCAGCCGCGCCGCGCCGGAGTTCTGGCTGGGCATGGTGTTCCTTGCCATGTTCAGCTTCTCGCTTGGCTGGTTCCCGTCGGGCGGTGCCAACTCTCCCGGCGCGGAGTTCCCGTCCGAACTGTCGCGCATGCTGTCGGCCGATTTCTTCCGCCACCTCGCCTTGCCGGCGCTTACACTAGCGCTCTATCTGCAAGGCCTGCCGCTTCTGCTGATGCGTTCCAACATGCTGGAGGTGATGCAGGAGGACTTCGTCACCATGGCGCGCATGAAGGGGCTGTCGGAATGGTCGATCGTGATGCGCCACGCCGCGCGCAACGCGCTCCTGCCGGTGGCGACCGCATTCGCGCTCGGCATCGGCTCCTCGGTCGGCGGCAATGTCGTTGTCGAGACGGTGTTCTCCTGGCCGGGTCTCGGGCGGCTGCTGGTGTCTGCAGTGTCCGCTGCGGACTATCCCGTGGCGCAAGGCGCGTTCCTGCTGATCGCGGTGGTGCAGGTGGTGATGAACCTTGTTGCCGATATTCTCTACGCGGTCCTTGACCCGCGCGTGACGCATACTGCCCATGGCTAGCGCGATCCGTGACGGCGGCGGCGCCTCGGGCGGGCGGACGGCGCGGAGCGAACGGCCCGGCATCGGCGCCCGCATTGCCGCGACCTTGCGCCTGCCGCGCAACGATCCATTTGCCATTGCCGGGCTGACGATATACCTGGTGTTCGTGCTGGTGGCGCTGTTCGCGGATCTGATTGCCACCCACGATCCCGGCCAGATCCTGTTCGCCGCCAACGGGCGGCTCGCGCGCAATTTGCCTCCCTCGTCGACCTTCTTCCTCGGCACCACCCATGCCGGTCGCGACATCTTCAGCCAGCTTGTCTACGGCACGCGCAGCGCGCTCCTGGTGGGCGTAACGGCTGCGGCGATCGTGGTCACGATCGGCACGCTGGTCGGCCTCGTGTCCGGCTATTTCGGAGGCAGGATCGACGCGATTCTGATGCGGCTTGCCGACATCGCGATCGGCTTGCCGTTCCTGCCCTTCGTGATCGTGCTCGCAGCCTTTCTTGGCCCGAGTGTCAGCAACGTCATCATCGGCATGGCTCTGCTGCTGTGGCCGAACACGGCGCGCGTCATCCGCAGCCAGGTGCTGACCGTGCGCGAGCGCGCCTATATCGAGGCGGCGCGTGTGACTGGCTCCCCGACCAGACGGATTCTGTTCGTGCACGTGCTGCCGAACATCCTGCCATTGTCCTTCCTGTATGCCTCGATCGCGGTCGGCTGGGCGATCCTGACCGAAGCATCGATCAGTTTCCTGGGCTTCGGAAGTTCCGACACTGTTTCCTGGGGCCACATGCTGCAGGAAGCCTATGTGTCCCAGGCGCTGTCGCGCGGCCAGTACAACTGGTTCGGGCCGCCGGGACTTTGCATCGTGCTCGTCGTCGTCGCCGGCTTCTTCATCAGCCGCGGCTACGAGGAGCTTCTGTTCCCCCGACTGCGCGAATAGGGGCGTGCGCGTGGCCATCCTGTCGATCGAGGATCTGCACGTTCATTACAGCACCGCGCGCGGTGTCACGCGCGCCGTGGACGGGGCCAGCTTCGTCGTGCCCGATGGCGATATCGTCGGGCTGGTGGGCGAATCCGGTTGCGGCAAGACCACGGTCGCGCGCGCCATTACCCGCGTCATGCCGCGCAATGCCACCATGCCAAGCGGGCGCATCATGTTCGAGGGACGCGACCTGCTCACGCTGTCGCACAAGGACATGACCAGCTTGCGCTGGCGGCGCATCGCCTTCGTGCCGCAAAGCGCCATGAACTCGCTCGACCCGGTCTATCGTGTGGGCGAGCAGATCGTCGAGGTGCTGCGCGATCGCGGCGGCTACGACCGCGCCAGGGCCGAGGCGCGCTCGGCCGAACTGTTCGCGATGGTCGGGCTCGATGCCAAGCGGCTGCGCGACTACCCGCACCAGTTCTCGGGCGGCATGCGCCAGCGTGCGGCGATCGCTCTGGCCCTTGCGCTCGATCCGGTGCTGCTGATCGCCGACGAGCCGGTAACCGCACTCGATGTGATCGTGCAGCGGCAGGTACTCGACACGCTCAAGGAGCTGCAGGCTCGGCTGCGCCTTTCGGTGATCATGGTCACGCATGATATCAGCGTCGTGGCCTATGTCTGCGACCGCGTGGTGGTGATGTATGCCGGTCAGGTGGTCGAGAGCGGGCCAGCCAACGCCGTGCTGTCGGCGCCGGTTCATCCCTACACGATGGGCCTCTACAACGCGTTTCCAGACCTCGCCCGCGCTGAAGGCCAGCTCACCCCGATCGAAGGCAGCCCCCCCGACCTCTCCGATCCGCCGCCAGGCTGCCGTTTCGCGCCGCGCTGCCCCTTCGCCGAGGCGCGCTGCCATGACGCGTCGCCGCCATTGCGCGAGCATGGCGGGGGCCATGTCGCCGCCTGCTGGCGTGCCGAGGAAGCCGGCGCACTGCGCGCCAAGGCCGCGGAGGTTGCCACATGGCAGCGCTGATCGCCGCCGAGGGCCTCGCCCGGTACTTCGAGGTTGCCGGCGGCCTCCTGTCCAGCATTACCGGCAAGCGCCCGATCGTGCGGGCGGTGGATGGGGTGAGCTTCTCGGTCGAGCGCGGTGAGGCGGTGGGCCTGCTTGGAGAAAGCGGCTGCGGCAAGACCACTACAGGTCGGCTGATGCTGCGTCTGATCGAACCGACCGCCGGTCGCGTGGTATTCGACGGCATGGATCTGGCTGCTCTCTCGCCCGAGGAGCTGCGGGCTTTCCGCCGCCGCGCCCAGCTAGTCTTCCAGAACCCGTATGAGGCGTTCAACCCGCGCTTCTCCATGCGCCGGGCGCTGGCCGAGCCGCTGGTCAATGCCGGCGTCCCAACCGCCGAACATGACGAGCGCATGCGCGCGGCGATGGAGCGCGTGCGCTTGGCGAATGTCGAGCAGTACTACGACAAGTACCAGCCCCAGCTTTCCGGCGGGCAATTGCAGCGGATGGTGCTGGCGCGCGCGCTGGTGCTGGAGCCCGAGTTCATCGTCGCCGACGAGCCGGTATCGATGCTCGACGTGTCGGTGCGCGCGGGCATACTGAACGTCATGCGCGAGGTGCGCGAGCGTATGGGCCTGGCCGCCGTCTATATCAGCCACGACCTCGCGCTGGTGCGCTATGTCTGCAAACGCACCATCGTGATGTATCTCGGCAAGGTGGTCGAGGACGGCCCGACCGAGGAGGTAGTGCGCCGCCCGCAGCACCCCTATTCACGGGCGCTGGTCCAGGCCGTGCCCGTGCCGCATGTCGATCAGTCTCGCGATCCGCTTCCAATTCGCGGCGGGCTGGCGGACGCGCGCAACCCGCCCTCGGGCTGCCGGTTCCGCACGCGCTGTCCGCTTGCATTCGCCCGCTGCGCCGAGGCCGAGCCGCCGCTCAAGGAGGTGGCGCCGGGCCACTACTCCGCCTGCCACCTGCACACGCAGTAGGGCAAGTGTCGTGCCTCGCGGGCATCAATACAGCAGGTCGCGCAGGAAAAGCGGGATCGCCGGCACATAGGTGATCAGCATCAGGCAGCCGAACACCACGCCGATGAAGACCGACAGCGGCGGGATCATGCGATCCATGCCGATCTTCGCCACCTGCGCCGCCGAGAACAGGTTGACGCCGAATGGCGGCGTGATCATCCCGAGCGCAAGATTCACCACCATGATCAATCCGAAATGCACCGGATCGATCGCGAATTTCTGCGCGGCGCTGGCGAGGATAGGGGCGAGCACGATGATCGAGGCCGATGTCTCCACGAACATGCCGACGACGAACAGGAACAGGTTGACGCCAAGCAGGAACCGCCCCGGCGTGTCGAACACCTCCACCAGCCATGCCGCCATCTGGTCGGGGATGCCCTGGCGGTTGAGGATCCACGAGAACAGGCCGGCCGTGGCGATGATGAACATGATCACCGCCGATGACATCACGGACTTCACCAGCACCGCATAGACCTGGCGTGGGCGGAGTTCGCGGTAGATCGCAAGCCCGATCACGAGCGCGAAGAACACGGCCACGACCGAGGCTTCCGTCGGGGTGAACACACCGCCATAGATGCCGCCCAGGATCACGACCGGCATCATCAGGGCCCAGAAGGCCTGCCCGAATGCGGCGCCAAGCCGCAAGCGTCCCTCGCGGTCCTGCACGCCCCAGCCCTTGAGCCGGCACCAGATCAGGACCGTGGCCATCAGCGCCCCGCCGATCAGCGCACCTGGCCCGAAACCGGCGATGAACAATTCCGGAATCGAGGTCTGGGTGGCGACACCATAGAGGATCATCGGGATCGATGGCGGTATCACCACGCCGAGCTCGGCCGAGCTGGCCTGGAGCGCGGCAGCGAACTGCACCGGATAGCCGTGGCGCACCAGGGCCGGGATCAGGATCGAGCCGATCGCGAAGGTGGTCGCGACCGAGGAGCCGGATATCGCCGCGAAGATCATGCAGGTGAGGACACATGTGGCCGCCAGCCCACCTTGCACCCCACCGACGATGGCCTTGGCGAACTCGACCAGACGGCGCGAGATGCCGCCGGCATCCATCAGGTTCCCGGCCAGGATGAAGAAGGGGATGGCAGCAAGGGGGAAGCTGTCGATGCGCACGAACAGCTGCTGCGCGGCGACCAGCAGCGGGAAATTCGTGTAGAAGACCAGCCCGGCAAGCGAGGCGATGCCGATCGAGACCGCGATCGGCACCGACAGCGCGAACATCACCAGCATGGTGCTTAGCATGATGCCGGTCATCGGGCTGTGTCTTCTGCCGACATGCCGGTCACACTGCCTGGCCGTGCTCGTCGCTGCGGCGATCAAGGAAGTGCGCCACGACCCCGATGATGCAGAAGCCGGCGCCGACCGGGACCGCGGCATAGCCCCAGGCGATGGAGATGTCGAGGCCGGCGAGGTTCTGCGCCGCCACGCGCTGGGTGATGCCCCAGCCATGCCACAGCATCACCCCAAGAAGGGCGAGGGCGGCGGACAGGACAAGCCACTCGACGAGAAGGCGGAGCCAGCCGCGCGAGAGGCGGTGGCAAAGATCGATCGACACCAGCGTGCCTTGCCGGAAGGCGCCGGCCAGGCCGAGATAGCACATCCAGATCAGTGCGGTGCGCACCAGTGCCTCGGACCAGGTGGCCGGTGATTCAAGCAGGAATCGGCTCGTCACCTGCCAAAGCCCGGCAACGCCCGCGACACACAAAGCGAGGCAGGCTGCCGCCATGGCAGCCTGCGTGGCGATGCGATCGAGCGCGAGGATCGCGCCGCGCAAGTTTTGCACGGCGGCCCCGGCGGCTCAGTTCGGGCGCCAACTGCGGATACGCTCGATAGCCTGGGCTCCGAACTCCCGCCCCCATGCCTCGAAGGCGGGCGCCAGGGCCTGCTGGAAGGCCGACGTGTCCACTTCGGTCCGCACGGTCATGCCGCGGCGGCGCAACTCCTCGACGCCGGTGTTCTCGTCTTGCGAGACGCGGTTGCGATTGGCCGTCACGGCGGCCTTCGCAGCGTCTCGGAACACCGCCTTGTCGGCATCGGACAAGCGGTTCCAGACATTCGGCGACACCATCAGCAGCGCCGGCGAGTATACGTGTCGGGTCAGGGACAGGAAGCGTTGCACCTGGTTTAGGTTGTTGGCGACGATCACCGGGATCGGGTTCTCCTGGCCATCGACCGTGCCCTGCTGAAGGGCCGGCACGAGCTCGGAGAAGGCCATCGGCGTCGGCAGGGCGCCGAGCGCGCGGAAGGCCTGCATGTGCACCTGGTTTTCCATCGTGCGCACCTTGAGGCCGCGCATGTCGTTCGGGTTGTTCACCTCGCGCCGCGAATTAGTCAGGTTGCGGAAGCCGTTCTCGATCCAGGCCAGCGCCACCAGGTTGCGTGCCGGGAATCTGGTCAGCACCTCCTGGCCGATCGCGCTGTCCAGCACGCCGCGGGCATGCTGGTAATCGCGGAACAGGAACGGGATGTCGAACACGCGCACTTCGGGCACGAAGTTGCCGACCGGCCCGGTCGAGGTGATGGTCAGGTCACCGGTGCCGATCTGGAGCGCCTCGATGTTCTCGCGCTCGTTGTCGCTGCGCTGGATGTTGATGCGGATGCGATTCTGAGTCCGGCTCTCGACCACCTCCTTGAACGCCGTTGCGGCAGCCCCGTAATGGCTGTTGACGGGGAGGGGATGCGTCACGGTCAGGGTCTGGCCGGCTGCCGGCATCGCAACAGACATGGCGAACAACGCTATCGCCACTGGCGCAATACGCATGGATCTGTTCCTTCCCACGGGGCCTTGGGCGCCGGGCAGGGCGCCACCGGACAAGATAGGGTCAGGTACCGGGCAACTTCAACGCCCGGGTTCGGGACGGGGGTCGGGGATGGCCGAGAGCGGGGTCCCGGGGCGCTAGTCGTGCCTGATCGCGAGCATCTTCACGGTCGTGAAGCCGTACAGCGCTTCGAAGCCCTTCTCGCGCCCGTGGCCCGAGGCCTTCACGCCGCCGAAGGGCAGTTCGATTCCGCCCCCGGCGCCGTAGTTGTTGATGAACACCTGCCCGGCCTTGATACGCCGCGCGAGCCGCATGGCCCGTCCGCCGTCGCGGGTCCATACCCCCGCGACCAACCCGTAGGGCGTGCCGTTCGCAACCTCCAGCGCGTGGGCTTCGTCGCGGACGCGGATCGCCACCAGGATCGGCCCAAAGATCTCGTCCTGGGCGATCTTGTGCTTGGCGTCAACGTCGGCGATCAACGTCGGCCTTACGTAGAATCCGGCGGGCGGCGAGTTGGATAGTATCTGCCCCTCGCCGGCGATGCGTAGCGTGTCGGCGCGGGCGAGATCGAGATAGCTGTTCACGCGCATCTGCTGCGCAGCGTTGATGACGGGACCGACATCGAGATCGCGGTCGGCCGGGCCGACCTGGAGTCTGGCGAAGCGATCGGATAGCCCGGCTACGAAGCGATCGAATACCGGTGCCTCGACCAGCACCCGGCTTCCGGCCGAGCAGGTCTGTCCGGCATTCTGCGTGATCGCGGCCAGCACCGTAGCGCTGGCTGCGTCCTGGTCCGCGTCGGCGAACACGAGCTGTGGTGACTTGCCGCCGAGTTCCAGCGTTACGGGGATCGTGTTGCGCGCAGCGGCCGCCTGGACAAGCCGGCCCACTTCCGGGCTGCCGGTGAAGGAGAGATGGACGATGCCGGGGTGGGCGGAAAGCGCCGCGCCAGCCTCCTCGCCATAACCCGTGACGACGTTGAGCGCGCCTTCCGGCAGGCCTGCTTCGAGCGCGATCTCGGCCAGTGCCAGCGAGCTCAGCGACGCGTCCTCGGCGGGCTTGACGACGCAGGCATTGCCTGTGGCGAGCGCTGGCGCAACCGACCGCCCGAACATCTGCAACGGATAGTTCCACGGGATGATATGTGCGGTCACGCCGTGCGGTTCGCGCAGGGTCATGACCGTGAAGCCGTCCGCATAGGGGATGGTCTCGCCCATGAACTTGTCGACCGCTCCGGCGTAGAACTCGAAATAGCGGGCACAGGCGACAACATCGGCGCGGGCCTGCTTGAGCGGCTTGCCGACATCCATCGACTCCATGCGGGCGAGTTCATCCGCCTTGTCCAGGATGCGGGCCGAGATCCTGAGCAGAAGGCGCCCGCGCGCAAGCGGGGCCATGCGGCCCCAGGCGCCGTCCAGCGCGGCCTGCGCGGCCGTAACGGCCGCGTCGATCTCGGCAGCGCCACCGCGTGCGATCTCGGCGAAGGGGGCGCCGTCCGAAGGGTTGAGCACTGCAATCGTGCCGGCATCGGCCTGCCGCCACTTGCCGCCGATCAAGACGCCCCTGGCTGCCATGGCCTGCCTCCTTTGCTTGTCGGGTCGCAGCACCGCCAGACGCTGCCGATCTTGCCCATCCGAGTGCAGCTTTACAGCTTGGCAAGGTCGCGCCAAGGTCCCCCGACACCGAGCAACCGCCCGAGGGAGCGCCCGACATGACGCCCGCCGCCGAACCGTCCATCGCCGAGATCGAGGCCCGCCTGCAGGCCGTCATTGCAAAGCGCGGCTGGCTCCTGCCGCATCATGGCCTACTGGCCGTGGCGCTCCCTGATCTGCTGGCGGGCTATGATGCTGCCTATACGGCGCTGGCGCTCACCCCGCACTACCTGGACGAGCGGACCAAGGAGTTCATCTGGCTCGCGATCCTGACCGCGGTCGAGGAGGCGATCGCCGTCCACCATGTCACCAAGTTCCAGAAGGCCGGCGGCAGCGATGCCGAAGCCGAGCTGGCGATCCGCCTGGGCGGCTTCCTGGGGGTGGGCGGCGCCACCCGTTTCGGCGGCGAGCACTGGGCCAGGTATTTCGCGAACTACGACCGCGCCGGCGCCTATCGCCGCGCGCTCAAGGCGATCTGCTCGGACATCCCGGTGCCGCCGAAATGGGTCGAACTCGCCATGGCCTCCACCGCCGCCTGCAAGCGCGACTGGTGGACGCTGGCCGAGCACATCAAGGGCGCCTACGCCATCGGCATCCCCGAGAACGAGCTGGCCGAGGGCATCTCCTACATGATGTTCCCGGGCAGTATCCCGAATTTCGTCGATGCCTGCGAGGTGTGGCGAGACATGATCCGCCGCGGCGAGGTGCCGGCATCGGCCGGCTACCGCGCCTGGGCCAGCATCGAGGGTCCGAAGCGCACTTAGGGTCGTGCAGCCCGGCCGCGCGGCTTGCCCGGCGCGGCGCCAGGGCCTAGATTTGGCCCACCGCGCCCGCGGAGGCGGGCCAAACAACAGAGCAGGGAGGATAGAATGTCGGGATCGCCCAGGATCAGGCTCGCCCGCCGTGAGATGCTTCAGGCCGCCGCCGCGCTTGGCGGCGTTGCAGCGCTGCAAGGCATGGCTTCCGTGTTCGGCATGGCTGTCCGGCCGGCCCATGCACAGGCGCTTGGCACGGTCAGCACGCTGCGCTCGACCTCGAAGAGCTGGCTCTGGGGCAGCGAGGATTTCGGCGTCGCGAAGCGCTATTTCGAATCCGGCGGACTGCGAGTCGTCCAGGCCTCGACCGAGCGCGGCGTTAACCATGACGCCCTGCTTGCCGGCGCGGCCGACATCGTGCTCGGCGCCCCGATCCAGAACATCCGCGTGCAGATGCGCAACCAGCCGGTGGTGATGTTCTGTGCGATGGTGAACAAGTACGCCTCTAACGTGGTGATCAAGAAGGAGATCGCCGACCGGCTTGGCGTGACTGAGCAGTCGCCGACCGCCGACAAGGGCCGCGCGCTGCGTGGCCTGCGGCTTGGCACCACGGGGCCGGGTGCCGGGCCGGACCAGCTGCTGCGCTGGTTCATGCGCCGCGGCGGCGTCAACCCCGACCGCGAGGCGCAGCTCACGCCAGTGCGCGGCGGCCCGGCGATGGTCGCGGCGATGCAGCGCAACCAACTCGATGGCTTCTGCCTGTCCTCGCCCACCTCGGACGTGGCGGTGCAACGCGCGGGGGCGACATATGTCGCCAACATGGCGACCAATCCGCCGGCGGAACTCTCCGACTTCGTCTATATCGCCGCGTCGGCCTCGCGGAAGACGATGGAGGAGAAGGGGCCGCAGCTTACCGCCTATTGCCGCGGCACCGCGCTCGCGCTCAAGCAGATCCACGAGAACCCGGACGACTTCAAGACCTGGGCGCGCGCTTGGTTCAGCGACATGGAGGAATCCCTGTTCGAGCTCGCCTATCGCAACAACGTGCCGATCTACATGCGCGCGCCGATCATGACCGAGGCGCAGTACAAGACCCAGGCCGACTTCCTCAACGAGGATCAGCAGGCGATGGGCCAGCCGGCCATCCCGGCCAATTTCGGCTTCAAGGACGCCTTCGAGCTGCGATTCGTCGAGGCGGCGCTGCGCCAGCTCGGCTAGCGCAGTCGGACAGGAACGAAACCGGTGAGTATTCAGGTCGAGGCGGTTGCGAAGCGCTTCGTTCGCAACCGCCGCGAGGTGTTGGCGATCGACAACCTGTCGCTCGAGATCGAGAGCGGCGAGTTCATCGCCCTGGTCGGACCTTCGGGCTGCGGCAAGTCGACGTTGCTCAACATGATCGCGGGCATCCTCGACTGCACCGCCGGGCGCATCGTCCAGGACGGGCAGGAGGTGCGCGGCGTCAATACGCGCGTGGGCTACATGACGCAGGCCGACAGCCTGCTGCCCTGGCGCTCGGCCGAGGCGAATGTCTGGCTGCCGCTGGAGATCCGGCACGTTTCGCGCCAGCAACGCGCCGAGCGTACCAAGGCGCTGCTCGAGATGGTCAATCTCTCGGGCTTCGGCAAGCACTTCCCGAACGAGCTGTCGGGCGGCATGCGCAAGCGTGTCGCCTTGGCGCAGGTGCTGGCCTACGATCCCGGCACGCTGCTCATGGACGAGCCGTTCGGTGCGCTCGATGCGCAGCTCAAGCTCGTGATGCAGGACGAGCTGATGAAGCTCTGGGAGCGCACGCGCAAGACGGTGGTGTTCGTCACCCACGATCTCGCCGAGGCGATTACGCTCGCCGATCGCGTGGTGGTGTTCACCGGACGGCCCGGGCGAATCAAGCTGATCGAGAAGATCACCCTGCCGCGCCCGCGCGACGTGTTCCGCGTGCGCTTCCAGCCCGGCTTCCAGGAGGTGTTCGAGCGGCTGTGGCAGGCGCTTGAAGGCGAGATCCGCAAGGGGGAAGCCCTATGAGCATCAGCCAGGCCGAGGGCGCGGACGTCGGCGGGCCGAGCCTGAGCCGCGCCGTTGCCGAGGAGGAGATCCGCGTCGCCCAGCGCCGCCGCCTGCTGCTGGTGGCGCAGGTGGCGGTGGGGGTCGTTTTCCTGCTCGCGTGGCAGCTTGCCGCCGGCCCGCTGATCGATCCCTTCTTCTTTTCCTCTCCGTATGAGATCGGGGCGAAGCTGGTGGACTGGATTCGCCGCGGCGAACTGTTCGACCACCTGTTCTACACGATGTATGCGATGCTGATGGGCTTCGTCATCGGCGGGCTGGCGGGATTCGTCGTGGGCTTCCTGTTCGGCCGCTACGATGCGCTGGCGACCATCTTCGATCCCTATATCACCGCCTTCTACAGCCTGCCCAAGATCGCGCTCGCGCCGCTCTTCATCATGTGGTTCGGCATCGGCATCGAGAGCAAGATCGCCATGGCGGCGATCATCGTGTTCTTCCTCGTGTTCCTGAACACCTATTCCGGCGTGCGCGATGTCTCTGCCGTCCACCTCAACGCGGCGCGGATCATGGGCGCGAAGGAGTGGCAGCTCCTGCGCATCGTGATCGCGCCCTCGGCTGCGGCTTGGGTGCTGGCGGGCCTCAAGGTCTCCATTCCCTATGCGCTGATCGGCGCGGTGGTGGGCGAGTTCATGTCCTCGAACCGCGGCATCGGCTTCAAGATCGCGCAGGCGAGTTCCACCTTCGACACGGCCGGCGCCTTCGCCGGCCTGTTCGTTCTGGCGATCGTGGGCATCCTGCTTTCAGCCATCATCAAGGCGGCCGAGAGACGGATCCTGCGCTGGCGCAGCTGACAGGAGAGCCATCCATGCCTGATGGAATGCTGACCCGAGCGGAGCTTGGCCGCGTCCCCGCCCGCGCCGTGCGCGAGGCGATCCGGGCGAAGCGCTGGAACACCACCACCCACGATCTCGCGGACGGGCATATCCAGGCGAATCTGGCCATCCTGCCCGAGCGCTATGCGCTCGACTTCATGCGCTTCTGCCATCGCAACCCGAAGCCTTGCCCGCTGCTCGACGTGACGGATACGGGCGACCCGGAGCCGAAGCGCGTCGCACCGGGGGCCGACCTGCGCACGGACCTGTCGCGCTACGTGCTCTATCGCGACGGCAAGAAGGTGGCGGAGCTGCGCGACATCCGCGACCTGTGGCGGGCGGACCATGTCGCCTTCGTGATGGGCTGCAGCCTGTCCTTCGATTCGGCGCTGGCCGCCGATGGCATCGATCCCGCCATCCTCCGCCGCCCCGGTCCCTCGGGCGACCAGCCGCGCATCCCGGTCTACACCTCCACCATCCAGTGCGTGCCGGCCGGGCCTTTCAAGGGACCGATGGTGATCAGCATGAAGCCGGTGCCCAAGGGTCTGGTCGACCGCGTGGCCGCGGTCACCGCGCGCTATCCGCTGGCGCATGGCGGCCCGGTGCATGTCGGGGACCCGGCGGCGGTCGGCGTCGATCCGGCCAACTCGCAATGGACCAATGGCTGCACGCTCGGGCCCGACGATGTGCCGATGTTCTGGGGCTGCGGTGTCACGCCGCAGGCGGTTGCGCAGGCCGCCGGCATTCCCGAGATGATCACCCACGCCACCGGCCACATGTTCATGACCGACCTCACCCTCGCGGACATCCGCCAGTGACGGAACCGAATGCGGTGATGCAGGGCCTTGGCCGCGGCGAGATGTCGCTCGGCCTGTCGATCCGCCTGGGCAGAGGGATCGAGGCGGTGGCGGCGGCCAAGGCGGCCGGCTTCGACTGGCTGTTCATCGACCTCGAGCACGGCCCCTATTCATTCGACCAGGCGGCGCAGATGATGCTCGCCGGCCTGCAGATCTGCATCGCCCCGTTCGTGCGCGTGCCCGGGCACGACCCCGCGCCGGCGGGGCGGGCGCTGACGAACGGGGCGCTCGGCCTGTTCTTCCCGCATGTCGATACGGTGGCGCATGCGCGTGCCTGTGCGGCTGCGGCCCGCTTCGCCCCTCTTGGCGTGCGCGGTGTGCCAGCCTTCTTCCCGCAGATCGGCCTGCCCAAGCCACCGCTTGCCGAGGCGATCCCGCGCCTCAATGCCATGACCACGGTCATCGCCATGATCGAAAGCGACGAGGCAGTGGCGAACGCCGATGCCATCGCCGCGACACCCGGCGTTGACCTTCTGTTCGTCGGCGCCTCCGATCTGACCGTGGAGCAGGCAAGGCCCGGGGCCTACGACCATCCCGATACGCTTGCGGCCTTCGCGCGCGTGGCGCGGGCCTGCGCTGCGCACGGCAAGGTCGCCGGCCTTGGTGGCGTGCCGGCGGGTCCCTTGCTCGACCGGCTGATTGCCCAGGGCTACCGCTTCATCCTGGCCGGCAATGATCTGGATCTGATGATCGGCGCCGGCAGGGAGCGGGCGGGGCAGCTCCGCGCGGCGGGTCGGCGCGGCGGCTAGCCGTCTGGTCGGGGGCGAGTGGCGGCCTGGCGCGCGGCAAGCCGTGCCCGGCGCGCCAACATCGCTTCGCGCTGCGTGATGTAGGCGGCACTGGCCACGACCACCATCGCGCCGACGATCGACCAGCGGTCGGGATACTCCGTGAAGATGAAGACGCCCGCGATCTCGGCATAGACCAGCCGGAGGTATTGCAGCGGCGCGTAGGCCGAGGCATCGCCCAGCCGCAATCCGCCGATCCAGAGTTGCAGCCCGAGCGCGCCGAGTGGCGCCATGGTGCCGAGCAGCAGCCACTGCCAGGGTGTCGGCCACACCCACTCCATCACGCCGACCGGCGTCGTGCCCGCGACCAGAACCAGCCCGACATAGGCCATGATCGTGTCGGTCCGCTCCGTGCGGGCGAGCGCCTTCGTTGTCAGCCCGATGGCGCAGCCGAGAAGCGCCGCCGCGAGCGACGCCAGGACCGGCAGGCCGATCGGCAGGATTCCCGGACGCAGCACGATCAGCACGCCCATGAACCCCACGATCGCGGCACTCCAGCGCCGCCAGCCGACATGCTCGCCCAGCACGGGGCCGGCCAGCGCGGTGGTGAACAGCGCGCTCGTGAAGGTGAGCACGGTGGCGGTGGAGATCGGCAGGTAGCTGAAGGCGTAGTAGTGCGCGGTCCAGGCGAATAGCGAGAAGAAGCCGCGCAGCAATTGCAGGCCAAGCCGATCGGTGCGCAGGATCCGCAGCCCATGGCGCGCGAAGGATGGCAGCACCCAGACGAGCTGCGCCCAGGAGCGGAGCAGTATCAGCACAGCGATCGGCACCTCGCCGGCCAGCATCTTCACGAACACGGTTTCGATCGAGAACAGCAGCGTCGCCACCACTACCAGGATCGCACCGCGCAAAGTGTCGGTCATGGCGCGCTCCGTTGTCGCGCGGCGCGCCGCCGCTCGTGATGCTGTAGCATGGCCACGCTGCCGATGATCAGGGCCGCCCCCACTACGGTGAACAGGTCCATCGCCTCGTTGAACAGGGCAAGCCCGGCGATCGCCATCACCACCAGCCGCAGATACTGCATCGGTGCGACCGCCGAGGCCTCGCCGGCGCGCAGGCCCTCGGTTGTAAGCCAGATCGAGCCGGGCGCGGCCACGGCCATCGCCAGCATGAAACCGGCGCTTGGGACGCTCGGCACGGTCAGCACGGGCAAAGCGGCCGGCAGGGCGAAGCCGGTCGAGACGAATCCGACCCAGAGCATGATCGTCGCCGTGGGCTCGGTTGCCGAAAGCATGCGCGTGGTGAGCATGATCCCCGCCCAGGCCACCGCCGAGACCAGGGCGGCGAGGACGCCGATGCCACTCGGCGCAAGATCGGGACGCAGCATCACGATCGCGCCCGCGAACCCGGCCAGGGTCGCCGCCCAGCGCGCGAAGCCCACCCGCTCGCCCAGCACCGGCCAGGACAGCAGCGTGGCGAACAGCACGCTGGTGAAGCTCAGCGCCGAGCCGAGTGCCAGCGAGAGATAGTCAAGCGACAGGTAGTAGGTTGCCCAGCACACCACGCTCGAAAGGCCGCGCAGCAGATGAAGCCAGGGGCGGTTTGTGTGTAGTGCGGCAAGGCCGCGGCGCAACAATATCCGGCCGGTCCACAGGAACTGGCCGAGGCAGCGCGCCAGCACGATCTGCGCCAGCGGCACGCCTTCCAGCGTCAGCAGGCGTACGCACACGGCCTCGATGGTGAAGGTGAAGGCTGATAGGCCAACCAGGATGCCGCCGCGAACATTGCGTGGCAAAGCCATCCAATGAGCCCCGATCAGGCCCGTCATTGCGGCGACCGCTCCCGGAACCCGGCAGGCACGAGGGGCGAAGTGCGCGGGCGTGCGGCCTGCCAGGCACCACGTCCGACCCGCGCAACCTGCCGCGAGCAATAAGAGGTTAGGCATGCGCGTGACGGTCCCGCAAGTGCCCGGGCGCACAACATTCCACTTGCTGATCGTGACGGCTGGGTTACAAAGGACATCACCCTAACAACGGGGAGGCAACGATAATGAACAAGAACATCCTTGCGGCCCTCGCGCTTGGCTGCGTGGCCCTGGCGGGCGCGGGGTCGGCATCAGCACAAAACCTTGATCGCGTTCCGTTCCAACTCGACTGGATCCCCACCGGCGAGCATGCCGCCTATTACTCGGGCTGGCAGCGCGGTGCATTCCGCGAGCAGGGCATCGAACTGAACATGACCCGCGGCTATGGCTCGGGCGACACTGTGGCCAAGGTGGCCGCCGGCACGGCGCCCTTTGGGGTTGCCGACATCTCGGCCGTATTCGCCGCTCGCCAGCGCCAGAACACGCCGGTGCGCTCGGTCATGGCGATCTACACCCACTCGCCGCACTCGATGTTTGTGCTGCGCTCCTCGGGCATCACATCGCTGGCGCAGCTTGCCGGCAGGCGCATCGGCATCACGCCGGGCAACAGCCATCGCCTCTATTTCCCGGAGGTGGCGCGCCGTGTCGGCATCGATCCGAACAGCGTGACCTGGGTGAACACCGATGCCTCGGCAATGGCCGCGCTCCTGATCGGCCGCCGCCTCGATGCGGCGCCTTTCTTCGCCATCCACCACTACTACCAGAACAAGGCGGCGCAGCGCGCAGGACAGGAGATCGTGGCCTTTCCGTTCGTCGAGACCGGGTTCGCGATCTACGCGACCACGATCGTTGCCGCGGACAGCGTGATCGAGCGTAATCCCGATCTGGTGCGCCGCTTCCTGCGTGCGGTCCAGAACAGCTTCACCTGGGCGCGCGACAACGTGTCCGAGGCATGCAGGCTGCATGTGCAGCGCAATCCCGAGGTCGAGCATGACGACTGCATGGGCAGCCATCGCGCCGTGATTGGCTATGTGTTCACCGACCATGCGCGCGAGACCGGGCTTGGCCGCTTCCAGGCCGATCGCCTTCGCTTCACCTGGGAGCAGGTGTCGAAGTCACTCGAGCTGACGCCGACCTGGGACTACGCCCAGGCGGTCGATCAGCGCTTCGTGCCCTGATGGCCAGCCAGGACGTCATCGACTCATGATCGTTCTGGACGGGGTCGCCAAGACCTTCCGGGCCAATGACGGGTCGGCGGTGCCGGCCCTGGCCAAGCTGTCCTTGTCCTTCCGGCCCGGCGAGTTCGTGGCGCTCGTCGGGCCGTCGGGATGCGGCAAGAGCACGATGCTGCGTCTTGTGGCGGGCCTGATCCCGCCCACGGCCGGCGACATCTCCATCGAGGGTTCGCGCGTGACAGAGGCGCGCTCGGACACCGCAATGGTGTTTCAGGCGCCGACCTTGCTGCCTTGGGCCGATGTCCTGACCAATGTCGTGTTCCCGCTGCGCATCATGGGCCGCTACACGCCCGAGAGCGAGGACAAGGCACGCGAACTGCTTGCCCTGGTCGGGCTTGCCGGGTTCGAGAAGAAAAGCCCGCGCGAGCTTTCCGGAGGCATGCAGCAGCGCGCGGCCATCTGCCGGGCTCTGCTGATCGAGCCGCGCGTCCTGCTGATGGACGAGCCGTTCGGTGCCCTTGATGCCCTCACGCGCGAGGAGATGAGCCTCGAGCTGCTGCGCATCTGGTCCGCCCGGCCGATGACCGTGCTGTTCGTCACCCACTCGATCTCCGAGGCTGTGCTGCTGGCCGACCGCGTGGTGGTGATGTCGCCGCGGCCCGGCCGCATCGCCGAGATCATCGACGTGCCGCTGCCACGCCCGCGCAGCTTCGAGCAGGAGGGGCTCCATGAGTTCCAAGACTGCGCCCAGCGCATCCGCAGCCTCATCTTCGGCAATGGCGGCCGACGTAGCGGAATTGCCTGAGCAGGGCTTCACCCTCCCGCCCTGGGTGCGGGAGATCGTGGTGCCGATCGTGGCCTTCATGCTGCTGGTGGCGGCATGGGAGGCGATGGTGCACGGCTTCAGCGTGCCCGAATTCATCCTGCCGGCGCCGAGCGCGATCTGGACGGAAACGACCAAGATCGGCTGGCCGGTTTTCTACCACACGCTGGCAACCCTGCGCACGACGCTGCTGGGGTTCGTCGCCTCGATCCTGATAAGCTTGCCACTCGCGGTGGCGATCACGGCCTCGCCGCTGCTTTCGGCGGCGATCTATCCGCTGCTGGTGATCACGCAATCCGTGCCCAAGGTGGCGCTCGCCCCGGTGCTGATCATCGGGCTTGGCGCGAACGAGCTTCCGCGCGTGATCGTGACCTTCCTGGTAGCGTTCTTCCCGCTGGTCGTATCCACCACGGCGGGGCTTCTTGCCACCCCGCCCGAACTGATCGAGCTTGGCCGCTCCTGCCGCGCCTCGCGCTTCCAGGAGATGGCGCGTATCCGCTTCCCCTTCGCCATCCCGTTCGTGTTCGGCGGGCTGAAGGTCGCGATCGCGCTCTCGGTCGTTGGCGCGGTGGTGGCGGAGTTCGTCGGCGCGGACCAGGGGCTGGGTTACCTGATCCAGACCTCGACGGCCTTCTTCCGCACCAGCGTCGCCTATGGCGCCGTGATCATCCTCGGTATCCTTGGGATCGTGCTGTTCCAGGTGGTCGAACTGATCGAGCGCATCTTCTTCCCATGGTCCAACAGCCACGAAAAGATGGTGGTCTGACGGGGGCGGTCTGACCCAATATCGTTGCCGCCCGCGCCTTCCGACGCGCAGCGGCATTTTCGCACGAGAGGACCTGCACATGCCCGCAAAGCCGCCCGCCCATACCATCATCCGCAATGCCCGGCTGGCCGATCCCGGCACGCTGCGTGGGGATGCGGTCGATATCCTGGTCGAGGGCGATACGATCCGCTCGGTCGGCGCGCCAGGCCTCGCGGCACCGGCCGACGCCGCGGTGGTGGACGCGGCCGACTGCCTGCTCCATCCGGGCTTGATCAACGCGCACACCCACGGCCACGGCAATCTCAGCCGCGGCCAGGGCGATCGCTGGACGCTTGAACTCCTCCTCGCTGCTGCGCCATGGATCGGCGGCAACCGCGCGATCGAGGACAAGCGCCTGACGACATTGATCGGCGCGGCCGAGATGCTGCTCAAGGGCTGCACCGCGGCCTACGATCTCTACTACGAATTTCCGACACCGAGCGTGGACGGGCTCGACGCAGTGGCCGGCGCCTATGCCGAGGCCGGCATGCGCGCGGTGGTGGCCCCGATGGTCGCCGATCTGACGCTCTACGAGGCGATACCGGGGCTTATGGATGCGCTGCCGGCGGCGCTGCAGAAGGAGGTTGCGCGCCTCAGGCTCGCGCCCTGGCAGACCTCGCTCGCCAATATCGAGGCTTCGCTGAAGGCCTGGAAATGGTCGAGCGCGGGCGTGCGCCCGGCGGTGGCGCCGACCATCCCGCTGCATTGCTGCGACGAGTTCATGTGCGGCTGCGCGCGGCTTGCGCGCGAGCATGGCGCGCCGCTGCACACCCATGTCGGCGAAAGCAAGGTGCAGGCGATTGCCGGCATCAATCGCTATGGACGCACCCTGGTCGCGCACATGGACAAGCTCGGACTGATCGGGCCCGACTTCACCGCCGGCCACGCCATCTGGCTAGACGACGAGGACATGCGCCGCATGGCCGCGCACGGCGCCTCGGCCGCGCACAATCCGGGCAGCAACATGCGGCTGGGCAACGGGCTGTTCAATTTCCGCCGCATGCTCGATCTCGGCGTCAATGTCGGGCTCGGCACCGATGCCGCTTCCTGCGGCGACAACCTCAACATGTATGAATCGATGCGCCTTGCATCGATGGTGTCCAAGACGCAGGGACCCGATCCGCGCAAGTGGGTGACGGTGCAGGAGAGCTATCGCGCCGCGACCGAGGGCAGCGCCCGCGCACTCGGCTTCAAGGATATCGGCCGCATTGCGCCGGGCTTCAAGGCGGACATCGTGTTCCTTGACCTGAACGCGGTGAACTGGATCCCCTGGAACAACACGATCAACCAGCTTGTCCATGTCGAGGACGGCACCTCGGTCCGCCATGTCATGGCGGGCGGGCGCATGGTAGTAAAGGAGAAGCGCCTGACGACGCTCGATCTGCGCAGCCTTGCCCGCCAAGCGGAAGCCGCGCGCGAGCGGCTGGAGGCGCTGAACGCCGAGTGGAAGGACCTGTTCATCAAGCTCGAACCGGTGGTGAGCAGCTTCTGCCCGGCCCTGGCCAAGCAGCCCTACCATATCCGCCGCTACCTGGACGACGATGTGCGCTTCTAGAGCAGCGTCCGATCTGGTGGAACCGCAGGGCGGTTCCACCAGATCGGACTAAGCTGCTCGCAAACCATGAGTTTCTCGGGCAGGACTTCCGTTTGGCTGATCGAAGCCGAACGGAACGTGCCCTAGGCGGCCGTTGCATCGCGGGCGGCGGCGCGTTCATCGCGCAGCCGGTCGCGGCGGACACGCCATAGCCCGTACATGCTCGCCGAAACCGTCAGCGTCGAGGCGATGATGCCGGGCAGGCTGCCGATGATCCAGTCGTGCAGCCCCCATACCGGCGAGGCGGTGAGCATCATCAGCCGGAACGGAAGCTGGCGTGTCTGCCAGCGCGCGAGGCTCATCAGCGCGGTGGCGAGCGATGACAAGAGCGAGGTCGTGCCGGCCCAGGTCAGCGCCAGCACCAGCGCGATCACCGGCAGCATGGCAAGGTAGACCAGCCGGAAGCGCGGATCGCGCCCGAGCGGGATCGCCGCCAGCGCCTGTGCTGCAATGAGCGCATTCAGGATGCTGCCGGTGGTCGCACCCATCAGCGCGTAATGGCCGGTGAAGGCTGCGGCGACGCCCGCTTGCGCGGCGAGCATGCCGGTGCGGGTCGGGAACAGCGGCCAGACTGCGCCGAGCACCAGCCCGGCGACACCGAAGGCCGAGGCAAGCGGCGCGGCCAGGAAGATGGTGATGAAGTCCTGCATCTCGGCGCTGCTGCGCGGCTCCTGCTCGGTCAGATCGCCCGGCCGCGCCAGGGGATAATCGCCGGCACCTGCCGGCGGTAGCGCTCATAGGCGGCGCCGTAGCGCCGGACCAGGGCGCGCTCCTCGAACATCGCGCCGATGACCAGATAGGCCGAGGCCCAGGCCGCAGTGGCAAGCCCGAGCGGCGAGGTGGCAAGCCCCCACAGCGCCAGATGCACGCCGGCATAGAGCGGATGGCGGACATAGCGGTGCAGGCCGTCGAGGCGGAGTGGCTCCTGGTCGGCCGCTTCGCCCTCGCGGAGCTGGCGGGTGCCGGCGAACAGGCCGAGATCGTAGCCACGCAGCGCCACCGCCAGCACGACTGCGCCGGCGGCGAGCATCAGGCCCTGTGTCACGGCCAGCCACACGGGGTGGTCGAATCCTGGCAGCGCGCCGAGCGCGATCCTTCCCACGGCCAGCACCGCGCCCAGATGCGCCAGCGCGAACAGATTGTAGGCGAGGCGGTAGCCACGGCCGAACAGGCCGGAAAGCCGCGCCTTCACGCCCTCGCGCGCGAGCAGCGAATGCACGAGGCCGAAGGTGAGCCAGGCCACGGCGTAGCCGAGATGGGCCAGGGGTGCCCCCACGACACTACAGCCCGAGATAGGAGGCCTTGAGCGTCGGGTCGTTGAGGAGGTCGGCGGCCTTGCCCGACAGCGCGATCACGCCCTTCTCGATGACATAGGCGCGATCGGCGATCGCTAGGCTCTGGACCACGTTCTGCTCGACCAGCAGGATCGCCAGCCCCTCGGCGGCGATGCGCGCGATGAGCTTGAACATCTCCTCGACCAGGATGGGCGATAGGCCGAGCGAGGGCTCGTCCAGGATAAGCAGGCGCGGCTCGGCCATCAGCCCGCGCCCGATCGCCAGCATCTGCTGCTCGCCGCCGGAGAGGGTGCCGGCAAGCTGGCCGATGCGTTCCTGCAGGCGCGGGAAGATGGCGAAGACATGCTCGATGTTCTTCGCGCGGCTGGCGCGCGCGCGCAGATAGGAGCCCAGTTCCAGATTCTCCCGCACCGACAGGTTCGGGAAGATACGCCGGCCTTCGGGCACCTGGATCAGCCCGCGTGCCACGATGCTGGGCGGGCGTGCCCCGGTGATGTCTGTGCCATCGAAGCGGATCGCGCCGCCGAAGGGCCGATAGATGCCGGAGATGTTGTTGTTGAGCGTCGACTTGCCGACGCCGTTCGATCCGAGGACGGCCACCACCTCGCCGCCGCGGACATCGAGATCGATGCCGCGCAGCACCTCGATCTGGCCGTAGCCGGCGCGCAGGCCCCGCACTTCAAGCATGGGCGTTGCCCTTCTTGATGCGCTCGGCAGCGCCGTGGCCGAGATAGGCCTCGATCACATGCGGGTCGGAGGCGACGGCCTTCGGCTCGCCCTCCGCGATCAGCGCGCCATTGTTCAGCACATAGGTGTATTCGGACAGGCTCATCACCGCCTGCATCACATGCTCGATCAGGAAGATGGTCACGCCGGAATCGCGGATACCGCGGATGACCTGCACAATTTCGGTGATCTCGGTCGGGTTGAGGCCGGCCATCACCTCGTCCAGCAGAAGGAGCTTGGGCTGGGTGGCCAGCGCACGCGCCAGTTCCAGCCGCTTGCGACCGGCCACCGTCAACCCCTGTGCCGGCTGGTCCAGCCTGGCGCCAAGCCCGACCCGGGTTGCGACCTTGCGCGCGAGTTCCGCCGCTTCCAGCCGGTTCGCGATGCGGGCATAGGCGCCCACCATGACGTTCTCGAGCACGGTCAGGTTGGCGAAAGGCTGGGTGATCTGGAAGGTGCGCACCATGCCGAGCGCGCAGATGCGGTGCGGCTGCCAGCCCGTGATGTCCTGGCCCTGGAACGTCACCGTGCCGCGATCGGGGCGCAGGAAGCCGGCCACCATCGCGAACAGGGTGGTCTTGCCGGCGCCGTTGGGGCCGATCAACGAGACGATGCGGCCCTCGGGCACCTTGATCGATGCATCGCGCACCGCGACCAGGCCACCGAATGCCTTGGTCAGGGACTGGGCCTCAAGCATGGGCGCCTCGTCGTGCCGGCGCGCCGCTATCCGTGTCCGGGACCACGGTGGGACGCCGCCGGAACAGGCTGATCAATCCGTCGGGCAGGAAGCCCACGATCAGGATCAGCACGATACCGTAGAGGATCAACGCAACGCCCGGTGCCTCGAGGAAGTGGCGGGTGGTGTCGCTGATCAAGTGCAGGGCGATGGATCCGACCAGCGGGCCGAGCACGGTGCCCGAGCCACCGATCATCGAGACCAGCAGCATCTCGACCGAGCGTTCCACACCATAGGCGATCGGCGGCTCGACATAGAGGTAGTACTGGACATAGAAGCTGCCGCCGAGCGCTGCCATGCCCCCCGAGAGCATCAGGGCATGGAGCTTGGCCTTGAAGGTATCGACGCCGAGCGCAGCGGCTGCATCCTCGTTCTCGCGCACGGCGACAAGGCGGGCGCCGAAGCGCGATTTCTCCAGCCACCAGGCGATGCCGAACGCGACCGCGAACATCGCCAGGACAACGATGAAGAAATTGCCCTTGTTGGCGAACTGGAAGTTGGCGAAGCCTGGCGAAAGCGGGACCAGGATGCCGAGGCCACCGCGCGTTATCTCCAGCGAGTTCGCCAGGATGCGCGCCACCTCGGAGAAGGCGAGGGTGATCAGCGCGAAATAGCTGCCGCGCAACCCGGCGCGGAACGACAGGAAGCCGATCAGCCAGCCCACCGCCGCACCGCCGATGATCGCCGGAGGCAATGTAAGCCACGGATTCCAGCCGAACCGTGTCTGCAGGATCGCCGTCACATAGGCCCCGGTGCCCACGAAGACCGCATGGCCGAAGCTGCGTTGCCCGGCATAGCCACCAGCAATGTTCCACGCCTGGCCGAGATAGGCCGAGAACAGCACCAGAATGGCGATGTGCAGCAGGAAGTTCTGGGTGACGAAGGCCGGGATAAGCAGCGCGAACGCGAAGCCCGCTCCGATATGCGCCCAGCCGCGCGGGGTGGTCCAGCCGATCACTTGGCGCCTCCGAACAGGCCGGTCGGGCGGAACAGCAGGATCAGGATGAAGATCAGGCTGATGCCGATCTGCCCCAGGGCCTCGCCCAGGAACAAGCCACCCAGGGCCTCGGTCACGCCGATGATCAGGCCGCCCACAAGCGCGCCCAGGAAGCTGCCCATGCCACCCAGCACCACGATGGTGAAGGCGATGATGACGAAAACATTGCCCACCTGCGGCGAGACGTAGAAGGTCGGCAGCAGCAGGCATGCCGCCGCGCCCAGGCAGGCAACGCCGATCGCGTAGGTGAGGGCGAAGATGTTCTCGACATCGATACCCACAAGGCGGGCGCCCTGGCGTTCCTTGGCCACGGCGCGGATCGCCTTGCCGAGGTCGGTGCGGTCGATCAGAAGCCACAGCACCAGGCATACGGCGAGCGAGCCGAGGAAAGAGATCAGCTTGGGCAGCGTGATCAAGGCCGGCCCGATCTCCACCATCTCGAAGCTGTAGGGCCGTTCGATGATGCGCGTATCGCCGGTGAACAGATAGAGCGCGAGATTGTCCAGGATCACCGCAACGCCCAGCGTCACCAGCAGGATGTTCGCATCCTCGCCATGGCTCATCGGCCCGACCACGCCCTTGTAGAGCACATAGCCGAGTCCGAACATGCCCGCGACCATCAGCGGCAGCGCGACATAGGGGTCTATACCCAGGGTTTCCAGCAGCAGCCAGACCGCGAACATCGCGATCATCAGCAGGCTGCCATGGGCGAAGTTGATGATGTGCAGCACGCCGTAGATCAGCGTCAGGCCGAGCGCCACCAGGGCGTAGATGCCGCCAAGCATCAGCCCATTCATCACCGACGAGAAGATGATCGGGAAATCGTAGATCATGAGCTGCCTTCCAACGCGCTGCGGGCGGCGGCCCGGAGTTTCCGGGCCGCCGCCCGCGCCCTGTCGGACTTGCCTCAGGTCGGCAGCGGGAATACGGCCTGCGCCTCGGCATACTCGGCCGGGAACACCACCTTCATGTCACGATCCAGCGCCTGGATGCAGACCGACTGCGCACCCTGGTTCTGGCCGTTGACGAAGCGCGTCGGGCCATAGGGCATGAAATGGTCCGAGAAGGTGCTGGAGGCGAGCGCGTTGATCAGCGGATCCTTGTCGGCAGTGCCCGCGCGCTCCAGCGCGTCGTGCAGGATCTTCACGCAGAAGTAGGACAGCATCACCTCGAAGGTGCAGAACAGGTTCGCCGCCTCGACGCGCCGGCGGAACTCGAGCGCGCGCGGGTTGCGCGGATTGTACCAGTGATTGTAGTCCATCACGTTCTGCGAGACCTCGGCCTGCTCACGCGCGAAGCGGATGTTGAAGCCGCCGCCCAGCACCGAATAGAGCGCCTTCACCGGTACGCGCTGCTGCTTGATGGTGCGGCAGAGCAGCTGATACTCGTTCAGATAGTTCGAGATGATCACCGCATCCGGGCGCTGCTGGCGGATGCGCAGCGCGATGTTGTCGAAATTGCGCGTCGGGTTGGCGTGCTTGATGACCTCTTTCACCTGGATGCCAACGCCGGGCAGCTTCTCGGCCATGCGGGTGGCGGTGACCGTGCCGAACTCGCTTTCCTCATGCACGATGATGGCCGACTTCACCGGGCTGCCCTTGCTGCGGTTCAGCCCGTCCAGCGTCTCGACCGACTTGTCCACGGTGACGCTGTGGCCGGCCTTGAAGCGGAACACGTTCTTGAGGCCGCGCGCGGTGATGTTGTCGGACACGCCGACATCAATCAGGAACGGAATATTGTACTTGGCCGCCTCCTGCGTCGCAGCGAGGCCGAGGGCCGAGGAGAAGCAGCCGATGAAGGCGTTGGCGCCCGCCTCGGCCATCTTGGTCGTCTCCGAAACGGCCACCGCGACCTGGCTCTGCGCGTCGCCGATCAGGGCCTCGAACCGGGCTCCGCCCATGGACTTGATGCCGCCGGCGGCGTTGATCTCCTCGATCGCCATCAGGGCGCCGGCGCGGCATTGCTGGCCGTTGAAGGCGAGGAAGCCCGTGACCGGGTGAACGAGGCCGATCTTGACCGTCCGCGCCTGCGCGCGGGTGATGGCCGGGAAGCCGAGCGAGCCGACGCCAAGCGCGGCGGTGCCCGCAAGGATCGAGCGGCGGCTGATGGTTGCATTCTTCGTCATGCCGAAAGTCTCCCAGGTGGCGATGGTTGTTGATCGTTCATTGCGCCATGTGGCGACGTCACGGCGCCATCTTACCCCGACAAGTCGGTGGCCGACAATGTTGGCGCCATCCCCTCCAGGCGCAAGGACCGACAGCGGGAAAGCGTCAGGCCGGCGCCCGGACGAAACCGGAATCCTGGCGGGCGCGGAAACGGCGCACCGCGTCCGCATGCTGCTCGCGCGCCGAGGCAGATAGCGACTCGCCCGGCCGCAGGCGGCGCTCCGGCACGTAGTGGTTGTACTTGTCTTCCCCGCGCACCAGGAGCGCCGAGGGCTGCACCGGACCGTGCGGGCGGACATGGGTCGGGATGTAGCTGATGCCGAAGCCGATGCGTCGGTCGTTGTTGCGGTTCCCCCAGGAGGCATGCATCGTCTTGGTGTTGTGGAACGACATCTGCCCGGGCTTGAGCGGCATCAGCACGCCCTCGTCGTCGCGGAACTTGTTCAGAACGCCCTGGCCGCGCTTGATCATGTTCCACTGGCCCGGATCGTCCTGATGCTCCATCCAGGGCCATTTGTTGCTGCCGGGGATCACGCGCATGCAGCCGGCCAGCTCCGAGGCTTCGGACAGCGCCACCCAGGCGGTGACCTGCTCGTCGGGCTCCAGGAAGAAATAGGCGCCGTCCTGGTGCCAATGGACGAAGGCAGGCGTATTCGCCTCCTTGATCCAGATCGTCAGGTGGTAGATGAGGATGTTCGGGCCGAGCACATCCTCGACCGCGTCCAGGACCGCAGGATGATGGACCACCGCATCGGCCCAGTCGCACAACAGGTAGGTCTTCGACTTCTCGGGGAAGTCGAGCGGCTTGCCCTGCGCCTTCTCGAACGCCTCCAGTCCGGCGCGGTAGCTGCGCACTTCCTCGGGCGTCAGCACGTCGATCGGGCAGGCATAGCCCTCGTCATGATACTGGCGGACCTGGGCATCGGTCAGGCGCTTGGGCATGGTCGCTCCCTCCGCAAGCGGATTGTGAACGGGGCATCCAGCGCGCGGCCGCCCCGGGTAGCATGTGGCGCAAGCCTGCACTTCCCGGAGCGCGGTTTCAAGCACTTGCCGCCTGGCGAGTGCGCTTGGGCGTGCCGGCCATGAGGCAGGAGGAGGGGCGGCGGCTGGCTGGCCGGATGCCGGAGCCGGTGCTGGGCCGCGCTGTGGCCGCCCTGCTTGTCGCCCTGCTGGCGATGGCGGCCTGCTCGCGCGAGCCGCCCGACCTGAACGCGCCGGAACCGCCCTGGATCCTGCCGGCCGAGTATCCGCAGGCCTTCCGGGTCGAGGGCAACCGCATCCTCGATGGCCGCGGCGCTCCACGTGTCCTGCGCGGGGTGGCGCTGCCCGATCCGGTCTGGCTCGCCACCCGCGACGATGCCACCCTCGGCCGGTTCGATCGCGCCCTGTTCCGGGAGGCGGCCGAGTGGCGCGCCGATATCGTGCGCCTGACCATCTTTCCGGCCAGTTTCCGCCGCCACGGCGAGGCGGAGACGCTGCGGGTGCTGGACTGGGCGGTGGCCTATGCCCGCCGCTACGGGCTCTATCTCATCATCGGGCTGCACGGCATCGGCTTTCCCCCCGATGGGCGGCATGTCTCGCTCCACGATCCGGCCTATGGCGACCTCTACCAGGTCGGCGATGCCGAGGTGCGGCGCTTCTGGCGGCTGCTCGCCCGGCGCTATCGCGGCGAACGGGCGGTCGCCTTCTACGAACTGTTCAACGAGCCGGTCCGGCTGGATGCGGCGGGCCGCCCCGTCGCCGGAGATCGCATGCCGGACTGGCTGCGCTGGCGCGACTGGGCCGAGGCCCTGGTCGATGTCGTGCGCGAAAACGATCCCGCCAAGCCCGTGATCGTGGGCGGGCTGCAATTCGCCTACGACCTGTCCTTCGCCCGCCAAGCCCCGCTCCGGCGCGCGAACATCGTCTATGCGACGCACCCCTACGCCGATGCCGACTGGCAGACCGCCTGGGCCGAGGCGTTCCTGGAGCCGGCGCGGCATCTGGCCGTGTTCGCGACCGAGTTCGGTTGGGACGAGCGCCGCCACCCGGAAAGCGCCTATCGCGGCGAGGGCCGTTATCGCGAGGCGGTCCTTGCCGCATTCGATCGCGCCGGTATCGGCTGGACCGCCTGGGCGTTCAGCCACAGCTTCCCGCCAACGCTGTTGCGCGGGCCCGACCGGCGGCCGACCGAGTATGGCGAGGTGGTGCGGCAAGCCCTGGCCGCGCGTGCCGGCGGACGCCCCTGGCTGCCGGGCCTGCCGCCCCGGGACGGGGAGGGGCCGCCGCCCGCAGCACCGCGTACGGCGCCCGCGCTGGCGCCCGGCCCGATCCCCCTGCCGCCGACGCGCGCCGTTCCTCCCGCACTGCCCGTGCTGCCTCTGCCGCCGCTGCCGGGTCCTGCCCGGATGCCTGCACCTGTCCTGCCGCTGCCGCCCCGCCCTGTCTCCCCCCCGACATCGCCGATTGCACCACCGCTGCCCTCACGCTAACCCGGACAGGATGCGCCGCGCGCAGCCTCTGGCCCCGGTTGGCCGTTCTCCTGTTCCACCGTCGAGCGACCCGTCCCGCACCGCAGCCGACCATGAGCCGTTCACAGCCACAGCCCGCGCCGCAGCACGCATCGGCCAAGGAGGCTGTCCTGGACACGCGGGTGCTGGCGGCCTTCGCGCTCGCCTTCTATTGCGCCGGCGTGTGGGGGCTGCATCCGGTGCTGTCGCGGCTGGCGGTGGAAGGCGGGGTGCTCGGCCCGGCCGACCTCGCCGGCCTGCGGTTCCTGGTTGGCGGCATCGCCGCCGCGCCGGTGGCGCTCGGCCGGCGCTGGCGCCTCGGCAAGATCGGCGGCAAGCGGCTCCTGGCGCTCGCCCTGTTCGCGGGGCCGCTCTACAGCCTGCTGTTCATCGGCGGGCTGCTGTTCGCGCCAGCCTCGCATGCGGGCACGATCACGCCGGGCGGCGTGCCGGTGGCGACCACGCTGCTCGCCTGGCCGCTCTTGCGCGAAAGGCCGGGCCCGGCCAGGGCGGGTGCGCTTGCCGTGGTGGTGCTCGGTGTCGCGCTGATCGGCTGGGAAGGAATCGCTGCCGCCGCGCCCGGCACCTGGCGGGGGCATCTCTTGTTCGTCGTCTGCGCCGTGATGTGGGCCGGCTTCACTGTCTGCCTGCGGCGCTGGCGGATCGATGCCGTGGATGCCGCGGTTGGTGTCGCCACCCTGTCCTGCCTCGTCTATGTGCCACCCTGGCTGCTGCTGCGCTGGCAGCATCTCGGTGCCGCCTCGCTTGGCGAGGTGGCGTTCCAGGGCATCTATCAGGGCCTGCTCACGGGCCTGATCTCGAACATCGCCTATGTCAGCGCGATCGGCGTCCTCGGGGCCACGCGCACCGCGGCCACGGTGGCGCTCGTGCCCGTGGTCGCCACCGCCTCGGCCGGACCGATCCTTGGCGAGGCGCCCGGTTGGGTGCAACTTCTCGGCATGGCGGTTGTGGTCAGCGGCATGCTTGCCGCTGTCTCTGCGTCATCGGTGCCGGCCGGGAGCCGGCCCGCCCCGACCGCCCAGCAGGAGCCGTTGCCATGACCAGCAAGCCCACCGCCGTGGTTTCCGGCCTCGACCACACCGTTGTCGTGGTGCGCGACATCGCCCGCGGCAAGGCCGCCTACGAGGCGCTGGGCTTCCGCCTGACGCCCGAGGGGCGGCATACGGTGCTGCAGTCGGTCAACCACTGCATCATGTTCGCCGAGGATTACATCGAGCTGATCGCCTTCGTGGGCGAGCATCCCTCGCGGCGCTACCTGCTCGACTTCATCAAGCGGCGCGAGGGCATGGCGGCGATGGCGCTGAAATCGCCCGGCATCGCCGCGACCAAGGCGGCCTGGGACGCGGCCGGGCTTGCCTCGGCGCCGCCGCTGGCCTTCGGCCGCCCGGTCGAGCGGCCGGGCGGGGTGCGCCAGGCCGAGTTCCGCACCGTCATCATCGACGAGCGCGAGACGCCGCCCGGCCGCACCTTCGCCTGCCAGCACTTCACGCCCGAGCTGGTCTGGCTGCCGGAATACCAGGCCCACCCGAACGGCGCGCAGGCCATCGATGCGGTGATCATCAGCGCCGAGGACGTGGCGGCGATCGCGCGCATCTATGGCCGTATCCTTGCCGTGCCCGTGCCGGCGCCCGGCGCGGATGGCACCGTCAGCCTGCCCGCCGGCGGCTGCCGGCTGGTGGTGATGCCCGCCGCGCGCCTGGCCGCGACCTATCCCGAGCTTGCCGCGCTGCCGCCACCGGCCTATGCCGGGGCGCGCGTGCGGGTGGCCGATCTGGCCGCGTGCGCCTCGCTGCTCCAGGCGCGCGGCATCGCCTTCCGGCGCACTGGGAACGGCACCCTGGTCGCCGATCCCGCGCGCTCCTGCGGCGCGCTGGTTGAGTTCGTCTAGCTCCCCGGCAGCAGCGCCTGCCGTCAGCGCGCGCAGTAGCCGCCATCGACCAGCATGTCCGCGCCGGTCATGAAGCTGGCATCGTCGCTGGCGAGGAAGGCCGCGGCCGCGCCGATCTCGTCCGGCTCGCCCGGGCGGCCCATCAGCGTCAGCGGGCCGTGCACCGCGACCACGCCCTGCCGCCCGCCCGCCTGGGCCACGATGCGCTCGGACGCCACGGGGCCGGGCGAGAGACTGTTGACGCGGATATTCTGCGGGGCGTGATCGATCGCCATCGCGCGGGCGAGGTGGATCAGCGCCGCCTTGGCGGTGCAGTACCAGCTGCGTCCCGGCTTCGCCACCTGCCCCAACTGGCTCGCGATATGGATGATCGAGCCGCCGCCCGCCGCGGCCATGTAGGGAATCGCGAACTTGCTCATCAGGAAGGCGCCGGTGACGTTCACCGACAAGGCGCGGTTCCAGTCGGCAAGCGCGATGTCCACCACGGTGGCCGAAGGGATCCAGGTCGCGGCGTTGTTCACCAGCACCCGGAGCGGGGCGAGTTCGCGCGCGGCAAGATCCACCGCTGCCGCCGCCGAACGCTCATCGGCGATGTCGCAGCGCACATGGATCGCCCTGCCGCCTTCCGCGCGGATGATCCCGGCCGTTTCACTCGCCGCCTCCTCGTTGATGTCGGCGCAGAGCACGCCGGCGCCCTCGGCGGCGAGGCGGCGGGCGATGGCCCGCCCGATCCCGCCACGGCCCGCGCCGGTGACGATCGCCCCGCGCCCTTCCAGCCGCCGCATGGGAGTGATTGCGGTCATGGTGCCCTCCTCTGTCAGCCGGCGGTGCGCCGTCCTGCTGAAGCCTAGGCGGCGGCGGCAGGTGCGCCAAGATGGGGCGCCAAGGTGGCGCGATGCGCTACTCGCCGGCGGCGATGCCCTCGCGGCGCGGATCGGCCCCGCCGAGCAGCGCGCGGCCACCTTCCTGCCCCGTGCGGATGATCGCCTGGAGCCCGCTGGTCATCTCGCGCACGCTGACGCGATGGCCGCGCGCCTCCAGCCCGGCGCGCAGCTCGGCCGCTGCCGTGCCCTGCTCCAGCTCCGCCGGCCCGCCCAGCGTGCCGATATTGGCCCCGCTGATCGCGGCCTGCGGATCGAGACCGCCATCGACGATCGCCAGGATCACGCGCGCGACGTAAGGGATGATCCGCGCCCCGCCAGGCGAGCCCAGCGTCGCGACCAGCCGTCCCTCGGTATCAAGGATCAACGTCGGTGCCATCGAGGAGCGCGGGCGCTTGCCCGGCTCGACCCGGTTGGCGATCGGCCGGCCATTCGCCTCCGGGCGGAAGGAGAAATCGGTGAGCTGGTTGTTGAGCAGGAAGCCGCGCACCATCAGCCGGCTGCCGAAGGCATCCTCGATCGTCGTGGTCATGGCAACCGCATTGCCTTCGGCATCGATCACCGAGATGTGGCTCGTGCCCGGAAGCTCGGGGCTTTCGTCGGGTGCGCGCAGTTCGGCGCGTCGCCAGGGCGGGTTGCCGGCGCGCACCTCGGCGGCGGCGCGGTCGCGGCTGATCAGCTGCGCGCGAGCGGTGAGATAGGCTGGATCAAGCAGCCCGCGCGCCGGCACGGCGGCGAAGTCGGGATCGGCTATGTAGAGCGCGCGGTCGGCGAAGGCAAGCCGCCCGGCCTCGACGAACAGGTGCGCGAAGTCGAGCGTGCCGGGCGCAAGCGCGGCGGGCTCGAAATGCTCCAGCATTCCGAGGATCTGCAACACCGTGAGCCCGCCCGACGAAGGCGGCCCCATGCCGCAGACGCGCACGGCACGATAGGGACCGCACACGGCCGGGCGTTCGTGCACCTGGTAGGCGGCAAGGTCGGCCTCGCTGAGCAGGCCCGGATTCCAGGTCGCACCTCGTACGGCGGCGACGATGTCGGCCGCGATCGGACCGCGATAGAAGGCCCCGGCACCGCCTTCCGCGATGCGGCGCAGCGTGTCGGCGAAGGCGGGGTTGCGCAGCGTCTGCCCCTCGCGCAGGGGCGATCCGTCGACGTTGAAGAAATAGGCGCGGGCATTGGCATCGCGCTTGAGTCGATCGCCCTCGGCCGCGATCAGCGTGGCGAGCCGCGCCGACACCGCGAAGCCCTGTTCGGCGAGCGCGATCGCCGGCCGGAACAGGTTCGCCCAGGGCAGCCGGCCATGCGCGCGATGCGCCGCCTCCAGCAGGCGCACCAGCCCAGGCGCGCCGACCGAGCGCCCGCCCGGCACTGCATCCATGAAGCGCAGCGGCTGGCCCTGCGCATCGAGGAACAGGCCGGGCGTGGCTGCTGCCGGTGCCGTCTCGCGCCCGTCCCAGCTCTGTACCGCGCCGCGCGCCCTGTCCCAGTGCAGCAGGAAGGCACCGCCGCCGATGCCGGAGGATTGCGGCTCGACGAGGTTGAGCACGAGCTGGGTCGCGATCGCCGCATCGACGGCGCTGCCGCCGGCGCGCAGGATCTCGATACCGGCGGCAACCGCGAGCGGGTTGGCCGCGGCGACCATGAAGCGCGCCGCGCCTGCGGCCTCGCGGGCGTCGGCGCGGCCCGACGAACCCTCGGGCTGGCGTTCCTGCGCAAGCGTGGGTGGTGCGGCCAGCAACAGCAGCGCGGCGATGGCTGCGCGCAGGCAGGACAGGATGAACGGCCGGCGCATGGCGGCGCCTCCCTTGCAGCGTCTCCCGGCCGGACGAGACTAGCGCGGATCAGCCGAGCGCGGACAGGATCGCCTGCGCGCGTGCCTCGGCCGTGTCGGCGATCTCCGCCACCCGAGCATCGGGGCGCATGGCGCGCGCCTCTGGCAGGCAGTGGGCGAAGACGTCGTCGGCAGCCGCGATCAGGGTGCAGGGTTGCGCGGTGCGGGCAAGCCGCTGGCGCATCGGGTGGTCCATCGCCGCCTGCCAGGCGGGCAGGAAGCTTGCCGGCTGCTTCAGCGCCTCGCGCGTGAGCAGCGTGAGGCGATCAGCGTTGATGCGGGCCTCGGCCTTGCGCTGGGTGGCAAGGCGGCGATCATACCAGGGCCACCACAGTTCCATGTCGCGGTGGAAGTGGAACGCGCGGGCGAAGTGGCTGCCGTCCCACACCGGCTCGACCGGCGCGACGCCGGCGAGCCAGCGCGGCGCGATCTCGGCCCGCTCATGCTCGGTGAGGCAGATCGGCGCATCGAGGACAAGGCTGCGCACGCGCCCCGGCGCCTGGTGCGCAAGCTCCACCGCCGCCGCCGCCCCGCCATTGTGGCCGCAGATGTGCGCGGCGCGGATGCCGAGCGCGTTCATCACGCGCTGGGCCGCGCGCGCCCAGTCGGCCGGGTTCTGGCCGAGGCCCGGCACGGGATCGGACTCGCCATGGCCCGGCAGGTCGAAGGCCAGCACCGGATGGCGCGCGCCGATCAGCCGCACGAGCTCGTCATAGGCTGCCGATGATCCAGGTGCGTGCGGGATGATCACGATCGGCGTGCCGGCCGACAGATCGCCCATCGAGCGGACCAGGACCTGCGCCCCATCGATATCGACATAGTCGGTCGTGGTGCGCCCGGGGATGGGTGCGCAGCGCGGCGCCGGCGGCGGCTCGCTCGGGGCGGGATACTTGAGCAGTTCGCGGAGCTCGGCCTGCGCCGCGGCGGTGGCGTCGCGCGGCATCGCCTGCGTCCAGGCCTCCTTCGGATACTGGCCCATGGTGCGGAACTGGCTGTCGCCCGGGCGGTTGCCGAAGCAGACCGGCACCTTGAGCTTGGGCAGGAGCGCAAGCCCGCTGTGGCGGAACGCCGCAGAATAGGCGATGCGATAGCCGTCACCCGCTTCCAGGAGCTCGATCACGCCGCGATGCAGGAAGTTGAGGTCGGGCACGTCCTGGTCGGCGCGGGTGGCGGTGCGCTGGTCATTCCACGGCCAGAACACGTGCTGGTCGCGGTAGCGGAACCAGAGGAACTGGAGGTGCGTGCCGTCCCACTGCGCCTGCAAGGGTACGAGATAGGATCGCAACCGTTCCTCGCGCTGGCCGCCCGAGAAGACCGGGTAGCCGTCGGTGAGCGCCATCGGGCAGCGCGCAGGGTGGCGAGCGGCGAACTCCACCGCGATCGAGGCGCCGGTGTGCCGGCCATAGGTGGCGCTGTGCTGCACGCCCATCGCGGCGAGCGCCTCGGCCAGGGCGTCGGCGAAATCCTCGATCTCGGGCTTCTCGAGCGGCAGCTTGTCCGACATGCCGTAGCCGGGCGTGTCGAAGGCGAAGGCGGTCATGCGGCTGGCGAAGACCTCCATCGGCAGGCGCAGCACCTTGGCCGAGCAGGGCGAGGAATGCAGCAGCGACACCGCCGGCCCCGCGCCCGCGCGCATATAGTGCACGCGGCGTGAGCCCACGGTGACGAAGTGCCTGGTCACGCGGATCGACATGGTTGTTGCTCCGACAGCGGAAGGCTAGAGACCGAGCGAACCGGGATTCATGCGCCCCTCGGGATCGAGCGCCGCCTTGATGCGCTCGACCAGGTTGCGCGAGCCCGTGTCCATCACGTTGGCGAAGTCGTAGAAGCGCCCGATCTGGGCGTGCACGGCGTCATGCGCGTCCATGACCGCCACCAGATCGCGCCGCAGCCGGCGGATCAGCGTGCGCGCAGCCTCGTTCGGGGCGGCGCCGCCGAAGCGCGTGCGGTTGCGCTCGGACAGATGCTGCATGTGGATGGGGTCGAGCGCATCGCGCCAGTAGAACATCGGCTCGATCGTGACATAGGCGCCGGCCGAGGAGACGAGGTAGGAGACGCTGATGCCGGCGCGATCAAGCTCGGGATCCGCAGCGCCGATCGCCGCGCGCAGCGCGCCGAAACAGGCCTGCGCGCGCGAGAGCGGCAGGACGCCATGCACCGGTACCCAGCGTTCGCCATCGGGGCCGACGAAGCCACGGATCGAATAGGGCTTGGCGCGCAGTGCCTTGGGCACCACGGGCTCGATCTCGCGCGCCTTGGGCAGGCACACGGCGCGGGCGAGCGCGATCTGCGCCTCGGCCGCGGCCTCCGTACCCGCCTCGGCCGTCAGGTGCAGTGACCAGGGCACGTCGTCGAGCGCGCTGCGCCCGCGTGCCATCTGCGCCACATCGCGGATCGCCTGGCCCACCGAGGCGGCCTTGGCCACGACAGCGCCGATCGTCTTCACCGCCTCGGCGGTGTCCATCTTCTTGGCGTCGCGGTTCTTGAGCGGGTCCATCGCCAGCGCGCGCGAGACCAGCCCGCGTGTCTGGATTGCCACCAGCGCGGCCAGCATGTCCTCGGCGGTCTGGAAACCGAAGGAGGCCATCGCGGCCGGGCGCTCGGGCACGAGGCGCAGAACGAGCTCGGTCTTGACGCCGAAGGCACCGCAATCGCCCAGGAACAGGCCGGTCAGGTCGGGTCCGTGATAGCGCCAGAAGGGCGCGGCGCCGGCGCGCGCGCCGGCCCCCGTGCGCGCGATGGTGCCATCGGCCAGCACCACGGTTGCGCCGATGAAGCCGTCCGAGCCGCCGGGGATGTTCTGCGCCGCCGTGCCGCCGACGGTGCTTACCGCCCCCGAGATCGGGTTGATCTGCGCCGGGCGCAGCCCGTGCGGCTGCAGCGCCTCGGCGAGCCTCGCCCAGCTGCATCCGGCGCCGACGACGGCGTAGAGATCGGCCGCGTGGACATCGATCCGGTCAAGCCGGGCGAGATCGAGCACGATCGCGGGCGAGGTCGGCACCACCGCCCCGGTATAGGACATGCCTGCCCCGCGCGGGACGATCGCGCGCCTGCGCTCGGCCAGGAGCCGCGCGACCGCCGCTACCTCATCGGTCGAGCCTGGCCGTACCACCGCCTCTGCCAGGACCTGCTCGGGCCAGACGAACAGGTCGGAGGAGGCGAGGCCACGCGCGCCCTCGTCGGTGGCGACATGCGCGGGCCCCACGATCGCCGCGAGCGCGGCAAGCAGGTCCGGGTCGGTGGCGAGTGCGGCCATGCGCCTGCCCTCAGCCCTTCAGCTTGAAGATGCGCAGCGCATTGTCGCGCAGCATCTTGCGCAGTGGCTCGGCACGCATGTTCAGGTTCAGGACATCGTCCATGGCGCGCTCCGGCGCCACCACGGGGTAGTCCGTGCCGAACAGGAACTTGTCCTGGCCGTAGGTGTTGGCGTAGTGCACCGCCTGCGCCGGCCAGTGCTTGGGCGCGTAGGCATCGCCCGCCATGTATACGTTCGGATGCTTCCAGCAGCAGGAGATCATCTCGTCGGTCCAGGGATAGCCGAGATGGATGCCGATCAGGGTGAGTTCGGGGAAATGGCGCGCGACGATGTCGAGCGTCATCGGGCGCCCGACCGAGGGCAGGCGCCGGTCCTTCTGGTAGACCAGGCAATGGCCGACCTGCATCATGATCGGTATGCCAAGCTCGGCGCAGCGCGCGTAATAGGGGTAGTAGATCGCGGCATCGGGCGCCTCGCCGAACCAGTGCGGATAGAGATGCGCGCCGACGAAGCCGTATTTCTTCACCGCGACATCGAGCTCCTTCAGCCCGGCGATGCCGCGTGTGGGGTCTATGCCGGCCAGCCCCGAGAAGCGGTGCGGATACCTGGCGCAGGCCTCGGCCACATACTCGTAGGGAATCTCGGTCGAACCGCGGACGCGCAGATCGCCGCATCGCGTGGCGATCAGCAGGCTGCGCTCGATCCCGGCGCGATCCATCTTGGCGATGTACTCCTCGAGCGTCACGCCGCGCCGGTCGCCCTTGCGCAGGCCCACCTTGGCCCGGAAGGCGTCGTCTGTCGGGATGCGCCCTTCCTTGAACAGGCGCGGGAGATAGAGGTTGGTGACGATATCGATCGCGCCATAGCCCAGGCGGGTCTTCGCGGCATCGAAACGAAACCTCTTGGCAGCGGGCACGGCACACTCTCCTGTGGCGCAATGGGGCGGAATGTTCAGTCGACGAGGCGATTGCTGCCGTCGGCGATGCGCAGGCAGGCGGCACGGTGGCCCTGCCCGAGTTCGTGGCTTGCCGGCATCCCTTCGCGGCAGGCGGGCAGGACCAGTGGGCAGCGCGAGGCGAAGGCGCAGCCGGGCGGCAGGTTGATGGGCGAGGGGATCTCGCCCAGCGCGCGGTGGCGCGCGAGCTTCGCCTCCGGATCCGGCGGCAGGTTGGCCGAGAGCAGCGTCTGCGTGTAGGGATGGGCGGGGCTGGCGAACAGCGCCTCGGTCGGACCCTGCTCGACGACGCTGCCGAGATAGAGCACCAGCACGCGATCGGAGACCAGCTCCACCGTCTCGAGGTCGTGGCTGATGAACAGCATTGCCGCGCCGGTTTCCTTGCGCAGTTCCTCGAGCAGCTGGAGGATGCCGGCACGCACCGAAAGATCGAGCGAGGAGGTGGGCTCGTCCAGCACGATCAGCTTCGGGCGCGTGGCGATCGCGCGCGCGATGCAGACGCGCTGGAGTTGTCCGCCGGAAAGTTCGTGCGGGAAGCGCTCGAGAGAGGCGCGCGGCAGGCGCACGCGATCGGCGATCTCCAGCATGCGCTTGCGCCGCGTCTGCGCATCGAGGTCGGTGTGCAGCATGAGCGGCTCGTCGAGCGCGCGGCCGATCGTCATGCGCGGGTTGAGTGCGCCCCACGGGTCCTGGAAGACGATCTGGATCTCGGCGCGCAGCGCGCGCATCTCGGCCTCGGGCAGCGTGGTGATGTCACGCCCGCCGAACAGGATGCTGCCGGCGGTCACCGCGATCAGCCGCGTGACCAGGAGCCCGATGGTCGACTTGCCCGAGCCGCTTTCGCCGACAAGGCCGATCGTCTCCCCGGCCGCGATCTCGAAGGAGACGCCGTTCACGGCGTGCACCTGCGCACCCTTGGCAGCCGGAAAGCGCTTGACGAGGTCGCGCACGGCGAGGATCGGGGCCTGACCGGTCATGGCGCGGGGATCTCGGCGGCATGGTGGCACAGCACGCCATGCCCGGGGCCAATGCCGATCAATGGCGGGGCCGAGGTGCAAAGCTCGGTCGCGCGCCCGCAGCGGTCGCGATAGAGGCAGCCTCCCGGCAGGTTGTAGAGATCAGGTGGCGTGCCGCCGACCTGGCCGAAGCCCTGCGCGGCGATGCGCTTGGGCGTGGCGCTGATCAACGCGCGCGTATAGGGGTGGCGCTGCTCCCGGAACACGTCCGACACGCGGCCCTGTTCCACGATCGTGCCGGCGAACATCACCGCCATGCGGTCGCAGTGATGCGCGACCACGCCGAGATCGTGTGTGATGATGATCGCGCTCATGCCATTGGCGCGCACGAGGTCGCGCAGCGTGTCCAGCACCTGCGCCTGCACCGTCACGTCAAGGCCGGTGGTGGGTTCGTCGGCGATGACGAGGCGCGGGCGGTTGACCAGCGCCATCGCGATCAGCACGCGCTGGGCCATGCCGCCGGAAAGCTCGTGCGGCCAGGCGCGCATGCGCCGCTCGGGGTCGGCCACGCGCACCTCGTCAAGCACGGCGAGGGCGCGCTTCACTGCCTCGGCGCGCGAGATGCGGGAATGCTGCTGCTGCATGCGCACAAGCTGGTCGCCCACCCGGGCGAGCGGATCGAGCGAGGTCAGCGGCGACTGCACGATCATGGTCATGCGCACGCCGCGGATGGCGTTCAGCTCCCTCGGTGGCAGGGCGAGGATGTTCTGGCCGTCGAAGCGGATCGCGCCGGTCGGGATCATCGCCGGCGGGCGCAGAAGACCCATGGCCGCGAGCGCGGTGAGCGATTTGCCTGCGCCGGTCTCGCCCACCAGCCCGACGATCTCGCCCTGCTCGACGGTGAAGGAAACGCCGTTCAGCGCGCGCGCGGTGCGGATGCGGTTGTCCAGTCCGCGGGTGACGAAATGAACGTGCAGGTCCTCGACCGAGAGGAGGGTCATGCCGTGCCCCGCTTCACTTGCCGGTCGCGCGGCGGCGCGGATCAAGCAGGTCCTGCAAGCCGTCGCCGAGCAGGTTGAAGCCGAGCACGAGCGCGATCAGGGCAAGCCCCGGGAAGGTCGCGACCCACCATTCGCCGGAGATGACGAACTCGGCGCCCTGGCGGATCATGGCGCCCCATTCCGGTGCCGGGGCCTGCACGCCGACGCCGACGAAAGCAAGCGTGGCGGAGATTCGCACCGCCCAGGACATGCGCACGGGAAGCTGCGCGATCGCGCCCATGATCGCGTTGGGCAGGATGTGCACGAACATCACCCGCCAGGGCGGGTTGCCCACTGCCACCGCCGCGCGCACGAAGGTGGCCGAGCGCAAAGCCAGCACTTCCGCGCGCACGATGCGCGCGAAGATCGGGCTGTCCAGGAAGCCGATCACCAGCACGACATTGAGCAGGCTCGCCCCCGCCGCCGCCACCACCGCTAGCGAAAGGATGATGGTCGGGAACGCGCGCAGCACGTCCAGGATTCGGATCAGCACCTCGTCCGTGACGCCGCCCTTGTATCCGGCGACGACGCCTAGCGGCACGCCGATCACCACCATGAGTGCGCCGGCCGGCAAGGAGATGCCGAAGGCGTAGCGGCTGCCATGGATCACGCGCGAGAGCACGTCCATGCCGTTGCCGTCGCTGCCGAGGACGAAATCGCCGCCCGGAGGCTTCAGCACGGCGAAGGGGAAGGTCTGCACCGGATCGAAGGGAGCGAGCCAGTCTGCCCCCAGCGCAAGCACCGCGAAGACAAGCACGATCGCGAAGCCCAGCGCGAAGGTGGGGCTGCGGCGCGCGAGCCCGATGATCCAGCCGATCACGCCAGGACGGGCGGGGGCGCTGTCTGTCGTTGCGATGCTCATCAGCGGCGCTGCCCGCGTGGCTCGAGCAGCAGCACGAGCAGGTCGATCACCAGGAACACGAAGACCGAGAACAGCGCCAGGGTCAGGACATAGCCCTGCACCGCGGCGAAATCCCCGAGCAGGATCGCGTTCAAGCCCCAATGGCCGAGCCCGCCCCAGGCGAAGATGAACTCGATCAGCGAAGCGGCGGCAAGTAGCGAGGTGAGCTGGGTGCCGATGAAGGTGAGCACCGGTGCCACCGCGTTGCGCAGCACGATGCGCCGCACCGTGCGTGGCGAGAAGCCGCAGGCGCGCGCGTAGCGGATATAGTCGCTGCCCAGGATTTCGATCGCCACGGCGCGGGTCTGCTTCACCACCGGCGCGGCCGCGATAAGCGTGAAGCAGGACACCGGCAGCATCAGCTGCGCCAGCGCCGAGCGCAGCGCCTCCCAGTTCCCCGCGGCGATGCTGTCGATGACCAGGCTGCCGGTGATGGTGGGGGGGGCGATCACCTCCAGCGACAGGCGGCCCATCGGCGCCGGCGCCAGCCGCAGCAGGAAGAAGAAGATGAAGATCGCCATCAGTCCCATCCAGTAGGTCGGGACCGAAAAGCCCAGCAGCGAGACGACGCGGCTGATCTGGTCGAACCAGCCGTTCGGGCGGAAGGCCGCGCGTAGCCCCACCGGCACGCCGATGATCGCGCCCAGTCCGACCGACAGCAGCGTGAGCTCGAGCGTTGTCGGGAAATGGGCGATGATCTCGTGCAGCACGGGCTGGTTGCTCTGCCAGGAGCGGCCGAGATCGCCCTGCGCAAGACGCCAGAGATAGCCGGCGAACTGGGTGAACAGCGGCTGGTCGAGACCGAGCTGCGTGCGGATCATCTCCAGCATGGCGCGGTCGGCCATCGGGCCGGCGAGCATCGCCACCGGGTCCTGGTGGCCGATGCGCACCAGCATGAAGGTGATGAACAGCACGCCGAGCACGGTGGGCGCAGCCACCAGCAGCCGGCGCAGCGTGAAGCGCAGGATCAGCACGACTTACACCCCTGCTCCCCGTCGGCCGGTCCGGGCAAGGCCGGCCCCGGCGGCCGTCTCCGCAGCGTCACGGCACCTCGCTCAGCGCTGGCAGCGCAGCTCCTTCCAGACCATCCTGTTGTGCGGCCGCCACAGATAGCCCTGGATGCATGCGGCGAAAACCTCGTGTGTGCCGGGCAGGAAGGTCTCGATGAAGGTCGCTTCCGTGGCCTGCACCCGCTGCGCCTGCGCCACCAGCTCGGCCCACTTGGCATCGTCGCGCTCGGAGATCGAGGCGTCGATCAGCCGGTCGAGCTCGGGGATGTTGTTGGCATTCACGTTCGAGCCGCCGCGCGAATGGGCGGTCAGGCTCATGTGGTAGGAGGGGTCGGGCACGAAGGGTGTCGTCAGGTGCGTCATCATCGGCAGCGACCACTGGGTGATGGCGCGGCGCGAGTTCATCTCGGTGGGCGGGATGCGCCTGGGCGTGAGCCGGATGCCGGCGCGCGCCAGGCTTGCCTGCATCTGCAAGGCGAGCGGCTCCTCCCACCACCAGTTGGTGCTGTATTCCAGCGTGATGTCGATCCCGTTCGGGTGGCCGGCCTCGGCCAGGAGTTGGCGGGCGCGGTCATAATTGGTCTCGTAGGTGTAGGCGTCGATCGAGCCCGGGATCGGCGGGTTGAGCATCGAGCGCGAGCGGGTGCCGAGGCCGAGGAACACCGCCTCGCCGATCGCCCGGTAGTCGGTGGCATAGGCGATCGCCTGGCGGACCTTGAGGTTGTCGAAGGGCGGGAAGCGCGTGTTCATGCGCACGGTGGCGCTGCCCGGCGCGGCGGTGCTCTCCACCCGCACCGAGCGGTCGCGCAACAGGTCGGCCACCTGCTGGACCGGGATCTGCTCGGCATACTGCACCTGGCCCGTGCGCACGAGCGCCACGCGGGTCGCCGGCGAGGGCACCTGGCGCCAGATCACGCGCGAATAGAACGGGCGCTCGAACGGATAGCCGGGGTTGAGCACGAACACCGCCTGCTGGCCCGGCTGGATCGACTGCAGGTGATAGGGGCCATAGCCGGCGGAGTTCTGCGTCAGCCAGCGCGCCGCGAAGGGATCGTCCGGGGTGGCATGCTTGCGCACCTCGGTGCTGTCATAGATGGCCGGGATCTGGATCGTCATCGCGCCCATGAAGATGCGGTTGGGCACCGACAGGGTGAAGCGGACCTCGTAGGGGCTCACCACCTCGATCGTTGAGATCCGCGCCACGTTGCGGATGAAGTTGCCGGTGCGGCGCTGGCTGGCCGACTTCTCGAAGGTCCAGACGATGTCCGCGGCGGAGAGTTCGTTGCCGAACGGGCTGCGCACGCCGCGGCGTATGCGGAAGGTGTAGGTCCGGCCATCCTCGGACACGGTCCAGCTTTCGGCGAAGTGCGGCTCGATCCTGCTCGGGTCGATGACCTGCCGGCCATTGGCGTCGGGGCGGGTGCTATAGCGGGCCAGCCCCTCGTAGATGTTGACCGTGGCCTCGAGCTGGCCCGGCACCCAGATGTCGGAATCGAGCCCGGCCGGGGTGGCATTCACGGCCATGATCATCGTGTTTTCCTGCGCCGCCGCAGGGACCGGTGCGGCAGCGAGGACGCCGAGCCCGGTGCCGAGCGCAGCGACGGAAAGGAAAGCGCGCCGGCGCGCGCCTCGGAATGCTGTCAGCCTAGCCATGACCGTGTCTCCCACTGCATCCTGGTGCGGCGCGATTGCCTGCGGGGCGGAGGTCCGCGCTCCGCTTCGGGACGGCCGCTTTGTTGTGCGCCCCGAGTGAAGGCGCAGCGCGGCCGGGTGTCAAGCCAAGCCGCGCCTGCGGGCACGATTCAGTAGCGCGACGGGCGCGGCAGCGGCGTGGCGGCGAGCGCGGCAAGCTCGGGCGGCAGGACTGGGCGGTAGGCCGATGTCCAGCTGAACGGCTGGTCGGCATCCTCCCACACCGTGGTTTGCGGGCCGCCGATGCTGCGGAAGAAGATCAGGGTGCCCGTCGCAGAGCCATAGGGCGCGTGCTTGATCATCGGCGGGCGCCAGCAATAGGCCCCGGCCTGCATAGCACCGTAGGGCCCCATCAGTTCGCCGGCCAGCATGAAGAACTCCTGCACCACCGGATGGCGCTCGCTGCGCACGCCCTGGCGGAAGGCGACCGAGGCGCCGAGATAGGTGATCTCGCCCGAATCCGGGTCCTTGCGCAGGGTGCGCAGACGACCGCCCGCCGCAAGCGGCCCGAGCCCGAGCGCGGCGAAATCATCGTCCCATTGCTGGTCTGCCGCGTCGACGAAGGGCACGTGACGGGCAGGGTTGAAGAAGACGCCCGGCACCGCGCCGAGCTGCGCCTGCGGAGGCATGGAGAAGAATGTCAGCACCACTGCTCCCTGATGCGAAGCCATGGCGCTGCGCACATGCCCGCGTGCGAGATGGGCGTAGGTGTTCTCGCGATAGTGCCGGCCGTCCACCTCGATCGCGCCATCGACGACCCAGAACTCTTCGTCGGCGTCGAGCCATTCCGGCCCGCTGCGGCTGTAGCCGGCAGGGTAGCGCACCAGACAGGAAATGGCGCCAGTCTCGTCGTCGCGCGACAGCAGCTTGACGGCAAGACCGGGGCGGCAGCCCTCGATCAAGCCGTGTTGCCAGGGCAAGTGCTGGGCCTGGATGAAGTCGATATGGGGGCGGGCCATGCGGGTGGATCTCCAAGGCAGGTGGCGGCGTGCCCTAGCGCTCGCAGCGCAGATTGCGCCAGATCACACGGTTGGTCGGCGACCAGACGAAGCCACGGATGCAGGCGGCGAAGGCCTCGTTCACGCCGGGCAGGAAGGTGGGCAGGAACATCGCATCAGCCGCGGCAATGCGCTGCGCCTCCTGCAGGGCCTGGATTCGCGCCGCAGGATCGCGCGCCACGATCGACGCATCGACCGCGCGATCGAAAGCCGCGCTCTCGTAGCCGTTGAAGTTCTGCCCGCCCCGGGTATGCCCGGCCATGTAGAGCGAATAGCTGGGATCGGGCACGAAGGGCGCGGGCAAGTATGTGAAGAAGGGCAAGGTGCGCTGGTTGATGGCGCGGCGGGCATTCATCTCGGTCGGCGGGATGCGCTTCGGTGTGATGCGAATGCCGGCGCGCGCGGCCGATGCCTGCACCTGGAGCGCCAGCGCCTCCTCCCACCAGTAGTTGGAACTGTACTCGAGCGTGATGTCGATCCCGTTCGGATGGCCGGCCTCGCGCAGGAGGGCGCGGGCACGCTCGGGATCATAGGACGCGCCGAAGGCCGGCATGTAGCCTTCCGCACTCGGTGCGATCAGGGACTGCATGCGCTGGCCAAGACCGAAGAACACCGATTGCGCGATGGCGTTGAAATCCACCGAATGCTGGAGGGCCTGGCGCACGCGCGGATTGTCGAAGGGCGGGAACTTCGGATTCATGCGAAGCTCTGCCCCGCCAAGGCCGGCGGCGCGCTCGACCCGCACATTGGCGTCGCGTTGCAGGTCGACGACCTGCTGCACCGGGATCGACTCCGCGTGCTGCACTTGGCCGCTGCGCAACAGCGCCACCCGCGATGCGGGCGAAGGCGTCTCGCGGTAGACGATGCGGGTGTAGAACGGGGCCTCGAAGACATAATTGGGGTTGGCCACGAACACCGCGCCCTGGCCCGGAGTGAGGCTTTGCAGATGGTAGGCGCCGAACCCGGCCGTGTTCCGTTCCAGCCAGCGGGCTCCGAACGGGTCCTCGGCTGTGGCGTGTTTCTTCACCTCGGTGCTGTCGTACAGGGTGGGGATGTTCAGAGTCATCGCGTCGAGGAAAAGTCGATTCGGGTCGCTGAGCGTGAAACGCACCGTGCGTGGATCGATGATGTCGATGGCCGCGATGCGGCTGACGCTGCGCATGAACGCGCCCGTGCGGCGCTGATGGGCGGATTTCTGGAAGGTCCAGATGATATCCGCTGAGGTGAGCTCGTTGCCGAAGGGGCTGCGCACGCCGGGACGGATGCGGAAGGTGAAGGTCTTGCCGTCCTCCGATACCGTCCAGCCTTCGGCGAAATGTCCCTCATGGCGGGTGAAGTCCATCTCGCGCCGACCGTCGGGCAGGGTGCGGATGGCATGGCGCAGCAGGTTCTCGTAGATATTGACGGTGGCCTCGTGCGTGCCGGGCAGGAAGATGTCCGGGTCAAAGCCGCGCGGCGTCGATACGGCGGCGACGACCATGGCCCGGCCCTGGGCCTGGGGCTGTGCCTGTCCCGGCGTCTGCGCCTGGACCGCAGCCGGCAGGGCGGCGGCGATCGTTGCGGCCACAATCGCTGCGGTCAGCGTGCGGGCCGATATGGTGCTTCGATGGAACATGCTGGCTCCCCCCTGGCTGGTCGAGCGGCCGGCCGAAGCGGGCGGCCCGTTCATTGTGCGCGTGCAGCCAGTCAAGGCCGGCATGGCTGGCCTGTCAACGCACCGCGTCCGGCTGGGCCGCGATTAGACATGAGCCCCATGGCCCGCGCAGTGGATTGACGGGGCGATGGCCTGACGGAACAGTGAGCCGCCCAATCCGCCGGAGTTCACTTCCGATGCCCGATACCGCCCGCGCCGGCTCCTCGCGCAGCATCCTGATCGCCGATGGCCCGCGCGCTGCCGCCGCCCGCACGCCAGACAAGCTCGCCATCAAGGAAGGCGAGCGCCAGCTCACCTTTCGCCAGCTGGCCGAGCGGATCGACCGTATTGCCAACCTGGCGCATTCCGGGCTGGGGCTGCGCCACGGCGAACGGGTGGCGATCCTGCTGCCGAACCGCCTCGAATATCTCGAGCTCGTGTGCGGCCTGTCATCGGCCGGGCTGGCGGCGGCAACGATCGGGCCGGCTGCCTCTGGCCCCGAGATCCGTTTCATCTGCGAGGATTCCGGCGCCCGCGTGATGTTCGTCGATCCCGCGCTCGCCGATGCCGCGCGCGCCGCCGTCCCGCCCACGATGGAGCGTGTCATCGTGCTCGGCCCCGAGTACGAGGACCTGCTCGCGCGCGCGGCCACGACCCAGTGCCCGGTCTCGGTTGACGAGCGCGACATCTTCTCGGTGCCCTACACCTCGGGCGCCACGGGGCGGCCCAAGGGCGTGATGCTGTCCCATCGCGGGCGCGTGCTTTCGGCCTATTGCATGGCGGTCGAGCATGCCTGCTACACGGCCGATGACCGCGCCATCGCCACGACGCCGATGTTCCACGGCGCCGGCTTCCTGATGGCGCTGACGCCGATCTTCTTCGGCGGCTCGGTCGAGATCCTGCCGCGCTTCGACATCGAGCGGCTGCTGGATGCGATCACCAGCTTCGGCGCCACCAGCTCCTACATGGTGCCCACCCATTTCGCCGCCCTGTTCGCGCTCGGCGAGAAGGCAGCGCGCTACGACATGCGCCGCGTCAAGGCGATCATCTCGGGCACCGCGCCGCTCGCCCAGGCGATGAAGGAGCGCATCATCGCCTATTTCGGCGAGGGCAAGCTGTGGGAGCGTTACGGCACCACCGAGACCTCGATCGCCACCTGCCTGCGTCCCGCCGACCAGCTGCGCAAGCTCGCCTGCGTGGGCCTGCCCCTGCCCGCGACCCATCTGCGCGTGCTGGGCGATGACGGTGCCGAGGTGCCGCAAGGCGAGGTGGGCGAGCTCGCGGTCGCTTCGCCCTACATGTTCTCGGGCTACCTCAACCTGCCGGAGGCCACGGCCAAAGCATGGAAGGGCGACTGGTTCGTGACCGGCGATCTCGCCCGCGTGGACGAGGAGGGTTACGTCTATCTCGTCGATCGCAAGAACGACATGATCATCTCGGGCGGCGAGAACGTCTATCCGCGCGAGGTGGAGGAGGTGCTGCTCGCCCATCCGGCGGTGGCGGAGTGCGCTGTCACGGCCGCGCCGCACCCCTATTGGGGCGAGGCAGTGACCGCCTTCGTCGTGCTGCACGCGGGCCAGGACGTGACGGTCGAGGCGCTGGAGGAAGCGTGCCGCGCGCGGCTTTCGCGCTACAAGGTGCCGAAGGACATCCGCATCATCCCGGCCCTGCCGCGCAACAGCATGGGCAAGGTGCTGCGCCGCGCGTTGCGCGATCAGCTCCGCGCCGAGGCGAAGCCCTAGGCGCGTTCGACGCGATCAAGGCAAGCGGGCGAGCCGCTCGGCCAGGAGCGCGAACAGCCCGTCCGCATCCAGCCGGTTCAGCACCGTGGCGTTCGGCGCCCGCTTCGTGCCCCACCAGTCGATCACGGTGCGCCCGCGGCTCGGGCCCTGCGTCGTGTCGATCGCCACATGGCACGTCTTGCCGGACATGAGGTCGGGCCGGATCAGCCAGGCCACCGCGCAGGGATCGTGCACCGGGAAGCCCTTGCCCTCGAACTTCACCGAGGGCGGGAAGGCTGAAAGGATGCCGGCCACGGTGCGCGCCGCGCGCGTGCCCGCGGCGCGGATCGCCTCGATTCGCACCGCTGTCGCCAGCGCCTGATGCGTTAGGTCGAGCGGCACGAGCGTGATCGGGGCGCCGGAGGCGAACACGATCCCGGCCGCCTCGGGGTCGTTGTAGATGTTGAACTCGGCCGCCGGCGTGACATTGCCGAGCGCGATCGCGCCGCCCATGATCGCGATCTCGCGGATCGCGGACAGGCAGGCGGGCTCGGTGGCGAAGGCGAGCGCCAGGTTCGTCAGCGGCCCGATCGCCACCAGCGTGACCGAGCGTGGCGCGGCATCGCGCAGGATTGCGCGCAGGCGATCTGCGGCGATGCCGGCCGCGGCTACGCGCGAGGGTGGCGGCAGCTCGGCGCCGCGCAGCCCGCTTTCGCCATGCACGCGCGTCTCGTTGACGAAGGCGCCGAGCAGGGGCCGGGCCGCGCCGGCGAACACCGGCACCCCGGCGCCGGCGAGGTCCACCAGCGCCAGCGCGTTCGACACCGTGCGCTCCAGCCCGACATTGCCGCCTACGACGGTGATCGCTTCAAGCGCAATCTCCTCGGGGCTGGCGAGCGCAAGAAGCAGCGCCACGGCATCGTCGGTGCCGGGATCGCAGTCGAGAATGACCGTGCGCGGGGCCATGGCGGCGCTTCAGTCCTGGCCGTTCGCGAGCGGCAGCTCGGTCTCGACCAGCGCGGCCCAGAAGGCCGCACCGGCCGGCGCGGCCGCGTCGTTGAAGTCGAAGCGCGGATTGTGGTGCAGCCGGTCCTCCGATGCCGGGCCGGTGCCGAGCCAGACATAGGCGCCGGGGCAGGCATCCAGCATCCAGGAGAAATCCTCGCCCGCGGTGGAGGGCGGGAAGTCGTGGATTAGGTTGTTCTCGCCCACCGCGCGCCTGGCGGCCTCGGCCGCGATGCGCGCGTTCGGTTTGTGGTTAACCGTGGGCGGGTTGCGGCGGATGTAGCGATACGCCACCTCCACGCCTTGCGCCGTCGCCGCCCCGTGGGCGATGCGGCCGATCCGTTCCTCCAGCAGCGCACGCACCTCGGCGCTGAAGGCGCGCGCGGTGCCGCGCAGCCGCACCTCGGCCGGGATGACGTTCCAGGTCTCTGGCACGCCGGCGGCGATATGCGCGACCGACACCACGCCGGCGGCCAGCGGGTCGATCATGCGGCTGGCGATGGTCTGCACGGCGAGGATGAACTGCGCCGCCGCCACAGTGGCGTCGGTGCCGAGATGGGGCTTGGCGCCATGCGTGCCCTGGCCGCGGAACACGGCCTCCCACGAATCGGAGGAGGCGAGCGCCGCCCCGTCCTGCACCGCGATCGAGCCGAGCGGCAGGCCCGGCATGTTGTGCATCCCGTACACGGCGGCGCAGGGGAAGCGGCGGAACAGCCCTTCCTCGACCATCACCCGCCCGCCGCCGGCGTTCTCCTCGGCCGGCTGGAAGATCAGGTGCACGGTGCCGGCGAAGTGCCGCGTCTCGGCCAGCCACTTGGCGGCGCCGAGCAGCATGGTGGTGTGGCCGTCATGGCCGCAGGCATGCATCCGCCCCGGAATGGTGGACTTGTAGGGGAGGTCCTCGCTCAGTTCCTGCATGGCGAGCGCGTCCATGTCGGCGCGCAGGCCGATGGCGCGGCCGTGGCCCGCCTGCCGGCCGCGGATCACGCCGACCACGCCGGTGCCGGCAAGACCGGGATGCACCTCGTCGACGCCGAAGGCGCGCAGCCGTTCCGCCACGAAGGCAGCGGTCGCATGTTCCTCGAAGGCTATCTCGGGATGGGCGTGCAGGTGCCGCCGCCAGGCGGTCATCTCGGCGGCGAGCGGGGCGAAATCCTCGGGTGTCGGCATGGGCTGGGCGGTCTCGCGGCGGGGCGGGGCAGCGGGCGGAGGGCGGCATTGCCGCGGCGGCCCGACCATGCCACGGTGCGGCGCCCTTGCGGAAGCCCGCACCCGTTCCCGACACCCCGCCCAGATCCGCCCGCCATGACACTACCTGCATTCTGGCAGGACTTCCTCGCCGTGCCTGAGCCGCCCGCGCCGCCCTATCGCGACCGGTTCCCGGCGCGCATGCCGGACGGGCGCCACCTGCTCCAGCCGCTGCGCGTGCTGCCGGGCGCCCCGGATGCCGCCGTTGCCGGGCTGATCATCACCCAGGCATCGCTCGCCGTGGAGGATCGCATCGCCGCCTGGCTGGCCGATGCGGTGCGTGACCATGCCCCCGACGTAGTGGCGGCGATGCCGACGCTCGGCCTGGTGCTCGGGCGCAACCTCGCCGCGCGGCTCGGCCATGCCGGCTGGGTCGCGCTGGGCTACAGCCGGAAGTTCTGGTACGAGCCCGCGCTTTCCGCGCCCGTCTCCTCGATCACCAGCCCGGATACGGGCAAGACCGTGTGGCTCGATCCGCGCATGGTGGATCGCTTGCGCGGGCGGCGGGTGCTGTTCGTCGATGACGTGATCTCGAACGGCAGCTCGGCCCTGGCCGGGCTTGCCGTGCTGGCGGCGGCGGGCGTGCGCCCCGTCGCACTGGCCGTGGCGATGACGCAGGGCGATCGCTGGCGCGCGCGCTGGCCGGCCGACATCCCGGTGCGCGCGGTGTGGGCGACGCCGCGCTTCTCCCGCCTTGCCGGCAGCGACGGTTTCGCCCCGATCCCCGGCTCGGCAGCCACCGATTGCTGTCCGCTCTTGCCGCCGGGGGCCGGCGCCTGCTAGGCGGACAGGCCGGGCTTCATTCGGAGGGGCTTCTCATGCGCAAGGCGATCCTGGCGGGCGCGTCGCTGCTGGCGCTCGGGCTGGTGGCGGGCGGCGGCGGCGCGATGGCACAGGCGCCCGCGCCCGACCTGCTGCGCGTGGGGGTGGAGGCGGGACCCACCTCGAACGACCCGCACTATCACAGCCTGATCACCAACATCGCCTTCTCGCGCCATGTGTTCGAGCCGCTGGTGGTGCAGGACCAGCAGCAGAACCTGACCCCGGGCCTCGCCGCGTCGTGGCGCGCGATCGACGACACCACCTGGGAGCTTGCGCTGCGCACCGATGCGCGCTGGCACGATGGCGAGCCCTTCACCGCCGATGATGTGGTGTTCACGCTCGGCCGCGCCGGCAATGTGCCGAACAGCCCGTCCTCCTTCGCCGTCTATACGCGCCCGATCACGTCGGTGGAGGTGGTCTCGCCCGGCGTGATCCGGCTCAAGACCGGCGCGCCGACGCCGCTTCTGCCCAACTATCTCTCGCTTGTGCTGACGGTCAGTCGCCGCCACGGCGAGGGTGCTACCACCGCTGACTACAACAGCGGCAAGGCGATGATCGGCACCGGGGCCTATCGCTTCTCCGGCTGGCAGCCGAATGCGGGCCTGTCGCTCGTGCGCAACGAGGCCTATTGGGGGCCGCGTGCCGCCTTCACGCGGGCCGAGTTCCGCGCCATGCCGAACGCCTCCGCGCGCGTGGCGGCCCTGCACGCGGGCGATGTCGATCTGATCGAGATCGTGCCGCCGGACGACATGCAGCGCTTCCGCCGCGACGCACGCTTCGCCGTGGCCGAGGTGGTGTCGAACCGGCTGATCTTCCTCCACCTCGACAGCGCGCGCGAACGGTCGCCCCATGTCACCGACCGCAACGGCGCGCCGATCGCCAACCCCTTGCGCGATGCGCGTGTGCGCCTTGCCCTCTCCAAGGCGATCAACCGCCAGGCCATCGTCGAGCGGGTGATGGAAGGGGCGGCGGTGGCGGCGGGCGATCTCGGCCCCGAAGGCTATTTCGGCACCTCGCCCAACCTCCGTCCCGAGCCCTTCGATCCCGATGGCGCGCGCCGCCTGATGGCGGAGGCGGGCCTGCCCAACGGCTTCGGACTGACCATCCACGGGCCCAACGACCGCTACGTCAACGACGAGAAGGTGGTGCAGGCGCTGGCGCAGATGTTCACCCGCATCGGCATCGCCGCGCGGGTGGAGACGATCCCGCGCGGCCCCTATTTCACGCGCGCCTCGCGGCTCGAATTCTCGCTGATGCTGCTCGGCTTCTCGCCCAACCCCGAGGTGCTGGGCATGCTGGAGACCCTGATCCACAGTTTCGACCAGCGCCTCGCCCTCGGCAGCAACAATCGCGGCCGCTACAGCAATGCGCGCGTGGACGCGCTGATCCAGCAGGCGCGCACGGCCATGGACAACGAGACGCGCCGGCGCCTGACTCAGGAGGCGACACGGATGGCGTTGGCCGACACGGCGCTGATCCCGCTTTACTATCAAGTCAACAGCTGGGCGATGCGGCGGGGCATCGCCTACCAGGCCCGCACCGACGAGATGACGCTTGCCGCCTCGGCCGGGCCGGGCAACTGAGTCGGGACACGGACCAAGGCGATTGCCGACGCCGCGGCGCATGCCGGATCGGCGTCACGCGAAAGTGAGTCCCTCCCGGTCTGCCTGGTCCCTAGTTTGATTAGTGCACAAGGCCCGGTTGGCGGGCCGAGTTGGCGCGAAGGGCATCTTCATGGCGATAGCACGGCGTGATCTGATGGCGGCTGCCGCGGGCCTGGCGCTTGCCGGGGTGGCATCCGGCCGGCGCGTGGCCCGGGCCCAGGGCGCGCGCGTGCTGCGCTGCGCGGTGGGGCCGTTCCAGCCCACCGCCGGTGACACGCGCCGGGCCTATGAGCCATTCTTCCGCCATGTCGCCACCGCACTCGGCGCGACGCTCGATCTCACCGTCACGACCGACTGGGCCGGGATCGCGGTCGCCCTCGGCAACGGACAGGTCGATCTCGCTTGGATGGGCCCCTGGGGCTATGTTCTGGCGCGCGAGCGCGGCGGGGCCGAAGCGATCGCCACCGTGAAATACCAGGGCAAGCCCACCTACCATGCCATCATCATCGCCCGGCAGGGGATCAGCCTGCCGCGCTTCCCCGAGGATGCGCGCGGGCTTTCGATCAGCTTCGCCGATGCGGGCTCGACCTCGGGCTGGCTGATCCCGCATCACTGGTTCGCGACACGCGGGATCGATCCCCGCACCTACTTTCGCTATCGCGACGGATCAAGCCACGCCGCCAACGTCATGGCGGTTGCAACCGGGCAGGTCGATCTGGCCACCGACTTTGATCGCAACCTCGATGCCATGATCGCCGCTGGGCGCGTGCGCCGCGACCAGATGCAGGTGGTGTGGCGCTCCGACCCGCTGCCGAACGATGCCCTGGCCGTGCGCCGCGACCTCGATCCCGCCCAGGCGCGGCGCATCAGCGAGGCCGTTCTGGCTATCGACGAGTCAGCGGCGGGGCGCATCATGCCGGCAAACTACACCGGCTGGGTCGCGGCCACGCCGCAGACCTACGCCCTGATCGAGGACGCCGGACGCGCCCTCGGCCGTCTGCGCGGGTTCTAGGGCGGGACGACGGCACGGGCGATGCGGCGCGCACTGGTCCTGGCGGCGGCGACCGCCTTCTATGCAGGCTGCCTCTACCTTGCGGGGATCGACCCGGCGCGCCTCATTTCCGGGCTCCCGCGGCTGGCCGGCTGGCTGGCCGGCGCCTGGCCGCCCGACTTCACCGATTTTGCCTCCATCCTGCACCGTGCCGGCGAGACGGTGGCGATCGCGACCGTGGGCACGAGCTTCGCCGCGCTGCTCGCGGTGCCGCCGGCGCTGATGGCCTGCCGCGTGGTGGCACCGGCGCCCTGGCTCTATCACCTCGTGCGTGGGGTGCTGGACGGGCTGCGCGGCATCGACGCTTTCATCTTCGCCCTGATCTTCGTCGCCGCCGTCGGCCTTGGTCCCTTCGCTGGCGTGCTCGGCGTGATGCTCCATTCCGCCGGCTCGATCGCCAAGCTCTGGTCCGAGACGCTGGAGGCGGCCGAGCAGGGGCCGGCCGAGGCGGCAAGCATGGCCGGCGCCGGCCGCTTCTCGGCTGCCACCTATGCGCTCCTGCCCGATGCCATGCCGGCGCTCCTCTCCAGCCTGCTCTATGTGTGGGAGTTCAATCTGCGCGCCTCGACCGTGCTTGGTCTGGTCGGGGCGGGCGGCATCGGGCAGGAGGTGAAGAACGCGATCGACCTGCTGGATTTCCCCCGCGTGCTTGCTCTGCTGCTGGTCATCCTGGTCATGGTCATCAGCGTCGATCGGCTGAGTGCGGCGCTGCGACGGAAGCTCGCATGACACCGATGGCGCCGCATCTGCGCGTGGTGCGCCGGGAGGATGCGGCTGCCAAGCCGCAGGCGCAGGCGCGCGCCGAGACACCGGTTCTGACCGTGCGCGGGCTGGCCAAGGCCCATGCCGGGCGGCCGGTGCTGCGCGATGCCAGTCTCGATGTCGCGCCGGGCGAGGTGGTGGTTCTGGGCGGCCCGTCGGGCGCTGGAAAGACGACCCTGTTCCGCTGCATCGCCCGCCTGACCGAGCCCGACGCCGGCTCGGTGGTCCTGGCCGGTCGGCAGGTCACGGGTGCGCGCGGGCGGGCCTTGCGCGCGGCGCGGCGCGAGATCGGGCTTGTGTTCCAGCAGTTCAACCTGATCCGTCGCGCCTCGGCGCTGGGCAACGTGCTTGCGGGGCGAATCGGCTTCGTGCCGGCCTGGCGCGTCTGGCTGCGCCGCTTTCCCGCCGCGGACATCGCGCTGGCGCGCGGGTGCCTAGCCCGGGTCGGTCTGGAGGCAGAGTCCGGGCAGCGCGCCGACACGCTATCGGGCGGCCAGCAGCAGCGGGTCGCGATTGCCCGTGCGCTGGCCCAGGAGACCCGCCTGATACTGGCTGACGAGCCGGTGGCAAGTCTCGACCCCGACAATGCCGCGGCGATCCTTGAACTGCTGCGCGCCCTGGCAAAGGAGCGCGGCATCGCCGTGCTGTGCAGCCTGCACCAGCCGACGCTGGCGGCGCGTTTCGCCGACCGCCTGCTGCGGCTGGAGCAGGGCCGCGTGCTGGCCGCGCCGTGAGCAAGCCCGGTCAGGCCGCCGGCGCGGTGCCCGTGCTGCGCGCGGACGGCCCGCTGCTGGTGTTCGGCGGCCCCTATTCGAACCTGGAGGCGACCGAGGCGCTGCTGGACGAGGCGGCGCGGCGCGGCATCCCGCCCGCGCGCATGCTGTGCACGGGCGATGTCGTCGCCTATTGCGCCGATGCCGTGGCCGTGACCGAACAGATGATGCGCTCGGGCATTGCCGTGGTGATGGGCAATTGCGAGCAGAATCTCGGCACGGGCGCCGATGATTGCGGCTGCGGCTTCGCCGAGGGGACCGCCTGCGATCTGCTCTCCCGCGCCTGGTATGCGCACGCCACGCGCAGCCTCGCGCCCGCCCATCGCGCCTGGATGCGCGCTTTGCCGCGGCGGATCGACATCGACATCGCCGGGCTGCGGCTTGCCGCGATCCATGGTGGCGCCGCGGGTGGGCCGGGGGCGATCAACCGCTTCCTGTTCGCCTCCGCCCCCGAGGGCACGCTTGCGGCGGAACTGGCCGCTACCGGCGCCGATGGCGTCATTGCCGGCCATTGCGGGATCCCGTTCACGCGCGTGCTCGCGCGCGGCGTCTGGCACAATGCCGGTGCGATCGGCATGCCCGCCAACGATGGCACGGCGCGCGTCTGGTGCAGCCTGATCACGCCCCTGGACGAGCGCCGGCTGCGGATAGAGCATGTCGCGCTCCGCTACGACCATGCCAGATCTGCGGCCAGGATGCGCGCGGCCGGCCTGCCCGAGGGCTATGCCGCGGCGCTGGCTTCGGGTCTCTGGCCTTCCTGCGATGTGCTGCCGCCGGCAGAGAGGGCGCGGCGGGGCCAGCCGCTGGACCCGCCGGCAGTGACCTGGTCGGCATCCGGGGCGGCGATGGGGGCGGCGATGGGGGCGGCGATGGGGGCGGCGGACGCCCCAAGGCTGGCAGGCTAGCGCGGGGCGCTACCCAAGCGACGAGTCGGGCCGCTACTATGGCCCGTCTCCGCCAGGAACCCATCCATGAGCTTCATCCGTCTCTACCTTCGCGTGTTGCGCCTTCTGGCGCATGAGCGGGGGCTTGCCGTCCTGCTGTCGGTCGCGAACCTGGCGATCGCCGGCTTCGCTTTCATCGAGCCGGTCCTGTTCGGACGCGTCATCGACACGCTTTCCGGGGTCGGCCGGCGGCCGGCGGCGGATATCTGGCGCGACGCGCAGTGGCTGCTCGTGGTGTGGGGCGTGGTGGGGGTCGTCGGCATCATCGCCTCGATGCTCGTGGCGCTGCATAGCGACCGCCTGGCGCACCGCAACCGGCTGGCCATCATGGCCCGGTTCTTCGAGCACGTGCTGGCACTGCCGCTGCAGTTCCATGGCGACACCCATTCGGGGCGCGTGATCAAGGTGATGATCCAGGGCGCGGACAACCTGTTCGGGCTATGGCTGTCCTTCTTCCGCGAGCACCTGTCCACCTTCGTCGCCTGCCTTGTCCTCCTGCCGCTGACGCTGTTCATGAACTGGCGGCTCGGCATGCTGTTGATCGCGCTCGTGATCCTTTTCGCGGCGCTGACGATCCTGGTGATCCACCACACCGAGCACGCCCAGGGCAGCGTCGAGCGCTACCATACCGAGCTTGCCTCCACCGCGGCCGATGCGCTGACGAATGTGGTGGTCGTGCAGAGCTTCGTGCGGCTGGCCGCCGAGGCGAGGCAGTTCCGACACATCATCCGTCGGGTCATCGACGCGCAGTTCCCGGTGCTGACCTGGTGGGCAGTCATGTCGGTGCTGACGCGCGGCGCCTCCACCATCGCCGTTATCCTGATCTTCCTGTTCGGTACCATCCTGACGATGGAGGGCAAGTCCACGGTCGGCGAGATCGTCACTTTCATGGGCTTCGCCACCATGCTGATCGGCCGGCTCGAACAGGCGATGGGCTTCGTCAGCCGCATGTTCTTCCAGCGCCCGGCGCTGGAGGAGTTCTTCGAACTGCTCGATACACGCACCACCGTGCCCGAGAAGCCGGACGCCAGGCCGCTTCAGAATGTGCGCGGCGAGGTGACCTTCGATGACGTCACCTTCTCCTATGTGCCGGGGCGCGAGGTGCTGTCGCAGGTGAACTTCTCGGTGCCGCCGGGTGCCACCGTGGCGCTGGTCGGGCATACCGGCTCGGGCAAGACCACGACGATGGGGCTGTTGCAGCGCATGCGCGACCCCTCGAGCGGGGCGATCCGCATTGATGGCGTCGATCTGCGCGACGTGACGCTCGAAAGCCTGCGCGAGACGGTGGGCGTGGTGTTCCAGGAGAGCATGCTGTTCAACCGCTCGATCGCCGACAATCTGCGCGTGGGCAAGCCCGATGCCACGCAGAGCGAGCTGGAGATGGCCGCGCGCCTGGCCGAGGCGCACGAGTTCATCATCCGCCAGGTCCAGCAGTACGAGACGATGGTGGGCGAGCGCGGCAGCACGCTTTCCGGCGGCGAGCGCCAGCGCCTGTCGATCGCGCGCGCGCTGCTCAAGAATCCGCCGATCCTGATCCTGGACGAGGCCACTTCGGCCCTCGATACGAAGACCGAGGCGCGCGTGCAGAAGGCGCTCAAGGCGCTGATGGCCGGTCGCACCACCTTCGTGATCGCGCATCGTCTGTCCACCGTGCGCGATGCCGACATGATCCTGGTGTTCGAGAATGGCCACATCGTCGAACGCGGCAGTTTCCAGGAACTGGTGGCGAAGGGCGGCATCTTCAGCGAGCTGGTCTCGACCCAGCTAGCCCCGGCCGAGAAGAAGCACGAGGAGGGTGTGGCCGCGGCCGACGCCGCCATCGCCGAGGCCGAGGAGAAGGCGGCCGCGCGCGCAACGCCGGCCGGCCCCTGATGCGCCGCCACGCGCCCGTCAGGGGATGGCGTCAGCGCGCGTGATCGAGGCCAGGAGCGAGGTGTTCATCAGATAGGGCCGTGCCCGCTTGGGGTCGGCCGCGGTCGCGCGCAGATGCGCCAGCGCCCTGGCCCGCACCTCGGGGTCGCGCTCCTCCAGCGTCTGCTTGTTGCGGATGGTCTGCGCCTGCACGAATTCATGCGCCACCGTGTGGCGCTGGCGGTGATAGCGGTCGAGCAGATCCTCGGCCGCGGCGCCCGGAACGCGCCCGTGCCAGACCGCGGCCAGCTTGCCGGCCAGGTTGACCGCATCGTGGATGCCGCTGTTCATGCCAAGCCCGCCAAGCGGGTTGTTCACATGCGCCGCGTCGCCCGCCAGGAAGGCGCGGCCCTTGCGGAAGCGCGCGGCGACGCGCTGGTTCACGATGTAGAGGTTGCGGTGCATGACCGGGAAGTCCCTGGCCGAGCCGCCGAAGGCGCCGGTCAGCCGGCGCAGGATCGAGGCGTCCGACAGCACCTCCTCGTCGGTTTCCTCGGGCGGGGTGGGGAAGACGACGCGCCAGTGTCCCTCGGGCGTGAAGCCCGGCACCTTGAACAGGGCGCACCATTCGGCGGGGTCGGAGAGGTAGTTGCGATACTCGAAGCCGAAGGTGGTGCGGAAATCAAACGGGGTGGTCACCACCAGGAAGCGCTCGCGCCAGGTGAAGCCCTCGAACTCGATGCCGAGCGCCTTGCGCACGGTCGAGCGCCCGCCATCGGCGCCGAGGATCCAGGGCGCGCGCACCGCGATCTCGCCCTGCGGGCCGGCGGCAGTGATCATCACCCCATCGCCATCCTGCGCGACCGAGGACACGGTGGTGCCGAGATTGATCTCGATATCCCACTTGCCGCTGCCGATGAGGTCGAGCAGCGCGGCGGCGACCTTGTGCTGCTCGCACTGCACGCAATAGGGATGCGCCGTCGCATCGGCGATGTGCGCCAGATCGAAGGTCGCCACCACCTCGAAGGTCGCGCGGTCACGGAACTGGAAGCGGGGGGCCACCAGACCGCGCCGGATCACCTCCTCGCCCGCACCAAGTGCCGAGAGCATTTCCAGCGAAGGCGGATGCAGCGTCGCCGCGCGCGGGTCCTCGAACGGTGTGGCGTAATGCTCGAACAGCGTTACCGGCACGCCGCTCTGGCCAAGCGCAAGTGCGGCCGTGAGGCCGACCGGCCCGCCACCGACAATCACCACGCGATCGAGGCGTTGCATCTTCATCGCTCCTGTCTGGTGCAGGATTGCTGGGCATCCCGTTGCGCGGCTGAGAGTGCCGTCGTGATCGCGGTTCGGCAAGCGGCTGGAATGTGCGGCGACGCAGCATCGCGCATGTGCAGCAGCCGGCGCCCATCCGCCGATCGGCGATTGAGCTTGCAGCAAATTCGCTCTGAGTGGCGGCATCGTGCGCTGCACACGCGCTAACGCAGCGCAGCATGGGTCGCGATCACAATTGCAGATGCCATCGCGGTTTTTCTTGCAGCCGCCGCGTCGTGAGTCGCAGCATGGCAATAGTTATCGAGGGCAGGGGGCCACGGCGGCTGCGACCCTCAGCGTGCCCGTGGCGCCCCGAATGGAGGTTGCCATGACGGTGGCGAGCATTCTGCGGCAGAAGGGCAGCCGGGTGATATCGGCAAGCCCGGATGCGACGATCGAGCAGATCACCAAGGTGCTGGCGACGGAGCGCATCGGCGCGGTGCTGGTGCGCGACCTGGATGGGGTGCTGATCGGCATCCTGTCCGAGCGCGACGTCGTGCGCGGGCTGGCCGATCGCGGCGCCGAAACGCTGCGCCTGCCGGCGCATGCGCTGATGTCGCGCAGCGTGGCGACATGCACGCCGGATGACTCGGTCGCCCATGTGATGGAGATCATGACCGAACGGCGCTTCCGCCATGTCCCGGTGGTGGAGCATGGCCGCCTGGTCGGCATGATCTCGATCGGCGATGTGGTCAAGGAACGCCTCGGCGAACAGGCCGAGGAGGTCGAGGGCTTGCGCGCCTTCGTCGCGGGCGCGGCCTGACGAACCGCGCCGTGCCGGCCTAGATCACGCCCTTTCCGCGCAGATCGGCCTGCGCCGCGGCGTCGAAGCCAAGCTCGCCCAGGATCGTCCCGGTATCGGCGCCGAGGGCGGGAGCGGCCTTGCCGAGATGCGGCTGGCCGGTGACGGTGAAGGCGGGGGCGACCATGCGCACCGGATCGCCATGGTTGCTCGCCTGCTCGAACACGCGGCCGCGCTCGTGCACGAACGGGTTCTCCAGCGCCTGGCGGATATCGTAGACGGGCGCGCAGGGGATCTTGCCGGAAAGGCGTGCGATCCATTCATCGGTCGTGCGCGCCGACAGGATCTCGTCCAGCATGTCGAACATGCGCTCGCGGTTCCTGTGGCGCGCCGGCATGTCCTTGTAGTCGGGATGATCGACCAGATCCTCGCGCTCGATCAGGGCACAGAAGCGCGGCCAGAACCGCTCCTTCTGCATCATCAGCATGATCCAGCCATCCTTGGTGCGGAACAGCCCGGTCGGCCCGAGCGAGGGATGCGCCCCCCGCCGCAGGCGGCCCTGCACATGGCCGGCGTTCAGATACCAGGAGGCGAGATAACCGAGGTTCGAGAGCGCCGTGTCGAACAGCGACACGTCGAGGTCGCGGCCCGCGCCGGTCGCGCGCGCCTCCAGCACGCCGGCCACCAGCACATAGGCGGCGTTGATCCCGCCCATCAGGTCGACCAGCGACAGGCCCATCCGCACGGGCGGCCCGTCCGGCTCGCCGGTGACGGACAGGTAGCCGGTCTCGGCCTGCATCAGGTAGTCGTAGCCCGGCCAGCCCTTGCGCGAGCCGTCCCGGCCATAGGCGGACAGGTGGGTGCAGACGATCTTCGGATTGACAGTCTTGAGCACGTCGTAGGTGAGGCCGAACTTCTCGGGCAAGTCGCCGCGCAGATTGTCGTAGGTGGCGTCGGCGGTCCTGACCAGCCGGCGCAGCACCTCCTGGCCCTCGGGCGTGCGCAGGTTGAGCGTGATCGAGCGCTTGTTGCGGTTGAGGCCGTGGAAGAAATAGGACTCGCCCGCCTTGTCGAAGAAGGGGCCGACCTTGCGCCCGTCATCGCCGCCCTCGGCCGGGTTCTCGACCTTGATCACCTCGGCGCCGAGGTCGCCCAGCTGCATCGAGCCGAACGGCCCCGCCCCGTAGCTCTCGACGGCGATGACGCGCACACCTTCAAGCGGATAGCGAAGCGGGGCCATGGCGAATGTCCTGGCGCGAGAGGCTGGGGGCTGGGGCGATGGGCCGATGGGCGCCGGGGGGCGCCACCGGCCGCCGCGCGCCTCTAGTAGTCGGCCTTGTCGTCGACGGCGTGACCGCGCTTCGGCACCAGGATGGTGCGCTGGAAGCTCATCACCACCGTGCCGCCCTGTTTCATGGCCGTGGTGCGCACGGTGACGATGCCCTGGGTCGGGCGGCTCTTGCTTTCGCGCTTCTCCAGCACCTCGCTCTCGGCATAGAGCGTGTCGCCGATGAACACCGGGGCGGGCATGCGGATGTCGGTCCAGCCGAGATTGGCGATCGCCTTCTGGCTGACGTCCGAGACGGTCATGCCGGCCACCAGCGCGAGCGTGAAGGCGGAGTTCACCAGCGGCTTCTTGAACTCGCTTTTTGCTGCATATTCAAAGTCGAAATGCAGCGGATGCTTGTTCATGGTCAGCAGCGTGAACCAGGTATTGTCGGCCTCGCTGATGGTGCGGCCCGGACGGTGCTCGTAGATGTGGCCGATCTCGAAATCCTCATAGTAGCGGCCGAAGGTCTCGCGATAGCGGTTCGGGCCGACCTGCTTTGCCGTCTGTACCATCGGGGCTGATCCTCGCGGGCGATTGGAGTTCCGGATACTGAATCGGGCGGAGCCGGACGGCCCGCCGCCGGCCGGGAGTCTGCGGGCGGATCGCGCCGGGCGCAAGGCGCCGCATTGCAGGCGCGCGGTTCCGGGACGCTGCCGCGGCGTGGCTGGATCCAGCCTGCGGGATGGAGGGGGCGCTGCGCGACAAGCCGCTCGCCGACACCTCCTTTGGGCGCTCTGGCCAATACAACGCCAACTATTTCGAGCGCTTGCGAAGAGTTTTTCGACTTATTGGTGAAATTTCCTCGTCAAGACATAGGATACGCGGGTTAACCAGGACACACGCGCGAGAAAGATATCTTTGCTCCTGAATGTGTTATAAGTTTCGCTTGGCTTGCGTTCCGTCCTGGAGTGGCTCGGGATGTTCCCCTTCACACCCGGTGATCCGGTGCCGTGGTTTCGGTGCCGTTCGCCGGTCAATCCCAGTTTCGATTTCGGCACCGTCGCCGGGCGCGTGATCGTGCTCACCTTCATCGGCTCGGCCGCGACGCCAGCGGCCCAGGCGGTGGTCAGCGCTTTCCACCGCTATGGCGACCTGTTCGACGATTTCCGCGCCTCGCACTTCCTGGTTACCGTCGACCCGACCGACGAAAGCGAAGGCCGGCTGCAGGAGCGCATCCCGGGCTTCCGTCTGTTCTTTGATTTCGACGGCAAGGTGAGCCAGCGCTTCGGCGTGCTCGATCTTTCCGCCAAGGGCGAGAAGCCGCGTTATACCCCGCTTTCCTGCGTGATCGATGCCAACCTCCGGCTCGTCGGTGCGTTCCCGATCGACCAGCCGGGGCGCCATGCCGCGCAGGTCTGCCAGTTCGTCGTCGAGCAGCTTCCAGCCCTGCCGCGACATGTCGAGGCGCAGCCGGGCCTCGCCCCTGTGCTTCTGGTTCCGCGCGTGTTCGAGCCTGAATTCTGCCGCGAGCTGATCAACTACTACGAACGGGCGGGCGGGGAGGATTCCGGCTTCATGGTCGGCGGCGATGACGGCATGGCGCGCCTTGTCGTCGATCACAACCGCAAGAAGCGCGCCGACGTGGTGATCGAGGACAAGGTCCTGGCCGATGCGATGCGCGCGCGCATCTCGCGCCGGCTGGTGCCCGAGATCAAGAAGGCGTTCCAGTTCAATGCCACGCGGATCGAGCGCTATATCATCGCCTGTTACGATGGCGGCGAGGGCGGCTATTTCCGCGCCCATCGCGACAACACCACGAAGGCGACGGCGCACCGCAAGTTCGCCTGCTCGATCAACCTGAACGCCGGTGAGTACGAGGGCGGGAACCTGGTCTTCCCCGAGTTCGGCCCGCAGCAATATCGCCCTCCCACTGGCGGGGCGTGCGTCTTCTCCTGCTCGCTCATGCACGAGGCGATGCCGGTCACGCGGGGGCGGCGCTACTGCACCCTGCCATTCCTCTATGACGAGGAAGGCGCGCGCGTCCGGGCCGAGAATCTGGGCGCGATCGCCGACCCCGAGCTGCGCGAAGGGGTAAGCCGTTCGGTCGCCATCGGCCGCGACGGCGCGCGCGAGGCGAAGGCCAAGCCACGATCGGGGAATGGCAAGGAGCGGCGCGGGGCCCAGGTCCCGTCCAGCAGTCCTGACCCGCAGACCGCAGGCCAGCCCAGCCGCGCCTAGAGCCGCGCCCGATCCGGTGGAGCCGCGCTGCGGTTCCGCCGGATCGGACTAGGGTCTGGACCCATAAAGTTCTTTGAGCGGCGCGGTGTGGTGTGATTCAGAGCGGTTCCCTTGGCTGCGAGGAGGGGGACCGGGGTGAGCGATCTGTTCTGGCTGAGCGAGGCGCAGATGGGGTGCCTTGCGCCGCTGCTGCCGGCGGATACACGCGGCAAGCCGCGGGTGGACGACCGGCGCGTCATCAGCGGCATCGTCCAAGTGCTGAGGTCGGGTTGCCCCTGGCGGCACGCCCCGCGGGAGTACGGCCCACCGAAGACGCTTTACAACCGCTATGTTCGCTGGGCGATCAAAGGGGTCTGGCGGCGTCTCTTCGAGGCGCTCGCAACCGCCGGCGGCCCGCCCGCTGAGGTCTTGCTGGATGCGACCTATGCGAAGGCGCATCGCAGCGCCTCGGGCGGGAAAGGGGGGAGCACGCGCAAGCCATCGGGCGCTCGCGTGGCGGGCGAACCACCAAGATCCACGCGGCGGCGAACCAAGGCGGCAAGCCGATCGCGTTCCACCTCTCGGGTGGCAACACAGCCGATCTCCGCGGCGGCGAGGCGCTGATCGACGCCGTTCCCGAGGGCGCGTTGGTGATCGCTGATCGCGCCTTCGACGCGGATCGCTTCCGTCGTTCGATCGAAGCGCGCGGTGCCGTGCCGAACATCCCGCCCAAGACGAACCGTCGCTGGAAAAGCTGCTTCAGCCCCGCGCTCTACCGAAACCGCAACGCCATCGAGCGCATGTTCTGTCGGCTAAAGGACTTCAGGCGCGTCGCAACACGATACGACCGGCTGGCAGCAACCTACCTCGCCGCAGTCCACATCGCCGCCATCGTAGCGTTCTGGTTGTGAGTCCGGACCCTAGGCTGCTCGCAAATCGTCCGTTTCCGGGGCACGATTTCCGTGCGGCTGATCCAGCTCGAACGGAACGTGACATGGAGCCGCAGCCAAGGCCAAGGCAGTGCCCTTCCCGGCGCGATGTCGCGCATGTTTGCCCGAACGCGGCCGGTTGGCATGTTTCTCGCCCGGTCTGCCGGGCTGCTGTCCAGGAGCATGGCAGGCCGGCGAGGGCTGCGCCGCGACGGGCCCGGGACCGGCGGCCTTCACGCCCAGGGCGCGTTCCGGTCGGTTTGACCCGGCGGAACGGAAGCCGTGCCCGAGAAACTCATCGTTTGCGAGCAGATCGGACCCTGCTCTAGGCTGAGCGCATGGATCTGATCGCGAGCTGCCTTCACGGCCTGACGGCGCTCGGGGCCGAGGGCACGCTGGCGCTCGCCGGTGGCCTGTTCCTGGCCGGGCTGGCTGGCGGCCTGTCGCATTGCGCCGGCATGTGCGGCCCCTTCGTGTTGGCCCAGGTCACGGCGCGGCTGGAGCGGATTCCGCTCGGCGCGGGGGCGGAGAGCCGGGCGGACGCGGGTTCGATGCGCCTTGAGCGTCTGAGGGGGGCGGCGCTGGTGCCCTACCATCTCGGCCGCCTGACCACCTACGGCGCGCTGGGCGCCGTGGCGGGGTTCGGTGCCGGGCTCGCGCGCGAGGTGGCGGGCTTGCGCTGGCTTGCTGCCATTCTCCTGGTGGCGGCGGCGTTCCTGTTCCTCGCCCAGGCTTCGGCGCGTTTCGCGGCCCTGCTGCCGAGAGGTGTGGTCGGCGGCGGCCTTGCGCCGGCCGGGACGATCGCCCGCATCACCCGCCCGCTCCTGGCCGACCCGCGCGGGGCGCGCGGCTACGGGCTCGGGCTGGCGCTCGGCTTCCTGCCCTGCGGCCTGCTCTATGCCGCGCTGGCGGCGGCCGGCGCGGCCGGTTCCGCCCTCGGTGGGGCCGTGGCGATGGCGGCTTTCGCGCTCGGCACTGTGCCGGCGCTGTTTGGGGTGGGCTTTCTCGGCGCCTTCTTCGGCCGCCGCTTCAAGCGCCTGACGGACATGGTGGCGGGGCCGCTTCTGGTGCTGAACGCACTGCTGCTGGCCGCGCTGGCGCTGCGCGTGCTTGGGCTGGGGGGATAGGCCGGCTGCGGCCAGGGGCCCGCTACTCGACCATGTCCTTGTAGGCGTGCCATGTGGCGTGCCCGACCAGAGGCATCACCACGGCCAAGCCGAGGAAGAAGGGCACCAGGGCCATCACGGTGAAGCCCACGATCAGCACCGCCCACAGCGCCATCGCCTGCCAGTTCACCAGCACCGCCGTGATCGAGGTGGCGACGGCGGTGAACAGGTTGGTGTCGCGGTCGAGCAGCATCGGGATGGCGATTGCCGATATCGTGAACACCACGGCGGCAAACCCAAAACCAATCAGCGTACCGATGATGAGGAAAGGCAGCAGCAGCGAGGAACGCAGCATCACGTCGATGACGTTCTCGATCGCCGGGGTGAGAGCGTAGCCGAAGAACAGGGCGAACAGCAGCATCGCCACCCGTACCCAGAACAGATGGGCGAGTCCCAGCAGGGCGCCCATCATGCCAATCTGGATGGCGTTCTTGCGCCAGGCGAGCAAAGCCCCGCCAAGCGTGACCGGAAGGCCAGCGCCAAGCCGCCGGCTGGTCTCGTAGAGGCCGACAGCAAGAAGGGGGGCGACCAGGAAGAAGCCGCCGGTGATAGGTAGCACCGCCCAAAGAAGTTGCGCCCGGATCGCCAGCAGCACGATAAGCCAGCTGCCCAGCACCATCAGGCTGCCATAGGCCAGGCTGACGGGCCATGCGGCCATCAGGTCGGCCCAGCCGGCAGCGAGCCAGGTCCAGGGACGATCGATCGACAGCCGGCGCACGCGCGGGCTGTCCTCGTTGAACACGGCAACGGACTGGTCTGACATAGCCCCGTTCCTCCCGCCTTCCGGTCTGCGCCGCTCGGGCCGCCGGCAGGACATTATCACATCCAGCCGCCCAATCCGGCCCGGACTCGCAACAGTCTTGATGTTGCGCCGCAGCGGGGTCGTTGATCCAGATCAAGGACCGCTTCCGGCGCCGGATAGAATGTTCCGCCAGCACGGCGGGCGAGTCTGCCCGAAGCCGAAGGAGAAGGCGCATGGCCGAGGCGCAAACAGGACATGTCGCGGGCGCAGGTGGGGCGCATCGCATCGAGTATGTCGAGGACGTGGTCAAAGCCTTCCTGATCGCCACCGCCTTCTGGGGCGTGGTCGGGTTCACGGTCGGCCTCGTCATCGCCTTGCAGCTGGCCTGGCCCCAGCTCAATCTCGGCTTCGAGTACACCACCTTCGGCCGATTGCGCCCGCTGCACACCTCGGCGGTGATCTTCGCCTTCGGCGGCAATGCCTTGCTCGGCACCTCGCTCCATGTCGTGCAGCGCACCTGCCGGGCGCGGCTGTTCGGCGGCGCCGAGGCCGGCTGGTTCCTGTTCTGGGGCTACCAGTTCTTCATCGTCATGGCCGCGCTCGGCTATGTGATGGGCATCACCCAGAGCAAGGAGTATGCCGAGCCTGAATGGTATGTGGACCTTTGGCTCACCCTGGTTTGGGTGGTCTACCTGATCGTGTTCATGGGCACGGTCATGAAGCGCGAGGAGCCGCACATCTATGTGGCGAACTGGTTCTACCTCGCCTTCATCATCACCATCGCCGTGCTGCATATCGGCAACAACCTGTCGATCCCGGTCTCGCTGTTCGGGGCGCGCAGCTACCACGTCACCGCCGGCGTGCAGGACGCGATGATCCAGTGGTGGTACGGCCACAACGCGGTGGGCTTCTTCCTGACTGCGGGCTTCCTGGCGATGATGTACTACATCATCCCGAAGCAGGCCGACCGGCCGATCTACTCCTACCGGCTGTCGATCGTGCATTTCTGGTCGCTGATCTTCCTCTACATCTGGGCGGGGCCGCACCATCTGCACTACACCGCGCTGCCCGACTGGGCGCAGACGCTGGGGATGGTGTTCTCGGTGATGCTGTGGATGCCCTCCTGGGGCGGCATGATCAACGGCATCATGACGCTGGCCGGCGCGTGGCACAAACTGCGCACCGATCCGAGCCTGCGCTTCTCGGTGACCGCCGTCGGCTTCTACGGCATGAGCACCTTCGAGGGGCCGGTGATGAGCATCAAGGCCGTCAACGCGCTCAGCCACTACACGGACTGGACGATCGGTCACGTGCACTCCGGCGCGATGGGCTGGGTGGGCTTCATCTGCTTCGGCGCGCTCTACTACCTGGTGCCGGTGATGTGGAAGCGCGAGCGGCTCTACTCGGTCAGGATGGTCTCCTGGCACTACTGGATCGCGACCATCGGCATCGTGCTCTACATCACCGCGATGTGGGTCTCGGGCATCATGCAGGGGCTGATGTGGCGCGCCTATGACGATCTCGGCTTCCTGCAATACGCCTTCGTCGAGACGGTCGCGGCCATGCATCCCTTCTACATCATCCGCGCGCTGGGCGGGCTGCTGTTCGTCCTCGGCTCGGTGATGATGGCCTACAATCTGTGGCGCACCATCCGTGGCGATGTCCGCGCGAGCGAGGTAACGCCCGCGCGCGCCGGATACGCGGCTGCACCGGCCGAGTAGGCCCGCAACAATCGAAAGGCAAGGGGCAGGACCATGGCCTACAAGCACGAACGCTTCGAGACCAACGTCATCATTCTCGCGGTGGGTATCCTGGTCACGATCGCGATCGGCGGCCTGGTGCAGATCATTCCGCTGTTCACGCTCGAGACCACGATCGAGCGCGTGCAGGGCATGCGGCCCTACACGCCGCTCGAACTGATGGGACGCAACATCTACATCCGTGAAGGCTGCTATGTCTGCCACAGCCAGATGATCCGCACTTTCCGCGACGAGGTGGAGCGCTACGGCCACTACAGCATCGCGGCCGAGAGCATGTACGACCACCCGTTCCAGTGGGGTTCGAAGCGCACCGGCCCCGATCTCGCCCGCGTCGGCGGCCGCTACTCGAACGAATGGCATGTCGCGCACATGGTCGATCCGCGCTCGGTGGTGCCGGAAAGCATCATGCCGTCCTATCCGTTCCTGAACCGGCCGCTGCGCTACGACAATATCGAGCGGCACCTGCGCACCCAGCGCACGGTGGGCGTGCCCTACTCGGACGAGATGGTCCAGAACGCGCGCGCCGACCTCGAGGCGCAGGCGCGTCCCGACGCCGACGGTGCCGGGCTCATGCAGCGCTATCCGCGCACCACCCAGGCGGCCTTCGACGGCAACCCGGAGCGGATCACCGAGATGGACGCGCTGATCGCCTACATGCAGATGCTGGGCACTCTGGTGCGCTTCTCCGACGTCACGCCCGAGCAGCTGCGCCAGTAGCGGCAAGGGTTTCCACGCGCACGACCCGCTCAGGAGGAACGAGCAATGGACCTGCTAGCCGTCTATGCCTGGCTCCGCCCGACCTGGATCGTGCTGATGCTTCTGGTTTTCGTCGCGATCGTCGCATGGGCGTTCTGGCCCGGGCGTCGCAAGGCGCTTGAGGCGCATGGCGACATCCCGCTGCGCGACCAGGATTGAGCAAAAAGGACTTACGTCATGCCGACCAAGGTCGAGAAGGACTCCGTTACCGGCACGATGACGACCGGCCATGAGTGGGACGGCATCAAGGAGCTGAACACGCCCCTGCCGAAATGGTGGGTAATCATCACTTGGATCACGGTCGCCTGGTCGGCGGTCTATTGCGTGCTCTATCCCTCCTGGCCCAGCCTATCCAGCTACACGGGCGGCACGCTCGGCTACTCGCAGCGCGAGGAGGTGGCGCGCGCATTGCAAGCTGCCCAGGCGCAGCACGCGCCGATGGTCCAGCGGGTCACCGCCGCCTCGATCGAGGATGTGCGCCGCAATCCGGAACTGCTCGGCTATGCCATGGCGGCGGGTCGCATCGCCTTCGCCAACAACTGCGCCGGCTGCCACGGCGCCGGCGGGCAGGGCGCGCGCGGCGGGTTCCCGAGCCTGGCCGACGATGACTGGCTGTGGGGCGGCAAGCTTGCCGACATCCAGCAGACCATCAGCGTCGGCGTGCGCACCGGCGCCGACGAAGCCCGCACAAGCCAGATGCCGCGCTTCGGCGCCGACGGCGTGCTTGAACCGCAGCAGATCAACGACGTGGCCGAGTATGTGCTCTCGCTCTCCAACCGCGCGGGCGATGCCGCGGCTGCCCAGCGCGGGCAGACCGTCTATGCCGACAACTGCGTCTCGTGCCATGGCGAGCGCGGCGAAGGCAATCGGGAGTTCGGCGGCCCGCGCCTGTCTGATAACATCTGGCTCTGGGGCGGCGACAAGGCGTCCGTCGTGGCCAGCATCGCCAATGCGCGGGCGGGCGTGATGCCGGCCTGGACCGGGCGGCTGGACGAGGCGACGATCAAGATGCTGGCGGTGTTCGTCCACGCGCTCGGCGGCGGCGAGCAGTAGCGGCCGAAGCTATCGGTTGGAACGGCGCGCGCGGGCTGGCGGGGCGGCCCCGCGGCGCGCCGGTCCTGGGAATAGGCAGCCATGTCCACCATCCACGCGCTCAAGCAGCTCCGCGCGACAGAGCCAGAGCAGAGCCCGAAGCTGTACGCCAACCGGGTGAAGGTCTATCCCGCGCGCGTGCGCGGCCTGTTCCGCCGCATCAAGTGGTTCCTCCTCGCCGCCACGCTGGGCGTCTATTACCTGTTGCCATGGCTGCGCTGGGACCGAGGTCCCGGCGCGCCCAGCCAGGCCGTGCTGGTCGATATGCCGAACCGGCGCGCCTATTTCTTCTGGATCGAGATCTGGCCGCAGGAGGTGTATTTCCTGACCGGCCTGCTGATCCTGGGCGCGATCGGTCTGTTCCTTGTCACCTCGCTGTTCGGGCGTGTCTGGTGCGGCTATGCCTGCCCGCAGACGGTCTGGACCGATCTGTTCATGTGGGTCGAGCGCGCGATCGAAGGCGACCGCAACGCGCGCATCAAGCTCGACCAGGCACCATGGACCGGGCGCAAGACGCTGCTGAAGATCGCCAAGCACGCCGCCTGGCTGGCGATCGCAGCGGCCACTGGCGGCGCCTGGGTGATGTATTTCAACGACGCCCCCACCGTGGTGCGCGAGGTCTTCACCGGCGAAGCGAGCCTGACGGTCTATTTCTTCGTCGGCCTGTTCACCGCCTTCACCTACGCGCTGGCCGGCTGGGCGCGCGAGCAGGTCTGCACCTATATGTGCCCCTGGCCGCGCTTCCAGGCGGCGATGCTGGACGAGAACTCGCTCATCGTCACCTACCGCGACTGGCGGGGCGAGCCGCGCGGCAAGCACAAGGCCGGCACGAGCTGGGAAGGGCATGGCGACTGTGTCGATTGCGGCCAGTGCGTCGCCGTGTGCCCCACCGGCATCGATATCCGCGACGGCCAGCAGCTGGAGTGCATCGGCTGCGGGCTGTGCGTCGATGCCTGCGACACGGTGATGGGCCGCGTCGGCCGCCCGCGCGGTCTGATTGCCTTCGACACCTTGCAGCACCTGGATGCGTGCGCCGCCGCGGCGGCACCCCTGCCGGCGGGGCCGGCCCGGCTCGATGCCGCCGCCGCGCAGCCGGTGCGCCTCAAGGTGTTCCGCCCGCGCACGCTGATCTATGCCGGCGTGCTGGGCCTTGTCTGCATCGTGATGCTGGTGGCGTTCCTGATGCGCACCACGATCGAGCTCAGCGTGCTGCGCGACCGCGCGCCCCTGTTCGTCGCCCTGTCCGATGGTTCCATACGCAACAGCTACACGCTCAAGGTGCTGAACAAGCTGCACGCGACGCCGGTCTATGCGCTGTCGGTGCAGGGCATAGCGGGGGCGGCGCTGTCGGCCGCCGATGCCGAGCGCGGCGCTGCGGGCGCGCTGCACTTGCCGGTCCGCCCCGACGCCGTCACCACCTGGCGCGTGCATGTCACCGCGCCGCGGGCCAGCCTGGGCGCGGCATCGATGCCCGTGACCTTCGTGCTGCGCGGCCAGGACGGGCAGGAGGTGGCGCGCTACAGCTCCGTCTTCCTGTCGCCCCGGCCATGAGCGATAAGGGGCAGGAGCGCGGACGCATGCGAACGGGAGAGGACGCGATGCGGGCGGGGCAGGCCAAGGAGCAGGGGCGGGACCGCTGGATCCCGTGGATGTTCGTGCTCGGCATGGTGATCGTGTTCATCGTCAACGGCATCATGGCTTGGCTGGCGATCACCACCTGGAGCGGGCTTGCCGTCGAGCAGGCCTATGATCGCGGGCGTGGCTACAACCATGTGATTGCCGAGGCCGAGCGCCAGCAGGCGCTGGGCTGGCAACTCGCGCTCGCCCTGGATGCGGCCGAGGGTGGCGCGGCACGGCCCACGGGCACCGCGCGCCTGACGCTGACCGCGCATGACCGCAACGGCGCGCCGATGGATACGCTTGTCGTCACGGGCACGTTGCGCCGCCCGGTCGAGCGGATGGCGGACCTGCCCGTGACCTTCCAACCGATCGGGCAGGGGCGCTACCGGGCCGAGATCGCGTTGCCCAAGACAGGGCTGTGGGATGCGCGTCTGACCGCGCGCGGCGCCGCGGGTTCCGGGCCCGTGCAACTGCACCAGCGCCTCATCGTGCCGTGAGCGGCGCAGCCGGCAGCGAGGCCACGCCACGGGCGGCCCGGGCTGTCGCGCCCCTCTGCGCGCATTGCGGCGCGCCTGTCCCGGCCGGCGCCGCACATGGCGCTTTCTGCTGCACGGGCTGCGAGGGCGCGCACCAGATCGTCAGCGGCCTCGGGCTGGAGGCGTTCTATCGCCGCCGCGCGCTTGCCGCCGGTTCGCTCAAGCCCGAGGCGAATGCGGGCGGTTTCGACTTCGCCGCCCATGCCCATACGGATGCCAAGGGCATCACGACGCTGCACCTGATGGTCGATGGCGTCACCTGCGCCGCCTGCGTCTGGCTGATCGAGCAGGTGCTGGCGCGCGAGCCGGACGTGATCTCGGCGCGCCTGTCGCTCACCACGCGCCGGCTCGCGCTGCGCTGGCGGGGCCCGGCGGTGCGCGCAGGGGCCTTTTCCGAGCGCATCAACGCCCTCGGCTTCCGCGTTGCGCCCTTCGATCCGGCCGTGCTCGCCACCGAGGAGGATCGCGAGGAGCGTGCCCTCCTGCGCGCGCTTGGCATTGCCGGCTTCGCCGCGGCCAATGTGATGCTGGTCTCGGTGGCGGTATGGGTGGGGCACAGCTCGGCTGCCGAGATGGGCCAGGCCACGCGCGACCTGATGCACTGGGTGGCGACGCTGATCGCGCTGCCGGCGATCGCGATCGCGGGCCTGCCATTCTATCGCTCGGCCCTTGCGGCACTGGCGCGCGGGCGCACCAACATGGACGTGCCCATAAGCCTCGGCGTGCTGCTGACCGCCGGCATGAGCCTGTCGGAGACGATCCGCTCCGGCCCCTATGCCTATTTCGATTCCGCCTGCGCGCTGCTGTTCTTCCTGCTGATCGGCCGCTATCTCGACCGCCGCGCGCGCGGGCGGGCGCGCGGGGCGGCAACCCAGCTCCTGGCGCTCGGCCGGCGTGCCGTGCATGTGCTGGGCGCCGACGGCATCGCCCGCCCGCGCCCGGCCGAGCAGGTGCGCGCGGGCGAGATGGTGCTGGCTGCGGCCGGCGAGCGCATCGGCGTCGATGGCGTGGTGCGCGCGGGGCTGGGCAGCGTCGATGCCAGCCTCGTCACCGGCGAGAGCCTGCCGCAGCCGGTGCGGCCCGGCGCGCGCGTGTTCGCCGGCATGCTCAATCTCGGCGCGCCCCTGCGCATCGAAACGACCGCGACCGGTCCCACCACCTTGCTCGCCGAGATCGTGCGCCTGATGGAGCAGGCTGAGCAGGGGCGTTCGCGCTTCGTCGCGTTCGCGGATCGTGTGTCGCGCTGGTATGCGCCGGTGGTGCATCTGGCGGCCTTGTCCACCTTCGCCTTCTGGGTGGGCGTGATGGGCTTGGGCTGGCAGCCGGCGCTGGTCTATGCGGTTGCGGTGCTGATCATCACCTGTCCCTGCGCGCTCGCGATCGCGGTGCCGGCGGCACAGGTTGCGGCCGTGGGCCGGCTGATGAAGCGCGGCGTGCTGGTCAAATCCGGCACGGCACTGGAGCGGCTGGCCACGGCCGACCACGCCGTGTTCGACAAGACCGGCACGCTGACGCTCGGGCGCCCGAGCCTGATCGAGGGACCCGACACGCCCCCGGCCGAGCTGCTGCGCGAGGCGGCGGGCCTGGCCGCCGCCAGCCGCCATCCGCTGGCGCGCGCGCTGGTGCGCGCGGCGGGCCCCGCCGTGCCGGTGCTGGCCGGCGTGGTCGAGCATCCGGGCGAGGGGCTGTCGGCGCCTGTTGGAGGTGGCACCGTGCGCCTCGGCAGCCGCCGCTTCTGCGGTGTCCCGGCCGACCCGCACGCGGCCGATGATGGCGCGCTCGAACTCTGGCATGTGCGGCCCGGGCGGGCGCCGGTGCGCTTCGCCTTCACCGACACGCCGCGCGCCGATGCCGCCGATACCGTGCGCAGGATGCGCGGGCTCGGCCTTGGTGTCGAACTCATCTCGGGCGATCGTCCCGCCCCGGCCGCGGCGGTCGCGCGTGCGGTCGGGATCGAGAGCTTCGCCGCCCAGCAGGACCCGGCCGCCAAGGTGGCGCGGCTCGAAGCCCTGCGCGCCGCCGGCAAGCGCGTCTTGATGGTGGGCGACGGCCTCAACGACGCCCCGGCGCTTGCCGCCGCCAGCGTCTCGATCTCGCCTGCCACCGCCGCCGACATCAGCCAGACCGCCGCCGACCTCGTGTTCCAGGGCGACCGGCTCGGCCCCGTCGCTGAGGCGATCGCGGTGGCGCGGCGGGCGCATGCGGTGGCGCGCCAGAATGTCGCCTTCGCCATCGTCTATAACCTGTTCGCCGTGCCGCTGGCGATTGCCGGCATGGTCACGCCGCTGATCGCCGCGGCGGCGATGACATCCTCCTCGCTGGTCGTTATCCTGAACGCGCTCCGGCTTGAACGCGCGCGCATCGCGCCCGGGGAGGCATGAGGGATGGACGCGCTCGGCCTTGTCTTGCTGATCCCGCTGGCCCTGTTCATGGGGCTGCTCGGGCTGCTGGCCTTCCTCTGGTCGCTGCGCTCGGGCCAGTTCGAGGATCTCGATGGCGCGGCCCAACGCATCCTGTTCGACGATGACCCCAAGCCGGCGCCGCGCGCGCCTGGTCCCGACAAGAAGGAGTAGAGCCATGCTCGGAGCATCCAACATCTTCTTCGGCCTGCTGGCGATCGTGCTGTCGCTGCTCGGCCTGATCCTTGGCGCCGGCGCCGAGGACGACGCCATGTACATCTTCGGCCTGTCGCTGTTCGTGGGCGGGGCCCTGTTCGTCTACTGGCTGATCAAGAAGAGCTTCGACGCCGAGGAAGCCGCGCGCCACTGAGCGTGCGCCTGCCCCGGGCCGCGCGGGCGAACGCCTTGCGCGGCCATTGCCCGCTGCTACTCTGCCAGACGGCAGAGAGGAGGGCGGCATGCCGGACTTCGACAGGGTTCCCTATTCCCCGATCATGGATCGGCCGCGGCTGACCTGGCCCGATGGCGCGCGCATCGCGCTGTGGGTGGTGCCGAACATCGAGCATTACGAGTGGCTGCCGCGCGAGGTGCGCATCCGCAATCCGTGGCCGCGCACCCCGCATCCGGACGTGCTTGGCTGGGGCGTGCGCGACTATGGCAACCGCATCGGCCTCTGGCGACTGTTCGATGCCACCGACCGTCTGGGCATACGCTGCACGGTCTCGCTCTCGCTCTCGGTGCTGCAGCACTATCCCGAGATCCTGGAGGCGATGGAGAAGCGCAACTGGGAGTACATGTCGCATGGCATGTACAATACGCGCTACCATTGGGGCTATACGGAGGAGGAGGAGCGCAAGGTCATCGCCGAGTGCTGCGACATCCATGAGCGCCTGACCGGGCGCAAGCTTCCCGGCTGGTTCTCCCCGGCGGCGGCGCAGACGGTGAACACGCCCGATCTCTGCGCCGAGGCGGGGATCAAGTACTATTGCGATCTCTACCATGACGACCAGCCCTTCCCGCTGCGCACGCGCGCGGGCCGGATCATCACCGTCCCCTACAGCATGGACATCAACGACGCGGTGATGCACCGCCGCCCCGACGAGGCGGCCGAGTTCGCGCGCCAGATGGTCGATTGCTTCGACACCATGTATCGCGAGGGCGAGGGCCAGGGCCAGGGCCGCGTCATGTGCGTGGCACTGCACCCCTACTGGATCGGCGCGCCGCACCGCATCCGCCATTTCGAGCGCGCGATGGAATACATACTCGGCCATTCCGGCGTCTGGCTGGCCACCGGCGGGCAGATCGCCGACTGGTATCTCGCGCACCATCTCGGCCCCGTCGAGGCACATCTGGCCGAGCGCGCGCAACGCTTTCCGGGAGCGCTCTAGCCATGGTCGAGCAGCACATCAAGGAAGATCGCCTGCCGGGCTACGACCACCCGCACTTCCCCTACTGGCCGCGCCCGGCGCGCAAGCCGATCCGCTGGCCGCATGGCGCACAGCTTGCTGCGCACCTGACGCTCTACCTCGAATATTTCGAGATGTTCCCACCCAAGGACACTAGGCGCGATCCGCGCTTCGTCGGCGATTTCGGCAGCTACGATCCCGATTTCCGTGCCTGGAGCCAGCGCGAATACGGCAACCGCGTCGGCATCTTCCGCATCCTGGAGGTGCTGGACCGGTTCGGGCTCAAGGCCAGCGTCGCCGCCGGCGCGGAAGCGATCCGCCGCTACCCCGAGCTGGTCGAGGCCTGCCTCAAGCGCGGCTATCCGTTCGCGGCGCATGGCGGCATGGCCACGCGCATGATCACGAGCCAGATGTCGGAGGCCGAGGAGCGCGCCCACATCGCCGACAGCGCCGCCGCCGTGAAGGCGGTCACGGGCGCCGCGCCCGCCGGCTGGTGCGGGCAGGATTTCAACGAGAGCACGCGCACGCCCGCGCTACTGGCGGCGATGGGCTTCGACCATGTGATGGACTGGCCGAACGACGACCAGCCCTATCTTATGGGCCCCTGGCCGGCGCCCGAGCCCGACAGCGCCGGGCGCACGCTGGTTTCGATCCCGCAGCAGCCGGACTGGGACGATGCGCAGGTGCTGTGGCTCAAGCGCTTCCCCGACCCGCGTTTCCCCGAGGTGATCGAGGACGCCTTCCGCACCCTGCATGCGGACGGCGCGAAAAGCGGCACGACACTGCATCTCGCCCTGCATCCCTGGTGCATCGGCCAGGCGCAGCGCATCCGCTATCTGGCCGAGGCGCTGCACCGCATCCGCGGCGTGCCGGGAGTGTGGTGGACGACGGCGGGCGAGATCGCCGCCGCCGCCCGCCCGCAGCTGGCGCGCTAGCCGCCGGGCGGTGGCGGGGCGGACATCGCGGCCGCATCGCAGGAGAGGAGCAGGGGCGGGCGATGTGGTCGGCGATCCAGGCCTTCCTGCGCACCTATGGGCTTGTGGTCGGCATCGTGATGGCGGCAGTGACCTATGTCGCCTGGGGTTTCGTCGCCCCGCCGCCGCCGACCAGCCTGCGCCTCGCCTCCGGCCCCGAGGACGGCGCCTACCACGCCACCGCGCTGCGCTATCGCGAGCTTCTCGCCCGACATGGCGTGACTGTCGAGGTGGTGCCCACCGTCGGGTCGCTCGCCAACATCGCCGAGCTGGAGCGCGACACGGGCAACGCCCATATCGCGCTGGTCCAGGGCGGGGTGGCGCGCGCGGCCGAGCATCCGTTCCTTGTCTCGCTCGGCTCGGTGTTCCTGGAGCCGCTCTGGGTGTTCGCGCGCGCCGGCCTTGGTGCCGCGCGGCTTGGCGATCTGCACGGGCGGCGCGTCGCGGTCGGGCCCGAGGGCAGCGGCACGCGGGCGCTGGCGCTGCAGTTGCTGGCCGCGAACGGCGTGCCCGCGGAAGGCTTCACGCCGATTCCCGTGACAGGCCAAGCGGCCGCCGCGGCGCTGGCTGATGGCAGCATCGATGCCGCCCTGTTCGTCAATGCGAGCGCAACGCCGGCGATCGTCTCGCTCCTGCGCGCGCCGGGCGTGGTGCTGCTCGACTTCGCCGAGCGGGCCGAGGCGCACAAGGCGGCCTTCCCGTTCCTCTCCGCCGTGCCGCTCCATGCCGGCGCGGTCAGCCTGGCCGATGACCTGCCGCGCGAGACCGTGACGCTGCTTGCGCCCGCCGCCCAGCTTGCCGCGCGCGAGGATATCCACCCCAAGCTCGTCACCCTCTTGATGCGTGTCCTGCCCGAGGTGCACGCCTCCCGCCAGTTGTTCAGCGGCGCCGCGTCCTTCCCGACCACCCAGTTCCTCGACTTCCCGCTGCACGAGGATGCGCAGCGCTGGTACGAGCAGGGGCCGAGCTTCCTGCAACGCTGGCTGCCTTTCTGGGTGGCGGTGTGGGTGGAACGGATGATGGTGCTGCTGATCCCGCTGCTGACGCTCGCCATCCCGCTGTTGCGCATCGCCCCGCCCGCCTTCCGCTGGCAAGTCGAGCGCAAGATCTACCGCTGGTACAAGGACATCCGCGAACTGGAGGCGGCTGCCCGCCGCGCCGACACGGCCGCCGCGCGCGAGGCTCTTGCCCCGCGCATCGAGCGGATCGAAGGCCAGGTGAGCCAGCTCAAGGTGCCGATCTCATACGGCGAGCAGCTCTACAATCTGCGGCTGCATATCGAGTTCGTCCGCCGCCTTCTGCACGACAAGGAGCACGGGCTGGCGAGCGAGAGCAGGCCGTTGCCCCCGCGGCCGGAACCAGGGCGTTAACCACCGGATCGTGCAGTGGCACGTTCTCTCAGAAATCTGTCTGTTGACGTGAACATGATGACAGAGGGAAGGTGGCGCGGTCGCCGCCGAGCCGAGGCTGGTCGCGTCACGTAGTCCTTCAGGCGCGGCCCGGAATGGGACAGACGAATCCGAGGAGGAACAACAACATGAAACCCCCTGTGAACCTGCCTGCTGCCCCGTCCTGGGTGAACGAGTTCAAGGCTTTCATTTCGCGCGGCAATGTAGTCGACCTGGCGGTCGGTATCATCATCGGCGCGGCCTTCACGGCGATTGTCAGCTCGCTGGTGAAGGACGTGCTTACCCCTGTCATCGGCGTGCTGATCGGCGGGGTGGACTTCACCAACTGGTTCATCGTCCTGTCGGGCAAGCGCGAGGCGACCCTGGAACTGACGCAGAAGGCCGGCGCGGTTACGATCAACTACGGCCTGTTCCTAAATGCCACGATCCAGTTCGTGATCGTTGCCTTCGCGATCTTCTGGGTGGTCAAGGTGATCAGCCGCATGAAGCGCGCCGAGGAGGCCAAGCCCGCCGCGCCGCCGGCGCCGACCAAGTCCGAGGAACTGCTGGGCGAGATCCGCGACATCCTCAAGACCAAGGGCTGATCGCCCGGCGAATGCCGGCATCCGTGCTCGGGGAGTGGATCAGGACCGAACGCGGCCGTGCTGCCCCCAGAAGGGGGTGGGCGGCCGCGTCGCTGTTTCCCGAAGGCGCAAAAGCAGGCCAGCGTCAGCCGGAAGGGCACGCGCGTTAAGCTTCGCGCGCGATGGCAAGGGCGGCCGCCAAAGCGTCCCTAGCAAATCGCTTTTCGCGATTCGAGACCCTGTGCCAGAGTGGCTCGCTTCGCGTCGCGAGTCCGGTTGTGCCAAGTGCACGGGACTCGCGCCGAAGTGCGCGGACGGGCTGCCCCGGCTGGGCCGGCCACCGCGCAGACGGGAGAACATCGTCGCGGCGCCTCGGCCGCCCGGATGGGCGGCGGGACAGGGCTGAGAGCAACCGGACCCCCCAACCGGAGGCTCGCTTGGCGGCCGCAGGAAGGATTCGAGGTACGCAGCATGGCCGTCGCCACGCCCGCAACCCGCCCCCCTGAGTCATGGCAGCGCCCGCGCTGGTGCGTTCTGCGCCTGCTCGCTCCCCTTGTGGTCGCGGTTGGGTTGAGCGCCGCCGGTGCCCTGGGCTTCGCCCAGGCCGGCTTGGCGCAGCCGAGCCAGAACGATACCCCGGCGCGCGAGGCAGCTTCGCCGGCCGCCGCGCCTGCGGGCCCGGGCTCGCGCCCAGCCAGCCGCCAGCGCTCCGGCGCAAGGGAGCGTGACGCGGTCGCCCGTCCTGCCGCGTCGGCCGCTGGTCCCGCCGCCGCCGGTTCGGTTGCCGCTGCCGCCGCAATGGCCTCGGCGTCCGGGGCCGTGCTCGCCCAGGCGAGCGGGAGCGAGGCCGTGCCCGGCGGCACCGGCGGCCCGAGCCCCACCGTTCCTTCAGCCGTCACTGCGCCGTCTGTCCAGGCCGAGCCGCCGGCGTCCGCGCCCCCGGCGCCGGGCGACGCGTCCCCGGCCGCGCCAGCCGCCGCGCCAGCCGCCGCGCCAGCCGCCGCGCCGCAGGCGCCTGCGGCATCCGGCCTCGCCCAGCCTGCCACGCCAGAGACCCCAGGCACCGGCCCCGAGCGCCCGGCACCCGCCCCGGTCCAGCCGGCAACCGAGGCACCGCCCTCGCAGCCGGCCCAGGCGCCAGCCGAGGCGCCCCAGCCCCCGCCTGCGCCCGTGGCGGAGCCTGCCCCGCCGCCGCCAGTCGCGCCGGCCCCGGTTCCGACCCCGGCCCAGGCGGCCGCCTTGCTGCCCCCGCCCTCGCCGCAGGAACTGGAGGGCGCGCTGCAACTGGTCGAGCGCTGGCGCCGCGCCGAGGCGGCCGACTATATCGCCACGGTCCAGGAGCTTGGCGCCGAGCGCGGCATCCTGTTCCAGGGCCTGTTCGGCACGCGCGAGTTCTTCGTGCCGGTGCCGCTCAACCTCCGACTGCTGGAAGCGGGCTGGCAATTGCGCGTGCCGCATTCCTTCCCGGTGCCGGCGCGCTCCTCGCTCGAACTGCTGGTCGATGACAGGCCCTCGAACTCGTTCCGGCTGAGCGAGAGCGGCGGCACGGCGGAAGGGTTCTATCCGGTCCAGTTCCAGCCGCGCCGCACCAACCAGATCAGCCGCCTGTCCTTCCTCTACAACGCGGCCGTCAGCGACGATCGCTGCTTCGATTCGCGCCTCGGCGGCAACTTCGCGGTGGTCGAGCCCGACAGCTATTTCCGCCTGCGCTACGACCCGCGCAGCGTTACAGATGTGCGCACGGCGACGATCATGCTGCCGCGCACGGTGCTTATCAGCGTCTCGGCCGCACGCCTGACCCAGCAGCAATACGAGGCGGCGTGGCGTATCGCCACCGCGCTCCGCCTGGCCGGCTATCGCGTGCGCTTCAACCGGCTGCCCGCGCTCGGCCAGCAGATATTCATCAGCCACGAGGCGACGCTGCAGACCCTGCGCGAGGCGGCGCAACTCGACGCGCTGGTATCCGGGCGGACGCGCAGCCTGGACGACGCCACCTCGGTCACGATCGATTCCGACACCTTCCTCGGCGCATGGCTGATGTCCGCCAATGCGTCGGACGGCACGCGCCCGCTGCCGGGCGAGCGGCTGGGCGACATTGTCATCGCCGATGGGGCCGAGCTCGACCGGCTGCGTTCCTCGCTGCGCGGGTTCGTGGCCGCGCTCGACACCCGCGCGCAAGGTTCGCCCTCGCGCGCCCGGCTGGCGGTGCTCCAGCGAAGCGACCTGCTCGAGGTCGTGCAGACTGTCGATCCGCGCACCACCTCCTCGCCCAATCTCGCGCTGCTGCGGCTCGTCAATCGCCCGATCCTGGCGTTGACCGAGGGTCGTGCCGTGGCGGCGGCGCAGTTCCTGGGCGAGATCTGGCGCCAGGTTGCGCTGCGCCCCGAGGTGGACGTGGCCGTGGTGCAGGAATGGCCGCGATTCCCGACCGCGCCCAACCGTGTCACCTTCAACCGGCTGGGCATCGAGTTGCTGCCCTTCGAGGTGGGGGCGCGCGGCGATGTCGATTTCGGCTTCAACTTCCGCGACCTGCCGCCCGGCCGACTGCCCTTGCAGATGCGCCTCGACATTGCGCCGGGCATCGACCATGGCGTGTTCCCGGCGGTGGCGCATGTGTTCGTCAATGGCCAGCTCCTGCGCTCGGTGCGCATGGAGACGGGCGACAGGCACCAGATGCTGGTCGATTTCCCGGCCGGGCTGCTCGGCATCGAGAATGGCGGGCGCGTGCTGATCCAGCGCGAACTGCCGCCGCGCGATTGCCGCAGCAAGCAGCAGACCTATCCGGCGCAGGTGCTGAACTCCTCCGAGTTCGTGCTGGGCGAGATCGGGGCCCCGCGCAACGATTTCTTCGAACTCGTGCCGAACTTCCGCCGCGACGCGCAGGTGCAGCTTCCGTCCAGCTTCCTGGACGATCCGCTGAACTCGCTGCCCTTCCTGGTGGAAACCTCGCGCACGCTTCTGCCGCCGCGCGAGCGGGTGACGATGGAGTTCTTCGCCGGCACGCCGCAGGCGCCGAGCAAGCCGTTCCTGACCATCGGCCAGGTGCCGCCCGCCGGCACGACCGAGACGCCGGTGCGCTTCGATCGCGGCCGCATCGTCGTGCGCGACCGCGTCGGGGCAATCGTGCTCGACGTCAACGAGATGCCGCCGGGCGTGGTGGCGCAGCTTGTCTCGGCCGGCACGCAGGACGGGCTCTGGATCAGGCCCACCGGCCAGCGCCTGCCCTATGCCGAGACGGTCGGCCTCAACCGCGGCAATGTCGCCTTCATCGACGATCGCGGCGTGTCGCTGGCCATCAGCACGCGGCGCGACACGCTGGTCGAGGTCGCCTATCCCGAGCAGGCGGGCTGGCGCGAGATGCTCGTGCGCTTCCGCGTCTGGATCGTGACTGCATCCTGGGTGGTGCTGTCGCTCCTGCTGCTGGCACTGCTGCGGCGCATGTGGCGCCGGCGCGCGCCGCCGGGCTGAAGCGCGGCGCAATCCGGCCCGGAGATGGACGAGCGAAAGGGGACCAGAGCGCACTGATGGACGGGAGCATCGAGGAACGTCGCCCCCAACTTCTTCTGCGCGACCGGCTGCGCCTGATGCGCCCGGCGGACGCGCTGGTGGGCGAGTATCTGGTCGAGCATGGCCAGATCACCGGCGCCCAGCTTGAGTCGGCGCTGCGCATCCAGCGCGAATGGCGGTCCCATCTCGGCTATGTCCTGATCGCCAAGGGCTGGGTGCGCCCGCAGGACTGGTACCGCGCCGTTGCCAGCGCCTTCGCGTTGCCCTTCGTCGACCTGATGCGCGAGGCGCCGGAGCCCGATCTGCTGCGCCCGGAGGATGCCGAGACCTATGCCAGCCTGCTGGTGATCCCCTGGCGCCGGCAGGGCGACAAGATCCTGGTGGCCACCGCCTTCCCTGGGCCGCAGGCGGTGCGCTTCGCGCGCGAGCGCTTCGGCACCCAGGCCGAGTTCGTCGTCACCTCGAAGTTCGACATCATCTGGACGGTCCAGCAGCGCTTCGAGCCGCAGCTTTCCCACAACGCCGTCTTTGCCCTGGCCGATCGCACGCCCGAATTCTCCGCGCGCGAGGTGATCACGCCGGCGCAGATCATCGGCATCTACCTGCTCGGTTCGGCAGTGGTGCTGGGCTTCGCCTTCGATCCGGTCAGCACCTTCATCGCGCTGGGCGGGGCGATGGCGCTGTTCTACCTCGTCTCGGTGCTGTTCCGCTCGGTGCTGCTCTATGTCGGCGACCGCGAGGGCTGGGCCAGCCGCGAAGCGCTGGATCGCGCCGTGCGCGACCTCAAGGACGAGCAGTTGCCGGTCTTCACCATTCTGGTGCCGATGTTCCGCGAGCCCGAGGTGTTGCCGATCCTGGCCAATGCGCTGCGCAGCCTGGACTACCCCTTGTCGCGACTGGACATCAAGCTCGTGCTTGAAGAGAGCGACACGGAAACGGTGGAGGCGGCCAAGCAGCTGGGACTCGAGGGCAATTTCGAGATCATCCGCGTGCCGCGAAGCATGCCACAGACCAAGCCCAAGGCCTGCAACTACGCGCTCACCTTCGCCCGCGGCGAGTATTGCGTCGTGTTCGACGCCGAGGACAAGCCCGAGCCTGACCAGCTCAAGAAGGTGGTGGCGACGTTCCGCATGCTGCCGCCGGAGTATGTCTGCCTGCAATGCCGGCTGAACTACTACAATCGCGAGGAGAACTGGCTCACGCGGCTGTTCACGCTCGACTATTCGCTGTGGTTCGACTTCATGCTGCCCGGGCTTCAGCGGCTCGGCATCCCGATCCCGCTTGGCGGGACCTCGAACCATTTCAAGCTCTCGGTCCTGCGCGAGATGGAGGCGTGGGACCCGTTCAACGTGACCGAGGATTGCGACCTCGGGCTGCGTCTCGCGCAGGCCGGCTACAAGGTCGGCATGGTGGACAGCACCACCTTCGAGGAAGCCAACGTCTCGATCGGCAACTGGATCCGGCAGCGTTCGCGCTGGATCAAGGGCTACATGCAGACCTATCTCGTGCACATGCGTGATCCGGTGAAGCTCTATCGCAGTCTTGGCCCCTCCGGCTTCCTCGGTTTTCAGTTCTTCGTCGGCGGCGCGGTGCTGACCGTCCTGGTCAATCCGCTGTTCTGGCTGATGTTCCTGGCCTGGCTCGTGACCTTCACCACCGGCCTCGACGAGCTGTTCCCGCCCTTGCTGCTCTATATCAGCCTGTTCAACCTGCTGATCGGCAACGCCGCCTTCACCTACATGATGCTGATCTCGCCGGTGGAGCGCGGCTGGATCCATCTCGCGCCCTGGGGCCTTACCGCTGTGCTCTATTGGATGCTGATGTCGGTGGCGGGCTACAAGGCGCTGTGGCAGCTCGTGGTCAATCCCTTCTACTGGGAGAAGACGCAGCACGGCCTTTCCAAGCAGATCGCCTCGGAGCTGGCCGCCGCGGGCATGCCGCCCAACGGGCAGCAATCCCCCGCCACCAAGGGATAGGCGGGCGTGCGCATCGCAGCGGCCCTGCTGCGCCGGCTGGAGACGCTGAGCCTGGCCTCGGCCCTGTTCGCGGTGGCGCTCGGCTATCTGATGCATCTCGAACTGATGGGCTATCAGGGCCAGGGCATGCTGTGGCCCTCGGTCGCGGCGATGCTGACGATCGACAACCCGGACTATGCCTCGGGGCGGCTTGCGGTGGTGTTCCCGCCGCTTGCCTTTTACGGCTCGCTGCTCGTGGACCTGTTGCCGCTCGGCCGGCCGGTGCCATCGGGTGTCGTGCTTGCGGCGGTTGTGGCCGGGATGCTGGTGGCAAGCTGGTATCGCGCCCTTCGTCTTGCCGGCTACTCGGTGGCCGAGGCCTGCCTTGTGGTCGCGCTGATGGCGGTCCAGCCGCCATTCCTGTGGGCGATCGCCGAGGCGCCGGCGGCGATCCTGTCCGTCGCGTCCATGTATGGCTGCGGCCGCGCCGCCTTCCAGTTGCGTGTCGGGGCGTCGGTCGTCAGCAAGACGCGGCTCGCCCTGTTGCTGCCCGTGCTGGCCTTCACCGATGTGGCGGGGATGGTGGTGGCGTTCTCGCTTGTCCTGGTGCTGGCCGGTTTCGTGCAGCAGCGCGACCTGCTGCGCTCGGTGCGCGGCACCTATGTGATCCTGGTCTTCCCGCTGGTCTTCGTGATGGGAGCCTTCATCTGGGGCAACTGGCTGTTCCTGTCCGACGGCCTCGCCTGGACCAGGGAGGTTGCCAGCCGTTTCGTCGGCCCCGAGGGCCAGATCGTGATTAGCCCCTGGCTGCGCGAGTATATGGGCGATCTCAGCCGCTGCATCCTGCCCTGGCTGTTCATGCTGGTGATCGCCTGCCCGGTGCTGTTCCTTGGCACCGCCGCCCTGTGGGAACGCGCGGTGATGGTCGAGGGGCAGGTCGCGCGAGTGGGGCCGGCGCTGTTCTCGCTCGTGCTCGCGATCGCCTTTGCCGTGCCGATGGCGACCATGTTCGGGCTCGTGTCGCACCCTTATGCGTATCTGGCTCTCGGCTGCGGCCTTGCGCCGCTGGTGGCGCTCACCTGGCCGGCGGGCCCACTGCGTTCGGCGGCCGTGGCCTCGGCGCTGCTGTTCGGCATGATGGGGTCCAGCCTGTGTGCCTCGCTCTGGGCGCCGCCCGACCTGCTGCGCTGGCGCACGGCCATGTTCGGCACGCCCGTGCCGCGCCAGATCGAGACTTCGGCCGCGCTCGCCCGTTTCCTCGCCGACAAGGACGGCGTGATGATCGACGAGCGCACGGCGGCGCGCGCGATCCTGCTGCGCGGCACGGGTGTGGGGCTGGATCTCACCAGCCATCCGCGCTTCGCGATCTCGATCACCACCGGGCATCTCGCTTCGCCCTATGTGGCCGTGCCCAATGCGAGCCACGACGAGAACGCGCTGGATCGCGTCCGCCGCCGCTTCGGCACATTGTTCGATCGCGGCGCCTCCGGCTACAGTCTGGTCTATGACCAGCTTGGATGGCGCGTTTATGCCCGCCTGCAGCCGGAGGAGCAGCCCCCCGCCGGCATCGCCGCCGCGCGCGATGCAGGGCGCCCGGTCCTGGTGCGCTGATGCGCGCGGATAGGGCAGCTGCGGCGCTCGCGCTTTGCCTTGGCGGTGCGGCGCTCCTCGCGGCCGGCCCCGCCGCCGCCGGTGCCTGGACGCAGCCCGAGGGGCGCGGGCAGATCATCACCAGCGTGGAGATCTCGCGCGCCGGGTCTGCCTATGGGCCGGGCGGCGGCCGCCACAGCACCCGGGACCTGACGCAGTTCTATGGCGGCCTCTATGGCGAGTACGGCCTCACCGACACCGTAACGCTGTTCGGCCAATTGGGCGCCAAGCATCTGCGCCAGGACCAGGGCGGCGGCGCGGGCCGGCTGACCGGCGGCGGGATCGAGGACCCGATCCTGGGCGCCCGGTTCAGGCTCTGGCAGGACGACAGGCGCGGCCAGGTCTTCTCGCTCCAGGCCGCCGCGATCCTGCCCGGCCTCTATGACGATGACCGGCGCCTGTCGATCGGCACCGGCAATCTCGGCGCCGAACTGCGCCCGGCCTTCGGCATGTCCTTCACCATGTTCGGCATGCCGGCCTTCATCGATGCGTCCCTCGGCTATCGCGTCCGCTTCGGGCCCGGGCAGAACGAGTTCCGCCCGGACGTGACCCTGGGCGTGCGCCCCGCGCCAGGCTGGCTGCTGCTCGGCCAGACCTTCAACGTCATCAGCGACGGCAGCGCGGTGTCGCCGCGGGTCGATACGCGTGAGCACAAGCTCTCATTTTCGATCGTGCGCGACATCACCGAGCGCGTTGCCGTGCAGTTTGGCGCCTTCCATGTGGTAGCGGGCCGCAACACGCCGGCGCTGTCCGGCATTATCCTGGGGCTCTGGTACAGCTTCTAGCGGCGGTGGCATTCGCCCCTTCACCTTGCCCGTGGCATGAGGCAGGCTCCCGGCCCGCGCCGCATCCGCGCCGGCGGTTTCGCACAAGCCAGACGAGGGAGGTCCCGATGCCCGACGTTGCCAGCAACCCCACCGATTTCGCCCTCGGCAATGCCGTGGTGCGGGTGGAGGACAGCCGGCTGCTGACCGGGCAGGGCCGCTATACCGACGATGTCAGCTTCCCGCGCCAGGCCTACATGGCGGTGCTGCGCTCGCCCCTGCCGGCGGCGCGGATCCTGTCCATCGACACCGCGGCGGCGCGGGCGGTGCCCGGGGTGCTTGCCGTGCTGACCGGCGCGGATGCCGCGGCCGAGGGCCTCGGCACCTTCTCGAACCGCGTCAAGCTCCGGAAGCGCGGCGCGGGCATGGTTGATCCGCCCTATCGCGTGCTGGCGCTCGATGCGGTGCGCTTCGTGGGCGAGCCTGTGGCGGCCGTTGTCGCCGAAACGCCGGCGGCCGCCAAGGACGGGGCCGAGGCGGTGGCGGTGGAGTATGACGCAGCGCCCGAGGCGGCCGCCGCGCCGGTGTGGGTGGAAGCGCCGGACGATGTCTGCTTCGAGCACCAGATCGGCGATGCCGCCAAGGTGGAGCAGGCCTTCGCGCGGGCCGCGCATGTGGCGCGCGTCGCGCTCAACGTCACGCGGGTTTCCGCCAACCCGATGGAGCCGCGCGGCGCGATCGGCGTCCATGACCGCGCCAGGGACCGCTACACGCTGCACGGCAGCTTCCAGTCGATCCACATGCTGCGCCAGGAGCTGTGCGACAATGTGCTGCGCATTCCCGGCCACAAGCTGCGCGTGATCTCGGCCGATGTCGGCGGCGGTTTCGGCATGAAGGGGCCGGCGGCGCCGGAATACGCGCTGGTGCTGTGGGCGGCGCGGCGCACGGGGCGGCCGGTGAAATGGATCAGCGAGCGCTCGGAGGCGCTCTTGTCGGACTTCCACTCGCGCGACAATGGCTGGCAGGCCGAGCTTGCGCTCGATACCGAGGGGCGTTTCCTCGGCATGCGTGTCAAGGAAGTGGCCGATCTCGGCGCGGTGCTGTCGGCCTCGGGCATCCATTGCGCGGTGAACAATCTCGGCGGGCTGGCCGGCACCTACACCACGCCCGCTATCCATGTCTCGATCACCGGCAAGTTCAGCCACAAGAGCCCCGTCGCCGCCTATCGCGGCGCCGGCCGGCCCGAGGCGACGCTGGTGGTCGAGCGGCTGATCGACATCGCCGCGCGCGAGATGGGGCTCGACCCGGCCGATCTGCGCCGGCGCAACCTGATCCCGCCCGCAGCGATGCCCTACAAGACCGGGCTGGTGTTCACCTACGATTCGGGCGACTTCCCGCGCATCCTGGAAAGCGCCACCAAGATGGCCGACCGCGCCGGCTTCGAGGCGCGCCGCGCCGAGGCAGCGAAGCGCGGCAGGCTGCGCGGGCAGGGGATCGCGATGGCGATCGAGATCGCCGGCGGCCCTGCCGGCCGGCCGCTGGAAGAAGCGGCCGAGATCCGTTTCGACCCAACCGGCTCGGCGCGCATCCTGCTTGGCACCCACAATCACGGCCAGGGCCACGAGACGGTGTTCCGCCAGATCGCCAACCATCTGCTCGGCCTCGGTCCCGAGCAGGTCGAGATCGTCTATGGCGACACCGACGAGGTAGCGCACGGCAAGGGCACCTTCGGCAGCCGCTCGATGTCGGCCGGCGGCACGGCGGTCGCGATCGCCGCGGCCGAGATCGTCGCCAAGGGCAGGCGCATTGCCGCGCACCTGCTCGAAGCCGCGGCCGAGGACATCGAGTTCGCCAGGGGCCGTTTCTCGGTCGCCGGCACCGACAAGGGCGTGAGCCTGACCGAGGTCGCGCGCGCCGCCTACAATCCCGCCCGCCTGCCGCCCGAGATCGAGATCGGCCTGCACGCCTCCACCATCGCCACGCCGAAGGCGCCGACCTTCCCCAATGGCTGCCATGTCTGCGAGGTCGAGATCGATCTCGAGACCGGCGTGACCGAGATCATCGGCTACTGGGTGGCGGACGATGTCGGCACGGTGGTGAACCCGAAGCTGCTCAAGGGCCAGATCATGGGCGGCGTCACCCAGGGCGTGGCGCAGGCCCTGTCGGAGGTGCTGGTCTATGACCGCGAGTCGGGCCAGCTCCTGACCGGCTCGTTCATGGACTACACCATGCCGCGCGCCGACCTGATGCCCACGGTCGGGATCGCGAGCGAGCCCACGCCCACCACCACCAACCCGCTCGGCGTGAAGGGGGCGGGCGAGGCGGGCACGGTGGGCGGCCTTGCCGCCGCCATCAACGCCGTCTGCGATGCGTTGAAGCCGCTCGGCGTCAAGCATATCGAGATGCCCTGCACGCCCGAAGCGGTGTGGCGAACGATCCAGGCGGCCCGAGCCAGGGCCATGCCCGGCTGATATCGCCCGCGCCGCGCATCGCTCCCGGCGGAAAAGCTGTGCTAATGTAACGTACCTGCACCGAACGCCGGGAGACGGCCATGCGCCTGCGCCTTATTGCCTCCGCCCTGCTGGCCCTTCTGCTCGCGCTAGGGGGGATGCCTAGCGGCGGCGGGGCAGCGGGCTTCGGGCCGGCGCCGGCGCAGGCGGCGGTGAACCTGCCGGGCCTTTCCAACGATGCGGCCGACTATCTGCGCCGGATCGAGCGCCAGGCCCCGGCGCAGCGCAATGCGCGCACCCGCGATACCGCCCTTACCCGCGCCCGCGATGCCGCCCAGGCCAATAACTGGCCGGCCGCCATCGCCGCCTACGAGGAGGCGATCGCGCACGGCGCCGGCACGATCGACACCTGGCTTGCCCTGTCCGAGGCGTGGCAGCGGCGCGACCCGCCCGACCATGCGCGGGCCTTGCAGGCGGCCTGGAACGGCTACCAGTCGGTGCCCTCCGGTCCGCCCGAGATCCCGGCCCTGCTGCGCATGGCCGACGTGCTCGAACAGGGCATGGCGCGCCCGGCCCAGGCGCTCGAAGCCTTGCAGGAGGTGCTGCGGCTCAACCGCAACCATGCCCAGGCGCGCCAGCGCGTCGCCGCGATCCGCCAGGCGATGGGGCTGCTGGTCAACCGCATCCGCACCGACGCCGAGGCAAGCCCGCCGCGCGCCTGCCTCGCCTTCTCCGAGCCTCTCTCCGACCGGCCGGAGATCCGCTACGAGGATTTCATCCGGCTGGAGCCGCGCGCCGAGATCGCCGTCAGGGTGGAGGAAGGACAGCTCTGCATCACCGGCCTGGCCTTCGGCCGCCAGTACCGCCTGACGCTGCGCCAGGGCCTGCCCAGCGCCAGCCCGACGCGCATGACCGCCGATCGCACCGTCACGCTGCGCATCCCAGATCGCGCGCCGCGCGTGCTGTTCCGCTCGAACGGCTTCATCCTGCCGCGCGGCCAGGACCGTGCCGTGCCCATCACCACCATGAACGTGGCCGAGGTGGAGGTGCGGGTTGCCCGCATCGGCGAGCGCAATATCGTCAACCAGATCCAGCGCAACGGCATCGGCCGCGAAGTCTATGGCTACCAGACGCGCGAGATGGTGGAACGCAGCGGCCGCGCCGTCTGGGAGGGGCGCTTGCGCGTTCCCAATCCGGCGCAGAACGAGCAGGTGGAGACCGCGCTCCCGCTCGATGAGGTGCTGCGCAATGCCGGGCCCGGCATCTTCATGATCCTCGCGCGCAACGCCGACAACAGCAGTTCGCGCGCCGCGGCCGAGGAATGGTACTACGAGGATCTTGCCACCCAGTGGGTGGTGCTGACCGATATCGGGCTTACGGCGGTGCGCGGCGCCGACGGGCTGACCGTGCTTGCCCGTTCGATCGAGACGGCCGAGCCGCTCGCCAACCACGAGGTCGCGCTGATGGCGCGCGACAACGAGGAGCTGGCGCGCGCGCGCACCGACGCGATGGGCGTGGTGCGTTTCCCGATCGCGCTGATGCGCGGCCGGGGCGGTGCTGCGCCGATCGCGGTCACGGCCTTCGGCGCGGGCGGCGATTTCGCCTTCCTCGATCTCTCCGCCGCCGCCTTCGACCTGTCCGATCGCGGCATCGAGGGGCGCACCCCGCCCGGGCCGCTCGATGCCTTCCTTTATACCGACCGCGGCATCTACCGCCCGGGCGAGACGGTGAACCTGATGGCGCTCCTGCGCGACGATGCCGTGCGCGCGGTCGAGAACGTGCCGTTGACGCTGCGCGTGCGCCGGCCGAACCGCACCGTCTTCTTCCAGCAGGTGATCGAGCGCCAGCCGGCGGCAAGCTTCCACCTGCCCCTGCGCCTGACCGATACCGCGCCACTCGGCCAATGGATCGTCGAGGCGCTGGCCGATCCGAACGCGCCGCCGGTCGGCATCGCTTCCTTCCAGGTCGAGGAGTTCGTCCCCGAGAAGCTCAAGGTCGAGATCACGCCGCCCGACCGTCCGCTGGTCGCGGGCCAGACCCTGCCGCTCGAAGTGACGGCGCGCTTCCTCTACGGCCCGCCCGGAGTGGGCCTCACCGGCAGTGGCGAGATGACCCTCGGCGTCGATCCCTTGCCCTTCCCGGCCTTCGCCGGCTACCAGTTCGGGCTGGTGCAGGAGCGCTTCCCGGGCAGGCAGATCGAGCTCGAGGTGCCCGCCACCAACGAACAGGGCCGCACCGCGATCCCGCTCTCGCTCGAACAGGCGCCGGATACCACGCACCCCTTGCGCGCGGTGATCAATATCGGCATCGCCGAACCGGGCGGGCGCGCCACGCGCGCGAGCATTACCATCCCGGTGCGCCCGACCGAGCTTGCCATCGGCATCCGCCCGGGCTTCCAGGGCCGCAACGTCGATCGCAACCAGGATGCGGCCTTCGAGATCATCGCGCTGAACCCGGCCGGGCAGCGCATCGCCGCGCCCGATTTGCGCCTGCGCCTCGTGCGCGAGGTGTATGAGTGGCGCATCGTCCGCCACAACGAGGCCTGGCGCTACGAGGCGCAGTGGCGCGACGTGCCGGTCGCCACCGAGGCGCTGGCCGTTCCCGCCGACCGGCCGGCAAGCTTCGCCCGGCGGCTCGATTTCGGCCGCTACCGGATCGAGGTGGTCGATCCGAGCGGCGTCTCGGCCTCCTCGGTGCGCTTCTACAGCGGCTGGAGCTGGAATCCCCCCGGCAGCCAGACGCCCGACATGGCCGAGGTCACCGCCGACCGGCGCAGCTACCGCGCCGGGGAGACGGCGCGCATCAGCGTGCGCGCGCCTTTCGCCGGGCTTGCCACGATCTTCGTCGCCACCGACCGGGTGTGGAGCGTGCAGACCCTGGCCCTGCCGGCCGATGGGGCGAGCGTCGATGTGCCGGTCTCGGCCGATTGGGGGCCGGGCGCCTATGTCGGTGTCGCCGTGCATCGCCCGCGCGCCGGACTGCGCGAGGCCGAGCCCGTGCGCGCGATCGGCTTCGCCTGGCTCGGCGTCGATCCGGCCGCGCGCACGCTGGCGGTGGCGATCGAGCAGCCGCAGCTTGTGCGCCCGCGCACGCGCGTCGAGATCCCGGTCAGCGTCGCCGGCGGCGGGCTCGACACCTATGTCACACTCGCGGCGGTGGACGAGGGCATCCTGCAGATCACCAATTTCCAGACGCCCGATCCGGCCGGCTACTATCTCGGCAAGCGCGCTCTCGGCCTCGATCTCCGCGACGATTACGGGCGGCTGATCGACCCGGCCAGCGGCCCGCGCGGCGTGCTGCGCCAGGGTGGCGACGAGGGCAGCCTCGGCCGCGCGCTGCCGGCGATCCCGATCCGGCTCGTGTCGCTGTTCGTGCCGCCGACGCGGCTCGATGCCCAGGGGCGGGCGCGCATCGCGCTCGACATCCCGGATTTCCAGGGCGAGCTGCGCATCATGGTGGTGGCCTATGACGCCACCCGTGTCGGGCGGGCTGCCGCACCGCTGACCGTGCGCGACCCGGTGGTGGCCGACCTGATATTGCCGCGCTTCCTCGCCCCGGGCGACGAGGCGCGCGCGACCATCAACCTGCACAATGTCGATGGCCCGCCCGGGCCGGTGCGGCTGCGCTTCGCCACCGAAGGTCCGCTCGCGCTCGGCACCGCGCCCGAGCTCACCGAGACGCTTGCCGCGAACGAGCGGCGCACGCTGGCGCTGCCGCTGCGCGGCACGGGCGACGGCATCGCGCGCGTGGCGCTGACCGTGGAGGCGCCGGGCGGCTTCCGCGCCGTGCGCGACTGGCAGATCACGGTGCGCTCCTCGCGCCCGGCGATCACGGTTGCCACCAGCCGGCAGTTGCAGCCGAACGAGACGCTGGGCGTCGATCCGGCGGTCGCCGCGCGCTTCGTGCCCGGCTCGGCGGCGGTAAGCCTCGTGTTCGGCGGGCGGCTGCGCTACGACCGCGGCGCGCTGATGCGCTCGCTCGCCACCTACGCCTATGGCTGCGTCGAGCAGGTCACCAGCCAGGCCTTCCCGCTGGTGTTCCTCGACGACGAGACGCTCGCCTTCGGCGGCCGCACGCCGCCGTCGGGCGGCCGGCAGAGCGCGATCGAGGCCGCCGCGCGCAGCATCGCCGACCGGCAGCGTTTCGATGGCGGCTTCGGCCTGTGGAGCGCCAGCAGCCCGGCCGATCCCTGGATCTCGGCCTATGCGACCGAGTTCCTGCTGCGCGCGCGCGCCGCCGGCGCCTTCGTGCCGGAGGCCACCTTGCGCGAGGCGCTGCGCTACCATGCCGACGAGGCCGGCAATCGCGGCAGCCGGCCCGAGGAACTGGCGGCAGGCGCCTACCAGCTCTATGTGCTGGCGCTGGCCGACCAGCCGCGCCCGGGCGCGATGCGCTTCATCGCCGACGGTTTCGCCGAGCAGCTGCCGACGCCGCTCGCCAAGGCCCAGCTCGGCGCGGCCTTCGCCCGCATCGGCGATCGCGCGCGTGCCGAGGCGCTGTTCGCCTCGGCGCTCGGGGCGATGCAGCGCCGCTACTGGTCGGCAGACTATGGCAGCACCATCCGCGACGCCGCCGCGATCCTGGTGCTGACCGAGGAAGCCGGCCTGATGCGCGACCGCACCGCGCCGATCGTCGATCTGCTGGCGCCGAGCGGCATCACGGCCGCCTATACCTCGACCCAGGAGCAGGCCTGGCTGGTGGCGGCCTCGGCCGCGCTCGGGCGCGACGAGCGGCCGATCACGCTCGCCAGCGGGACGACGATGATCGGGCCGCGCGCGATGATCACGCTCGCGCCCAATCCGCGCCAGATCGCTGCCGGCTACAGCGTGCGCAATGCCGGGGCCGAGCCGGTGTGGCACAGCCTGTCGGTCTCGGGCGTACCGGCCGAGCCCGCGCCTGCCACGCGCGAAGGCTTGCGCATCCGCCGCAGCTTCCACCGCAACGATGGCAGCCCGCTTGATCTCGACGCCGTGCGCCAGAACGACAGCTTCATCATCCTGCTGGAAGCCTGGGCCGAGACCGGCGACGGCCACCAGATGCTACTGGTGCAGTCGCTGCCGGGGGGCTGGGAGATCGAGCGCGTGTTCGCCTCCGGCCAGACCGCGGGTATGCCCTGGCTCGGCTCGCTCGACGAGCCGGCGGCGGCGGAAGCGCGCGACGACCGTTTCGCCGCGCAGATCGACACCACGCGCGGCTCGCGCCCGGTGCGCCTTGCCTTCCGTGCACGCGCCGTGACGCAAGGCCAGTTCGAGCTGCCCGGCGCCTCGGCCGAGGACATGTACCGGCCCCGCTTCCATGCGCGCCAGGCGGCAGGAAGGATCACCGTCGGCGCTGCGGCCAACTAGGCCGGGCGACCGGAGCAGGGATGCGGTCATGCGCAGCAGGCGGCTCCTGCGTCGGGCGGCGCTGGCGGCGGCGGGTCTGGCGCTCGCCGGCGCGGGCGGCTTCCTGTTGCTCGACCGCGCGCTGCCGCCCGACCTCTCGCGCCTGGGTGACATCTCGACCGAGGTCCTGGATCGCGACGGGCGCAGCGTCTCGGTGCTGCCGACACGCGCCGGCGTGTGGCGCCTCGGCACCGCCGAGGCGGATGTGCCGCCGCTCTATCTGCGCCTGCTGATGGCCTACGAGGATCAGCGCTTCGCGGGCCATTACGGTGTCGATCCGCTGGCGATCGGGCGCGCCGCCGGGCAGTGGCTGCGGCACGGGCGCATCGTCTCGGGCGGCTCGACCATCACCATGCAGGTCGCCCGCCTGCTGGAGCCGCGGCCGCGCACAATCCTGGCCAAGGCGATCGAGGCGTTCCGCGCCGTGCAGCTCGAGCGGCGGTTCAGCAAGCGCGAGATACTGGGCATGTATCTCACGCTTGCGCCCTTCGGCGGCAATGTCGAAGGGGTGCGCGGGGCGGCGATGATGTATTTCGGCCGTCCACCGCACGCGCTCGATATCGCCGATCTCGCCTTGCTTGTGGCGCTGCCGCAACGGCCATCGGCGCAGCGGCCCGACCGCTACCCTTCCGCTGCCGCCGCCGGTCGCGAGAAGGTGCTGGCGCGCGCGCTTGCCCGTGGCGTGCTGACCGAAGCCGAGGTGGCGCGTGCCCGCGCCGCGCCGGTGCCGGTCGCGCGCGCGCCGATGCCGCGCCTTGCCCCGCACCTCGCCTGGCGGCTGGCGCGCGAGGCCCCGGGCGCGCGCATCCCTGCGACACTCGACCGCACCATCCAGGCCGCTGCCGAGGAGATCGCGCGCGAGGCCGCGACCGCGCTGCATCCGCGCGCTTCGGTCGCCGTGCTGATCGCCGAGGCACGCACGCGGCTGGTGCGCGCCTATGTCGGCGGCGCCGATGCCGGCGACGAGGCGCGCGCGGGCCGGATCGATCTCGTGGGCGCGGTGCGTTCGCCCGGTTCGGCGCTCAAGCCCTTCATCTACGCGATGGGCTTCGATGACCGCGTGATCCATCCCGATACGCGGCTCGAGGATCTGCCGCAGCGCTTCGGCGGCTACGCGCCCGAGAATTTCGGTCGCGACTTCGCCGGCGATATCAGCGTGCGCGAGGCGTTGCAGATGTCGCTCAACGTGCCGGCGGTGGCGATCCTGAACGAGGTCGGGCCGTTGCGTTTCACCACGGCGCTGAAGGCCGCCGGGGTGACGCTGCGCCTGCCGCGCGGGGCGGAGCGTCCCGGCCTGCCCATCGCGCTCGGCGGCGTCGGGCTCACGCTCTGGGACCTTGCCGCGCTCTATGCCGCCTACGGCGATGAGGGGCGGGTCGCGCCTCTGCGACTGCGCAGCGACGACGCCGAGGGCCGCGCCGTGGCGATCTTCTCCCCCGCCGCCGCCGCCGCGACGCGCGACATCCTGGCCGGCACGCCGGCCCCACCCGGCCATGCCTTGCCCACGCTCGCGCGGCGCGGGCGGCAGATCGCCTACAAGACCGGCACCTCCTACGGCTTCCGCGATGCCTGGGCGGCGGGCATCGTGGACGGGCATGTGATCGCGGTCTGGGTCGGCCGTCCCGACGGCACGCCGCTGCCCGGCCACACGGGGCGGCGCACCGCTGCACCGATCCTGTTCCGCCTTGCCGACCTGTTGCCCGAGACGCCCACGGCCGTAGCCTTGGCCACGCCGCGCGGCACGATCGAGCTGCCGCGCCCGGCCGGTCTTGCGCGGATGGCTGCGGGCGGCGCGCGGCGCGGCCAGCCGGACGCCTTGCGGCTCCTGTTCCCGGCGAACGGATCGGTGGTGCAGCAGCGCGCCGGCGGCCAGGGCCTTGCGCTGCGCGCCGAGGGCGGGCGCCGGCCCTTCGTCTGGCTGGTCGATGGAAGGCCGATAGAATCCGAGCGCCACCGCCGCGACGCGAGCTGGACACCCGAGGGGCCGGGCTTCTACCGCGTCACCGTGATCGATGCGACCGGAGCCGCCGCCGCCGCGGAACTGCGCGTGCGCTGACGGCCCCGGTCCGGCGCAGGGCTACTTCACCAGATAATCGGGCGCTGCCTGCGTCCATTTCAAGTAGTCGTCATAGGCGCCCTGGTGGATGAAGCGCGGGCGGTAGCCCATCTCGTCGCGGATGCGGCTGATATCCTCGAGCCCCCTCGGATCGTCATTGTGGAACATGATGTTCACTTCCGCCGGCTTGTCCGACTGGCGCCAGCTGAACTTCGGATAGGCGCCGGCCAGCGTATCGGCCCAGCGCGTGATCACGCCGCCCCATTCCACGCCCGAGGCGATGTTGTAGACCGGCCAGCGCGGCTTCTTGGCATCGAGCAGCAGGATCAGCCCGGCGGCGAGGTCGCGCGAATAGACCCAGGGGCGCGGCACCATGCGCGCCGGCATCACCGCCTCGCCGCCTTCCAGCGCGCGGATGGCAAGCTGCATGTGCGGGCCGCAGAGATCGCGCACGCCGGTGTCGCGCTCCCAAGGGCCGAACACGGCGCCGATGCGACCGCAGACGAGATCGAGGTTCCAGAGCTGCGCGAGGCGGATCGCCATGCGCTCGCCGGCGTACTTCGTCACGCCGTAGATCGAGTTCGGCACCGGGGGCGTCGTGTCCTCGCGCAACAGGCCGTGGGTGTTCAGGCTCTCGCCATAGACCGAGATCGAGGAGGGGAACACGATCCGCTTCACGCCCGCATCGCGTGCGGCGCGAAGCTGGATCGCCATGCCGCGCATGTTCACATCGAGGATGGTCTCGGTATCGTCCGCCTCGCGCCGGGGCCCGGCAGTGATGACGGCGAGCGGAAACATGCGGTCGATCTTGTGCGTGTCGAACACGGCCTTGAGCGCGGCCTTGTCGAGCACGTCGCCCTGGACCACATCGATGCGGCCCTTGAGCTTCGTGAACAGCCGGGCGGCAGCAGCGGGCAGGGCCTCGCGGCCGAACACCACCACATGCTCGCCGCGCTCGAGCAGCTGTTCGACGACGTTCAGGCCCACGAAGCCTGCGCCGCCGGTCACCAGGATCGCCATCATCTTTCTCCTTCGCACATCCCCGCGGACGCGCCGCGTGCAGGGCGGCGCGCATTGCACGGTAGCTGGCGCGCGCGGTCAAGGTGGCGCGTGCGCAGGAATCGTGCTCCGCGCAACAATCGCAAACCGGGGTCGTGGCATCTAGACGCTGGCGGGACTCCGTTGCATCATCCGGCCGCCGGAAAACTTTGCATCCCGATGCAGCGCCCCGGCCAGAAGCTAGGAGGTTTCATTCATGTCTTATCGTTCAACCGTGATGGCTGGCGCTCTGGCCGCCGCGACCGCGTTCGGCGCCGCCAACGCGCAGGCGCAGAACCTGGTCTACGCCAACTCGCTTGCCCGAACCCATGTGCAGTTCGGCGTCGTCGCCGACGAATGGATCAACGAGATCCAGCGTGCAACCAACAACCGCGTGCGCATCCGCCACGTTCCTGGCGGTGCGCTGCTCAAGCTCGAGAACATGATCGAGGGGCTGCGCAACGGCGTTGCCGATGCGGGCGTTACCAACGTATCGAGCTTCCCTGGCCAGCTGCCGATCACCGCCACGATGGCTGGCACCGCCGACATCACGCTCGGCAACCGGCTTGATACGCTCGGCCTCGGCCTCGTCGTCACCCGCCTGTTGCAGGAATTCCCGCAGATCACGCAGGAGTTCACGGATGTCGGGCTGAAGCCGCTGGTCTGGATCCCGACCTTCACCTTCGCGGTCATCGCGCGCGACCCGATCGCCACGCTGGCCGATTTCCAGGGCAAGAAGATCCGGGCCTTCGGCCCGAACCTGCCGCGTGTCCTTTCGGCCGCCGGGGCGACGCCGCTCGCGGTGGCGGTGAACGAGGTCTACACCTCGCTGCAGACCGGCGTCATCGATGCCGCCATGACCGACCCGCCGAACATGATCACCGGTCGCTGGTACGAACAGGCGCGCAACGTGATCCACACCGGTCCCGGCGTGGGTGCGCAGACGCTGGGTATCGGCGTCTCCTACATCTTCAACCTGAACAGCTGGAACCGCATCAGCCAGGCCGACCGCGAGGCGATCGAGCGCATCTCGGCGCAGGTGACCTTGGCTGCCGGCCGCCGCATGCAGGAGACGGGCGAGGCCGCGCTGCGCGAGCTGCGCGAGAAGGGTGTCACCGTGCGCAGCCTGTCGGCCGCAGATACCGCCGAGCTCGCTCGCCGCACCGGCGACTTCGCTGCCATCGCCGAGGCGCGCATGAACGAACTGGGCCGCCCCGGCACCGCGATCATGGCGCGCTACCGCCAGCTGGTCGACGACTACGCCGCCGGCCGCCTGCGGCCGTGATGCGGTCGGGGCCGCCCGCGCGGCGGCCCCGTCAGCGCTTGGGGCGGGCGTGTCCCGGTCGAGGCCGTGCACGCCCGCGCCTTGTTTCCCCGCAGCAATGCTGAGCGATCGGCAGGACTACCCCCGGAGGGCATGGCATGAAGATGCAAGGGCGCGTCGGTATTATCACCGGCGCCGGGTCGGGCATTGGCGCGGCGACGGCGCGGCTTCTGGCCGCCGAGGGCACCAGGCTCCTGCTGGTCGACCAGAATGCGGCCGGTCTGGCCGAGGTGAAGGCCGCCATCGCTGGCGCCGGCGGCACGGCCGAGACGATGGAAGCCGATGTCTCGCTCGCGGCGCCGCCCAAGGCGGCGGTGGCCGATCTCATGCAGCGCTGGGGGCGGCTCGATACCGTCATCACCTGCGCGGGCATTTCCACCGGCGGCACGGTGGAGACGATGGACGAGGCCGCCTGGGACAAGGTGTTCGCCGTCAATGTGCGCGGCACCTACACCTGGCTGCACGCCTCCATCCCTGCGCTGGTGAAGACTGGTGGCGGCACGATCGTGATGATCGCCTCGCAGCTCGCCTATTCCAGCGGCGGCAACAATGCCGGCTACATCGCCACCAAGGGCGCGATCCTCAGCCTGACCAAGACCATGGCCGTGGATCACGCCAAGCAGAACATCCGTGTCAACGCGGTTGCGCCTGGGATCATTGATACGCCGATGCCGCGCCGCTCGCTTGCCACGCGCTTCAAGGACCCGGAGGGGCAGGCCAAGATCTGGGCCGCGCGCCACGCCATGGGGCGCTTCGGCAAGCCCGAGGAGCTTGCCAAGGCGATCCTCTATCTCGCCAGCGACGACAGCAGCTTCGTCACCGGGCACACGCTGGTGGTGGATGGCGGCTGGACCGCGATGTGAACAGGGTCGCTGGGCTGGTTCGGTGCCGAACCGCAACGAGCCCTCTTGTGCGGTAATCCGGTCCCATGCACCGTGGAACGGTTCGTATCGGGCTGTTGCCCGGATCCATAGGGAGAACACGTCGATGAAGATCAGGAACCTGTTGCTGGCCGGCGCCTTTGCACTGGCCTCCTGGGCCGGGATGGGTGCGAGCCAGCAGGCTGCGGCGCAGAATTTCGTCTATGCCAACCCGCTGGCGCGCAACCATGTGCAGTTCGGCGTGGTTGCCGATGAATGGATCGCCGAGATCCAGCGCGCGACCGAGAACCGCGTTCGCATCCGCCACGTGCCCGGCGGCGCGCTCTTGCGGCTCGAGAACATGATCGAGGGCCTGACCACCGGCGTGGCCGACATCGGCGTGACCAATGTCGCCTCCTCGGCGCGGCAGCTGCCGATCACCTCGATCCTGGCTGGCACTGCCGATATCACGGTCGGGAACCAGATCGACACGGTGGGCCTTGCCACCGTGTTCTCGCGGCTGTTGCAGGAGTTCCCCCAGATCAACAAGGAATTCGCCGATATCGGGCTGGTGCCGATGGTGTGGATTCCGGCCTTCACCTTCGCCGTGCTGACGCGCACGCCGGTCAGCACGCTGGCCGAGTTGCAGGGCAAGAAGGTCCGCGTGTTCGGGCCGAACCTGCCACGCATCTTCTCGGCCGCCGGCGCCACGCCGCTCGCGGTGGCGGCCGGCGAAATCTACACCTCGCTGCAGACCGGGGTGATCGACGGCGCCTTCACCACCCCGGCAGCGATGTTCAGCCTGCGCTGGTTCGAGCAGGGTCGCCACATCCTGTTCCTCGGCCCGCGCTATGGCGCCCACTTCATGGGCATCGGCGATGTCTACATCTTCAATGCCAATTCCTGGAACCGGGTCAGCCAGGCCGATCGCGAGACCATCCAGCGCGTCAATCGCGAGTTCACGGTCGCCGCGGGCCGGCGCATGCAGCAGGATGGCGAGGATTCGATCGCGCAGATGCGCCAGCGCGGCATCACCTTCACCAACCTCTCGCCCGCGGATACTGCGGAACTGGCGCGCCGCACGGGTGACTTCACGGCGGCGGCCGCGCAGGCCATCAATGCGCTGGGGCATCCCGGCACGGCGATCGCCAATCGCTATCGCGAGCTGGTGGCGGAGTATGCCGCCGGCCGGCTGCGCTGAGCGGCTGTTGACCTGGACCGGGCGCCGCCTGTTCGCGCGGCGCGGCTGAAGGAGGATCCGGCGTGGTGCAATCGATCGAACGCTTCCTCGGGCGCGTCTTGAACGCGGTCGCGCTCATCGCCGGATTCGCCCTGCTTGTCATCGCCATCACCGTCACTTTCGACGTGATGAAGCGATGGATCACAGGCAAGCCGATCATCGGCGTGTTCGAGGGCGTGGAAATGCTGCTGGTGCTGGTGACCATGGGCGTGCTCGGCCTGGTGGAATGGCAGCACCGGCAGCTCAATGTCGACGTGTTCACGCATCGCGCGCATGGCAAGCTCGCGATCGCCATCGTCCTGCTCGACAAGGCGCTGGCGGTCGTGCTCATGAGCGTGCTGGTGTCGATGGCGTCGATCGAGTGGATGAAGGCCTATAATGGCTGGTATCTGCGCCGCGGCATGGTGGAGATCCCGATCGTCTATCCGATGGGCATGATCGTGATCGGCGCGTCGCTCACCTGGCTTGCCGCCGCCTGGGGCCTCGGCAAGGCGCTGGTGTGCCTGTTCACCGGGCGCCTTTACCATGTGCCCGATACCGGCGTTGTGATCGGCGGGGCCGCCTCGGGCCCCGCCACCGGCGCGCACTAGGGTTGGGGTCCGGCCATGTGGTGGATCGACGATCCCGACGCCTTCTCGCTGGTCGCGAGCTTCGTGGCCATCTTCGGCCTGATGTTCATGGGCGTGCAGATCGGGGTCTGCCTCGGTCTGGGCGGCATCCTCGGCACCTACCTGTTCCTCGGCAACTGGACCGCCGGGATGAACATGGTGCTGCTGCAGGCGACGGACGTCACCTCGTCCTACACGCTCATGGTCATACCCATGTTCGTGCTGCTGGGATCGATAGGTGCCTCGTCCGGGATAACCTCGGACCTGTTCACCGCCTTCTATCGCTGGCTCGGGCGCGTGCATGGCGGCGTGGCGGTGGCCACCATCGCCACCTGTGCGGCGATGGCCTCGATCACCGGTTCCTCGGTCGCGGTGGCAACCGCCATGACGCGCGTGGCCCTGCCGGCGCTGCGTTCCTTCAACTACAGCGAGCGGCTGAGTCTTGGCTGCATCGCGATGGGCGGCACGCTGGCGATCATGATCCCGCCCTCGGTCACCTTCGTGCTCTATGGCATCTTCGCCGAGCAGTCGATCGGCCGGCTGCTGATCGCGGGCCTGATCCCGGGCGTGCTCACCGCGCTCGCGTTCGCGGTGAAGATCGTGATCCGCTGCAAGCTCGACCCGACCCTCGGCCCCAAGGGACCGGCCTTCACCTGGCGCGAGAAGTTCGAGAGCCTCTACTGGTTCCTGCCCTTCTTCGGGATCGTTTTCGCCGTGTTCGCGGGCATCCTGTTTGGCATCTGGACGCCGGTGGAAAGCGGCGCCGGCGGGGCGATGCTGGTACTGCTGCTGGCGATCATCCGCCGTACGGTCACCTTCCGCAGCCTGATCATCGCCTGCCGCGACGCGGCGATGGTGTCCTCCTCGATCTTCATCATCATCGTCGGCTCGCTGGTGTTCGGCCAGTTCCTGGCGCTGAACGGCTTCTCGGAGCGGTTCACCGACTGGATCATCAGCATGGAGTTCAGCAACTTCCAGCTCTTCTCGATCTTCGTGCTGATCTACATGGTGCTGGGCTGCCTGATGGAGGTCACCTCGATCCTGGCGCTGACCATCCCGCTGGTGCTGCCGATCGTGATCAAGGTCGGCTGGGACCCGATCTGGTTCGGTGTCGTGATGGTGCTGCTGATGGAAATCGCCGCCGTGACGCCGCCGGTGGGCCTCAACCTCTATGCCATGAAGGCGACGCTGCCCGACATCAACCTGCATTCGGTCTATATGGGCGCGATCCCGTTCTGGTTGGTCGTGGTCAGCATGATCTTCATTCTCTACATGTTCCCGGGCATCGCGTTGTGGCTGCCCGGATTGATGATCGGACAGTAATCAGGAGGCAGCGATGAAGCTCCCGGATCATGGTCGCTACGACTACAGCGCCGCACCCTATCGCAAGAAGTATGATTGGCCGGGCGGCAAGCGCATCGCCTTCCACTTCTCCACCAACATCGAGATCTTCGCCTTCGGCGCCGGCCTGGGCCACGCGCCGGCGGCCGTCACCCCGCCGCCCGACCATCGCGGCCATGCCTGGCGCGACTACGGGCTGCGCGTCGGGGCCTGGGCGGTGTTCGACATGCTGGACGAGCTCAAGCTGCCCGCCAACCACCTGATCAACTCGGCGATGTACGGCAAGACCGACGTCATATTCGAGCGCATCCGCCAGCGCGGCGACGAGATCGTCGGCCACGGCCGCACCAACGCCGAGCGCCAGGGCATATTGTGGGAGGAGGACGAGGCGCGGCTGATCAAGGAAGCCACCGACGCGATCCGCCGCAACGAGGGCAAGGCCCCGGGCGGCTGGATGGCGCCGTGGATGAGCCACAGCAGCGTCACCCCCGACCTGCTCAAGGAAGCCGGCTACAAGTACCTGATGGACTGGCCGGCCGACGAGCAGCCCTTCTGGATGCGCACGCGCTCGGGCCCGATCCTGTCGGTGCCCTATCCGATCGAGCTGAACGACGTCCCGCAGATGCTGAACCGCCAGCACACGCCGTGGGACTTCAAGCAGATGATCATCGACCAGTTCGAGGAGATGCTGCACCGCTCGGCTAAGTGGCCGGTGGTGATGGGCGTCTCCACGCACATGATGGTGGTGGGCCAGCCCTACCGGCTGCGCCAGCTGCGCGAGGCCCTGTCCTACATCCGCAACCACAAGCACGCCGACAAGGTGTGGTTCACCCGCCCGCGCGACATCGCCAAGTTCATCTACGGCCTGCCGCCCGGCGTGGTGCCGGGCAGCGAGTGGGCTATGAAGCAGCTCGCGCAAGAAGGCCGCCCGACTCGCGGACGGCGCCGCTCGCGATAAGCTGGCCGATCTGCACCTCGATCGCGGCCTTGACCGCGGTCGAGGGACGGCCGAGGCCGAGCAGCCGCGCGGTGCCGGACGCCACCTCCTCGCGCGAGGCGCCGCTGCTCGCACCCAGCAGGACAAGGATCGCTGCGCGCGCCTCGGCCGGGGGCAGGCGCTCGGCTTCGCGCAGGCCGGGCGCGCTTGCCGACGAGCGATCGCGCACCGGCGCCGGGGCACCTTCCTTCGTGTAGAACGCGCTCTCGGCCGCCAGCCCGTGCAGCTGCGTGCCGAGCTTCAGCGCCTGGCCCACCGCCGTTGCCGCCTTGGGTGCCAGCGACGGCACACCCCATAGCTGGGCCACGCGCGCGGCCACTTCCTCGGCGTGGATCGGGCCTTCCTCGGCCACGATGCGCACGACGATCCTGGCCATCTGGCCGAAGGGCAGGTCCTCGGGCTTTGTGTCCTTCGGCACCTCGAAGGCGGCGAGCCTGTAGGGCTGGGCCAGCGCCACGTCCGGCGCGATCGCCGGTGCTGGACTGGCCTCGGGCGCGGCGGGCGCCGAGCCGGTTGCCGCGGGCGCGGCCGGCTTCGCTGCGGGCGGCGGCGCCATCGTCGCGGCGGCCTTCGCCGCCTCGATCGCGCCGAGTGCCTTGCGCAGCTGCTCCTCCGGGCGCTGGAACCAGTCGGTGCTCCAGATGCGGTGGATGGTCCAGCCGTTCATGCGCAGTGCGCCTTCGCGGCCGCGATCGCGATCGCGGGCCGAGCGCGCACGGGCATAGTTCTCCCCGTCGCATTCGATGCCCATCAGATAGCGCCCCTGCTTGTCCGGATGCTCGATCGCGAGGTCGATGAACAGGCCGGCGATGCCGTGCTGCGGCTTGACCTTCACCCCCTCGCGTTCCAGCGCATCCTTCACCGTCTCCTCGAAGGCCGAGGGCCTGGGCGGGGCGGCGCCGAAAACGGCAGCCGCCGCCCCGGCCTTGTCGGCACCGATCTGGCCGGTGCGGGCATATTGCAGATAGGTCTTGAACGCGGCCACGCCACGCCCGCCGGCGCGGCCAAGGTCGATGTCGTCGGCGGTCAGCGAGCTGAACACCACGCATTTGTGCTTCGCGCGGCTGATCAGCACGTTCAGCCGCCTCTCCCCGCCATCGGCGGAAAGCGGGCCGAAGCGCATGGCGAGCTTGCCGTCCTGGTCGCGCGCATAGCCCACCGAGATGAAGATCGCGTCGCGTTCGTCGCCCTGGACGTTCTCCAGGTTCTTGACGAAGAAGGGCTCGTGCGGGTGGGCCGCGAAGAAGGGCTCGGTGTCCGGGCTGGCGCGGCGCAGATCCTCGATCTCCTCCTCGATCGCGTCGCGCTGCTTGATCGAGAAGGCGGCAACGCCGAGCGTGCGGTTGGGCGTGCGCCGGGCATGCTCCATCACCGCCTCGGCCACTGCGCGCGCCTCGGTGCGGTTCACCGCCGTGCCGCCGGAATCGAACACGCCGCCCGCGACCATCTGGAACTGCACGCCGAGCTCGGGCGTGCGCTCGGAGGGCGCGGGGATGATCAGCAGGCGGCTGTCGTAGAACTCGGTGTTGGAGACCGCGATCAGGCTTTCGTGCTTGCTGCGATAGTGCCAGCGCAGCATCACCTGCGGCAGGCCGCGCGCGGCGCAGAGGCCGAGGATGCTCTCGATATCGGCGGCCTTGGCCGGGCCGGTTCCCTCGTCCTCCGCCGCATCGTCGTCGCTGGTCATGCGCTGGAAGAAGCGCGTCGGCGGAAGCTGCTTGTCGTCGCCCACCACGACGATCTGGCGCGCGCGCGCCATGGCGCCGATCGCATCCATCGGCTCGACCTGGCTTGCCTCGTCCATCACCAGCAGGTCGAACACCAGGCCCGGCGCCTTGCCGTCGGTGCCGGCGCGCGGGTCGAGATACTGCGCGACCGAAAGCGGGCTCATCATGAAGACGGGCTTGAGCGTCTGCACCACCTTGCCCGCAACGTCCGGGCGCAGCAAACGGCGCAGCGGCATGTGCCCGCGCTTGCGCGCGATCTCCCCGCGCAGGACGGCGATGGCGGGATCAGCCGCGGCGGCCTGCGCGCGCTGCCAGTGCGCGCTGGCGGCCTGGTTGCGCGCGAGCGCCATGCGCTCCTTGTCCACCGTCTTGAAGTCCTCGACCAGCCTTGCATGCGCGCCGCCATCGAACACGGCGAGCGCCGGCACGGCCTTCATCGCCTCCTTCAGCATCGCCTCGTGGTAGGCGCGCTCGAAGGCGGGGCGGGCATCCTCGGGCGGCAGGCGGCCATCGCCCAGCCGTTCGGCCAGCGGAGCCAGTCCGGCTGCGGCGGCATTGCGTGCCGCCTGCGACCAGCCCGACCATTTCGACAGGGCTTCCGGCGCGGCCGCCCACTGGCCGATGCGCTCGATCAGGGCGGCGAGCGGCGCCTGCCCGATGCCCTCGGCCCCGAACGCCTCGCTGGTGTCGAGGGCGAGGGATTGCAGCGGTGCGTCCAGCGCCGTGCGCGCCTCGGCGAGCGCAGCGGCAAGCGCATCGGCGGCGCTGCCGGCGGCGGCGGCATCGGCGCCGGCGGAGAGCGCGTCGAGCGCGGCGGCGCGGCGGCCGGCCGTCTCCTGCGCCTCGACCCAGGAGAGCAGGGCGCGCAGCGGCGCGGGATCGCTGGCATTGCCGTGCCACAGCGAGCCGAAGGCCGCGCCTGCGGTGGCGGCGCCGGCGGACAGTGCTGCGTCGGCCGCCTGGCCGGCGATCACCGCGTCGAGCAGCGCGAGCTGGTCCTCGGTCGCGTCGGGCGGATCGCCCGAACAAAGGCCGCGCAGCGCGGCTTGCGCGCGGCGATAGCTGCCGCTGACGAATCGCATCAGCGAACCGGCGCTGGCGGCAAGGTCGCGCCGCGCCTCCGCCAGCCCCGGTGCGGTCCAGGCGGCCTCGGCCGCGTGCGGGCCGGCCTTGGCGCGCGCCTCGGCGCGGCGCTCGGCGGCGGCCACGAGATCGGCGATCGGGGCCAGCGCGCCGCGCCAGGACGGGTGCGCGATCGCGGCGCGGTCATGCGCGGGGGCGGTCGCGACCGCCTTGCCGAGATCGACCAGCGCGGCAATGGCGCCGAGCGAGCCGGCGGCATCGGCCGGGCGGCCGAGCGACTGCGCCAGCCCTTGCGCCTGGGCCGACAAGGCACCAAGCGTCTGCGCCAGCGCCGGCAGGCGCGCGAACAGCCGCTCGGCGTCGGTGGCGACCAGCCCCTCGGCGCGCACCCCGCGCCAGGGATGGCGTGCGGGCGTGCCGATATCGGCAACGCGATCGGCCAGATCGCGCACCAGCGTACGGCGCTGGCGCAGATCCTCGGCACTCCAGCCCTTTGCCGTGTCGAGCGCGAAATCGGGCGGGGCGATGCCGGCGGCGCGCAGGCGGGTAAGCTCGCCGATCACGCCATAAGGCGTGAGGCCCGAGCCGCCGAGATCGCCATGCAGAGCCGCGGCGTGGCGGTTGAGCCGCCCGCGCAGCGTGCCCAACCGGTTGATGATCGCCTCGGCATCCATGGCGGGCGGGCGCGGGGCGGCGAGCGTCTCGCGCAGATCGTCGAGCACGGCGCGCTTGTTCGCCTTGTCGGAATGGAGTTCGAGGCAGGCGGCGCCGATGCCGACACCATCAAGCCTGCGCTTGACCACTTCCAGCGCGGCCATCTTCTCGGCCACGAACAGCACCGACCTGCCGTCCTTCACCGCCTGTGCGATCAGGTTGGTGATGGTCTGGCTCTTGCCGGTGCCGGGCGGCCCCTGGATGACGCAGGAGCGGCCGCGCCGCACCTCCTCGGCCGCGAGCGTCTGCGAGCTGTCGGACTCTACCACCTGGTCCAGCCGATCGACCTTGATCAGATCGTCGAGATCGGTGTCATCGGGCAAAGGCGGCTCGGCCTTTGGGAAGCCTTCCACCAGGATCGCGCGCACCATCGGTTTGCGTTCGATCGGCGCCGCTTCGGGCCAGCTTGCGGGGTCGAGGTCGCGATACATCATCAGCTTGGCGAAGGAGAAGAAGCCGAGCGCGATGGCATCCGCCTCGACGCGCCAGTTCGGCTGGCCGGCGATCGCCTCGGCCACGGCGGCGAAATAGGCGGCCGGATCGATCGCGTCGTCCTCGGCCGGCAGGGCCGGCAGGCGGATGGCGAAATCGGCGCGCAGCTTCTCCAGGAGCGAGAGATTGTCGTCGATCTCGCCCGCGCGCGCCTTGAGCTTGAAGGCCGACTGCGCATTGCCGCGATCGAGCGCCACCGGCACGAGAAGCAGGGGCGCGCGGCGCTCGGTTTCCGGTGCCATCGGCTCGAACCAGACCAGCTGGCCGAGCGCCAGATAGAGCACATCGACGCCCTGTTCCTCCATGAACAGGCGGGCGTCACGGTGCATGGCGAGGAGCTTGCGTTGCAGCGCCTCGGCCCCGAGCGTGGTTTGCAGCACGAGGTCGTTGGGGTCGATGTCGGGCGGCAGCAGCAGAGGCGGGTCTTCGGGGCTGCCCTCGGCGGCGACGGCAGCGGCCGCTTCGGCCTCGGGCGCAGGAGCGGGCGGAGGCGCCGCCTCGGGCTGCGGCCTGGCTGCGGGGGCGCCCTTGCGGCGGGCGGGCGCACGGCGGCGCGCGGGCTGTGCGCGCTTGGCGCCCTCGGGCTCGGGCAGCGGGGCGAAGGCGAAGGCTTTCCCCTCGCGCAGCAGCAACTCGAACACGGTGGCGGATTTCTCGCCCGCGATGTCGATCACCCCGGCCGATCGGTTGCGCCGGGGCAGGCTCAACAGCCGGTTGCGCGTGGACATGTCCAGAAGGGCGCGGCGTCCGGTTTCCAGCGCGGCGGCGACGGCGTCTGTCATCGTATGGCTCTCCGGGGCACGCGCCGAATCGTGGCAATGGCGGACATGGTATCACCGCCGACGATAGCCAGGGCCGCCCAGTGAAGCGAGGCCGGGCGCAGCTTCCGCCGCGCCCGGCCCCCCCTCTGTCCTCGTAACCCGCTCTTGGTCGCGTTCAGTGCGCGAAGCGGCGCGCTCCGCCATCGACATGGATGACCTGGCCGGTGATGTAGCGGGCGAGCGGGCTGGCCAGCCACACGCACAGCACGGCGAGGTCCTCGGGCTGGCCGATATAGCCGGCCGGGCAGTGCCCCTCGACCCAGGCGCGGCGGCTTTCCTCGGTCGGCATGATGCGCTTGTCGATCTGCTCGGAATGGATGCGCCCGGGCGGGATCGAGTTCACCGTGATGCCGTCCTTGGCCACCAGCCGCGACAGCGCTTTCGACCAGATATGCACCGCGCCGTTGGGCGGCATGGCTGCGTTCATGATCAGGGGCTCGTCGCCGCCAGTGACGTTGATGATTCGACCATACTTGTTGGCCTGCATCAGCGGGATCAGCGCGTGTGTCAGGCGCCGGCCCGAGGTGAAGTTGAGCAGCATCGCCTCGGCCCATTCCGGCTCGGTGCCGAGCCCGGGCATGGGGCGCGAGCCGCCGGCATTGTTCACCAGGATGTCGCAGCGGCCATAGTGCTTCTGCACCTGGTCGCGGATACGCTCCGCCGCGCCGTCGGCGGTGATGTCCTCGGTGATGATGAAGGGGCGCTCCTTGCCCGACTTCTCGATCTCGTCGGCCAACTCGTTGAGCAGGCTGGTGCGCCGCGCCAGGATCGCCACGCGCGCGCCCTCGTCGGCCAGCATCCTGGCGATGGAGTGGCCGAGGCCGATCGAGGCACCGGTGACCAGGGCGACAAGCCCGTTCAGCTTGAGATCCATGGGAATTCCTCTCCTCGGCTGGGGTTCGGGGCGCAAGTGCCCGAAACGGCGAGGAGATGAAGCGCGAGGGGCGCGCCAGCGTCAAGCCGGCATGCGCGCTAGTCGCGGCCGTAGGAATCCTCAAAGCGCACGATGTCGTCCTCGCCGAGATAGGCGCCCGACTGCACCTCGATCAGGTTGAGCGGGATCCGCCCGGGATTCTCCAGGCGGTGCACACAGCCGAGCGGCAGATAGACGCTCTCGTTCTCGCGCAGCAGGATCGTCTCGCCGTCGCGCTCGACGGTGGCCGTGCCGTTCACCACCACCCAGTGTTCGGCGCGGTGGAAATGCTTCTGCAGCGACAGCTTGGCGCCCGGGTTAACGGTGATGCGCTTCACCTGGTAGCGGTTGCCGTCATGCAGGCTTTCGTAGAATCCCCACGGGCGATAGACGCGCCGGTGCAGCACCGCCTCCGGCCGCTTGCTGGTGCGCAGCATCTCGACGATCTGGCGCACATCCTGCGCGCGCTCGCGCGGGGCCACCATCACGGCATCGTCGGTCGTGACCACGACCAGATCCTGCGCGCCGACAACGGTGGTGACGATGCGGTCGGTCGAGCGCACATAGCAATCGCGGGAGCCGGACAGAAGCACGTTGCCGTCGGTCACGTTGCCGTCCTTGTCCTTGGCGCCCACTTCCCACAGCGTTGCCCAGGAGCCGACATCGCTCCAGCCTATGTCGCAGGGCACAACGGCGGCGCGCGCGGTGCGCTCCATCACCGCATAGTCTATCGAGATGGACGGGGCCTGTGCGAATCCCGACGCGCCGAGGCGCAGGAAATCGAGGTCGGTCTCGGCCCCGTCGAGCGCCTTCTCGACGGCCGCGACTACTTCGGGGGCGTGGTTCGTCATCTCGTCCAGCAGGGCGCCCACCTGGAACAGGAACATGCCCGAGTTCCACAGGTGCCGTCCGCCGGCAAGAAAGGCGCAGGCGCGTTCCGCGTCGGGTTTCTCGATGAAACGCGCGACACCGTGCGCGCCGGGGATGCTCGGCAGCGCGTCGCCAAGCTCGATATAGCCGTATCCGGTTTCCGGTCGCGCCGGGCGGATGCCGAAGGTGGCCAGCAGGCCCGCAACGGCGGCATTGGCGGCGGCCGCCAGGGCCGCGTGCAGCGCAGGAAGGTCGGCGACGTGATGGTCGGCGGGCATGATCCACATCACCGCGGATCGGTCATGCCTCGCCAGCAGCAGGGCGGCGGCCGCCACCGCCGCGGCCGTGTTGCGCCCCATCGGCTCGAGCACGATGCGCGCATCGGCAAGACCGAGGGCGCGAAGCTGCTCGGCGGCCAGGAAGCGGTGGTCGTTGTTGCAGACCACGATCGGCGCGGCGAATCGGGCCCGGTCGGCCACGCGCAGCAGCGTCTCCTGCAACAGGCTGTGCGGCCCGAGCAGCGGCAGGAACTGCTTGGGATAGGATTCGCGCGACAGCGGCCATAGCCGGGTACCGGAGCCGCCCGACAGCACCACCGGAACGATGCGTGGGGCTTCCGGGCCGGGCTTGGCGGTCATGGGGACGTTCCTTGATGGCGCGATGGGCAGGCGGCGATGTGCGCGGCTTATCGCACAATCCGCCCTAAACCGCCAGATTCAAAGCAAAATCCATGCCGCCAGAGAAGGGCTCCGCAGGGTGCTTCGCGTCGCTATTCCACCCGGATGTTCGCCGCCTGGACGATCTCCCGATACTTGGCAACCTCGGCCTCGACAAAGCGGCGCAGCCCCTCGGGGGTGGTGGAGCGGGCCGAGAAGCCGAGCGCGGCAAGCCGCTCCTTGAAGCGCGCGGACTGCGTCACCGCGCCGATCAGGCGGGCGAGCGTGGCGGTGGCCTCCGCGTCCATGTCGGGCGGACCCCAGACCGCGTACCAGGACAGCATCTCGAAGGCCTGCATGCCGCTTTCGGCCACTGTCGGCACCTCGGGCGCGAGCGGCGAGCGCGCCAGACTGGTGACCGCCAGCGGCTTGAGCCGCCCGCCGCGCACCAGCGGCAACGAGGACAGCATCGGGTCGGCCAGGATGTGGATCGTGCCGGCGACGAGATCGTTCAGCGCCGGCCCGGCCCCGCGATAGGCGGCGATCTCGTTCGGCACGCCCGCCTGACGCTTGAGGAATTCGAGCGCCAGGTGCCCGGCCGAGCCGAAGCCGGTGGTGGCGAAGTTGAACTTGTCGGGCTCGCGCCGCACCAAGTCGAAGAACTCGCGCAGATTGCTGGCCGGCACCGAAGGGTGCGTCGTCACCATCAGCGGCCCGTCCGCCACCAGCGAGACATGGGTGAAGCCGTTGATCACGTCGAAGGTGACGTTGCGGTTGATCAGCGGCGTGACAACGTGGATCGAGGCGTTCAGCAGCAGCGTATAGCCGTCCGCGCGGCTGCGCAGCACGGTGGCCGCGCCCACCGCGCCGCCGGCACCACCGGCACGGTTCTCGACCACGAAGGGCGAGGGCGCGCGCTCGGTCAGCTCGGCAGCGAGGATGCGCGCCACCCCATCGACCGAGCCGCCGGGCGGGAAGGGCACGACGATGGTGACGGGCCGGCTGGGGAAGGGCTGCGCCGCCGCCCCGAGCGAGATCAGCACGGCCCCGAGGGCCGCCAGTGCGGTGCGCAGCATGGCGTTGCGTCGGGCGATCATGGGTTCCTCCCTGGTCTCGGCCGTGCGTGCGCGCCGCCTCCGTCCGCGTGGCAGGCGCGGCCGCTGCGGCTATTCGGCGGCCGGGCGCAGCGCCGGCGGCAGGCGCCAGCCATATTTCTGGTCGAGGCCGAGCCGGCGCACGACCTCCACCCCGCGCGCCAGCGCCTCGCCCTCGAGATTGCGCAAGGGCCGGCGCAGATCGCCCGCCGGCAGCCCGACCGCCTTCATCAGCGACTTCACCGCCACCGGGTTGATCGCCGAATAGGTGTAATGCAGCAGCGGCAGGAGCCGCAGGTAGGTCTGGCGGAACTGCTCGGCCTCGGTCCAGCCCTGCCAGGGCGCGGACAGGCGCGCCATGCCCTCAGGGTCGAGATTGCCGGTCATGTTCGCCGTGCCATGCCCGCCAAGCGACATGGTGGGCACGACGAGGCCGAGATTGGGGCTGTCGCAGCACATCACGGCGCAATCGGGCTTCGCCGCCAGCACCTGCGCTACCTGGCCCACGCGCGTGGTGCTCTCCTTCAGGATGACGTAGTTCGGATGCCGGAACAGTCGCAGCAGCTGGTCCCAGTGCAGGTCGGATTTCACGCGCGGGGGGTTGTTGTAGATGCCGAGCGGCAGGCTTACCGCATCGGCCACCTCGGCGAAGAAGCCTTCGATATCGGCCTCGGGCGCGCAGATATAGCTCGGCGCCGCCAGGATCGCGCCATCGGCGCCGTTGGCGGCGGCGAAGCGGACATTCTCGATCGTCGTCTCGGTCTTGTTGCCGGTGCAGCCATAGAAGAACTTCATCCGCCCGGTCTTCATCTTGGCGGTCTCGGCCACGATCTGGCGCCGCTCCTCGGCCGAGAGCATCGACACCTCGCCGGTCGAGCCCATGATCAGCACGGCCGAGCTGCCGCTTTTCTCCTGCCAGTCGAGCAGGGTCCGGAAGGCGCCGAAATCGACGCGCCCGTCGGCGTTGAAGGGGGTGATCAGGGCGACGAAGGAGCCCTCGATGCGCATCTTGGCCATGGGGACGGCTCTCCGGCTGGCGGCGGGTGCGGCGGCGATGCCGCAGGCGAGGCAAGGCTAGAGGGGCGGGCCGGCCCTGTCCAGCGCAGCCGCAGGCCGGGGATCCCTGCGGCCTTGATCTCCCGGTGCGGGATACCATAGTTCAAGCACCGGCCCCGGGTGGCGGGACAGGCCGCCGGCGCGTCGCCGGCAAGGAGCATCCGATGCAGATCACGATCGAATATTGCGGCAGCTGAGGCTACCAGCCGCATGCCCTCCGTGCGAGGGACCGACTGTCGCGCAGGTTCAAGTCCGCCGAGATCAGGATGATCCGCAGTGGCGGCGGGGTGTTCGATGTGAAGATCGACGGGCGTCTGGTCTTCTCCAAGGAGGTGACCCGCAGCTTCCCCACCGACGAGGAACTGGACGCCCTGGCCTGACTGTCGATACCGGAGATGAAAACGGCGCCGCCCCGGCAAGGGACGGCGCCGTTTCTGTTGCGCGCAGGCGGCCCGGCGCGATGTCGGTCAGCCGCCGCCTTCGGACAGCGCGGCGTCCTTCTTGCGGCGCATGTTGGGCATGGCCATCAATGCCAGCGAGATGATGCAGAGCGTGATCAGCACGGCGCTGATCGGGCGCTCGAAGAACACCAGCGGGTTGCCGCGCGACAGCAGCATGGCGCGGCGCAGATGCTCCTCCATCATTGGGCCGAGCACATAGCCGATCAGCATCGGTGCCGGTTCGCATCCGAACTTGAACAGGATGTAGCCGAACAGGCCGAAGATCACCGTGACATAGATGTCGAAGGTGTTGTTGTTGATGCTGAACACGCCGATGCCGCAGAAGATCAGGATCGCGGGATAGAGGAAGTCGTAGGGCACCTTCAAGAGGCGCACCCATACCCCGATCAGGGGCAGGTTGATCACCAGCAGCATGACATTGCCGATCCACATGCTGGCGATCAGGCCCCAGAACAGCTCGGGCTGGCTTTCCACCATGCGCGGTCCCGGCTGGATGCCCTGGATGATCAGGGCGCCGACCATCAGCGCCATCACAGCGTTGGCCGGGATGCCGAGCGTCAGCAGCGGGATGAAGCCGGTCTGCGAGGCGGCGTTGTTGGCCGATTCGGGGGCCGCCACGCCCTCGATCATGCCGCTGCCCATCTGGGCGCGCCGCTTGCTGATGCGCCGTTCCAGCGTGTAGGCGCCGATCGCCGAGAGCGAGGCGCCGCCGCCCGGCAGGATGCCGAGCACCGTGCCGATCACCGTGCCGCGGCCGATCGCCGGCAGCGAGTAGCGCCAATCCTCGCGGGTGAGCCAGAGGTTGCTGACCTTGCCGGCGACGAAGGTACGGACCTCGGGCGTTTCCAGGTTGCGGATGATCTCGGCCACGCCGAACAGGCCCATCGCCAAGGGCACGAAGCCGATGCCGTCGGAAAGCTCGGGGATGTTGAAGGTGAAGCGCTGCTGGCCGGTCTGCACGTCGGTGCCGACCAGGCCGAGCGCCACCCCGAGGACGACCATGGAGATCGACTTCATGATCGATCCCTGGGTCAGCACCGCCGAGACGACGAGGCCGAGCAGCATCAGCGAGAAATAGTCGGCCGGGCCGAACTTCAGCGCAACGTTGGTGAGCATGGGCCCGACCGCCGCGATCACCAGCGTGGCGATGCAGCCGGCGATGAAGGAGCCGATCGCCGACACTGCCAGCGCCGGCCCGGCACGGCCCTTCTTCGCCATCTGGTAGCCGTCGAGCGTGGTCATCACCGCCGAGACCTCGCCCGGCAGGTTGAGCAGGATCGAGGTCGTGGAACCGCCATACTGCGCCCCGTAGTAGATGCCGGCGAGCATGATGATGGCGGTGGTGGGTTCCATGCCGAAGGTGAAGGGAAGCAGCAGCGAGATCGTCGCCACCGGTCCCACGCCAGGCAGCACGCCGATCGCGGTGCCGATCAGGGCGCCGACGAAGCAGGCGAATACGTTGTTGAAGCTGGCGGCGACACCGAAGCCGAGGATCAGATTGTCGATCATGGTCGGCCCCTCACTTCGACCAGGGGAACAGGGGCAGGCGGATATCCAGCCCCCAGACGAAAATGCCGACGCAGATCGCGACCAACGCTACGGCGCCGCCCGCCGTTCGCAGGGGGTTGTACTTCGCTTCCGCGAAGCCGGCGATCATCACCGTGACCAGGATGGCGATGATGATACCCAGGCGCTCGATGATGATGCCGAACACGATCAGCGCGCCCAGGATGACGAGCGTTTCCTTCACTGCCCATTTGCCGATCGGTGTCGGGCCGCTGCGCAAGCCGCGGATCACCAGGAGCGTGCCCAGGGTCACCAGGATCAGGAAGGTGAGGAAGGGCAGATAGCCGGGGCCCATGCGCCGGGCCGTGCCCATCGGGTGCTCGAGATTGAGGATGTAGCCGATCACCGAGATGGCGATAAGCATGATGCCGGCGGCAAGGTCAGGCCAATGCAGTCTCGAATTGCCCATCGCGTGCGGCTCCCGTTCCGAGATAGACCTGCCAGTTGCGGATCAGGTCGGATGATGCGCCCGGCGCGCTTGGTGTGTTGGCCTGCCCTGCTAGTTCGCGGTCGCGCCCGATGCCCGCACCACGGGTGCCCAGGCCTCGATCTCCCGGCGGACGAAGTCGGTGAACTGTTCCGGCGTCGAGCTCGGCGCCTGCGCCACGATCTCGCGATAGCGGGAAAGCAGCGCCGGGCTCTTGAGCACTTCCTGGATGGCGGCGTTCAGGCGATCGACCATCGGTCGCGGCAGTCCTTTGGGCCCGGACAGGCCGAACCAGGAATCGCTGACCAGGCCCGAATAGCCCAGCTCCTGCAGGGTGGGAATGTCGGGGAACTGCTCGCTGCGGGTTTCGCTGGCGATCGCGAGCGCACGCAACAGACCCTGGCGGATATGCCCGGCCGAGGAGGGGAGGCTGTCGAACATGAGCTTGATGTTGCCGGCGATCACGTCCTGCAAGGCCGGGCCGGCGCCGCGATATGGCACCGGGTTGAGCTTGATGCCCACGCGCTGGGCAAAGCGCAGGCCGAGAAGGTGGTTCGACGAGCCGACACCGGACACGGCGTAGTCGAGCCCGTCTGGCGCCGCGCGGCCGAGACGCACGACATCGGCGACCGTCTTCGCCTCGTAGTCCTTGTTCACGACCAGCACCGAGGGATTGGTGGCCACCAGCGCGATATGGGTGAAATCGGTCAGCGGGTTGTAGCGCAGCCCGCGATAGAGCGTCGCCGCGATGCCGTGCGAGGCGATGTTCGACATGATCAGGGTGTAGCCGTCGGGCGCGGCCTGCGCCACGGCAAGCGAACCGACGGTCGCGGCGGCGCCGGGTCGGTTCTCCACCACAACGGACTGGCGCAACTGGTCCTGCAGGCCCTGGGCGATCAGGCGACCGACAATGTCGGTAGTGCCGCCAGGGGCGAAGGGTACGACGAGCCTGATCGGCTGGCTGGGCCAGGGCGCCTGCGCGCGCGCGAGTCGGGGCGCCCCAATGGCGGCCATCCCGGCGGCGCCAGCAAGAACCTGGCGGCGGTTGAGGGCAGAACGCATCCCTAATCCTTCCCTGCATGCACCACAGGCGCCGGTTATACCCCGCGCTGTTGCCCGCCGGACATTAACTCTCCGTCGGGAATTCTGGTATCGCATGCGTCGCGGGGGAGGGCAAGCCGCCTCAGGCGGCGCGGCTCGCCTCCCAGCTTACGGCATCGGGGTCGGGGCCGAAACGGTCGATGCGGAAGGGCTCGATCGGCAGGTTGGTGCGGCCCTTGGTGATCAGCTCGGCGGTGATCGAACCGACGATCGGCCCGAGCTGGAAGCCGTGCCCGCAGAACCCGAATGAGTGGTAGAGCCCGTCATGCGTGCGGCTCGGGCCGATATAGGGGATATCGTCGGGCGTGCAGCCCTCGATCCCGGCCCAGGCGCGCACAATCTCGGCCTTGCGCATGATCGGGAACACGCCGCCGATCGTGTCGGCGCTGGTCTTGAGCTTGCGGAAATCGAGCTGGGTGATGCCGGTGTCGAGGTCGGGCGTGCCGCGATGCCCGCCGCCCACCACCACCGCGCCCGACTGCATCTGCTTGAAGCTCATCTGCCGGCCGAGCGTGCCGACGGTGGGATCGAGGAAGTGCGGCATCCGCGCCGAGACCATCATCATCAGCGCGAGTGCCTTCAGCGGCACGCGCTCGCCCACCATCTCGGCAATCCGTGCACCCCAGGCGCCGGCGGCGTTCACCAGCACCGGCGCGGCGAACTCCCCGGCATTGGTGTCGACCTTCCAGCGCCCGCCATCGCGCACGATGCCGCGCACGCCCACGCCCTCGCGGATATCGGCGCCGAGCTTCGCCGCCGCGTTGCGGAAGGCAAGCGTGCTCTTGTAGGGGAAGGCGTAGCCGTCGCGCTCGACATGGATCGCGCCCAGGCATTGCGGGCCGAGCGCGGGCGCGATTTCGAACATGCGCTTGCGATCGACCAGCACCTCGTGGTCGTAGCCCATGCTGCGCGTGAGCTTGACCCGCGCTTCGAGCCTGGCCATCTCCTCCTCGGTCTCGGCGACGCGAAGCTGGCCTGTGGGGCGGAAATCGCCGGTGTCGCCCAGCATGTCCTTCATCGCGTGCCACAGCTCGAGCGAGGCCATGGTCAGCGGGATCTCGGCCGGGTGGCGGAACAGGCGGCGCACGCCGCCGGCCGAGGCCGAGGAGGCGTGGCGCGCGATCACGTCGCGCTCCAGCAGCAGCACCTTGCGCCCGGCGCTGGCGATGTGGAACGCGGCCGAGCAGCCATGCAGGCCGCCGCCGATCACGATCACGTCGGGGCCGGTGGCGGAACCAGTGCCGGAACCGGTGCCGGCGTCGGCGCTGTTCGGGGGCATGCTCATGTCGCGTCCTCCTCCTCCTCCACGGCGGAGGTGTCGAGATCGGCCAGCACCGCGACCGGCAAGGGCTTGATCGGCGGGCGCAGCCGGTAGGTGCCCGCGGCATCGGGCGGCAGACCGCGCGCATGGGCGACCAGCTCGGAGACCGTCAGGCCGCACATGCGGCCCTGGCACGGCCCCATGCCGGCGCGGGTGCGCGACTTGACCGCGTTCGGGTTGGTGTCCCCCATCGCGATCGCGGCGCGCACCTGGCCCGCCGTCACTTCCTCGCAGCGGCAGACGATCGTCGCATCGGCGAGCGCGGCAAGCGGCGGCGGCGCGTAGAGCGTGTCGATCAGCCCGCGCGCGGCAAGCGCGGTCTTCAGCCGGGCGCGGATCGGGGCGGCCTGGCGGTCGCGCTCGGCCCGCTCGATGCGCCCGAGCGCGTGCGCGGCCTCGAGCGCGGCCAGCTCCCCCTGCGCGGTCGCCGCTTGCCAACCGCCGATGCCCCCGCCATCGCCGGCCACCGCGATGCCCGCGACATCGCTGTTGCCCCAGGCGTCGAGCGCGGGGCGGAAGCAGCGCTGCGCCGCGTCCCAGACATGGCGCAGCGGCACCGAGAGCGACAACGACACGTTCGGCACCACGCCCTGGTGCAACAGCAAGAGCTGCACTGGCAACTCGCCCAGATGGTTGCCGTGGCGGAAGGTGACATGCTCGACGCGGCCATTGCCGTGAACCGCGACATCGCGCACATGGCGCAGCACGGGCACGCCGGCCATGCGCACCTTCTGCATCAGGCCGAGGCCCTTCAGCAGCAGGTCGGTATCGCGCAGCGCGCCCGGCAGGAAGGGCAGGGCCCTGGCCCAGCGCCCCTTGGGCGTGGTGTCGAGCACGGTGAAGCGCCGCTCGCCGGCGGCCACGAGCTGGGCCGCGAACTGGTAGAGGAGCGGCCCTGAGCCGCACAGCGCGAAGGGCGGCTCGGGCACCTGGCCCGCGCTTTTCATCAGCCCCTGCGCGGCGCCGACCGTCATCACGCCGGGGGTCGTCCAGCCGGGCAGCGGCACGGGGCGTTCCTGCGCGCCGGTGGCGATCAGCACCCGCTTCGGGCGCAGCATGCGCGCCTTTCCGTCCTGCACGTGGCCGAGCGTGCGCTGGCGATCCAGCAGCCAGATCGTGGTGCGCGGCATGTAGCCGGCCGCGGCCGGAGAGGCGCGGAATCGCGCCACAAGCTGCGGCCCCTCGGCATAGTCGGCGCCGAAGGCGGCAAGCGGCGCGCCCTTGCCGGCGGCGACGCTCTCCGCGGCGCGGAAGATCTGCCCGCCCGGCTCGGGCTGCTCGTCGTAGAGGGCAACCGCAAGGCCGAGGCGCGCACCCTCGATCGCGGCGGCAAGGCCGGCGGGGCCGGCACCGACGATGGCGAGATCGGGCGCGCTAGTCATGGGCCACGCCCTCCGGCACGGGGGTGGGCCGCGGCACGCGGCGCACAGCGAGGCCCGGGCGCACCGGCGTCAGGCAGGCCTGCACCGGCGTCGGCTGCTCGTCCACCAGCACCTGGCAGTCGAAGCAGGCGCCCATCAGGCAGTAGGGCGCGCGGTCGGCGCCCGAGGTGGGCATCGACTTGCAGACCATCTCGCCGGCGCCGAGCAGGGCCGCGGCGATGGAGATGCCTTGGGGCACCGAAAGCGGCCGTCCTTCATAGGTGATGGTGACGGCCTCGGCCTGCGCGGCCGGGCGTAGCGTGCGGAACATCGCTCAGCGTCCCTTTCCGGACAGCAATCGGTCGAGCCCCCAGAGCCGTTCGATCAGCGCCATCACCGCCACCGAGAAGATGATCAGCGCCGCCGACACCGAGGCGATCAGGGGATCGATATTGTCGGAGAGATACTGATACATCCGCACCGGCAGGGTGGTGGTGCCCGGCGTGGCCATGAAGATGGTCATCGTCAACTCGTCGAAGCTCTGCAGGAAGGCGAGGATCCAGCCCCCCGCCAGCCCCGGCATGATGATCGGCAGGGTGACGCGCCGCCAGACCGTGCGGGTGTCGGCGCCGAGCGAGATCGCCGCCCATTCGACCGGTCGCTCGAAGCCCACCAGGGCCGCGAGCGCGAGACGGAAGGCGAAGGGGAAGATGATCAGCACATGCGAGGCGGTGAGTGTGATCCAGCTGCCGCCGAAACCCATCACCGAGACGAAGCGCAGCATAGACACGCCGATGATCAGGTGCGGCACCATCAGGGGGGCGAGGAAGAAGGCGGCGATGGCATCACGCCCCGGGAAGCGGTGGCGCACGACCGCAACGGCCGCCGGCACCGACAGCGCCAGCGAGAGGGTGGCCGACATCACCCCAAGCAGCAGCGAATTCCAGAAAGCCGGGATGAAATCGCTGTCGAGGATGGCGATGAACCAGCGCAGCGAAAACCTGGTCAGCGGCAGGGCGAGATAGCCCTCGGGCGTGAAGGCCACCCAGACCACCATCAGGAGCGGCGCCACGATGAAACCGACGAACAGCGTATGGAACAGGATCGCAAGCCAGCCATTGCGCGTGGTCATGGGTGCTATCCCTGGAAGCTGGCGGCGAAGCGCCGCTCGACCGCGCGGTTCCACACCAGCACGATCGTCAGGATGGAGACCAGCAGCAGCACGGCGATCGCCGCGCCGAGCGGCCAGTTCTGGCTGTTCAGGAACTCGTCATAGGTGGCGGTCGCCGCGACCTTGAGCCGCCGCCCGCCGATGATCGCCGGCGTGGCGAAGGCCGAGGCGGCGAGCGTGAACACGATCAGGCAGCCCGACAGCACGCCCGGCATGATCTGCGGCAGCACGACGCGGAGGACGGCGCGCGTGCGGCTGGCGCCGAGCGAGAGGGCGGCCGCCTCGGTCGCCGGGTCCATGCGCTGGAGGTTGGCCCACACCGCCAGCACCAGGAAGGGGCAGAGCACATGCGTCAGTGCCACCACCATGCCGGTGAAGGTGTACATGAACTCGATCGGCGTCGTGACCAGGCCGAGCTCGGTCAGGGTGCGGTTGACGATGCCGTTGCGGCCGAGGAACAGCGCCCAGCCGAGCGTGCGCACCACCACCGGGATCAAGAGCGGGCCCAGGATCACCAGCAGGAAGGCCGCGCGCCAGCGCCGGTTCATGCGGTGCAGGATCCAGGCCTCCGGCGTGCCGATCAGCACGCTGATCAGCGTCACCGCCAGTGCCATGCCGAAGGTGCGCGCGAAGATGGTGTGGAAATAGTCGTCGGCCAGGATCTCGGCATAGTTGGCCAGGCTCATGCTGGTGCTGATGCCGGTGGCCATGGTGAAGGTGTAGAAGGACAGCAGCGCCGTCATCGCCAGGGGCGCGACCAGGCAGACGGCATAAAGGATCAGGCCCGGCGCGGAGAGGAGATAGGGCAGCGCCGAGACGCGCGGCACCGCGAGCGCGCGCTCAGCCACGCGCCGCTCCGTTCTCGCCCACCGGCAGCACCCGCGCCGAGGCGGCATCCCAGGCAAGCCCCACGCGCGTGCCCTGCGCTGCGGCGGGCGCGCCGTCATTGGCGCGCGTGACCTGCACCTCCCCCGCCTCGGTTTCGATGCGGAACAGCCACTGCTCGCCATTGAACAGGGCGGCGCGCACGGTGCCGGGCAGGATGCCCGCTCCCTCGGCGACGAGGCTGATCCTCTCCGGCCGCAGCGCAAGCGCCAGCGCCCCGCTTGCCGGGGTGTCGGGGGCAACGGGCAGGGTGGCCGGCCCGAGCTGCAACCCGCCCGCGCCATTGCGCGCGACCGGCAGGAGGTTGCAGCGGCCGAGGAAGGTCGCGACGAAGGCCGAGGCCGGCTTCTCGTAGCAGTCGAGCGGAGTTGCCACCTGCTCGAGCCTTCCATGGTTCATCACCGCGACGCGGTCGGACAGGAGCAGCGCCTCGGACTGGTCGTGCGTCACCAGGATCGTGGTGATGCTGACGCGGCGCTGGATGTCGCGCAGCTCGACGCGCAGCTCCTCGCGCAGCTTGGCATCCAGGTTGGACAGGGGCTCGTCGAGCAGCAGCAGGTCGGGCTGCACGACCAGGGCGCGCGCGATCGCCACGCGCTGCTGCTGGCCGCCGGAAAGCTGGCGCGGCAGGCGCGCCTCCAGCCCCTGCAGGCGCACCATCTCCAGCGCAGCGCGCACGCGGCTGGCCCGCTCGGCCGACGGGACCTTTCGCATCTCCAACCCGAAGGCCACGTTCTCCGCCACCGTCATGTGCGGGAACAGGGCGTAGGACTGGAACACGATGCCGATATTGCGCTTGTTCGGCGGCACGCGGACCATGTCGCGCCCGCCGATCAGCACATGGCCGCCGGTGGGTTCGACGAAGCCCGCGATCATCTGCAAGGTCGTGGTCTTGCCGCAGCCCGACGGGCCGAGGAGCGAGACGAACTCGCCCCTCGACACCTCGAGCGCCAGATCATCGACGGCGATCACCTCGCCATAGCGCTTGGTCAGCCCGGCAACGCGCAGGAACGGACCTTCGGCTTCGGTCACGCCACGAACCGCCCGCGTCCGATCAGCGCTCGATCTCGCGGTTCCAGCGCCGCTGCCAGGCCTCGCGCTGCTGGTTGATGACGTTCCAGTCCACTGCAATCATCCGCCCGACCTGCTCGGGGCCGAAAGGCACCAATGCGGCAACCTCGGGCGTGAGCTGGGTGCGCCGGTTGGCCGGGCCGAAGCCCTGGCCGGCGGCAAAGATCGTCTGCACCTCCGGCGAGAGTATGTAGCGCATGAAGGACTGCGCCAGCGGGCTTGGATTGGGCTTGGCCACCGGGCACGCCATCACCATCAGCGCCACCGCCCCTTCCTGCGGATAGACGAAGCGCATCGGGAACCCGGTGGCGGTCAGCGCCACGGCGCGGCCCGACCCCCAGATCCCGAACACATATTCGCCCGACTGGAAGGACTCGGCGTACTTGGCGGGCGAGGTGCCGAACACGCGCACGCCGCGCGCCACTTCCTGCATGAAGCGGAAACCGGGCTCGATGTTGTTCTCGCCTCCGCCATTGATGCGCGCGGCCATCACAAGCGTGTGCAGCCCGTAGGTGCCGCTGATGTTGGAGATGCCGAGGAGCGGGCGGTACTTGGGATCGGCCAGCTCGCGCCAGCTTGTCGGCGCGGCCCACCCGCGCTCGCGGAACACCCGCTCATTGTAGACGATGCCGGTAGCGACGAAGCCCACCCCGATCGCCTTGTCGCCCGGGATGCGCACGAGGTCGTAGAGATCCTTGTAGACATCGTGGTTGGTGTCGATCTGCCCGCAATAGCCGAGCTGCGCGGCCTGGAACATCACGCCGTCATCCATGAAGGTGAAGTCCATCTCCTGGCGCGCGGCCTGAGCGCGCAGGCGGGCCAGCGTGTCGGTGCTGTTGCCGGAAAGATAGGTGAAGCGCACATTGTTCTCGCGCTCGAAGCGGGGCGCGATCTGCTGGCGCATCACGGTCTCGAAGCTGCCGCCATACATGCCGATGACGAAACTCTGCTGCGCGGCGGCGGGCGCGCCGCCAAGCCCGGTCGCAGCGCCGGCGGCAAGGCCGGCCAGGAGGCCGAAGGCAAGGCGGGAGCGGGACGGGCGGGCTGCGGACATTATCGCCTCCTTTGCGCGCGGCCACCACGCGGCCGCTTGTTGTTTGCCGGAACAGTTAACGACACGCGCGACCGACCGTCAACAAGGGCCGCATCGCGTTGCGCGCTTGCGGCGCGGGATGTTACGCCTTACCCCTTGGCGCAATCCAAGCCGCCATCGCGCCGGAGTCTGCCATGTCGCTCTCGCCAGGCCATGCCGCCAACGATCCCGACCGCATCATCCGCGAGGAGACGGCCCGGCTTGCGCCCGAGCTGGTCGCGATGCGCCGCGACCTGCACCGCCATCCCGAACTCGCCTTCCAGGAAACACGCACCGCCGGCAAGGTGGCCGAGGCGCTGGCGCGGCTCGGCATCCCGGTGCAGACCGGCATCGGCAGGACCGGCGTCGTCGGCCTGATCGAGGGCGGGCGGCCGGGCCCCACCCTCGCGATCCGTGCCGACATGGACGCGCTGCCGATCCTGGAAAAGACCGGGCTGGCATACGCCTCGGCCAACGAGGGCGTGATGCATGCCTGCGGCCACGACATCCATACCGTCACGCTGCTGGGTGCGGCGGAGATATTGAAGGGTCTTGCTCCGCGGCTCGCCGGGCGGATCAAGCTGATCTTCCAGCCGGCCGAGGAGGTGCTGACCGGCGCGCCGGCGATGATCGCCGATGGCGTGATGGACAATCCGAAGGTCGATCTTGCGCTCGGTTTCCACAACTGGCCGCTCACGCCTGTGGGCGCGGTGGGCTTCGCGCGCGGCGCGGTGATGGCCTCCTCGGACGCGTTCGATGTCGTGTTCAAGGGCCGCTCCGGCCATGCCGCGCATCCGCACAAGGCGATCGACGCGGTGGTGGGGGCGGCGACCTTCATCACCCAGGCGCAGACGGTGGTCAGCCGCGAGATCTCGCCGCTGATGCCGGCGGTGGTGTCGGTGGGCATGATCCAGGGCGGCACGGTGCGCAACATCCTGCCCGATACGGTGACGATCAAGGGCACGGTGCGCACGCTCGCCGCCGAGGCGCGCGAGCAGGCCGAAGCGACCATCCGCCGCCTGCTCGAGGGGCTGAAGGCGGGCATGCGGCTCGACTACGAACTCACCTATACCCGGCTGGTGCCGCCGATGGTCAACGACGATGCCGTGCTCGATCGCGTGCTGGCCTCGGCGCGGGCGATCGTGGGCGCGGACAAGGTGATGGAACTCGACGGGCCCTCGATGGGCAGCGAGGATTTCGCCTGCTTTGCCGAGCTTGTCCCCTCGGCCCATATCCGCATCGGTTCGGGCGCGCCGGGGCGGCGCGACATGCTGCACAATTCCGACTTCCAGCCTGACGAGGGCGCGATCCCGGTGGGCGTGCAGACCCTGGTGCGCTCCGCGCTCGACATGCTGCGCTGAGGCGGGCGCACGTGCGGGCTTTACGCGGCGCAGGCGCGGCCCGAGAGTGACTGGGAAGCCGGGGCCGGAGCACGCCCGCGGCCGGGAAAGCAGCCAGAGAGGCGGAGAGCGAGCATGAAGGTGTGCGTATTCGGTGCCGGCGCGATCGGCGGGCATGTGGCGGTGCGGCTGGCGCAGGGGGGCGCGGATGTCTCCGTCATCGCGCGCGGGGCGCATCTCGCCGCGATGCGCGAGAAGGGGATCGAACTGCACGCGCCCGACGGCACCGTCCGCGTCAAGGTGCGCTGCGCCGAGCGAGCCGAGGAACTCGGGCCGCAGGATGCGGTATTCTGCACCGTCAAGGCGCCGGGGCTGGCCTCCTTCGCCGCCGGGGTGGGGCCGCTGCTCGGCCCCGACACGCCGGTTGCCTTTGTCATGAACGGGGTGCCCTGGTGGTTCTTCCACGGCATCGGCGGCGCCAACGAGGGCAAGCGTATCGCCCGCCTCGATCCGGCCGATGCGGTATGGAACACGGTCGGGCCCGCGCGTGCCGTGGGCGGGGTGGTCTATTCCGCCTGCACCGTGATCGCGCCCGGCGTGATCGAGACCGAGGAGATGGGCCGCGTGTTCCTGGGCGAGCCAAGCCAACAGCCGAGCGCGCGGGTGGACATGCTGGCCCAGGCGCTCACCCATGGCGGCTTCAAGGGCGTGCCGACCGAGCGCATCCGCGACGAGATGTGGTCGAAGCTCGCGCTCAATGCCGCTTCGGGGCCGCTCGGGGTTCTCACCACCGGCACGCCGCAGCAGTTCCTGGTCGAGCCGGCGCTGGAAGCCTGCGCCATCGGCGTGATCAAGGAGGTGGAGGCAGTGGCCCGCGCCTATGGCTCGCCGATCGACGCCATGGCCGAGAAGCGGATCGCGCGCAACAAGAACCTCGCCCACAAGGCCTCGATCCTGCAGGACCTGGAACTCGGCCGGCCGATGGAGGTCGATGCCATCTACGTGGTCGTGCAGGAGATGGCGCGCGCCGCCGGGGTGCCGACGCCGCTGCTCGACCTGACATCGGCTATGGTGCGGGTGCGGGCGCGCATCGCCGGGCTCTACTCGGGCTAAGGCGGTCGCGGCGGAACCAGCGTCCGGCCGAGCATCCAGCCCTCCCAGCGGCGGATCACCGGATCGGAAGGCGTGCCGGTCGGGTGGCGGCCAATGGCCACCGGGACCATGCCGAGCAGGCCAAGCGTCGCGTCGAACGGGTCCTCGCCCTCGGGGCGGGGGCCGAAGCCGTCCACGATCAGGCGGGCCAGCGCCGGGGCGAGCGTGACGCCCTCGCGCCGCGCCCAGGCGCGGATCGCGCCCGCCTGCGCCGTGCGCCAGCCCTGGGTGCGCTTGCGACTGGGCAGAGCCAGCCCCACCCGCACATAGGCTTCGGCCGGGTAGGTCTCGGCCATCACCACCGCCCCGGGCGCGGCGAGCGCGTCCGGCGCGCCCTCGAACGGCCACAGCTTGAGCGGCAGGCCAAGTGTGCGTGCGGGGCGGATCAGGTCGCGCCAGGCGCTGATCGCCGCCTTGCCGACCTGGTTGCCGCCGAGCGTCCAGAACAGGCCGCAGGCTGCGCGCACGCCGTCGGCCCCGCCGCGGTCGCAGGCGCGCAGCAGGCTTTGCGCGTCAAGCCCCAGTCTTTCCAGGAAACGTGCCTTCAGCCCGGCGCCGCTGACCGGGCCGGAAGGAAAGAACGGGCGGGTAGGGGAGACCTGGTCGACCGATCCCGCAGGATCGAAGAAGCGCGCCCAGCGCGGTTGATCGAGTGCATCCAGAAAGGCGCAGAAGTCCCTGTTACGGAAACTTCTCCCACCGGAAAGATACGCCCGCGGCAGGCCGATCGGGCAGTCGATGCCGAACAAGGCCGCCCCGCCTGCCGCCCGGGCTTCCTCGGCCAGACGGCGCAGGAAGGCAAGCGGATCGGTCACCGGCTCGGGGCCGAGGGCGCTCCAGCCCCTGCCTTGCCGGCGCGCCAGCACTGCCCAGCGTTTCGCCGCCGCTCGTTCGCGCGCGCCGCTCCAGTCCGCATGCGCCAGGAGGACGAAGGGGCTCAAGCTTGGCCCCTCAGGCCTTGTAGGTCTCGTCGAAGAAGGCGCGTTCCAGCGCGGCCGCCGCGCGGAAATGGGCCAGCACGCGCCCGCGCGCGGCGGCGTCCAGCGCCGGCCCCTCGCGGTCGAGCTGGCCGCGCAGCCAGCCGACGAACCCCGCGAAATAGGGGTTGGCGTGCAGCGCGATCCATTCCCTGGACCAGAATTGCGGCGGGTCGGCATGCTGCACGGCGCTGGCCCAGGCGAGGTAGCTCCATTCCGCCACCACCAGCACGGCCAGCATCTCGGCGTAGCGGCCGCTGCCGGCGGCCTCGGTCATCAGCGACTGGAAGGCGCGGGTGGGCGGGCGCAGGGCGGGGCGGGTGCGCTCGGCCTCGGCAATGCCGAGGGCGTCCATCGCGCGGACGAAATAGGTGTTCTCGTCCGAGACGATCATGCCGAGGAAGCGGCCCATCGGGATGCGATCGGCGAGCGCGGGCGCGGCATGGACGGCGGCGCCGAGCAGGCGCACGAAGGCGTCGATGAAGCTGTAGTCCTGCACCAGGTAGCGGCGCATCACATCGGGATCGAGCGTGCCGGCGGCCAACTCGCGGGTGAAGCGGTGGGTGGTGGCGGCAGTCCAGTCCGGCTCGGCGTTCTCGCGCAGCCAGTCGGTGAAGCGCGCGCCGGGGCGGGCATGCGACCAGTCGGGCCAGTCCGGGACCGTCGGCCCGCGAGGGGGCTGCTCAGCCGTGGCAGTCATGGGTCTCTCCTGCGCCCGGGGCGTTCGGCACCCCATAGCCGAGCCGCCTGCGCCTGGGAAGCGGGGGGCGGTTTGGCGGTGCGGGATGCTGGCGGCGCGGGCGCGATTGCGTCATCCTTAGCGGGTGTGGACCGACCGCGGGGAGGATCGAGCGATGCCGCAAGCGTACAAGGCCGGGCGCTACGGGGCGATGGCGCGCCTGCTGCATTGGCTCACGGCCGCCTTCATCGTCACCGGCTTCGTGCTGGGCAAGGGGCTGGCGACGCGCCGTTTCGACGAGCCGGAATCGCTCAAGCTCAACCTGTTCATCCTGCATGAGTCGATCGGGCTGACGATCTTCTTCCTGACCGCGCTGCGGCTGTGGTGGCGAACGCGGAACCCGCCGCCGCCCCTGCCCGCCGACCTGCCCTGGTTCATGCGGCTTGGCGCGCACCTGACCCATTTCGGCCTCTATGGCCTGCTGCTGGTGATTCCGGTCACCGGCTTCGTCGCCACCAATGCCTGGGGCTTCCCGCTCGATTTCTGGTGGATCATCCCGCTGCCCAATCCGGTCGGGCACGACGAGGCGATCGCGCAGAACGCGCAGAACGCGCACTTCGTGCTGACCTGGCTTCTGGTGCTGGCGCTTGCCGCGCATGTCGGTGCGGCGCTCTACCACCAGTATGTCCGGCGCGACGGGATCCTGGACCGGATGCTGTAGGGCGCGGCCACCGCGCCGCGCCGGCGGGTCAGCCGGAGCGCCGACGCCCGAGCAGCCGCGAGATGAGGCCCGGCTTCTTCGCCTTGGCGGAGGCATCGCCGCTGGCCGAGCGCGCGGCGGCATCTGCCTCGAAGCTGGCCTGGGCCTTGGCATCGGCGCGGGCGCGCTTCTCCTTCTCGGCGAGCCACTTCTCGAGCGTCATGCCGTATTTCGCGGCGCGCCGCGCCTCGTAGGCGCGCTGGGCCTCGGTCATCTCTTTGGCCATCTGAGCCTCGGTTCGATTGGGCAGTGCGTTCGGGGCGGGAGAGTGCGCGCGGCGCCGTGGCCGCGCAAGAGGCGGGCGGCGTTCCGCCCTCAGGGCGCCGGGGCGCGGCCGAAGGTAGCGCGGTAACGCTCGCGATAGGCGGGCCAGGCCTCGGGGTTGATCAGCCGCGGCGGGCGGCCGCCATCGAACAGGCCGATCAGCTGCTCGGCGGCGAAGATCGCCACCTTCTCGCGGCTTTCCTGGGTCACGCCGGCGACATGGGGGCTGCCGATGACGGTATCGAGGGCAAGCAGGGGGTGGTCGGCCGGCGGCGGCTCCTTCAGCCAGACATCGAGCCCGGCCCCGCCGAGATGGCCGGACAGGAGCGCCGCGTGCAGCGCCTCCTCGTCGTGGATGCCGAAGCGTGCGGTGTTGACGAAGAACGCACCCTTCCTCATCAGCGCGAATTCCCGCGCCCCGATCATGCCGGCGGTCTCGGCATTGTGCGGGCAGTGCACCGAGACGAAATCCGACTGCGCCAGCAGATCGTCGAGCGCGACCTTCTCGGCCCCGCGCGCGGCGCATTGCGTCTCGCTCAGATAGGGATCGCAGGCGAGCACGCGGCAGCGGAAGCCGAGCTTGACGATCTCGGCCAGGCGCGAGCCGATATTGCCGAGCCCGATGATGCCCACTGTCTTGCCCAGCAGGTCGTTGCCGATCAGGTCGTTGCGGCGCTTCACCGCGCCGCGCCGCATCAGCCGGTCGGATTCGTAGAGCCGCTTCGAGACGCCCAGCATCATCGCCAGCGCGTGCTCGGCCACGCCCTCCTTGTTGCCGCCCTGCTGGTTCACCACCAGCACGCCCGCCGCCGTGCAGGCGGGAACGTCGATCGTGTCGTAGCCCGCGCCGTTGGTGGAAACGATCAGCAGGCTCGGCACGCGCTGGAGGAACTCGGCGGTGACGAAATAGGGCCTGGGCAGGTCGTCGCGCACCGAGGTGGCCTGGTAGGCGTGCGCGCCCTGCATCGCGGCGAAGCTCTGCTCGAACGGGTCGCTGTAGAGCAGCTTCTGCACCGAGATGTCCGCCCGCGCCCCGAGCACATCGAGGAAGGCCTGGTGCTGGACGAAGTTGAAATAGAACACGCGGTGGGCGTTGGCGGTCATGACGGGGCTTCCGAAGCGGGAGGGGCGTGTTTGACTTGGCGCAAGCCGTGCCGGGCGCGGGATGCTAGTCTCCCGGCCGCCGGAGCGGAATGGGCGGAGACTGACCTATGCCAAGCGTGCTGAAAGTGGAAGGGATGACGTGCGAGGGCTGCGCGCGCAGCGTGAAAAAGGCGGCCGAGCGCGCCGCCCCCGGCAGCACCGCAAGCGTCGATCTGGCCAAGGGCGAGGTGGCGGTCGCGGGCGCGGCCGACCTTGCGGCGGTGGCGGCCGCCATCCGCAAGGCCGGCTACAAGGTGCCCGCTGAAGCGTAGGGCCGGGCAGCCTGGGGCAAGGCGGCGCAGCGCGCGGCGGCCTGGGCCGCTCGTGCCGCCCGGTGCCCGCGCTCAGCCGAGGCGCGGCAGTTCCACCTTGCGCAGCACCCGGTCCTCCTGGTGGTCGACCAGATGGCCGTTCATCTGGCCATAGGCCTTCCAGGCCGGGTCGGCGTTGCGCGCCCCGCGGCGGGCTTCCATGTCAGCCAGGCTTTCATAGCCCCAGAGGTGGACGATCTGGTTCAAGGGCCCGATCTCGCTCTGATAGTAGCCGAGCGGCGCACCGAGATACTTGAGCTGCAAGGCCAGCCCGTGCTCGCGGAACAGGCGCAGATATTCGGGGGTGGCGCGCGGCTTCAGCGTGTAGATGCGCAGGTTCACGATGTTGTCGGCCATGGCGACACGCTCCTTACGGTTGGACAAGGGGGCTAGTATGCTCGGCCTAGGCGGGCGAGAACATTGCCCGCACGGAACAGAGTGACAGAGAGGGAAGGAGGGCGCACCCCGCCATGACCGAGAAGCTGGCCGTCGCGATCGAGCAGGGCGTGATGACGATCACGCTCAACAACCCCGAGAAGCGCAATGCCTTCACCCAGGAGATGATCGAGGCCTGGGTCGCGGCGTTGCAGCAGGCGCGCGAGGCGGCCGAGGTGGGCGCTGTGGTTCTCACCGGCGCGCCGGGCGCCTTCTGCTCGGGCGGCGATGTGCGCGCGATGGGCGAGCGCGAGAAGGACGGCACCACGGCCCATGGCGAGAAGAACCGCCTGTTCGAGAATTTGCACCGCCTCAACCGTGCCGCCGAGGCGCTGGACAAGCCCTATATCGCCGCGGTGAACGGTGTCGCCGTGGGCGCAGGCATGGATGTGGCGCTGCATGCCGATATCCGCTTCGCGTCCGAGAGCGCGCGCTTCAGCGAGGGCTATGTGAAGGTGGGCCTGGTGCCGGGCGAGGGCGGGGCGTGGTACCTGCCGCGCTTGGTCGGTGTCGGGCGCGCGCTGGAGATGCTCTGGACCGGCGACTGGGTTTCCGCGCGCGAGGCCGAGCGCATCGGCCTTGTGAACCGCGTCTATGCCGATGACGCGCTGCTGCCCGAGACGATGGCCTTCGCGCGGCGGCTGGCGGCTGGGCCGGCGATCGCCATCCGCATGATCAAGCGCGCGGTCTACCAGGGCCAGTCGATGACGCTCGGCCAGCATCTCGACCTGATCTCCTCGCACATGGCGATCATCCGCCAGACCGAGGACTACAAGAACGCGATCGCCGCATTCGCGCGCAAGGAAGCGCCGAGTTTCCGCGGCCGCTAGGCGGCGCGCCGCGGCACCACTGGCCCCAACAGAAGGAGCGAACATCATGGGTCTGCGCATCTACGGCATCGCCAAGTCGCGCACCTTCCGCGTGCTCTGGGCGGCAACCGAACTGACGATCCCCTACGAGCATGTCGAGATCGGCTTCGCCGACGGCTCGAACAAGACGCCTGAGTATCTCGCCATCAACCCGCTCGGGCGCGTTCCCGCGATCGAGGATGACGGCCTCAGGCTGGTCGAGAGCATGGCGATCACGCTCTATCTCGCGCGCAAGTATGGCCAGAAGACGATCTGGCCCGACACGATCGAGGGCGAGGGCCAGGCCTTCCAGTGGAGCTTCTTCGGCGTCACCGAGCTGGAAGCACATGTGAATGCCTGGGGCTACCACACCATGGTGCTGGCGCCCGAGGCGCGCGACCCGGCCAAGGCGGCGGCGGCGCTGGAGGCGCTGAAGAAGCCGCTCGCGGTTCTGGACCAGCATCTCGCCACCCGTGCCTTCCTGCTCGGCGAGAAGTTCACCGTGGCCGATCTCAACCTCGCCTCGGTGCTCTATCGCGCCTTGTCGATGGATCTCGGCGCGGTGCCGAACGTCAAGCGCTGGCTCGATCGCTGCTACGCGCGCGATGCGGCACGCGCGGCGCGCGCCCTGCGCGAGGCATAGGGCGCAGCTGCGCGACCGCGACCAACTCGGCCCCGGCGCTGTCTTCACCGCTCGGGGTCGAGGGCGCTTTCGTGCCAGTGGCGCAGGAGCTGGCGCGACAGCGCCGAGAGCGCCCAGAAGATCGCCAGCCCCGCCGCCGAGAGCAGCAGCAGGGCGGCGAACATGCGCGGGATCTGGAGGCGATAGCCGGCTTCCAGGATGCGGCTCGCAAGCCCGCTCGATGTGCCGCCGGTGCCGGCGACGAACTCGGCCACCACCGCCCCGATCAGCGCGAGCCCGCCCGAGATGCGCAAGCCGGCCAGGAAATAGGGCAGCGCGGCGGGGACGCGCAGGAGGCGCAGCGTCTGCCAGCGCGTGGCGCCGTTCAGCCGGAACAGGTCGTGCAGTTCGCGCGCCGCGCTGTTGAGCCCGAGCGTGGTGTTGGCGACGATCGGGAAGAAGGCCACGATCCAGGCGCAGATCACCAAGGACAGGGCGATATTGTCGGTCCAGATGATGATCAGCGGCGCGATCGCCACCAGCGGCGTCACCTGCAACACGACCGCATAGGGGAACAGCGCGGCTTCGAGCGTGCGCGACTGCGCCATCAGGAGCGCGAGCAGCCCGCCCAGCAGCACCGCGGCACCCAAGGCCGCGGCCGTGATCAGCAGCGTGATCCCGAGCGAGGCGAGCAGGCTCGCCCCGTCGCTGCCCAGGGTCTGCGCGATCAGGCTCGGCGCGGGCAGCAAGTAGGGCGGGATGGCGAAGGCGCGCACCGCCCATTCCCAGGCGCCGAGGAACAGGAACCCGAGCCCGACCGGGGCAAGCAGGCGGCGCAGCCGGCCATTCTCGCGCGCGCGGGCGGGGGCGCCGGGCGCAGCGTCGGGCGCGGACCTGCTCATGGCGCCACTGCCCCGTCCTCGGCCATCGTCGCGGCCAGCGCGTCCGATACGGTGGCGCAGGCGGCGCCGAACTCGGCCGTGGTGCGCAGCCTGCCGGCGCGCGGCTCGGGCAGGGCGATCGGCAGGCTGGCCGCGATGCGCCCCGGCCGCGGCGACATGATCGCCACGCGCTGCGCCAGGAACACCGCCTCGAACACGGAGTGGGTGACGAACAGGATCGTCATGCCCTCGGCCCGCCACAGCGACAGGAGATCATCGTTGAGGCGGAAGCGCGTGAGTTCGTCGAGCGCGGCGAAGGGCTCGTCCAGCAGCAGCACGCGCGGGCGCGTGACCAGCGCGCGCGCGATCGAGACGCGCATCTTCATCCCGCCGGAAAGCTGGCGCGGATAGGCGTCCGCAAAGCCTTCCAGCCCCACCTGTTCCAGCACGGCGGCGACGCGCGGGCCCGCCTCGGCGCGCGAAAGCCCGCGCAGGCGCAGGGGCAGCCAGACATTGTCGGCCACCGTCGCCCAGGGCATCAGAGTCGGTTCCTGGAAGACGAAGCCGATCTCGCCCGGGCGGGGCGGGGCGCCGCCATCCCAGTGCACGGCGCCCGCGCTCGGCCGATCCAGCCCGGCGAGCAGGCGCAGGAGCGTGCTCTTGCCGCAGCCCGAGGGGCCGAGCAGGGCCAGGAACTCGCCGCGATCGACCCCTAGGCGCACATCGAGCAGCGCCTCCGTGCCCGAGGCGAAGCGATGCCCGAGCCGCTCGGTGTGGAACAGGGGTGGGGACGCCATGCCGTCCGGCGCGCGCGCAGGCGGGGGAGTGGGCGCGCGTTCAGCGCGGGCGCAACTCGATGCCGACGCGGCGATTGACGAATTGCGCCGTGTAGGCGTTGCGCCAGGCGAGATCGGCCGGCATCACCCCGGCGCCGCTCATGGCCTGGAAGAAGGCCTGCCAGCGCGCTTCCGTCATGGCGCCGACGCCCTGCTGCACGGCATCGCCGGAATCGACGATGCCGTAGCGGATCATCGCCTCGCGGCCATAGGCCAGGAGCGCGTCGGTCATCTCCGGGTTGTCGCGCTTGATCAGCGCGTTCGCCGCCGCCGGATCGCCGTAGAGATAGCCGTACCAGCCCTCGATCGTGGCATCGACGAAGCGCTGCACGAGGTCGGGCTTCTCCTGGACCAGCCGGCGCGTGGTGGAGATCAGCGCCGCATAGCCGGGATAGCCCTCGTCGGCGAGCAGCATCGCCACCGGCTCGGCGCCGGCCTGGCGCAGGAGGAACGGCTCGGAGCCGAGATAGCCCTGCTGGATCGCGCGACGGTCGGCGAGGAAGGGGGCCATGTTGAAGGTGTAGGGGCGGATCTGCTCGTCGCTGTAACCGAAGCGCGCCTTCAGCCACTGCCAGGAGGAGACGCGCGTATCGGCGCCGATCATGATCGGCTTGCCGCGCAGATCGGCCAGCCGGTCATTGCCCTGCCCGGCATGGGCGATCAGGACCTGCGGGTCCTTCTGGAACAATGCGGCGATGGCCACCAGCGGCAGGTTCTCGCGCACGAAGTTGAGCGCCAGCACCGTGTTGGAGGTGAGCGCGAAATCGACGCGGCCGGCGGCCAGAAGCTGGGTGTGGTTGATCTGCGGCCCGCCCTGGCGGATCGTCACCTCGATCCCGCGCCGGGCATAGAGGCCGGCGGCCATCGCCTGGTAGAAGCCGCCATGCTCGGCCTGGGCGCGCCAGTCGGACCCGAAGGTGACGCGGTCCTGGGCGGCAGCCGGCGCAAGGCTCGCGAGCGTTGCGGCCAGGAAGGCGGCCGCGGCAAGGAACGGGCGGCGCATGGTGCTGGTCTCCGTCGTCGGATGCGGTGGGGGCCATAACGTGGCCGAGCGCGCGGGCGCGGGCAACAGCAATGATGCGCCTATTGCCGCGGCAGGATCTGGTACATGTCCGCGACGATCACCCAGGCATCGCCCCGCCGCTTGAGATGGAGCATGGTGCGTCCGGCCAGGCTGATTGCCGCGCGGCCGGGCGGGGATATCTGCTGCACCCAGTCCAGGATTGCCACGGCGCGCTGGCTGTCGCTATCGACGCGGAACCCGGTGGCGCGGAAGACGTGGCGCCCGGCGGCGAAGTTGCGCGCGTACAGATCGCGCAGCGCCGCCCGGCCCTGCACCGTGCCGCCCTGTGGTGGCAGCAGGATTGCGCTTTCGTCATACAGGGCGGCCATCGCCTCGGCATTGCCGGCGCCGAACGCGGCTTCCATCGCCGGCGGAATGGCGCGCAGTTCGGTCACCGGTTGCGGCGTTGCCGGCTGGGCGGAAGCGGGCCGGGGCGGCAGGGCGATCGCGGCCAGAAGCATGGCCGCTGCTGCAAGGGCGTGGCGCATGGCGGTTGGTCCTGCTGGGCGCGGAATACCGGCTTCGCGCGGTGGTTGTGGGGCAGGGAAAATAGCACGCATGCGCAACGTGTCGAGCAAGCGCCGGGCAGCGCGCGTGTCCGGGCCGCGTGCCCTGTCGCGACACGCGCGGCGCGTGCTAAGGCTTGGCGCATGGAAGCGCGGATCAAGAGCGGGCTCTGGGTGCAGGCGACCTTGCGCCAGTGCGGCATGCTCGGCCTGCCGGCCGTGGTGGTGCGCAAGGGCGACCCCGACAGCGCGGCGATCCTGGTCAAGCTGCTGGGGCGGGCCGGCAGCGGCGCGGTGGTGCTGAGCCAGATGCGCACGAGCGACGGGCGGCTGGCCTGGATGCGCGCGACCGGCGCCGCCCCGGTGCCCGAGCCCGAGGCCGATGCCTATGTTTCCCGCCAGCTCAAGCGTGATCCCGACCTCTGGGTGATCGAGATCGAGACGGCCGATTTCACGCCCCCCTTCGAGGCGCGCATCGTCTAGGCGCGCAATAGGGTCAGGCGAAGGAGGGTCAGGCGAAGGCGGCGCCGGGGCGGGGATGCACCCACATCGTCACCGGCACGCCGTTGAGGTCGATCTCGCCTTCCGCCCAGCAGCCGAGCCGCTCGGCCACCCGGCGCGAGCGTAGGTTCCCAGCATGGATCATGCTGATCAGCCGCTCGGGCGCGAGCCTTTCCTGCGCCCAGGCGCGCGCCGCGCGCGCTGCCTCGGTGGCGTAGCCCTTGCCCCAGAAGGGGCGGGCGAGCGTCCAGGCGATCTCCATCGCCGGCCAGCCCTCGGGGTTCAGCACGCCGACACGCCCGGCCAGCGCGCCGCCGCCACGCTCCTCCACTGCCCACAAGCCATAGCCGCGCAAGGCCCAGTGCCCGATCACGCCGGCCAAGCTCCGCCAGGCTTCGGCGCGCGTCTGCGGCCTGCCGAAACCGGGCGGGATGCCGAGGTGTCGCATCACCTCGGCATCGGCCGACAAGGCGGCGTAGGCGTCGAAATCGCCGGCCCGCCAGGGGCGCAGGACCAGCCTTTCGGTCTCGATGCGCGGCGCGGCGGCAGGGTTGAACATGAGCCGCCTTTCCGCGCCCGCCGCCAGCGTCTCAGCCGTAGCCGGCGCCGAGCGCGTTGCGCCGGATCAGCGCGTTCACATGCGCCGGCTGCTCGTACATCGCCCAGTGGCCGCTGTTCGGGATGATGACGAAGCGTCCGCCGCTTGCCTCGACCAGCTTGCGCCGCTCCTCGAGATAGGGCCAGGCGCTGAGATCCCGGTCGCCCCAGGCGCCGACCTTGCGCGCCTGCACATGCGGCAGCCGGCGCGCCAGCGTGTCGGAGGCGGCGATCGGGCGGCTTTTCGTGCGCGCCTTCTCGGTGTTGCGGGTCTGGATCCACACCGCCAGGGGATCGGCCGAGGAGTCGTTGACGAACATGAACCGCATCAGGTTCTCGCGGTTCACGGCCAGCCGCTCCTCCTCGCTGTCGACCGCGCGCCACTTGAGCAAAGGCAGGTGCAGGCCACGCTTCAGCCCGAGCCCGCCCGGGCCGATGAAGGTGTAGCTCGCGCAACGATCGCCGCCCCAGGCGGCGACATGCCCGCCCAGAAGCCCGCCGAAGGAGAAGCCGGCGACATGGAAGCGTGTGCCGGCGGGCAGGATGCGCTCGATCCCGGCGACGATGATCTCGGTCAGGCTCTCGGCGGTATAGCCGGGCGGGGCCGAGGCGCTGTCGCCGAGGCCGGGGCTGTCGAGTGCGATGACGCGGAAATGGCGCGAGAGCGGCAGCACGTTGCGCAGCCAGTGCATCCACGAGCCGAAGCCGCCATGCAGCAGGAGCAGCACCGGCTTGCCCTCGCCGCCGAAATCGCGCCAGACCAGGCTGCCCTCGGCGCAGGGGGTTTCGATGCGCCTGGCCTTGGCCTCGATGCGCGCCACCGTGTCGGCCGGCGCCTCGCCCGGCAGGGCCGGATGGGCGAGGTCGTTCGCGGCTTCCGCATCGGCCTCGACGCGGGGCACGCCTTCCATCGGCAGGACGCGGAAATTCTTGGGATAACGCTCGCCATCCTGGATCGCGGCGAGGATGTCCGGGTGCGTCACCGAGCCATAGGCGGCCACCGGCACCGCCGAGGGCGGCAGCCCCTCCGGCGCCGGGCCGAGCACGGAGGCGCCCAGCGAGGCGGTGCGGTGCGTCGGGGATTTGCCGGCGGACTTGGCGGGATCGCTCATGGCTCTCGGGTCTCTGCGCTCTCGTGTCGGGATGGCGCCTGCGTGCGCCGAAGGCCGCGGATCATAGGGCAGCGCCCGCGCCTGTAAAGCCAGACGCCTTGACGCTTCGCGCCCCTGTCCATAGCGTCCGGCAGCGCGATCGCGGAGCGGGGCGCGATTGTCCATCCACTGCCGGCGGGAATTGATCCGCGCCCGCGCCGGGTCGCGCAGCCACGAAACCCAAGGATGAGCGGCACCATGCCAGCCGACAGCAACGCCGAACAGGACAGCATGATCCTCGATGCCGTGGACAAGTTCCTCGAGCGCGAGGTGCGCCCGCATGTGAAGCGGCTCGACCATGCCGACGAGTATCCGAAGGCCATCGCCGACCGCATGGCCGAGATGGGGCTGATGGGAGCGACCATCGCCCCGGAATATGGCGGGCTCGGCCTGTCGGCACCGGTCTATGCCAAGGTGGTGGAGAAGGTGGCGGCGGTGTGGATGTCGCTCACCGGCATCTTCAACAGCCACCTGATCATGGCAACGGCGGTGGAGCGCAGCGGCACGCCCGAGCAGAAGGCGAAGTGGCTGCCCAGGTTCGCCTCGGGCGAGATCCGCGGCGGCATCGGCCTGACCGAACCCGATGCCGGCACCGACCTGCAGGGCATCCGCACCGTCGCCAGGCGCGAGGGCGAGCACTACATCGTCAACGGCACCAAGACCTGGATCACGAACGGGGTGGTCGGCACCTGCTTCGGCGTGCTGGTCAAGACCGATCCGGCGGCACAGCCCAAGCACAAGGGCATGAGCCTGCTCCTGATCGAGAAGGGGCCGGGTTTCACGCATTCGAAGAAGCTCAAGAAGCTCGGCTACAAGGGCGTCGACTCGGCCGAGCTCGTGTTCGACAATTGCCGCGTCCCGGCCGAGAACCTGATCGGGGGCGTGGAGGGCAAGGGCCTGCAGATGGTGCTGCAGGGGCTCGAACTCGGGCGCATCAACGTTGCCGCGCGCGGCGTGGGCGTGGCGCGCGCCGCGCTGCATGACGCGCTGCGCTACGCCCAGCAGCGCCAGACCTTCGGCAAGCCGATCATCGAGCACCAGGCGGTGGCGCTGAAGCTGGCCGACATGGCCACCCGCGTCGAGGCCGCGCGCCTGCTGGTCGAGCAGGCATCGCTCGCCTACGAGAAGGGCGAGCGCTGCGACATGGAAGCCGGCATGGCCAAGCTCTATGCCACCGAGGCCGCGCTTTCCAACTCGATCGACGCCATGCGGATCCACGGCGGCTACAGCTATTCGGTCGAATTCGATGTCGAGCGCTACTATCGCGACAGCCCGCTGCTGTGTATTGGCGAGGGCACCAACGAGTTGCAGCGCCTGATTATCACGCGCCAGTTGCAGAAGCGCTTCGCGATCTGACAGGCTCGCGGCCGGCCAGGACGATGGCCGAGGCCAAGCCTGAACGCCAAGGGAGGGCAGCATGCCCGGCAATCCCGCCCCGCCGCTTTCCGGCGTGCGCATCATCGCGGTCGAGCAGTATGGCGCCGGCCCCTGGGGCAGCATGATGCTGGCCGATCTCGGCGCCGAGCTGGTCAAGATCGAGACCCCGCATGATGGCGGCGACATGAGCCGCGGTGTCGGCCCCTTCTTCTTCGAGGGCCGCGATTCCGAGTTCTTCCAGACCTTCAACCGCAACAAGAAAAGCGTCGCCCTCGATCTGCGCCGGCCCGAGGGCAGGGCCGTGTTCCACGATCTCGTCCGCACCGCCGATGCAGTGGCCGACAATCTGCGCGGCGATGTGCCGGCCCGGCTCGGCGTCACCTACGATGCGCTCAAGGGCGTGAACCCGCGCATCGTCTGCGCCCATCTTTCCGCCTATGGCCGGAGCGGCAGCCGCGCCGACTGGCCGGGCTTCGACTATCTGATGCAGGCGGAAGCGGGCTACTTCTCGCTCACCGGCGAGCCGGATGCGCCGCCCTCGCGCTTCGGCCTCTCGATCGTCGATTTCGGCACCGGGGTCGCCTCGGCCATGGCCTTGCTGGCCGGCATCGTCTCGGCGCGCGCCTCGGGCATCGGGCGCGACATCGACACCTCCCTGTTCGATCTCGGCCTGTCCAACCTGAACTATCTCGCCACCTGGTATTTGAACGACGGCTTCGTGCAGGGACGCGAGCCGCGCTCGGGCCACCCGACGCTCGGCCCATGCCAGCTTTTCCGCACCCGCGACGGCTGGCTGTTCATCATGTGCAACAAGGAGAAGTTCTGGCCGATCCTGGCGGCCGAACTCGGCCATCCGGAATGGGGCAGCGATCCCGATTTCGCCACCTTCGCCGCGCGCAAGACCAATCGCGAACGCATGGCGGCGATGGTCGAGGCCGAGCTGCTCACGCGCGACACAGCCGACTGGCTCAAGGCGTTCGCGGCCAAGGTGCCTTGCGCGCCCGTCTATGACATAAAGCAGGCGCTCGAGAACCCGTTCCTGGCCGAGCGCGGGCGCATCGTCGAGGTCGAGCACCACAGCGAGGGACGCATCCGCATGATCGCCTGCCCGGTGCAGTGGGAGGGCGAGCAGGTGGCGCACCGCGCCTGCGGCCCGCTCGGCTCGGATACGGAAAGCGTGCTGGGCGCGATCGGCTACGATGCAGAGCGTATCGCCGCCTTGCGCGCGGCTGGCGTGCTCGGCCCGGCGCCCGCGGCGGCGGGCAAGAAATCAGCCGCGGAGTAGCCGGCCCACGCGCGGGGCGCCGCGCCTTGCCATGGTTGGTCGAGGGGCCCTAGTTGGTCGAGGGGCTTTCGGGCCGGGCCTCGGCCGCATCGCGTGCTGGCCGGAGGTAGGTGGTGTAGAGCGAGTAGCTCACCAGCAGTGCGCAGGCGATGAGCAGCCCGAGCGAGATCGGGTCGGTGACGAAGATCGCATGCTCGCCGCCGGAAATGGCCAGCGCGCGGCGATACTGGCTTTCCACCAGCCTGCCCAGGATCACGCCCAGCACCATCGGCAGGAACGGATAGCCGAACAGGCGCATCAGATAGCCGAGCACACCGAAGAAGATGCACAGCGCCACATCGAACAGGCTGTGATCGACCGCATAGACGCCGGTCAGCACCAGCGCCAGGATGTAGGACATCAGCCAGGGCTTCGGCCGGTTCACCAGCCAGATGCAGGGCGTGAGGATGATGATGCCGACCGGGAACTGCAGCAGGTTCGCCATCACCAGGCCCGAGAACACGCCATAGACGAAATCGGGGTGCTTCTCGAACAGCATCGGGCCGGGCTGGAGCCCGTGCAGCAGCATGCCGCCGAGCAGGATCGCGGTCGAGTTCGAGCCGGGAATGCCGAAGGACATGGTCGGCACCAGCGCCGTGCCCGCGACCGTGTTGTTGGCGGCTTCCGGGGCGACGATCGCCTCCGGGCTGCCCTTGCCGAACAGCTCGGGATTGGCCGACCAGCGCTTGGCCTCGTTGTAGGACAGGAAGGCCGCGACCGTGCCGCCGGCGCCCGGCGTGACGCCCTCGAACACGCCGATGCCGGAGCCGAGCAGCAGGCTGCGCTTGAGGCTCCAGAGCGTGCGCAGCGACGGCAGCTTGATCCGCGTCTGCGCCGAGGAGCGGTCCCAGGGCGGCTGGCCGGCCTGGGACAGAAGCTCGGCCACGGCGAAGATGCCGATCATCACCACGATCGGGCGGATGCCGCCCAGAAGCTCGGGGCTGTCATAGGTAAAGCGCGTCACGCCCGAGACGGGATCGGGCCCGACCGAGGCGATCATCAGGCCGAGCGTGCCGGTGATGAAGCCCTTGATCATCGAGCCCTCGGACAGTGTCGCGATCACCGACAGGCCAAGCAGGCCGAGCGAGAAATAGGCCGGCGGGGTGAAGGCCAGCGCGATATCGGCCAGCGGCTCGGCCAGCAGGATCAGCATGAAGATGCCGATCAGCCCGCCGATCGTGCCGGCGACCAGCGACAGGCCCAGCGCCTCGCCCGAGCGGCCCTGCTTGTGCATCTCGTAGCCGTCGATCGCGGTCGCGGCCGCCGAGTTGGTGCCGGGCGTGCGGATCAGGATCGCCGGGATCGAGCCGCCATACTCCGCCCCGACATAGGCCGAGGCCAGCATGATGATCGCGATGGTGGGGTCGAGCCCGAAGGTGAAGGGCAGCAGGAGCGCGATCGTGATCGAGGCGGAGATGCCCGGCAGCGCCCCGCCGATGATGCCCCATACCAGTCCCATCAGCGCGGCGGGCAGGGCCCATGTGCCGGTCAGCGTGGTCCAGGCGACGGAAAGGCCGGTCATCGAAGCGGTCCGGTCATGCGGCCCTCGGGCGATGGGGTGGCGGCAAGCATGCTGCCGGCGTGCGCTGCCCGGCGCGCGCGGCGGCCAACGCGCGGCGTGGCAAGGCTCAGAACCACAGGCCCGGCGGAAGCTGGATGCCCAGCAGGCGCACGAACACCGCCCACAGCACGATCGCGCCGGCAAGGGCGGCCGGGATGATGGTCCAGTGCAGCCTGGCGCCCTGCCACCAGACCGCAGCGGCGATCAGCAGCGTTGCCGCCAGCACATAGCCGATGATCGGCGCCAGCAGCACATAGCCCACGGCGAAGGCCAGCAGGCCGATCGCCATGCCGTGCCGCCGCCGCGTCTCCGGATCGGCCAGCGACTCCCCGGCCGGTGGGCGGTGGCGCACCAGGACGATGACGCTCTGCACGATCAGCGCGATCGCGAACAGCCCGAGCGCATAGGCGAGCAGGTTCGGGAAGCCCCGCACCGTGACCTCGTCATCGAGGAACGAGATCTCGAGCTTGCCGGCCTCGATCCAGTAGAGACCGGCAACGCCAAGCATGACGATGCCGCTGACGAGGTCGCGGCGCGTATGGGTGCGCTCGGTCACCGCGCGGTTCCCGTTCCTGCTGCCTGGCGGTGCCTGCCGGTCCTGCTAGCCGCGCGTGGTGATGCCCATCTCGCGGAAGAACTCGCGCTGGCTGGCCACGAAGCGGGCCTCGAAGGCCTTGGCCTCCTCGTGCTTCATGAACGCGTTCACGAGCGCGCTCTTGGTGATCCAGTCCTTGAAGGCCGGTACCTCGACCAGCTTGGGGATCGCCGCCTCCCAGGCCGCGATCGCGGCCGGGCTGAAGTTCCTGGCGGTGGCGAGGCCGCGGAACTTCTCGGCGACGATGTTCACGCCCTGCTCGCGCATGGTGGGCACGTCCGGCGTCGCCGGCACGCGCTGCGGGGCGAACACGCCGATCAGCCGCAGGCGGCGGGCCTCGATCTGGCCGAGCACTTCCTGCAACTCGCCGATGCCGCATTCCAGGCTGCCATTCAGCACGTTGATCAGCATGTCGCCGCCGCCATCATGGGTAACGGCGGTGACGTTGATGCTGGCGGCGCGCTTGACCTGCTCGACCAGCTGGCGCTCGAGCGCCGAAGGCAGCGTCGCGCCCCAGCGCTGGCGGCCCGGATTGGCGCGCGCGGCGGCGATCATCTCGGCCGCGGTCTTGTGGGGGCTCTCGTTGCGCACCATCAGGTACTGCGGGTCGAAGAAGATGTTCACCAGCGCCTGGAGATGCTCGAGGCCGTGCGGCGGACGCGACATGATCGCCGTGTTCACGTGCGTCGGCGTGGTGATGTAGACCACCGAGCCGTCGGTCGGGCCGGTGGCGATGCGCGTCATCGCGCGCGCGCCGGCCGCACCCGAGACATTCTCCACCGCCATCGTGACGCCCATGATCTGCGGCAGGTGCTTGATCATCTCGCGGCCCATCACATCGCCGCCGCCACCGGGAGAGGAATGGGTGATCAGCGTGACATGGGGCACGGGGTAGCGGGGCACGCCCGCGGCAGGGGCGTTCTGGGCGCGGACGATGCCCGGCATGGCAAGGCCCGCTGGAACGAGCGCAAGCGTGCTGAGGGCGCGGCGACGGCTGATGGTCATGACAATCCTCCCTTGCGTATCGTGTATCGGTCCGCGTTGCTCGCGGTTCGTACGAAGTGAGCCCGTATATAGGGCGCGAGGCCCCCGCCAGACAAGGCGCCTGTTGGGCCTTGCCCGCGCGGCGGCGCCGTCGGCCGGGTTTCGTCCTAGCGGCGTGCCGGGGCGATGTTGAACTGGGCGAAGAAGGCCCGCTGTTCCGCCACGAAGCGATCGCGCGCTGCCTGGGCCTCGGCCTGTGGCTGGAAGGCGGGCACCAGCGCCCCGCGTTCGTACCAGGTCTTGAAGCCGGGTTCTGCGAGCAGGCGCGGGATCGCTGCTTCCCACGCCTTCACCGCCTCGGCGGCCATGCCCTTGGGGCCGGCAAGGCCGCGGAACTTCTCGGCGACCAGGTCGATGCCCTGTTCCTTGCCGGTGGGCACATCGGGGGTGACGGCGACACGCTGCGGCGTCAGCACGGCCAGCAGGCGCACCTTGCGTGCCTCCACCTGGCCGCCAAGCTCCTGCATCTCGCCGATGCCGACCTCGAGGCTGCCATTGAGCACGTTGATGAGCTGGTCGCCGCCGCCATCATGCGTCACCACGGTGGCATTGACACCGGTGGCGCGGCGCAGCTGCTCCATGGTCTGGCGCTCAAGCCCGCCCGGCGTGGTGGCGCCCCAGCGCTGCCGCGCGCCGGCCGCGCGGCCCGCCGCGATCAGGTCGGCCACGCTGCGATAGGGGCTTCCCGCGCGCACGAACAGGTATTGCGGGTCGAAGAACATGTTCACCACCGCATCGAGCGTGTCGTAGCCGTGCGGCGGGCGGGACAGGAGCGAGGTGTTGATATAGGTGGGCGTCGTGACATAGAGCACCGAGCCGTCGGTAGGTGCGGTGGCCACGCGCGTGATTGCCCGCGCGCTCGACCCGCCGGTGACGTTCTCGACCACCATCGTCACGCCCATGATGGCAGGCAGGTAGCGAAGCATCTCGCGCGCCATGACGTCCGAGCCGCCGCCGGGGCTGGAATGGCTCACCAGCGCGACCTGCGCCACGGGATAGCGCGGCTGCGCCGTGGCGCCCTGCGCGCGGGCGCGGCGGACCAGCAAGGGCGCACCAAGCGGCGCGGCGGCAAGCGCGGACAGGGTAACGAGGCTTTGGCGACGGCTGATGGCCATGGCGTCCACTCCCAGACGTGGCGAATCCAGGCGCCCCGGCCCTTGGTTCGGCCTGACTGTGCGCGCGCGACCCGGCTATCGTCGCGACCCAAGCTTGCCACGAGCCCGGGGCAGCGGTGAAGGGCGCAGGTGGCCCACGGCCGGGGCGGCGGGGTCTTTCGTCACTCTGGCGGGGCGGGACTTATCCACAGAAACCCGCATCGCCCGGCCCCGCCCGGCACGCGTCGGGCTGGACAAGCGCCCCCGCCGCAGGGCATAGCGCCGCCATCGACCCACCCGGGAGGCCCCCATGATCCGATTCCCTCGTTGCGTTCTTGGTCGTGTTCGCACCCTTGCCGCGGCCGTGGCACTTGCTGCCGGCTTCGCCGGCGCGGCAGACGCGCAGCAACTCGCCAACATCAAGTTCACGCTCGACTGGCAGTTCCAGGGCCCCACCGGCGTGTTCCTGCGCGCCCAGCAGCAGGGCTACTACCGCGAGGTCGGGCTGAACGTGACGGTGGATGCGGGCCAGGGCTCGGCCGGCGCGATCCAGCGCGTCGTTTCCGGCGCCTACGAGATGGGCTTCGCCGACATCAACTCGGCGATCGAGTACAACGCGCAGAACCCGGACCGCACCGTGCGCGGCGTGATGATCCTGTATGATGCGCCGCCCTTCTCGGTGATGGCGCTGCGCGGCAAGGGCATCACCACCCCGCGCGACCTGGCCGGCAAGCGGCTTGGCGCGCCGCAGTTCGACGCGAGCTTCCGCCTGTTCCCGAGCTTCGCCGCCGCCGTGGGCGTCGATCGCGCCAGCGTGCGCATCAACAACATGGCCCCGCCCCTGCGCGAGACCATGCTCCAGCGCGGCGAGGTCGACTTCATCACCGGCCACTACTTCACCAGCTTCCTCAACCTCAAGGCGCGCGGCGTGCGGCCCGAGGACATCATCGTGTTCCGCTATCGCGATGCCGGGCTCGATTTCTACGGCAACGGCGTCATCGCCAGCGCCCAGATGATCGCCCAGCGCGGGCCGCAGATCACCGCCTTCATCCGCGCCACCATCCGCGCCCAGCGCGAGATCGTGGCCAATCCGCGCCTCGGCGTGGACGCGGTGATGCGCGCCGATCCCTCGGCCGACGCGGCGGTGGAGGCCGAGCGGCTCGATATCGGCCTGCGCGAGAACATCGTCACCGACTGGGTCAAGGCGAACGGCATGGGCGGCATCGACGAGGCGCGCTTCACCCGCGCGATCCAGCAGGTCTCGTCCTCGCTCGGGCTCGCCCGCCAGCCGACGCTCGCCGACATGTGGGACGGCCGCTTCCTGCCGCCCGCGGCCGAGCGCATGATCCATCGCTGAGCCGCGCCCGGGCTTGGCCGCGCGCAGCCGGGACGGCGCGAGCATGGCAGGGCAGGCAGCCGCGCAGGCAACCGCTTCCCCCTTCGTCGATATCGCCGACGTCGCCCTGACCTATGGCGGGGCGGCGGCGAAGGGGGGCGGCACGCTGGCGCTCGAGCATTGCACGCTGGGCGTGGGCAAGGGCGAGTTCGTCGCCGTGGTCGGCCCCTCGGGCTGCGGCAAGTCGACCCTGCTCAAGCTCGTCTCGGGCCTGCATCCGCCAAGCGCGGGCAGGGTGGCGGTCGATGGCGAGGCGGTGACGCGCCCGCTCAAGATCGTCGGGATGGCGTTCCAGAACCCGATCATGCTGCCCTGGCGCACGACGCTCGCCAACGTGCTCCTGCCGCTGGAGATCGTCGAGCCGCACCGCAGCCGCTTCCGCCGCGAGCGCGCCGCCTATGCCGAGCGCGCGCGGCGGCTGCTGGCCACCGTCAACCTCGCCGGCTTCGAGGAGCGTTTCCCCTGGCAGCTCTCGGGCGGCATGCAGCAGCGCGCCTCGCTCTGCCGCGCGCTGATCCACGAGCCCGAACTGCTGCTGCTGGACGAGCCCTTCGCCGCGCTCGACGCCTTCACGCGCGAGGAACTGTGGGACGTGCTCCAGGCGCTGTGGCTGGAGCGGCGCTTCACCTGCGTGCTGGTGACGCACGATCTGCGCGAGGCGGTGTATCTGGCCGACCGCGTGGTCGTGATCTCGAACCGGCCGGGGCGGGTGGTGATGGAGCAGGCGGTCGGGCTGCCGCGGCCGCGCCGGCTTGCCAATGCCTGGGACCGCGACTTCGTCGATCTTGTCCATGTGCTGCGCGACAAGATCAGCGAAGTGCGCCAGGCGGCCTGAGGCGGGGGCGCGCTGCGGATGGGCACCTTCTGGCGCTTCCTGCGCAGCCCGGCATTCGCGCCCTGGCTCATCACGGCCGGCCTTCTGCTGGTGTGGGAGGCCTATTGCCGCCTGCTCGACGTCTCACCCTTCGTGCTGCCGGCGCCGACCACCATCGCCCATTCGATGGTGCGGTTCTGGCCGGCGATCTGGATCAATGCCGAGCAGACCTTGTTCACGACCGTGGCCGGTTTCGCGCTGGCGGTCGGCTTCGGGCTCGCGCTCGGGGTGGCGATCGGTGCCTCGCCCTGGCTCTACCAGGCGCTCTACCCCTTGCTGATCGGCTTCAACGCCATTCCGAAGGTGGCCCTGGTGCCGGTGCTGATCGTCTGGGTGGGCATCGGCACCATCCCGGCGATCATCACCGCCTTCTCGATCTCCTTCTTTCCGATCGTGGTCAATGTCGCGACCGGTGTGGCCACGGTCGAGCCCGAGCTGCGTGACGTGCTGCGCTCGCTCGGCGCGCGCCAGCGCGACATACTGGTGAAGGTCGCGATCCCGCGCTCGCTGCCCTATTTCTTCGCCTCGCTCAAGATCGCGATCACGCTGGCTTTCGTGGGCTCGGTGATCTCCGAGACGGTCGCGGCCAATCGCGGCATCGGCTACCTGATGGTGAAGGATGCGGGCGAGAACGTACCGCGCATGTTCGCCGCCCTGATCTTGGTCGCGGTGCTGGCGGTGGTGATGTATGGCGTGGCCGCGCTGGTTGAGCGACGCTTCACCCACTGGGCGACGCGCGGCGTCGACCAGGCCGGCGGCACGACGGGCTTCTAGGCGGCGCTTCCGCCGCACTGATTCCGGGCGGCGCTTCCGCCGCGGGCCGTCCTCGGCCATCATCGCCGCCATGAGCCGAACCCCTACCTCGGGCGAAAGCCGCGCCTCGCCCTTGCCGTCGATCGACGCGCTGTTGCGCGCGGACGAGATCGCGCCGCTGCTGGCCGGGTATGGCCGCGCCGCCACCACTGGCGCCCTGCGCGAGACGCTGGCGGGCTTGCGCGCGCGGTTGGCCGATGCGTCTGGATCGGGGCCGGTCGGCGCCCCTGCCATTGCCCCTGCCGTTGTCCCTGCCATCGCCGCTGCCGCCGCCGCCCGGCTCGCCGCCCTGTTCGCGCCCTCGCAGCGGCGCGTCTTCAACCTCACCGGCACGGTGCTGCACACCAATCTGGGCCGCGCGCCCCTGCCGCCCGAGGCGGCGCAGGCGGCCGCCGAGGCGCTGGCGCACGCCACCACGCTCGAGTTCGACCTCGCCTCCGGCCGGCGCGGCGAGCGCGACGAGCATGTGCGCGACCTGCTCTGCCGCCTCACCGGCGCCGAGGACGCGACCGTGGTCAACAACAACGCCGCCGCGGTGATGCTGGTGCTGGGCACGCTCGCCGCGCGCAAGGAGGTGCCGGTCAGCCGCGGCGAGCTGATCGAGATCGGCGGCAGCTTCCGCGTGCCCGAGATCATGGCGCGCTCAGGGGCGAGGCTGGTCGAGGTCGGCACCACCAACCGCACCCATGCCCGCGACTACCAGGAGGCGATCGGGCCGCGCACCGCCCTGCTGATGCGCGTGCACCAGGCCAACTATGCCATCGCCGGCTTCACCGCCGCCGTGCCCGATGCCGAGCTTGCCGCGATCGCGCATGCGGCCGGCCTGCCATTCGTCAACGATCTCGGCTCGGGCAGCCTGGTCGATCTCGCGCCCTGGGGTCTGCCGCACGAGCAGACCCCGCAGGAGGCGCTGGCGGCCGGGGCCGATCTCGTCACCTTCTCGGGCGACAAGCTCCTGGGCGGGCCGCAGGCCGGGCTGATCGTCGGTCGCAAGGCGCTGGTGGCGCGGCTGAACCGCAACCACCTCAAGCGCGCGCTGCGGATGGACAAGGCGCGGCTGGCGGCGCTGGAGGCGGTGCTCCGGCTCTACCTGATGCCCGACCGGCTGGCCGAGCGGCTGCCGGCGCTGCGGCTGCTGACGCGGCCGGCGGCCGAGATCCGCGCCACGGCCGAGCGGCTGGCCGGGCCGGTGCGGGCGGCACTGGCCGCGCGGGCGGGGGTGGAGATCGCCGCCTGCCGCAGCCAGATCGGCTCGGGCGCCCTGCCGGTCGATCTGCTCGACTCCTGGGCGCTCGTGCTGCGGGTCGAGGCCGGGGCGGGCGAGGGGCGGCGCCTCGATGCACTCGCGCGGTGGTTGCGGACACGGCCGGTGCCGGTGATCGGGCGCGTGGCCGAGGGGCGGCTGTGGCTCGACCTGCGCTGCCTGGAGCGGGCCGAGGAGCAGGCATTCCTGGACCAGTTGGCGTAAGGTCGCGCCGGCGCTGTGGTTGGGACATGGAAGAGGATCGGCCCCGGTGGGCCGGCCGGACTTCAAATCCGGTTGGGGGCGCTGAGCGCGGTCCCGGGTGGGTTCGACTCCCGCCCTCTTCCGCCACCGCCATGACGAGTCTTGACCCTGTCACGCAGATGGGAATTGCCGAAGTTCGACGGCAGAACCGTATCCGGCGCGGTTCCGGGGCCCACTGGCCGGGCATTCCGTGGCAGTTTTGCAACGCCTTGTTGTGGAAGTGCACATTCCCTGTTTTCAGCAGGCGTGCCGCGCAAGGCCCTGCGCTATAAGGTGCTCCAGGAGCATAGAACCCAAGGCTCCTCCGGCCGCCTGGACCCCGACCCGATCGGGGTGACGTCCGGTGCCCGGATGAGTTCATCGAACGAGGACCCCCCATGACCCTTCGTAACGCCCTTCTGGCTACGGCCGCTGTCGTTGCCATGTCGCCCTCGCTGGCCTTCGCCCAGCCCATCAGCGGCCCCTATGTCGGCATCGCTGGCGGCGTCAACATCCTGCAGGATTCCGATGTCACGGTGCAGAATGTCGGCCGCGGCGAGGCCGAGTTCGACACCGGTTGGGCCGGCTTCCTCACCCTGGGCTGGGGCTTCGGCAACGGCTTCCGCGTCGAGCTCGAGGGCGGCTACCGCACGAACGAACTGGGCGCCCTGACCGGCCCGGTGACCGCCGTCACTGGCCGCGCCACCGGCGGCACCCAGACGCAGTGGAGCGGCATGCTCAATGCCCTCTACGACATGAACCTCGGCATCAACTGGCTCTATCCCTATATCGGCGTCGGCGTCGGCTATGCCCAGGTGAACTGGGACGATGTGCGCACCGCCAACGGCCAGCGCATCGATGGCAATAGCGGCCAGTTCGCCTATCAGGGCATCGTCGGCGTTTCGGTTCCTGTCGGCGTGCAGGGCCTCAGCCTGACGGCCGATTATCGCTACTTCGCGACGCTCGACCCCGAGTTCACCCTCGCCGGCACGAACAACAAGGTCGACACCGAGAACCGCAACCACACCTTCACCATCGGCCTCCGCTACGCCTTTGGTGGCCCGGCGCTGCCGCCGGTGCTGGCGCCTGCGGTTGCGGCCCCGGCTCCGGCACGGACCTACCTGGTGTTCTTCGACTTTGCCCGCGCCAACCTGACCGACCGCGCCCGCGGCACCATCCGCGAGGCGGCGACGGCGAGCCGTTCGCAGCAGGTGACGCGCCTTGAGGTGAGCGGCCATGCGGACCGCGTCGGCTCGGATGCGACCAACATGGCGCTGTCGCGCCGCCGCGCTGACACGGTTGCGGCCGAGCTGGTGCGCAATGGCGTGCAGCGCAACCAGATCGTCGTGAACGCGTTCGGCGAGTCGCGGCCTCTGGTGCCGACGGCGGACAATGTCCGCGAGGCGCAGAACCGCCGCGTCGAGATCGTTCTGCGGTGAGGGTTCCGCCGCCCGCGGCTTGAGCCCGGGTGGCGAGTTGAACGGCAAGGGGGCGCGGCCGCACGGTCGCGCCCCTTTCGATTCAATGCGTTAGCGCAGAGCGCCGGCGCTGCGCGGGATACCGCACCATCCTGGCGGGATACCGCGCCATCCTTGCGAATGTTGCATTGTTGCATCACTTGGCGCGGATGCAACTATGGCGCAGGGGATACGCGGTTGTCGCCCAGGCGCGCTTGTTGGTATGGTCTCTCCGTCACTCGAGGCCGGGGCCACGCATGGGTGTGCGGCTCGCCTTGCCGGGATGCAGATCGACCAAGGAGATCCAGTTCATGAAGCTCCGGACCGCTCTTCTCGCTTCGGCCATGGGCATTGCCCTGCCCGCGGTGGCGATGGCGCAGCCGGTCAGCGGGCCCTATATCGGGGCGACCGCTGGCTACAACATCCATATCGACAGCGACGCCGCGACCACCGGCTTCGGCCGCAACACGATCGAGTTCGAGGGGGGCGGCGCCGGCACCTTGTCGCTCGGCTGGGGCTTCGGCAACGGCTTCCGCGTCGAGCTCGAGGGCGGCTACCGCTCCAACAAGGTCGATGGTGTTACGGGCGCGGGCGGTGGCTCGCCGGGTGGCACGGTCAGCGCATGGACGGCGATGGCCAACGCGCTGTTCGACTTCAATCTCGGCCCGGTCAATCCGTATATCGGCGCCGGTGCCGGCTACGCGATGGTGAACTATGACAGCGTCGGGCGCGTCGGCAACGCGCGTATCGACGGCGATGACGGCCAGTTCGCCTATCAGGGCATCGTCGGCGTCAGCGTGCCGCTGACCGCGCTCGCGCGCGGCCTGTCGGCCTCGGTCGAGTATCGCTATGTCGCCTCGCAGGATCTGACGATCCGCAATAGCGCCGGCCAGAATGTCGACCTGGAGTGGAAGAACCATGTGATCGGCGTGGGCCTGCGCTACGCGTTCGGCACCAGCATACTTCCTCCCGCTCTGGCGCCTGCGGTTGCGGCCCCGGCTCCGGCGCGGACCTACCTGGTGTTCTTCGACTTTGCCCGCGCCAACCTGACCGATCGCGCCCGCGGCACCATCCGCGAGGCGGCGACGGCGAGCCGTTCGCAGCAGGTGACGCGCCTTGAGGTGAGCGGCCATGCGGACCGCGTCGGCTCGGATGCGACGAACATGGCGCTGTCGCGCCGGCGCGCCGACACGGTTGCGGCCGAACTGGTTCGCAATGGCGTGCAGCGCAACCAGATCGTCGTGAACGCGTTCGGCGAGTCGCGTCCGCTGGTGCCGACGGCGGACAATGTCCGTGAGGCGCAGAACCGCCGCGTCGAGATCGTTCTTCGCTGATGGTTCTGCCCCCGTGGCTTGGCCGCGGGTGGCGATTTGAACGGCAAGGGGCGCGGCCGCACGGTCGCGCCCCTTTCGCATGGCGGCACTGCATCGCAAGCATGCGGTCTCGGGCGCGTTCCGGCCGGCTCGACCCAGCCGAACGGAGGTCGTGACCGGACAAGCTGTGATTTGCGGGCAGCATGGCCCGATCGGTCCGGAGCGGATCGCACCGGACCGCAGGCGAGCATGCGCACATGCTCGCATGAGTGGCGTTAACACAATCTGTGGTTGCAGTTTCCGTGGTCTTGGCGTAAGCCTATCCCGTGCGTGCGCCGATCTCGGGGGGGAGGGGCGCCACGCCTGGGTCAGGGGACGTCGTTCGCGCGCCATGGGCCGCCCGCATCTCAACAGCCGCGCCGCGCACACCGGGAACGCGCCGCTCGTGCTTCTGGTCGAGGACATGCAGCCGATGGCGCGCATGTATCTCGGCCACCTCCGCAATGCCGCGGTGACGCTCGCCCATGTCGAGACGGGCCAGGCCGCCCTGTCGGCGATCCGGCAGAACCGGCCTGCGGTCGTCGTGCTCGATCTGCGCCTGCCGGACATGGACGGGCTGTCACTCCTGCGCCGATTGCGCGATGAGGGGCTGCGGCCGGTCGTGCTGGCGATCACCGCGCACGGCGCCGATGCGGTCGCGGACGAGGCGGTGCGGCTCGGCGCTTTCGACGTCCTGACCAAGCCCGTCTCGGCCGAGCGGCTGCGCTATGCCCTGGCTGCGGCGCTGGACTGGTGCGCGACCGAGGCACGCCTTGCCGAACTAGCGCTTGCTGCCGAGCAGGTCGATCCCGGCGTTGCCAACCCGGGTGCCATGCTGGGCGAGTCGCTGCCGATGCGCCGTCTGTTCGCGCGCATCGCGGCGCTGTCGCCAAGTGGCGCGCCGGCGCTGATCCTGGGCGAGCCCGGCTCGGGTCGCAGCTTGGTCGCCGCCAGCCTGCATGCCCAGGGGCCGCGCGCGCAGCGGGCGCTGGTCGTGTTCGACACCGCCATGCTGCCGCGCCATGCTGCCGAGGTCGAGCTGTTCGGCCTGGCCGGCCGCGCTGCGCCCGGCGCGATCGCCGAGGCCGAGGGCGGGACGCTGCTGATCGAGGATATCGACGCGCTCGACCCGGCATCGCAGCTGCACCTCTTGCGCCTGCTGCAGACCGGCACCTATCGCCGCGCCGGGGGCGCATCGCTGGAGCGGGCGGATATCCGCCTGCTGGCCACCGCCTCGCTCGGCCTGCGCGCTTCGGTCTCGGCCGGGCGCTTCCGCGAGGACCTGTTCCACCGCCTCGCCGCCGCATCGTTGCTGCCGCCGCCCTTGCGCGAACGGGGGCCGGATGTGCTGCGCCTGGCGCGTGCCTTCCTGGCGCGCATGTCGGTGCCGGCCGGCAAGACGCGCGCCTCCTTCACCGCCGAGGCCGAGGCGCTGCTGCTGGCCTATCCCTGGCCGGGCAATGTGCGCGAGCTTGAAACCGTGGTGCGCAACCTGGCCATTCGCCACGAGGGGCCCGCGGTGACGCGCGACATGCTGGAGCCCTACCTGCTTGCGGCTGCAAGCAAGAGTGGTCCGCCGGACTACGCGCCGGCCGCGGTGCGGCCCCTGGCCGAGGTGACGCGGCTTGCGATCGTCGAGGCGCTGGCGGCGTGCGAGGGCAATGTCGGCAAGGCGGCGGTGCTGCTCGGCGTGCCGCCGAGCGCGATCTATGCCCGGCGCGGCGTGCCGGCCGCGATGCTGGGCGCGGCGGACTGAACGGGGCACCCGGCCCGGCCTGCCCGCTGCCTACGGGGTTGGTCGTGGCGCCGGAACGGGGCCGAACAGCAGCGTCGCGTCCCCGCCGATCCAGCGATGGCGAAGCGGGCGCCGCGCCGCCGTCCATGCCGCCAGCCTCGGGTCCGGTGCGCGCGCCAGCAGGATCTCCGCCCAGGCGAGGTCAAGCCCACCCAGCCGCTCGGGCACGGCGGCGGCATCCTGCTCGGCGCCGGCAAGCGCGGCGAAGCGGCCGCGATCGGCGAGCCCGGCTTGTGTCAGGGCGGCCAGGCGCATCAGCGCCCCGCCATTCTCGGCATGGAGATCGACGCCGTTCGCCTCGCCCATCGCCGCCAGGAACGCGAGCGGGGTGAGCGCGAACAGGTGGTAGTGCAGCGCCTTCGCCCCCCGCGCCATTTCCAGCGGCAGCGCGCCCTCCGCGGTGACCTGGCGCAACCCCACCCGCGCGCGCTCCATCGCCCACTCGAACAGGGCGCGGTCATCGAGCGCGATCGCCGCCGCGCCCACCGCCAGCCCCGACCAGTAGGCGTGGTTGTTGGCGGCAGAGGAGATCGTGCCGGGCCTAGCGGCGCGCTCATAGGGCGGGCGCACGGCCGCGGCCAGGCGGCGGAACCAGCCGAGCACGGCGCGGCGCTCGGCCGGATCGAGCGCCGGCGCCTCGCGGATCTTGAGGTAGGCGAGGGCGAGCCCGGCGAGGGTCCATTTGCGCTCATAGGCGCCCTGGTTGTTGGTCCGGCCGAGCATCGCGCCATCGGGTTCGCCGCCCGCCGCCCAGGCCGCCATCCAGGCCAGGGCGCAGCGCGCCGCCTCTGGCCGCGGCGGGTTCGATCGCACCCAGATGTCGGACCATTGCGCGACCTGCTGGTTGAAGTCGCGCAGCGGCCGCGTGGCATCATTGTTCGCCTGCACGCGCGCCGGATCGGGCACCGAGAAGCGCGCATCGGTGTAGAAGGAGACGCCGATCACGTCGCGCTGCGGCGGCGGGGCTGGCGGGCAGGCGGGGGCGCGCTCGGCCCGGCCCATCAGCGCGCGGCGGGCGGCGACATCGAAGGGCGCGCGCAGGCCGGCACCCTCGGCGCCCGGCGCGGGTTGCGAGGCGGCATGCCCGGCACAGCCGGAGAGCAGCAACACAACCGAGACCAAGGCGGCAAGACGCGGCAGGCGCATGCGCAAGGCTTTCACGCCGCCGCGCGCGCCGTCAAGCAACGCGCCGGCACCTTCGCAAGCGTGATGCCTGGGTTCCTGTCAGGCGGCGATGGTGCTGCGGCGGGCCAGCGCCTCGATCGCGCGGGCGAGCAGCGCTGCCTGGCGCGCGGCGCAGAAACGCTCGGCGGCGATGCGGCGCGCGCTCTCGCCCATCTTGGAGCGATCCTCCGACGGCAGGCGCATCACCCACACCATCGCATCGGCGAGCGCAGGCGCATTGCCGGCCGGCACCAGCCGGCCGCAATCGGCGTTGACCAGATCGGCCAGCCCGAAGCTCGCCGCGACGATCGCCGGCAGGCCCGCCGCCATGCCGGCCTTCACGCCGGCGACGATCTCGGCCTGGCCCTGCCCCGGCGGCTCGGCCGGCGCCGCCACCACGGCGCCATAGCGCAGCGCGTGCTTGCCGATCCAGCTCGGCGGGCGCGGCCCGAGCAGCGTCACCCAGGGCGAGAGCCCGGTCAGCTCGACGAACTCGCGCACATTGTCGGCAAGGGAGCCGTCGCCGACGATATCGATGCGCGGGCGCAGCCGCTCAGGCAGGCGGTGAAGGGCGAACAGGACCTCGCCCACGCCACCCGGATGCGACAAAGGCGCACAGGCGATGAACCGGCAGGATTGGGCGAGCCGGGTGGGCAGGGTGTCGCGCTCGGCGATCACGGCGCCGCCGCGCACCAGCTCCACCGGCACTTCGGGCGCAAGCGTCCGGGCCATCACGTGGGAACGGCTGTCGCGCGCCACCACCAGATCGGCCTGGGCGAAGCGCGCCGCCAGCACCGGCTCGGCCTCGAAGGTGTCGGTCTCGGCGTGGCTGACGGAGACACGCACACCCGCAAGCCGGGCGGCCAGGATGGCTGCCGTTGCCGTATCGGCATCGGGCGCGTGCAGATGCTGGATGTCGTGGCGGCGCAGCTCCTCGGCCAGCGTCGCCGCGCGCCAGAGGGCGCCGGCGGCGCCGCTCTCGCACAGGGAAGCGGCCGCGCGCTGGGCGCTGGCGACATGGCCGGCCCGCAACGCTGACCAGGCCGACGCCATGCGGGCGTAGGTTGTGGGGGGAGCCCCGATGGCATACGGATCCGCAATCATCGCGACACGATGCCCAAGTCCCTTGAGCGCCGTCATCTCCGTTGCCACTTCCTCGCATGCTGTGGCATGCGGGAGCAAATAGCCGATGGTCGTCATACCCCTGCTCTTGATAGAGCTGCAACGACCCCCTCCTGCGTCCATTAACGCAAGGTGAATGCCAAGGATTTAGACGCGCTCTGCACATGCCCGTATGGGAGTTTCCGCATTTCGCGGCAGGTATTGCGCCCTGCGGGGCAGCGGAATACGCAGCCTGCACGCGCCGCGACGCAGCTTGCGCGCGGGCGGATGCGGCTTGCAGCGGGCGATTTGCAGGGTTTCGCATTGCGCGGCGGATTTGTCCCATAATGTGAGATGCCATCGCTTACCAGGAGAAAGGTGTGCCGCTGACCCTCTGCACCGCCGGGCATGTCGATCACGGCAAGTCGAGCCTTGTGCGCGCGCTCACGGGAACCGACCCCGACCGCCTGCCCGAGGAGAAGCGGCGCGGCATGACGATCGAACTCGGCTTCGCTTGGCGCCGCGCGCCGGGCGGGGCGGCGGTGTCGATCATCGACGTGCCGGGGCATGAGCGGCTGGTGGCGACGATGGTGGCCGGCGCGGTCGGCGTCGATTGCGTGCTGCTGGTGGTCGCCGCTGATGACGGGCCGCGCCGGCAGAGCGCCGAGCATGTGGCGATCCTCGATCTGCTCGGCATCGCCCGCGGGGCGGTGGCGCTGACCAAGATCGACCGGGTGGATGCCGCCCGGCGCGGCGAGGCGGCGCAGGAGGTGCGCAGGCTGCTGGCCGGCACGGGGCTGGCGGCGGCGCCGCTCTTCCCGGTGTCCTCGATCACCGGCGAGGGGATGGAGGCGCTCGCCGCCTGGCTGGAGGCCGAAGCACAGGCGGCCGAGGCGCGGCGCGCCGCACCCGAGGGGCTGTTCCGCCTCGCCGTCGATCGCGCCTTCCTGCGCCCCGGCGCCGGGGTGGTGGTGACGGGCACGGTGCAGTCGGGCACGGTGCAGTCGGGCACGGTGCAGTCGGGTACGGCGCGGGCAGGGGACGCGCTGCGCATTGCCCCGCGCGGGATTCCTGCCCGTCTGCGCGGCATCCAGGCCGGCGGCGCCGAGGTCGAGCAGGCGCGCGCGGGCGAGCGGGCGGCCTTGAACCTGGCCGGCCCGGACATCCGCTCGGGCGTGGTCGGGCGCGGCGACTGGGTGGTGGCCGCGGCCGCGGCCGGGCCGACGACGCGGCTTGATGCACTGCTGCACGCCGCGCGCGGCGCACCGCCCCTGCCGGCCGAGGCGCGCGCGATCCACTTGCATATCGGCGCGGCGGACGTGACCGCGCGGCTCGCGCGCCTGTCGCCGCCGCAGGCCGACGGCGCGGTGCTGGCGCGCCTCTCGCTCGACCGGCCGATCATGGCGGCCTGGGGCGATCGCCTCGTGCTGCGCGATGCCGCCGGGCGGGCGACGCTGGGCGGCGGGCGCGTGGTCGATCCCTTCCCGCCGGCGCGCGGGCGGGCAAGCGCAGAGCGCCTGGACGAACTGCGCGCCTGGGCGAACCCCGATCCGCGCGCGAGCCTTGCCGCGCTGCTGGCCGCACTGCCCTTCGGCCTGACCAGCGCGCGCTTCGCCGCCGCGCGCAACCTGGCGCCGGAGGCAGTCGCGGCGCTCGCCGCCAGCACCGATGCGCAATCCCTCGCCGATGTCGCCGCACCGGGCGAGGGGCCGCTCCATCTCGGCCCGGAGGCGGCGAAGCGGCTGCACGCGGCGATCGCCGCCGCGCTCGGCAAGGCGCATGCGGCGGACGCGGCCGATCCCGGCCAGACGCCGGCCGCGCTGCGCCGCGCCCTCGCCTCCGCGCTGGGGGCACCGCCGCCGCCGGCCCTGCTCGGCGCCATGCTGCGCGGGATGGTCGCGGCCGGCGCGCTGCGCGAACTCGCCGGCCGGTTCATGCTCGCCAGCCACCGCCCGCGCCTCGCCCCCGCCGACGAGCGGCTGTTTGCGCGCATGGAGCGGCACCTCGCGGTCGAGGATCTGCGCCCGCCGCGCGTGGCCGAGATCGCCGAGGCGCTCGGCCTGCCGGCGCCGGCGGTGGCGGGCGTGTTGCAGCGCGCCGCGCGGCTCGGCCTCGCCTGCCGCATCGCCGCCAACCGCTACGCCCTGCCGGCGACGGTGGAGGGGCTGGCGGCGGTGGCGCAGCGCCTGGTTGCCGCCGCCCCGGATGCCCGCTTCTCCGCCGCCGCCTTCCGCGACACCAGCCATATCGGGCGCAACCTGACGATCGAGGTGCTGGAGTTCCTCGACCGCATCGGCTTCACCCGCCGCGAGGGCGAGGGGCGCGCGATCGTCGCCCCGATCGGCGCCTGCCTCGCCGCTCTGGCCGGAGGCGAGGCTTGATGCCGCGCGGCGATACGGGGAAGATGCCGCCCGCATTTCCCCGGGCCGCTTGTCCCGCGACCCGCACCGGAGCCGCCGCATGAGCCTTGCCGCGCAAACCGCCTTCCCGCACGCCGTCGCCGCCGGCACCGACCTGGTCGAGTTCTACTATGCGCAGGGCGTGTCCGACGGCCTGCCGGTGGTGCCGCCCACGCCCGAGAAGATCGAGGCGATGGTGGCGGCGCTCGGCGGCGATCCCGCCTTCGTCGAGGGGCCCGTGCCGCCGCGCTGGGGCGTGCTCACGCGCGAGGTGCTGGCCGTCAACATGGTGATGGCCGGCTGCCTGCCGGTCTATGCGCCGGTGGTGCGCGCGGCGATGCGCGCGCTGCTCGACCCGGCCTTCAACCTGCTCGGCGTGCAGGCGACCACCCATGTCTGCGGGCCGCTGCTGATCGTCTCGGGGCCGGTGGCGCGCGCGATCGGCATGAATGCGGGCGGCAACTGCTTCGGCTCGGGCAACCGCGCCAACGCCACCATCGGGCGGGCGATCCGGCTGGTGCTGCTGAATGTCGGCGGCGGCTGGCCGGGCGAGCTCGACAAGTCCACCTTCGGGCACCCGGGCAAGTACACCTATTGCGTCGCCGAGAACGAGCAGGATTCGCCCTGGGCGCCCTACCGGGTGGAGCGCGGCATGGCGGCCGAGGACTCGTCCGTGTTCGTCATCGCCGCCGAGACGCCGCATTCGGTGACCAACCACCAGGCCAGCGACCCGCAGGGCATTCTCGATTCGATCGTCTCGGCCATGACCACGATCGCGCACAACAACGCCGTCTCCTCCGGCCATTGCGCGGTGGTGATCGGGCCCGAGCATGCCGCCACCATCGCCAAGCATGGCTGGACCCGGCACGATGTGAAAATGTATCTCTGGACCAACGCGCAGAACCGCTTCGCCGACATCGCCTTCGATCACCGCTATGGCCGCGTCTACAACCGCAACCAGCCGAAATGGGTGCGCCGCGACGATGATGGCCGCGTGCCGATCGTCGCCCATCCCGACTGCATCCACCTGTTCGTCTGCGGCGGGCGCGAGGGGCGGTTCTCGCTGTTCATCCCCGGCTGGGGCCATATGAGTGCCGCCGTGCTGCGCGGCATGGATGGCGCCAAGCTCGACGAGAAGGGCAGGGTGTGCGTGGACGGCACCTGCCTGCTGTAGGGCTTCCCAAGGCGGCCGCGGCCCCCAGCGGCGCACAGCATTCCCATCGCAAGGAGAAGCGCGCGATGAATGCCATCACCAAGGCGGGCGAGCTTCGCGTCTATGACCCGCGCGGCGTTGTCACGGCGGAGGCGAAGCCCCGCGCCGGCCGGCCTGCCGCACTCGCCGGGCTCAGGCTCGGCATCCTCGACAACACCAAGTGGAACGCGAACAAGCTCCTGCGCAAGACCGGCGCGCGGCTTGAGGCGGAACTCGGTTTCGCCTCCGTCACCTACTATCGCAAGGAATCCTTCTCCAAGAACGCCGCGCCGGAGCTGATCCGCCAGATCGCGGCCGAGAACGACATCGTCCTGACCGCCATCGGCGACTGAGGCTCCTGCACGTCGTGCTGTATGCATGACGCCGTGGAACTGGAGACGCTGGGGCGGCCGACGGCGGTGATCGTCACCGACGGCTTCCTGCACGAGGCCCATGTCCAGCGCGCGGCGCTGGGGATGGAGGATCTCGACCCGGTGGTGATCCGCCACCCGCTGTCGAGCATCTCGGAGGAGGAGATCGAGGCGCGGGCCGCAAGCGCGGTCGAGCAGGCGAGAAGGATCTGGCTCGGGGGCTAGGCGGGCATGGCGCCCGCCCCGCCGCCGGGCCGTCGCGGGTCCGGGGCGGCGAGGGAAAGGGCGCGCATGAACGAGACGGTGGATCGGCCCGGCGCGGTGCGGCCAGCGGTGCCGGAGGGGCGGGAGCTGCTGCTGCTTGGCGGCGGGCATTCCCATGTCGAGGTGCTGCGCCGGTTCGGCATGATGCCCCCGCCGGCGCGCGCGCGCGTGACGCTGGTGGGCAATGCCGTGCTCACGCCCTATTCCGGCATGCTGCCCGGCCATCTCGCCGGCCTCTACAGCCGCGCCGAGTGCCATCTCGATCTGCGCCGCATCGCCGCCGCCGCCGGCATCCGCTACATCGAGGCCAAGGGCACGGCGATCGACCTGGCCGCGCGGCGCCTGCACCTGGCCGGCCGTCCGCCGCTGCCTTTCGACATCCTGTCGATCAATCTCGGCATCACGCCCTCGCCGCTGCCCGGCAGCGACGCGCATGCGCTGGCGGTGAAGCCGGTGGATGCCTTCCTGCGCGCCTGGGCGGCGCTGGAGGCGCGCGCCAAGGCCGAGCCCGCGCGCCCCTTCACGGTGGCCGTGATCGGCGCCGGGGCGGGCGGGACCGAACTTGCGATCTCGCTCGCCGCGCGGCTTGCGGCCGAGGGCGCGGGCCATGTGCGCTTCACGCTGGTCTCGCGCTCGGCCGAGCCCTTGCGCCAGCACGCGCCCGCCGTGCGCCGGCGCATGGCGGCGGCGATCGCGCGCGCGGGCATCCGTTTCCTCGGCGGGCGCGAGGCGGTCGCGGTCGAGCGTGGCGCGGTGCTGCTCGCCGATGGCGAGCGCATCGCCTGCGATAGCGCGATCCTCACCACCACCGCCACGCCCGCGCCGCTGCTGCGCGAGGCGGGGCTCGCCACCGATGCGGCCGGCTTCGTCAGCGTCGCGGCCGACCTGCGCTCGGTCTCGCATCCCTTCGTGTTCGCCTCCGGCGATTGTGCCCACTTCGCCGAGCGGGCCCTGCCGAAATCGGGCGTCTATGCCGTGCGCCAGGGGCCGATGCTGGCGATGAACCTGCGCGCGGTGCTGGCGGGCCGGCCGACCGCGCCCTATCGCCCGCAGCCGCGCACCCTGGCGCTGATGGGCAGCGGGCCGGGGCGCGCTGTCGCCTCCTACGGCTCCCTTGCCGCCGAGGGGCGCGCGGTGTTCCGCCTCAAGCGCGCAATCGATACGCGCTGGATGGCGCGCTACCAGGCATTGCGGCCCGGCATGATGGGCCGGGGCGCGAAGGACGCGCAGGCGACTACGATGGAAGCGGGCGCGGCGGCGGCGATGCGCTGCCTTGGCTGCGCGGCCAAGGTGGCGGGGCCGGTGCTCTCGCGCGTGCTCGCGCGCCTGCGCGAGGAGGGGCTGCTGCCGCCGGTGCCCGATGCGCCGGTGGCGCTCGCCGCGCCCGACGATGCGGCCGTGTTCCTGCCGCCCTCTGGGCGGGCCTGGGTGCAGACGCTCGATCATTTCCCGGCGCTCACCGACGATCCCTATCGCGCCGGGCGCATTGCCGCGCTGCATGGGCTCAACGACATCTTCGCGATGGGGGCGGCGGCGCATTCGGCGCTGGCGCTGGCCGTGCTGCCGCACCTGCCCGAGCCGCAGGCCGAGGCGGACCTCTACCAGATGCTGCGCGGCATGGCCGAGGAACTGGCGCGCGCCGGTGCCGTGCTGGCCGGCGGGCATTCGGGCGAGGGCGAGCAGCTCGCCTGCGGGCTCGCGCTCAACGGCGTTGCCGATGCCGCGCCGGGAGGGCTGTGGCGCAAGGGCGATCTCGTGCCGGGCGATGCGCTGGTGCTGACCAAGCCGCTCGGCACCGGCGTGTTGTTCGCCGCCTTCAATGCCGGCGCGGCGGAGGGTGATGGCGAGTCGATCTCGGCCGCGCTCGGGGCGATGCTGCAATCGAACGGACCGTCGGTTCCGGTGCTGCGTGCCCACGGCGCGCGCGGTGCCACCGACATCACCGGCTTCGGCCTGGCCGGACACCTGCTGGAGATGCTCTCGGCCTCCGGCGCGGACGCCGCACTCGACCTTGCCGCCCTGCCCGCGCTGCCCGGTGCGCTGGCCGCGCTCGCCGCCGGCCACGCTTCCACCGCCGCGCCGGCCAATGCCGCCGCCGCCGAGGCGCTGGCGGGTGCCGCGCCGGACGCCTTGCGCGCGCTGCTGTTCGATCCGCAGACCGCCGGCCCGCTGCTTGCCGGCGTGCCGGCCGAGCGGGCGGAAGCGTGCGTGGCGGCGTTGCGTGCCGCGGGCCTGGCGGAGGCGCGCGCGATCGGGCGGGTGCTGTCGCGCGCGGACGGCGCCCATGCGCCGACGATCCGGCTGGAGGCGGTCCCGGTCTAGGGCAGGTTCCGTTCGCGCTCCATCAGCCAAACGGAAGCCGTGCCCCGGGAACCGACGATTTGCGCGCAGCCTGGCCTGGTCCCATCCGGTGGAACCGCGCGGCGGTTCCACCGGATCGGACGCTGCTCTAGCGGTCGGTGAGACGCAGCTCGATGCGCCGGTTGCGCGCGCGCGCCTCCGCGCTGTCGGCGGAATCGAGCGGCTGGAACTCGCCGAAACCCGTCGCCGCCAGGCGGTCGGCCGGCACGCCCTCGGCGATCAGGAGCTTCACCACCGTGATCGCGCGCGCGGCCGAAAGCTCCCAATTCGAGGCGAAGCGCCCGCGGATCGGGCTGTTGTCGGCATGGCCATCGACGCGCAGCACCCAGGGCACGTCGGCGGGGATGACGCTGGTCAGTTCCCGCACGATCCGGGCCAGGTTGCGGATGCTGCCGATCCCGGCGGCATTGAGGTCGGCCGAGCCGGCCGGGAACAGAACCTCCGATTGCAGCACGAAGCGGTCGCCGACGATCTGGATGCCCGGCCGGTTGCCGAGCACGTCGCGCAGCCGGCCGAAGAACTCCGAGCGGTAGCGCTGGAGGTCCTCCACCCGTTGCGCCAGCGCCTGATTCAGCCGCTGGCCGAGATTGGCGATCTGCACCTGCTGCTCGCGGTCGCGCTGCTCCGAGGCATCGAGTGCGGCCGCCAGCCGGCCGATCTCGTTGCGCAGCTCGGCGATCTGGCGGTTGAGGAGCGCGATCTGCGCACGCGCCTGCTCGGTGACGCGCTGCTCGGAGGCAAGCGCCGCCTCGGCCGTCTGGGCGCGCCCGCCGGCGGCACGGATCTGCGCTTCCAGCTCGGCGCGGAGCGCGGTGAGGGCGCGCACCTGCTCGCTCATCTGCGCAAGTTCGCGCAGCCGCGCGGTCATGGTGGCGCGGTCGGTCTGCACATCGCGGTCGAGTGCGGCCATTTCTTCGCGCATCCGGGCAAGCAGGGCGCGATCGGCTTGCAGCTCGCGCCGCGTCTGGTCGAGTGCCGCCACCGCCTGCGCCAGCTCCTGCTGGCGTAGGGCAAGCGCGCGCTCGGCCTCGGTCAGGCTGCCGCGCGCGCGGGCGAGTTCCTGCTCGCGGCGGGCAAGCTCGGCCGCGTCCTGGTCGCGCGATGTGGACAGGTCGCGTGCCTCGCGCCGCACGGCGGCAAGCGATGCCTCCAGATCGCGGATGCGCGTCTGCAATGCGGCCATGGCACGCGCGCGCTCGGCCAGCAATTCGCGATCCGCCTCGCGTGCCCGGCCGGCTTCCGCCAGCGCCCGCTCGCGCGCGGTGAGGCTTGCTTCGGCCTCGGCGATGCGGGCGTTCAGCAGGGCGAGTTCGCGCTGGCGCTGCTCGATCGTGGCGCGGTCGGCCTCGGTTTGCCGGCGCGCGAGCCCGAGCTGCTCCTCGAGCCCACGGGCCATCGCCAGCGTCTCCTCGTTGCGGCGCTGGAGCGCGGCGATCTCGGCCGACATGCGCGTGCGGTCGGCCTCGAGCGCGCTGCGCTCGGCGGCCAGGCGCTCGCCCTCGGCGCGCAGCGCGGCGATCTCGGCGGCAAGCGTCTCGCGCGCCTGCCCGGCGGCGGCGAGGTCGCGCGCCAGCCGCTCGCGCTCGGCGCGCAAGGCTGCCAGGTCGGCAGCCAGCGCGGTGCCGGCCGCGGTGGCCGCAGTCAGTTCGCGCGTGAGCTGGTCGCGCTGGGCGCGCAAGGCGGCGAGGTCGGCGGCGAGCGCGGTGCCGGCCTCGGTCGCCTGTGCCAGTTCGCGCGTCAGCCGCTCGCGTTCCGCCGCCAGCGCCTCGCGCTCACCAGCGGTGCGGCGCACATCCTCGGTCAGGCGCGCGACATCGGCGCGCAGTGCCGCGCTGTCCGCACGCTCGCGCGAGAGCTGCTCGCCAAGGCTTGCCACCTCGGCATTGAGCGCGTTGAGCGCCTGGTCCCGCCCCGACAGCGCCGTCGACAGGAAGCCCTGCGTCAGCACGAACACCATCAGCACGAAGATGATGACCATCAGCAGCGTCGACAGCGCATCGACGAAGCCCGGCCACGCTTCGACCGGGCGCCGGGAGCGGCCGCGCGCACCGACGCTCATCGGTGCCTACCGGGCGCGCGGCGCGGTCATCGCGGCGGCTCCTCGGCCAGCGCGGCGATGGTGCGGGCAAGGGTGCGGATCTCGCTCCTGATCTCGTTCACGGCCTGGGTGCGGCCGTTCATCGCCTCGTCGAGCAGGCGGGCGAGGTAGATCTCCATGTTGCGGATATGGGTGCGCGTCGCCTCGTCGAGCGGGCGTTCGGCCGGGGCGGCGGCGAGGCGCTGGAGCGCCGGGCGGATCTCCGCCTGGCCCTCCGCCAGCTTGAGCAGGAGCTGCTGGCTCGCGCGCATCTGGTCGGTCAGGGTGCCGAGCCGCTCGGTAAGCTGCATGATGGCGGCGTTGGCCTGCACGCGCCCTTCCTCGCCGCGGCCGAGGATGCGCTGCAGGCCCTCCAGGTTCTCGGCGGTCTGTTCCAGCAACGCCTGGACGAAGGCGGGCATCGAGCCTTCGCCGTCGGCGGGCAGCGCGCCCGAGGAAAGCCGGGTCTGCGCCGCGAGCCATTCCTCGAGGTCGTTGAAGAAGCGGTTCTGCGCTGCCGCCGCCTGGAGGTCGAGGAAGCCCACCACCAGCGAGCCGGCCAGCCCGAACATCGAGGCCGAGAAGGCGGTGCCCATCCCGCGCAGCGGGCTGGCGAGGCCGCTCTTCAACTGCTCGAACAGCGCGTTCACATCGCCCGAGGCGATGTTCATCGCCCCGATCGCGTCGGCCACCGCATTGATGGTGATGAGCAGGCCCCAGAAGGTGCCGAGCAGGCCGAGGAAGATCAGCAGGCTGGTGAGATAGCGCGAGATGTCGCGGCTTTCCTCCTGGCGGGAGGCGATGCCGTCGAGCAGCGAGCGCATGGCGGTGGCGGAAAGCGTGAAGCGGCTGCCGCGCCGGTCTGCCAGCATGCGCGCCATGGGCGCGAGCAGGCGCGGGGCGCGCTGGCTGCTCGCCTCGGGCTGGTCACGGCGGAAGGTCTCGATCCAGGCGACCTCGGGATTGATCAGCAGCACCTGGCGCAGATTGAACACGATGCCCAGCAGCAGCACGGCCAGGATGATCGAGTTCAGGACCGGGTTCGTGGCGAAGGCGTGCTCGAGCGCGTCGAACAGCAGGTAGGCGACCGCCGCCACCGAGGCGAGGAACAGCAGCATGCGCACGAGGAAGCGGGTGGGGCGTGTCATGGTTGCTTGGTCCGACCCGGCCGGCGCATGCGCGGGCTAGGGCCCGCCCACCACGAGATCGACGCGATCGCGCGGCCCGTCGCTGCCCTGCTGGCCGAGGGCGCGCACGTCGATGCGGGTGGAGCGCAGCCCCTGTTCGATCAGGAAGGAGCGCACCAGCGTGGCCCGCGACAGCGATGTGCGGCGCGCCCGCGCCGCGTCATTGCCCGGGGCCGTGGCGTAGGCGAGCACCTGCACGCGCACGGCCTCGTTGCTCGGCATGCGGCGGGCGAGGCGCTGCAACTCCTCGCGCATGGCCTGGGTCAGCACGAGGCCCTCGGGCGCGAAGACAAGGCTTGTCGGCGCCGCGCCCTGCGTCAGCGCGGCGGGCGTTGCCGTGCTGGGCGGTATCGCGCCCGGCAGGGCAGCCGGCGCGGCGGCCATCGCCTGCGGCGCCGGCGGCGAGATCGAGGGCGGCGAAATCGGTGGCGTGAGGGTGGGCAGGTTCAGCGGGCGCACCGCCGGTGCCGCGGCCTGTCGCGCCGGCGCCGGGGCCGATTGCGGCGGTGTCGCGGGCGGGACGACGATCTGCGGCGCGGGCTGTGGCAGGAGCGCGGCCGGCGGCGGTGCGGCGGGGCGCGGCGCAGGGGCGGGCGAGCCGGGAACGGCCGGGGGCTGCGCCTGGGCAAGTTGCGTCGTGGTCGTGCCGGGCAGCGGCGTTGGTCCGAGCGGGGCGATGCCGGGCGCGGCCGGGATCACCGGCGGCGGCGGTGGGGCCGCGGCCAGCGCGGGCGGCGGCGGGACCAGCCGTTCGCTCGCCGGCACGGCCGGCGCGACGGGTCTTGCGGTGGCTGCCGGTGCCGCGGGCGCGGCGGCGGGCGCGGCCACGCTGCGCGTCGGTGCCGGGGCCGGCGCTGGCGCCATCGCTGCCGGCGCGCGCGCGGCGCTTGCCACCACCGCCGGCGCGATCATCGACGCGGCAGGCATTGGCGCGGCAGGCATTGGTGCGCGCATCTCGGCGGGTGATGGGGCATTCGCGGCAGTGCCCGCAGCGACGGGCGCGGGGCCGCGCATCACCGCGGCGATCACCGCCGGCTCGATGATGATGGTGCGGCCGCGCTGGCGCACGCGCGCGGGCGACAGGCCCGCATCGCCCGCGGCGGCAAGAATCGCCCGCGTGTTGCCCGCAGGGCGTTGCAGCGAAACCGGGACGCGGCGCGCCTGCGCCCGAGCCGCCGCCAGCTGGCGCGCGCGGCTGCTGCTCGCCACGCGCCGGCGTGCCGGGCGCGGACGTTCGGCCAGGTCGGTGTCGCCCTGCGCCACCCGCACCGCGCCGCGGCGGATGGGGGCGTTGCGCATCGCCCAGCGCGGTGGCGGTGCGAGGCGTGGCGCGAGGGTGAGCCCCGAGACGCGCGGGCGGTGCGTCGGCTGCGACATCAGCGCCGGTGCGCGCAGCGCCGGCCCGAGCCGCGCGAGCACGCTTTCATCCACCATCACGCCGCCACGGCCGGCGTGGCCGCCCACCGTCAGGCGCGAATAGCTCGGCGTGCCCTGGGCCGCGGCCTCGGGCGCGAACGCGACAGCGGCGGCGAGCATGCCGGCAAGCGACAGGGCCAGGCACAAGGCCCGGCGGAGCACTGCGAAAAAGGGCGCGCGGCATGCGCTGGACATGGACTTGGCCGAGCCTCCGGGGCCGTTCAGGATGGCGCCACTGCAAGCCGTCTTGGCGAAGCACGCGCCGCCCATCCGGGCGTCCGCGACTCTGCGCTGCGGCATTGGCGCAACCCTAGCCCAAAGGGTGGCCCCCCTCAACCGCAGAGGCGGCGGCGGGGCAAGGCAGTCCGGGGCCGCCTGCGGATCGAGGAACGCACCCTTGGGCCGGGATTCAGGCTCCAGGCCTGGCGGTAGCGGCCCTGGGTGCCTTGGCCAGTCGCTTGACGACATCGGCCACGATCGCGCGCAGGGGCTCGTGCAGGTGCATGTTGCCGGCTACCACGTCGCGCTTGTGCAGCGGGTCCTCGCCGTCGGGCGTGGTGACGAAGCCGCCCGCCTCGCGCACCATCAGGATGCCGGCGCCGATGTCCCACGGATTGAGGCCGAGCTCCCAGAACCCCTCGTAGCGGCCGGCGGCGACCCAGGCGAGGTCGAGCGCGGCGGCACCGAAACGGCGCACGCCTGCGACCTGCGGCATGATCGCTTCAAGGATCGCGCTGAACTCGGCCTTGCGCGGCACGCCGGCGAAGGGGATGCCGGTGGCGAACAGCGCCTGGCCCATCTCGCGGCGCGAGGAGACGCGCAGGCGCCGATCGTTCAGGAAGGCGCCGCCGCCCTTCTCGGCCCAGAACATCTAGTCGCTGGCGGGGTTGTAGATCACGCCGGCGATGATCTCGCTGCCCTTGCCGCGGCCGAGATTCTTCTCCAGCGCGATCGAGATCGCCCAGTGCGGAATGCCGTGCAGGAAGTTGGTGGTGCCGTCGAGCGGATCGACCACCCAGCGGAACGACCAGCTCTCGTTGCCGGAGGCGCCGCTTTCCTCCATCAGGAAGGCGAAGTCCTTGCGCGCGCGGGAAAGCTCGGCCTTGAGCGTCTCCTCGGCGCGCAGATCGGCCTGGCTGACGAAATCGGACGGGCCCTTGACCGAGACCTGGAGCTGCTCGACCTCGCCGAAATCGCGCACCAGGCGCTTGGCGGCCTTGCGCGCCGCGCCGGTCATGACGGTCAGCGCGGGCGACAGGACGGGCATGCGGGGTTCAACCTGGTGCGGTGTCGGGGTGGCGCGGCGACTTCGCCGCGTCAGTTCTTGGCGCGCTCGACATAGGTCGAATCCTCGGTGCGCACCACGATGCGCGTGCCGGACTCGATGAAGGGCGGCACCATCACGCGCACGCCATTGTCGAGCTTGGCCGGCTTGTAGGAGCTGGCCGCGGTCTGGCCCTTCACCACCGGATCGGCCTCGACCACGGTGAGCGTGACCTGCGGCGGCAGATGCACCGCTACCGGCACGCCCTCGATGAAGTCGGCCGTCACCTCCATGTTCTCCTGGAGGAAGGGCGCGGCATCGCCCAGGATCTCCTTGGGCACGCTGATCTGCTCGTAGCTTTCCTTGTCCATCAGCGTGAGCATGCCGTCCGCCTCGAAGAGATAGGTGAACTCCTTCTCCTCGACGTTCAGCTTCTCGACGGTGTCCTGGGTGCGCCAGCGCTGGTTGGTCTTGTTGCCGCTCTTCACGTCGCGCATGTCGACCTGGATGAAGGCGCCGCCCTTGCCGGGGGTGATGATCTGGATCTTGATCACCGACCATTGCCGGCTTTCATGCTCGATCACCATACCGGGACGGATCGTGTTGGCCTGGATCTTCATGGCGGAAGCCTCGGGTCGGAGCGAGTGGGGCGGCGCTGGTGCGGCGCGCGCGGCGGCAACGGCGCAAAGAACGAAGGCCGGCGCGCCAGGGGCGCAGGCCGGGCGGGCGGGGATGTAGCCGGATTTGCGCCGCCGCGCAAGGCGCGCGCCATCCGCGCCCGGTCAGTCGAAGGGCAGCGTGTGGGCGCGGCCCTGCGGGTCGGTCACCTGCCACCGTCCGGCCTGATCCTCGGCCAGGGCGCAGGCGCCGATCGGCGCCTTGCCGAAGCCCCCCGGTACGTCGAGCACATAGGTGGGCTGGGCCAGGCCCGAGACGCGCCCGCGCAGGGCGCTGGCGATGCCCTGGCCACGGGCGAGCGGGACTCGGAAATGGCCGGTGCCGGGGGCGGGGTCGAGATGGTGCAGGTAGTAGGGCTTCACCCGCGCCGCGACCAGCGTGCGGAACAGTTCCTCCAGCACGGCCGGATCGTCGTTGACGCCGCGCAGGAGCACGGTCTGCGAGACGAGCGGCAGCCCGGCCTGCGCCAGCCTGGCCAGTGCCGCGCGCGCGGGCCCGGCCAGTTCGCGCGGATGGTTCACATGCACGCCCACCCACACCGCCTTGGCGGTGGCGGAAAGCGCTGCCACCAGCGCCGCGTCGATGCGCGACGGGTCGGCCACCGGCACGCGGCTGTGGAGGCGGATCACCTGCACATGCGAAATCGCATCGAGCGCGGCGATGAGCGCGCCGAGCCGGCGGGGCGAGAGCATGAGCGGATCGCCCCCGGTGAGGATCACCTCCCAGATCGCCGGGCTGCGCGCGATGTAGCCGAGCGCGGCCGCAAGCTCGGCCTCGCCGAGCACGCCGCCATCGGGCCCCACCGTCTCGCGGCGGAAGCAGAAGCGACAATAGACCGGGCAGGCGAGCAAGGGCTTGAGCAGGACGCGATCGGGATAGCGATGCACGATGCCCTTCACCGGGCTGTGCGCCGCATCGCCGATCGGGTCGGGATGCTCGTAGGGCGCAGCTGCGAGCTCGGCCGGATCGGGCAAGTATTGGCGCGCGATCGGATCGGCCGGATCGGCGCTGCCATCGGGGGCGCGCGCGATCAGCGCGGCAACGGCGGGTGTCAGCGCGATCGCGTAGCGCCCTGCCACCGCCTCGATCTCCGCGCGCGCGGCCTCCGGCATCAGGCCGGCGGCGATCAGGGCGGATGCGTCGCGGATGGTGCGCGCGGGCATGGCCGCAGGCGCGGCCTCGGCCGCTCCGGTATCGGAAGCGGCTTCGGGCTGGCGTTGTGCGGGCGGGCTCGGCATGGTGGGCTCCTATAGCGTTCCGGCCGTCGCCACGGAAGCCGCATGTCAGAGCCACGCCAGCCGCCATCCCCCGCGCCATCCCCCGCGCCGTCCGCCACGCAGCCGAGCCCGCCCTGGCACCCGGAGCGGCTGGCCGCGCGCCTGCCCTTCCTGCAAGGGCGCGCGCGCCTGGTGGCGGCGACCCGCGCCTTCTTCGCCGCGCGCGGCTATGCCGAGGTGGAGACGCCGATCCTGCAGCTCTCGCCCGGCATGGAGGTGCATCTGCACCCCTTCGCCACCCGGCTCGACCGCGCCGATGGCGGGCCGGCGCTGCGGCTCGGCCTGCACACCAGCCCCGAATTCGCGATGAAGAAGCTGATCGCCGGCGGCATGGGCGCGATCTTCCAGCTTGCGCGCACCTTCCGCAACGCCGAGCGTTCGGACACGCACCATCCCGAATTCACCATGCTGGAATGGTATCGCGCGGGCGCGGACATGGCGGCGCTGATCGAGGAGACCGAGGCTTTCATCCGCACGACCTGCCCGCCCGAGCTGCGCTGGCGCGGCGCCTCGGTGCCGCTCGCCGCGCCCTTCGAGCGCCTGACGGTGGCCGAGGCTTTCGCCCGCTATGCCGGCATCGACATCCTGGCCACCGCCCCCGATCCGGCCGCGCCCGATGCGGCGCTGCTGCGCGACGCGGCGGCGCGGGCGGGCTTTCCCCCGCGCGACGGGGAGGGGTGGGAGGACCTGTTCTTCCGCATCCTGCTCGATCGGATCGAGCCCCGCCTGGGCTTCGCCCGCCCGACCTTCCTGGTCGAGTATCCGGCAAGCCAGGCGGCGCTGGCGCGGCGCAAGCCCACCGATCCGCGCGTGGCCGAGCGGTTCGAGCTTTATGTCGCCGGGCTCGAACTCGCCAACGGCTTCGCCGAGCTTACCGACGCGGCCGAGCAGCGCGCCCGCTTCGCCGCCGACCGGGCGCGGCGGGCGGCGCTCTATGGCGAGGCGGCGGCGTGGCCGGCGGACGAGGATTTCCTCGCCGCGCTCACGCACGGGCTGCCCGACTGCGCCGGCATCGCGCTCGGCTTCGACCGGCTGGCGATGCTGGCCACCGGCGCGGCGCGGATCGAGGATGTGCTCTGGCTGCCGGTGGTGGAGGGCGTGGCGGAGGGCAAGGCGGAGGGCGCCACCCCGCCGCGCTGAAGCGCCTCAGCCGCCGACGAAGCCGTAGAGCACCGACAGCGCCAGGCAGGCGAAGAAGGCCGCATAGAAGCGGACCAGCCAGCGGCGCAGCGGCGCAGCCTCGGGCAGGAAGCCCTTGCCGGTGAAGAAGGCGTGGCCGTTGACGGCATACCAGATCAGGCTGCGCTCGGGCTCGCGGTAGCGCATCATCGCGATGATCACGCCGAAGGCGCCCGCCATGCTGAGGACGGCGCAGGCCAGCATCACCAGCATGACCGGATTGGCGAGGCCGCTCATGACGCGCCATTCTCCCTTCTAGCCGGACGAATCCTCGGCGGCATCATGCGTCGTCTCCTCCGGGTCGAGGTCGAGCGGCGGCAGGGGGCCAAGCGCGGCGGCGGCGGCGATCGCGGCGTCGAGCGCGCGCACCCCGCCATCGGGCCCGTCCGGGTGGTCCCACACCGCCGAGACGACGGCGAGGAAATCCGCCCCCGCGCGTACCAGCGGCGCGCAATTCGCCGCCGTGATGCCGCCGATCGCGACGCAGGGCAGCTCCATCAGCTCCGACCACCATTGCAGGATGGCGGGCGTTGCGCGGTGGCGCGCCTCCTTGGTGGTGGTCGGGAAGAAGGCGCCGAAGGCGACATAGTCGGCCCCGTCCTCGCCCGCCTCCAGCGCCAGGTGGCGGCTGGCATGGCAGGTGACGCCGAGCGTGCGCTCGGGGCCGAGGATGCGGCGGGCTTCGCGCGCCGGCGTGTCCTGCTGGCCGACATGGCAGCCATCGCAGCCGGTGGCAACCGCAAGGTCGGGCCGGTCGTTCATCAGGAACGCGACGCCGCGCGACTGCGCCACCGGGGCCAGCGCCTCGGCCGCGCGGCGCACCGCATCGTCGGCCGCATCCTTCAGCCGAAGCTGCACGGCGGCGACATCGCCCGCATCGAGCGCGCGCGCCAGCGTGTCGCGGAAGCCCCTGGGGTCGAGCGCAGGCGGCGTGATCAGATAGATGCGGCAGCGGGGCGCGTCGCCGCGCCCCGCCTTGTCGTTCGCCGTGTCGTTCGCCTTGTCCTGGGCCGGCATGGCAGAGGTGCCGCGCCGCCCGTTCACTGCTTGCCGAGATAGATGTCGACGATGGTGTCGAGCATCTTGAGCGCGTCCTCCTTCGGCCGCTGGAAGGTGTTGCGCCCGATGATCGAGCCGGTGCCGCCGCCATCGCGGATGGCGCGGCATTCGCCATAGATGCCGTCGAGGTCCTTGGCCTCGCCGCCCGAGAACACCACCAGCCGCTTGCCGTTGAAGCAGGACTGCACGACATGACTGACGCGGGTGGCGAGCGTCGCGCCGTCGATGCGCTGCTTCTCATAGACCTTCTTCGCCGCGTCGAGCCCGTAGGCGGCCGTGGGCGGCTTCACCTTGATGATGTGCGCGCCGAGCAGGGCGGCCATGTGCGCGGCATAGGCGCAGATGTCGAACGCGGTCTCGGCCTCCTTGGTCAGGTCGCCGCCGCGCGGATAGGACCACACCACCACGGCAAGCCCGACCGCCTTGGCCTCCTCGGCCAGCTCGCGCAGTTCCTCCATCATCGCGAACTGGTCGTCCGAGCCGGGATAGATGGTGAAGCCGATCGCCGCGCAGCCGAGCCGCAGCGCGTCGTTGACACTGCCGGTCACCGCCTGGTCCTTCATGCGCGCGAGGCTGTTGGCGCTGTTGACCTTGAGGATGGTCGGGATCGCGCCGGCGTAGCTGTCGGCGCCCGCCTCGATCATGCCGAGGGGCGCGGCATAGGCCGAAAGCCCGGCATCGATCGCGAGCTGGAAGTGGTAGTGCGGGTCGTAGCCGGCCGGATTGGGCGCGAAGCTGCGCGCCGGGCCATGCTCGAAGCCCTGGTCGACCGGCAGGATCACGAGCTTGCCCGAGCCGCCCAGCCGGCCATGCATCAGGATGCGGGCGAGGTTCGCCTTGGTGCCGGGGTTGTCGCTCTCGTAGTGGGAGAGGATCTTCTTGACCTTCTGGGTGATCCGCATGGCTGCCTCGTGATCGTCGTTGTTCGGGAGGGGTCGCGGTGCCCGGCCTGCCCGGCCCCGACGGGGGCGGGAGCGCCGGAATTCGGTGCGTTCTCTTAACCGTCCTTGCCCGCTTTGTCATCCGCGCGCGTGGTGGTTGATGGCATGCCAGCCGCACTCGCCCGCCAGGCGAGGGCGGCGGCAAGGGCGGTGTGCCCGGCGCGAGTGGCAAGGTCATGTGCGGGCGGAGGCTTGACCAGCAGTAGCGCCCCGCGCGCGGTGGCGATCGCGGCCAGCCGCGCCGCGCACTCGGCCGGGCCGGTGAAGATCACGGCCGGCGCGCCGGCGCGCAACGCATCGAGCACCGCGCCCGGCAGCGCGCCGCAATCGAGCACGGCGCCGAGCGGCAGGGCGGGATGGGCGGTGGCGGCGGCGCGCGCGATCGCCAGGAACCAGCCCGCCCCGCCATACCAGCCGGCGCCGGGCGCGCTTTGCAGGATCAGGCCGCGTGGCGCACTACCGCCGGGCCGCACCGCCTCCGCGCTTGCCGCGGCGTCGCAGGCAGCGCATGCATCCCGCAGACCATGCACGATTACGGCCGGCCAATCCTCGCGCAGTCCCTGGGCGGTTTGCGTCAACATCATCGCTTTGCAGCACAATGGCGCGGGCGAATCGAGCATAATCGATGCGCCAACAGGCGCGGGCGGATTGACCATCGCATGACGGTACTCTTAAAGTCCGGCCAATTACGCGCCGTCTCTTGAAGCGGCATGGCAGCGGCGGACCTGGGAACCATGGCGGCCAGCGACAGCAACCGGAAGATCGAAGCGGCCGAGGCGGCCTTGGCCAAGGCGGTCGCGCGGCTAGAGAGGGCGGCGCAAAAGGTGGAGGCGCGCGGGGCGAAAGCGGGCGACGACGCGGCCGAACTGGCCCGCGTGCGCGAGGCGGTGTCGGCGCGGCTCGAGGCGATCATCGATCGGCTGCGCCGGGCGCTCGAAAAGACCGGCTAGGGCGCAGCGCGTTCGGGCGCTGCGCGACGGCACGGTTTGGCGGCAAGGCAGGACGGCAAGGCAGGACGGCAAGGCACGACGGCAAGGCAGGGCGACAGGGCAGGAACCTCCGATGGCGCAGGTGAACATCAAGATCAACGGCTACACCTACACCGTCGGCTGCGAGGACGGGCAGGAGGGCCATCTGCGCGGCCTGGCCGAAGGCATCGACCGGCGCATCCAGGACATCAAGAAGCAGATGGGCCCGCAGGGCCCCAATACCGAGGGCCGCGCCCTGATGTATGCCGCGCTGATGCTGGCCGACGAGGTGCACGATCTGCGCCTCGACCTCGACCAGGTCAGGGCCGAGGGGGGCGGCGATGCCGGCGCCGAGCGTGTCGCCGCGCTGGCCGACGGGCTGATCGACCTCGCCCACCGGATCGAGACGGTTGCCGAGCAGCTCGAGCGTCACTAGATTCACCGTGGAACGAAGCGGCGCGGTTCGCCAGGCTGACTTATCCCTGGGGCCGATACCGATCCTCGAGGGAGCTGTCCCTACCGTGGCCGTGGTCACGGCATATGGCGCCCACCTGCAAAGTGCAGGCCCGAGGCGGATAACGTGCCAGCGGCCGAGGCGGCTTCGTTCCACCCTTCCCCTCATCGCCGCTCCCCTCATCGCCGCCCGATCTGTCGCCCCGCTGCTCGCGGGCCGATGTGTTCGCGGCGCCGGCCCCGCCCCCGCCACATGACCACGATCGCCCGCATCCAGTCCCTGCCGCGCGGCCCGGCCGATCCTGCGCCCGGTCCCGGGGCGAAGCAGGACGCCGCGCTGCAAGCGGCCAAGGCGGCGCTGCGCGAGCGGATCGCGCGCGCTGCCGCGCACCCCGATCCGCTCGGCGCCGGCACCTGGCTTGCCGGGCTGGTGCTCTCGGCGCCGGCTGCGCTGCGCCCGCCGCCGGGGGCGATCGTCGGCGCGGTGTGGCCCTTGCCGGGCGAGATCGACCTTCGCCCGCTCATGGCGGCACTGTCCGGGCGCGGCCATGCGATCGGGCTGCCCTGCACGCCCGCGCGCGGCTTGCCACTGACCTTCCGCCGCTTCCGTTTCGGCGATACCCTGCGCGCGGCGCGCTTCGGCACGCACGAGCCCGTGCCCGACGCCGCGGCGCTCCGTCCCGATTTCCTGCTCGTGCCGCTGGTCGCCTTCGACCGCGCCGGCGGGCGGCTCGGCCACGGCGCCGGCTATTACGACCGCACCCTGGCCGCGCTGCGCGGCGACGGGCGGGGCAGGGTGTTCGCGCTCGGCTGTGCGCTCGCGTCACAGGAGGTGCCGGCGGTGCCGATGGGGCCGGGCGATGCGCGGCTCGATGCCGTGGCGACGGAGGCGGAACTGATCGTGACAGGAAGCGGTGCGCGATGAACCTTCTGTTCCTGGGCGACATTGTCGGGCGCAGCGGGCGCGATGCGGTGGTCGCGGCCCTGCCCGAGTTGCGCCGGCGCCTCGTGCTCGATTTCGTCATCGCCAATGCCGAGAATGCCGCGCACGGCTTCGGCCTGACACCGCAGATCGCCGAGGAGCTGTTCGCTGCCGGCTGCGATGCGCTCACGCTCGGCAACCATGCCTGGGACCGGCGCGAGATCATCCCCTATATCGAGGGCGAGCCGCGGCTGCTGCGCCCGATCAACTTTCCGCCCGGCACGCCCGGCCGGGGGGCGGGCGTCTATCGCACGGCGGGCGGCAAGCGCGTCCTGGTCGCCTGCGCCATGCTGCGCCTGTTCATGGACCCGCTCGACGATCCCTTCGCGGTGGTGAAGGCGGAACTCGCGCGCCACGGCCTCGGCCGCACCGTCGATGCCGCCGTGATCGAGGCGCATGGCGAGGCCACGAGCGAGAAGATGGCACTCGGCCATTTCCTCGACGGACAGGTGTCGCTGGTGGTGGGTGCCCATACCCATGTGCCGTCTGCGGACGCGCAGATCCTGCCCGGCGGCACCGGCTATCTGACCGATGCCGGCATGTGCGGCGACTATGACAGCGTGATCGGCATGCAGAAGGAGGCGGCGCTGGCCCGTTTCGTGCGCAAGATGCCGGGCGAAAGGCTGGCCCCGGCCGAGGGCGAGGCGACCGTCTGCGGCGTGTTCGTGGCGACCGATCCGGTGAGCGGCCTTGCCCGGAGGGTCGAGCCGGTGCGGCTGGGCGGACGGCTCGCCCCGGCCATGCCCGCCCCGTAGCGCCGCCCGCCACAAGCGCACAAAAGCTGTCGCGCCCGCGCCGGCATGCTATAACCCCGGCCCGGTCCCGAGCCGGCCCCGGCTCGGACGCCGATTCGTGTTATAGTGCCGAGCGTTATCGGCTGTCCCTCAACAACCATACGAGCGTGCAAACCGCGCCATGGCCGGCCACTCGCAATTCAAGAACATCCTGCACCGCAAGGGCGCCCAGGCCGCCCGGCGGGCACGTAAGTTCGCCACGCTGATCCGCGAGATCACGGTCTCGGCCCGCCAGGGCCTGCCGGAACCCGCGCACAATCCGCGCCTGCGCGCCGCCTGCGCCGCCGCGCGCGAGGAGAACATGCCGCGCGACACGATCGAGCGCGCGATCAAGAAGGCCGCCGGCCCCGGCGCCGGCGACGATTTCGCCGAGGTGCGCTACGAGGGCTACGGCCCGAACGGGGTCGCCATCATCATCGAGGCGCTGACCGACAATCGCAACCGCACCGCCTCGGAACTGCGCTCGGCCTTCTCGAAATATGGCGGGGCGCTGGGCGAGCCCAACTCGGTCGCCTTCATGTTCGAGCGGCTGGGCGTGATCCGCTACGCCGCCGACGCCGCCGATGCCGACGCCATGTTCGAGGCAGCGCTGGAAGCGGGCGCGGCCAATGTCGAGAGCGGCGCGGCCGGCCACGAGGTGACAACCGATGTCGCCAGCCTGCATGCCGTGCGCGACGCGCTCGAGGCCAGGTTCGGCGCCCCGGCCGAGGCGCGCTTCGACTGGCGGCCCGCGACCACCGTGCCGCTCGACGAGGAGCAGGCGCAGAGCGTGCTCAAGTTACTCGATGTGCTCGACGAGAGCGACGATGTGCAGAACGTGTTCGCCAACTACGAGATCCCCGAGGCGGTGATGGAGCGGCTGTCCGCCGCCTGATCGCCGCCGCCATCGCCCGCGCCGGCGCGGGCCTGGAAGGATGCGCATGAAACTGCTCGGGCTCGATCCGGGGCTGCGGTTCACCGGCTGGGGCGTGATCGAGGCGATCGACAATCGCCTGCGCCACCTCGGCGACGGCGTGATCGCGACCCGCGACGACCTGCCGGTGGCCGAGAGGCTGCGAACCCTGCACGACGGCTTGCAGGCGGTGCTCGATTGCTACCGGCCGAACGAGGCGGCGGTCGAGGAGACCTATGTCGCCAAGAATCCCGGCTCGGCGCTCAAGCTCGGCCAGGCGCGCGGGGTGGTGCTGCTGGTGCCGGCGCTGGCGGGCGTGCCGGTGTTCGAGTATGGCGCCATGGCGGTGAAGAAATCGGTGGTCGGGTCGGGCCATGCCGACAAGGCGCAGGTCGAGCTGATGGTCCGCCGCCTGCTGCCCGGCGCCGGCATCGGCCGGGCCGATGCGGCCGATGCGCTCGCGGTGGCGATCTGCCATGCGCATTGCCGCACCACCCGCGCGCGCACCGCCGCCCGCCTGGTCGCGGGCGACGCCATCGGCCGCGCCGGGCTGCGCTAGGGCGGGGGCGGCGCGCCGTGATGATCGCCAAGCTTACCGGCCGTATCGATTCGACCCAGGATGGCGGCGTCGTGCTCGATGTCGGCGGCGTGGGCTACGGCCTGCTCTGCTCGGCCAGGACGCTCGGCCGCCTGCCCGGCGCGGGCGAGGCGGCGATGCTGTGGGTCGAGATGCAGGTGCGCGAGGACGCGATCCAGCTCTACGGCTTCATCGACACGATCGAGCGCGACTGGTTCCGCCTGCTCGGCACCGTGCAGGGCGTGGGCGCCAGGGTGGCGCTGTCGCTGCTTTCGGCGCTGTCGCCCTCCGACCTCGCCGCCGCGATCATCGCCGGCGACAAGGCGATGCTGTCGCGCGCGCCGGGGGTGGGCGGCAAGCTTGCCGCGCGGCTGGTGACGGCATTGAAGGAGAAGGCCGCCGCCGCGCCCACCGGCGGGCCGATCGTGATCGGTGCCGGTGTCGCCCACACCGCCATGTCCGCGCGCGGCGCGGCCTCCGAGGCGGTCTCGGCGCTGATGAATCTCGGCACAGGCCGGGCCGAGGCGCTGGCCGCCGTCTCGCGCGCGGCCGAGCGGCTCGGCAGCGGGGCCGACCTGCAGGCGCTGATCCGCGAGGCGCTCAAGGAGCTGAAGCCGTGAGCCGGCGCCCGCGCAGCCCCGCGCCCGAGACACCCAGCCCGGCCGAGGAGCGGCTGGTCTCGCCCGCGTCGGCCGCGACCGATGGCGGGGAAGGCTCGCTTCGCCCGCTGCGCCTGGCCGAGTTCATCGGCCAGGAGACGCTGCGCGGCAACCTGCGCATCTTCATCGACGCCGCCCGCGGTCGCGGCGAGGCGCTCGACCATGTGCTGCTCTATGGCCCCCCGGGCCTCGGCAAGACCACGCTCGCCCAGATCGTCGCGCGCGAGCTCGGCGTGGGCTTCCGTGCCACCTCGGGGCCGGTGATCCAGCGCGCCTCGGACCTCGCCTCGATCCTGACCAACCTGCAGCCGCGCGACGTGCTGTTCATCGACGAGATCCACCGCCTGCAAGCGGCGATCGAGGAAGTGCTCTATCCGGCGATGGAGGATTTCCAGCTCGATCTCATCATCGGCGAGGGGCCGGGGGCGCGCAGCGTGCGCATCGACCTGCCGCCCTTCACGCTGGTGGGGGCCACCACTCGCTCGGGCCTGATCACCACGCCCCTGCGCGAGCGTTTCGGCATCCCCTTGCGGCTGCAATTCTACACCCCGGCCGAGCTGGAGCTGATCGTGCGCCGCGGCGCGGGCGTGCTCGGCTTCGCGCTGACGGATGCGGGCGCGGCCGAGATCGCGCGCCGTTCGCGCGGCACCCCGCGCGTGGCCGGGCGGCTGCTGCGCCGGGTGCGCGATTTCGCCGCCGCCGAGGGCAGCGGCCCGGTCGATGCGGTGCTGGCGGATGCGGCGCTGACGCGGCTTGAGGTCGATCGCCTCGGCCTCGATTCCATGGACCGGCGCTATCTCGGGCGCATCGCCCAGCACTATGCCGGCGGGCCGGTGGGGGTGGAGACGCTGGCCGCGGCCCTGGCCGAGCAGCGCGACACGATCGAGGAAGTGATCGAGCCCTTCCTGATCCAGCAGGGCCTGTTGCTGCGCACCCCGCGCGGGCGCGTGCTCGCCGATCGCGGCTGGGAGCATCTCGGCCTCAAGCCGCCGCGGCGCACGCCCGACCAACTCGACCTGCTCGCCGCCGCCAGCGGCACGGAGGATGCGGATGGCTGAGCCCGCGCAGGCTTGCGCCGCGCCGCCGCCACCCGAGGGCGTGCTCTGCGCCGGTGCGCATTATTTCCCGCTGCGCGTCTATTTCGAGGATACCGACGCGGGCGGGGTGGTGTATCACGCCACCTATCTGCGATTCGCCGAGCGGGCGCGGACCGAGATGCTGCGCGCACTCGGCCAGCCGCACGCCCGGCTGATGGCGGAGGGGGCGGTGTTCGTGGTGCGCGCGCTCAGCGTGCGTTATCTGCGCCCGGCGCGCCTCGACGATGCGCTGCTCGTGCGCACGCGCGTGCTCCGGCTGGGCGGGGCGTCGGTGGAACTCGCGCAGGACGTGCTGCGCGCCGAGGCCCCGGGCGCGGCGGGCGAGACCCTGGCCGCGCTCGCGGTCGATCTCGTCTGCGCCGACCGTGCGCGCGGCACCCCTGCGCGCCTGCCGACGGCCTGGCGCCATGCTTTTGCCCCGTTTCTGGGTGAGGCGGCAGGCGGGAAGGCAGGATCGGGGGCGTAACCGGATGCGGCCGGGCGCTGTCGCGCGCGGCCGGGTGTGCGTGTCACAGTGGAAGGATAGGGTGCTGGCCGATGGATCGAACGGTGGACGCGGCGGCGCTGGGCGCGGCCGAGGCGGCGCAACACATCACCCTGCTCGGCCTGTTCCTGCAGGCCGACATCGTGGTGAAGGCGGTCATGATCATGCTGATCCTGGCCAGCTTCTGGGTGTGGGCCGTGATGTATGGCAAGTGGCAGACGCTGCGCCGCATGCAGAAAAGAGCCCAGGCCTTCGAGGACGAGTTCTGGTCGGGCGGCTCGCTCGACGAGCTGTTCGAGCGCATCGGCAACAACCCGCAGCATCCGATGGCCTCGGTGTTCGTGGCGGCGATGCGCGAATGGCGCCGCACCGCCTCGCGCGGGTTGGCCTTCACCGATGCCATGCGCATCGGCCTGCGCGAGCGGATTGATCGCGCCATGAACGTGACCATCTCGCGCGAGATGGAGCGGCTGGAAAGCTGGATGCCGTTCCTGGCAACGGTGGGCGCCACCGCGCCCTTCATCGGGCTGTTCGGCACGGTATGGGGCATCATGAACAGCTTCACGGCCATCGCGGCGATGAAGAACACCAACCTTACCGTGGTCGCGCCCGGCATCGCCGAGGCGCTGTTCGCCACCGCGATGGGCTTGGTCGCCGCCATTCCGGCGGTGATCGGCTACAACAAGCTCGCCAACGATCTCGGCCGCTACGCGCAGCGGCTGGAGGGCTTCGCCGCCGAGTTTGGCGCGATCCTGTCGCGCCAGACGGAAAGCTCGTCCTAGGGCGGCGGCGAGGAAGGGAGAGGGGCCATGGCAGGCGGAACCTTCAGCACCGGGCGCGCGGCCAGCGGGCGGCGCGTCTATCGCCCGATGGCGGAGATCAACGTCACGCCGTTCGTCGATGTGATGCTGGTGCTGCTGATCATCTTCATGATCGCCGCGCCGCTGATGACCGTGGGCGTGCAGGTGGACCTGCCGCGCACGGCGGCCGCGCCCCTGACCCAGCCGCAGGAGCCCCTGGTCGTCTCGGTCGATGCCGAGGGGCGGATCTGGCTCCAGGAGACCCAGGTCCAGCTTGAGGAGCTGGTGCCGCGCCTGAGCGCGATCGTGGGCTCGAACCCCGATGCGCGCGTGTTCGTGCGCGGCGACCGCGCCATCAGCTATGGCCGGGTGATGGAGGTGATGGGCACGGTAAGCGCTGCCGGGATTGCCAAGGTGGCACTCCTGGCCGAGCAGCCGCAGCCGGGTTCCCCCGGCGCCGGCGCGCCTCCGCGCGCGCCCGCCCCGCCCGGGCGCGGCGCCACCGCCCCGGCGGCCCCGGCCGTGCCGGCCCCGCCGCCGGCCCCGCCGCCGACCCCGCGCCGCTAGGACCGAATTTCGCCAGAATTTGCTATGTTCATGCACCGTGTCGACAAACGGAAGGACGGAGCGGAAAGGCAAGGCCCGGCCATGACCGCCCACCACACAGGAGCGCCCGCCTGATGGGTGCGCTTGCCTTGCAGCAGAGCGAGATGCGCCGGGGCATGGCGATCTCGGCCCTGGTGCATGCGCTGATCCTGGCCCTGATCGTGCTGCAGCTCGGCATCGGGCGGCGCCTGCCCGAGCCCGAGGAGGTGCCGCTCGTCATCGAGTTCGTCAATATCGGCCCGGTGGCCGAGGCACCGCGTGCCGACACGCCCGCCCCGAGCACGCCCGAGCCGCCCGCGCCCGAGGCGCCGCAGACGCCAAGGCCGGTGACGGAACCTCCGCCCAGCCTGCCCGCGCCGCCGCCGCCGCCGCCGCCGCCCCCGCCGCAGGCGGTGCAGCAGCCCACCCTGCCGACGCCGCCGCAGCCCCAGGCAGCGCCGGCAACGCCGACGCCGGCGCCGCCGTCGCCGCAATCGCCGCCGCCCACGCCGGTCGCGCCGACCCTGCCGCTGCCCCCGCCCATGCCGCAGGCCGCTGCGGCACCGCAGCAGCCCCAGGCCCTGCCGCAGACGCCGACGCCGCCAACCCCGCCCGCCCAGGCCCAGGCGGCGCCGCGCACCCCGGCCGCCCCCGCGCCGCCGACGCCGCAGCCGCAACAGGCGCAGACCCAGCCTTCGCGGGTGCCGAACGCGCGCCCGACGCCCGAGGGCAATCCGAACTCGCTGCGCAACACGCTCGAGCGTCTGCGCGCCCAGCAGCAGGCCCAGGCGCGCCCGGCACAGCCGCCCTCGGGCCGGCCCTCGCCGCCGCCGGCGGGCTCGCCCAATGCGCGCGTCTCCGACACGCTGACCGCCTCGGAGAAGGGCGCCATCGCCCAGCAGATCGAGCGCTGCTGGACCTTCGATGCCGGGGCGCGCAACGCGCGCGAACTGATCACCATCATCCGCGTCACGGTCGATCGCGACGGCAGCGTGCGCGATGCGCGCATCATGGACACATCGCGCATGGGCGATCCGAGCTTCCGCGCCTTTGCCGAGCGGGCGCGGCGCGCGATCCTCGATCCGCAATGTTCGCCCTTGCGCCTGCCGGCCGACCGCTACGAGGCATGGCGGGTGATGGATCTGCGCTTCAACCCGCAGGGCCTGCTGTGAGCGGTAGCCGTCGCGGCATGGCCGCTGCCCGCCGATGACATCGCCGTGACCAAGCTTGACGCGGCCTCGGTCGGGCTGCCAATTCCTTAACCGTGGTGGCGGATCGGTATCCGGTTCGTCCCGCGCATCATTGCCGCACCGAGTTCGTCAACGCCCGGAAGCCAAGCCATGCCCGACCTTCCCCTGATCGACCCGCGGGCCGCGCGCCCGATCGTTTTCTGGGACGCGCTCGACAGGCTGGCCGATGCCCGCCGCCAGGCGGCCGAGGCAGAGGCCCTCTCGCGCCGCGCGCTGTTGCGTGGCGGATCGGCGGCGATCGCCGCCGGCATCACGGCTGCGGCGCTGCCCGGGCTTGCCTACGCCCAGGCGCCCGCCGCTCCCGCCGCCGGTGCCCCTGCCACGCCGGGCCAACCCACCGTGATCGACATCACAAGGGCGCGCGTCGATCCGATCCCGATCGCCATTCCCGAGTTCATCGGCGTCAACCCCGCCGGGGAGCGGTTCGGCCGCGACATCGCCGGCGTGATCAGCGCCAACCTCCAGCGTTCCGGCCTGTTCCGCCCGATCGATCGCAGCGCCTTCATCCAGCGTCCGGCCGATGCCGTCACCGCGCCGCGCTTCGCCGACTGGCGCGTGATCAACAGCCAGGCGCTGGTGACCGGCCGGGTAGAGGCGCAGGGCGATGGCCGCCTGCGCGTCGAGTTCCGCCTCTGGGACGTGCTGCCCGAGCAGCAGATCGAGGGCACGGCCTTCACCTCGACCCAGCAGAACTGGCGGCGCATCGCCCACATCATCTCCGATCGCATCTACGAGCGGCTTCTGGGCGAGAAGGGCTATTTCGACACGCGCATCGTCTACATCGCCGAGAGCGGCCCGCGCGACCGGCGCGTCAAGCGGCTGGCGATCATGGACCAGGACAGCGAGAACCACCGCTTCCTGACCGATGGATCGTGGCTGACACTGACGCCGCGCTTCCACCCCTCGACCAACATCATCACCTTCATGTCATTCTTCCAGAACCGGCCGCGGGTCTATCTGTTCAATATCGATTCCGGCTCGCAGCAGGTGCTGGGCGATTTCCCGGGCATGACCTTCGCCCCGCGCTTCAGCCCCGATGGCGGCTCGGTCGTGATGAGCGTCACCGCGGGCGACGGCTCGAACATCGTGCAGCTCGACCTGCGCGGGCGCAGCGTCCGCCGCCTGACGAGCTCGGGCGCGATCGACACCAGCCCGTGCTTCTCGCCGGACGGATCGCAGATCACCTTCAATTCCGATCGCGGCGGCAACCAGCAGCTCTACGTGATGGACAGTGGCGGGGGCGGGGTGCGGCGCATCTCCTATGGCGAGGGCCGCTACGCCACGCCGGTCTGGTCGCCGCGCGGCGACCTGATCGCCTTCACCCGCTTCGGCGGCGGGCGCTTCGCCATCGGCGTGATGCAGCCCGACGGCACCGGCGAGCGCCTGCTTTCGGAAGGCTTCGCGGTGGAGGGGCCGACCTTCGCCCCGAACGGGCGCGTGCTGGCCTTCTTCCGCGAATCGCCGGCGGGGGCGCGCGGTTCGGGCTATTCGGCGCGGCTCGCCTCGGTCGACATCACCGGCTTCAACGAGCGCGCCCTGCCGACCCCGCTCGATGCCTCGGACCCGGCCTGGTCGCCGCTCATTCCCTAGGCCCGGACGGGCCTGCAACCGCATGGCCCGCCGGCCCGAGGCGTGGCGCCGGCGGGGCGGTCACAGGGCGAAACCTTTTCGCGACAACCGGCCGGCGACCCCCCACTACCGCGCCCTGCCCTTGCGAGCGGGGAACTTGGGGCCTATAAGGTCGCGCATGGCGCAATGACTCGGCTCCGTCGCGGGGCCGGCTGGGTGCGCTATGCGACGCCGATGCGGCGGCAAAACGGCCGACTGGGGCGTACGATCCTCCCGTCAGGGAACCCGAACAGCTCAATCTCTCATTGGAGTGAGGACAAGAACATGAAGCTGAAGGTCCTGAGCCTCTTCGCCGCCCTCGTGCTCGTGGCCGGCTGCGAGAGCACGTCCCCCACTGCTGGCGGCGCCGGTGCCGGCGCCGGCGGACCCCGCCCGGGCTCGCAGGAAGACCTGGTCGTGAACGTTGGCGACCGTATCTTCTTCGACTATGACCGTTCGGTGGTTCGCCCCGACCAGCGTCCGACGCTGGAGCGCCAGGCCGCTTGGCTGAAGCAGCACACCGGCGTTGCGCTGATGGTCGAAGGCCATGCCGACGAGCGCGGCACGCGCGAATACAACCTCGCCCTTGGCCAGCGCCGCGCCAATGCCGTGCGCAACTTCCTGGTGGCCAATGGCATCGCTCCGGCCCGCCTGCAGACCATCAGCTACGGCAAGGACCGTCCGGCCTGCACCGAGTCGAACGAGGGTTGCTGGTCGCAGAACCGCCGCGGCGTGTCGGTGGTCCGCTGAGCTGAACTGGCCGCGCCGCCTCCGCCCGGTCGCGGGCGGCCCGAGGCGCGGCTCGATCGCAAGCCGGCGGGTCCCTGGCGGGACTCGCCGGTTTCTTTTTTGCGCCGGCGCGGCGCGTGCGCACGGTGCTTGCACCGGCGGCGGCGTGTCGGGTGCCGTGCCTTGCTCGCGCCCCATTCAGGCGCGAGATGGGGCTGCCGCCGCATCGCGGCGGGAGCCACGGTGCCGCCGGCTCTTGCTTGCATCCGCGGCCCATTCTGCGTAAGCGCATAGCCTAAGACGGGTCGAACGCGACGCCACCGACGAGGGACAGATCCATGCGCCAACCGCCATTCCTCCCCCGTTGCCGCCCTGCGCGCGCCCCTGCGCGCCCCCATTCGCGCAGGCCTGCGCGCTGGCCTGCGCGCTGGCTGGCCGGGCCGATGCTGGCTTCGGTTCTCGGCCTTGGTCTGCCGGCGACGATCACGGCCACCGCGACGCTGACCGCGCCTGCGGCGTTGGCCCAGCAGATCGACAGCCGCGAGGCGATCGCGCTGCGCAACCAGATCGACCGGCTGCGTGCCGAGGTCCAGCAGCTCCGCGACCAGGTGGGGCGCAATGGCGGCGGGGGCGGCGGCGGCTCCTCGCTCGGGATCTTCGGCGGCGGGGGGTCGCGCGACTTGCCGCAGGGCCAGCAGGAGCTGCTTGCCCGCCTGCTCGAGCGCGTGCAGCAGCTCGACGCCGAGGTGCGCGATCTGCGCGGCCGCTCGGACGAGACCCAGAACGCAGTTCGCCGCCTGACCGAGCAGCTGGAGAAGGGCCTGGGCGACCTCGATTTCCGCATCCAGCAGCTCCAGGGCGGCGAGGGTGCGGCGCCCGCGCCGCGCGGCGGCACCACCGCAACGCCCCCGCGCGGCGGCGGCACCGCCGGGAATGGCGGCCAGGCGCCAGCGCCAGCCAATGCCGACGAGGCGTTCGAATCGGCACTGGCGCGCTTCCGCGCCAACGACTTCAACGCCGCGCGCACCGGTTTCGAGGCGTTCATGCAGCGCTTCCCGCGCCATGCCCGCGCGCCCGAGGCGATCTACCGGCTCGGCGAGACCCACATCGCGCGACGCGATTTCCGCGCCGCCGCCGTGACCTTCGATGATTCCGTCACGCGTTTCCCGCGAGGGCCACGCGTGCAGGAAAGCATGCTGATGCGCGGCGTGGCGCTCGCGCGCCTGGGCGAGCGGGCGGCAGCCTGCTCCTCGCTGGCCGAACTGCGCCAGCGCTTTCCGCAGATGAAGCAGGCGGTGCGCGAGCAATGGGACGCCGAGCGCCGGCGCCTCAACTGCGGCTGAGCGCGCCCCTGTCGCGCGCGCCCGCCGCCAGTCGGCGCCGCATGGCCGGGCTCGCGCCGAGGTTGCCGCCACAGCCGGCCGCGCGCCGGTCCTGGTCGAAACGCATGCGGCACCGGACGCGCCGGCAATGATCGCGCCCCCCGCGCACCAGGCCGCGCACCAGGCGGCGCACCAGGCCGCGCATCAGGCGCATCTGCCGGTCACGGGGCCCGCGTTCGCCGCGCTGATGGCGCGCTTCGCCCCGTTCGAGCCCTTCCCGCGGCTTGCCGTTGCCGTCTCGGGCGGGGCGGACAGCCTCGCCCTCGCCCTGCTCGCCGATCCATGGGCGCGCGCGCAGGGGGGCGAGATACTCGCCCTTGTGCTCGATCACGGCCTGCGCCCCGGCTCGGCCGAGGAGGCGCGGCGGACCATGGCCGCGCTTGCGGCGCGCGGTATCGCGGCCAGGCTGATCGCCCTGCCGCCCGGCAGCATCGGCCCCGCCGGGGTCCAGGCCGAGGCGCGGCGGCTCCGGCTCGACCTCCTGGCCGACACCTGCCGCGAGGCCGGCATCCTGCACCTTCTTCTCGGCCATCACCGGCTCGACCAGGCCGAGACGGTGTTGCTGCGCCGGCTCGATGCCAGCGGGCCGTTCGGGCTCGCCGGCATGCCGGCCGAGCGCAGCCTGCCTTTCGTGCGCCTGCTGCGCCCGCTGCTCGACCTGCCCCCGGCGCGGCTGCGCGCCACCTTGCGCGCGGCGGGGCTGGATTGGATCGAGGACCCGTCCAACCGCGATCCGCGCTTCACCCGCGCCCGGCTGCGCCTGGAACTGGGCGATGCGGGCGGGATCGGCGCCGGGGTTGCGGCCCTGGCCGCCGACGCCGCCCGCCGCGCGCGAGGCCGCGCCGCGCGCGAGGCCGATGTCGCGGCGCTGGCCGCCGCCGCCGTGAGCCTGCGTCCCGAGGGGTGGGCGCTGCTCGATCCCGCGCCACTCGTCGCCGCCGAGTCCGGGGTGGCACGCGTGCTGCTCGCGGCGCTGCTGGCCGCGATCGCCGGGGCGCCTTATCCGCCCCGCGGGGAGCGGCTGGCGCGGCTGCGCGACGGGCTCGTCCAGGCGGCCGGAGGGGGCACACCCTGGCGCGGCGGCACGCTCGGCGGCTGCCGCATCCTGCCCGCCGGCCGTTTCGGCCGTGGCCTATGGCTGGTCTGCCGCGAGGCGGCCGCCATGGCGCCTCCCGTTACCATCGCCGCGGCGCCGGGGGAGCGTGGAGGGCCCCGTTCCTGCCTGTGGGACGGGCGGTTCCTGCTCGAAATCCCGGCGGCGGCGCTGGCCCGGGGCGGCGGCGCGGTCAGCCTTGGTGCGCTCGGCGCCCAAGGGGCCGCAGCCCTGCCCGAGCCGGCGCGCGCCGCCCTCGCCGGGCTGCCGGGGGCGGTGCGGGCGGGCTTGCCGGCCCTGCGGCTGCGGGGTGCTTTGCAAGCGGTGCCCCATCTCGGCTATGCTGTCGCCCTGTTTGCCGGGGCGCGGGCGGGCTTCCTGCCGCCGCGCTCGATGGCAGGGGCGCCATTCGCCGGAACCGCCCATGCCGCCTGTGCGCACCCCGAGCCGGGCTGACCGGCTCTCGGGGCTATTGCCGGGCGGCCGGCCCATCCCATCTGCTAGGGGGTCTGGGACGGGGCGGTACCGGTGCATTCCGTAGCGCTCCGGGCGCGCCGATTGGCGGCGCGCGCCAGATGAGGGTCTCGCGTTCGTGAACAATATGGGCCGCAACGTGGTTCTGTGGGTCGTCATCATCCTGCTGGTGGTGGCCCTGTTCAATCTCGCCCAGCCGCCGACCACGCGCACGGGCGGGCAGCAGCGGGCCTATTCCGATTTCATCAGCGATGTGAATTCGGGCCAGGTCCGCCAGGTGGTGATCCAGGGGCGCGTCGTCTCGGGCGAGCTCACCGACGGGCAGCGCTTCACCACCTACACGCCCGACGATCCGCAGCTCGTCTCGCGGCTGACCGAGAAGGGCGTGCGCGTGATCGCCCGGCCCGAGGACGAGAACGCCAACCCGCTGCTGCACTATCTTCTCTCCTGGCTGCCGATGCTGGTCTTGATCGGCGTCTGGGTCTTCTTCATGCGCCAGATGCAGGGCGGCGGCAGCCGGGCGATGGGCTTCGGGAAAAGCCGCGCCCGCCTGCTGACGGAGAAGACGGGCCGCGTGACATTCGAGGATGTGGCCGGCATCGACGAGGCCAAGGGCGAGCTCGAGGAGGTGGTCGAGTTCCTGCGCGATCCGCACAAGTTCCAGCGCCTCGGCGGCAAGATCCCCAAGGGCGTGCTGCTGGTGGGCCCGCCCGGCACCGGCAAGACGCTGCTCGCGCGCGCCATCGCCGGCGAGGCGAACGTGCCCTTCTTCACCAT
>JADZEB010000003.1 GCA_020850755.1 Alphaproteobacteria bacterium | reverse complement strand
GGTCTTGCGCAAGACCTCGGGATTGGTCAGCACGAAGTTCGAAGGCGCCATCGCATCGACGAACTGGCGCGTATAGAAATCCACCTTCTGCGCGGTCTTCTCGTCCACGCCATCGACGGTCTTCACCAGCCCCTGCATCCAGCGCGCGGTGAGCAGGTAGGACTGCTTGATGAAGTCGAAGACCTCGTTCTCCTGCCAGTCCGGGTGCTTGAAACGGCGGTCCTTGGGGTCGGCGTCGATCACCGGATCGGGCTTCTCGCCCATCATGCGCCGGGCGGTGTTCTGCCACAGCGTCATGTAGTCCTGCCAAAGCGAGAACTGCGCCTCCATCATCTTCTGGGGGGAGGCCATCATGCGCGCGGTCATTTCCAGGAAGGCGCGGCCGACATTCAGGGGATCGCCGAAGCCGGGCGGCCCTTCCTCCGCCTGGCGCTTGAGGAACTCGGCCACCAGCCGCTGGCTGCGCTCGGCGATCTCGGCCATGGTGCGCGAGAGCAACGCCGGGTCGGGCATGCGGAACTGCGTGCCGGTTTCGTTCTCGGCCATCGTCTCGATCCTTCGCGGTTCGTCCGCTTTGCGACTTGCCCCGTTTCGGGCTAAGAGAGGCGCGCGCGGCATTGCCCGGTGTTGAGTGTCGGGGCCGCGCCCGATCCCGCCAGCACCGAAGCATTGCCCAGGGAAAGCATGCCGCAAGCTAGAACGCCCCTTCGCGCCGATCAAGCGCAACACTCGGCCCGGAACGATCGCCTTGCGGCGGGTCGGATCGGGGCCTTGGTCATGGTAGCTGCGCTTCTGTTGCCGGCTGGTTGCAGCGGGTCCTCGTCCCAGTCCGGGCCGGTCTCGTGGTGGCGCAGCCTGACGGGCGCCGCGGACGGGACGGAAGCGGCCGAGCCGCGCGAGGCTCCGCCCGGTGCCGAGCGGCCCTTCCCGAACCTTGCCACCGTGCCGCCGCGCCCCACGGTGACTGATGCAGCAACCCGCCAGCGCATCACCGAAGGGCTGGTGGCTGACCGCACAAATGCCCGCTATGTCGATGGCCCGGCGCCCCGTTTGTCGGCTGACGCGATCCGCATGGTCCAGCCGACCCGGCCCGCGCCGCGCCCCGACACCGCGGCTCCCGGCGGCGCGCGGATGCAGGCGAGCATCGAGGCGGCGCCGAGCGGCCCTGCCGCCGACGGGGCCCAGCCCGCCAGCCGCGCCGCGCCGCGCAGTGCCGTGACAGCCGCGCCGCTGCCGCCTCCGGAAGCGGGCGGGCAGGGGGGCGGGCAGGGGCCAAGCCCGATCGATACCCCGCCAACCGCCGAACCGATGCCGGATCGCGCCCCGGCCCCGCCGCGCGTGCCCCGCCTGCCGGCCCCGGCGGCCGGGGCACCAGCCCAGCCGGTCGTGCCGGTGAGCCCGGCCGCCTCGCCGGCGACGCCCGCGGCGCCGCCGCCGCCCCCGGCCCTGGCCCCGGCAGCACCGGCCCCGCCCGCCCTGCCCGAGCAGCGCAGCCAGGCCCCGGCCGCGCCCGCTATGGCGCCTGCGCCGCCCCCCGCGCCGGTCCTGGCGATGAACCCGGTTCCGCCGCGCGTGGCGATGATCGAAGCCGGTCAGCCCGGCATGCGCGAGGTGCGCCGCGGCGTGGCCGTCGATCCCTCGGTGGCGCCGCCCGGCGCCCCGCCGGCTCGGGTGTCCGCGCGCGCCTCTGTCCCGGTTGCGGCGTCAGCCCAGCCAGCCGCCCTGCCGGCTGGCGCGACCCAAACCCTGACCCTTGCCTTCGCGCCCGGATCATCCGTTCTGGCGGCGGGCGAGGCGGCGGCCCTGCGCGCGGCCGTCAGCGGCCGCGCCCGGCGCCTGCGCGCCACCATCGATGCCTTCGGCGAGGTGGCCGAGGGCGGCGGTGACGCGCCGGACGGCGTGCGGCTTGCGTATGCGCGCGGGGAGGCGGTGGCTGATGCACTCCGCGCCGCCGGCGTGCCCGCATCCGGGATCGAGGTGCGCCCGGCGGTCGGGGGCCAAGGTCGCGGCGCCGTGGTGAGGTTGCTAGAGTGACGCCAATCGACTCGCCCGGCCCCTGCACTCGCCCAAGCGCAGACGCCTGAAAGGTATTCATGTCCGAAGAGTTCCACCGCATTCGCCGCCTGCCGCCCTATGTCTTCGCGCAGGTGAACACCATGAAGGCCGCCGCGCGCGGCAAGGGCGATGACATCATCGACCTCGGCATGGGCAACCCGGATGGCGCCACGCCGCCGCATATCGTCGCCAAGCTGATCGAGGCGGTGCAGGACCCGCGCACCCATCGCTATTCGGTCTCGAAGGGCATCCTCGGCCTGCGCCGGGCGCTGGCCGGCTACTATGCCCGCCGCTTCGACGTGAAGCTCGACCCGGAGAACGAGGTCGTGGTGACGCTCGGTTCGAAGGAGGGGCTGGCCAACCTCGCCGCCGCGATCACCAGCCCGGGCGACACGATCCTGGTGCCGAACCCCTCCTACCCGATCCACCAGTTCGGCTTCATCATTGCCGGCGCCTCGGTGCGCTCGATCCCGCACACGCCGGACGAGGAGATGTTGCGCGCGCTCGATCGCGCCGTGCGCCATTCGGTGCCGAAGCCGACCGCGCTGATCGTCAACTTCCCATCGAACCCGACCGCGCTCCTGGCCGATCTCGATTTCTACCGCGAGATAGTTGCCTTCGCGCGCCGGCACGAGATCTGGATCATGTCCGATCTCGCCTATGCAGAGATCTATTTCGGCAACCGCAAGCCCCCCTCGATCCTGGAGATCCCCGGGGCAAGGGATGTCGCGGTCGAGTTCACCTCGATGTCCAAGACCTATTCGATGGCCGGCTGGCGGGTGGGCTTCGCCGCCGGCAATCCGCGCCTCGTCTCGGCGCTGGCGCGCATCAAGAGCTATCTCGACTATGGCGCGTTCACGCCGATCCAGGTGGCGGCCACGGCGGCGCTGAACGGCCCGCAGGACTGCGTCGAGGAGATGCGCACGCTCTACAAGGCGCGCCGCGACGTGATGATCGACGGGCTGAAGCGCGCCGGCTGGGACGTGCCCGCGCCCGAGGGCTCGATGTTCGCCTGGGCGCCGATCCCGCCGGCCTATGCCCATCTCGGCTCGCTCGAATTCTCGAAGCTCCTGCTCGAGAAGGCGCGCGTGGCGGTCGCACCCGGCATCGGCTTCGGCGAGCATGGCGACGGCCATGTCCGCATCGCGCTGGTGGAGAACGAGCATCGCATCCGCCAGGCGGTGCGCAACATCCGCGCCTTCCTGCAATCGGGCGAGGCCGCCAACGACGCGCCCGCCGCGCCGGCGGTGCGTGCCGCCGCCGGTGGCTGAGGGGATCAAGGAACGATGGTTCGTCCGCTGAATATCGGCATCGCCGGCCTCGGCACGGTGGGTGCCGGCGTGCTCAAGCTCGTGCGCGCCAACCACGACCAGCTCGCCGCGCGCGCCGGCCGCCCGATCGTCGTCACCGCCGTCTCCGCGCGCGAGCGCGACAAGGATCGTGGCGTCCCGATCAGCGGGCTGCGCTGGTACGACAATGCCGCCGCGCTCGCCGCCGATCCCAACGTCGATGTGGTGGTGGAACTGATCGGCGGCTCGGACGGGCTGGCGAAGGCGCTGGTCGAAGAGGCGATCGCGCAGGGCAAGCCCGTGGTCACCGCCAACAAGGCGCTGCTCGCCGTGCATGGCTCGGCGTTGGCGCAGGCGGCCGAGAAGGCGGGCGTGCCGCTGGCGTTCGAGGCGGCGGTTGCCGGCGGCATCCCGGTGATCAAGGCGCTGCGCGAGGGCCTGGCCGCCAACCGCATCGAGCGCGTCTACGGCATCCTGAACGGCACCTGCAACTACATCCTGACGACGATGCGCGAGCGCGGGCGCGAATTCGCCGATGTGCTGGCCGAGGCGCAGAAGCTCGGCTATGCCGAGGCGGATCCCTCCTTCGACATCGACGGCATCGACGCGGCGCACAAGCTTGCCATCCTGGCCGCGCTCGCCTTCGCACGCCCGGTGGACTTCGCCTCGGTGCATGTCGAAGGCATCCGCGCCGTTTCCGCGCTCGACATCGCCTATGCGAACGAACTCGGCTTCCGCATCAAGCTGCTCGGCATCGCGCGGCGCACGCCCGACGGCATCGAGCAGCGCGTGCATCCATGCATGGTGCCGCTCGGCACGCCGATCGCGCATGTCGAGGGCGTATTCAACGCGGTTGCGATCGAGGGCGATTTCGTCGGCCGCGTCGTGCTGGAAGGGCGCGGCGCGGGCGCGGGGCCCACGGCATCGGCGGTGGTGGCCGACCTGATCGATATCGCGCGCGGGCGCACCACGCCCGTCTTCGGCGTGCCGCAGGCGCAGCTCTCCGGCATTCCGGCCGCGCCGATCAGCAGGCATCGCGGCGCCTACTACATCCGCCTGATGGTGGTGGACAAGCCGGGTGTGATCGCCGAGGTGGCGGCGGTGCTGCGCGACCATGCGGTGTCGATGGAATCGATGCTCCAGCGCGGCCGCGCGCCGGGCGAGGCGGTGCCGGTGGTTCTCACCACGCACGAGACCGAGGAAGCCGGCATGCGCGCGGCTATGGAGCGTATCGGTGCGCTCGATGTCGTGCTCGAGCCGCCGGTGATGATCCGCATCGAGGCGCTCTAGCAGCCGGGCGCCCGCTCGGCGCCGCAACCAGCCTGACGATGGAGATTGGAAAGATGGCCGAGAAGTCCGCCAAGTCGCAGAAAAGCGGTGCGTCACGGAGCGATTCCCTGCCGCCGATCATGGACCGCAACCTGGCGCTCGAACTCGTGCGCGTGACCGAGGCGGCGGCGCTCTCGGCCAGCCGCTGGATGGGGCGTGGCGACAAGAACAATGCCGACGGTGCGGCGGTGGAGGCGATGCGCAAGGCCTTCGACCAGGTGGCGATCAGCGGCACGGTGGTTATCGGCGAGGGCGAGATGGACGAGGCGCCGATGCTCTATATCGGCGAGAAGGTGGGCGCCGGCGGGCCGGCGATGGATATCGCGGTCGATCCGCTTGAAGGCACCTCGATCACCGCCAAGGGCGGACCGAACGCGATGGCGGTGGTGGCACTGGCCGAGCGTGGCGGCTTCCTGCACGCGCCCGACCTCTACATGGACAAGATCGCGGTGGGTGGTGGCCTGCCCGAAGGGGTCGTCGATCTCGACGAGAAGCCGGAGGCGAATCTCAGGAACCTCGCCAGGGCGAAGAAGAAGGATATCGGCGACATCGTCGCCTGCATCCTCGATCGCGACCGGCACAAGGCGCTGATCGGCGCCGTGCGCGCGGCCGGCGCGCGCATCATGCTGATCCCCGATGGCGACGTCTCCGGCGTGATCGCTGCCACCCAGCCCGAGAGCGGTGTCGATATCTATCTCGGTTCGGGCGGCGCGCCGGAGGGTGTGCTGGCCGCTGCCGCGCTGCGCTGCGTCGGCGGGCAGATGCAGGGGCGGCTGATGTTCGAGAATGACGAGCAGAAGACCCGCGCGCGCGAGATGGGGGTGAAGGACCCGAACCACAAATTCTCGATCCTGGAGATGGCGAAGGGCGACGTGGTTTTCGCCGCGACCGGCGTCACCACCGGCGCGATGCTCAAGGGCGTGCGCTGGTTCTCGGGCGGCGCCTACACGCACTCGATGGTGATGCGCTCGAAGTCGGGCACCGTGCGCTACGTCGAGGGCCACCACAATTTCGCGCGCAAGACCTGGCTGACGCCGTGAGCCGTGGCAGCGCCCGCGGCGACGCGATGCGCTCGCCGCGCGCCCGGTCGCAGCGATGAGCGTGGCCGTTGCCAGCCAGGCGACCGTGCCTGCCGTTCTCGGTGTCGAGCGCTCCGTGTCCGGCAAGCGCTGGGTGTGGCGTCAGGCCGATGGTCGCGCCGGGTTGGCGATCGCGCAGAAGCTCGGCGTCAACGAACTGGTCGGCCGGCTGCTCGCCGCGCGCGGCGTCGATACCGAGCAGGCGGCCGATTTCCTGGCGCCAACCCTGCGCAGCCTGCTGCCGGACCCTTCGGTGCTGGAGGGGATGGACGCCGCCGCGGCGCGGCTGGCCGATGCGGTGTCCGGGCGCGAGCCGATCGCGATCTTCGGCGACTATGATGTGGACGGCGCCTGCTCTGCCGCCCTGCTTGCCGGATATCTGCGCGCGGCGGGCGCCGAGGTGCTGGCGCCCTACATCCCCGACCGCATTGCCGAGGGCTACGGCCCCAATTTGGCCGCGTTCGAGGCGCTGATCGCGCGCGGCGCGCGGGTGATCGTCTGCGTCGATTGCGGCACGCTCGCGCACGAGCCACTCACCGCCATCGCCGACCGCGCCGATGTGATCGTGCTCGACCATCACGAGGCGGAACCCGCATTGCCGCCCGCGCGCGCGATCGTGAACCCCAACCGGCTTGATGATCGCAGCCGGCTCGGCCACCTCGCCGCCTGCGGCGTGACCTTCCTTGCCGTGATCGCGCTCAACCGTGCGCTGCGCCGGCGAGGCTGGTTCGAGGGACGGGCGGAGCCTGACCTGCTCGGCTTCCTCGATCTTGTCGCATTGGCCACGGTTGCCGATGTGGTGCCGCTTGCCGGCGTCAATCGTGCCTTTGTCGCGCAGGGCCTCAAGGTCCTGGCGCAGCGCCGGCGCGCGGGCCTTGCCGCGCTCTGCGACGTGGCTGCCCTGCGCGAGGCGCCGACCGCCTGGCATCTCGGCTTCGTGCTCGGGCCGCGCGTCAATGCCGGCGGGCGGGTGGGCGAGGCCGATCTCGGCGTGCGCCTGCTTCTCGCCGAGGAACCGATCGGCGCGCGCGCCCTGGCCGAGCGGATGGAGGCGTTGAACCGCTCGCGCCAGGAGATCGAGGCCGGCGTGCTGGCTGCCGCGATGGCCGATGGCGAGGCGCAGGCCGCGTCCGGCCTGCCGATCCTGCTGGTCGCGGGCGAGGGCTGGCACCCGGGCGTTGTCGGCATCGTCGCCTCGCGCCTGAAGGAGCGCTTCAGCCGTCCGGCGCTCTGCGTCGGCATCGGCCCGGACGAGGCGAAGGGCTCGGCGCGCTCGGTGCCGGGCGTCGATATCGGCGCGGCCCTGATCGCGGCCCGCCAGGCGGGGCTGGTAGCCAAGGCCGGCGGGCACCCGATGGCGGCCGGGTTCAGCCTTCGGCCGGCGGGCCTGCCGGCCCTGCACGCCTTCCTCAGCGAACGCGCTGCGTCGATGGCCGCCGCTCTGGCCGAGCCGGCGGCGCTGATGATCGACGGCACGCTTGCGCCCGCCGCCGCGACCGCCGCGTTCGCCGAGCAGGTGGCCGCGCTGGCCCCGTTCGGCACCGGCAATGACGAGCCGCTGTTCGTCATCTCGCGCGCGCGTGCCGCGGCGGTGCGACCGGTCGGGCGGGATGGCACCCACCTGTCCATGCACCTCTCCGGTGTGGAAGGCGGCGGGCGGCTCAAGGCGATTGCATTCCGGGCGGCGGGAAGGCCGCTTGGCGCGCTTCTGCAGGGGGCGGACGGGCGCACGTTGCACGTGGCCGGGCACCTGCGCGCCGAGACTTGGCAGGGCGAGGTGAACGCCAGCCTCCAGGTAACCGATGCAGCCCCGGCTGAAGGGAGCTGACAGGCTCCTGGGCACCGCGCCCTTGCAGCAAACGCGCCTGATGCGAGGTGTGTGCTTGATTTTCCCTGGCTGCGAGGCTAGTTGAACGGGCCTTCGGCCGCGTCCCCATCGTCTAGAGGCCTAGGACCCCACTCTTTCAAGGTGGTAACACGGGTTCGAATCCCGTTGGGGACGCCAATTATCCCGCGTAAATCTTTGAAGACACTTTGAATTATTCTGCGCGTTCCTTTCATACCCCACAAAATACCCCACGCTCTGCGGAAACTTGGCCCAGTTTGGCGCGCGGATCGGACGGGCAATAGGGCCGCTGGCTAGCGTATCTCGGGCGCGCGCGGGCATGCGCGCAATCGCAGCCCAAGAACCCTTCACGGCCTGACCTGAGCCCCGACTTTCATCCGGGGGCAGGTAGAGTCCTGTCGTGATTTGAGCCTGGCTGGCTCTGTGGTGCAACGGGATGGGGCGCGGAGCCCTCGAGATCGCGCAGCGCCCCATCCCGTTGCATCGTGGGAGCGCCGAGCGTTGCGTAGGTCAGGGGCGCCAGGAAATGGGGCGGGCACAGCACAACGCCGTACAATTAATGAAATTCATGGACAAGCGGGAAAACCAGAACCCCGACACGACGCGTTGCCGCGCCGCCATGTGTATCAGAGACAGGTCCAACAATGTATGGAAATGGCAAGTGGACAGCGAGTATTTTGACAACGGGGATCATGTAGAAACAAAATTATTCAATTTTCTTATCAAAAAGTACCCCAAGGGATTGCCACAATATCCCATTGTCGTGATCTATATCAACTTCAGTCCACGCCAGGATTGTCTAAGCAACGTTATCAATAAGAAAGTTCCATTGATGAAAGGGTGGTCTTCGCAGCTGAAAATATTCTACCGCCGAGGATACATCAAAGGAAGCATGGGATTTCTGACCGCCTCCAGCATGTGGGATTCGGAAGAACAGATGCGGAATACCTACGACACGGCGGAGCAAAATGCCGGAATGGTCATGGTTCCCAGCGAAAAGAAGCAAATGATGACGTTGAAACCGGTCCTCATGTTAAGGCACAAGAGCGAAATCAACCCGAAACACAAGAAAAAGGTGGGGCTCAATAAGAACGCGTTTCAGCCGCCGGAGCTCAATCTTGTCCCCTTGAACCAGGTCTACCCGAACCCGGACGATGAGTTCTAGCCGCCGCGATCCGATCGGGCGATGGCGCTGTCGCGACGGTTGACCCGCGATGCGGATGCCGGAATGTCCTGACCTGCCCTGATTCCTCGGCCCACGCCTAGCTTGAGACTGGCACCTCTGCAGCTTGCTGCGGAGGTCCGTTGGGGGGTGTTGGTGCAACGGGCCGGGGTGCTGAGGCCCCACGAACTGCATCGGCCCGGCCCGTTGGCGTCACGGTCGCTGCGGTCTGTTGTGCGAGCTTGGCTGCGTAGGCAGCCGGCGTCAAATGGCCGAGGCTGGAATGCCTTCAGCTGCTTCCTGAACGACGGGAGGATCTGTTTGACGAACAACGCAGCCGAGCGGCAGTTGCGCGGCGTGGCCCTCGGCCGCAAGGCATGGATGTTCGCCGGTTCCAACCGGGGTGGAGAGCGCGCCGCGGCGATGTCCTCGCTGATCGCCACCGCTGGGCTGAACGACGTCGATCCCTGCGCCTGGCTCGCCGATGTGCTGGCCGGCATCGCCGACCACAGGGCCTCGCGCCCGTCCGCATCGCGCCAGGGCGCTGGCGCATCGTCGGGGCGGTTCTCGTTCATCCGCCGCATGACGGCGCTGAACGCCATGTCGGACAGCGGCGTGATGCGCCGCGCGCTCGGGAAGATCAACGCATCCCGCGCCAGCGCCGCTAGCTAGGGCAACTCGGCCGCCGTAGTGGTCGTGCCGTTCGCCTCCGCATAGGCGCAGGCGAGCGTGTCCAAGGCGGCCCCGCTCGGTGGCACACGATGCGCGATCACGTCCGCCGCGCGCTTGCCCTTCATCATCTCGCCCGGAACGGTGAACGTTGCCACGCCGTCGAACGCAAGCCAGGACCAGCGCGCATGGCGCACTTCGCTTGAGCGCAGCGCCGTCAAGATCAGGAGCCGCAGCGCCAGCGCGCCGAGCCCGTCCACGCGATCCAGCGCCAGCATGAAGGCCGGCACCCGCGCCCAGGAGAGGGAAGGTTGCTTGCGCCCGCTTGGCAGCGCCGGCAGGCCGGCACGTCACGCTTGTCCGCGCTACCTCGACACCTTGTTCCCCCTCGTGTAGAGCTTGCCCGGTGCTGAAATCGCGCTCGCGGCCCGTTATTGTGCGGTGCCGCGGTGCGACGCGGCGGAGCAGCGGATCTCCGCGCGCCAGACGGTACCAGGCATCAACGGCCTGCCCGGCAACGCGGCAGGCAGGCTCAGGAGAAGCGTCATGGGCAACGCCCCCCGCATCACGCGCCGCACGCTTGGCGGTCTCGCGCTTGGCGCCGCCGCTCTCGCGGCACCGGCGCGCCTGGCGCGCGCGCAGCAGCCCCCGCTGCGCTTCGGCGTGCTGCTGCCGATGACCGGCCGCGCCGCCTTCTTCGGCAACGACCAGATCGCCGCCACCTCCTGGGCGCTGGAGCGGATCAACGCTGCCGGCGGGGTTGCCGGCCGCCGGCTCGAGATGGTCACCATCGACAGCCAGGCCGACCCGCAGACCGGCATCAATGGCGCGACGCGCCTTGCCACGGTGGACCGCGTGCCGCTGTTCTTCGTCAGCTGGTCGGCCGTGGTGAACGCCGTTGCGCCGGTGGCCAATCGCGAGCGCGTGCTGCAGATTTCGTCCGGCGCCACCGCGCCCGGCATCGCCCGCCTCGGCGAGTATGTCTTCACCATGTATCCACTTGCCGACGTGGAGGGCATCGCCGCAGCCACCTGGCACGTGCGCAGCATGAACCGCCGCCGCGCCGGCGTACTCTACATCAACAACGAGAGTGGCATCGACGGCGCGCGCGTCTATCGCGATGCCTTCCAGGCCGCCGGTGGTCAGGTCGTCGCCTACGAGGCCTATGATCCTCGTGCGACCGACTTCACTGGCGTGCTGCTCCGCCTGCGCACCGCCAACCCCGACATCCTCTGGATCCAGGGCGACGTGCCGGAGATCCCGGCGCTGGTCTCGCAGGCGCGCAGGCTTGGTCTCAACCAGACGGTGGCAACCACCTCGATCGGCCAGAACAACCGCGTGCTGGAGCAGCTCGGCCCGGCGGCCGAGGGGCTGCTGGTCACCTCGCTTGCGCCCGGGCCACAGGACCGACCGGCGGTCGGCGCCTATATCGAGGAGTGGCGCCGGCGCGAGAGCCGCCAGCCCAACGGCCTGCCCTTCACCCAGTATTTCTACGACGCGGCCTTTGTTGCCGCGTCCCTGTTCGGCTGGACGCTCCAGCGCAACCTGCCGCCGAGCGGGGAGAACATGCGCCGCGCGTTGGTCGAGCACGGGCCGTTCGACCTGCCGCTGACCGGGGAACTGCGCATCGACGTGGCCGAAGGCCGCCACACCGTTCGCAAGCCCGTCTACGTCCTGCAGGTGCGCGACGGCGCCTTCCGTCCGCACGCGACCATCGGCGTCTGATGCGACACGGAGGGGCCGTACCCCTGGAACCGGTACGGTCCCGGCCGGAGCGGCCCAAGCGATGATGGACGTGACCGTCTTCCTGCAGATCGCCTGGTCCTCGATCGCGGGATCGAGCTTCTACGTTCTGGTCGCGGTCGCCTTTGCGCTCTACCTGAAGGTGACCACCTACTGGAACTTCGCCCAGGCGGCCCAGATCGGCATCGCCTTCTACCTGCTCTACGCCCTGGTGCGCGTGCTGGCCTGGCCGGCATGGGCGGCACTGGGTGCAACCTTCGTCGTCGTTGCCGGCTTCGGGCTCGCGCTCGAAGCCTGGGGCATGCGCGTGCTGCGCCGGCGCAACAGCCCGCACCTAACCTACTTCATCTTCACCTTCATGGTGGCGCAGTTCGCCGGCTTCCTGCTGATGCTGCTCGGCGGGACCGAGCCGCGCAGCCTCGTCGCCTCGCTGTTCATGCCGGGGTTCCTTGTTGCCGGCGTTTCCGTCACCGCCTGGGACGTGGAGGCGATCATCGTCACCCTGGTGCTGCTTGGCGGCATCGCACTGCTGCTGTCGGGCACTGCCGCGGGGGAGCGGATCCTGGCCGTGTCCGACAATCGCCAGCTGGCCGAGTTCTACGGCATCAGCGCCGAGCGCACCTACATGCTGGCTTCCATCGTCTGCGCGGTGCCGATCGTCGCCGGAGTGTGGTTGTTCGGCACGCGCACCACCTTCCTGCCGACCACCGGGCTCGACCTGCTGCTGATCGCCACCGTCGCCACCATACTGGGCGGTGTGGGCAGCGTGATCGGCGCGGGGGTGGCGGCGCTGGCGTTGGGCCTGATGCGGGGTTTCTCGGTTTTTGTCGTGCCCTCGATCTGGGAGAACGCGCTGGTCTATTTCGCCCTCGTGCTTGCTGTCGTGTTCCTGCCGCGCGGTTTCGGCGGCCTCTGGACCTCGCTCCTGGCGCGCCGGCGCGCCGCACGCATGAGCCAGGCAGCGGCCACCGCGCGCGCCAGCGAGGCGGCCTGAGGGTCGAAGAGGAGGCCGCCCAGAGGACCGCATGGAATACGTCCTGACCATCCTCGCGCTGATCGTGCTCTGGACCATCCTGAGCGCGAGCTTCAACCTGGTGATCGGCTTCGCCGGGCTGCTGATCGTCGCGCAGCCCCTGTTCTACGGCATCGGTGCCTATGCCACCGCGGCGGCGGCGATGTTCCTCGGTGTGCCGGTGCCGCTTGCGCCGCTCCTCGGCATCCTGGCCGCGCTGCTTGCCTCGATCGTGCTGTCGGTGCCCTGCGTCCGCGTTTCCGGCGACTATCTGCTGATCGCCTCCATCGGCTTCCTTCTCGCCGGGCTGCAGGTGATCCGCAACACCGAGAGCATCGGTGGCGCCGGCGGGCTTGCGCACATCCCGGCGCTGTTCGAGGGGCCGAACCGCACGCTCTGGTTCCTGCTCGTCTCCGGCGCCTTTGCCGCGGCGACGCTGTGGCTGGTGCGCTGGCTGGTCTCGGGCGATTTCGGCCGCGCCGTCGTGGCCATGCGCGACGACGAGGAGGCGCTGGCAGGCCTCGGCCGCGACGTGCTGCGCATCAAGGTGTTTCTTGTCGCCGTGTCGGCCGGCTGCGCCGGTCTTGCGGGCGGCCTTTATGCGCTGCATTTCCAGTTCGTCAGCCCCGACCAGTTCGAGCTGCTGCACGCAGCGATGATGCTGGCATGCGTCATCGTGGGCGGCATCGGCTCGACCCTCGGCCCGCCGGTCGGCGCGGCCATCGTCATCGCCCTGCCCCAGCTCATCACCATGCTGGAGATGCCGCCGGCGGTGATGGCCGCGATCCAGGGCATGCTGTTCACGGGCCTTGTCATCGCCTTCCTGTTCCTCCGCCCGCAGGGTCTGTTCGGCTCCGCTGCCGCGGTCGGCGGCTCGCGCGTCGAGGCGAAGTGAGCATGGCCGCCGAGCGCGCCGCCATCCTCAGGCTCGAGGGGCTGGAGAAGCGCTTCGGCGGCGTGGTCGCTGCCGACCGGCTTTCGCTGTCGCTGCGCGCGGGGGAGGTGCTCGGCGTGGTCGGCCCGAACGGGGCGGGCAAGAGCACCCTGTTCAACCTGATCTGCGGCAGCATCCCCGCCGATGCCGGGAGCGTCCTCCTGGAAGGGCGTGACATCTCGCGGTTGGCGGCGCATCGTCGCGCGCGGCTCGGCATCAGCCGCACCTGGCAGCATGTGCGGCTGTTCCCCTCGCTCTCGGTGCTCGATAACCTCGTGATGAGCGGGCAAAGCTATCCGGGGGAATCGCTGCTGGCCGCGCTTTTCCGACCGCCCGCCCTGCGCCGCGCGATGGCGCAGATGACGCGCGCCGCGGAAGCCGCGCTGGAGGCGGTGGGGATGTCCCACCGCGCCGGGCACCGCGTGGCCGAGCTCTCCTACGGCCAGCAGAAGCTGGTGGGCCTCGCCCGCGCGCTGATGAACGAGGGGCCGGTGCTGCTGCTCGACGAACCGCTCGCCGGGGTGGATCCGCGCAACCAGATCACCATGCGCGCGATCATCGACCGCGAGGCGGCGCGCGGCCGCGCGGTTTGCGTCATCGAGCACAATATCGGCGTGCTGCGCGAGCTTGCGGCGCGCATGGTCTTCATGTTCGCCGGCCGTGCCGAGGCCGAGGGGCCGCCGGCGGCGATTCTTGGCGATCCGCGCCTGCGCCGCATCTATTTCGGCGGCACGGCATGAGCGCGCCCGTGCTCGATCTCGGCGGCGTTGCCGCCAGCTACGGCTACCGTCAGGCGCTGAGCGAGGTGGACTTCGCAGTCGCCGAGGGCGAACGCGTGGCAGTTATCGGCCACAACGGTTCGGGCAAGTCGACGCTGGTGAAATGCGCCGTCGGTGCCGTGCCCGAGGTGAGCGGCCGCATCGCCTATCGCGGCGAGCCGGTGCTGCCCGGGCGCGTGGCCGACAATGTGCGTCGCGGCATCGGCTTCTGCGCGCAGGGACGGAACGTATTCCCTTCGCTCACGGTCGAGCGGAACCTTGCCATTGCAGCGCGCGCCGGCGCGGGGCGCGGCGGCGGATCACCGCTCAAGCACGCCTATGGGCTGTTCCCGATCCTCGCCGACCGGCGCCGGCAGCTGGCCGGCTCGCTTTCCGGCGGCCAGCAACAGATGCTCTCGATCGCCATGGCGATGGCCACCGCACCCGGCATCCTGCTGCTCGACGAGCCGACCTGCGGGCTTGCCCCGGCAGTGGTCGAGGAGGTCTTCGCCGCGCTCGCCATCGTGGCGGAGGCCAATGCGACGATGCCGGTGGTCGTGGTGGAGCAGAACGTGGTGCCAGCCCTGGCCTTCGCTCCGCGTGCGGTCGTGGTTCGCCAGGGCCGCATCGCCTATGACGGCCCGAGCGCGCCGCTGCGCGAACCGGCGGCACTGCTCGACTACTACTGATCGACGGGAAGGAGAGGGACATGCCCGAGGCGCAAGTGAATGGCGTCGCGCTGCGCTACGAGCTGGCGGGCCCCGAGGGCGCGCCGGCGGTGGTCCTGTCGAACTCCCTGTCCACCGATGCCTCAATGTGGGACCCGCAATGGACGCTGCTGACGGCACGCTGGCGCGTGCTGCGCTACGACACGCGCGGCCATGGACGATCCGGCGTGACGCCCGCGCCCTACAGCATGGAACAGCTCGCCGACGATCTGGCCGGGCTGATCGACCAGGCTGGCATCGGGCCGGCGCACATCGTCGGCCTGTCGCTCGGCGGGATGACCGCGCAGGTGCTGGCGCTGCGCCGCCCCGATCTCGTGCAGAGCCTCTGCCTCGTTGCCACCACGGCGCAGCCTCCCTTCCATGGCCGCGAGATTTGGGACGAGCGCATTGCGCACCTGCGGGCTGTCGGGCATTTCGGCAAGATGTTCCCCGGCATGATGGACCGCTGGCTGTCGATGCGATTCAGGCGCTCGAACCCCGCGGGCTTCGCCGAGGTGCGCCGGATGGTGATGGAGACGCCGGTCGAGGGCTATATCGGCTGCTGCGAGGCGATCGCCGGCTTCGATGTGCGCGCGCTCCTGCCGCGCATCGCGGTGCCGACCCTCGTCGTCGCGGGCGAGGAGGATAGCGGCACGACGGTCGAGGACGCCCAAGACATCCGTGCCGGCATCCCCGGCGCGCGGCTCGAGGTGATCGCGGGCGCGCGGCACCTTCTCAATCGCTGCCGTGCCGAGGAGTTCTCGCGCCTGCTGGCGGCCTGGCTCGCCGAGGTCGCGTCTCCGCGATAGTCGCAGGCGGGCTCCGCCACGCGCCGGCCGCGGCCAGCGACACGACCAGGGCGATCACGCTGGATAGCAATCGATTGCCTGTTGCGCGGCGCGGCCGCGAGCTGCCCGAGGCACGCGACAGGGAATGAACCGTCGCGTCCCCCGCGCCCAGGGTTGCGGGGCCATGGCCGCATCATGTCATGGGCGTGCCGAACAGGCTTTGTGCGTCGAGTGCCCAGGGCCGTGCGCCGGCGCCAGCTCTGCGGATGCATCGGACGTCCGGTCAGATTGCGAACGGATTGCGCATATCGTTTGTGTTGCGGAACGGCCTCGTTCCAGATAGACATGGTCGACTACGCATGCTGGAGATCCGGTTGGCCCATTGCAGGCGCACAATCTCAGGTGTGGCGATCGGGCGCGCAGCGCCTCTCGCGGCTGCCCGGGACTAGGCGCCGCTCTCCAGCACGTTGAACCGCCAGGGAGGCTACCATGTCCGACCCGCGCCGAGGTTCAGTCCATGTCAGCCGTCGCAGGCTTGTGCTTGGCTCGGCCATGCTTGGATCGATGGCGTTGGGCGGCCGATCCCCTCGGGCGCAGCAGCGCGAGCCGTTGCGCTTTGGCGTTGCGCTGCCGACGACCGGATCAGCCGCCCCTTTCGGGCTGGACCAGGTTCGAGCCATGCAGTGGGCGGTCGAGGACATCAATGCCGCGGTTGGTGCTGGAGGACGGCGGCTTGATCCCCTGGTGATCGACACACAGGCACGACCCCAGACCGGCGTCGAGGTCGTCACGCGCATGGTCTCGGTCGAGCGCGTGCCGGTGATCGTGATCGGCTGGTCGGCGGTGATTGCGGCCTCGGCCCCGGTCGCGAACCGCTCGCAGACGCTGATGATTCCGGTCGGCGCCAACTCGCCGCGGATCGCCGGCATGGGCGACTACGTCTATACGGCATATCCACTCGCCGATGTCGATGTTGTCGTGCTCGCGCGGTATGCCCGTGAGCGGCTCGGCAAGTCCCGCGCGGCCGTGCTGCACCTCAATGACGAGAGTGGCGTCTACGGTGCGCGTATCTTCCGGGAACGCTGGGAGGCGATGGGCGGGCAGATCGTCGCTTTCGAGAGCTACGAGCCGAACGCCACCGACTACACTGGCGCGATCCTGAAGATCCGCGCCTCCAATCCCGACCATGTGCATCTGCACGGCAACGCCGGGGACAGTCCGCAGGCGATCCAGCAGTTGCGCCAACTCGGCGTGCGGCAGCCGATCACAAGCTACTCTGCCGCCTACAACCCTGCGATGGTGCAGCGCCTGGGGGCGCTCGCGGACGGGCTCATCGTCTCGTCGCTTGCACCTGGAGCAGCCGAAAGCCCGGCGGTCGCGCGATATGTGCAACGATGGCGCACCAGCCAGAACCGCGAGCCGAACAACCTGCCCGCGACCCAGTATGTCCATGACACGGCCTACATCATCAAGGCGCTGGTCGAACGGCTGGACGGCTCGAATCGGCCGCTGACCGGGCCGAACATGCGTGCCGCGCTGCTGGAGATCGGCACGTTCAGCCTGCCGCTGCTGGGCAACCTGACCATCAACGCCGATCACACGGTGCGATCGACCGTCTATCTGCTCGAGGCGCGCGGCGGCCAGTTCCGCCCGCTCGGTGCGTTCACCTGAAGGTCTTGGCGCGACAAGAAGGCGCAGCCGAGGCGCGATGCTCGACCCCGTCATCCTGATCCAGGTGCTGTGGACGTCGGTCGCGTCGGCCAGTTTCCAGGTCCTATTTACCATCGCCTTTGCGCTCGTGCTCAAGGTGACCGGCATCTGGAACTTCACCCAGCCGGCGCTGATGGGCGTGGCCTTCTACGCCATGTACGTAGCGGTGAACTGGTTCGCCCTGCCGCTGCTCCTGGCCGTGCTGGCCGCCCTTGCAGCGAGCGCGGTGCTGTCCGCCGGGATCGAGCGGATTGCCTTTCGTGCCCTCCGCCGCCGGGCGGAGGAGCCCATCACCTATTTCATCTTCACGCTCATCTTCGCCCAGTTCGTCGTATTCGTGCTTACGCTACTGTTCACGCCAGAGCCGCTCTACCTGCTGGCCGACATGGTGCCGCAGATATGGCTTGTTGGCGGGGTCGTCGTCACGTCATGGGACCTGATCGCGATCGTGCTTTCGGCGGGCATGACCGCTGCGCTGTGGCACTGGCTGCGCGCGACGCGCCAGGGTCAGTTCATGATCGCGGTGGCAGACAATGCAGACCTGGCCGAGATCTACGGCATCGACAAGGAGCGATCCTTCCTGGCAGCGATGCTTCTGGCCGCACTGTTCACCACGGCGGGCACCTATCTGTTCGCAACCAAGCTGGCGCTGTTTCCGGAGCTGCCGCTGCATGTGATGCTGTTCGCCGTCGCGGCCACGATTCTGGGCGGGATCGGCAGCGTGTTCGGTGCGGCGGCGGCAGCCGTGGCCATCTCGGTCCTGCAGCAGTTCTCGGTGCTTGTGATCGCGTCCCGCTGGCAGCCGCTGGTCGTGTTCGCCATCCTGTTCATCGCCATCATCCTGTTCCCGAACGGCGTGCGCTGGCGCGGCCGCCAGCGGATCGCCGACGGGCGGCACAGCGAGGATGGCGGAGCCGCCGCCGCGTCATCCGTCACGACGCAGGACTAGGGCGATGGAGTTCCTGGCCTCGATGGCGATCGGCGTCGGGATCTTCGTGATCCTGGCATCAAGCTTCAACCTGATCATCGGCCATGGCGGCCTGATGAGCATTGCCCACCCGATCTTCTTCGCGCTCGGGGGATACGGATCGGCGCTGCTCGCGCGCGATCTCGGGCTCGGGGTTCCACCAGCGATCCTGCTGGGCGCGCTTGTGGCAGGCGCGGCATCGGTCGCACTATCGCTGCCGGCGCTGCGCGTGTCGGGCGACTACCTCGTGATCGCCTCGATCGGGTTTCAGCTCGGCCTGCTGCAGATCATCAAGAACCTGGACTGGACGGGCGGTGCGGGCGGCCTCGCCAACATTCGGCCCCTGTTCGCCACCTACACGATCGACACGAAGCTGGCCTATGTGGCGGTTGTCGGTGTCCTGGCGGTGGCAACCGTGTTGGCAGTACGAGGGCTGGTCGCCGGTCCCTATGGGCGCGCGATCACGGCCATGCGCGACGACGAGGAGGCATTTCGCAGTCTCGGGCGCAATGCCACGGCGATCAAGGTGACGCTGTTCGCGATCGGCTCGATGTTCGCTGGCCTCGCGGGGGCGCTCTACGCGCACTACTACCTCTATCTGTCGCCCGAGCAGTTCGAGATCCTCTACTCCGCCGCCATGCTGACGATGGTCGTCGTCGGCGGCGTGCGAACGACCTGGGGCCCCGCGCTTGGCGCGCTGCTGTTGCAGGTCCTGCCGCAGGCGATCAACTTCCTCAAGCTGCCCACGGCCCTGACGGGGCCGCTGCAGGGCATCATATTCACCGGCCTGGTGCTGTTCTTCCTGTTCACCCGGCCGCAAGGACTGCTTGGGACGCGCTGGAGCCCGCCTGCCCGACCGGAGGATGACGATGACGCCCCGCCCGCCGGCGACATCATGCCACCGAAGACAGGGGTGCCATGACAACCGCCCTCGAGGTTCGCGGCCTTACCAAGCGCTTTGGCGGCATTGTCGTCGCCGAGAGCATCGCAGCGCGCTTCGAGGCGGGCCGCATCGTGGGCCTCATCGGCCCGAATGGCGCCGGCAAGAGCTCCTTCTTCAACCTCGTGACCGGTGTAGTGCCGGCGGACGCGGGCGCGGTGTTGATCAACGGTACCGACGCGACCAGGCTGCCCATGCATGCGCGCGCGCGCCTTGGCGTCGCGCGCACCTGGCAGCATGTACGGCTGTTCGCGTCGCTGACCGTGCTCGAGAACCTGATGATCGCGCCGCGTCGCTACCACGCGGAAACGCCCCTTGCCCTTGTGGCGCCCGGACGCCACGAGACCGAGCGGCGCCTGCGCGAGCGCGCGATGGCGCAGCTCGAGAAGGTGCGCATGGTGGATTTCGCGCAGCGCCGGCCGGGCGAGCTTTCGTTCGGCAAACAGCGTCTGATCAGCCTTGCACGCGCACTGATGAATGACGGGAACGTGCTGCTGTTGGATGAGCCGATGGCGGGGGTAGAGGGGCCGGCCTACGAGGCGATCAAGGCGCTGGTGCGCGCTGAAGCCGCCGGCGGGCGCGCCGTCTGCATCGTCGAACACAACATCTCATTCGTGCGCGATCTCTGCGACAGCGCGCTGTTCATGTTCCAGGGCCGCATCCTGCGCGCCGGCACGGTTTCCGAGCTCATCGCCAGTCCCGAGCTGACCGAGCTCTATTTCGGAACATGAACATGGCGCCGCTGCTTTCCTGCCGTGACGTGCATGCCTGGTATGGCGCCTTTCATGCGCTCAAGGGCGTGTCGCTCGATATCGGCCCGGCCGAGCGCGTGGCGGTGTTCGGACACAACGGTTCCGGGAAGTCGACCCTGCTCAAGGCAGCCGTGGGCGCGATCTCGGCGCGCACGGGCACGATCAACTTCGGCGGCGTGCCGGTGGAGCCGGGCGCCGTGCACCGCAACGTCATGCTTGGAATCGGACTCGTTCCGCAGGGACGCAACGTGTTCCGTGAACTTTCGGTCGAGCGCAACCTCCTCATTGCGGGGCTGCGGCACCGGAACGAGGATCTCTCCCCCATCTGGACCTTGTTCCCGGTGCTGAAGGCACGCCGGGCCCAGCCGGCCGGGACGATGAGCGGCGGCGAGCAGCAGATGGTGGCCTTCGGCATGGCGCTGATGACGCGCCCGCGCATGCTGTTCCTCGACGAGCCGACGACTGGGCTTTCGCCCGTGCTGGCCGGCACCGTGCTCGCCACGACACGGCAGGTTGCCGAGGAACTCGGCATCGGCTTCCTGCTGATCGAGCAGAACGTCCCACGCACGCTTGGCATTGTCGAGCGTGCCCTGATCCTGAAAACCGGCCGCATCGTCTCCGACACGCCTTCGGCCGCGCTCGCTGGTCAGCAGGACCTCTGGGAGTGGTTCTGATAGCCCAGCGCGGATGCGCCGATCGTGGCGGGGCGGTTCGACGCCGGGACGTCGCAGCGTGATGCGGCCAGGTTTCCGGTCGCTTCGTGCAAACGTCCAGGTTGAGCGTTTCGAGGCAAGCGGCGATCGGACTGCCGATCAGTTCGGCGCGTTCCACGGGGCGCAGGTCGTGACTGAGTGCCGGAGGACCGCCCCGATGACAGGTGTGGTGGCGGAGGCAAGCCGCTGCGGACGACATGGTTCATGGTCTTGCGACCAAGGAAGCACCGCTTTCAGTCGTGGAATGGCCGGTGCAATCGGGCAAGCGCCGAGGGTCCGCCAGGGGCGCCGGGAATGCCGTGGAAGGTCCGGCTGTCGTGATACTGTGCTGCCAACTCGTACGGATCAGGCAATTCCGGCCGTGGCAACGGACTTCCAGGTCGGCTTGGCGCCGCCCAGGCGCCGGGCGCAGCGAATGAGCGGGCAGGGGCGGTGTTGCTGCGATATGCTTTCTGTCTGGTGGGATTGGCGACGGCTCCACCAGGCATTCGTCGGTCGGGGCCGCGCACACGGCCTCTGTGCACGCGGGAAGATGCTCCATGGCGCCTGTGGTCCTACTCGACTATACGGGTGTCGCCTTGTTCGCGGCGACCGGTGCGCTGGCGGCCTCGCGCAAGCAGCTCGACATCATCGGGTTCATGTTTCTTGGCGCGGTGACTGGCATCGGGGGCGGAACCGTTCGCGATCTCATTCTCGGCGTGCCGGTGTTCTGGGTCGAGCAGCATGTCTACATTCTGGTGTGCGCCGCCACCGCGACGGTGCTGTTTGTCACGGCCCACCTGATCGAATCGAGATACCGGTTGCTGCTTTGGCTCGATGCCGTGGCCTTGGCGGCCTACGGCGTATTCGGTGCCTACAAAGGGTTGACAGTGACCGGTTCCGCGACCGTGGCCGTGGTGATGGGCATGATCACAGGTACCCTTGGCGGCATCCTCCGGGATGTGCTGGCCGGCGAGCCCTCGGTTCTCATGCGGCAGGAAATCTATGTGTCGGCGGCTCTGGCGGGCGCTTTGGCATTCGTGGCCGTGCATGGCGCCGGGCTGCCGCTCTCATGGGCGGCAGGGCTGGGCTTCCTTCTCGCTCTTGGTGTTCGCAGCGGCGCACTGGTCTTTGGATGGACAATCCCCGCATACCGGTCTCGTCCGGGGCGCGACCCTTCGGACACGGCCTGACCAGCCGCTACTGGCGGGGCGAGCACAAGCGCCAAGCTGCAATAGCGCGTTAGATCGGGGGAAGCCTGGGGGCCGCGTCCGCGGGCGTTCTGTCGATTTCATGGGGTCCCCGACGGGAGCATGGCGATGCTGCCAGTCGCAACCGCGCACAGGATCACCACGAGCCAGGGCGTCACATTCCACATGTAGAGGGCCAGGAAGGCGGCCATGCCGATCGCGAAATCCTGTGCGGTCCTGATGCCTGCCGTCCAGACCGGGTCGTACAGCGCCGCCAGGAGCAATCCGACCACCGCCGCATTGATTCCTCGAAGCATCGACTGTGCCGAGGGGTGCCGGCGCATCGCGTCCCAGAACGGCAGTGCGCCAGCAACGAGCAGGAAGGACGGCACGAAGATCGCCACGAGGCAAAGCGCCGCGACAGTCCAGCCGCCGATGACCGCGCCAAGATAGGCGGCGAAGGTGAACAGCGGCCCGGGCACGGCTTGCGCCGCGCCGTATCCCGCCAGGAACTGGTCGTTGCTGACCCAGCCGCGCGGCACGACCTCGGCTTGCAACAGCGGCAGGACGACGTGGCCGCCCCCGAACACGAGCGAGCCCGAGCGATAGAAGGAGTCGATCAGATCGGCCGCCCTGTCCTGGGTCTGGGCTGCGACGATTGGCATTCCGGCCAGAAGGCAGAAGAACAGGAGCAGCCATCCCGCGCCGGCGACCCGCCCGACCGACAGTGGCAGGGCCACATGGTCGGACGGTGCGGCGGTGTTCCGCAACAGGGTCAGCCCGACCGTGCCGCCCAGGGCTATCGCGCCGACTTGTCCCCAGGCGGTGGGAAAGGCAAGAGCGATGATCGCGGCAGCCACGGCCAGCGTCGCGCATTCCTTGTCGGGCGCGAGGGCACGCATCATGCCGAGCACGGCTTGTGCGACCACGGCCACGGCCGCGATCTTCAGGCCATGCACCCAAGCGCCGCCCGCAGCACCGCCGATGGCCGCCATGCCATAGGCGAAAAGGACGAGTGCGATGGCCGAGGGCAAAGTGAATGCGGTCCAGGCGGCCAGCGCGCCCGCATATCCCGCGCGCGACAGGCCGACCGCGATTCCAACCTGGCTGCTCGCAGGACCTGGCAGGAACTGGCACAAGGCCACGAGGTCGGCATAGGCGCGTTCGTCGAGCCATTTGCGGCGCGCGACGAACTCCTGGCGGAAGTATCCGAGATGCGCGACCGGCCCGCCGAACGAGGTCAGGCCAAGACGCAGGAAGACCAGGAACACCGTGCTTATGCTTGACCTATGGCTGGCCGCTCCAGCTTGCGCCCCTGGTGCCACGATCGCCCCCTTTCCCGTCCCGTGCAATCAGTCCGCCGACAAGCTCGTGCGATCTCGATGTTGCTACAGCAAGGGCCCTCTTGCCCTTCGGTGTCGCGCGATAGACACGGCGCGCCGAGCGTCCAGTCCTCTTCTCGCGGGACCGGAGGTAGCCCTTCCTCTCCATCCCGTGCAGCATCGGGTAAAGGGTGCCGGGGCTGAGCCGGTAGCCGTGTCGCGCCAGCCCTTCGATGATCCACTGACCATAGGTCTCGTCCTGCACGCATGGTACAGCACATGCAGGCGGATCAGCCCGACGACAAGATCCTGATGCTCCATGGCGGGATGGTCCATTCCGGTTGCGTCAACCATAACGATCTCCGATGTCGGATGTCGATAAGCCGCATGGCGCCGCCTGATGGGACCCGACGTCCCGTGTCGTCATCGTTGCATTGGTGCTCGCGTCGGCTGGGCATCAACGGCATCCGTCATTGACAGCGGCCGGCCAAACCTTGATGAGCGTTCCCACCGCACCCGAGAGGGGGACTGTGTCGTGACTTCGTCTATGCCGATCGCTGCAATGGACCGGGGTGGCGTGATCGTGGGCCTGATCGGCAGCGCCATACAGGCATCCCGTTCGCCAGCCCTGCACGAGCGCGAGGCCGCCGCCCAGGGACTGAAGCTGATCTATCGGCTGATCGACCTGGACCAGGTCGGTCTTGGCGTCGGCTCTCTCGAAAGCCTCATCCAGGCAGCCGAGTGGATGGGGTTCGCCGGCCTGAACATCACCTATCCCTGCAAGCAGGCGGTTCTGCCGCTGCTGCACGACATGTCGCCGGATGCGCGCGCGATCGGGGCCGTGAACACGATCGTGCTCAAGGACGGGCGCCGGACAGGGCACAACACCGATGTCTCGGGCTTCTCCGCGGCGTTCCACTCTGGTCTGGCAGACGCGGCGCGCGGTCATGTCGTGCAACTCGGCGCAGGTGGTGGCGGCGCAGCCGTCGCCCATGCGCTGCTGGCTGAGGGCGTGGAGCGGCTGTCGCTCCACGACATCGATGCAGCGCGGTCCGAGCGGCTGGCACGAAGCCTGTGCGCCAGATTCGGCAGTCGGCGGGCCGAAGTGTCGGTAGACCAGGCGGCGGAGATCGCCGCCGCGGATGGCCTGGTCAACTGCACGCCGGTCGGCATGGCCAAGCTGCCTGGCATGCCGTTGGCCGAGACATTGTTGCGTCCGGCACTCTGGGTCGCAGACATCGTCTATTTCCCGTTGGAAACCGCGCTCCTGCGTGCCGCTCGCTCGCTCGGGTGCCGCACGCTCGATGGGGGCGGTATGGCGGTCTTCCAGGCGGTCGGGGCGTTCAAGTTGTTCACCGGGCTGGCAGCGGATGCGCGGCGCATGCGCCGGCACTTCGCTGAGATGACTGTGGCCGATGAGGGGCGAGCGCCAGCGCCCTGATCCCGACGCGCGGGGTGGATGCACATCGAACGCCGTTGCCCGGGTCTCTCGCAGCCGCTAGCGTTGGTCCTGCAGCGCTGGTGCTGCCAACGACAAACAGGGCAGGAGACCCCATCATGCTGGCTATTGCTGGACGCCGCTCGCTGCTTGCGAGCGCAGGAGCGCTATTGGCCGGTATCGTAGCTCGGCCATCGAGTGCGCAGTCGCAACGCCGGATCCGCTTCGCAGCCGTCTTCGCTGACCAGGACATCCGCGCCGAGGCGATGCGCGGCTTCGCGAGCGATCTTCGGGGCGAGTTCAATGTCGAGTTGCACCTGAACGCGACGCTTTTCAGGCAGGGCACCGAGCTTGTCGCCTTGCAGCGCGGCAATCTGGAGATGGCGAATGTCGCGCCGCAGGACTTCTCACGCCAGATCCCGGCCTGGTCCGTGATGAGCTCGGCCTATCTGTTCCGTGACGCGGAGCATCTGCGCAAGACCTTCGCCGGCGATGTCGGTCGGGACTTCAACCGCATGGTGCGCGAACAGCTCAATGTCCATGTGCTCGGACCGCTCTATTTCGGGACGCGGCATGTCAATCTGCGGCCGCGCAAGCGCATCGCCACGCCGGCGGACATGGCAGGCCTGAAGCTTCGCATGCCGCCGGGCGAGGCGTGGCAATTCCTGGGCGAGGCGCTTGGTGCGAACCCGACGCCGGTCGCGTTCGCCGAACTCTATACCGCGCTGCAGACCGGTGCTGTCGACGGCCAGGACAACCCGCTCCCGACCAGTCGCACGATGCGCTTTCACGAGGTGACGACGCAATTCGTGCTGACCAGCCACCTCGTTGCCTATGACCTGCTCTCGGTTTCAGCACGCTTCTGGGACGGCCTTTCCCAGGCCCAGCGCGACAGGATCCAGGCAGCGGTCGACAAGGCGATCGCTCAAAGCACGCAGCGCCATCTTGAGCAGGAGCAGGAGATGGTGAACTTCTTCCGCTCCCAGAACGTCGAGGTCTACGCGCCAAACGTGGAGGCATTCCGGGCAGAGGCGCAGCGCCGCTACCTCGCCTCGCCACTTTCGCAGAGCTGGCCGGCCGGGGTTCTCGAGCGGATCAATGCGGTTCGTTGAGGCGCCAGTGGCGCTGTAGAGGGCTGCATTGTCTTCCCCGCGCTGCCGAGGGGCCATCGCATGAGTGCCGTGGCCGGACGCGTGTTCGAATGGGCCAGGCGGCGGGCGGAGAACGTGCTGGCTGCTTTGCTGGCAGCGATGTTCCTTGCGTTCGTTGCGCAGATCTTCATGCGCTATGTGATGAACGCTCCAGTGGGATGGACCACGGAGGTGTCCACGCTCGCTTGGCTGTGGGGCATCCTGTGGGGTGCCGCCCTGGTGCTGCGCGACGACGAGGAGATCCGCTTCGACCTGATTTATGCGGCAATGTCGCCCCGCACCCGCCGCATCTGCAACGCAATCACCGGTAGCGCCGTCGTGGCGGTGTTCGCAGCCTCGCTGCCAGCGGTCCACGACTATGTCACCTTCATGAAGGTGGAGCGTTCGGCCTATCTGGGCATACGCGGTGATCTTCTGTTCTCGGTGTATCTGGTTTTCGCTGTGGCGCAGATCGTCCGGCATGCATGGATCGTCTGGCGCGCGATAGTGGGTGGTGCGCGCGGCGCGCAAGGTGGCGCGTGATGTCTCCGGGGCCGTTGCCGCTGGGGCTGGCGGCGATCATCGGGCTGTCCTTGCTTGGCCTGCCGATCGGCCTGTCAATGATCACCGGATCGATCGTCTACCTTTTCCTGTCCGGCCAGGACATGTCGATCGCGGCCGAGCAGGTCCTGAATGGCCTGAACGGCAGCTATATACTCCTCGCGGTTCCGCTGTTCATATTTTCCGCCGGCTTGATGAACGCGGGCACGATGACGGACCGGCTGCTGCGCTTCTGCAACCTGCTCGTGGGCGGCTTTCGCGGCGGTCTTGGCCATGTGAACGTGGTGCAGAGCGTGATTTTCGCCGGCATGTCGGGTTCCGCGATCGCTGATGCCGCGGGTAGCGGCAAGATCATCATCGACATGATGACGCGCAATGGCGCCTATCCGCCAAGCTATGCGGCCGCCATCACGGCGGCGACGGCGGTGATAGGGCCGATCATCCCGCCCTCGATCCCGATGGTGCTCTACGCGCTCGTCGCGGACACGTCGATCGGCTACCTGTTCCTGGGCGGCGTCGTGCCGGGGTTGCTGATGGCGGCGGCGCAGATGGGAATCAACAGCTGGATGGCCCGGCGCCACGCCTTCCCCGTGGCCGAACGCGTGCCGCTGCGCGAGTTGCCGGGGCTGACCTGGGATGCCCTGCCGGCACTGCTGATGCCGGCGATCCTCCTCGGCGGCATCTATGGCGGGATCATGACGCCGACCGAGGCCGCCGCGGTTGCGGCAGCCTATGCGTTCGTGATCGCCACCTTGATGTATCGCAGCATGACCCTTCGCGACATCTATCATACGGTGCTGATGAGCGCACGCTCGACCTCGGCGATTGGCATGCTGATCGCGGGCGCCCTTGCATTCAATTATGTGGTGGCGAGCGAGAACGTCCCGGCATTGGTGCGCGAGCCGCTGGTTGCGGCTCAGTTGTCTCGTGGGCATTTCCTGCTGGCGGTGAACCTGCTTCTCCTTGTGCTCGGCTGCCTGATCGAGGGGAGCACGATACTTCTCGTTGTGGTTCCGGTTCTGGTTCCTGCGGCGCAGGCCCTCGGCGTGGACATGGTGCATTTCGGTGTGGTCGTCGTGGTCAACATCATGATCGGGCTGGTTACACCCCCCTACGGGCTGCTGCTGTTCATCGTCGTCAAGCTTGCGGGAACCAATCTCGGAGCAGTGGTCCGCGACGTACTGCCGTTTGTCGCCGCGATGGTCGCGGTACTCGCACTGATCACATTCGTGCCGGATCTCGTGCTGTGGTTGCCGCGGGCCCTCGGCTACAAGGGCTGATTCGGACGCCAGCACAGATTGTTGCCACGGCAAGTCGATGGCGCATCCCGCGCGGTTCTGCAGGCCGGGCCGGATGCGCGCCCCTCCGGTGCAATGCCGGGGTGTGGCGCGTCGGACGAGTGCGAAGCGTGTGCCAGTCGGAAGACGCTTCGGTGCCCGTCAGGCAGCCGGGTCGAGCGGCACGGTGTAGGTCACCGCCGTGCCTGTCAGGCACAGTTCGCCCTGTGCGTTGCGTACCGTAGTTGCCAGGCTGCAGATCGGCTTGTCCTCCCGCACGGCGGTCACTTCGACGCGCGCGACGATCTCCTCGCCGACACGCACTGCCTTGACGAACCGCCACTCGACACCGAGGAACACCGTGCCCGGGCCAGGAAGATCCTCGGCCACAACAGCATTGAGCAGGCCCGAGGTAACACCGCCCTGTACGATCAGGCCGCCGAAGGGCGTGCGCGCCGCCGCAGCCTCGTCATAGTGCAGCGGATTTCGATCGCCCGTCATCTCGGTGAACAGGAGCACATCGCGTGCCGTGGTGCGTCGCCTGCGCTCGGCATGGCTGCCGGGCGCCGGCCGACCATGCACGGTGCGGTGCCAGATGCTTGTTGTGTCGCCGATCCGGGTCATGGAACCAGCTCCTTGTCCTGAGCGATGAACTGCCCGGCTTGCGATGTGGCCAGATGCTCGACTTCGGGCTTCATCGCCCTGTTGAGCGCCTGGTGCAGCACCTGGAGCTGGGTCAGGTCCCAGTCGAAGGCGGCGATGGCGTCCGTGACCTCGAACAGGGGCAAGGATAGCCGTTCGCGTGTCGCCGCATAGTCGGTGAAGGCTTCCGCGGTATCGCGCGAAGCGGCCTGCGCCAGCAGTTCCGCGTCGCGCAGCGCGTCGGTGATGCCGTGCGCCGTGATCGGGTCCTTGAAGTATCCGGCATCCCCTACCAGCGCCCATCCCGGACCACTCGGCTGGCGCAGGAAGCCGCGCCGCCCGGCAAAGACCGCAAGGCCCGATTCCGGCGCGCGCCCGTCCAGCGCACCGGAGAGAGCGGGCGCCAGCGCGCGCAGGACCCCGCGGAACCCACGCAACCGGTCACGGAACACCGGCTCGATGAGGCGCGCACGCGGAACCGAGATGAACACGCAATGCCGTCCGCCGTTGGTCGGAATCACGCCGACGCTCGCGCCGGGCGCGTAGTGCCAGTGGTAACCGCTGTCGGCATCGAGCCCGGGCCAGTATCCGAACAGCGTTGCGGCCATGTGCCGGCCTTCGCGCAGGGTGCCCGCACCAACGGCGCGCGCCACGGCGGAGCCCGCGCCATCCGCCCCGACAAGAAGGCCGGCCGATACCTCGATGCGCCGCCCTTCCGGATCGCGCAGGACGACGCCCAGCACGCGCCCTGTCGCGCCCAGCAGCGGTTCGACGAAGGCGTGACCATGATGGATCTCGGCGCCGGCCTCGTTCGCGGCGTCGACGAGCACGCTGTCCAGCAAGGAGCGGCGGGGCGCATAGAGCGCGTCCACCCCGGGTGACGGCTTGATCGCGACCTCGATCGTCGCGTCCGTGCCATAGTGGAACGTCGTGCGGCGGACGCGCGGCGTGTTCAGCTCCTGCAGCCGGCTGAGCAGGTCCCAGCGATAGAGTTGCAGCACGCCGCCGCGCATCAGTGCATGCGTGGAGAGCGTGTCGGTGCCGTAGGCGCCGCGGTCGATCACCAGGACGCGCATGCCGCGCCGCGCCATCAGCATCGCGCTCGCCGCCCCGGCGCAACGCGCGCCCACCACCACCGCGTCGTAGGCCTTCCTTGCGATCATGGCACATGCCTCCATCTAAGCCGCCGCACGGACGGTTGTTGCGAGGTAGCGGCGCACCTCCATGGCAAGCTCGGCGGCATCGCGCCCCACGCCGTCGAGGAAGCTCGATTTCCGCCGCCGCAGGAAGCGCATGCCGATCAGGTACAGGCCGCCGACCGGCGTAACGCCGCCGCTGTGGCGCGCTTCGCCCTCGCTGTCGAACAGGCCGGGCAGGCACAGCCACGGGAAGTCGCGCCGGAACCCCGTGGCCCAGATCACCGTGCGGATTTCGGACGCGGCGAGATCGAGACTGGCCGCCGTCCGCTCGACGGTGGGAAGCGCCGGTGGCCAGGGTTCGCGCGGCGCAGCGACAAGGTCGGCCACCATGTCGATGCGACCGAGCAGTCTCTGCAGCCGCCGATGAGCCGCTGCCGTCGTGTGCGCGAGATCGTCGGCAAACCGCGCCCGCTTTCCGTCGAGATCGAGCAGGCGGCCAAGGATGCGCACGCCCAGCCGGTGGAGGCTTCCGATGTCGATGCTGCGACGCTCGGCGCTGCCGACCAACTGAAGGGATGGTTGCCTGCGGGCGGCGCGCAGGTCGCGCATGTTCTCGGCGGGTTCGTCCAGGACGCCCGCCTGGTCCATCCACCAGAGTATGTCCTGGCCGCGATAGAGTCGCGGCAGGCGCGTATGCCGTCCGACCGCGAGCGTGACGTGCCGCCCGGCGCGCTGGAGCTCATCAGCGATCTGCACGCCCGAGGCCGAGGCGCCGACTACAAGCACGCCGCCGGGCGCCAACAGTGCAGGGTTGCGGTAGGTCGAGGGCGAGAGCTGGCTGATGGCGGGCGCCAGCCGTGCGGCCATTCCCGGCACCCGCGGCACATCGCACTGCCCGCTCGCCACCACCACCGCGCGCGCCGCCCAGGCGCCATCGCTCGTCTCGACGCGAAAGCCGTCGGCTGCGCGCCGTACCGCGCGCACGTCCGTTCCGGTGATGACGGGGGCGGCGAATGAGCGCGCATAGCCCTCAAGATGGCCGATCACCTCCGCCATGCTCATATAGCCGTCGGGCTTGGTGCCGCGATAGGACCAGCCGGGCAGGCGACTCATCCAGTTCGGTGTCAGCATGCGCAGCGAGTCCCAGCGCTCGCTACGCCAGCGCTCGCCCAGCCGGCCACGCTCCAGCACAACATGCTCGATGCCGAGGCGGCCGAGGCAATGGCTCATCGCGAGCCCCGCCTGGCCGGCACCGATCACGACTGCGTCGGTATTGCGCATGTGTGCCTCCTGCGCGCGGTTCCGCCGGCGATGGCGCTAGGCACCGACGCCGGCGGGCCCGGCACCGATCAGGTCTCGATGGTGAGAACGACGGGCACACCGTTGGTAAGCACGTCGAACACGGCAGACCGGGCACGCGACTGCTCCACGATCTCGCGCAGCTTCGCCGCCGGCGCGTCGCCTGCGATCTTGAAGGTGGCACGGATGCCGCTGTAGCCGTTGCGCACCTGATCGGAGAGCCCGAAGATTCCGAGCAGGTTGATGTCGCCTTCGACATCGCACTCGACCGAGTGGAGCGACACTCCGCGCGCCGAGGCGATGTTGGCGATGCCGGCGGTAAGGCAGGCGGCAAGGGCGTGCAGCAGATACTCGACCGGCGTCGGGCCATTGTCGTTGCCGCACAACACGCCCGGATGGTCGCCATCGGCGGTGTAGGCGACCTTGTGCGCGTGCTCGCCGCCCGCGCCGGAGAAGCCCGACATCGTGCTGCGCATGTGGGTGCCGTTGAGCCAGCGCCCCTTGGCGCGGAAGGTGAAGTCGGCCAGCTCGGGCTGGGCGTCGACGGCATTGATGGTCGCAAGAAGCGTCGGCGTATTGACGCCGTTGAGGGGAACCGGCTCGCGCCTCTTGGTGGCCGGCATCTCGATGGTGGCGGTGCTGTTCATGGTGCTTCTCCTCAGGTCTGGTTGGAGCCCGGCTTGGCGCTATGCCCGCCCGGGACGAGTTGATGGATATCGGGGCCGCGTGGTGGCTGGCGTTGGAACGACCGTGGAATTGAAGGCCGGCACCATGGAAAGCGTCGGCCACGGTGCATGCGGCGGGGGCGCTCAGGCCGGCCGCTCGCTCTCGGCCAGCGCGGCGACGATATCGCCGCGACGCAGCCCGATATCGGCCAGCATGCGGTCGTCGAGCGCGTTGAGCTCGCGCGCCACGGCGCGGCGCCGGTAGGCAGAGATCGCGCGGGCCAGCATCGGCCAGCCGTGCCATGTGTTGCGGTAAGCAGTGCCCGCAGGAACGTGAGGCTGCGCGAACCCAGCAGCCGAAACAGCGTTCATGCTCATCGTGATGGTCTCCTCTGTTGCGGTATCCGCGCCCGCATGGCGCGCGAACAGAGCTTCGCGTGGCAGCATGTGCTTCAGCGTTGGCACGGGCGTCGATTTTGTGTTGAAGGACCAACGATCGCTGAGACATCCTCTGGGCCCGGCGAAAGCGGCAGTGACGCCCGGGGAGTGCAAGCGGGGATGCTGTGGTTCTGGCGATCCGGGTCCTTGGCGAGATGGAGATCATGCGTGACGAGGAGCGGCTGATTCTCCCGCCCTCGAAGAAGACGCGCGCACTGCTTGCCTATCTCGCGCTCACCGGCCGGCCGCATCGGCGCGAGCGGTTGTGCGAGCTGTTTTGGGAGATCCCGGACGATCCGCGCGGAGCGTTGCGCTGGAGCCTGAGCAAGCTGCGGCCGCTTGTGGACGAACCGGGGCGCCCGCGCATTCGCGCTGATCGCGATTTCGTCGGCTTCGATGCTGACGGTGCCGAGATCGACATCGTTGCCGCCCGACGTGCGCTTGCTGGTTCGGCGGAGGCGCTGCCGACAGGGCAGCTCACCTCCCTCGCACGGGCGTTTCGCGGCGAGCTGCTGGCAGGCCAGGACCTGCCGGAATTGCATGACTTCCAGTCCTGGTGCGCCGCCGAGCGCGAGGATGCGCGACGCCTGCACGGCCGCATTCTTGCCGCCCTGGTCGACCGACTTGCGGCGCAGCCCGAGGCGGCGCTGCCACATGCGCGCATGCTGGTGCAGGCCGATCCCTACGACGAAGCCGCACGCATCAAGCTGCTGCGGCTGCTTGTCACGGCGGGACGGCGCGGTGAGGCCGAGCAGCAATTCGACTCCGCAACGCGTGTGCTGCGCGAAGCCGGCCTCGCCGCCGCTGCGCTTGCGGGCGTCTGGCGTGCCGTGCGCGAAGGGCCGGCCTCCATGCCGAGCGCCGCGCCCGCAGCGACGCGCTTCGTGGCGGAGCTGGCGTCACTTCCGGCTGCGGGGCCTGTTGGTGCTCCGGGCCACGCCGGGGTCGCTGCATTGCCGGTACCCGTAGTAGGGCGCAGGCCCGAGATGCGGCGGCTGCTGGCCGCGCTTGATCGTATCGAGCGCCGCGACGAGGCGCCCGTGCTTCTGCTCAAGGGAGAGCCGGGGCTCGGCAAGAGTCTGCTCCTGTCCGAACTCGCCCGAGTGGTCCTGGAGGGCGGCGGGACAGCGCTCGTTGGCCGCACCTACGAGGCGGAGCGCGATCGTCCTTTCGGTCCCTGGCTGGCAGCGCTGGATGGGCTCCCGCTAGCGCTGATCGAGACGGCGCGAGGCAATGGCGGGGCGGAACTCGGTCGCGGCGAGGACAGGCTGCTTGCGCGCGAGCGGCTGTTTGGCGCTGTTGTCGAGGCGATGCGTGCGCAGGCGGATGGCCGGCCCCTCCTGCTTGCGATCGATGACGTGCATTGGATGGACGAGGCCTCGGCTGCGCTGCTGCATCATGCAGTGCGGGCCCTGCGGCATGCGCCGGTCCTGTTTGCTCTTACCGCGCGTGACGGCGAGCTTCCAGACAATCCGCCGGTGCTCGGGGTGCTGCGGGGCCTGCGGCAGGAACGCATGCTGGAGGAGATTCCGCTCGAACCACTGCCGCCCGGCGACGCAGCCGAGATCGTGCGCGCCGTGGCCCCTGGCATCGATGCGCAGCGCGTTGCCGCCGAGTGCGGGGGCAATCCGCTGCTGGCCCAGGAGCTGGCACGCGCGCGCCTCGGCGGATTCACCGAGGCCGTTCCTTCTTCGTTGCATGGGCTGGTGCGCGACCGTGTCGAGCGCCTGCCGGCACGCGTGGCCGAAGTGCTGCGCTGGATGGCCATCCTTGGCACATCCGTTTCGCCCGGCCGTCTTGGCATGGTTGTGCCGATGGATCTGACCGAGTTCATGGAAGCCCTTGATCTGCTTGAGCGCCATGCGCTGGTGCAATCGGCCCCTGGTAGCGAGGGCTATGCCTTCCGTCATGAGCTGATCCGGCAGGCGGTCTACACAAGCCTCTCCGAGCCGCGGCGGCGGCTGATGCATCACAAGACGGCACAGGCACTGCGCCGCGAGCCGGGCGCCGCCCATGGCGCGGCGGCAGCGGAGATCGCGCATCATGCGGCGTTGGCCGGCGATGCAGCGCTGGCGGCCGAGGCCTGCCTCGCCGCGGGGCAGCGCTGCCTGCGGCTGCTGGCCAGCGCCGAAGCCGGCATGCTTGCGCTGCGTGGCCTGCGCCACGCACGGGACCTGCCCGAGCCGGATCGCACTCGCCTGTCGCTCGAACTGCTGCATGTCCAGCTTGCCGCCAGCCGGCCCGCCCAGCCGGCCGAAGCGGCGCGGCGTATCGAGGAGTTGGCGCAGCGAGCACTCGACCATGGTTGCCTCGAACAGGCGCGGCTCGGCTTCCACATGCTCAGCCATCTGCGCTGGGAGGGTGGTCTCTGGTCGGAAGCGGAGCGCGACACGTTGCGGGCAGAACTCGTCAGCCGCTCGGCGGACGAGAAGGAACGCGTCGTTGCCATGGCCGAGGCGGCGCGCTGCCTGACGCTGCTCGAACGCGATCTGGGCCAGGCGGAGGCGTTCGCGCTGGAGGCGGGGGAGCTTGCGCGCCGCGTCGGCGGGTCGGAGCCGAACGCGATCGCCGACGCGCTGGGCATGCTGCGGCTGCACCAGGGCGCGGAGGATGAGGCAGCGGCCCTGTTCGAGCGTGCGCGCATGGCGGCTCGGCGCGACGGCGACCGGGCGAACGAGTTCCTCGCGCTCGAGCACCTGGCCGTGCTCGAGCTTCGCCGCGGCAGCTATGGCCGGGCCGAGACGCTCTGCGCCGAGTTGGCAGAGCTTGCCGGCCGCTTGCGCCAGGATGGCAGCGAGGCGCCATTCGCGCAGGTGCTCTGCGCGCTCTGCCGACACGCGCGCCACGACGCTACGGCGGAAGCGACACTGGCGGGGGCCCTTGCCGCGTTGGAGGCTGCCGACGCGAAGCACAGGCTGGCCATCGCCCTGCTGATCGCCGCCGAAATCGATCTTGCCGCCGGGCGCGCCGCGGAGGCGGGCGCGCGCGCTTCCATGGCGCTGCGACTTGCCACGCTCCTGGATCTGCCGAGCGAGATCGGCTGTGCGCACGCGACGCTCGCGCGGGCGGCCACCGCGTGTGGCGATGCTGCCGAGCGCGAACGGCAGGTCGCGGCGTTGCGCGCGATGCCACGGCGGGCTCTGTCGGCACATGCGCGAATGCAGGTCGAGCCGCTGATAGCTCGTGCGGTGCCGGCACGGGACGGGGCAACGGGCGCGGGCCCGGCGCGGCGTTCTGCCAGGCGTGTGAGGGGAGGTTCGGATGTCGCTGGTCATCGTTGAACGCAGCTTTCCCGCACCTATCACTGGCGATGATCTGCTGGCGCAGGATCGAAGGCTGGGCTGGTGCTTCTCGGCCTACAATGTCCGCCCGCTGCTCCATTGCCTCGCCAAGGACGGCATGCGCGTTCTTTGCGCGCTGGATGCGCCCGATGCAGAGGCGGTCCGCCAGGCGGGCGGTAAGGCCGGTATGAAGATGCCTGACCGGCTATGGGCTGGGGAACTGTTTGGTCCGGCCGGCAGCATCGCGGAGGCAATCGCGCTTCTTGTGGCAGCGGCACGCGACGGGACGCTCGCCGTGGTGGAACGCTCCTTCGCGACACCGGTGCTGTTCAACGATGTGCAGGCGATCGAGGACGCAGCCAGCTGGTGCTTCTCGCTGCACCGTGTGGCGTTCCTGGCAAGCTTCTTCGCCCGCGATCGCCGCCGCATGGCATGTCTTTACGCTGCTCCCGATGCCGACGCCGTGCGGCAGGCGAACAGCAAGGGCGCGATGCCGTTCGACCGTGTCTGGAGCGCGCAGCCACATAGCTTGCTTGTCCGCGCCTGATGGCACTGCGTGGCAGGGACGTACCGCAGGCAAAGGACCGGCGAGGGGTCGTTCCCCGCCGGTCCTGGGCGTAGCGATGCGTGCTCTACTTCGTTCCGGATCTGCCGCTGGCGACGAGCACGACGCCGATTCCGGCGGCACCGACGCCGAGGGCGGTATCCAGGCCCGGCGTCTCGCCCAGCAACAGCAGTCCAGACAGAGCCGCCGCAGCGGGCGTAAGGCCGCCGAACGCCGCCGCGCGACCCACGCCCAGGCGCTGCACGGCGACGCCGAAGGCCACGGTGCCGAGAAGCCCGGACAACAAGCCTTGGCACGCAACTTGGACGATCACCTCGGTCCAGGGTGCGGTACCGATGCTGGGTTCGAGCGCCAACAGGTACACCGGCCCGAAGCCGAGGAGCGAACCACACGCCACTAGCGCCGTTGCATGCCAGGGATCGATCTGCGACCGGCGCAACGCGACGCTGTAGGCGGCGGCAAGAACCGAGGCACCAAGCAACAGGCCGCGCCCGAGCCAGCATTCCTCCGGTTCGACGTCCGGTTCCCGTCCGGACGCCAGAAGCAGCGCGCCGAGAATCACCGCGAAGCCCATCATCTGCTGGCGCCCGATCCGTTCGCGAAGCAACGCAACTGACAGTAACGCGGCAAAGACCGGCATCGTTCCGGGCAGCAGTGCGCCGGCCTCGGCGGCTGTCGTGGCGCGCAGGCCGAGCCCAGCCACGAGGACGAAGGGCGAGCCGCCGCCGGCGATCAGGACAAGTGTCGCGCCGATCCCGATACGGCGCGCCGGGGCCAGGCCGGTGCGCAGCAACAACGGCAGAAGCACCAGAGCTGGCATGACGAAGCGAAGCAGCGCGATGTCGTGAGGGCCAAGCGCGCCCCCGGTACCGACGCCCAGGCGAGTCACCGCCAATGCTCCGCCCCATACCGCCGCTGCGCCGAGCCCGGCCATGGCGCCAACCAAGTCGGTTTCTCCGTCGCGGTCTGGCGCGCCCGGCCGCAGGGACTGGACCGGCCCGACCCGGAATGGAGAGGCAATGGCTGCCGCCTCCCCCGCGATGACGCTGGTCATGATGCCTCTCCCTCGTGGCTGGAATCCTCCAGACCCGCCCGCACAGGGAACTGCCGTGGCGGTGCGAGCCTGCCGTGGCTAGGCTTTGCGCCGACGCCGACCGTGCCGGGGCCCTGCTCCTGCACGCGGCCCCGATGCATGCGGCCCCGATGCACGCGGCCAAGCCACGCCGCCACGGCGAGCTTGTGGATGCGGGCGAGCTTGTTGCGACCGGGCGCTTGCGCCGCCGGCACCGCGCCCATCACCAGGGCGCCCAGCTTGCCCGGGCGCGCACCAAGCATGTGCTGGACGTCCGGGGCGCCGTTGCCACGGCGGGCAATGCTGCGTGCGAAGTCGCTCTGCCAGAAGCGGTGTGCCGATGACACCTGGTTCCGGGGAACGACGCTGGACTGGGTCATGGTAGGTCTCCACTGCGTGCCAAGCCCACCCGATGCGGGCCGTGATGGGCCGATCGTGCGAAGCTGCCGTTGAAGCGGGGGTGGATGCCGCCGTGGGTTCCGCGTGGAATCGCCGAGCACGCGCCGCGCTGTCGCGTTCACCAAGGCACTGGCGGCGTTCCTCGGCGTCTCACTGGTCGCGGGCTACGGACCCGCCAGAGCAGTGCAGGACCGGCAACCCGACGGACTGGCGCCCGATGCCGTGCGGCGCCGGCCGGACCGAATCAGGCGAGTGCTGTGTCTTGATGGAGGTCAATGCCGGAGGAATGGATCGCGCCTAGCTGTTGCACATCGGGCATGCGTGCCCTGGCGCGATGGAGTTGCCGGCATCAATCCTGCGGGAATGACCCGATCGCCCTCGGCCCAGGCGCGGTAAGGCGCTGCCTCCAAGCCGATTGTGCCTTGGTCGTTGCAGCACACGATCACGGCCACGCGGCCCGGGTTGCGGATCTTGCGGACGCAGCGCACCCCAAGCGCCGGCTTGTTGCGAGTTCGAAAGGCAAGGTCAAAGATGGACCAGCTTGTCATATCCAGCCTGGACGCATCCAAGGACCCGGTCGAGGTTGTCGAGCGCAAGGGCCGCGGCCATCCCGACACGATTTGCGATTCGGTTGCCGAGGCCCTTTCGCGCGCGCTTTCGCACGAGTATCTGCGCCGGTGCGGGATGATCCTGCACCACAATGTCGACAAGGCGCTGCTTTGCGCCGGCCAAGCGGCGCCGGCATTCGGCGGGGGCCGCGTCCTGCAGCCGATCACCATCTATCTTGCCGGACGCGCGACGCGGGAGATCGGCTCCGATGTCGTTCCCGTTCACGACATCGCGATCGCGACCTGCAAGCAATGGTTGCGGGAGAACATGCACGCGCTGGATGTGGAGCGGCATGTGGAGATCAAGCCCCGCATCCAGCCCGGCTCGCAGGATTTGCGCGCGCTGTTCGCGATCGGAATGAAAGGAGGGGTTCCGCTAGCGAACGACACCTCGATCGGTGTCGGTTACGCGCCATCAACCCCGGTCGAACGCATCGTGCTGGCAATCGAGGCGGGGATCAACGGGCGCGACCGCCTGCGCGGCAATCCGGCCTGGGGCGAGGATGTCAAGATCATGGCTGTGCGCAATGGCCCGCGACTTCGCCTGACGATCGGTTGCGCGATGATCGGCAGCTATCTGCGCGACCTCGATGCCTATCTTGTCGAGAAGCGCGCCCTTGCGGCACTCGCGCAGCACATCGCCGCTGCACATGGGTTTCCGGACACCGAGGTCAGCGTCAACGCGGCCGATCTGCCTGCCGAGGGGCAAGTCTATCTCACCGTCACAGGGACCTCGGCCGAGGCTGGTGACGATGGCGAAGTTGGTCGCGGCAACCGCGCAAACGGCCTGATCACGCCGTGCCAGCCAATGAGCCTGGAGGCGGCGGCGGGCAAGAACCCGATCAGCCATGTGGGCAAGATCTACAACGTTGTTGCACGTGACGTCGCAGACAGGCTCGTTTCCGAGGTGCCGGCGATTTCGCGCGCGCAGTGCCTGTTGGTCAGTCGAATCGGCGCACCAGTCACGCAGCCCGAGATCGTGGCGATCCGGCTCGCGATGCACGAGGGCATTCCGCACAATGCCGTGGAGGGCGCGGTCCGCGCGATCGCCGCCGACCGGATAGCCAGCATTCCCGACCTGGTCGAGGGCTTCACGGCTGGTCGGTTCGGGTTGTTCTAGCGCACCGATACCGGCTGGGCCGCATGCGCGGCCTCAACGGCACGGGACCGGCCGGGATGGGCACGCCTGCCAACCGCGATGCCGCCAGTAGGATGGCGGTGGCCGCCGGGTCCTCACGCCCGTCGCGACACCGTGCGGAACCGGGCCTCGATCTCGGCACCAGTCGGGAACGCGACTTGTTCCTGTGGTTCATCGCCGCCATGCCGTTCGGCCGGCGCATATCCCAGTCCATGGCGCGCCGGATGCATCGCGCCGCTGCTCGCCACAAGTTGCCGCATCCCGAGCGGATCCTTGCCGCCGATACGACTTCCGTCTGCGCAAACCGCGCCCCTTCCGGGCAAGGGCGATCCCGTGTCCTTGCCGATCGAGTGCAGGAATGCGCGGCGCCCAGGCGTGCCGCTCTCGCGCTACGATGCCAAGGGGCCGGCTGTCGCGCGGCTTGAGCTTGGCCGCGCTCGGCTTGGGCACACGACGATGCCCGACGCGAAGGCTGGTGCCAGAGAAAGCGCTGCGCGGCATTGCCCGGGCACTTGCGCGCAGTGCCCGAACCAGATGCCTAGAACTCGATCATGGCGCCATCCGGATGCCCCTGTCGAAGGTGATCTCCCCAGGGGGGATCTTGCGGCTGAGGAAGTCCAGCAGGTCGTCGACGCAGTCGCGCGCCATGTAGTCGCAAATGGTATGCGGCACGTTCGGATAGACCTTCACCGTCACGTCGGGGATGTTCTTGCGCATCGGCTCGTAGGCGAATTCCGGGCTCACTGTCCCGCCGCCCGGGATCACCACCAGTGTCGGGCACTTGATGTTGCCCATCTCGGCGGCATAGTCCTGCTGCGTCATAAGCGTGACGAACTTGATGATGAAGGAATCATCGTTGCGGCCGACCTGATCGAGATACCACTCGACGAGGCCAGGATCGGTCTCGGGCGGGAAGCGGTCGCGGATCGTTGCCGCGAGGAACGCGCGCAGGCCCCTCTCGCGGATCGGCTTCACCCAGCTTGCCGCGTTGCTTTGCTTCAACCCCGGCGTGGAGGCAAAGAGCGCCAGCGTCTTGACATGGCGGGGCGAGTCCAGCGCCAGTCGCTGAAGGATATAGCCGCCGGCCGAGTTGCCCACGCAATGGGCCTGTTCGCAGCCGATCTCGGCAAGGAACTCGCGGACGTCCTGGACGAGACGCTCCATCAGCAGGGGTTCGTCCTGCGGTGGAACCCCGGACTCACCGTGGCCGCGCAGGTCCATGCGCACGACGCGGAAATACTGGGCAAGGCGCGGCACCCACGAGAACCAGCGTTCCTTGCAGGCCATCGCCGGATGCAGCAGCAGCAGGGTCTGCTTCGGTTTCCACGGGGGCGAGAAGTCGTCGATGGTATAGGCGATCTTCAGTCCGTCGCTTGCCTTGAAGTGCATCGATATCGCTCCGTATTCGGCAGGCCCGTCATTGCGCGCAAGCAATCCGGCCATCCCGGCCGCACGGCGCGTGTGGCCGATAGTCCGCGACACTAGGTCGGATCGTGGGCATTGGCCAGGGCTGGCGCGGCGACATGGCGCGCTTGCTTGTCGTGCCATCGGCGCCGCGGTATTCAGATGGACGTCCTTCAAGTCCCATGCCGTGCGGGTTTTCATGTCGCTCCATTTCCACACCTCTGACAATGTCCGGCTCGCCTACTATGTCGATCAGTTCACGGATCCGTGGAAGGCTGCGGATACCGTGATCATGATCCACTCGGCGATGGGCCGTGCGGAGCGCTGGTATGCCATGGTGCCGCCATTCGCGCGCCACTTCCGCGTTGTTCGGTTCGATATGCGCGGTTACGGGAACTCGGCAGGTCCGCCGGCCGATGCACCATTGACAATGGATCGGTTGGTGCAGGATGTGGTCGAGCTGATGAAGCATGTGGGTGTCGAGCAGGCCCACATCCTCGGCCAGACCGCGGGCGGGTTCGTCGGGCAGAATCTCGCGATTCGCCACCCGGATCGGGTCAAGAGCCTGTTGCTCTTCGCCTCTGTGCCGGGTCTCAAGAATACAACGGCAACCGGATGGCTTGCCCGTATCGCGGAGGTGGGGCTGCGCCGGTTCCTGGAGGAGTCGATCGGGTTTCGCTTCGACGCGACGGCTGATCCCGGGCTCGTCAAGTGGTACATCGACGAGGTCTCGAAGAACGATCTCACGCACCTGGCGAAGTTCGTGGGTCTTATGTCCTCGCTCGACTGGTCGGGCGAGCTGCACAGGATCGTCTGCCCGACATTCCTTGGCATTCCCGGCAAGGACGAGACCGACGGGACGCGCAACTACGGGGCGTTCCGTGCGTCGATCAAGGATCTGACCACGATCACCTATCCCGGCATGCCGCACCAGATCACCGATTTCGCTCCCGACCGCTGCGCTGCGGATGCGCTGGCTTTCCTGCGCCAACGCTTCCCGGCACTGTTCTGAGATCGAGGGCAGGCGCAGCCGCCACGGCGGCGGTTCTCACGCATCAGGAATGGGAAAATGGGGAGCAGCATGCGTCTTGCGGGTTCGGTGGCAATCGTCATGGGGGCGGGATCCTGTGCTCCGGGCTGGGGCAATGGCCGCGCCACGGCGGTGCTGTTCGCGCGCGAGGGTGCGCGGCTGGTGGCGGTGGACAAGGACCCGGATGCCTTGGCCGAGACAGTGCGTCTGGTCGAGGCCGAGGGGCACGGCTGCACGGCAGAAACGCTCGACGTTCGGGACGAGGATGCCGTCGCCGACCTGGTCCGCAGGTGCATTGCAGTGCATGGTGGCGTCGACGTCCTGCACTTCAATGTCGGCCTTGGCATGCCGGGCGCCGTCACCGAGATCAGCACGGCAGATTTCCGCGCCCAGCTCGATCTCAACCTGGTGAGCCTGTTCATTGCATGCCGCGCGGTCCTTCCGGGCATGGTCGAGCGCGGGCGGGGCGTGATCACCGCGGTAGGATCGACAAGCGGCATGCGCCATCCGGGCCACGACCATGTCGGCTATTCGGTGAGCAAGGCCGGCATGATCCAGCTCATGCGCCAGATCGCGGTGTGCTACGGGCCGCATGGGATCCGTGCGAACACGCTGGTGCCCGGGCTGATGGCGACGCCACTGATCGAGCATCGCGTGGCCAAGCATGGCAAGCGCGGTTCGCTCGCTGACTTGCAGGAGACGGCGCGCCGGCGCGTTCCGCTCGGGCATCGCGGCGATGGTTGGGATGTGGCCTACGCCGCGCTCTATCTTGCGTCGCAAGAGGCGAAATACGTGAACGGGACCGAGCTGGTGGTTGATGGCGGCTTTCTTGCGAAGTCACCGTGAAGACACCGGCGCTCGAGGAAGCGAGGATTCCGCAATGGCACGCCTGAGGGACAAGGTGGCCGTGGTGTCGGGCGGTGCGGGCGGCATCGGTTCGGCGATCGTGCGCCAGTTCTGCAGGGAGGGCGCGTCCGTTGCCGTCCTCGATCTCAATGCGAGTGCGGGAGCCGCGCTTGCGGAGGAGATGCAGGCGCAAGGACGCCGAGTGCTGTTCCTGCCGGTCGATATCGGCGTGGAAGACCAGGTCCGCGCCGCCATCGATGCTGCCGCGCGTGCGTTCGGGCGGATTGATGTCGCGGTCAACTCCGTCGGCGGAGCGCACCTTGATGACGGCCCGGTCACCGACGCAAATCTTGAGGTATTCGGCAAGGTCATGACGCTTGACCTCCTTGGCACCATCCATGTCTGCCGCCATGCCGTCCCGGCGATGCAGAGGGTTGGGGGCGGAGCAATCGTGAACATGTCGTCGGGCGCAGCGCTGCGCGGGTCGCCGGCGCATCTTTACGCCTCTGCCAAAGGGGCAATTCTGTCCCTGACGCGTGCGCTCGCGGGCTCGTATGCGAAGGACGGTATCCGCGCCAACGCGATCTGTTCGGGCCGAGTGCTGACGGAACGGGTCAGGCGCAAGGAGGAGACGGCAAGGGCCGCGGGCGGATCCAAGGCACGTCTTGCGCTGGACGCCGTCGTTGCGTCCTATCCGTTTTGGCTCGGCACGCCCGAGGATATCGCCAACGTCGCGACCTTTCTTGCCAGCGATGAGTCGCGCATGATCACCGGGGCGAGCATTCCGGCTGATGGGGGCCGCTCGGCCTACTAGCGCGCCTGCGGGCGTTGCAGCCATCAAACAGGCTTGTGCCGTACTCGCGCCGGACTATCTTCGGCACCGTGTCTTGCGGCATTGCACGGGGTTTCGATGTCATTTTCCAATCCTGCCGACCGGCGAATCTCCGCCAGCCAGCGCCTGCGCCACATTGCGTTTGCGGCGCTTCTCTCGGCAGGCGCCGTGCTGGGCGCCACTCCTGCCGACGCGCAGCGCGCGGTGGCGCGCCTCGGATTCGGCACCGCATTCACCGCGGTCGATCCCCACTATCACAACCAATCGACCAACTTCGCGGTCGGCCGCCACCTGTTCGACCCGCTGATTGCGCGCGACGCCGACGGCAACCTGGTGCCAGGGCTTGCAACCGCCTGGCGCGCGGTCGACGACCTGACCTGGGAGATCGATCTGCGCAGGGATGTGCGCTTCCACAACGGCGATCTGTTCACTGCCGAGGACGTGCTTGCATCGGTGGCGCGTCCCCGTGCGATCCGTAGCCCAAGCTCCTATGCGGTCTACCTGGCATCGATCGATCGGGTCGAGGTGGTGGATACGCACAAGATCCGCATCGTCACCAAGGTGCCGAACCCGTCCCTGCCGATCGAACTGTCGCTGATCCTGATCATCAACAAGCGCGCCGGTGGTGATGCCTCGACCGACGATTTCAACAAGGGCAGTGCCGCCGTTGGCACCGGACCGTTCCGGTTCAAGTCCTATGCCCAGGGCGAGCGGCTGGAGCTTGAGCGCAACGACAGCTATTGGGGGGCGCGTTCGGCCTGGTCCGACGTCACGATCCGGGTCATCGCGAGCAACGCGACACGTGTCGCTGCGTTGCTCTCGAACGATGTCGACCTGATCGAGGCGGTTCCGCCCAGCGACCTGCAGCAGCTTCGGCGCGATCAGCGCGTGAGGCTGTGGGAGGTGGATGGCACGCGGCTGATCTTCATCGCGTTCCAGCGCGCCACCGATCAGGGCATCCCGCAGGCAACTGGGCCCAACGGCGAGCCGCTGCCATCCAACCCGATGGCCGATCTGCGCGTCCGCCAGGCCCTGTCGCTTGCGATAAACCGTCAGGCGATCGTCGAGCGGATCATGGACGGCGCCGCGGTGGCGACGGGCCAGCTCCTGCCGCAGGGATCCTTCGGCTACAATCCCGAAATCGCCGTTGCTGCGTTCGATCCGGAACGCGCGCGCGCCCTGCTGCGCGAGGCAGGCTACCCGAACGGCTTCAGACTTGGCCTGGTTGGCCCCAACAACCGCTACATCAATGACGAGCGGATATTGCAGGCTGTGGCGCAGGCATGGCAGAGGATCGGCGTGCAGACCAATGTGCAGGCTGTTCCGTGGTCGGCGTTCCTGGCCTATCCGCGCCCGCAACTCCCTGCCCACCTCCAGGGGGCGCTGAACACGACAGGCGAGGCTTCGGGCACGCTGCGCGTCATTCTTGCAACGCCGGATCCGCGCTCCGGCATGGGCACGGCCAATCGCGGCTCCTACTCGAATCGTGCGATGGACGAGTTGCTGCGCCGGGCGCTGGTGACGATCGACGATGCTGCTCGCGAGGCGCTGCTGCGGCAGGCAACGCGCTTGGCGATGGACGATGTGGCGATTCTGCCTCTGTTCAACCAGAAGAACATCTGGGCAAGCCGCACCGGATTCGCGTATGCGGGCAGGCGCGACGAACTCACCCTTGCCAACGGGCTGCGGCGCGTCGAATAGGCGCGGCGCGTCGATTAGGCGTGGACCGGGCGGCCGGTCGGGGCCGGTGCTGGATCCGGGGGCTGCGGCGGGCCCGGCGCGGGCCGGTTGCCCTGGCACCAAGTTGCCCCTGGCACCAACAAGACCATTGCCAGGGGGAAGGCGGCACTGCCAAGCTTGGCGTCCCCACTCCGTTGATCGGCCTCCCGCCATGACACGTCAGGATCTGGAAGGCAGACTCGGTCCGGCAATGCTGCTCGCGGGCGGCATCGTCCTGTTGCAGGTGCTGGTGCTGGCACAGATGGGGCAGCCATGGATCTGCGCCTGCGGCAGCATCGACCTTTGGCACGGCAACCATGCCGGCCCCGAGACCTCGCAGCACCTGACCGACTGGTACAGCTTCTCCCATGTCATCCACGGCTTGGCCTTCTACGCGCTCCTCTGGTGGCTCGCGCCCGGGATGCCGATGGGCCTGCGCTTCGCCTGCGCGATCGGCATCGAGGTGGCGTGGGAGTTGGTCGAGAACACGCCGCTGGTGATGGAGCGCTACCGGCAATCGGCACTGGCGCAGGGCTATTTCGGCGACAGCATCGTGAACTCGGTGGCCGACACGGCGGCGGCGGCGCTGGGCTTCCTGCTGGCGCGCGCCTTGCCGGTATGGGTGTCGCTGGCGCTGGTGGCAGGAGCCGAGCTGTTCGTGGGTTTCATGATCCGCGACAACCTGACGCTGAACATCGTCCAGCTTCTCTACCCCAACGAGGCCCTGTCGGCCTGGCAGACCGGGGGCTGACCAACCGAATGCGGCATTGCTCGCGGCCGCACTAGCCAACCGGCGCGCAAGCGGGTAGGAGCGAGGGGTGGCGCAAATCGCCCATCCCCCTTTGCGATCCCATGGAGACACCGCCTTGCCCCTGATGACCGGCCAGCGCGCCTTCCTGGAAATCCTCCGCGAGGAGGGCGTCGAGCTGATCTTCGGCAACCCCGGCACCACCGAATTGGCGCTGATGGACGCACTCGCCAACGAGACCTCGATTCGCTACGTGCTGGCGCTCCAGGAAGCGGCCGTGGTGGCGATGGCCGACGGCTACGCCCAGGCCGGTGCGCGGCTTGGCGTGGTCAACCTGCATGCTGCGCCGGGGCTCGGCAACGGCATCGGCATGCTCTACGACGCGCAGAAAAGCGGTGCGCCGCTCCTGGTCACGGCCGGGCAGCACGACCAGGTGTTCGGGCTGACCGAGCCCAATCTCTGGGCCGAGTTGCCGCCGATCGCACGGCCCTTCGTCAAATGGTCCTACGAGGTGCACCGCGTGGCCGACCTGCCGCGCGCCATGCGCCGGGCGATCAAGGTGGCGCTGACGCCGCCCACCGGGCCGGTGTTCCTCTCCATTCCCGGCGACGTGCTGCTGGCCGAGGCCGAACTCGATCTCGGCGCCCCGACGCGCGTCGCCCCGCGCATGCGCGGCGATGCCGAAGCGGTGGCGCGCGCAGCCGAGCGGCTGGCCGGCGCGGCGCGGCCGGTGCTCTTCGCCGGCGATGCGGTGGCGAAAAGCGATGCCTTCGGCGAGCTGGTGGCGCTGGCCGAGCTGCTCGGCGCGCCGGTCTATATGGAAGGGGCGGCGAGCACCGCCGTGTTCCCGACCACCCATCCCCTGTTCGCCGGCCATTCCGGCCGCCTCGGCCCCAAGCTGCGCGCCACGCTCTCGGCCCATGACGTGCTGTTCTCGGTCGGCGCCGACCTGTTCCTCTTGTCGCTGCCCTCGGCCGTCGAGCCCATGCCCGAGGGGCTCACGGTGCTGCATCTCGACAGCGACCCGTGGGAGATCGGCAAGAACTACCCCGAGGAGGTGGGCATCCTGGGCGATCCCAAGGCGACGCTGCCGGAGATTGCCGCGCTCGTCTCCGCGCGGCTGGGGGAGGCGGGTCGGGCACGCGCCAGCGCGCGGCGCGCAGAGGTCGAGGGCACCATTGCCGCCTCGCGTGCCGGCTTGCGTGCCGCCGCTGCGGCCGAGGCGGCCAAGACCCCGATTCGTCCGACCGCGCTCATGGCCGCGATCGGGGATGCCCTGCCGGCGAACGCGGTGGTGATCGAGGAAACGCTCTCCTCGCAGGGACGGATGAACGAGCTGATCCCGAGCCTGGATGCGCGCAGCTATTTCGGCATGCGCGGCGGCGGCATCGGCTGGGGCCTGCCGGCGGCGATCGGCGCCAAGCTCGCCCAGCCCGAGCGGCCGCTGGTGGCGCTGATCGGCGATGGCAGCGCGCTCTACACCTGCCAGGGACTGTGGACGGCGGCCAATCAGGGCCTGCGCGGTCTGGTGTTCGTGATCCTCAACAATGGCGGCTACCGCATCCTCAAGCAGCGCGCGCGCGACATGCGCGGGGCGGTGGCGCAGACCGGACGCTTCATCGGCATGAACATCGCCGAGCCGGCGATCGACTATCCCGGCTTCGCGCGCAGCTTCGGGCTTGCCGCTACGCGCGTGAGCACGCTCGACGAACTGCGCGCGGCGTTGGCGGCGGGCCTGGCCGGGGATCGCCCGCACCTGATCGACGTGGTGATGGATCAGTCCCTGTAGATTCCTGCCGTCCGTCCCTGACGGGGCCAAGACGGCTGGACAGTGTTTTATTGCGATGCCAGCATGAAAGCGCCGCGCTCGCGACCGGCGTGCGTGGTCATGCAACCGCTTCGCGGAGGAGACGGCCCGGATGCAGCCGCGCCCCTATGGACCATTCCCGTACTGGCCCGCGCCGAAGCGCCCGCCGATCAAGTGGCCGAACGGCGCGCGGCTTGCGTTCTGGGTCATCCCGAACATCGAGTTCTTCGATCTGCGCGAGTCCATGCCCGGGGACAACAACGAGCGCATCCCCAAGGACCGCGCCAAGATCCCGTTCGTCTATTCCTGGGCGCATCGCGACTATGGCAACCGGGTGGCGGTGTGGCGGGTGATGGACGTGATGAAGCGCCACGGCGTGCGCGGCACGGTGGCGCTCAACAGCGAGATCTGCATCCACCATCCGGAGATCATCAGCGCCTGCCAGGCGCTCGACTGGGAGTTCATGGGGCATGGCCGCACCAACGCCGTGCGCCTGAACGAGATGCCGCCCGAGGAGGAACCCAAGGCGATCGCCGAAGTGTTCAACACCATCAAGCGCGCGACCGGAAAGGCGCCGCGCGGCTGGCTCGGCTCGGGCCTGGCCGAGACCTGGAACACGCTCGATCACCTGGTCGACAATGGGTGCAAGTATATCTGCGACTGGGTGAACGACGACCAGCCTTACTACATGGACATCGGCGGGCGGCCGCTGCTTTCGATGCCCTATTCGTGGGAGACGAACGACGTCCTGATCAAGTCGGACAAGCTCACCACCGATGCCTTCGAAAGCATCTGCAAGCGCCAGTTCGACGTGCTCTACCGCGAGGGCGAGCAGACCGGCAAGGTGATGGCGCTTTGCCTCCATCCCTTCGTCATCGGCGTGCCGCACCGCATCGACATGCTGGATCGCGTGCTGGAATACGTCTGCAAGCATGCCGGCGTGTGGGTGACCACGGGCGGGGAGATCCACGACTATTTCGTTCAGCACTATCCCAGCGACACCTACAAGCCCTGAGGCCAAGCCCCAAGGCGCGGCCGCGCATTGGGCGGAAGGAGGGACACATGGACAACAGCAGCACTATCAGCCGCCGTGCCGCCCTTGCCGGGGCGGCGGGCATCACGGCCCACGCCGCGCTCGGGGGCGCGCGCGCGCGGGCGCAGGCCCAGCGCAGCATGACGCTCGGCATCATCGGCAACACGGTCGAGTATTATTCGATCTTCGTCGCCCAGGCGCTCGGCTATTTCGAGGCCGAGGGGCTGCGCATGGACGTGGTGCTCACGGGCGGCAGCGCCAACTCGGCGCAGATGGCCGCCGTGAACGCGGTGCATGTCGGAAGCTCCTCGTGGCTCGATGGCATCCGCGCGATCGATCGCGGGGCGCCGCTTGTGGTTGTCGCCAACGGGCTCGCCAAGGCGACCACCATGATGCTCGGTGCGCGCGGCATCCGCTCGGTGAGCGAGTTGCGCGGCAAGCGCGTGATCGTCGGCGGCGCCAAGGACATCACCATGGTCTGGTGGGAGGCGCTGGCGCGCCAGAACGGGCTGCACGGGCGCAACGATGTCGAGGTGGTGTTCGCAGGCGCGACGCCACAGCGCTTCGCTGCCCTGGCCGCGGGGGCGGTCCAGGCCGCGGCGGTGGCAACCCCGCTGGCGTTCCGCGGCATCGGCGAGGGCTTTGTCAATCTGGGCGTGCTGGGCCCGCTCCTGCCGCAGGTGCCCTACATGACCTGGCATGCCAACAAGGCGTGGGCAGATGCGAATCAGGCGACGCTGGCCGCCTTCCTCAAGGCCAACAACCGGGCGATCGACTTCATGTATGCGTCGGCCAACCGGCAGCGCTGCGGCGAGATCCTGGCGCAGCGTTCGTCGGTCTCGGTGGACGATGCGCTCAAGACCCATGATCTCGTCGTCGAGATCAAGGGCTTCGAGTTGAAGTCCGCCTTCACCGACGAGGCGGTGCGCGGCATCCTGCAACTGCTGGTCGATTGGGGCGACGTACCGCGCGCCGACGGACCGCTCGCGCGCTATGTCGATCGCAAGTTCCTTGCGGCGGCGGGCTAGCGAGCCGTCGCGCGAAGGCGCAGAATAGCGGGCGTGGGGGCCGGAGGGCCGGTCCTCGCACCCGCGCTGCTGTTGGAGGGACCGCGCCGTGTTCCGCATCATGAAGTTCGCCGAGATGCCGACCAAGCCCATGTCGGAGAAGGGGCGGGGCGAGCAGGTCAGCTTCGTCAATCCGTCCATGGGCACGGAGAAGATCGATGTGCACCTGAACCGGCTGGTGTCCGGCGGCCCGAAGGGTAAGATCCACCGCCACACGAACGCGGACAACGTCTATATCGTCCGGCGCGGGCAGGGACGGCTGATCGTGGAAGGCAAGGAGTACACGATCGAGACCGACGATGTGGTCTACATCCCGGCCGGCATGCGCCACTCGCTGAGCAATGTCAGCAACGAGGTGTTCGAGATCTTCGAGATCTACGCGCCAAGCGGCCGGCATTTCGATTTCGTCATCGAGCCCGGCCAGAACTAGTCCCTTGCCGTCCTATCGGCGGTCCGCGGCGGCAGCGCGGATCGCGCGCCAGACCGTGTGCGGGGTTGCGGGCATGTCGAGATGCTCGACCCCGAGCGGGGCCAGTGCATCCAGGATCGCGCCCATGATCGCGGGCGGCGCGGCTGTGGGGCCGGCCTCGCCGATCGACTTCGCGCCGAGCGGGTTGATCGCCGTCGGCGTTGCGTTGAGCGCGTAGCCGAAGCTCGGCAGGTCGTCGGCGCGCGGCATGGCGTAGTCCATGAAGCTGGCCGCCAGAACCTGCGCGCTCTCGGGGTCGTAGCGGGCGCTCTCCAGCATCGCCTGGCCGATGCCCTGGGCCACGCCGCCATGCAGCTGGCCTGCGACCACGGTCGGGTTCACCACCACGCCGGCATCGTGGACTATGGTATAGGCGAGCAGCTGCACCGCGCCCGTTTCGGGATCGACTTCCACCTCGGCGGCGTGGGTGCCGGCGGGGAAGGTGCCGTCGTCGGGCTTGAAGCGCTCGCTGGCGCCGAGGGGCTGTCCTGATTGCGCGGCGGCCGCTGCCACTTGCGCCAGGCTCACCCGCCGGTCGGTGCCGCTGACCGTGTAGTGGCCCCCGGCATAGGACAGGTCCTCGGCCGCCACTTCCAGCAGGCCCGCGGCAATCGGCCTGCCGGCAGCGACCAGCGCCTCGGCCGTGCGCAGGATCGCCGCCCCGCCCACCGTCAGCGAGCGGCAGGCGCCGGTGCCGTTGCCGGTGGCGATGCGGTCGGTATCGCCTTGCACGACAGCCACACGCGAGGCTGGAATGTCGAGGGCCGAGGCGACCACCTGGCCATAGACGGTGGCGTGGCTCTGCCCGCTCGACATGGTGCCGATCAACACGGTGATGCTGCCATCTGTCTCGGCGCGCAGCTCGGCTGCCTCGCCGAAGCCTGAGCCGCACATCTCGATGCAGTTGGCGATGCCGAGGCCGCGCAGCCGGCCGGCGGCGGCACTGGCGGCACGGCGGGCGGGGAAGCCGGCGGCGGCGGCGAGGGCCTCCGCGCGTGCCATGTTGGCCGGGAAGTCGCCCGTGTCGTAGGTGACGCCGAGCGCGGTCTTGTAGGGCATCGCCGCGGCCGGCACGAGGTTCTGCCGGCGCAGCACCGCCGGGTCCATGCCCAGCCGGATCGCGGCGAGATCCATCAACCGCTCGACGATATAGATCGCCTCGGGGTGGCCGGCGCCACGATAGGGGCAGGTCGGCACGGTGTTGGAGAAGGCCGCCTCGATCGAGACATGCGCGGCCGGGATGTCGTAGACGCCAGTGGCAAGCTTCAGCACGCCCGTGGTGGGGATCACCGCGCGCGGCGCAAGATAGGCGCCGAGATTGGCGATCGCCTCCACCCGCAGGCCCAGCACCTTGCCCGCGCTGTCGAGTGCGAGCGAGGCGCGATCGACCTGGTCGCGGCCATGCATGTCGCTGAGGAAGGCCTCGCTCCGGTCCTGGATCCAGCGCACCGGCCGGCCGATGCGACGCGCCGCCCACAGCACCAGGATCTCCTCGGGGTAGAGGACGTTCTTGCCACCGAAGCCGCCGCCGATATCTGGCGCGATCACATGCACCGCGCTGTCCGGCAGCTTGAAGACGAACTTCGCCAGGGTATGGCGGATCGGGTGCGGCTTGCCGGCATTGGCATAGAGCGTGAAGCGTCCGCTGGCGGCATCGAAGGCGCCGAGATAGGCTCGCGTCTCGATCGGGCTGGGGGCGAGGCGCTGGTTGGTCAGGGTGAGCGTGACAACATGCGCCGCACGCGCGAAGGCGGCATCGGTGGCGTCGCGATCGCCCTTCTCGTTGACGAAGCAGAGATTGCCAGGAAATCGCGGCCACAGCGCCGCCGCCCCGGGCTGGCGCGCCGCCACGGCCGAATGCAGGGCGGGCAGCTCGCGAAACTCGACCGCGACCAGTTCGGCCGAATCGCGGGCAATTGCCTCGGTCTCGGCAACGATCAGCGCGACCGGCTCGCCGACATAGCGCACACGCCCTTGCGCCAGCGCGGGCTGCGGCGGGGCAACAGCGGGGTCGCCCTCCGGCGGCAGGATCGGGGGCGGCTTCTTCTGCGGCGGACGCACCTCCCACGGGATGCCGCCGATGCCATCTGCGGCGAGCTCCGCGCCCGTCAGGACCGCGAGAACGCCGGGCAGAGCGCGCGCCGCGCTGGTGTCGATCGAGACCATTTCGGCATGAGCATATGGCGAACGCAGCACGAATGCGCGCAGCATGCCCGGCAGCGCAATGTCCCCGACGTAACGGCCCCTGCCGCGCAGCAGGCGCTCATCCTCGATGCGCGGGCGCGCCACGCCGATCCCCTCGATCGCGGCGGCGCTGGCTCCTTCGGGCATGGGCAGGGCTCCTTGGCGTTGCGGGGCCGACGCCGGTAACGCGGCACCAGAAGGTCGGTTGACGAAAGCAGGGTAGCCCCACACACTCTCATAGCGTTACGCTGCCAGGATGAAAAGGCCGCCTCTGGCGGCCTGGCGGTGCGCGCTCGTAGCAAGAAGGGCCTGCCAGACATGACCCGCGACATCCTGTTCGTTCCCTACAAGGCCACGCTCGATCTCTTGAGCGTGCAGGAGGCGATGGATGTGTGCGAGGAGGTGTACCGCATGCACGCGCGCGACAGCGTGGTGTGGTCCAGCCCGCCGGCCTTCAAGATGGACGTGGCCGAGGGCTTCAACAACCACTGGCACGTCAAGGCGGCCTTGCTGAAGGACATCCCCACCACTGGCGTGCGCCTCTACAACTACTACGACGATGGCGTGCGCAACACCGTGGGCTATCTCGACTGCACGCGCTATGTGGTGCTGAGCGATCCCAAGACCGGCGAGGCCGAGGCAATCGTTGACGAGCACTGGAACTACGCGATCCGCAGCACCGCCGCCGCCGTGGTTGCGCTGAAGTGGATGGGGCCACTCGACCGCGCGCGACCGCTGACGCTCGGGCTCGTCGGCATCGGCACGATGGGCGTGAATGCGTTGCGCTGCCTGCTCACGCTCTACAGGTTCAAGGAGATCCGCTGCACCTCGCGCCGGCTGGAGACGCGCAAGGCGTTTGCCGAGAAGTGGTCGAAGGAGCTTGGCATCCCGGTCGTTCCCATGGATACGATCGAGGAGGTCGTGCGCGGCGCCGACATCGCCGTGGGCGGCACTACCTCGACCGACATCATGACGCGCGAGCAGTGGCTCGGGCCGGGGGCCACCTTCATCTCGCTCGCCCGCCGCGAGCTCGATCCGGACGGCTGGGCGAAGATGGACAAGGTCGTGATCGACAGCTGGGTGTTCAACAGCATCCAGAAGGAATTCAAGAAGATGATCGAGGCAGGGCAGTTTTCGCGCGAGCAGCTGCACGGCGAGATCTGCGATGTCGTGGCCGGCAAGGTGAAGGGCCGCGAGCGCGAGGATGAGCGGATTCTCGTGCATACAACCGGGCTTGTCTCGCAGGACGTTGCGATTGCCCACTATGTGTACCAGAAAGCGAAGGCAAAGGGCCTGGGCACCTGGTTGCCCGCGGCCGGTTGAACAAGAAGCTCGTATCAGGGAGAGAGGAACCATGACCAAGGACATCACGACATCGCGCCGCGGGCTCTTGCGCGTGGCAGGCATGGCTGCCGGCGCCGCCATTATTGGCGGGGGAAGCGCGCCTGCCGCGGCCCAGCAGCAGCGCCGCCCGCGCTTCCCTTCGCGCGAGCTCAGCTGGCTGATCTATCAGGCTCCGGGCGGCTCGATCGATCTCACCAGCCGCACGATCCAGCCGTTCCTGGCCGAGCAGGGCGTGCGCACGAACCTTGAATATGCCGTCGGGGCGGGCGGCAAGATCGCGCGCACGCGCGTCTATCGGGCAAGGGCCGATGGCTACACGATCATGACCGAATCCTCGCCCGGCGCGGTGATGGACGAGATCATCGGCGGTGCGGAGTACAAGGCGCTGGAGTTCGAGCCGATCTTCGGCTGGACCATCATCGGCTGGCAGTTCTGCGTGAAGAAGGATTCGCCGATCCGGACGTTCCGTGACTTCGTCGAGGAGACGAAGAAGCGGCGTGTGGTTGTCGGCACGATCGGCCGGGGCGGATCGAGCCACTTGCAGGTCGCGATCGTGCAGAAGCGGCTTGGTCTGAACTTCGACATCATCCATTTCGACGGCTCGGGTCGCGCCTATCCTGCGGTGATGGGCGGGCATGTGGACGTGGTGTGCAGCGGTCCGGCTTCGGGGTCGCGCAATCGCGAGAACCTGCATTTCCTTGGCCTGACCAAGGCCGAGCCGTCACTTCCCGATGTGCAGACATTGGCCCAGCAGGGATTCCCGCAGGTCGAATCCGCCGATCAGATCTGGTTCGCCAAGACCTCGCCCAAGGTTCCGCTTGCGCGCGTGCAGCGGCTGGAGGAGGCCTTCCGCAAGGCGTTCGAGAAGCCGGACCTGATCGAGCGCATGCGCCGGGCCGGCGAGTTCGTGACGCCGATCTCGCGCTCCCGCATGCAGGAACTGCTGCGCGGACATTACCGCATGATCCAGGAGAACAAAGGCTTGCTGACCTCCGCATAGGCGCTGTGCCGACAATGCATATGCGGGCAAGTGGCGGGCGCGCGGCTCCGTGAACGGCAGTCTCAAGCGCGGCTGGGCCGAAAGCCTAGTGGGCATCGTGCTGATGGCGATGTTCCTGATCGTGCTGGTGGAAGCCGCGCGTTACCCGCGCGATGCGCGGCTTTTCCCGACGGTGATCGGCGCTGCCGGGCTGGCGATGGCGGCGCTGCATCTTGTGCGCAGCCTGACCGGCCGGCTTGCCGGGGCCGGTCGTGGCGCCGGCGCAGAGGAGGGGGAGGATGTGGCCGGCGCTTCGCCGCCCACGCCGCTTTGGATAGCGGTTGCGGCCGCACCGACCTTTGGCATTGTCATGTGGTTGTTCGGTTTCTGGATTGCGACCGGCCTGGTTGTGTTTCTGGGGCCGTGGGTGATGGGCTATCGCAATTTGGCGCGCCGCGTGCTGCTTACGGTTGGCACACTCGCCGTGCTCGCCTTCATGTTCCCCTATCTGCTCAATGTGCCGCTGCCCACCGGTCTTGTGTGGGACGAGATCTTCTATGTCGACGATGAAGACTAGTCGCTCGGGCTGACAGGACATGCTGGACAATCTCCTGCTCGGGCTGGCCACCGCAGTGACCGTCGAGAACATCGCGGTGATGCTGTTCGGCACCGTCGTTGGCCTGTGGATCGGCGTGCTGCCGGGACTTGGCGCCACCTCGGCGATGGCGATCCTGATTCCCTTCACCTTCTCCATGAGTCCGCTTGCGGCGCTGCTGATGCTCGCCTCCATCTCGGTGGCTGGTGCATTCGGCGGATCGATCACCTCGATCCTGCTCAATATCCCCGGCGATGCCAGTTCGGCCGCCACCGCCTATGATGGCTATCCGCTCGCCCAGCAGGGTCGCGCGCGGGTGGCGATGGGTCTTTCGGTTGGCGCGTCGCTGGTCGGCGGCCTGGTAGGCGTGGTGCTGTTGACTACCTTGTCGCAGCCGATCGCCGAGGTCGCGCTTGCTTTCGGCCCGGCCGACCATTTCGCCCTAGGCATCCTTGGACTGACCATCGTTGCCGTGGCTTCCTCGGGCGATACGCTCAAGGGCCTGATCATGGGCTGCGTCGGGATCGTGGTCAGCTTCGTCGGCCAGGATGCGGTGCTCGGCCATACGCGCTATGCCTTCGGCTCGATCTATCTCGAGGCGGGAATCGACTTCGTTACCGTGACGATCGGGCTGTTCGCCATTACCGAGATCATTTTCATGATGACATCGGGCGGCACCATAGCGCGCGGCGGCAAGCTGGAAGGCAGCTTGTGGGAGGGCCTTGTCGACACGCTGCGGTATCCGCGCGCGCTGTGGGGCAGCATCGGGGTCGGCGCAATCATCGGCATCATTCCGGGTGTCGGCGCCACGGCGGCGAACTTCCTATCCTACTCTATCGCGCATCGCACCTCGCGCAGGCCCGAGCTGTTCGGCAAGGGCTCGCCCGAGGGCGTGATCGCGCCCGAGGCTTCGAACAACTCCTGCATCCCGACCAGCTTCATCCCGGCCCTCACACTTGGCATACCAGGCGGTGCGACGGCGGCGATCCTGCTGGTTGCGGTGACCATCCATGGCATCCGGCCCGGCCCACTTCTGTTCCAGGCCAACGCCGATCTTGTCTACGGGTTCTTCGCCGGACTGATGATCGCCACCATCATGGCTGCGGTGCTGTGCGTGGTGATGATCCCATGGTTCGCGCTCGTTACTGTCGTGCGCGTCGAGATCATGGCGCCGATCCTGATTGCCGTCAGCCTGGCCGGCGCCTATGGCGTGCAACGCAGCGTGGCGGATGTCTTCGTTGCGATCGGCTTCGGTGTCTTCGGCTATGTCGCGCGCCGCAATGGCTATCCGCTGATCTCGCTGATCATCGGCCTGATCCTGGGCCAGCTGGTGGAGAAGTCCTTCCACCAGGCGCTGGTGTTGTCCGATGGCGACTACCTTACCTTCTTTGTTCGCCCGATCTCGGGTGTCGTGCTCACCGCCTGCATCCTTATGGTCGTGCTGCCGGGGATGAAGCGCCGCTTCCGCGGCGGTTGATCCACAGCATTGCGTTCCAGGCCCGCTTTCCCTGTCGCGGAGGTTCCGATGCTCGACGCCGCTCTTGCCGCCCGCATGAAGGCCCTTGTTCGCCTCGATCGCTGCCGCGAGCTCCTGGTCGATCTCGTGCGCGTGCCGAGCCCGCAGACCGAACTTCTGGAAGCCGAACCGCTGCTGCGCGAGTTCATCCGCAAGGCGGTCGATCCCAAGCTGCGCGCCATGGGGGTCGATCGCATCCGCTACGATGCGATGGGAAACCTGATCGCCGAGTTGGGCGAGAACGCCACCGGCCGCTCGCTGATGCTGATCACCAACGCCATGAACCAGCCGCAGGCGACGATGAAGAACGCCTATGCGGGCGATGTGATCGATGCGCGCCCGCACGGGCTGCCTGGCGAGGCGGTGCTTGGCAAGGGTGCCAGCGAGCAGAAGGGCCATATGGCTTCGGTGCTGCACGCGATCGAGGTGGTCAGAGCAGCGGGATTGCCGATCCGGGGTCGGCTCATCGTCCTCTGCTGCACCTCGGGCGAGACCGGCCGGCATGACGCCATCCGCAGCATCATCGAGGGCGAGGGCGTGCGCGCCGACATGGCGGTGCTCGGCGGCACGGGGCTCAAGCTCACGCTGGGCAATCGCGGTCGCATCGACGTGTTCGTGACTGTGCACGGCACGCCGAGCCACAGCGCCAAGCCCTTCGACGGGGCCAACGCCATCACCGGCGCGATCGAGGTGATTGGCCGCGTCTTGAAAGGCGTGAAGCTGGACGGCAGCCACCCGGATCTCGGCCGGCCGACGCTGACGGTGAACCATATCCGCAGCTTTCCGGACGCCACCCACACGGTGCAGGACCGCTGCGAGATCACCTTCGACCGCCGGCTGCTGCCGGGCGACGATCCGCAAGCCGCCTTCGAGGAGATCCGCAAGCTGGCAATGGGCGTCGATGGCATGAAGGACCCCGCCAGCGGCAAGCCCTTGCGGGTAGAGGTGGTGCTGGGTCCGTTCATGCACCCGTCGCTGGTCACGCCGGACTCGCCGGTGGTGCGGGCAGTCCAGGCTTCGGCGCAGGCGATGCTGGGACGTGAAGTGGAGATGTGGCACGCGCCCTCGGCTTTCGACCAGGGCTACCTCAACCATGTCGGTATCCCGACCTGCAATTTCGGCGCGGGCGAGCACCAGTTCGCGCACACCGATCTCGACATGGCGTCGGTCGATCGCGTCGCGGATGCGGCGGCCGTGTTCGCCGGGATGATCGCCGCCCGGCTGTGCTGAGGAGTGACGCTCAGCCGAGGGCCGCGCGCAGAAAACCGAGATAGGCCCGGGCACCGCTGGCCAGATCGGCCAGCGGCACCTGCTCCTCGTTGCTGTGCCACTGCTCGGGTGCGCCTGGCCCCCACATCACGGCCTGGCAGCCCGTCTCGGTGAGGTAGCCGGCATCGAGCGCGCCATGGCTGTGATAGGTCTCGGGTGCCGGCAGCCCCATGCGCGCGCAGCCATCGGTGATCGCCCGCACGAGCGGGGCGTCGGCCGGCACATCGCTCGGATACATGTAGGCGCCGAGCCTGACCTCCAGCGCAAGCGGCGGATCGAGCCTGAGCCCGCGTTCGATCTCGGCGAAGGCCGCCTTCGGGTCGTCGCCCGGCAGCAGCCTGCGGTCGAGCGTGATGCGCGCCTCGGCCTGCACGGTGTGGGTGGCGCGCGGGAAGGTCTCGATGAAGGTCGGCGTCAGTGTCGCCTGCCCCAGTGCCGGATGCCGCCCCGAAGTGATGGGCAGGGCGCTGATCTGGTTGAGAAGCTGGCGCACGCCCTCGATCGCGTTCACCCCGGCCCAGGGCGTGCTGCTGTGGGCCGGCTTGCCGCGCACGATCAGCTCGACATCGATGCGGCCCTTGTTGCCGAGCGCGACGCGCCCGCCGGTGCCGAGCACGACGATGCCCATCGGCGGCACCGGCCCCATCTCGGCCAGCATGGCGCGCGCCGCATCATGCCGGCCCGTCTCTCCGGCCGTGCTGACCGCGAGGACCAGGCGACTTCGCGCCGGCCGCGCCTTCACCCAGGCGGCGGTAGCGGCGAAGGCGGCGGCGAGCGCACCCTTCTGCTCGGACACGCCACGCCCGCGCAGCGCCTTGCCGGCGGGCGTCTCGACGATCGCGCCGCTGAACGGATCGCGCATCGCCGCGGCTGGATGGGTCATGGCATAGGTCATCAGCATCGCGCTGCGCTCTGCATCGCGCGGGCCGATCTCGGCGACTAGGTTGCCCATCGCATCGAAGCGGCAGGCCAATCCCATCTCGGCCACCATCGGCGCGGCGCAGTCGCGGATGAAGGACTGCACCTCGGGCTCGGCCTCGAAGCGGTCGGTCTGCTGGCTCGGGTGGCGCACGGCGCGCTCGGCCCAGGCGATCAGCCTGGCATCATCGATGCGGTCGGTCATGGCTGAACCTCCGGTTGTGGCCATGCTGCGCGCGGGCCGCATGGGCGACAAGGGGGCTTCACAGAAGCGCCAGGGCGTCGGACGATAACAGGCACGCAACCGAAACGAACCGGGCGGCATGCGCGCCAGGCCGGGACGCGCGACATGATGGGGGATCGGGCATGGACCCAGCACAAGGCGGAAGCAGGCGCCGAGCCTGGTCGGGCGAACTGGTGGTCCCGGCGCTCGTCGTTGCGTACTGCCTGTCCTATGTCTGGCAGACGAGCGACCTGCCGGGGAGTGCCACCCTCTGGCCCTATGCGCTGATCGGGATCCTGGCTCTGCTGCTGGCGGTGCTTGCGGTGCAGCTCTGGCGCTCGGCACTGCCCGGACCCGAGGCTGACGAGGCACCGACGCCTGAAGAGGTGGTGGCAGGGGCCGGCGCCGAGGATGTCGAGGACAGCTCCGGCGCCACCCTGGCCCGCCAGATCGGGTTCTGCGTGGCCACGCTGCTGTTCGTCCCTCTTGTCTCGGTTGCCGGGTTCCTGGTCACCGGCACGATCTACCTGTTCGCGCTGTCGCTCCTCTTCGGCACGGCGCGATGGTACGTTGCGCTGCCTGGCGCCTTCGCGATCTCGGTCGCTCTTGCCTATCTGCTGGTGCGTGCGTTGCAGATTTCGTTCCCGACCGGCTGGCTCGACCATCTGTTGCTCGGGGCTTAGGCACATGTACGACACGGCTGTCATAGGCCAAGGGCTGCTGCTCCTGATGACCTGGGAGAATATCGGCTGGTTGATGATCGGCTTCATGGCCGGCATCGTCGTCGGCGCGATCCCGGGCATGACCGAGAGCACTTTCCTGGCCGTGGCGCTGCCCTTCACCGTGTACATGAACGTGTGGACGGCAGTGTTCTTCATGACCGGCGCCTATGTCGCAGGCGAGGTGGCGGGCGCCTATCCCGCGATCCTGATGAACATGCCCGGCACGCCAGGGGCGAGTGCCACGACCTTCGAGGGCTATGCCCTGACGAAGAAGGGCTATCCGGGCCAGGCGATAGGCGTGTCGGTGGCATCATCCGCAGCCGGCACAGCGCTTGGTGCGATTGCCTTCATGTTCCTCGGCCCGCTGTTCGGTGCTTTCGCGCTGAACTTCGGATCGCCCGAGATGTTCATGCTAGGCGTGTTCGGCCTCACGGCAGTGGCCTCTCTCACCGGAGACAATCCCATCAAGGGCCTGATCTCGGCTGCGCTCGGCCTGCTCATCGCCACCACCGGTGTCGATCTCACCAACGGGATGCCGCGCGCCCATTTCGGCTTCATCGAGCTCTACGAGACGATACCGCTGCTGCCGGCGCTGCTTGGCCTGTTCGGCTTCTCTGAGCTGCTGACCCTTATCGGGCGCCACCGCATCGCCTCGGCGGGCATCGCGAGCTATCGGGGGCTCGGCCCGCCTATCGAAGGGGCACGCATCGCGATGCGCTATCCCGGCGTGATCGCGCAGGCGACGGTGACCGGCATGATCGTCGGGATCGTGCCAGGCACGGGCGCGACGGTTGCGAGCGTGCTTTCCTATTCGCAGGCAAAGCAATGGTCGAAGTCCCCGCAGGAATTCGGCAAGGGCACCTATGAGGGCGTTGTCGCCACCGAGGCGGCGAACAACTCCGTGATCCCCGGCGCGCTGATCCCCACATTGACGCTTGGCGTGCCGGGCAGCGGCACGACCGCAATCTTCCTCGCCGCGATGATGCTTCAGGGCATTCGGCCCGGACCGGGCTTCTACGACAACCACGCCGCCGAGGCTTACGCCATCGGCTGGGCTCTCATGTTCTGCTCCGTCATGACGATTGTCTTCTGCCTGCCCACCGCAGGATCGCTTGCACGCGTGGCATACGTGCCGACGCGGATCCTTGTCCCTATCCTGGCGATCTTCTGCATCACGGGTGTTTTCAGCAGCCGGCAGTTCCTGATCGATATCGGCATCATGGTCGTCTTCGGGCTCCTGGGTTATGTCGTCAAGCGGTTCGGTTATTCGCCTGTGGCGCTCCTTCTCGGTCTTATCCTGGGGCGGCTCGTCGAGGAAAATCTCTTCCGCAGCCTGATGGTCGGGGAATGGACGGTCTTCTTCACCAAGCCGATCTCGCTCGGACTGGTGGCGCTGACGTTGTTGTCGCTCTGCGTGCCACTGTTGCTCGGGCGGCGTCGCCCACGCACCCATGAGCCGGACTAGCGCAGATGCCAGGGTGCGGAGTGGTCTTGGATTCAACCAGTATTCCGGAACTGTAGACGGAGAGCAGGCGCGATGCGCATCGGAGTGGACGTCGGCGGCACATTCACCGACATCGTGGCAGTCGATTCGGCGGGGTGCCTTCATACGGCGAAGGCGCCATCGACACCGCAGGACCAGTCGATCGGGGTGCTGGACGGCCTTGCCGTGCTGGCCGAGGGGCTGGGCCGAGCGCTCGAACAGGTGCTGGCGGAGACCACGCTGTTCATTCACGGCACCACGGTCGCCACCAACACGCTGATCGAGCGCAAGGGTGCCAAGGTTGGTCTTGTCACCACCAAGGGCTTCCGCGACCTTCTGGAACTGCGCGAGGGCACCAAGGCCGACCGCTACAATCTGCGCGAACGCTTCCCCCAGCCCCTGGTGCCGCGCCCGTTGCGCGTGGAGGTGACCGAGAGGCTGCGCTGGGACGGCGCCCTGGAGGCACCGCTTGATGTCGCCGAGACGGAAGCTGCGCTCGCACGCCTCAGGGCACAGGGCGTGGAGGCAGTGGCGATCGGGTTTCTCAACGCCCATCGCGATGGCAGCCACGAGAACCAGGTGCGCGGCGTCATCGAGAAGTCGGGCTGGACTCCCTATGTCTCGCTCGGCCACGAGGTGCTGAGCCGGGAAGGGGAGTATGACCGCCTTTCCACCGCCGTCGTGAATGCCTATGTCGGACCGGGTCTTGGCCGCTATCTCGCCAACCTGATGGCGGGCCTTGCCAAGGCAGGATTGCGCGTGCCGGTGCTCGTGATGCAGTCCACCGGCGGCGCGCTGCCGATCGAGCAGGCGGTGGCGCTCGCCGTGGGCGCCATCACCAGCGGCCCGGCCGGCGGCGCCATGGCCGGCGCGCTGTTCGCCGGCATGGGCGCCGAGAAGCGCATGGTCACCTACGACATGGGCGGCACCAGCACCGATATCTGCCTGATCGAGGGCGCGGTGCCGTTCGAACGGCAGAAGACCGAGTTCTGCGACGTGAAGGTGGCGGTGCCGGCGCTCGACATCGCGGCGCTCGGCGCCGGCGGCGGCAGCATCGCCAAGATCGACGGCGGCGGCATCCTTGACCTCGGCCCCGAGAGCGCGGGCGCGCAGCCTGGGCCCGCCTGCTATGGCCGCGGTGGCGAGTTGCCGACGCTGACCGATGCCAATGTCGTGCTCGGCTATGTCTCGCCCGAGACGTTCCTCGGCGGACGGATGAAGCTCTCGCGCGAGCGTGCGGCGGCGGCGGTGGAGAAGCATATCGCCCGCCCGCTCGGCCTGTCGGTCGAGGATGCCAGCATGGCGATCAACGCGCTCGGATCGAGCCGCATCGCCGAGGGCATTCGCGCGGCGACCGTTCGCCGCGGCTTCGACCCGCGCGACTTCACCCTGTTCTGCTTCGGCGGCGCGGGCGGGCTGCATGCCGATGCGGTGGCGCGGGAACTCTCCATTCCCCGCGCGATCATCCCGCGCGAGGCTTCGGTGCTATCGGCACTCGGCTTCCTGTCCTCCGACGTGCGCCACGATTTCGCTGCGCCGGTGGGCAAGGCGATCCCCGCGCTCAAGGCGGGCGAACTG
>JADZEB010000002.1 GCA_020850755.1 Alphaproteobacteria bacterium | reverse complement strand
CGTCGAGATGTTCGTCGGCGTCGGCGCCAGCCGCGTGCGCGACATGTTCGAGCAGGCGAAGAAGAACGCGCCCTGCATCATCTTCATCGACGAGATCGACGCCGTAGGCCGGCATCGCGGCGCGGGCCTTGGCGGCGGCAACGACGAGCGCGAGCAGACCCTGAACCAGCTCCTGGTCGAGATGGACGGCTTCGAGAGCAACGAGGGCGTGATCCTGATCGCCGCCACGAACCGCCCGGACGTGCTCGACCCCGCGCTGTTGCGTCCCGGCCGCTTCGACCGCCAGGTGGTGGTGCCGAACCCGGACGTGAACGGGCGCGAGAAGATCCTGCGCGTGCATATGCGCAAGGTGCCGCTCGGCGCCGATGTCGATCCGAAGACCATCGCCCGCGGCACGCCCGGCTTCTCGGGCGCCGATCTTGCCAACCTTGTCAACGAGGCGGCGCTGCTGGCCGCCCGGCGCTCCAAGCGCGTCGTCGGCATGTCCGAGTTCGAGGCGGCCAAGGACAAGGTGCTGATGGGGGCCGAGCGCCGCTCGCTCGCGATGAGCGATGCCGAGAAGCGCATGACCGCCTATCACGAGGCGGGGCATGCCATCTGCGCCATCCACGAGCCGGAATGTGATCCGGTGCACAAGGCGACGATCATCCCGCGCGGGCGTGCTCTCGGCCTCGTCATGTCGCTGCCCGAGGGCGACCGCTACTCGAAAAGCAAGTCGAAGCTGATCGCCGAACTGACCATGGCGATGGGCGGGCGCGTGGCGGAGGAGATCATCTTCGGCAAGGACAAGGTCTCGAACGGCGCCTCGGGCGACATCAAGATGGCGACCGACCAGGCCCGCCGCATGGTCACCGAATGGGGCATGAGCGAGCGGTTGGGCCCGATCTCCTATGGCGACAACTCGCAGGAAGTGTTCCTCGGCCATTCCGTGACGCAGACCAAGAACGTCTCGGAGGCGACGGCGCGCATGATCGACGAGGAAGTGCGCGCGATTGTCGAGGGCGCTCTCAACAAGGCGCGCCAGATCCTCACCGACAATCGCGACCAGCTCGACCGCCTGGCGCATGGCCTGCTGGAATACGAGACGCTCTCGGGCGAGGAGATCAAGGCCGTCATGCACGGCGAGCCGATCAGCCGGCTCACGCCCGAGGAGGAAGCCGCCGCGGCCAAGGCCGAGGCGCGCCGTGCCTCCGTGCCCAGCACGGGCCGCGCGTCGCAGGGCGGGCCGGGCCTCTCGGCCGCGCCGCAACCCGGAACGTGAGCCTCAGGCGCTATCTCAGCCCCTTCGGACTGATCGACGGGCCGCGCGCGGCAGAGGCGGTGGCGGCAGGGATCGCCCTGCCGCTTGCCGGCGGGCCGGTCGCCTTCACCCATGTGGAGATGATCGCCCGCCCGCCCGGCGGCGATCCCGCGCCCGAAGGCGGGCGGCGCGCACTTGCCGTGCCGGCGCTGTGCCAGCTCGCCGCGCAGGATGGCGAACTCGGCGCGCTGCTCGCGCGCCTGACGGCGCCGCGCCCGCCCTGGGCCGGGCTCGATCTCCGTCGCCCGCGCATCATGGGCGTGATCAATGTCACGCCCGACAGCTTCTCCGATCCCGGCCGCTATGCCGATCATGGCGTGGCGATCGCGGCCGGGCGCGCGATGGCGCGCGAGGGCGCCGACATCCTGGACATAGGCGGGGAATCGACCCGCCCCGGTGCCGATGCGGTCACGCCCGCGCAGGAACAGGCGCGCATCATGCCCGCGCTGCACGCGCTCACCGCCGCGCCCGAGGCGGGCGGGGCGGGGCGGCCCGTTTCGGTCGATACGCGCAACGCCGCCACCATGGCCGCCGCGCTCGATGCCGGGGCGGCGATCATCAACGATGTCAGCGCGCTGCGCCACGACCCGGCGGCGCTGGCGCTGCTGGCCGCGCGCGACTGCCCGGTGGTGCTGATGCACATGCTGGGCGAGCCCGCCACCATGCAGCGGGATCCGCGCTATCGCGACGTGCTGCTCGACATCCATGACATGCTGGCCGAGCGGATCGCCGCCTGCGAGGCGGCGGGCATCGCGCGCGCGCGCATCGCCATCGATCCCGGTATAGGATTCGGCAAGACCATCGCGCACAATCTGGCGCTGGTAGAGGGGATCGCGCTCCTGCACGGGCTCGGCTGCGCGCTTCTGCTCGGCGTGTCGCGCAAGCGCTTCATCGGCCGCATCGGCGGGGCCGAGGCGCCGATGCGCCGCGTGTCGGGTTCGATCGCGGTCGGGCTGGCGGCGCTGGCGCGCGGGGTGCAGATCCTGCGCGTCCATGACGTGGCCGAGACGGCGCAGGCGGTGAAGCTGTGGCGCGCCGTGGCCGAGGGGCCGCCCGAGGGGCTCTAGCCGGCGGCGGTTCGCGAGCCGGCAGTGGCGCCCGGCAGTGGCGCCCGGCAGTGGCGCCCGGCAGTGGCGCCCGGCAGTGGCGCCCGGCAGTGGCGCCCGGCAGTGGCGTCGGGGCGGCGGGCTTGCTATCAACCGCCCGGGGATGGGATCGACTCCGCGCCGCCGGCCGCACCCGTGGCCGCGCCGCGCCCAGCATGGAGGTTCGGGCGATGCCCGATCGCGGTCAGCCGCGCAAGCTGTTCGGAACCGATGGCGTGCGCGGCAAGGCCAACAGCGAGCCGATGACCGCCGAGACCGCGCTCCGGCTCGGCATGGCGGCAGGGCTGCATTTCACGCGCGGCAGCCACCGCCACCGCGTCGTCATCGGCAAGGATACGCGGCTTTCCGGCTACATGCTGGAACCGGCGCTGACCGCCGGCTTCATCGCCATGGGCATGGATGTGCGCATCGTCGGGCCGATGCCCACGCCCGCGGTGGCGATGCTGACGCGCTCCTTGCGCGCCGATCTCGGCGTGATGATCTCGGCCAGCCACAACCCCTACGAGGATAACGGCATCAAGCTGTTCGGCCCCGACGGCTACAAGCTCTCCGATGCCGAGGAGGCCGAGATCGAGGCGCTGGTCGCCTCCAACCTGACGCAGCGCCTGCCGCGGCCCTCGAAGCTCGGCCGCGCCGCGCGGCTCGAGGATGCCGCCGGCCGCTACATCGAGTATGCGAAGAACAGCTTCCCGCGCGGCATGACGCTGGACGGCCTCAAGATCGTGGTCGATTGCGCCAATGGCGCGGCCTATCGCGTCGGCCCGACCACGCTGGAGGAATTGGGCGCCACCGTGATCAAGGCGGGGGTCGAGCCCAACGGCTTCAACATCAATTCCGGCTGTGGCTCGACCGTGCCCGAGAACATGTGCGCGCTGGTGCAGAAGCATGGCGCCGATCTCGGCATCGCGCTCGATGGCGATGCCGATCGCTGCCTGATCGCCGACGAGGGCGGGCAGCTGATCGATGGCGACCAGATCCTGGCCCTGCTCGGGCAGAGCTGGCATCGCGCCGGGCGGCTGCGCGGCGGCGGGGTCGTGGCCACGGTGATGTCGAATCTCGGGCTGGAGCGGTTCCTGGCCGCGCAGGGCCTGGCGCTCGCGCGCACCAAGGTAGGCGACCGCTACGTGATGGAGCATATGCGCGCCAGGGGGTTCAACATCGGCGGCGAGCAGTCGGGCCACATGATCCTGGCCGACCATGCCACCACCGGCGACGGCCTCTTGGCCGCGCTGCAGGTGCTGGCGGTGCTGGCCGAGCGCGAGCGCCCGGCAAGCGAGGTCTGCCACCTGTTCGAGCCCTTGCCGCAGCTCCTGCAGAATGTGCGCTACACCGCCGGCGCCCGCCCGCTCGATGCCGCCTCGGTCAGGCAGGCGGTGGCGGCGGCGGAGGCGCGGCTTGCCGGCACCGGGCGGCTCCTGATCCGTCCCTCGGGCACCGAGCCCGTGATCCGCGTCATGGCGGAAGCCGAGGATCGCGAACTGGTCGAGGAGATCGTCGAGGGTCTGTGCGCCGAGATCGCGCGCGCCGCCGGCGGCAGCGTCCCCGAGGCCGAGGCCGACGCGGCGCAGTAGCGGCCCCAACTCCAGCGGCCCCAACTCCAGCGGCCCCAGCTCCAGAGGCACGCACCGGAACGTAAAGGAACGATGATGCGCGGTCGGGTGTTGATCATCGCGGGATCGGATTCGGGCGGCGGTGCCGGCATCCAGGCCGACATCAAGGCCGTGACGGCGCTTGGCGCCTTCGCCATGACCGCGATCACGGCGCTGACGGCGCAGAACACCCAGGGCGTGTTCGGCGTGCACGAGGTGCCGCTGCCTTTCCTGCGCCAGCAGATCGACCTCGTATTGTCCGATCTCGGCGCCGATGCGGTGAAGACCGGCATGCTGCATTCGGCGGCGGTGATCGATTGCGTCGCCGATGCGCTCGATCCCATCGCCGCGCGCGTGCCGGTGGTGGTCGATCCGGTGATGGTGGCCAAGGGCGGGCACCCCCTGCTCCAGCCCGAGGCGGTGGCGACGCTGAAGCGGCGCATGTGCGTGCTCGCCGCGCTGATCACGCCCAACATCGCCGAGGCCGAGGTGCTGACCGGGCTTTCCATCCGCTCGACCGAGGAGATGGCGCATGCGGCCGAGATGCTGCTGACGCTCGGCCCCAAGGCGGTGCTGCTCAAGGGCGGGCACCTGGAGGGCGATACGGTGAGCGACCTCCTTGCCACGCCAGGCGGGATCGAGGTGTTCACCGGCCCGCGCGTCGCCACCCGCCACACCCACGGCACCGGCTGCACGCTCGCTTCCGCCATCGCCGCCGGGCTGGCGCAGGGCATGGGCATGGCCGATGCCGTGCGCCGCGCGCGCGCCTATGTGCTGGCGGCGATCCGCAACGCGCCCGGCTATGGCGCGGGCCACGGGCCGCTCGATCATGCCGTGACGGTCGATCCGGCGCGGCTGGAGCTGCTGGCTCGATGAGCCGCCGCCTGCCGCTCTACCAGGTCGATGCCTTCGCCGAGCGGCCGCTCGGCGGCAACCCGGCCGCGGTGATGCCGCTGGCCGAGTGGCTGCCCGATGCGCAGATGCAGGCGATCGCGGCCGAGAACAACCTCAGCGAGACGGCGTTCTTCGTCGCGCGCGCCGATGGCGATTTCGACCTGCGCTGGTTCACGCCCACGATCGAGGTCGATCTCTGCGGCCATGCCACGCTCGCCTCCGCCCATGTGCTGCTCGACCATTTGCAGCGCTGGCGCCAGGTCGTGCGGTTCCACACGAAAAGCGGCGTCCTGGCGGTGGCGCGCGGGGCGGGGGGGCGGCTCGCGATGGACTTCCCCGCCTGGCCCGAGCAGGCACCGGGCACGCCCGGCAGCGAGCCGCCGGCGGGCCTGGCCGAGGCGCTCGGCGCGCGGCCGCTTGCGATCCATCGCGCGCGCGACTGGCTTTGCGTGATGGAAAGCCCGGCCGTCGTGCGCGCCCTGGCCCCCGATCACGGCGCGCTCGCCCGCCTGCCGGGCAATCGCGTCATTGCCACCGCCGCCGGCCCCGATCCCGCCGCGCCCGACATCCCGGCCGACATCACCAGCCGCTATTTCGCCGCCAAGATCGGCATCAACGAGGACCCCGTCACCGGGGCCGCGCATGTCCAGCTCGTGCCGTTCTGGGCCAAGCGGCTGGGCAGGGCCGAGCTTCTCTGCCGGCAGGCGAGCGCGCGCAGCGGCACGCTCTGGTGCGCGCTCAAGGGCGAGCGGGTGGTGCTGGCCGGCCATGCCGCGCTCTACCTGAATGGCGAAGTCTCGCTGCCCTGATGCGCGCGGGGCCTGGTCCCCGCCGCGATGAATCTTGACGCGGCACGGCCCGCGGGTGCAGAAGATGCGCGGGCCACGCCCCCCCACCGGGGCGCAACTCTTCTGTAAGGGAGAGCGAGCGATGAACGCTCCTGTCCGCCCGGCGGTGAAGCCGGCCAATCCCCATTTCTCCTCCGGTCCCTGTGCCAAGCGCCCCGGCTGGTCGCTGGCCGCGCTCGAGCGCGCGCTCACCGGCCGCTCGCACCGCTCCAAGGAGGGCAAGGCGCGGCTCAAGGCCGTGATCGACCGCAGCCGGGCGATCCTCGGCATCCCGGCCGATTGCCGCCTCGGCATCGTGCCCGCCTCCGATACCGGCGCGGTCGAGATGGCGCTGTGGTCGCTGCTCGGTCCGCGCGGCATCGACATGCTCGCCTGGGAGAGCTTCGGCGAGGGCTGGGTGAACGATGTCGTCAAGCAGCTCAAGCTCAAGGATGTGCGCAGCTTCACCGCGCCATATGGCGCGCTGCCCGACCTGAAGCAGGTCGATTTCAGCCGCGACGTGGTGTTCACCTGGAACGGCACCACCTCGGGCGTGCGGGTGCCGGACGGCGACTGGATCCCGGCCAACCGCGAGGGGCTGACGATCTGCGATGCCACCTCGGCCGCCTTCGCCATGCCGCTCGCCTGGGACAAGCTCGATGTCGTCACCTGGTCTTGGCAGAAGGTGCTGGGCGGCGAGGCTGCGCATGGCATGCTGGCGCTGTCGCCGCGCGCCGTGGCGCGCCTGGAGAACCACACGCCGGCCTGGCCGATGCCCAAGATCTTCCGCATGACCAAGGGCGGCAAGCTGATCGAGGGCATCTTCCTG
>JADZEB010000001.1 GCA_020850755.1 Alphaproteobacteria bacterium | reverse complement strand
CTGCTGGTAGAGCGTGTGCAGGATGGCGTGGCCGGTGCGGTCGGCGGCGGCGCAGGCGCGCATCGCCGGGGACTTGCCGTAATGCTTCATGTGCCCGCCGAAGGGGCGCTGGTAGATGCGGCCATCCTCGGTGCGGCTGAAGGGCACGCCGAAATGCTCGAGCTCGATCACCGCCGGGATCGCCTCGCGGCACATGTACTCGATCGCGTCCTGGTCGCCGAGCCAGTCGGAGCCCTTGACGGTGTCGTACATGTGCCAGCGCCAGTCATCCTCGCCCATGTTGCCGAGCGCCGCGCCGATGCCGCCCTGCGCGGCCACGGTGTGGCTGCGGGTGGGGAAGACCTTGGTGATGCAGGCGGTGGAAAGGCCCGCCGCGCCCATGCCAAGGGTGGCGCGAAGCCCGGCACCGCCGGCGCCGACGATGACCACGTCATAGGTATGGTCGACGATGCGGTAGGCGCGGGTCGAAGGCAGCGTGATGGCGTTCATCGGGTCTGGGTCCGGTTGCGTTGCGGCGCGTCGGTCGGGGGCGGATCAGGCGAAGGCTATGCGCAGGATCGACAGGATGGCGGTCAGGCCGAGCAGCAGGCAGAGCCCCTTCATCAGCAGGAGCCAGACCAGCTTCGCGCCCTCGGCATGAATGTAGTCCTCGATCACGACCTGCAAGCCCAGCTGGGCGTGATGGAAGGTCGCCACCACCAGCAGCACGAGCAGCACCGTGTTGAAGGGGGCGGCGATCCAGGCGCGCACGGCGGCATGGTCGGCCCCGGCCATGACGGCGATCGAGAACACGAACCACAAGGTCAGCGGCACCAGCGCCACGGCGGTGACGCGCTGCGCCCACCAGTGCGACACGCCCTCCTTGGCCGAGCCAAGGCCGCGCACGCGCCCGAGCGGGCTCCGCAGGCTGGTTTCGGTAAGCTTGCTGTCGGCCATGTCGGTCTCTCTTTGTCTTGCGCGGGTCCGGCCGGCGGCTCAGCGTGCCGCCAGGGCGATTATCCAGGCGAGCAGGGTCAGCCCGCCGGCGCCCAGCAGGGTGGCGTAGCCGCTGCGATAGACGGCCGCCATCTCGTAGCCGCGGCCCATGTCCCACAACAGGTGCCGGATGCCGTTGCACAGGTGGTAGAACAGGGCGAAGGTCCAGCCGAACAGGAACAGCATGCCGATCCAGCTGCCCAGCATGCCCTGGACCATCGCGAAATAGGCCGGGCTTGCCGCGGCGGCCACCAGCCACCAGGCCAGCACCAGCCCGCCCGCCGCCAGCACGACGCCGGTGATCCGGTGCAGGATCGACATGACCATGGTGATCTGCCACCTGTAGACCTGCAGGTGCGGCGAGAGCGGCCGCTCGATCAGCTTGCCCTCGCTGGTGCGGCCGAGCCGTTTGGCGCTGTGCGACATGGGTGTCCTTGGCGTCTCTGTCCTAGGGGCGTGCCTGACTCTGCCCGACCCGCCGCCCCAGGGCGGCCCGGACGGACCGGGGCGGGGCGGCTGGCGGGAAAAAGACCGTGCCGGGGCGCAGGATGGCGGGGGAGGCGGAATCGACAGCGCGCCCCCTGCCCCGGCGCTCGCGGTCCGCTGTGTTTACTGCCGGGGCGGGCGAGCGTCAACGCAAGGCCAGGGCCCGGGGCAAACCCAGTGGCCGGGCGGGGCTATGCCCCCGCCGGCCTTGCGGTTTCCAGGGCGGCGATGGCGTCCGCCAGCGCCACGGTGCGGCGCGCGGTCTCGACATGCAGGGCCTCGATCAGCTTGCCATCGACCAGCAGCACCCCCTTGCCCGCCGCGGCGGCCTCGGCGAAGGCGGCGATCACCTTGCGTGCCCAGGCCACCTCTGCCGCGTCGGGGCCGAAGGCGGCGTTGGCCGGGCCGATCTGCTTCGGGTGGATCACGGTCTTGCCGTCGAAGCCCAGCTCGGCGCCCTGGCGGCAGGCGAAGGCGAAGCCTTCCTCGTCGGCCACGTCCGGAAAGACGCCGTCGAGGATCGCGAGCCCGTTCGCCCGCGCCGCCAGCAGGCAGAGCCCCAAGGCCGTGATCAGCGGCAGCCGCTCGCGCGTGTGGCGGGCATTGAGGTCCTTGGCAAGGTCGTTCGTGCCCATGACGAAGCCGCCGAGCCGAGGATGGGCCTCGGCGATCTCGGCTGCCTTGAGCATGCCGCGCGGGGTTTCCATCATGCACCAGATGGCGAGGCCGGGCGGCGCCCCGGCCGCATCGAGGATGCCCGCCGCCGCGCGCACCGTGCCGGCATCCTCGACCTTGGGCAGCAGCACGGCATGCGCGCCCGATGCGGCCGCCGCCACCAGGTCGGCATGGCCCCAGGGCGTGTTGAGGCCGTTGCTGCGGATGACCAGCTCGCGCGCGCCATAGCCGCCCGCGGCGATCGTCGCCAGCACGCCCGCGCGGGCGGCGGCCTTGGCGTCGGGGGCGACCGCGTCCTCGAGGTCGAACACCAGCGCATCGGCGGCCAGGCCTTTCGCCTTCTCCAGCACGCGCGGGTTCGACCCCGGCATGTAGAGGACCGAGCGGCGGGGGCGGATGGCGGCGGTCATGGCGGCGTTACTCCATTTCGCGCGCATCGTCTCGCGGCCGGAAAATCGCGGGGCGGGCGGTGCACGGCGCTTGCGGCGGGGCGGCTGTTATGCACGATGGGCGGCCAAGCGCCAAGCGCGGGGAGCGGCGCCCACCGCCCGGGCAGCACGACCCGGGCCGCAAAGCGCCAGAAGAAGGCACCACCGGTGCGATGAGCGTCCTGTCGATCCAGTCCTGGGTTTCCTACGGCCATGTCGGCAACGCCGCCGCCGCCTTCTGCCTGCAACGGCTGGGGCACGAGGTGTGGGCGGTCAACACCGTCGCCTTCTCCAACCATCCCGGCCATGGCGGCCATGCCGGGCGCGTCGTGCCGGCCGACGAGGTGGCCGCCCTGATCGACGGCATCGCCGCGCGCGGCGTGCTGAGCGAGGCGCGCGCGATCCTGTCGGGCTATCTCGGCGAGGCGGAAACCGGTCCCGTCCTGCTGAACGCGGTCGAGCGCGTCAAGACCGCGAGCCCCAAGGCGCTGTTCGCCTGCGACCCGGTGATCGGCGACGAGGATCGCGACGGGCGGCTGCGCGTGTTCGTGCGCGCAGGCCTGCCGGACTTCTTCCGCGACCGCGCGCTGGGGCGGGCCGACATCGTCACCCCGAACCGGAGCGAGCTTGCCTACCTCACCGGCCTGCCCGCCGGCACATTGGCCGAGATGCGCGAGGCGGCCCTCGGCCTGCGCGAGAAGCTGCGCCCGGGCGGACCGCGCATCGTGCTCGCCACCGGGCTGCGCACCCCGGCCGCGCCCGACACGCTCTCGACCATGCTGGTCTGCGAAGGCGGCGCCTTCCTGGTCGGCACGCCCTATATCCCGTTCACCGTGCATGGCACGGGCGATGCGCTGGCCGCGCTGTTCCTGGGCCACCTGCTTGCCGGCCGCGCCGCGCCGGATGCGGCCGCGCACGCCGTATCGGGGCTCTACGGCGTGATCCGCGCCACCGCGGCCGCCAATGCGCGCGAGATGCTGCTGATCGCCGAGCAGGGGGCGCTGATCGAGCCGCCGCGCCTCTATCCGGCCGAGCCCTTGCGCTGACGCGCGCGGCGCCTCGCTAGTAGATGAAGGCGGTCGGGGAGATGCCGGCCGGGTGCCCGGCGACGCGGATCAGCATATCCGAGGTCAGGTCGGCATCGACATTGACGCGCACCAGCACCTCGCTACCCGACTGGGTGTAGCCGAGCTGCCCCGGACCCGTGAACAGCCCGTTGCCGATCCAGACGAAGGCCTGGTCGCCGCCCAGGGTCGCGTCGGCGTCGATCGCCGAGAGGTCGATGCGGTCGCCCAGGCTGGCATTGAACCCGCCGATCACGTCGCGCCCGGCGAAGGCGAAGGTGCTTTCGGCCAGCGACAGGTAGCGGATGATGTCGGCCCCGCCATCGCCCCACAATATGTCCGCGCCGATGCCGCCGATCAGCGTGTCGGCCCCGTCGCGGCCATAAAGCGTGTTGTTGCCGGCATTGCCGGTGATGGTGTTGGCCAGCGCGTTGCCGACGCCGTAGAAGCCGCCGCTGCCGGTCAGGGTCAGGTTCTCGATCGTCGGTCGGTTGTAGAAGGAATAGTTGGCGGCGGCGAAGATGATGTCCGTGCCGCCCGTATCCGAGACCACCTCGTTGTAGACATCGACATGGAAGGTGTCGTTGCCGGTGCCGCCATAGAGGAAATCGCTGCCCCCGGCGCCGTCGAGGATGTCATCGCCCGCCGCGCCATAGAGCGTGTTCGCCGCGCCGTTGCCTATGATGGTGTTGGCCAGCGCATTGCCGTTGCCGGTGATCGCGCCCGCGCCGGTGAGCGTGAGGTTCTCGATATTGGCGCTGAGCGTGTGCGTGACCGAAGCGAAAACGATGTCGGTGCCGCCATTGAACGGATCGGCAGCGATGTCGCCGGCATTGTCGATGATGTAGGTGTCGTTGCCGAGGCCGCCATACATCCCATCCGCGCCGGCCCCGCCATCGAGCCAGTCGTCGCCGGCGAAGGCGACGATCTCGTTCGCGCCGCCATCGCCGGTGAAGCTGTCATTGTGCGCCGAGCCATAGAGCCGCTCGATACCGTTGAGCGTGTCGGTGCCGGCCCCGCCCGTGTCCTGCGGCCCGGCCACGGCGAGGCTCACGGTCACCCCCGCCGCCGCGCCGGCATAGTCGGCAATGTCGCCGAGCGCGCCGTTGCCGCCGCCGTTCAGCGTGTCGTTGCCCTCGGCGCCCTGCAGCCTGTCGTCGCCGCCATCGCCGTTGAGCGTGTCGTTGCCGACGCCGCCATAGAGCAGGTCGCTGCCGTCGGCGCCGTTCAGCGTGTCGGCCCCGCGCATGCCATAGAGGCGGTTGGCCAGCGCATTGCCGGTGATCGTGTCGCCGCCATCGCCGCCCACGGCGTTCTCGATCGTCGCGGCGAAGGTCGCGCTCACGCCCGCGATCGCGCCGGCCACGCCGTCGAGCCGGATGGCCGAGCCGGTCGTCACCGCCGCCGCATTCACCGTGTCGGTGCCGCCATCGGCGTCGCTCACGCTGCGCCGCGCCGCATCGGCCGCGCCGAGCGTGGCGTATTCGTCGGTGTAGATGTAGGTGTCGTCCGCGGTGCCGCGGCCGTAAAGGTTCAGTGTCCAGCTGTTCAGGACGCCGGTATCGAGCGCGGCCTCGTCGGACACGCGCAGGGTCCAGGTGCCGGCGCTGCCCTCGCCCAGGCTGTGGGTGGTGGTGGTCGTGAACAGGATGTCGGCGGTGGCGAGCTGGCCGGCGAGCGGGCGGGCGATCAGCCGCGAGATCGTGCCCAGCGGCGAGGTGAGATCCACCACCAGGTCGCCCACGAAGCTGTGCGCGATGTTCAGCCGCACCTCGGCGCGCTCGACCAGGACGCTGCTCGCGATGTTGATCGTGCTGGTGATGCCGACGGGATCATCGTCGGGGATGGCGGCGAAGGGCGAGGCCGCGGCGGTGACCGCAAGCTCGTTCGCCGAGGTGGCCGCGGGCAGGAGCCAGCTCTCCGCCACGCGCGTGGCGGCGAAGGCATCTACCAGCCCGAAGCCGTAGTCATGGCTGACATGCGCGCCGCCGCCATTGAAGCCGGTGGCGCCGTTCTCGGCCCAGCCGAGATTGGCCGGGTCGATCTGGCGCGCGGTCGCGGCCAGGATGTACTGCACGTCGCGCCAGCCGAGGCCGGGATTGGCATCGAGCACCAGTGCCACGACGCCTGATACCATCGGCGCCGCCGCGGATGTGCCGTTGAACTGGTCCGTGTAGTCGCCCCCCGCGCCCGAGGGCAGGGCGTTGAAGCCGAGCGTGCCGGTGCGGTCGGTGGTGGCGATGTCGCCCGGCACCGGGCCGCCGGGCGCGGAAACGAGGATCGATGCCCCGGGGGTGGAATAGTCGGAAAAGACGCCGCTATCCAGCGTCGCCGCGACGGTGATCGTGAAGCGGTTGTTCTGGAAATTGTGCAGATTGGTGTCGTTGCCGTCGGCGGCCTCGTTGCCGGCGGCCTGCACGATGATCAGCCCGAGCCCGCCGCGGCCATTGTCGGCCGCGTTCTCGATCGCCGCGGCGGCGGCGGCGAAGGCGGGGCTGGCGAAATCATCCTCGAACGGGTCGCGGAAGCCCCAGGAATTGTTGATGATGTCGGCGTTCAGCCGCGCATGGTCGTAGGCGCGTACCACCGCCGGCAGGAAGGTGGCGTTCGGCGCGGCGAGGTCGACATAGATCGGGATCAGATCGGACTCGTAGGCGATGCCGACGACGCCCTGGTTGTTGCGCTCGGCACCGATGATGCCGGCCACCGCCGTGCCGTGATTGTCGGTGCTCAGCTGCGGCGTGCCGAAGCCGACGCCAAGCTGGTCGGTCATGGCGTTGTAGCCGAGGCTCGCCAGCACATTGCCGTCGAGATCGACATGCGCCGTGTCCACGCCTTCGTCGAGGATCGCCACGCGCACGCCCGCGCCGGTGAACTCGTCATAGAGCGCCACCGCGTTCACCCCGAAATCCGACAGCGCCGGATTGAGGTGCCACTGGCTGGAAACGAACAGCGGGTCGGTCGGCGTGGTCATGCTGCATCCTTCGCCGGCAGGGTTGGCATCACGGGCCGCGCCGCGTCCGGGGCGGAAGGCGCCGCAGCCGCAGGCACCGCCCCGCCCGGCGCGGGGACATCATATCATCGATGAATGTGGGCAAAAAAGGGCGCGGCACGCGGGAGCGCGGGAACGCGGGCACCTACAGGATGAAGTCGCCCGCCGCCACCCCGCCCAGGTTGGCCAGCCGGATCGAGAACTCGGCGTCGGCGTCCTCGTCGGTGCTGGCGAAGACCAGGATGTGGGCGCCGCTGACCTGGTAGCGCAGCTGTCCCGCGCCGCCGAGGGGGTCGGTGCCGATGAAGGTGAAGGCCTGATCGCCCGCCACGGTCGCATCGGCATCGATCGCCGAGAGGTCGATGCGGTCGCCGCCGGCCGCGTCGAAATCGTAGATCACGTCGCGGTCGGCAAACTCGGCGCCGCTGTCCGAGACGGACTGGTAGAGGAAGCGGTCGGCACCGGCGCCGCCATACAGGGTATCGAGCCCGCCGCCGCCGATGATGGTGTCGTCGCCATCCTCGCCGCTCAGGTTGTTGCGCCCGCCATTGCCGGTGATGACGTTGTTGTTGGCATTGCCGTAGCCGTTGATGTTCGTGCTGCCGAGCAGGGTGAGGTTCTCGATGCCCGGGCGGGAGAACAGGGACACGGCAACAGCGCTGAACACGAGATCGATGCCGCTCGTGTCGGAGGTGATGTCCGAGACGGTATCGATGAAGTAGGTATCGTCGCCCGAGCCGCCGAACATGCCGTCGATGCCGGCCCCGCCATCGAGGATGTCGGCGCCCCCGAAGCCGGTGAGCTGGTTGGCGCCCGCATCGCCGGTGAGGAGGTCGGCGAAGGCCGAGCCATAGACCGCCTCGACATCGATGATGGTATCAAACCCTGCCGCGCCGGTGTCCTGCGCCGTCGTGATGCGCAGATCGACCGTCACCCCGGTCGCGGCCGAGGTGTAGTCGACAATGTCGATGCCGTCGCCGCCATCGATGGCGTCGTCTCCGGCCTGCCCGCCGATGCGGTCGTTGCCCTCGCCGCCGAACAGCGCGTCGTTGCCGTCATTGCCGGCGATGGTGTCGGCGCCCGCGCCGCCATCGACCACGTCATCGCCGCCGAGCCCGTTCAGGCGATTGGCCGAGGCGCTGCCGAACAGGAGGTTGCCGAGGCCGTTGCCATTGCCGATGACCGCGCCGCCAACCTGCGCGAGATTCTCCACGTTGGCGGCCAGCGTGTGATCGACCGAGGCGATGACGAGGTCGGTGCCCTCGCCGCCCGCCTCCGCCACCGCATCGCCCGGATCGTCGACGATGTAGGTATCGTCCCCGCCCCCGCCCGAAAGGCTGTCGGCGCCGGACCCGCCATCGAGCACGTCATCGCCGAGCCCGCCGGAAAGCTGGTCGGCGCCGGCATTCCCGAACAGCTGGTTGCGCGCATCGGTGCCGATGATGATGTTGGCCAGCGCATTGCCGGTGCCGTCCAGTTCGCCCGGGCCGGTGAGTGTCAGGTTCTCGATATTGGCGCTGAGGACGTGGCTCACCTGCGCGAAGACGATATCCGTGCCGCCCGCGGCCAGATCGGTGGCGCTGTCGGCGAGGTGATCGACGAAAAAGGTGTCATCGCCGAGGCCGCCCGACATCGAGTCCGCGCCGGCCCCGCCATCGAGCGTGTCGTTGCCGTTGAAGCCCACAAGCACGTTGCTGCCGGCATCGCCGGTCAGCCCGTCGCCGAAGGCGCTGCCATAGAGGTGCTCGAAGCCCGACAGGGTGTCGGTGCCCGCCCCGCCCGTGGCCTGCGCGGCGGCGATGGCCAGGCTGACCGTCACCCCCGCGCCGGCCGAGGTGTAGTCAAGTATGTCGGCCCCGGCGCCGCCATCGAGCACATCATCGCCATCCTGGCCGCCGATGCGGTCGTTGCCGGCGCCGCCGGCGATCGTGTCGTCGCCCTCGTTGCCGGCAAGCGTGTCGTCGCCATCGCCGCCATCGATCACGTCATCGCCCGCAAGCCCGCTGATCACGTTGCGCGCTGCATTGCCGGTGATCGTGTTGCCGAGCGCGTTGCCGGTGCCGTTGGCCGGATCTGGCCCGAGCAGGATCAGGTTCTCGACATTGTCGAGGAGCGTGTGGTCCAGCACCGACAGCACAAGGTCGGTGCCCGCGCCCGGCGCCTCGGTGATGCTGTCGGCGCCGTCGATAATATAGGTGTCGTCCCCGGCCCCGCCTTCGAGCGTGTCCGCGCCCGCGCCGCCATCGACGATGTCGGCGCCGTCGCCGCCCTGGAGCGTGTCATCGCCATCGCCGCCGGCGAGCGTGTTGGCGCCCGCATTGCCGATGATGATGTTGCCAAGCTCGTTGCCGGTGCCGTCGATATCGGCGGCGCCGAGCAGGGAGAGATTCTCCACATCGGGCGCCAGCGCGTGGCTGATCGTGGCCTCGACCAGATCGGTGCCCTCGCCCGCCGCCTCGGCCACCGTGTCGCCGGCATCATCGACGCGATAGGTGTCGTCGTCCGCGCCGCCAGCCATGGTGTCAGCGCCAGCGCCGCCATCGAGCAGGTCCGCCCCCGCCCCGCCATCGAGCGCGTCCGCGCCATCGCCGCCGGAAAGCTGGTCGCCCCCCCCGCCGCCGATCAGCACGTCGTCGCCGCCCGCGCCGGCGAGGATATTCGCGCCGTCATTGCCGATGATGGTGTTGGCCAGCGCGTTGCCGGAACCGTCGATGTCGGCCGCGCCGGACAGGATGAGGTTCTCCACCTCGGCCCCGAGCACGAAGCCGATGGCGGCGACGACGAGATCCTCGCCCCCTCCCGGCGCCTCGCTCACCACATCGGCCGGGTCATCGACGATGTAGATGTCGTCGCCGGCCCCGCCATCCATGGCATCGGCACCGGCGCCGCCATCGAGCAGGTCGCTGCCATCGCCCCCGCCGAGCGCATCGTCGCCCGCGCCGCCATCGATGATGTCGTCGCCCGCGCCGCCATCGACACCATCATTGCCCTCGCCGGCCACGATCGTGTCGTTGCCGCCGAAGCCGTTCAGCGTGTCATCGCCGCCGGCGCCATCCAGGATGTTGTCGCCGCCATTGCCGTTGATCAGGTTGCCGAGCGCGTTGCCGAACCCGTCGATCGCGGCAATCCCGGTAAGGGTGAGATGCTCGACATTGGCGGCAAGCCCGAAGCTGACCGAGGCAAGCACGGTATCGATTCCCGCGGCGGCGGCCTCGACGATGCTGTCGAGAAGGTCATCAACGCTGTAGCTGTCGTCGCCCTCGCCGCCGGTCATCACGTCGCTGCCGGTGCCGCCATCGAGGAGATCGTTGCCGAGCCCGCCCTGGAGCGTGTCGTTGCCGGTCAGCCCGTTCAGCATGTCATCGCCGCCGAGGCCGGTGATGGTATCGTTTACGTCGGCGTCGATGTCGCCGGAGAGCGTGTTCGGGTTGTCGTCGCCGGTGATGATGGCCATGGCAGGCAGGTTCCAACAGACCACGGGACAGGACCGGACGCCCGCCTCATGCCGTCAGGCGGCAACGGATGCGGCACGAGCCACCGGCCCGACTCGGGCGCCGCCCCGCATAGTCGCGAAACAGGCCGCGCCGGCGCAAGCCGGCACTAGAGCGCGAGCCCGGCCTCGGTCAGGAAGCCGACACCGGCGATGCGGATCGAGAACTCCGGGTCGAGGTCGGCATCGGTGTTGGCGTAGAGCGTGATATTTGCGCTGTTGCCGGCATAGCGCACCTGGCCCGGCGCGGTGAACTCGGCCGTGCCGATGAAGGCGAAGGCCTGGTCGCCGGCCAAGGTCTGGTCCGCATCCAGTGCGGCAAGGTCGATCACGTCGCCTTCCGCCTCGGAGAAGGTGTAGATCACGTCGCGGGTGGCGAAATCGGGCCCGCTGTCGGATAGGGCCTGGAACACGAACCTGTCCGCCCCCGCCCCACCATAGAGCGTATCAAGGCCGCCGCCGCCGATCAGCACATCATCGCCGCCCTCGCCGCTCAGGCTGTTGGCGCCGGCCGTGCCGATGATGGTGTTGGCCAGAGCGTTGCCGAAGCCGTTGGCGGCCGTGCCGGTAAGGGTGAGGTTGTCGATGCCCGCGCGCGTGGCCAGCGAGATCGAGACGGAGCTGATCATCTGGTCGATGCCGCCCGTATCCGAGGCACCGATGCTGGCGCTGTCGACGATATAGGTGTCGTCGCCCACGCCGCCAAGAAGCTGGTCCGCGCCCCCACCATAGAGCTTGTCGTCGCCCGCCGCGCCGGACAGGATGTTGGTGCCGGCATTGCCGCGGATCACGTTGGCCAGCGCGTTGCCGGTGCCGTTGATGTTGCTCGATCCGGTCAGGGTCAGGTTCTCGATATTGGCGCTCAGCGTGAAGCTGGCCGAGGCGAGCACGAGATCGATCCCGCCATCCGGCAGGTTCGTGTCCAGCGCCACATCGGCGCTGTTGTCGACGATGTAGGTATCGTTGCCGGCGCTGCCATAGAGCGCGTCGGCGCCCAGGCCGCCATCGAGGATGTCGTCGCCCGCGAAGCCCACCAGCATGTTGGAGAGATCGTCGCCGGTCAGGCGGTCGGCGTAGATCGTGCCATAGACATTCTCGATGAAGCGCAGCGTGTCGATGCCGGCGCCGCCCGTGTCCTGCCCGCCGGTGAAGGAGAGATCGACCGTCACGCCGGACCAGGCCGAAGTGTAGTCGGCGATATCGGTTCCGTCGCCGCCATCGAGCAGGTCGTTGCCGTCCTGCCCGCCGATGCGGTCATCGCCCGCGCCGCCGAACAGGGCATCGTCGCCGGCATTGCCGGCCAGCCGGTCATCGCCGCCTTCACCGGTGATCTGGTCGTCGCCGCCAAGCCCGGACAGGACGTTGCTCCCGTCATTGCCGACGAACAGGTTGCCGAGCGCGTTGCCGGTGCCGTTGATGTTGGCCGCAGCGTTTGCGGGGGCGGGCCCGCCGCCGAGATCGGCGCTGCCCAGCAGCACGAGTGTCTCGACATGATCGGGCAGGGTCACGCTGACGCTGGAAAGCAGGACATCGTTGCCCTCGCCCTCGGCTTCGAGAACGGTATCGCCGGCATGATCGACGACATAGGTGTCGTCGCCGGCGCCGCCTTCCATCCGGTCGGCGCCCGCGCCGCCATTGTGGAAGTCGGCCCCCGCCCCGCCGATGAGCGTATCGTCGCCGCCATTGCCGGCCAGCATGTCGTCGCCATCGAGGCCGGACAGGATGTTGGCACCATCGTTGCCGATCAGCGTGTTGCCGAGCTCGTTGCCGGTGCCGTCGATCGGGTTGGTCCCGTCCAGCAGCAGCACTTCGAGGTTGGCGCCCAGCGTGTAGCTGAAGTTCACGACGACGAGGTCCTTGCCCTCGCCCGGCGCCTCGGTCACGCTGTCGCCGGCATCGTCCACCACATAGGCATCGTCGCCCGCGCCGCCGGCCATCGCATCCGCGCCCAGCCCGCCATGCAGCAGGTCCGCGCCATCCGCGCCGACGAGCGTGTCGTTGCCCTCCAGGCCGAAAAGCTGGTTGTTGCCGCCATTGCCGGTGATGACGTTCGCCTTGGCATTGCCCACGGCCTCGACGCTGGCCGTGCCGATCAGCGTCAGGTTCTCGATCTCGGGGGCGAGATACCAGCCGATCGAGGACAGAACGAGGTCGATGCCTTCGCCCGCGCTTTCCAGAAGCTGGTCGCTCTCATTGTCGACGATGTAGGTATCGTCGCCGGCGCCGCCATTCAGCACATCGGCGCCGCTGCCGCCGTCGAGCAGGTCGTTGCCGGCATTGCCGGCCAGCGTGTCGTCCCCGGCCAGCCCGAGCAGCATGTTGTTGCCGGCATTGCCGAGGATCGTGTTGTCGAGCGCGTTGCCGGTGCCGGCCAGCGGTGCCCCCCCGTCGAGCACGAGCTGCTCGATCGCCGCGCCGAGGGTGTAGGCGATCGAGGACACGACGGTGTCGTAGCCCTCGCCTTCCGCCTCGGTGACCGTATCGCCGCTGTCATCGACGGAATAGACATCGTCGCCCGTGCCCCCGGCCATGGCGTCCGCGCCGGTACCGCCATCGAGCGTGTCGTTGCCCGCCCCGCCCGTGATGGTGTCGTTGCCACCGCCGCCGGCCAGCGTGTTGTCGGCATCGTTGCCGGTGATGCTGTTGGCGAGGCCGTTGCCGAAGGCGCCGACCGGATCGGTGCCCACCAGCACGATCCCTTCGAGATGCGCGCCGAGCACATAGGAAACCGAGGAGAGGACGAGGTCGTTGCCGCCGTCGGCATCCTCGACCAGCAGATCACCGCCATTGTCGACGATGTATGTGTCGTTGCCGGCGCCGCCGGCCATGATGTCGGCGCCCTCGCCGCCATCGAGCAGATCGTCCCCGCCGAGGCCGAGCAGCGTGTCGCTGCCGCCGAAGCCGAGGATCACATTGTCGCCTCCGTTGCCGGTGAGCGTGTCGTCGCCCGGCCCGCCCTCGATCGGCGGCGCCGCCAGGGCGCGGCTCGTGCCTGCGCTGTCCGTGGCCATGCCGGTGCCCTTGCCGTCCGCGCCAACGATCGCCCCGCCAGGATCCTCCGCAACGCTCGCCATTGTCCAACGTCCCCGCTTCGCTGTCGCCCTGTCCGGCGCATCTTGTTCCTGCGATCAAGTCCCCTGCGCCGGCGGGTTATCCACAGCAGCAAAAGCAACAAGCGGGCCGCACGCGGATCGCCCTGGCGATCAACCCATTGGGTCGCCCCGCGACAACGGCACAAACTGTGGATGGGGATTCGCAGCCTCGGCGCGCAGCTCGCAGGATGCGACGCAGCTAGAGGTTGAAGGCCGCGGCCGACAGCGCGCCGAGATTCGACAGGCGGAGCGAGAACTCGGCCGTGGCGTCCACATCGGTGCTCGCCTGCACGATCAGATGCGGGCCGCTGATCTCGTAGCGGAGCTGGCCCGCATCGGTGAAGGGGGCCGTGCCGATGAAGGTGAAGGCCTGCTCGCCCGCCAGCGCCTGGTTGGCGTCGAGCGCCGAGAGGTCAATCACGTCGCCCTCTGCCTCGGAGAAATCGAGGATCGTGTCGCGCCCCACCGCACCGCCAAGGCTGTCGCCGAGCGCGAGATAGCGGAAGATGTCGGCGCCGGATCCGCCCGAGAGCGTATCGCCGCCGCCGCCGCCGATCAGGATGTCGTTCCCGCCGGCCCCGGCCAGCACATTGGTCGCGGCCGTGCCGGTGCTGCTGTTGGCAAGGGCATTGCCGAAACCGCTGGTGGCGCTGCCCTGGAGCGCCAGGTTCTCGATGGTCGGGCGTGGGGCCAGCGACAGCGAGATGGCGCTGACGACGGTATCGATGCCGCCGGCATCCGAGGTGATGTCAGCCGCATCATCGACATAGTAGGTGTCATCACCCAGCCCGCCATACATGCGGTCGGCGCCGGCGCCGCCATCGATGATGTCGTTGCCGCCATAGGTGACGATCTCGTTCGCGCCGGCATCGCCGGTGATGCTGTCATTGCCGTTGCCGCTGCGCACATGCTCGATGCTGATCAGCGTGTCGGTGCCGCCCTCGCCGTCGAGCGCGACACCGAGGGCAAGATCCACCGTCACGCCAGCGGGAGCGAAGGTGTAGTCCACCATGTCCTCGCCCTCGCCGCCATCGAGCGCGTCGTTGCCGGCCTGCCCGCCGAGGCGGTCATTGCCATCCCCGCCGAGCACGATGTCGTTACCCTCATTGCCGGCGAGGATGTCGCTGCCGCCGGCGCCCGAGATGATGTCGCTGCCGCCCATGCCCGAGAGCATGTTGTTCTCGTCATTGCCGATCATGAAGTTGGCAAGCGCGTTGCCCATGGCCGTGACCACGCCCTCGAACAGCAGCAGGTTCTCGACATTCTCGGGCAGGGTCAGGCTGATCAGCGCGGCGATGGTGTCGTTGCCTTCGCCCGGCTGCTCGACCACCACATCGCCGAGCGAGTCGACGGCGTAGATGTCGTCGCCCGTCCCGCCGATCATCAGGTCGTCGCCCGGATCGCCGATCAGCAGGTCGTTGCCGTTGCCGCCTTCGAGCCGGTCGTCGCCGGCCCCGCCGCGCAGGGCGTCGTTCCCGTCCAGGCCGAGCAGGGTCGCCCCCGCCAGCGCGTTCTCGGAAACCTGGATGGTGTTGTCGAGCGCGTTGCCGGTGATGGTGAGCGGCGCGCTGGCGATCGCCCCGCCATTCTCCACGTTGTCGGGCAGGGTGTAGTCCACCGCGGACAGCACCGTATCGGTGCCCTCGTCCGCGCCCTCGATCACCGTGTCGTTGCCGTCGTTCAGGACATAGGTATCGTCGCCCAGGCCGCCGCGCAGCTCGTCCGCGCCCTCGCCACCATCGAGCGCATCATTGCCCGCGCCGCCATCAAGGACATCGTCGCCGCCGAGCCCGAACAGCTCGTCCGCGCCGCCCAGGCCGCTGATCGTGTCCGCCTCGGCCGTGCCGAGCGAGTCCCCGACCAGGACATCGTCATCCTCGGTGCCGTCGATAATCGCCATGCCACCCCATCCCCCGGGTGTGCCTGCGGTCTATGCCCCCCGGATAGCGTCCCTGGCCCTCGTCGGGCAAGCACTCGCTGCATCCGGACGATTGCCGCCCGCCCCGAAGGTAGCAAAGCGCGTGCCGGAGCGGGGGGCGCAAACGCGTCGCGCCGGACGGGTTGCCCCGCCCGGCGCGCAGCATTACCTGGCCCGCGGTCTCAGTAGATGAAGGCCCCGCCGGTAACGCCGCCGCTCACCCCGGCAAGCCGGATCGAGATATCGGCGATGCCGTCGCCATTCACCTCGGCGTAGATGATGGTGTTCGTCGCCGTCGAGTCGTAGCGGATCTGGCCCGCGCCGGTGAAGGCGCCGGTGCCGATGAAGGTGAAGGCCTGGTCGTCGGCCAGCAGCGTGTTGGCGTCGATCGCCGAGAGGTCGATCTTGTCGCCCGCCGCCTCGTTCCAGTCGAGGATGACGTCGCGGCCCTCGAACACCCCGGTGCTGTCGGCCACCGCAAGCAGCGCGAAGATGTCGGCCCCGTTGCCGCCCTGGAGCTGGTCGGCCCCCACGCCGCCGATGATGGTGTCGTTGCCATCATTGCCACGCAGGTCGTTGACCAGGTCGTTGCCGGTCAGCACGTTGGCATTGGCATTGCCGATGCCCTGCGTGGCCGAGCCGGTCAGGGTCAGGTCCTCGATCGAAGCGCGGCTGAACAGCGAGAAGGACACCGAGGCAATGACGAGATCCGTGCCCGAGGCGTCGGAGACGATCTCGCTCGCATTGTCGACATAGTAGGTGTCGTTGCCATTGCCGCCATACATGCTGTCGATGCCGGCGCCGCCATCGAGGATGTCGTTGCCGTCAAGGCCGGTCAGCACGTTGACGCCCGCGTTGCCGGTGATGACGTTCGCCAGCGAGTTGCCGGTGCCGTCGATATTGTCGGTGCCGGTCAGCGTCAGGTTGTCCACCGTGTTGTAGATGCGGAAGGTGGCAGAGGCGAGCACGGTGTCGGTGCCCGTGAAGTCGAAGCAGAGATCGCCGCTGTTGTCGACGATGTAGGTATCGTCGCCGGCGCCGCCATAGAGCCAGTCCACACCGCCGCGGCCATCGAGGTAGTCGTTGCCGGCATTGCCAACCAGCGTGTTCAGCACGCCATCGCCGTAGAGCACGTCCGCGCCCGAGCCGCCATAGACGCTCTCGATGCTGACCAGGGTATCGGTGCCGTGCCAGCCGGTGTTCTGCGCGCCGACGATCTCGAGATCGATGGTGATCGTGCCTGAGGCCGAGCTGTAGTCGGCGATGTCGGTGCCGTTGCCGCCATCCAGATAGTCGTTGCCCGCATGCCCGGCCAGGCGGTCATTGCCGTCCTCGCCATACATGATGTCGTCGCCGCCATTGCCGCCCATCGAGTCGCCGCCGCCGCCGCCCCAGAGCGTGTTGGCAGCGCTGTTGCCGAACATCTGGTTGGCGAAGACGTTGCCGGTGCCGTTGATCGTGCCGGTGCCGATCAGCGTCAGGTTCTCGAGATAGGTGTTCAGCGTGTAGTCGATCGAGGACTGCACCATGTCGGTGCCGCCGCCGAGCCCCTCGACGATGACGTCGCCGGCATTGTCCACCACGTAGGTGTCGTTGCCGGTGCCGCCGATCAGCGTGTCGGCGCCCACACCGCCATTCAGCGTGTCCCCGCCCTCGAGGCCGTTGAGCGTGTCGTTGCCGTCGCCGCCGGTCAGCACGTTGGCGCCGGTGGAGCCGGTCAGGGTGCGGCCGATGGCGCCCAGCACGGTGGCATTCTCGATGTTGGCATCGAGCGTGTAGTCGAGCGTGGTCTGGACCGTGTCGATGCCCTGGCTGGCCAGCTCGACGATCACGTCGCCGGCATTGTCGCGCACATAGGTGTCGGCGCCGGTGCCGCCCACCATGGTGTCGGCGCCCTCGCCGCCATCGAGATAGTCGTTGCCGTCGTTGCCGGTAAGGGTGTTGACGCCAGCATTGCCGAGGATCGTGTTGGCAGCGACGTTGCCGGTGCCGTCGATGTCGGCGGTGCCGGCCAGCGTCAGGTTCTCGAGGTTGGCGCCGAGCGTGTAGCTGATCGTGGACACCACCAGGTCGGTGCCGGCCGAACCCGCCTCGGTCACCGTGTCGCCGGCATCATCGACATAGTAGGTGTCGTTGCCGGCGCCGCCGGTCATGCTGTCGGCACCTTCGCCACCATCGAGGATGTTGGCGCCGGTGTTGCCGACCAGCACGTTCGCCACCGCGTTGCCGTAGCCGTCGATGTTCCCGCTGCCGGTAAGGGTCAGGTTCTCGAGGTTGGTCGCCAGCGCGTAAGTGACCGAGGACTGCACCAGGTCGGTGCCTTCGTTCTCCGCCTCCACGGCGATGTCGCCGGCATCGTCCACCACATAGGTGTCGTTGCCGAGCCCGCCCACCATCAGGTCGGCGCCCGCGCCGCCGTTCAGCGTGTCGTTGCCGTCAAGGCCGCCCAGGATGTTCGCCTCGGCATTGCCGGTGATGACGTTGTTGAGATCGTTGCCCGTGCCCTGGATCGCCGTGCCGGTGAGCACGAGGTTCTCGAGGTTGGCACCCAGCGTGTAGTCGAAGCCCACCTCGACCGTGTCGGTGCCTGCATTCAGGTTCTCGGTCACCACATCGCCGAGATTGTCGACCACATAGGTGTCGTTGCCGTTGCCGCCGGCCATGGTGTCGGCGCCGAGGCCGCCATCCAGCCGGTTGGCGGAGAGGTTGCCGGTCAGCACGTTGTCGAGCGCGTTGCCGGTGCCGCTCACTGCCGCGCCGCCCGTGAGGGTCAGGTTCTCGACATGGGCGCCGAGCGTGTAGCTGATCGAGGATTCGACCAGGTCGGTGCCCTCGTCGGCAAGCTCGGTCACGACGTCGCCGACATTGTCGACCGTGTAGGTGTCGTTGCCCAGGCCGCCCGACATGGTGTCGGCGCCGAGGCCGCCGGCCAGCCGGTTGTTGCCGCTGTTGCCGACCAGAACGTTGGCCAGCGTGTTGCCGGTGGCGTTGATGTTGGCGCTGCCGGTCAGGGTCATGTTCTCGACATTGCTGCCGAGCGTGAAGGTGACCGAGGAGAAGACCTGGTCGATGCCGCCATCCGCCGCCTCGCTGATGGTGTCGGACACGCTGTCGACGATGAAGGTGTCGTTGCCGGCGCCGCCATTCATGCTGTCGAAGCCGGTGCCGCCGTCGAGATAGTCGTCGCCATCGCCGCCGCGCAGCGTGTCGGAGGCCGCGCCGCCGAGCAGCGTGTCGTTGCCGCCCTCGCCCTCCAGCGTGTCGCCGCCGGCGCCGCCATCGAGCGTGTCGTTGCCGTCGCCGCCGCGCAGCGTGTTGCCCGCCGTGTTGCCGGTGATGACGTTGTTCAGCTCGTTGCCCGTGCCGCTGATCACGGTGGCGCCGGTCAGGATCAGGTTCTCGACATTGGCGCCGAGCGTGAAGCTGACCGAGGACTGCACCAGATCCGTGCCCTGGCTGGCATTCTCGCTCACCGTGTCGCCGAGATTGTCGACGATGAAGGTGTCGTCGCCGCCGCCGCCCGACATGGTGTCGGCGCCGGCCAGGCCGTTGATCACGTTGTTGCCGCTGTTGCCGACGATCACGTTGTCGCCGCTGTTGCCGGTGGCATCGACGCTGGCCGAACCCACGAGCGTCAGGTTCTCGAGCGTGGCCCCGAGCGTGTAGGCGATCGAGGAGCGCACCGTGTCGGTGCCCTCGTCGGCAAGCTCGGTCACGACATCGGCGGCATTGTCCACGCCGTAGGTGTCGTCGCCCACGCCGCCAACCATCGTGTCGATGCCGGCGCCGCCATCGAGCGTGTCGTTGCCCTCAAGCCCGGTCAGGACGTTGTCCTCGGCATTGCCGATGATGATGTTGTCGGACTGGTTGCCGGTGCCGACGAGCGCGCCCCCGACCAGCGTCAGGTTCTCGTACTCGGCCGCTAGCGTGGTGTCGTAGGGCGTGACGATGGTGTCGGTGCCCTCGCCCGGATTCTCCACCGTCACGTCGCCGGTGTTGTCGATCACATAGGTGTCGTCGCCAAGGCCGCCCACCATCGTGTCGGCGCCGATGCCGCCATCGAGATAGTCGTTGCCGTCGAGCCCGGTCAGGCTGTTGTCGAGGTCGTTGCCGACGATGGCGTTGTTCCCGGCATTGCCGGTGCCGTTCACCGCAGCGCCGAGCAGGGTCAGGTTCTCGACATTCGCGGTCAGCACATAGTCGATCAGGGACAGGACCTTGTCGGTGCCCTGGCCCGAACTCTCGCTCACTACGTCCCCGGCGCTCTCGACCACATAGGTGTCGTTGCCCGAGCCGCCATTCATCGTGTCCGCGCCGGCACCGCCATCGACATAGTCATGGCCGCCGCCGGTGGAGATGGTGTCGTTGCCATCGAGGCCGAAGAGCTGGTTGTTGCCCGAGTTGCCGGTGATGACGTTGTCGAGCTCGTTGCCGGTGCCGTTGATGTTGCTGCTGCCGAGCAGCGTCAGGTTCTCGACATTGGCGCCGAGGATGTAGGTGATCGAGGAGCGCACCGTGTCGGTGCCCTGCCCGGCCAGCTCGGTGACGACGTCGCCGGCGCTGCCCACCACATAGGTGTCGTTGCCGAGCCCGCCCACCATCGTGTCGGACCCGCCCGAGCCGTCGATGAAGTCGTCTCCGTCGAGGCCGCTCAGCGTGTTGGCGCTGTTGTTGCCGATCAGGACGTTGTTGAGCGCATTGCCGGTGCCCGTCACCGCCGAGCCGAGGAGCATCAGGTTCTCGACATGGGCGCCGAGCGTGTAGTTGATCGAGGCATCGACCCAGTCGCTGCCCTCGCCGGAGAGTTCGGTCACGACATCGCCGGCATCGTCGACCTTGTAGGTGTCGTTGCCGAGCCCGCCCGCCATGCTGTCGGCGCCAAGGCCGCCATCCAGCGTATCGTTGCCGCCATTGCCCACCAGCGTGTCGTTGCCGTCCAGGCCCTGCAGGGTGTTGTCGGCGCCGTCGCCGGTGATGGTGTTGTTCGCCGCATTGCCGGTGCCCCACACGGCGCCAGCGGTCAGCGTCAGGTTCTCGACATTGGCGGCCAGGGTGTGGTTGACCGAAGCGACGACGAGGTCGACACCCTCGCCCGAGAGCTCGACCACCACATCGCCGCCATTGTCGACCATGAAGGTGTCGTTGCCGGTGCCGCCATGCATCGTGTCGGCACCGAGGCCGCCATCAAGGATGTCGCTGCCGCCATTGCCATAGAGCGTGTCGTTGCCCGACCCGCCGGTAAGCAGGTTCACCGCGTCGTTGCCGGTGATGACGTTGGCCAGGCCGTTGCCGGTGCCGTTCGCCGCGCCGGTAGCCAGCACCAGGTTCTCCACATCGGCGGTCAGGGTGTAGTTGATCGAGGCGACGACCAGGTCGGTGCCCATGCCAAGGCCCTCGGCGACGAAGTCGCCGGCATTGTCCACATAGTAGGTGTCATCGCCGACACCGCCGGCCATGCTGTCCGCGCCGGTGCCGCCATCGATCACGTCGTTGCCGCCCAGGCCGTTGATGACATCATCGCCACCAAGCCCGTTGATGATGTCGTCCTCCCCAACGAAATTGGGGTCGCCGTTCAGCATCTCGCCGCTATTGGTGCCGTTGATGATGGCCATGATCCGTCCCCTGTGTGTGGCGGCGCCGCGCTGCGTGCCGTCCGCTGTGTTGTCCCACCCGGTTTCCGCGTCCCTCGGCCCACCCTTGGGTGAGCCGCCCCCGACGCTTGTCCGGGTATGGCCCCGGCGCATCGCATGCGATGGCGGGCGTCGGACGGACAACAGCAAGGCGGGTGCCAGGATGCAGCACAACTGGGCCGGGGCTTGGCCGGACGCGGCACACGTCGCCAACCACGAGAATCGGATAGGCGCCCCTGCGCGCGCCGGGCGAGACACCCCGGCACACGAACTACGCTTTAACAATGGCTTAAGGGACAGGCAGGCGCGTGGGGTGCTGGATGGCGCCATTCGCGCAATCAGCAAAGCAGTAGCCTCCAACCGCTCCTGGTCTGATGCAATACCGTAGCAGATTGCGAAGTGACGATTCCCGATTCGCGGTCGCAACAACCAGCGGTTGCCGCAGGCGATGGCGGCGGGCAGGGCAATCGTCTAAATAATACGACAGGCGCCGGGGGCCGACGTGACCAAGCGCAAGACGCAAACCGCCTGGGGGCCGAGTGGCATCATCCGGCGTGATGACAGCCGTCTCGGGACAAGAAAAAGGCCCCGGCACCGAGATGCGGGGGCCTGGAAAAGAGCCGTGCGGCCGGCGCGTGGAACCAGTCCGGTTATCCGCGCGCCGGCCTTGTCGCCTAGAGGTTGAAAGCGGCCCCCGTGATCGTGGTCAGGCCGGCGAGGCGGAGCGAGAAGTCCGCGCCCAGATCGCCATCCACATTGGCGTAGACGATCACCCCGGCCGTGCCGACATCGAAGCGGATCTGGCCCGCCCCGGTGAACGGCCCGGAACCGACGAAGGTGAAGGCGTCGTTATCCACCGTGCTGTTGTCGGCATCGAGGGCGGAGAGGTCGATCACGTCCGTGCCCTCGACGAAGTCGTACAGCACGTCGCGGCCGGCGAAGTCGGCCGTGCTGTCGGCCAGGTCGAGATAGAGGAAGGTGTCGGCATCGGCGCCACCATAGAGCTTGTCCGACGCACCACCGCCGAGCAGCGTGTCGTTGCCGGCCGCGCCGAACAGCGTATTGGAGATGGCCGAGCCGACGATCAGGTTGTTGGCGGCATTGCCGAAGCCGTTCACCGCGGCGCCGGCCAGCGTCAGGTTCTCGATCGAGGCGCGCGTGGAGAGCGAGATCGAGGTGAAGCTGACCACCGTATCGATGCCGCCGGCATCCGAGGTGATGTCGCCGGTGGTATCGACAACATAGGTATCGTCGCCCAGACCGCCGAACATCTGGTCGTTGCCGAGCCCGCCGATCAGCGTGTCGTTGCCGCCAAGGCCCGTCAGCACGTTGTTGCCGTCATTGCCGACGATCGTGTTGTCGAGCCCGTTGCCGGTGCCGTTGATCGGATCGGTGCCGAGCAGCGTCAGGTTCTCGATGTTGGCCGAGAGCGTGTGCGTGACCGAGGACAGCACCTGGTCGGTGCCGCCGCCGGCAACATCGCTGGCCACGTCGCCGGCATTGTCGACGATGTAGAGATCGTCGCCCGTGCCGCCGAACATCTGGTCCGCCCCGGCCCCGCCATTGAGCAGGTCGTCACCGCCGAGGCCGGTCAGCACGTTCGCGCCGTCATTGCCGCTGATCAGGTTGCCGAGCGCGTTGCCGGTGCCGTTGATGTCGCCGGCGCCGGTCAGGTTCAGGTTCTCGATATTGGCCGACAGGGTCCAGGTGATCGAGGCGAGCACCAGGTCGAGGCCGGCATTCACCGGATCGGCGGCGATGTCGCCGGCATCGTCGACGACATAGGTATCGTCGCCGGCGCCGCCATACATCCCGTCCGCGCCGGCGCCGCCATCGATGATGTCGTTGCCGTCGAAGCCTAGGATCTCGTTGGCGTTGCCGTCGCCGGTCAGGATGTCGTCGAACAGGCTGCCGCGGATATTCTCGAAGTTCGACAGCGTGTCGGTGCCGGCGCCGATCGTGTCCTGAGGCCCGGCGGTGGACAGGTTGACGATCACCCCGCCCTCGGCCGAGGTGTAGTCGACCACGTCGGTGCCCGCGCCGCCATCGAGGATGTCGTCGCCGGCCTGCCCGCCGATGCGGTCATTGCCGTTGCCGCCCTCGACCACGTCGTTGCCATCATTGCCGGCCAGCGTGTCGTTGTCGTCGCCGCCCGCAATGACGTCGTCGCCGCCGCCGCCATTGATGACGTCGTTGCCGGCGAAGCCTCTCAGCAGATTCCCATCGTCATTGCCCTCGATGCGGTTGGCGTTGCTGTTGCCTTCGCCGAGAGCGGCCGTGTCGATCAGCGTGAGGTTCTCGATATCGAGCAGGAGCCCGATCGAGAAATCCACGCTCGACACCACCGTGTCGGTGCCACCGGGGTCGATCACGGTGCTAGATCCGGTGCCGTCGATCACGAAGGTGTCGTCGCCAGCCCCACCATTCATCGTGTTCGTGCCGGCGCCGCCAACGAGCGTGTCGTTGCCATCGCCACCCTGGAGGTTATCATCGCCATCGCCGCCAACCAGCGTGTCGTTGCCATCACCGCCATTCAGTGTGTTGGCGCTGGCATTGCCGATGATCAGGTTGTCGAGCTCGTTGCCGGTGCCGTCGATCGCGCCGCCGGCATCGAGCAGCAGCAGGTTTTCGACATTGGCGCCGAGGAGGTAGGTGAACCCGGCCACGACCGTGTCCGTGCCCTCGTCGGCATTCTCGGTCACCGTGTCGCCGGCATCGACGAGGTAGACGTCATCGCCCGCTCCGCCGAGCATGGTGTCGTTGCCCGCGCCGCCATCGAGGGTGTCGTTGCCGTCACCGCCATTCAGCGTGTCGTCCACGTCGCCGCCGGTGAGGGCGTCGTTGCCGTCGCCGCCGAGAAGCTCGTAGGGCGTGGTCCCGGTGCCGTTCAGCGTGTCATCGCCGCCGAGGCCCGACAGGGTTACCAGCGTGTCGCCGATGACCAGGCCCGTGATCGTGTTGTTGAGATCGTTGCCGGTGCCGCCCGTCCCGCCGGTCAGCGCCAGGTTCTCCACCCCGGCATCGAGCGCGTAGCTGATCGAGGCGATGACAAGGTCGGTGCCGTCGCCCCCCGCCTCGGTGACGATGTCGGCCACGTCGTCGACCAGGTAGGTGTCATCGCCGAGCCCGCCAGCCAGCGTGTCGGACGCGGCGCCGCCATCGAGGATGTCGTTGCCCTCGCCGCCATCGATCGAGTCCGTGCCGGCGCCGCCCTGGATGGTGTCGTCGCCCGCGCCACCGAGGAGCGAATCAGCGCCCTCGCCGCCATCGATCGTGTCGTTGCCGGCGCCGCCATCGATCGTGTCGGAGCCGGTGTTGCCGGTCAGGGTGTCGTCGCCGTCACCGCCCGCGATCGTATCGCTGCCGCTGCCGCCATCGATGATCACGCCCGCGCCGGCGCCCGGGGCAACGCTGATCGCGTTGTCGAGGTCGTTGCCGACCACGGTGATGGGCGTGCCGCCGACGAACAGGACGCCGTTCTCGACATTGGCCGAGAGGGTGTAGTCCACCGTCGTGAATATCGTGTCGGTGCCCTCGCCCGCGGCCTCGGTCACGACATCGGTCGTCTCCGTGACGGTGTAGTTGTCGTCGCCCAGGCCACCGGCCATGGTGTCGGTGCCGGCATCGCCGTTGAGGGTATCGTTGCCCTCGCCGCCATCGAGGATGTCGTCGCCGTCGCCGCCATTGAGGATGTCGTCGCCGGTCAGGCCGCTCAGCGTATCGTTGCCGCCGAGGCCGTTGATGGTGTCGTTGACGTCGCCGAGATCGGTATCACCGTTCAGGACGTTGTCGTTTTCATCGCCATTGATGATAGCCATGGGTGCCTTCTCCTCGCTCGGTACCACGCCTTCGGTCTGCCCGTGGCGCGTGTTGAATTGGTGTCAATAGATCAACGCCGCGGTGCTCCGTGCGCCGCGTGTCCGAGCGCTACCCCCAAAAAATCCCAGCGCTCTTTGGTAACGTAACAAAGAATCATTTTGCCGAGGGCGCAAGCGCGAATATCTGCAAAGCGCCTCACGCGGCGATGAAATTCCCACAACAATGCACAATTCGATGCCAGCGAGCGAACTCACCGCAAGAATCTCAATCGCTTGGTTCGTGAAGCTGTAGTAGACGCAAAATTGTCACAACGCGCACGACTCATGCGCCCGCATGCGTCTCAATGGCAGAGTTGGCAGACGGCGGTTCGCGCGGTGGTTGATCTAGCGGCGGCGTTCGATCGCGTTCCAGATATCGGCCTCGATCTTCACGCCATCGAAGCGGTCGATCTCCTGGATGCCGGTCGGGCTGGTGACGTTGATCTCGGTCAGGTAGTCGCCGATCACATCGATGCCGACGAAGATCATCCCGCGCGCGGCCAGCTCCGGCCCGATCGTGGCGCAGATCTCCTGCTCGCGCGCGGTGAGGGTGCTCTTCACCGGCTTGCCCCCGACATGCAGGTTCGAGCGCGCCTCGCCCGCCGCCGGCACGCGGTTGACCGCACCGGCCGGCTTGCCATCGACCAGGATGATGCGCTTGTCGCCCTGGCGCACCGCCGGGATGTAGCGCTGCACCACGAGCGGCTCGCGGAACATCTGGGTGAACATCTCCAGGAGCGCGGTCAGGTTCTCGTCGTCGGGGCGGATATGGAACACGCCGGCCCCGCCATTGCCGAACAGGGGCTTGACGATGATGTCCTCGTGCTCGCGGCGGAAATCCAGGATCGCCTCTCGGTCCGAGCTGATCAGGGTCGGCGGCATCAGTTGCGGGAAATGGGTGACGAACAGCTTCTCGGGCGCGTTGCGCACGCTGGCCGGGTCGTTCACCACCAGCGTCTTGGGATGGATATGCTCAAGCAGGTGGGTGGCGGTGATGTAGGCCATGTCGAAGGGCGGGTCCTGGCGCATCAGCACCACGTCCATGGTGGCGAGGTCGAGCTCCTCCCACGCGCCGAAGGCGAAATGGTCGCCCTTCACGCGCCGCACCGAAAGCGGGCGGCCGCGCGCCACCACCCGCCCGGTGCGGAGCGAAAGGTGCCGCGGCAGATAGTGCCAGAGGCCGTGGCCGCGCGCCTGCGCCTCCAGCGCCAGCGCGAAGGTGCTGTCCGCGTCGATATTGATGGACTCGATCGGGTCCATCTGGATCGCAACCTTGAGCGGGCGGGCCATGGATCATCGCTCCTTCTGGCGGGTCTCTCGGGCAAGCATAGCGGAGCCGGCGCCGCTCTGTCAGGGCGCGCCGGCGGGCCGCGGGGGTGGGGTCAGTTCAGCCGGCCGCGCAGTTCGGCAAGCAGGGTCTCGACCCGGCGGCGCGCCTCCGGGTCGGCAACGAGGTCGGCGAAGCGCGTCAGGCAGGAGATGGCGGCGCCGAGCTTCTCCAGCCGGGCATTGATCAGCCCCGCCTCGCGCCAGAGATAGGCCTCCTGCGGGGCGAAGCGCAGCGTGTCCTCCACCGCGGCGAGCGCACCTTGGAGGTCGCTCTCGCGCAGGCGGCGCAGCTTGATGTTGTTCATCAGCCGCACCAGCACCCCGCGATTGCCCATCCGGCGCAGCGTGTCGGGCTTGAGCTCGGCCTGCTCGCCCGCGACGCGCTTGAGCAGCGCGCGCACCGCCGGCGGGTCGAGCGCCTCGCCGCCGGCAAAGACGTCGAGCGGCAAGAGCCGGCTGCCGCCATAGAGCCCGACCAGGAAATGGGCCGGCACGTCGAGCCCGTGCGCCTCCCATTCCAGCGCGCGCGCGACATGCAGCCAGACCACCCCCAGCATCACCGGCAGGCCCTTGCGGCGGCTGATGCAGCGCAGGAGGTTGGCGTTGGCGAGATCGTCGTAGCGCTCGGCATCGCCGCGATAGCCGTGGCGATGGTGCAGGAGCGCGGCCAGAAGCGCGGCGCGCGCGGCCAGATCGCCCTCGCGTGCGGCGGCATCCTGCGCTGCCATGGCGCGCGCCTCGGCGGCGAGCTGGGCGAGATGGGCGCGGGCATGGCCGAGGTCGCGGTCGGGCGCGTCGGGCACCGCCAGCATCAGCGCGGCTTCCGCCAGGTCAAGCTGGGTGTCGGGCAGGAAGCCCATCGCGGTCAGCGCGGCGCGCGCCTCGGCGATGCGGGCGGCGATGTCGGCCGGGCCGGCGCGACGCTCCGGCTTCGGATGGTCCGGGCTGGCGCGACCGGGATCGGCAGGCTCGGTCACAAGGGCGTCTCCTCGATGCGCGACCCGTTGGGCCTCGATCCGTCGGGCCGCGAACCGTTCGGCGCCGATGCGCCTGGCGGCGTCGCGGTGGCGGCGGGTGGCGCGGTCGCGGGCGGCCGGGTCGCGGGCGGCGGGGGCACTCCCTCGCTGCGCAGCCGGACATGGCTTACCACATCGCGCACGCCGGCATCGCCCGAGACGAGCCGAACCGCGCGTTCCAGCTCGCCCTGGTCGCGCGCGATGCCCATCAGATAGACAACGCCGTTGACCGTGTCGATGGAGTAGTTCACCGCATTGATGCCGCCGTCGAAGGTCATCGCCGCGCGCAGGCGCAGCGTCACGGCCTGGTCGCGCAGCGCGTCCTCGACCCGGCGCTGGTCGCTGATCTGGATCTCGTTGATCACCTCGCGCACGCCGGCAACGGTCCAGACCAGCCGGATCGCCTCCACCCGCCTTTCGGGCTCGGCGACCACGCCGGTCACCAGCACGCGCCCCTCGCTGACCGAGGTGCCGATATGCTGGAAAGCCTGCTCGTCGGCGGCGGCCCAGGCCTCGCTGATCCGCACGGCGATGGCATTGTCCGAGATCGCCTGGCCGAAGCCGCGCTCCTGCACCGCCCAGGTGCCGGCGGTGGCCCCGATCGTGGCCAGGATGCCGACCGGTCCGCAGCCGCTGGGCGCGACGACCAGCAGCGGCAGCGCCAGCGCCAGCAGCGCGCGGCGCAGGCGGTGCCGGCCGCGGAGCGGTGCAGTGGCGCGATGGGCAAGGCGCGTCATGGCGCCACTCTCGGCATGCTCGCCGGGGCTTGCAAGCCTATTGGGTGGGCGCGGCGCCGGGCGGGGGCGTCTTGGCAGGGTAGCGGCAGGCACTGGCGGCCGGGCCGCGCCAGCACTCGGGGCGGCGCGCCTTGCAGACATAGCGCCCGTGCAGGATCAGCCAGTGATGGGCGTGGCGGCGATAGGCGGGCGGGATGCGCGCGATCAGCGCCTCCTCGACCGCGCGCGGGGTGGCGCCCGGCGCGATGCCGGTGCGGTTGCCCAGGCGGAAGATGTGGGTATCGACCGCGATCGTCTCCTGCCCGAAGGCGATGTTGAGCACGACATTGGCGGTCTTGCGCCCCACTCCGGGCAGCGCCTCCAGCGCGGCGCGGTCGGTGGGCACCTGCCCGCCATGCTGATCGAGCAGGATGCGCGCCAGCGCCGCGACGTTCTTCGCCTTGCCCTGCCACAACCCGATCGAGCGGATGTGCCGCGCGATCCCCGCCTCGCCCAGCGCGGCCATGGCGGCGGGGGTGGCGGCTTCCGCGAACAGGGTGCGGGTCGCCTTGTTCACGGAAACGTCGGTGGCCTGCGCTGACAGAACCACGGCCACCAGCAGGGTGAAGGGGTCGCTATGCTCGAGCTCGCCCCTGGGCTCGGGCATGGCGGCGGCGAGCGCGGCCATGAACGCCTCGATCTCGGCCGGGCTCATGCGCGGGGTGCGGGCTGGCTTCTTCGCGGCGGCGGGCCGCGCCGGCGTGGCGCGGGGCTGCGCGCGGGGCTTGGCGCGGGGCTGCGCGGAAGGCCGGGACGATGGCGCTTTGCTGCGGGCAGGCACGGCAGGGGATGCTCCAGGCGCGGGGCGTGGCGGGACACCTATCTCGCCCGGCTTCGCCCCGCCCGGCAACCGAGAAGCGATACTTGACCGGAGGCAAGGCGGCCCGACATGCTTTGCCGCCATGAGCAGCCCGCCGCCACCCCCCGCCGCGCGCACGGCCCTGCCCTTCGAGGCGGTGCTGACGCCGACGCGCAGCCTGGATGCGCGCGGCCTGCGCATCGCCACGATCGCGCTGGTGATCGCGGCGATCGTGCCGGCGATCTACGTCTATGCGGTCGGGGCCTGGCCGGTGGTGGGCTTCCTCGGCGCCGAGGTGGCGCTGGCGATCTGGCTGTTGCGCCGCCACCACCGCGCCGGCCGCAGCCTGGAGGTGGTGCGCCTGACCGAGGAGCGGCTGACGGTGCTGCAGGTGGACCGCCAGGGCCGCGCGCGCGAGACCGCCTTCGCGCCCTACTGGGTCCGGCTCGATCTTGCCGAGGAGGCGGGCAGCGCCCCGCGCCTGTTCCTGCGCGCGCAAGGGCGGGCGGTACGCATCGGCGCCTTCCTGGCCACGCCCGAGCTGCGCGGGCTCGCGGCGGCACTCGGGGCGGCGCTGGCCGCGCTGCGCAGCCCGCGCTTCGACAACCCGCAGCTCGACGCCGCCGTGATCTGCTGAGAGCGGATCGTGGCGGCGCGCGCCCTCAGCGCCCCGCGCCGGACAGGCCGAGCACGTCGAACATGGTGTAGAGGCCGGGCTTCCTGTCCGCCACCCACAGCGCCGCGCGCACCGCGCCCGAGGCGAACAGGCGGCGGTTGAAGGCGCGGTGGCGGATCTCGAGATGCTCGTCCGCACCGGCGAAGATCACCGAATGCTCGCCGATCACCTCGCCCCCGCGCAGCGCGGCATAGCCGATCGCGCCCTTCTTGCGCGCGCCCGTATGGCCGTGCCGGCCGCTCTCGATGTTGGCGTCATGCTCGATGCCGCGCCCCCTGGCCGCCGCGCGCCCGAGCATCAGCGCGGTGCCGGATGGCGCGTCGATCTTGTGGCGGTGGTGCATCTCGACGATCTCGATGTCGTAGTCGGGGCCGAGCGCCTTCGCCACCTGCTCGACCAGAGCGAGCAAGAGGTTGATGCCGGTGCCCATGTTGCCCGCATAGACGATCGGCGCCCTCCGGGCCGCCGCCCGGATCGCCGCCTCGTCCGCCCCGGAAAGGCCGGTGGTGCCGATCACCAGCGCCTTGCCCGCCCTCGCCGCAAGCTTCGCGTGCGCGACGCTCGCCGCGGGGACGGTGAAGTCGAGCACCACATCGGCGCGCGCGAACAGCGCCTTGGCATCCTCGGTGACCGGATGGCCGTGCGGCTCGGTGCCGAGCAGGCGGCCGAGATCCTGGCCGAGATGCTTGTGGCCGGCGCATTCGGTGCCGCCAATCAGGCGGGCGCCTTCGGCTGCCATCACCTCGCGGCCGAGCATCTGGCCCATGCGCCCGGCGCAGCCGACGATGCCGATCTTCACGTCCATGACATTCGCTCCCCCGTGATCATCCGCGCCGCCCGGCACGGTGCGGCGCGCCTGCCGGGCGCGGCGAACAGCCCTAGCCGCGCAGATCGTCCCAGAACGCCTTCGCCTTCTTGAAGAAGCCCTCGCTCTCCGGGCTGGTCGAGCCCGAGGCGTTGCCGCGCCCATGCCCTTCATCGAGCCCGTCGAACTCGCGCAGCAGCTCCTGCTGCTTCTTCGACAGGTTGACCGGCGTTTCCACCTTGAGCTCGATATACATGTCCCCGCGCGAGGTGGAGCGCAGCACCGACATGCCCTTGCCGCGCAGGCGGAGCTGCTCGCCCGACTGCGTGCCGGCGGGCACCTTCACCTTGGCCTTGCCGCCATCGATGGTCGGCACCTCGATCTCCCCGCCCAAGGCCGCCACCGCCATGCGCAGGGGCACGCGCAGCAGCAGGTGCGCCCCGTCGCGCTGGAACATGGCGTGCTGGCGGATGCCGACATGGACATAGAGATCGCCCGCCGGCGCGCCGCGCAGCCCGGCCTCGCCCTCCCCGCTCAGGCGGATGCGGGTGCCGTCCTCGACCCCGGCCGGGATGTTGACGTTGAGCGTGCGCTCGCGCTGCACGCGCCCGGCGCCGTTGCAGACGCGGCAGGGGTCCTTGATCACGCTGCCCTGCCCGCCGCAGGTGGGGCAGGTGCGCTCGATCACGAAGAAGCCCTGCTGGCTACGCACCTTGCCGGCGCCGCGGCAGGTGGTGCACTGGGTCGAGGATTTGGCGCCCTGCGCGCCGGAGCCCTTGCACGCCTCGCACGCGACCGAGCTCGGGATGCGGATGGTCTTCTGCGCCCCGGCGAAGGCTTCCTCCAGCGTGATCTCGATGCCGGTGCGCAGGTCCGAGCCGCGGCCAGAGCTTTGCCGGCCGCCGCGCCCGCCCATGAACTCGCCGAACATCTCGTCGAAGATGTCGGCGAAATTGCCGCCGCGGAACTCGAAGCCGCCGGGACCGCCATTGGGGCCGCCCTGCTCGAAGGCGGCATGGCCGTAGCGGTCATAGGCGGCGCGCTTCTGCTCGTCCTTGAGGATCTCGTAGGCCTCGTTCAGCTCCTTGAAGCGCGCCTCGGCATCCTTGTCGCCCGGATTGCGGTCCGGGTGATACTGCATGGCGAGCTTGCGGTAGGCCTTCTTGAGGTCGTCGGCCGAGGCGTCCTTGGCGACGCCCAGGGCCTCGTAATAGTCGCGCTTGGCCATCGTCGTTCAGCCCTTGCCGCCCGGCGGGCGCGGCGCGTCCTGCTTCGCCATCGCCCGCACCATCGCCCCGCCCCCCGCCATGGCCGCCACCCCGCAGGCGCGGGGCGGCGGATCATAGCATCGGCGCGGGCCCCTGGTGCAGGCGCCGCGATCGGTGCGCATCGCCCGCCTCCGGGCAAGCCCCATCAGCCGGGCTTCTTCTTGTTCTTGTCGGTGACATCCTCGAACTCGGCATCGACCACCTTCTCCGAGCCCTTGGCGCCCTGCGCGCCCTGGCTCGCGCCCTCGCCGGCGGGATTGCCCTCCGGCTGGGCGGCGCCCTGCGCGCCCTGCTGGGCGGCCTGCTGCTCGCGATACATGATCTCGCCGAGCTTCATCGCCGACTGGGCGAGAGCATCGGTGGCCTTGCGCAGCGCCTCGGCATCGGCATCGCTGCCCGCCATCACCTCGCGCAGCGCCTTGATGTCGGCCTCGACCTTCTCCTTGTCGGGGGCCGGCAGCTTCTCGCCATGCTCCTTGAGGTTCTTCTCGGTCGAGTGGATCAGCGCGTCGGCATGGTTCTTCGCTTCCACGAAGGCCTTGCGCTTCTCGTCCTCGGCCTTGTGCGCCTCGGCCTCCCTGACCATGCGCTGGATGTCGGCATCCGACAGGCCGCCCGAGGGCTGGATGCGGATCTGCTGCTCCTTGCTGGTCGCCTTGTCCTTGGCCGACACCGCGACGATGCCGTTGGCGTCGATGTCGAAGGTGACCTCGATCTGCGGCACGCCGCGCGGCGCGGCCGGGATGCCGACAAGGTCGAACATGCCGAGCTGCTTGTTGTCGGCCGCCATCTCGCGCTCGCCCTGGTAGACCTTGATCGTGACCGCGGTCTGCCCGTCATCGGCGGTGGAGAAGATCTGGCTCTTCTTCGTGGGGATGGTGGTGTTGCGGTCGATCAGGCGGGTGAACACGCCGCCCAGCGTCTCGATGCCGAGCGAAAGCGGCGTCACGTCGAGCAGCAGGACGTCCTTGACCTCGCCCTTGAGCACGCCCGCCTGCACCGCCGCGCCGATCGCCACCACCTCGTCGGGGTTGACGTTGCGCGCCGGCTCGCGGCCGAAGAACTGCTTCACCGTCTCGATGATCTTGGGCATGCGGGTCATGCCGCCGACCAGGATCACCTCGTCGATCTGGCCGGCGGAAACGCCCGCATCCTTGAGCGCGGCGCGGCAGGGATCGAGCGTGCGCGAGACCAGGTCATCGACCAGGCTCTCCAGCTTGGCGCGGGTGAGCTTCATCACGAGATGCTTGGGGCCGGAGGCATCGGCGGTGATGAAGGGCAGGTTGACCTCGGTCTCCTTCGAGTTGGAGAGCTCGATCTTCGCCTTCTCGGCCGCCTCCTTCAGGCGCTGGAGCGCGATGCGGTCCTTGCGCAGGTCGATGCCGGCGTCCTTCTTGAACTCGTCGGCCAGGTAGTCGATCACGCGCTGGTCGAAATCCTCGCCGCCCAGGAAGGTGTCGCCATTGGTGGCCTTCACCTCGAACACGCCGTCGCCGATCTCCAGCACGGAGATGTCGAAGGTGCCGCCGCCGAGATCGTAGACCGCGATCAGGCCGGACTTCTTCTTGTCGAGCCCGTAGGCGAGCGCGGCCGCCGTGGGCTCGTTGATGATGCGCAGCACCTCGAGGCCGGCGATCTTGCCGGCGTCCTTGGTCGCCTGGCGCTGGGCGTCGTTGAAGTAGGCGGGAACGGTGATCACCGCCTGCGAGACCGGGCCGCCGAGATAGGATTCGGCCGTCTCCTTCATCTTCATCAGGATGAAAGCGGACATCTGCGAGGGGCTGTAGGTCTTGCCGTCGGCCTCGACCCAGGCATCGCCATTGTCGCCGCGGACGATCCTGAAGGGCACGAGGCCCGCTTCCTTCTGCACCATCGGATCGTCGAAGCGCCGGCCGATCAGGCGCTTGACCGAATAAAGGGTGCGCAGCGGGTTGGTGACGGCCTGGCGCTTGGCGGCCTGGCCCACCAGGCGCTCGCCGGAATCGGCGAAGGCCACCATCGAGGGCGTGGTGCGCGCGCCCTCGGAATTCTCGATCACCTTGGCGTCGCCGCCTTCCAGTATGGCCACGCACGAATTGGTGGTGCCAAGGTCGATGCCGATGACTTTGCTCATGCTGTCCTCGTTGCGGTCGGCGGGCACGGGCGGCCCCGCCCATCGGGCGCCGGCCATACCCCCAGGAACTTCGCCTCCGGCCCCGATGACGGGGACCCGCGACAGGTGGGGCAGGCCCACTCCGGCGACCGGCGGCGTCGGCCCTGATGTATTCAGCCCCGTGGCAGCACACAAGACCCGTCGCTGCCAAAACCCCAGGGAAAGTCGGGTCTGTGGTGCCGGCGGAGCGACCAAGGCGGCGGCGGACCCGAGGCCGGCAGAGCCAGAGCAGACACCGCGTCCGGTTAATCCATCGCTGCCGGAAGGGTGGGCGCGATGCCAGGGCAGCCAGGGTGTCGGCAGGGGGGCGCAGCTGGTGTCGGCCCTGGTGGTGACGCGGGCGGCGCGATCAGGTCCGCGCTTGCCGGGCGCCGCCGCCCGCCCCCCCCTCAGGCTGCCGCGTCGAGCCCACCGCCCGGGATCGGTGCCGGCACCGGCGGCGAAGCGGCGCCTCAGGCCGTGGTGTCGAGCTTGCCGCCCGGCGTGGCAGCGGAGCCAGGGTCGGCGGACGCCGGGGCGGCAGCGGACGCGCCACCGGGCGGGGCCTTGGCCACCACCACCATCGCCGGCTTGAGCAACCGCCCGTTCAGCGTCCAGGCCGGGCTCCAGGCCGCCAGCACCGTGCCGGGCGCGGCCGCGGCGCTTTCCTGCTCCATCATCGCCTGGTGCAGGTCCGGGTTGAAGGGCTGGCCGGCGGCCTCGACCCGCGCCACGCCGTTGCGCTCCAGCGCGGCCAGGAAGGCGCGCTCGATCGAGCTGATGCCGTCTCGGATCTTGCCCAGGCTCTCGGGCTCGTCCGCGGCGGCGGCGGGCATGGCGGCCATGGCGCGGGCGAGGTTCTCGGCCAGCTCGGCCACGTCGCGGGCGAACTTGGTGGCGGCATAGGCGCGCGCCTCCTCGACCTCGCGCTTGGTGCGGTTGCGCAGGTTCTGCATCTCCGCTTCCGCGCGCAGCCACTTGTCCTTGAACCCGGCCGCCTCGGCCTCGAGCGCGGCGATGCGCGCCGCCGCCTCGGCCATCAGCGCCTCGGGGCTCTGGTCGGAGGCGGGCGCGGTACCGGCGGCATCGGCCTGCATGGACGCGGGCTGGTCCTGGGGCGGGGTGTTGCGGGTGGTATCGTTCTCTTGCGTCATGGGTCCGGTCGTTGCTTGGTGCGTGCCGCGGCGCGGCAACTGAAAGGGCGGCCCGAAGCCGCCCCGCATGGCATGTCCATACCCTAGCTAGGGGTTCGCGCCGCGATCGGCAAGCGGGCAATCGCGCGCCCCGCCCCTTCTCGGCGGCGGCCGGTCCGCGCCCCGCCCCCTCAGCCCATCATCCGCCCGATCAGGCGCGCAGTGTAGTCGACGATCGGGATGATGCGCCCGTAATTGATCCGCGTCGGCCCGATCACCCCGATCGCGCCGACGATGTGGCTGCGGCTGTCGCGGTAGGGCGAGACGATCATGGCGCAGCCCGACATCTCGAACAGCGTGTTCTCGGCGCCGATGAAGATCTGCACCCCCTCGGCGCGGTTGGCGAGGTCGAGCAGGCGGACCAGCGTCTCCTTCGTCTCCAGCCGCTCGAACAGGGTCTGGATCGAGGACAGCCGCTCGATCGCGGTCACGTCCTGCAAGAGCTTGGCGCGGCCGCGCACGATCAGGCTGCCGCCCTTGGCCCCGCCGGCCCAGGTGGCCAGCCCCGCCTCCACCACCTTCGAGGTGAGCGCGTCCAGCTCGGCGCGGTGGTTGGCGATCTCCTCCTCGACCAGGCGGCGCAGTTCGTCCAGCGTGCGCCCGACCAGGCGGTTGTTGAGGTAGTTGGCCGCCTGGGTAAGCGCCGAGGGCGGCAGGCCGGGCGGGGCCTCGATGACGCGGTTCTCCACCAGCCCGTCGGCGGTAACCAGCACCACCAGCACGCGGCCCTCGCCGAGCGCGACGAACTCGATATGGCGGAGCGCGCTGTCGCTTTTCGGCGCCAGCACTAGGCCGGCTGCCTGCGACAGGCCCGAAAGCAGGGTCGAGGCCTGCTCCAGCGCATCCTCGAGCGAGCGGCCGGCGGCATCGCACTGGCTGGCGATGGCGCTGCGCTCCTCCTCCGACAGCTGGCCGTATTCGAGCAGGCCGTCGACGAACATGCGCAGGCCGCGCTCGGTCGGCAGCCGCCCGGCCGAGGTGTGCGGCGCATAGAGCAGCCCCGCATGCTCGAGATCGGCCATGACGTTGCGGATGGTGGCGGGCGACAGCGCGATGCCCAGCCGGCGCGACAGGGTGCGGCTGCCGACCGGCTCGCCGGTCTCGACATAGGCCTCGACGATCTCGCGGAAGATGGCGAGCGAGCGGGTATCGAGCCCGGGCACGGGCGCGGGCGCAGCCTCGCCCGCACCGCCTCCCGGGCGGGCGGCGGCTCCGGCCAGTGCGTCAAGCGCGGGGCGCGCAAGCGGTGCCATCGAATCGGTCCACCCGTATCAACCCACAGTTTAGCCGCTGTTGCTCAAAAGCTAGTTACGCCAGGGGCCAGCGTCAATCAGGGCGCGCAATCGGCGCGAAAACGCGCCCGCATCCTTTACCCGCCCCGCCGCGGCGGCTAGGGTCGTTGGTGCAACGAGCGCCGCAACGGCGCCGCGAGGAAGGGCTACAGGAAGGATGCGTCCATCGGGCCGCGCTCCCGACGCGTTGCGCCGCGTCGAGTTGATCCCCGGTTACGCCAAGCATGCCGAAGGCTCGTGCCTGGTGCGCTTCGGCGATACGCATGTGCTGTGCACCGCCTCGGCCGAGCCGCGCGTGCCCGGCTTCCTCAAGGGCACCGGCCAGGGCTGGGTCACGGCCGAATACGGCATGCTGCCGCGCTCGACCCACACCCGCACCGAGCGCGAGGCGGCGCGCGGCAAGCAATCGGGCCGCACGCAGGAAATCCAGCGCCTGATCGGCCGGTCGCTGCGCGCCGTGGTCGATCGCGCGGCGATGGGCGAGATGCAGATCACCATCGATTGCGACGTGCTGCAGGCCGATGGCGGCACCCGCACCGCCGCGATCACCGGGGCGTGGGTGGCGCTCGGCGCGGCGTTCCGGCGCTTACGCGCGCTCAACGTGCTCAAGGCCGATCCGATCGCGGGCCAAGTCGCGGCCATCTCCTGCGGCATCGTCAAGGGCGTCCCGGTGCTCGACCTCGACTATGCCGAGGACTCGGCGGCCGAGGCCGATGCCAATTTCGTCCTCACCGGCGATGGCCGCATCGTCGAGGTGCAGGGCACCGCCGAGGGCGCGCCCTTCACCGAGGAGGCTTTCGCCGCGCTGATGGCGCTCGCGCGCAAGGGGGTTGCCGAGCTGATGGCACTGCAGCGCCAGGCCGCAGCCCAGCCCGCCTAGCCGCTGCCGCCAACCCGCACCCCGGGCCGCCAGGAAGGATCGCCCCGCCATGCCGCGCCGCCTGACCGAGAAGAAGCTGGTGCTGGCGAGCCACAATCGCGGCAAGCTGGCCGAGATCGCGGCCCTGCTCGCGCCCTTCGGCAAGGAGGTGGTGGGGGCGCCCGCGCTCGGCCTGCCCGAGCCCGCCGAGACCGAGGACAGCTTCGCCGGCAATGCCGCGCTGAAGGCGCGGGCGGCGGCGCGGGGCGCGCAACTGCCGGCGCTGGCCGATGATTCCGGCTTCTGCGTGGCCGCGCTCGGCGGCGCGCCGGGCGTGCACACGGCCGACTGGGCGAGCCAGCCCGACGGCAGCCGCGACTATGCCAAGGCGATGGCCGCGGTCTGGGCGCGCATGCTGGAACAGGACGGCGCGGCCGACCGGCACGCCTGGTTCGTCTGCGCCCTCGCCCTTGCCTGGCCCGGTGGCCATGTGGAAGCCTATGAGGGCCGAGTCGCGGGCCATGCGGTATGGCCGCCGCGCGGCGCGAACGGCTTCGGATTCGACCCCATGTTCGTTCCCGACGGCCACGAGCAGACCTTCGGCGAGATGGCGCCCGCGGCCAAGCACGCGATCAGCCATCGCGCCGACGCCTTCGCCAGGCTGGTGGCGGGGAGCCTCGGCTGATGCACCCGGACCGCGCCGCGCCACACCCCGCTCCGGCCGGCACCGCGCCCGCCCCCCGTTGCGGCGCCGGCGCGGACCGTGCCGCGCCCGCTCCCGCCCCGGACGGAAGCCCGCCCCCGGCCCCGACCGGCACCCTGCCCTGGACCCGCGGCCCGCGCCCTGGCGCTCTCCGCCCCGCTGCCGCGCGCCCCGCTCCCGCCGGAGACACGGGCACCGCCAGCCGCGCCCTCGTCGGCGACCCGTGGGAACCCACGGCACCGCGCCCCGCTCCGGCCCGCCCGGCCGCTTGCCGCTTCCGCCCCTTGCGTTCGGCCTTCGGGCGCGCCATCGGCCGCATCCGGACGGCCCTTCCGGCCGCGCTGCTGCTGGCGAGCCTTGCCACCGCCACCTTCGCCCCGCCCGCCGCCGCGCAGGGCGCCGCCCAGGCCGCCACCGCGCCCGCCGCCGCCACCGCCCGGCTGGCCTCGGCCCTCTCCGCCCTGCCGGCCAACGACCCCCTCGCCCTGCTCCGGCCAGAGGCGGTGCCCTTCGTGCGCGGCAACGGGCTGCTCGCCTGGGAACGCTACCTCGTGCAGGAGATGCACCGCGCCTTCGCCGTCTCTCCGCGCGGGGCCTGGGGCATGCGCATCGACGCCCCCGACGCCGAGACCGCCCGGCGCGACGCGCTTGCCGCCTGCAAGCATTATGCGCGCGAGGAGTGCACGCTCTGGTCGGTCGATCTCGCCATCGCCGACCGGCCTGCCCCGCGCCCCCCCGCGCGCCAGGCCGGGCCCTTGCGCCCCTCCGACCGGCACCTGCATTTCGGGCCGCGCGCGGCGCAGGGCGTGATCGTGTGGTCGCATGGCAGCTACACGCCGGGCGATGGCGACGATGCCACCGCGCGCCGGCCGGTGCCGCAACCCTGGGTCCGGCGCCTGAACGTCGCCGGCTGGGATGTCTGGCGCTTCGACCGCTCGCCGCACGCCGAGAACATGGACGAGACCCTGCCGCAGCTCCGCCAGGGCATCGCCGCCCTGCGCGCGCAGGGCTATCGCCGCGTCATCGCCGCCGGGCAGTCGCGCGGCGGCTGGCTGTCGATGCGGCTGCTCGAAACCCCGGCCGAGGTCGATGGCGTGGTCGCGGTCGCCCCCGCCCGCCACGGCACCGACCCCGAGCTGCGCCCGCGGGCGCTGTCCGATTTCTTCGCCCTGCTCGATCGCGTGCGGCGTCAGGAAGGCCCTGCCGGACCGCGCGTCGCGCTGCTAACCTTCGAGGGCGACCCCTTCGATCCGGGACCTGCCAGCCGCGCGCGGGCCGCGCGCGAGGTGCTGTCGCTGGTCGGGCTGCCTGCGCTGGTGATCGACCGTCCGCCCGGACAGGTCGGCCACGGCGCCGGGGCGAGCGTGTCCTTCAACGACACCTACGGCGCCTGCCTCGCCCGGTTCCTCGACTTCGCCCAGGCCCCGCCCGCGCGCTGCTGATGCGGCCCGCGCGCGTTTCGCCAACTGCCCCTTTCGCCAACTGCCCCTTTCGCCAGGCGGGGCGCGCGCCGATATTGGCGCCATGCCCCACCCCGCCCCTGCGCCCGCCCCTGCGCCCGCCCCCGCGCCGCTCGCGCTCTACATCCACTGGCCCTTCTGCCTGGCCAAGTGCCCCTATTGCGACTTCAACAGCCATGTCCGCCCGGCGATCGACCAGGCGCGCTACGCCGCCGCGCTCCTGCGCGAGCTGGAGGCCGAGGCGGCGCGGCTCGGGCCTTGCGCGCTCGGCTCGATCTTCTTCGGCGGCGGCACGCCGAGCCTGATGGCGCCCGACACGGTGGCCGCGCTGATCGCCCGCGCCCACGCCTTGTTCCCGCCCGCCGCCGCCGATGCCGGCGCGGTGGAAGTGACGCTGGAAGCCAACCCGACCTCGATCGAGGCCGGGCGCTTCCGCGCCTATCGCGAGGCCGGCGTCAACCGCGTCTCGATCGGGGTGCAGGCGCTGGATGATCGCGCGCTCAAGGCCCTCGGCCGGCAGCATGATGCGGGCCAGGCGCGCGCGGCGCTCGCGCTCGGGCGCGAGATCTTCCCGCGCCTCTCCTTCGACCTGATCTATGCCCGCCCCGGCCAGGCGCTGCCCGCCTGGCGCGCCGAGCTGGCCCAGGCGCTCACACTCGCCGCCGACCATCTCGCGCTCTACCAGCTCACGATCGAGCCGGGCACTGGCTTCGCCAACGCCCATGCACGCGGCGAGATCGTGCTGCCGGCGCCCGACGATGCCGCCGCGCTCTATGACGCCACCGCCGAGGAAGCGGCGCGCTTCGGCCTCATGCCCTACGAGATCAGCAACTATGCGCGCCCCGGCAGCGAGTGCCGCCACAACCTGACCTACTGGCGCTATGGCGCCTATGCCGGCATCGGGCCGGGCGCGCATGGCCGGATCGAGCGCGCGGGCGCGCTCTGGGCCACGAGCCGCATCCGCGCGCCCGAGGCCTGGGCGGCGGCGGTGGAGGCGGGCGGGCTCGGCCTGCGCGAGGAGACCGAACTCGCGCCAGAGCAGCGCGCGCGCGAGGCGCTGCTGATGGGCCTCAGGCTGGCCGAGGGCATCGCGCCGGCGCCGTTCCTGGCCCGCACCGGCGTAACCCTCGACGAGGCGATCGACCAGAAGGCGCTCGCGCTCCTGGCGGAGGAGGGCTATCTCGCCCGCGCCGCCGACGGGCGGCTCGCCGCCACCGCCGAGGGGCGGCTTCGCCTCGATGCGATCCTGCCCCTGCTGGTGCGCTGAGCCGGTGCTGGTGGGCTGGCGGGCGGTCAGCACGTCCTGGCCAGTTCCAGCGCGCGGGCATAGACGGCACGGCGCGGCAGGCCGGTTGCGCGCGCCACCGCCGCCACCGCATCCTTGAGGCTGGACTGCGCCAGCGCCGCGCGCAACGCGGTGTCGAGATCGGCCGCCGCCGCCTGCCGATCCTCGGCCGTCGCGGCGCCCGGCTCGGGCGGGCCTATCACCAGCGTCACCTCGCCGCGCGGGGCGGCTTGCGCATAGCGGGCGGCAAGGTCCGAGAGCGACCCGCGCCGCACCTCCTCGAAGCGCTTGGTCAGCTCGCGCGCCACCGCCGCCCCCCGCTCGCCCAGCACCGCGGCGCAGTCGGCCAGGCAGGCAGCGAGCCGATGCGGCGCCTCGTAGAGGATCAGCGTCGCGGCGAGCCCCGCCCGCTCGGCCGCGCGCAGCGTTTCCAGCCGGGCGCGGCGGGCGGCCCCCTTCGGCGGCAGGAAGCCCAGGAACAGGAAAGGCTGCGGTGGCAGGCCCGACAGCGTGAGCGCCATCAGCGCCGCCGACGGCCCCGGCACGGCGGTAACGGGCAGCCCCTCGCCGATCGCTGCGCGCACCAGCCGGTAGCCCGGATCGGACAGGAGCGGCGTGCCGGCGTCCGAGACCAGGGCCAGCGCCTCGCCGGCGCGCAGGCGGGCCAGGATCGCCGGCACCATGCGTTCCTCGTTGTGGTCGTGCAACGCCAACAGCGGGCGCGAAATGCCGTGGCGGGCCAGGAGCTTCATTGTTACCCTCTTGTCCTCGCACAGCACCGCGCCGGCCTGGGCCAGCGCGGCGTGTGCGCGAGGGCTGAGATCGGCCAGGTTCCCGATCGGCGTGGCGATCAGCGTCAGGCCGGCGCCGGGGCCCGGTGCCTCGGCCACGATCGACGCCTCTGCCACGATTTCGGCGTCATCCCTCGCTTCGCTGCCGGCCCCGCCCGCGCCTGGAGAGCCTGCCCGTGTCGCACCCTGCCCTGTCGATCCAAGGCCAGCCGATCCGAGCCCTGCCCCTGCCTGCCGGCGCCGCCCGCGCCGGATGGCTGGCGCGGGGGGTTCGCTCTCTCCTTCGCTCATCGCGTGCCTTCCTGGTTCTGGCCGGCAGCACTCTAGCGCTCGCCGCCTGTGTCCAGCCACCCATGCTCGGCCGTGGGCTGCAGACGCAGGCCGATCCCGGCCCGCTTGCGCCGCCGACCCAGATGGGCGCCCCGCGCCCGGCGGTGGGACCGGACGGCAAGATCCGGGTTGCGCTCCTGCTGCCCTTGTCGGGCAATGCGGCCGGGCTTGGCCGGGCGATGCAGAACGCCGCCCAGCTCGCCTTGTTCGAGGCGCGCCAGGACCGGCTCGAGATCGTGCCGCGCGACACGCGCGGCACCGTCGAGGGCGCGGCCGAGGCGGCGCGCACAGCGCTGGCGCAGGGCGCCTCGCTGATCCTCGGGCCGCTGTCGGGGCCAGAGACGGCGGCGGTCGCCGCGCAGGCGCGCCCCGCGGGCGTGAACGTGATCTCCTTCTCGACCGACCGGGCCGTGGCCGGCAATGGCGTGCACCTGATCGCTTTCCTGCCGCGCGACCAGGTGCGCCGCGTCGTGGCCGAGGCATCAACCGCCGGCGCTGCGCGCTTCGCCGTGCTGGCGCCCGAGAACCCCTATGGCCAGCTTGTCGCCGCCGAGGCGCAGGAGGCGGTGCGTGCGGTGGGCGGGGAACTGGTGCAGATCGAGACCTACGGCGCGGGTGGCATGGTGGCGCTGACCCAGGCGGTGCAGCGCCTGGGCGGCGGCGGGCGGGCGCGCAGTGCGCCGAGCGGCCAGCAGGGGCGCTTCGATGCCATACTGATCGCTGATGGCGGCGAGCGGCTGCGCGCCGCCGCCTCGCTCCTGCCCTACTACAACATCAACAGCCCGCCCGTGCGCCTGCTCGGCACCGGGCTGTGGGCCGATCAGCGGGTGGCCAGCGAACCCTCGCTCGCCGGCGGCTGGTTCGCCGCCCCGCCAGACGCCCCGCGCCAGGTGTTCGAGCAGCGCTACCAGGAAGCCTATGGCGCCCGTCCCCCGGTGCTGGCCGGCCTCGCCTACGATGCGGCGGCGCTGGCGGCGGTGCTGGCCTCGGACCAGTCGGGGCCGAGCTTCTCGGCCGGCGCCATCGCCAACCCGGACGGCTTCGCCGGCGCCAACGGGATCTTCCGCTTCCTGCCCGACGGCACCAACCAGCGCGGGCTGGCCGTGTTCGAGGTCGTGCGCGGCGGCTTCCGCGCCATCTCGGCCGCGCCCGACACCTTCGAGGGGGCCGGGTTCTAGGATAAGCGCCCGCCCGGACCAGGTCGCGCCGCATCCTGCGCTCAGAACGCCGCGCAGCGCCCCGAGCCGCGCCCCGACCTGAACGGTCCGACCTGAACGCCCCGACCTGAACGGCCCGGCCTGAACGGCCCGGCCTGAACGGCAACGACATGTTTCCCGGCGGCGCGGTGCCCGGCGCCATGCTTCGCTGCGGCATGCTTCGCTGCGGCTTGGTTCCCAGCGCCGTGGTTCCCGCCGCCGTGGTTCCCAGCGACGCGCTTCCCGGCCGCGCGTTGCGCCGGCACGAGATCCGTCCGGCCGGAACCGCCCCGCCGGCGCGATGGTGCCGCGCCCGCTCGTGGCGCCGCGGCGCGGGGCCGTTCCCCGCCCCCCGCGCGCCAGGTCCGGACCTCCCGCCGGGCATCGGCGCGGATGCTTTCCGCGCACCGCGATAGACAGGCCGCCGCGCGCGCGCGACTGTGCGGGCAGGACCGACCACGCGCCCGCACCAGCATCGCACGAGCCGCCGCATGCCCGATCCCGCCCCGCCAGCGCCGCCGCGAGCCCAGCCGAGGACACCGCCTCGCGCCGGCGCGGAAGCCGCGCCGCCTGACTCCCTTGCGCCGCCGCCGCCGGCCGCAGCGGCGCCGATCGCGCCGGCGGGCGGGCTTGCGCGCAGCGTGGCGATCCTCGCGGCGACACCACTCTCGGCACTGGCCGGCCTCTCGCTCGCCGGCGCGCTGGCGCCCCTGCCCGGCCTGATCGGCGCTGCCTTCTGCCTGTCCGGTGCTGTCCTTCTCGCCTGCCTCTGGCATGGCGATCTTGCCCGCCTCGGCGCGCGGCTGCGCCGCCCCGACGCGCCGGCCCCGCGTCTCGCCCCCGCCGCCGCGTTGGCCGACGACCTCGCACGCGCGCAGCGCGACTGGCAGGAACGGGCCGAGCAGTTCGCCCGCCAGGCGCGCGCCAACGAGACGATCCTGGAGCGTCTGCCCGACCCCCTGCTCGTGCTCGACGAGGCGCAGGCCGTGACGCGTCTGAACGCGGCGGCGCGGCGCTATTTCGGCGCGCCGGGCACCGACGCCACTGCCGCGAGCGCGGCGGCGCCGGCCGACCTGCCCGCGCTGCTGCGCCAGCCCGGCGCACGGGCCGCGATCGCTCGCGCCCTGTCCGAGAACCGCCCGCAGCGGGCCGAGCTGGTCCTGCCCGTGCCGGTCGAGCGCCATTTCGCCCTGCAGGTCCTGCCGCTTGACCCGCCGCTGGCCGATGGCGGGCGCGTTCTCCTGGTGGTGCAGGACATCACCGCCATGCACCGCACCGAGCGCATGCGCGCCGATTTCGTCGCCAATGCCAGCCACGAGCTGCGCACGCCGCTCGCCAGCCTGATCGGCTTCATCGAGACGCTGCGCGGCCCCGCCGCCGACGATGCCAAGGCGCAGGCGCGCTTCCTTGGCATCATGCACGAGCAGGCGGCGCGCATGGCCCGCCTGATCGACGATCTGTTGTCGCTCTCGCGCATCGAGCTTACCGAGCACACCCAGCCCACCGAGCGCGTCGATCTCGGCCGCATCCTGCGCCGCGCCGCCGAGAGCTTCGAGCCGAGGCTCGCGGAGCGGCGCATGACGATCGCCCAGGACATCGCCGAGGCGGCCCCGCCCGTGCTGGGCGATGCCGACCAGCTGGCGCAGGTGTTCCACAACCTGATCGACAACGCGCTGAAATACGGGCGCGAGGGCGGCACGGTGCGCCTTTCCGTGCAGCGGCTCGCCGCCGCGCCGGCCACGGCCGGGCGAGCGGGCCAGCGCGCCGGGCTGCAAGCGAGCATCGCCGATGACGGGCCGGGCATCGCGCGCGAGCACCTGCCGCGCCTGACCGAGCGTTTCTACCGCGTCGATGCGGCGCGCTCGCGCGCGGCGGGCGGCACCGGGCTCGGGCTGGCGATCGTCAAGCACATCGTCAACCGCCATCGCGGCCAGCTTGCGATCGCGAGCGAGGAGGGCAATGGCACCATCGTCAGCCTGTGGCTGCCCGAGGCCCCGGCCGAGGGAAGCGAGGCGGGGGCGCCCACTTCATAGACAGCCGGCGCCGCCAGCGCGCCAGCCGCTAGAGCAGCGTCCGATTGAGTTTCTCGGGCACGACTTCCGTTCGGCTGATTCAAGCCGAACGGAACGTGCCCTAGCCCTTCAGCAGCTGCGCCACGGGGGTGAAGGGCAGGCCGAGCGCGTCGGCCACCGCCTGATAGGCGATCTGCCCGTCATGAACATTGAGCCCGGCGGCAAGGTGCGGGTTCTCGGCCGCGGCGCGGCGCCAGCCCTTGTTGGCAAGCTGCAGGGTGAAGGGCAGGGTGGCGTTGTTGAGCGCCTTGGCCGAGGTGCGCGCAACCGCGCCCGGCATGTTGGTGACGCAGTAATGCACCACGCCTTCCTCGACATAGGTCGGGTTGGCGTGGGTGGTGGGCCGCGCCGTCTCCACGCAGCCGCCCTGGTCGATCGCGACATCGACGATCACGCTGCCCGAGCGCATCTGGCGCACCATCGCGCGCGTGACCAGGCGCGGCGCCGCCGCGCCCGGCACCAGCACCGCGCCGATGACAAGATCGGAGCGGGTGACCAGCGTCTCGATCGCCTCGGTGGTGGCGAACACGGTCTCGATCGCGCCGTTGAACTCGACGTCGAGCTCGTTCAGCCGACGCAGATTCTTGTCCAGCACCGCCACCTGCGCGCGCATGCCCTGCGCGATCCGCGCCGCGTTCGAGCCGACCACGCCGCCGCCGATGATGGTCACATGCGCGCCCGGCACGCCCGGCACGCCCGAGAGCAGCACGCCCGCCCCGCCCGCCTCCTTCTCGAGGCAGCGGGCGCCGACCTGCACCGCCATGCGCCCGGCGACCTCGCTCATCGGTGCGAGCAGCGGCAGCCCGCCTTGCGCGTCGGTCACGGTTTCATAGGCGATCGCGGTCACGCCCTGCGCGATCAGCGCATTGGTCTGCGCGGGGTCGGGCGCGAGGTGGAGATAGGTGAACAGCACCTGGCCCCGGCGCAGCATGGCGCATTCGGCCGGCTGCGGCTCCTTCACCTTGACGATCAGCTCGGCGGCGGCGAACACGGCGGCGGCATCGGCGGCGATGGCGGCGCCGGCCTGCGCATACTGCTCGTCGGTGAAGGCGCAGCCGAGCCCCGCGCCGGCCTGCACCAGCACCTTGTGGCCCTGCGCCACCAGCTCGCGCACGCTGGCCGGCGTCAGCCCGACGCGATACTCGTGGTTCTTGATCTCCTTCGGCACGCCGACCAGCATCGGTGATCCTCCCTTCGCGCGGTTGCTAGCGGCCAGTCTAGAGCAGCGTCCCATCCGGCGGTACCGCGCTGCGGTTACGCCGGTTGGGACGCTGCTCGCAATCCTCAAGTTTCTCGGGCACGAGTTCCGTTCGGCTGATCGAAGCCGAACGGAACGTGCCCTAGCGCGGCACCGCCGCACCGCCCACCGGCAGGAAGATGAACAGCACGGCGGCGACCAGGCAGGCCATGGCGGCGAAATAGTTCCACGCCAGCCGCTCGCCCAGATAGAGCACCGCGAAGACCGCGAACACGCCGAGCGTGATCACCTCCTGCATCACCTTGAGCTGCTGGCCCGAGAAGGTGCCGTAGCCGATGCGGTTGGCCGGCACGGCCAGGCAGTACTCGAAGAAGGCGATGCCCCAGGAGATCAGGATCACCGCCCAGAGCGCGCGCCCCGTATGCTTGAGATGCCAGTACCAGGCAATCGTCATCAGCACGTTCGAGGCGATCAGGAGCAGGATCGTCGTCAGCGCGGTGGGCAGGAAGGGCATCGGGGCGGGTCCTTGGCGGGAGCGGAAGGCGGGGCGGAAGGTGGGGCGCGCGCGCTCAGCCCTCGGCGCGCGGGCGCGAGCCGGGATGGGCGTGCTCGGCGGCGGCGAAGCGGCGCTGGAGCACGAGCGCGATCAGGAGTGCGGGCAGGGCGGCGGCGGTGGTGAGCAGGAAGAAGCGCGGCCAGCCCAGTGCAGCGGCGAGCACGCCCGAGCTGCCGCCCAGCGTGCGCAGGGGCACCGAGGCGAGCGAGGACAGGAGCGCGTACTGCGTGGCGGTGAAGGCGCGGCTGGTCAGCGCCGAGAGGTAGGCCACGAAGGCGGCATCGGCCAGCCCGTCGGTGAAGCTCTCCACCCCCACCTGCGCCCACAGCATGGCGAGGTTGCGCCCGCTATGGGCGAGCGCGACATACATCAGGTTGGACAGCATCTGCATCACGCCGGTGAGCATCAGGGCGCGGAACAGGCCGAGCCTGTGCACCACCGCACCGCCCACCGTCACGCCGGCCAGTGTCGCCACCAGCCCGAACACCGAGGAGATCGCCGCCACCTCCTCGCGCGTGAAGCCGAGCGCACGGTAGAAGGGCGCGGTCATGATGCCGGCCAGCGCCTCGCCGAGCTTGAACAGGGCGACGAAGGCGAGCAGCAACACCCAGCCGTCGCGGCGGGCGAAATCGGCGAAGGGGCCGGCCACGCTGCGTGCGAACCAGGCGCCGATGCCGCCCGCGCCGCGCGCGCCGCCCCGCGCGCCATCCGGTTCGGGGGCGGGCTCGCGCGCCGGCTCGCGGCCTAGAAGCGTCGCTGCGATGCCCACCACCATCAGCAGCGCCACCACGGCATAGGCGCCGCGCCAGCCAAGGCGCCCGACCAGGAACAGCGCGCCCGCATTGGCGGCGAGCAGTGCGATGCGATAGCCCCAGACATAGGCGGCGAGCCCCGCGCCCTGGCGCTCGGGGGGCAGGATCTCGATGCGGTAGGCGTCGATGACGATGTCCTGGCTCGCCGACAGGAACGCGACCGCGACCGCCACCGCGACCGTGAGCGTCGCGTCGCGCGCGGGATCGGTCTGACCGAGCAGGGCGATCGCAAGCGCGAGCAGGAGCTGGATCGGCAAGAGCCAGCCGCGCCGGCGGCCGAGCAGCGCGGTGAAGGGCGGCAGCGGCAGATGGTCGATCAGCGGCGACCAGACGAACTTGAAGGAATAGGCGATGCCGATCAGGGCGGTGGCGCCGATGCCGGACAGGCTCACCCCAGCCTCGCTCATCCATTGGCGGAGCGTGAAGCCCGTGAGCGGCAGCGGCAGCCCGGCGGCGAAGCCGAGCGCGAGCATCACCAGCAGGCGCGGATCGGCATAGAGCGCCAGGCTCTCGCGCCAGCCGGGCGGGGTGGCGGCGGGCGCACGGGCCGCAGGACGGGGCGGGACCGCGCTCATCGGCCCGTGCCGGTGCGCGTGGCCGACGCCGAGGGCGCGGTGGCAGGCGCGGTGGCGGGCCGGCAGGCGGGCTGGCGGGCGGGCGCAGAACGGGCGGGCGCGGAAGATGTCATCGGCCCGCGCCGACGCACGCAACCGGCGGGATCGGAGCGGCGATACTCATGCCGCCCCGCGCCGGGCGGAAGCCGGGTCCGTGGCCGCACGCGGGGTGGACGGGGCGCCGCTGCGCGCCCGACTCGGGCCGAAGGTCATCACCCCGGCACGATAGCCGCCCCAGGAGGGCAGCGGAATCGGCTCGAACGGGATCGCCGACAGGGCGCGCGGCCGCAGCCCGGCCGGATCAGGCGAGCCCGGCCGCCGCGGGCGGCGTCAGGCCGCTTCCTCCTCGGCGCGGCGGGCGGCCTTCTTGCGCTCGTTCGGATCGAGCTCCTTCTTGCGCAGGCGCACCGCGGTGGGCGTCACCTCCACCAGCTCGTCATCGGCGATATAAGCGAGCGCCTGTTCGAGGCTCATCCGCCGCGGCGGCGTGAGCAGGATCGCATCATCCTTGCCCGCGGCGCGGATGTTGGTGAGCTTCTTTTCCTTGAGCGGGTTCACCTCGAGGTCGTTGTCGCGCGTGTGCTGGCCGATGATCATGCCGCCATACACCTTCTCGCCCGGCCCGATGAACAGAGGCCCCCGCTCCTCCAGGTACCAGAGCGCGTAGGCCACCGCCTCGCCATCGGCGTTCGAGATGAGGACGCCGTTGCGCCGCCCCTCGATCGTGCCCTTCCACGGCGCCCAGCCATGGAACAGCCGGTTCATCACGCCGGTGCCGCGCGTATCGGTAAGGAACTCGCCGTGATAGCCGATCATCCCGCGCGAGGGGACGTAGAAGGTCAGCCGCACCTTGCCCCCGCCGGACGGGCGCATGTCCTGCAGCTCGCCCTTGCGCTGGCTGATCTTCTCGACCACCACGCCCGAGAAGCCCTCGTCGACATCGACCAGGATCTCCTCGATGGGTTCGAGCTTCCCGCCGGTCGCTTCGTCCGTGCGCGTCAGCACGCGCGGGCGCGAGATCGACAGCTCGAAGCCCTCGCGGCGCATGGTCTCGATCAGCACGCCAAGCTGCAATTCGCCGCGCCCGGCCACCTCGAAGGCGTCCTTCTGCTCGCTCTCGCGCACGCGGATGGCGATGTTGCCCTCGGCCTCGCGCAGCAGGCGCTCGCGGATCTGCCGGCTGGTCACCTTCTTGCCGTCGCGCCCGGCATAGGGGCTGTCATTGACCGAGAAGGTCATCGCCAGCGTCGGCGGATCGACCGGCTGGGCCGGCATCGGCGCGGCCAGCTCGATCGCGCCCAGCGTGTCGGGCACCGTGCCCTTGGCCAGCCCGGCAACGGCGATGATGTCGCCCGCCTCCGCTTCCTCCACCGGCACGCGCTCGAGCCCGCGGAAGGCGAGCAGCTTGGTCAGCCGCCCCGTCTCCACCAGCCCGCCCTCGGCATTGAGGATCTTCACCGGCATGTTCAGCCGCGCGACGCCCTGCTCGATCCGCCCGGTCAGGACGCGGCCGAGATAGTTGTCGTATTCGAGGATGGTCGCCAGCATGGCGAAGGGCTTGTCCGCATCGCAACGCGGCGGCGGCACATGGCGCAGAACGAGCTCGAACAGCGGCGAGAGGTCCTGGCGCGGGCCATCCAGCGCGGCATCGGCCCAGCCCTGCCGGCCGGAGGCGAACAGGTGCGGGAAGTCGAGCTGATCGTCGCTGGCGCCGAGCGCGGCGAACAGGTCGAAGACCTCGTTCAGCACGGTATCGGGCCGCGCGTCGGGCCGATCGACCTTGTTGACGACGACGATCGGCTTGAGCCCGCGCGCCAGCGCCTTGGTCAGCACGAACTTGGTCTGAGGCAGGCAGCCCTCGGCCGCGTCCACCAGCACGATCGCGCCATCGACCATGCCCAGGATACGCTCGACCTCGCCGCCGAAATCGGCATGGCCGGGCGTATCGACGATGTTGATGCGCACATCCTGCCAGGTGACCGAGGTGCACTTGGCCAGGATGGTGATGCCGCGCTCGCGCTCGAGGTCGTTGCGGTCGAGCGCGCGCTCGGCCACCTGCTGGTTGGCGCGGAAGGCGCCGGCCTGGCGCAGAAGCTGGTCGACCAGCGTCGTCTTGCCATGATCGACATGGGCGATGATGGCGATGTTGCGAAGCGAGCTCATGCGGGCGGCATATCCATTGGCGCGCGCGCTTTGCGGGCGGATCTGGCGCGCAAAGGCGGCGGGAGCGGGTGGATTGGGCTGGTCGGCGCGTCCGGCGCCGGCGGGAGATAGGGGTTTTCGTTGCGAAAGTCCAGTTTTCCGGCGCCGTGACGGGTCGGGCCCGGCCTTCGCCCCGGCCCAGGCTTTCCCGGCCCTGGCTCTCCCGGCCCTAGCTCTGCCGCCGGCCGCGTCCCAGCCGCACCGCCAGCCCCATCGCCAGCGCGCCCAGCGCGGCCCCGGCCACCAGCCCCCAGATCACCGGCCCGTAGCCGCCCGCCGCCTGCCAGGCAAGCGCGCCGAGCCAGGCCCCGGCAGCGCGCGCGATATTGGCGGGTGCGGTCAGGCTGCCGGCGATCGCGCCATAGCCCTGGCGGCCGAACAGCTCGGCCGGCAGCGCCCCGCGCACGATCGTGACGATGCCGTTGCCAGCACCGTAGATCACGACGAAGCCGAAGATCAGCCAGCCCCAGCCCGGCACGGCCGAGACTTGCAGCATGGCCAGCGCCACCGGCAGCGCCCAGGCATTCACCGCCGCCACCGTGGTGATCGGCACCCGCCGCGCGATGGCGAATTCCAGGATGCGCCCGGCCACCTGCATCGGGCCCACCATGCTCCCGATCGCCACCGCCGCGGCATCCGACATGCCGCGCTCGGCCAGGAGCGGGACGAGATGGGCCGCGAGCAAGGAGACGGCGAAGCCATAGGCGACCAGCGACAGGGCGAGCGCCCAGAACGAGCCCTGGCGCAAGGCCGCGCGCAGGCCGCCGCCCTGCCCGTCGGCAGGAGGCACGGCAGGCGCGGCAGCGACGCGCTGCGCCGGCGCGCCCGCCTTCGCCGCGCGGTGGAGCCGCTCCACCTTGAGCGCCTGCCAGACCAGCGGGGCGCAGACGAACAGCGCGATTGCCGCATGCACCCGCACCGCTCCGCGCCAGCCGATCCAGCCCTCCAGCGCCTGCGTCAACGGCCAGGAGACGGTCGAGGCGAGCCCGCCCGCGAAGGTCAGGATGGTGATGGCGCGCCGCGCATCCGAGCCGAAGGTGTGGGTGATCACGGCGAAGGCCGGCTCGTAGAGCGTCAGCGACATCGCCACGCCAAGCCCGGCCCAGATCGCGTAGAAGGCCCACAGGCTCTGCGCCTCGGCCATCGCCGCAAGCAGGAGTCCCGCCAGCAGCGAGCCCGCCACCATGACGCCACGCCCGCCATGGCGGTCGATATGCGCCCCGACATAGGGGGCACAGAGGGCGGAGATGCCAAGGGCCATCGAGTAGGCGCCCAGGATCGCGTCGCGGCTCCAGCCCATCTCGCGCTCGATCGGCACGAGCAGGATCGAGATGCCGTAGTAGAGCGCACCCCAGTGCGCGATCATCGTCACCGAGAAGGCGCGCACGATACCCCAGGGCAGGCCGTGGACAGGCGCGTGGTGGGGTGTCGGCGATGGCGAGGCGATGGACATCGGGACCGATCGGCAGGACGGTGCAGGCGGGGCGGGGCAAGCGGGGCGGGGCAAGCGGGGCGGGACCGCGCGGCCGAAGTGGCGCGGCAATCTGGGCGCGGCCGCGGGGGCGGCCCAAGTGTCGGTCGAGGTGTCGGCCACGGGGCTGCAGGCATTGGGAACCGGCAACGCCCCGCACGTCAATGGCGCATCCCGGCCAGGCGCGGACAGGGGCTGCGGCGCCATCGCGGACAGGGGCCGCGCGCGCCGGGCCGGGACCGGCCGCGATTGCGCCTCGTCACGCCCTCCCGACCAGGGCACGCCTTGCTCGCGGCGCGCCGGCCAGGAATCGCCCGCGCCGGTGCGACGACGTCCGGGGCGGCTTGCACCGACCCGGCGCCCTGGCGCCGGCACGTGCGACACGCCCCACGCCACTTCGACCGCAAGCACCGGAAAGACAGGGGCGGCCCACGAGCCTAGGCTGAAATGGTTGTCCTTCCCCGTTCGCGGCCGCGCCCCGCCCGCCCCCCGCCACTGGCCGAGCCACCCATGCCGCTTCTCGCCCGTTTCGCCGGCCCCGCCTTCGCGATCGCCTTCGTGCTGCTCTCGGCGGTGCGCGATGTCTATTTCAGCGGCCTCTTTCAGGGCCTCGGCTTCTGGGGCGTGATCCTGCTCGCCTTCGGCCTGTCCTCGGCGATGCTGCTGGCGGTGGCCGCCGCGACCCCGCGCGACATCGCCCTTCTGCTGCGCCATCCCTGGCCGGTCGCGGTGGTGAACGGCGCCACCGCCCTGGCCTGGATCGGCTTCTTCCACGGCCTCAAGGTGCTGGAGCCGGCGATCGTCAACACCGTCTACAACGGCATGGGACCGCTGACGATCGTGGTCGTGGCTTGGCGCGCCGCGCGCCGCCCCGGCGCCGTCGCCGCGCCGGTCGGGGCGATGCTGCGCGTCCGCCAGGCGGCGGCGCTGGCGCTCGGTGCCACCATCCTCGCCCTCGGCCTGGTCGTGGTCAGCGGGCGGTCGGGCGTTGCCTCCGGCCCGCCCTGGCGCGACCTGCTCGGGCTTGGCGGGGCGGCGGCGGGCGGGGTGGCGATCTCGGTCGGGCACCTATACGCCCGCCAGCTTTCCGATGCCGGCGTGACCGAGGCCGGCGTGTTCGGCGCGCGCTTCCTGCTCGCGGTGGCGATCGCCGCCGCCGCCGAGGCGGCGAGCGGAGGGGCGGTGCTGTCGGGCGCGCTCGGCGCGCGCGCGACGCTGCTGCTCGCGGGCGCGGCGCTGGCGCTGGTCGTCATGCCGAGCTTCCTGCTGCAATTCGCCGTCAGCCGCACCGATCCCTTGCCGCTCAACGTCATCCGCGCGCTCGGGCCGGTGCTGGTCTTCGCCGCGCAGCGGGTGGAGGGGCGCGTCGGCTTCTCCGGCTGGACGCTCGCCTGCATCCTCGCCTATTGCACGATCGCGATCGGTGGCGCGCTGGCCGAGGTGGCGGCGCTGCGCCGGCCACGAGCCTGATCGCGCGGCTGATACCAGCGATCAGCACTTCGCATTGGACCGCGCCGGCGCGGCGCGGCAGTCTTGGCCCCACGGCAACCCGCCCCCACTGCAACCGGCCCCCGCTGCAACCCGCCCCCGCTGCAACCCGCCCATCCCGGAGCGCCCGATGGCCAAGCCCGTCCTCTATGTCGGCACGCGCCGTTATTCCTCCTGGTCGCTGCGCGGCTGGCTCGCCTGCAAGGCCGCCGGCCTCGACTTCGAGACCATGTGCATCCCGCTCGACCAGCCCGACACGCGCGCGCGCATCCTGGCTGTCTCGCCCACCGCCAAGGTGCCCTGCCTGCATATCGAGGGCGCGGTGATCCCGGAAAGCCTCGCCATCCTGGAGACGCTGGCCGAGCGCGCGCCCGCCCTGTGGCCGGCGGATTTCCGCACCCGCGCCCATGCCCGCGCCATCGCCACCGAGATGCATGGCGGCTTCCAGGAATTGCGCCGCGCCATGTGGATGAATCTCGGCGCGCGCTGGCCCGGCCGCGGCCAGACGCCGGGAGCGCTCGCCGACATCGCGCGCATCGATGCGATCTGGCGCGAGGCGCACGCGCGTTTCGGCGCCGGCGGGCCGTTCCTGTTCGGCGAGGGCTTCGGCGGCGCGGACGTGATGTATGCCCCGGTGGTGGCGCGCTTCGTCACCTGGTCCCCGCCGCTCTCGGCCGAGGCGCAGGCCTATGTGCAGGCGGTGTGGGAGCATCCCTTCATGCGCGAATGGCGCGACGCGGCCGAGGCCGAGCCGGCGGCATGGCGGACGGCGAGATACGAAACCCCGCCGGAGGGGTAGGGCACGAGGGCATGCCGGCGCGCCCCGCTACAGCGGCGGCGGGGCGACCCTGGTGAAGAAGTGCTGCACCGTCCTGCCGTGATAGCTGGCGAATGCCTGCGCGCCGAAATGCAGCACGCCCGCCGCCAGCGGCACCCAGGGCTGCTCGGGCCAGAGCCCGCCCGCGCTGAAGCCCTGCGCCGCGATCACCGCGTCCGAGATGCCGAGGCGCGGCAGCGGCAGGAAGATCGTCGCGAACACCGCGAACAGATAGGTGACGGTGCCGATCACCCAGGCGCCGGCGGCGGCGCCCACGCCCTCGTCGCTGCCGGGCGGTTCCAGCAGCATGCCCGCCAGCCGGTTGCCTACCAGTCCCCAGAACGCCCATAGCGGCCACAGCACGCCCTCGCCCCAGGCGAAGGCGCCGACCATCAGCGAATAGAACAAGCCGAGCCCCAGCGTTTCCAGCGTGCGCCGGATGCGGGTCTTGGCGCGATAGAGCGTGATGCCCATGAAGCCGGCCGAATGGACGACGAAGAATTCGAGCAGCATCACCAGCACGAGGTCGGCCACCATCGTCTCGTTCATGGCGTAGGGCGAGATCCAGGTGAGCAGGAACAGGCCCGCAAGGCCGAGATCGGGCAGCGCGGCGAGCATGCCGCCGATGCGGCTCCAGAGCGTGCGCGGCGCCCCGCGCGCCATCCGGTTCGGGGGCGGGCTCTGCACGGCCATCGGCTAGAGCCCGGGCAGGGCCGGCGGGCGCGGCGCGACGGCCAGCGCCGGGCGCGGCATGCCCACCGCCGAGGCGGTGCCCCAGCGCAGGCTGTCGAAGGCGCCGCAGGCCGGGCAGAGCGCCGACCAGCTCTCGGCTCCATGCCCGCAGGCGGCGCAATGCCAGCGCGCATCGGGTTCGGACTCCGCCGCCGCGCGCTTGAGCCAGGCGCGCGCCGCGTCCTGGCCCTTCTCGCCAGGGAACTCGCGCTCCTCCAGTTCGGCCAGCATCAGGAACAGGCGGCGCTCGCGCGCGCCCGAGGCGATCGCCGCCTCCAGGTGCCGCCGCGCCTCGCCCCAGAGGCTCGCGGCCAGCGCCGCCTCGGCGGCCATCATGTGGCTCTGCCGGTGGGTCGGGTTGCGCCGGGCCAGCCCCTCGGCGCGCTGGGCGCGGGCAAGCGGGCTCTCGTCCGGGTAGAGGGCGAGAAACTGCTGCGCGAGCGCGGGGTGCGGCGCATGCGCCCAGGCCGCCTCGATCACGGCGGCGGCCTTGCCGGCGCGGCCCTGGGCAAGATGGCGCTCGGCCAGCGCGGCCGAGGCGGGGGCGAAGGCGGGATCGGCCTCGGCGGCGCGGCGGGCAAGGCGCAGCGCCTCGGCCCCGTCGCTGGCCGCCAGCGCCGCGGCGTGGCTCAGCACCGCGCGGCGGCGGCGCGCTTCGGGCACGGCGATGCGCCCGCGCCGCTCAGCGTCGCGCACGAGGTCGAGCGCCTCGGACCAGGCGCCGGCACGCACGGCAAGATCGAAGCGCAGCTCGGCCGGCCAGCGCGCCGCCGGCCGCGCCGCATGCGCCTCGCGCGCGAGGTTGAGCGCGCCGGGCAGGTCGCCCCCCTCCAGCGCCTGCACCACGAGGCCGCGCAGGCCGAGGAAGCCGGCATCGGGGCGCGCGGCGAGCGTGCGCCAGGCGGCCTCGGCGGCGGGACCGTCGCCCGCCAGCCGCGCCGCCATGCCCGAAAGCAGGACCGGCAGGGGCGCGGGGCCGAGCAGCACGTTCGCCTTGGAAGAAGCGGAGAGCGCCAGGCGCGTCTCGCCAGAGGCGACCGCGACCAGCCCTTCCACCAGCGCCGCCTCGCCGCGGCGCTGGCGGCGGCGCGCGCGCCAGGAGCGGAAGCGCGCCGGCAGGGCGAAGGCAGAGCGCAGCGCGCCGAAGGCCGCCCAGATCACGCCCACCGCCAGCACGAGCGCGATCGCGGCAATGCCGAGCGGGGTCTCGATCCGCCACGGGCCGGCAGCGATCTCGACCGCGCCCTCCTGCGCGGCGAGCCACCAGGCGGCGGCGACAAGCAGGCCGAGCAGGAGCACGAAGGCCAAGGCGCGGCGCATGGCGTGGGCGGCCCTTTTCCGGGGGCTCAGCCGCCGGCGCCGGCGGCGGCGAGCGCCGCCACCGCCGCGCGGGCCGCCACCAGCCCGCGTGCAGCGCCGAGCCATGCCGCCATCGCCGGGCGGGCCGGCGCCTCGATCCGCTCGGCGGCGGCGAGCGCGCCCTCGAGGTCGCCCGCGCCCAGCCGGCGCTCGGCCTCGGCCAGCGCGACCGCGGTCGGATCGCCCAGGACGACGCGATCGCCGCGCCGGATCGTCACCAGCCCCGACAGGCGTTCGAGCGCGCCGTCGAGCAGGCCCTGCTCGGTGCCGGCCTGGGCGAGGCGCGCGGCCTCCCGCGCGGCGCGCGCGGCGGCGGGGAAGTCGAGGCGTAGCGCCGCCTCGGTGGGCGGCGCGCCGGTGGCGTAGGCGAGCAAAGCGGGGGCCGGCTGGACCGAGGCGGGCAGGAGTGCCAGCACCGGCCCGAGCGGGCGGCCGGCGGCGAGCGCGGCGCCGATCGCCCCGGCCGCGCCAAGGCGGGCAAGCGCCGCGTCGGGCGCCGCGGTCGGCGGTTGCGGCGGTGGTGCCGCGCGCGCGGCGGCCAGCGCCGCCTCCAGCGTGGCGATGCGCGCATCGAGGGGCGTGAGATCGGGCGTCGGCGTGGCAGCGGGTGGAGGCGCTCGCCCCTCCAGCGCGGCGATGCGCGCGGCCCGCGGGCCGCGATCGACCGGCGGCGCGGCGGCGGCGGGGGCGGGGGCGGCGGCGGGACGCGTTTCCAGCGCAGTCAGCCGCCGTTCGGTGGCGGCGATGCGGCCGGCCAGCGTGCCGACCTCTCCTTGCGCGGCCGTGGCTGCGCGCTGCGCTGTCGTGGCGGCGGCGCGGGCGAGCGGATCCGGCGTCTCACCACGCGCTTCCAGGGCGGTCAGGCGGCGATCGAGTGCGGCGATCGCATCGGACGCGGCGGCGGGATCGAGGCGGCGCAGTTCGAGATAGAGCCAGACGCAACCGGCGCCGAGCAGCAGCACCAGGAGCCCCAGCAGGAGCGGCAACCGGCCGCGCCGGGCCTTTGACGGGGGCAGGCTGGCGGGCGGGGTAGCGGGCGGGGTAGCCGGCGCGGCGGCGGAAGCCGGCGCAGGGGTGGAGGCAGGCGTCGCCGGGGATGAACCACTGGCCGCCGCTGGCTTCCGGGCTGTGGCCGGGCGGTTCGCCGTGCCATCTGCGCGGCCGGTCGCGCCCGATGCGACACCGGAAGGCGCGCCATCAGGACCTTCGGCCGCAGCGGACGTTCGGGCTGCGGCCGGGTGGTTCGCCGTGCCATCTGCGGGGCCGGTCGCGCCTGATGCGACGCCGGAAGGCGCGCCACCAGGACCTTCGGCCGGGCCGGACGGCCGGGCTCCGACCGGGCCGGTCGCCGTGCTGTTCGCCGTGCCGGTCGCGCCCGGCGCGGCATCCCGCCTGGTGTCCGGACCGGAAGCCTGGGCGGCGGCGGCGCGGGCGGACGCCGCACCGGGCTCGGCCGAGGCTGCCGAGGCCCCCGTCGCCGGGTCGCCGGCACCAGCCGGGCCAGCGGCGGGAGCGCCCGGCACGGACGCGCCGGCGCCCTGCGCCTTGTCCGGACCGCTGCCCGTCCCGCTGACCGAGGGACCAGCGGCGGCGCCGGCCTGCGGCGGGGAGGATCGAGGGTCGGGCTTGCTCATCGCCGCCTGATGCTACCACGTGCCGCCGCGTTTGGGGCCTGATCCTCGCCGCGCCGGCCGGAGCCGCGCGCCACGCTTGCCAGGGCCGCGAGCAGCGCGGGTGTGTCGGGATGCGCCGCCACCGCCACCCGCCCCCAATCGAGGCCGGGCACCGCGCGCGCCGCGCGCGCCACCGCCCGCGAGATGCAGACCGCCTCGAGGCCGGCAAGGCCGGCACCGAGCCCCGCGCGGCGCACCAGGGCGACAAAGCCGCGCGCCGCCCCGGGCGAGAAGAACAACACGGCCCCGCCCTGATCCCGCATGCGCCCGCGAGCCGTCGCGCCCGGCGCCCTGCCGTCCGGCGACCTGCTATCCGGCGCCCTGCCGACCGCGCCCATGCCGACCGCGCCCATGCCGACCCCTCCCGGCCCGACCGCTTCCGGCCCGACCCCTCCCGGCCCGGCCGCTCGCCCGTCCCCCTGCCCCTTGCTGCGACCCGCCGTCGGGCCGTGCCGCGTCGCCTCCTCCAGCATCGCGCGCACGGGTCCGGGCAGATCGCGGGCGGGGCGCACGGCATAGACCGTGCGCCGGCGCAGCCGGAAGCCCAGGGCGCGGAGCCGGCGCGCGAGATCGAGCCCGTAGCCCGTGCCAGTGGCAAGCAGCAGGCTGCCGGCGGCAGGATCGAGCCGGCGCGCGACCAAGGCCGCCAGCGCCCGCGCATCCCCGGCGGCCGAGAGGGTGTCGCGGAAGCCGGCCGCGCGGGCCTCGGCTTCGGTAGCATCGCCCACCGCGATCAGCGGCAGCGCCCGCCAGGCCCGCGCCGCGGCGCCCCTGCCGAGCGAGGCGGCCAGCCCGCGAACGCCGTTCCGGCTGGTGACCAGGATCGCCTGCACGCCCCCGGGCGCGCCGAGCGGCACCGGGCGCAACGACACCAGCAGCATCGGCGCCAGCAGCGGGCCATGGCCGAGCCCGCGCAGCCGGGCGGCAAGCGCGCCGGCATCGGCCTCGGGCCGGGTGACGATCACCCGCATGGAACCGCCCCATCCCGGCAGGAACCGCTGCGGTTGGCGCGGGCCGAACAGGGCGCGGGATCGCGCCCGAGGGCAAGCCTGGGCGCGGGCGCAGCAATGGGGCCGGACCAGCCGCCGGCAGCACCGCAGCCCCGACCGACAGATGGCGTACCGGCAGCGGCGGGGCGCTTGTGCACAGGCAGCGATGCGGCGCCGGTCATGGGCATGGCCCGAACAATGCCGGCATACAGGCGCGCCACCCGACGCCAGGCCGGAACTCGTGGCCAAGCGCCGCAGCCGGCCCGGCCACACCTGGCACAGCGCGTGGCCGGCCGGACCGGCCGCCGGCAGCACCGCAGCCCCGACCGACAGATGGCGTGCCGGCAGCGGCGGGGCGCTTGTGCACAGGCAGCGATGCGGCGCCGGTCATGGGCATGGCCCGAACAATGCCGGCACAAAGGCGCGCCGGCGCCCGGGCGACGAGCCGGACGAGAGCGCATTGTCCGCGCGGCACGGGAAAGCCGAACCGACCTCGTGCCCCGGAACAACTGGAGCCGCGAGCCGCCCAGTCCGCCCTGATCGAACCGCGCAGGTCCGCCAGACCGGACGCAGCCCCGGCACGGCGCTAGGCGAACAGGTCGGCGGGCGCATCGGCCCGCAATGCGCGGCCCAGTTCGAGGCCGAGCCGCTCGGCCTCGGCGGCGGGCGCCACTTCTTCAAGCCGCAGCAGGAAGGTGCCGTCGGCGCGCGCGACCAGCCCGGAAAGCCGCACCCTTCCTTGCGCATCGACCCGCGCGAAGGCACCGATCGGCGTCCGGCACGATCCGTCCAGCGCCGCGAGCAGCGCCCGCTCGGCCGTGGCGGCGATGGTCGCGGCCGGATCCTCGACATTCTTGAGCAGGTCGCAGAGCTCGGTATCGGCGGCGCGGCAGGTGACACCGACGATGCCCTGCCCGGCCGCCGGCAGCATCACCTCGGGCGGCAGGACGTAGTCGGCCTGCTTCTCGAGCCCGAGGCGCTTCAAGCCGGCCATGGCCAGGAAGGTGGCGTGCGCATTGCCCTCGCGGATGCGTTCGAGCCGGGTCGGGACATTGCCCCGGATCAGCGTCGTTTCCAGGTCGGGCCGCCGCGCCAGGAGCTGCGCCTGCCGGCGCACCGAGCCGGTGGCGATCATCGCCCCTTGCGGCAGCACGGCGAAGGGGTCCCCGCCATTGGGCTTGCCGAGCCCCGGCCCCAGGATCAGCACATCGCGCGGATCCTCGCGCGGCAGCACGGCGGCAAGAGCGATGCCCTCGGGCAGGAGCGTCTCGAGGTCCTTGAGCGAATGGACCGCGACATCGATCCGCCCGTCGGCAAGCGCCTCGTGGATCTCCTTCGAGAAAAGCCCCTTGCCGCCGATATCGGCCAGCCGCTTGTCGGCATGGCGGTCGCCCGAGGTGCGGATCGGCGTGACCTCGACCGAATCCTCGCTGCGCAGGGCCGGGCACAGCGCGCGGGCGCGGGCCACGAACATCGCGGTCTGGGTGAGGGCAAGCGCACTGCCCCGCGTTCCGATACGCAGGGGCAGAGTCATGCGGCGGTGGGGCGCGCTCATGGCCGGCACCGGCAATGTGGCTGGCATGTCATGATGGCGAGGTTTAGAACGTCGCGCCACGCGACGGAAGGGCCAAAACGACATGGCGGGCTTCGCGCCACCGCTTGTCCTGGGACTGGAATCGAGCTGCGACGAGACCGCCGCCGCGCTGGTGGACGCATCGGGGCGGATCCTGGCCGAACGCGTCGCCAGCCAGGAGCGCGAGCATGCCCGCTTCGGCGGCGTGGTGCCGGAAATCGCCGCCCGCGCCCACCTGGCATTGCTGCCCCGCCTGGTCGCGGCCTGTCTCGAGGAAGCGGGGCTGGGGCCAGAGGCGATCGGGGCGGTGGCCGCCACCTCGGGGCCGGGGCTGATCGGCGGGCTGATCGTCGGCGCCTCCTTCGGCAAGGGGCTGGCGGTGGCGCGCGGCGTGCCTTTCCTGGCCATCAACCACCTCGAGGCGCACGCCCTTACCCCCCGCCTGCCCGGTCTGGTCGCGGGCGGGGCGCCCTTCCCCTACCTGCTCCTGTTGGTCTCGGGCGGGCACACCCTCTTGGCGGCGGTCGAGGGGGTGGGGCGCTACCGCCGCCTCGGCAGCACCATGGACGATGCCGTGGGCGAGGCCTTCGACAAGGTGGCGAAGCTCCTGGGTCTTGGCTGGCCGGGCGGCCCGGCGGTGGAGCGGCTGGCCAGGACCGGCGATCCGCGCCGCTTCGCCCTGCCGCGGCCGATGAAGGGGCGGGCCAATTGCGACTTCTCCTTCTCCGGGCTGAAGACGGCGGTGGCGCACCTGGTGGCCGGTTTCCCGCCCGGCCCCTTGCCGGCGCGCGATGCCGCCGACATCGCCGCGAGCTTCCAGGAGGCGGTGGCCGAGACGCTGGCCGACCGGGTGCGCCAGGCGGCGCGACGCTTCAAGGCCGGGCTGGGCGGCGGCGGCGCGGCAATAGCCGGACGCCAAGGCCCCGGTGTGGGACAGGCGGCACCCGGCATCACCGGGACCGACGACGCACGGCTGCCCCAGGGCGCGGACAGGACACGGGCGGGAATGCCCGCCACCCGCGGCCCCGGCTACGCGGCCGCCGACCGGGCGCGCGCGACGGCACCCGCTTCCTCCGACTCCGGCGAGGCGGGGGCGGATGGCGCGGGCGCGACCGCAGCCGCCACCTTCGGCACCGGCGATGTCGGCCTGCGGCCAGGAGCGGGGGGCGAAACCCCGGACGCTCCGGCCGGGACCGAGAGGGACGCACCGGCTCTGCTGGTCGCCGGGAGGGACGGGCGCCTGGCGGAAACCGGCGCTCCGGCCGCGGCCGAGGTCGGCGCCCCGGCCGCCGCGGACGGGACCGGGCGCCACGCCCCGGTGCTGGTGGTCTCGGGCGGGGTCGCCGCCAACGCCAGGCTGCGCGCGGCCCTGGCCGAGGCGGCGGCGGCCGAGGGCTTCACGCTCGCCGCCCCGCCGCTCCGGCTCTGCACCGACAATGCGGTGATGGTGGCCTGGGCCGGGCAGGAGCGGCTGCGCCTCGGCCTGACCGCGGACGGGCTCGGCCATGCCCCGCGCCCGCGCTGGCCGCTGGAGAGCTTGGGCGAGTCGGAGGGGACCCGGTAGACTGGCCGCGCCGGAGACCCGCCATGCCCCTGTTCACCAAGCCGATCAACGCCCTGACCGCCGACGACATCCGCGCGATCAAGGGTCGCCCCGAGGATTTCGAGGCAGACTTCAAGGAAGCCCTTCCTGGCAAGGGACCCGACAACAACCCCAATCCCGAGGGTATGCCGCCACCCGCCGGTCGGTTTACGGACTCCCAACGCAACGAACTTGCCGCCGATGTTGTCGCGTTTCTCAATACCGAAGGCGGCCACATCGTCATTGGTGTGGAGGAGCTTCCACCGGAGAATGGCCAAGGCAAGTCAAACCGTGCTGGCGACATCAAGCCCATAGCGGAGTGCACGGTTCTCGCCGACAAGCTAAGGCAGGCGCTGATGGACGTGATCGATCCGCATCCTCCTGCGAAATTCGACTGTCGTGGGATCGTGACAGAGGACGACAAGTCAAGCGGCGTGATTGTGGTATATGCGCCCCGATCTTTGGCCGCACCGCACCGCCGAACATCCGACAATCACTTCTTCAAACGCCTCGCAGACAGGACGATGAAGATGTCTGCGGCCGACGTCACCGACCTCGCGGTTCGGCGCCGCCAGGAACAGGACACGAATGCCACCGCTTCTTCCGAAGCCCAGCGGAAGCACGACGAAGCCGTCGAAAGGATTTTCCAGGAGCGCGCGAAGGAAGCGCAGAGCCTGTTGTCCAAACGCACGGGGGCTTTCCAGCTGCTACGCGTGACCGCGGTTCCAGCCAGACCACTTCACGAGATCGATGTCGGGATATTCGACGCTCGCGCCTTTCCGCAGGGGCACTACCATCTCGCGGTTGTTGAAGATGGCCGTCGCCGCGACGGGTTCGAGGCCCAAGACGTCTACATGCGTGATCTCCGTGGCGCAGCGCCGTCGCCCATGCTGGATGCCGTGACCCAAGAGGGGACCGCCGAGTTCTATGGAGACGAATTCAAGACCACAATCACGAGTTCAGGCGTGATTGAGTATCGGAGTTGCAATGGCAAACGCAATACGCTGCCAGAAGGCCAGCAGATAATTTGTGTCGAATGGTTTGTGGCACGCGTAATGAACGTGCTGGTTGCGCTGCACCGCCTCCGTGAGAACGGTGCCCTAAGGGATGTTCCGCATTGCGTCGAGGTCCGGTTTGCGCAGGTGGGTGGAACGGCAATGTTCCGACCGTTTCTGTCTGGGTCGGCACGAGACATGTGGTGGAAAAGGTTCCTTGAGCGTCTCCCTGATCCACTTCCCCCAATTCGCTGTTCCGTCGAGGGTCCAGAAACCTTCAACGATGCGCTCTCGCGGATCGTGAACAAGCTCTACGACGCCGCCGGCATTCGCCAAGAAACACGCCTCCGCGTCGAAGCCGATTGGAATGCCATCCTCGCCAAGGCGTCCGGCTAGGCCATGAACTACCGCCACGCCTACCATGCCGGCAATTTCGCCGATTGCGTCAAGCATGCGCTGCTGGTCTGGCTGTTGCGCGCGCTGGCGCGCAAGGAGGCGCCCTTCGCCGTGCTCGACACCCATGCCGGGCGCGGGCGCTACGACCTCGCCGCGCCCGAGGCCACGCGCACCGGCGAATGGCGCGCCGGCATCGGCCGCCTGCTCGACGACCCGCCGCCGGCGCTCGCTGATTACGTCGCGCTGGTGCAGAGCCTCGATCACGCCGCGCCCTCCTTCGCCGCGCCCGCCGCCACTGCACCCACCGCCTCCGCGCCGCTGGCGCACTATCCCGGCAGCCCGCTCCTGTGCCGCGCGCTGCTGCGCCCGCAGGACCGGCTGATGCTGAACGAGCTCCACGCCGAGGAGCATGCCGCGCTCGCCCGCCTGCTCGCGCGCGACCGCCAGGCGCATCTGCACCGCCGCGATGGCTATGAATGCCTCAGGGCACTCCTGCCGCCGCCCGAGCGGCGCGGCCTCGTGCTGATCGACCCGCCCTTCGAGCAGCCGGACGAATTCGCCCGCGCCGCCGCCGGGCTTGCCGCCGGCCATGCCCGCTTCGGCCACGGCCTGTTCATGCTCTGGTATCCGATCAAGCACCGCACGCCGGTGCGCGCCTTCCATGCGGCGGTGCAGGAAAGCGGCATGCGCGACGTGCTCGCCGCCGAGCTTGCCCTGCGCGAGCCCACCGATCCGGCGCGGCTGAACGGCTGCGGGGTGCTGCTGGTCAATCCGCCCTACCGCTTCGAGGCCGGGGCGGGCGCGATCCTCGCGGCCTTGCTCGCCCGGCTTGGTGCGGGCGAAAAGGGTGCCGCGGTAACCATTCAGCGTCTGGCGGCGGAGTAGGCTCGCCCCGCCGGGCAGAGAGGGCAACGATGGCGGAAATCGCGGTGATCGGGGCGGGGGCATGGGGCACGGCGCTGGCCATGCTCGGCGCGCGCGCGGGCCATGGCGTGCGGCTCTGGGCGCGCGATGCAGCGCGCGCGGCGCAGATGGAGCGCCTGCGCGAGAATGCCGCCTACCTGCCCGGCATCACGCTCGAGCCCGCGATCCGCGTCTCGGCCGACCCCGCCGCCACGCTGGACGGGGCCGAGGCGGTGCTGCTGGCCGTGCCGGTGCAGAACCTGCGCGCGATCGCGCTCCGCCTGCGCCCGCTCTGGCCGCGCCACCGCCCGGCGGTGATCTGCGCCAAGGGGGTGGAGGCGGCGAGCGGCCTGTTTCCGGCCGAGCTGCTCGCCACGCTCCTGCCCGGCGTCGAGGCCGCGGTGCTGACCGGTCCCAACTTCGCCCATGAGATCGCGCGTGGCCTGCCGGCGGCGGCGGTGCTGGCGGCAAGCGACATCGCCACGCGCTCGGCGCTGATGCCGCTCCTGTCGGCGCCGGCCTTCCGGCTCTATGGCAGCGGCGACCTGATCGGGGCGCAGGCGGGCGGCGCGGCCAAGAACGTGCTGGCGATCGCCGCCGGCGTCGTGTCCGGGCAGGCGCTGGGCGAGAATGCGCGCGCCGCCCTGATCACGCGCGGCCTGGCCGAGCTGTCGCGCCTCGTGCTCGCACTCGGCGGGCGGCCGGAGACGCCGGTGGGCCTGTCGGGCCTTGGCGATCTCGTGCTCACCTGCACCGGCGAGGGCAGCCGCAACGTCTCGCTGGGCCGCCGCCTGGGCGAGGGGCGCAGCCTGCCCGACGCGCTGGCGATGGCGCGCGGGGTGGTGGAAGGGGTGGCGACCGCCCCGGCCCTGGTCGCGCGTGCGCGCGCCGCTGGCGTCGAGATGCCGATCGCCGAGGCGGTGGCGGCGCTGCTGGCGGGCAAGGCGAGCGTGGCGGCGCTGATCGCGGGGCTGCTCTCCCGCCCGCAGAAGGCCGAGGAGACGGGCTGAGGAACCGCACCCCGTCGCGGCGCCCGGGGCGGTGAACACGCCCCCCCCGCCGCCGCCGCTCAGCGAGGGCGCGGGCTGGCCGCCATGGCACCTTCGCCGCCGGCGCGACCGCCACCGCGCCCGCAGCCCCCGACCGGGACATCGTATCGCCCCCGATTGCCGGCCCGGCGCGCCTGCACTAGCCTTCCTTGCGTAACCCGGTAGCGCCCGGCCCTTCCCGCCGCGCGTGCAACGATGCCGGGACCCCGCCAGGAGAAACCGCCATGCGTCCCGTCGCGCTCGCCGCCCTGCTGCTCGCCGGCATGATCGCGCTCGCCCCCGCCCCGGCCGTCGCCGAGGCCCCGCCCCTGCCCGAGCTGCGCTTCGCCGAGATTCCGGCCGCCTCGCAGCCGCGCTATCGCGGCGATCGCTTCAGCTACATGGAGGCCGGGCGCGCCGACGCCCCGGTGATCCTGTTCCTGCACGGGGTGGGCGCCAACTCGATGCATTGGCGCTTCCAGTATGCCGGGCTTTCATCGCGCTTCCGCGTCATCGGCTGGAACGCGCCCGGCTACATGCTGACCGACAATTTCCGCGCCGAGACGCCGACCTGCAAGGACTACGCCGATGCGGTGGCCGACTTCACCGCCGCGCTCGGCGTGACGCGCCTCAATCTGGTCGGCAATTCCTTCGGCTCGCGCGTGGCGATGTGCTTCGTCGAGCATCATCCCGGCCGCGTCATCCGTCTGGCCACCACCGGCACCAGCATCGGCATCGAGCACCCGACCGAGGAGCAGAAGGCGCAGAACATCGCCGCGCGCACGCGCCAGGTGGCCAAGGGCGGCTACGGCTTCGGCTCGGGCCGCGTCACGGCTCTGCTCGGCTCGCGCGGGCAGGGCCCGGAAACAGTGGCGATCGTGCAGCACACGCTGCGCGCCACCAACCCCGAGGGCTTCATGCAGGCGGTGCGCTTCGGCGCGCTCACCGGCTACTACGCGCCGCAATTCGCCCGGAGCCTCGGCGCCCTGCCCTTCATGATGATCTCGGGCGAGGAGGACCGCGTGTCGCCGCGCGCGCGCAACGCCGATGTGCTGGCGCGCGCCGTGCCCTCGATCCGCCACGAGATCCTGGAGGGCTATGGCCACCTGCCCGAGGTCGAGGCGCCGGAACGCGTCAACGCGCTCCTGGCGCAATTCTTCGCCAACTAGCGCAGCGTGCGATCTGGTGGAACCACAGCGCGGTTCCACCAGATCGGACCAGGCTGCTCGCAAACCATAAGTTCCTCGGGCACGAGTTCCGTTCGGCTGATCGAAGCCGAACGGAACGTGCCCTAGGGAGCCAGCGGGGCGCGCTACTCGGCGGCGGCGCGCAGGCTGGCGGCAATGGCAACGGGGGCGAGCGGCAGGGCGGCCACCAGCATCGCCGCCAGGAACAGAAGGTGCGGCCGGGGCGACAGCCCCATCGCCGCCGCCTCGGTCGCGCCGACGGCGAAGATCAGCACCGGCACGGCGAGCGGCAGCACGAGCAGCGGCACCAGGATGCCGCCGCGCCGCGCGCCCAGCGTCAGCGCCGCGCCGACCCCGCCCAGCAGGCTGAGGAGCGGGGTTGCCAGCAGCAGCGCCGCGATCATGGCCGGATAGGCCGGACCCGGCAGCTGCAGCATCACCGCCATCAGCGGCGCCACCAGCACCACCGGCAGGCCGGCGATCAGCCAGTGCGCGGCGATCTTGGCCAGCGCCAGCAGTTCGGCGGCAAGCCCCGAGAGCAGCAGCTGTTCCAGCGTGCCATCCTCGAAATCGGCGGCGAACAGCCGGTCGAGCGAGAGCATCGCCGACAGAAGTGCGGTGACGAACACCACGCCCGCGGCGATGCGCGCCAGCGTCTCGGGGCCGGGCCCGACGCCGAAGGCGAACAGGGTCGCCACCAGGATGAAGAACAGCAGCGCGGCGAGCGTCTCGGCGCCGTGGCGCAAGGCCAGGCGCACATCCCGCGCGATGAGCGCACGGCAGGCGCGCAAGGCGGCGCTCATGGCGTGTCCGCCCCGAGCGGGTCCTCGGCCCAGTGGCCGGCGGCGGCCAGGGCGGCGGCCTCGCCGAGGTCGAGCCGCTCCGCATCAGCGAAGGGCAGCGCCACATGCGAGGAGGCGACCACCATGCCGCCGCGGGCGCGATGGGCAGCCAGCACCGCGCCCAGATCCTCGATCGCCTGGGCGTCGAGCGCGATGGTGGGCTCGTCCAAGAGCCAGAGCGGCAGCGGGCGCAAGAGCAGGCGCGCGAGCGCCAGCCGCCGCTTCTGCCCGGCCGAGAGAAGCCGCACCGGCAATTCGGCGAGATGGTCGAGCCGGAACGCGGCCAGCGCCGCCAGCACGCGCTTGGCCGGGGGCTGGGTGGGGCCGTCGTCATGGACATGCAGCGCGGCATCGAAGGCCAGCGTCTCCGCCGCCGTGAGCGCGGGTTTGAGCGCGTCGAGATGGCCGATGAAGGCCAGCCGCCGGGCGTGGGCGGCGCGGTCGGCCAGCGCCTCGGCCCCGTCCCAGAGCAGGGCGCCGGCGGCGGGCGGCGTCAGGCCGGCGAGCAGGCGCAGGAGCGAGGATTTGCCCGCCCCGTTCGGCCCCACCAGCAGGAGCGCGCCGCCGGCGCCGAGCCGGAAGGAAAGGCCGGCGAACACCAGCCTGTCGCCACGCCGGCACGCGAGGTCGCGGGCCTCCAGCAGCGGGGCGTCCGGAATGTGGGCGTCAGGCACGGCCGAGGCGGGCATGGCGGGGAGCGGCCGTCAGCGGCGGGTCGCGCCGCGCGGGGCGGGGCGAGATGCGCCCGGCACCCCAGGCGCCGGAGCAGCCCGAATCAGGGCGGCTCCTGCCAGCGGGGCCGGGAACCCCGCGACCGAGGTCGCGGCAGTGTGGGCCGGGCGAGGGCGACGGCGCGCAGACGCAGGCAGGCGAGACCTGGCCACGGCCGGCCGCGCCTGAGCGGGCGGAGGCAATCGCGGTGGGGCCACGGCGGGCCACGCCGGAGCGGGCGGCGCTGGAGCGGGCGCCGGCGGAACCGGGCGTGCACGGACCGGGCGCGCGACGGTCCGGGCGGGCGCACTGGGGGCCGAGGCGGCGCCACTCCGGGCGGGCGCCGCTGCGCCGGCCGGCATCGCGGCAGCCCGGGGCGCGGCGGCGGACCGGCCCCGTCCTGGACGCGCAGGCATGAACGCTGGCATAGGCTCGGATGCAAGGTGGCGGGGCGGGGTCATGGCCGGCCATGGTAGCGGCCCCGGCAGCCGAGGGCGAGGCGGGAAACCCCGACACCCAGGCCGTGGCGCCAGATGGCGCACCAGGTAGGGCGCCGGACCGGCGCTCCAGGGCTGGGCGCGGGGGGGCCGGGGGAGCCGGGGGAGCCGGGGGAGCCGGGGGAGCCGGGGGAGCCGGGGGAGCCGGGGCGGGACACCCGGTTGGCGCGGCCAGATGCCGCTCGCCGCGCGGTATCTGCCAGCCCAGGCGGTATCTGCCAACCCAGTCCGCCGCGCCAACACGCCGCGCATGGTGGGGCCCCGCCCCTGCCCATCCGCTTCCGTGTAGGTCCTTCGCCACGCATTGCCCGCCTTCTCTGGACAAGGGGGCCGCGATGTGGTGTAAGCGCGGCCGTCCCGCGGCCGGGCGCGGCCTGGTATCCGCCGTCCTTTCCGTCCGCGTGCATCCCCTCGCCCCCTGGCCGGAGGCCCCCATCCCATGCGCATGATCGGGCATGACAGCCTGAAGACCCGCCGCACCCTGACCGCCGGCGGCAAGAGCTACGACTATTTCTCGATCCCCGCCGCCGCCGAGGCGCTGGGCAAGGACCTCTCGCGCCTGCCCTACTCGCTCAAGGTGCTGCTCGAGAACCAGCTCCGCTTCGAGGATGGCCGCAGCTACACGGTCAACGACATCAAGTCGATCGCCGAATGGCTGGACAAGGGCCGCTCGACCAAGGAGGTGCCCTGGCGCCCGGCGCGCATCCTCTTGCAGGACTTCACCGGCGTGCCGGCGGTGGTCGATCTCGCCGCGATGCGCGATGCCATCACCCGGCTCGGCGGCGATGCCGACAAGATCAACCCGCTGACGCCGGTCGATCTCGTCATCGACCATTCGGTGATGATCGACAATTCCGGCACCAAGGACGCCTTCCGCAAGAATGTCGAGCTCGAGTTCCAGCGCAATGGCGAGCGCTACACCTTCCTGCGCTGGGGGGCGGAGAGCTTCAACAATCTGCGCGTCGTGCCGCCCGGCACCGGGATCTGCCACCAGGTGAACCTGGAGAATCTGTCGCAGGTGGTGTGGACCGCCGAGGTCGATGGCCGCACCGTCGCCTACCCGGACAGCTGCTACGGCACCGACAGCCACACTACCATGGTCGATGGCCTGGCCGTGCTGGGCTGGGGCGTGGGCGGCATCGAGGCCGAGGCGGCGATGCTCGGCCAGCCGATCGCCATGCTGATCCCCGACGTGATCGGCTTCAAGCTGACCGGCAAGATGCCCGAGGGCGCGACCGCGACCGACCTCGTGCTCACCGTCACCCAGATGCTGCGCAAGAAGGGCGTGGTGGGCAAGTTCGTCGAGTTCTTCGGCCCCGGCGTGGACGAACTCGCGCTCGCCGACCGCGCCACCATCGGCAACATGGCGCCCGAATATGGCGCCACCGTTGGCTTCTTCCCGATCGACGCCGAGACCATCCGCTATCTGCGCCTGACCGGGCGCAGCGAGGATCGCGTGGCGCTGGTCGAGGCCTACGCCAAGGCGCAGGGCATGTGGCGCGATGCCGCGAGCCCCGACCCGGTGTTCACCGACACGCTCGAGCTTGATCTCGGCACGGTGCAGCCCTCGGTCGCCGGGCCGAAGCGCCCGCAGGACCGCGTGCTGCTCAAGGACGCCGCCACCGCCTTCGCCGGCGAGCTGACGAAGACGCTCGGCGTCAAGCCCGAGGAGGCGAAGAAGAAGGCCAAGGTCGCCAACGCCAACTACGAACTCGGCCATGGCGATGTGGTGCTGGCGGCGATCACCTCCTGCACCAACACCTCGAACCCGAACGTGATGCTGGCCGCGGGCCTGGTCGCGCGCAAGGCGCGCCAGCTCGGCATCCGCCCGAAGCCCTGGGTCAAGACCTCGCTCGCGCCCGGCAGCCAGGTGGTTGGCGACTATCTCGAGCGCGCGGGGCTGCAGGACGATCTCGATGCGATCGGCTTCAACCTGGTGGCCTATGGCTGCACCACCTGCATCGGCAATTCGGGCGGGCTGCTCACGCCCGAGATCGAGGATGCGGTGGCGGACAATGATCTCGTCGTGACCGCGGTCCTGTCCGGCAACCGCAACTTCGAGGGGCGCGTCCATCCGCTCTGCCGTGCCAACTACCTTGCCTCGCCGCCGCTCGTGGTGGCCTATGCGCTGGCTGGCACGATGAACATCAACCTCGCCACCGAGCCGCTCGGCCAGGGCGCCAACGGCAAGCCGGTCTATCTCAAGGATGTCTGGCCGAGCAACGCCGAGATCCGCGACACGGTCGGCCAGGCGGTGACGCGCCAGATGTTCCAGACCCGCTATGCCGACGTGCTCAAGGGCACGCCGGAATGGCAGGCGATCCGCGTCGATGGCGGGCGCACCTATCGCTGGAACGACAGCTCCACCTATGTGAAGAACCCGCCCTTCTTCGAGGGCATGACGGCCGAGCCCTCGGCGGTGGGCGACATCAAGGGCGCGCGCGTGCTGGCCGTGCTCGGCGATTCGATCACCACCGACCACATCTCGCCCGCCGGCTCGATCAAGAAGCAGTCGCCCGCCGGCGAATACCTGCTCGAGCGCCAGATCCAGCAGAAGGACTTCAACTCCTTCGGCGCGCGCCGCGGCAACCACGAGGTGATGATGCGCGGCACCTTCGGCTCGATCCGCCTGAAGAACGAGATGGTGCCGGGGGTCGAGGGCGGCCTCACCCGCCACATGCCCTCGGGCGAGCGGATGAGCATCTTCGATGCGGCCGAGCGCTACCGCAAGGAAGGCGTGCCGCTGGTGGTGTTCGGCGGCAAGGAATACGGCACCGGCTCCTCGCGCGACTGGGCGGCCAAGGGCACCTACCTGCTCGGCGTCAAGGCGGTGGTGGTGGAGAGCTTCGAGCGCATCCACCGCTCCAACCTGGTCGGCATGGGCGTGCTGCCGCTCACCTTCAAGGACGGCATGACGCGCCAGAGCTTGAATCTCGACGGCACCGAGACGGTCGATGTCGAGGGCGTCGAGGCTGGGCTCAAGCCGCGCATGGACCTGACGCTGGTCATCCGCCGCGCCGACGGCAAGGTCGATCGCGTGCCGGTGCTCTGCCGCATCGATACGGTGGACGAGGTCGAATATTACCGCCATGGCGGCATCCTGCGCTACGTCCTGCGCGGGCTGATGGGCGGCAAGAAGGCGGCCTGATCGCGCCGCCGGATTGCGCCGCCGGATCGCAACCAGTCGCAGCGAAGCGAAGGGGGCCTCACGGCCCCCTTCGTCGTTTCGGGAAGGATGTGGCTGCGGCGCCCCGACGCCTCACGGCGCCGCGTTTTCGACCAACGCGACAAGCTGGCGCATCGAATCCTGCCAGCCGAGATAGCACTGCTCCAGCGGGATCACCTCGGGCAGGTTCTCCTGCGTCACGCTCAGTTCCGTGCCGCAGGAAACGGGCCTGAGCAGCACCGTGACCATGATCTCGCCGGGCAGGTTCGCATCCTCGAACCGGTCGGTGTAGCGCAGCCTCTCGTGCGGCTGCATCTCCACGAACTCGCCGCCGAAGGCGTGTGCCTGCCCGGTGGCGAAATTGGTGAAGGCCATGCGGAAGGTGCCGCCGACCCTGGCATCAAGGTGATGGACTGTGCAGGTGAAGCCGTCGGGCGGTAGCCATTTGGCCAGCGCGCCGGCATCGGTGAAGGCCTTGTAGACCCGCTCGGGCGGGGCCTTGATGACGCGGTGCATGCGAAGCGTGTTTCCCATCCTGTCCTCCTGTAGCGTCCCGGTTGCGGCAGCGTTGGTCTGGCGCCGCCTGTTGCCCGCGCCGCAGGAGTCCGAGCGGCGCCGCCGCCTAGAGCACGCGGGAGTTGGGGCGCGCGCGGGAGTTGGAGCGCGCGCGGGGCTTGGGCCTGGCCTTGGCCGCCGCCTTGCCGGCGGGAGTCCTGCCCGCGCGCCCGGCCTTCGCCTTCGTCCCGCGGCCGCGCCGCGCCAGCTCCTCGGCCAGCACCGGCATCCCGGCAAGCGCGCTCTGGATGCCCATCTGGCTGATCAGCGCCAGCACCGCGACGATCTCCTCGGCTGTCGCACCATACTTGATCGCGTTCCGGTAATGCACGCGCAGACCCGGCTCGTAGCAATGCGTCGTCGCCGCATCGATCGCGATGTAGAGGAACTCCTTGAGCTTGGGCGAGAGGTGGCCCTCGCGCCAGGGCACGGCGGAAAGCTCGCCATAGACCGCGAGCCACTCGGGCGCGAGGCGCAGCGTCTGCTCCCAGAAATCGGCCCAGTAGCCGCGCTCGGCGATGAAGCGCGCCTTGATCGCCTCCTGGCGCGCATCGAAGGCGCGCGCGACCTCGGCCCCGCGCCCGGCGCGCTCGAACTCCTCGATCAGCGCCGGCACGCCGAGCGTGCAGGCATGCACGCCAAGCCCGCTGATCACCGTCAGCGTCTCGGCGATCTCGGCCGGGCTGGCGCCGGCATCGAGCGCGGCGCGGATCGCGGCACGGATCCCGGGCGGATGGAGATGCGTCACCGAGGCATTGACGCCGAGCAGGATCAGCGCCTGCTCCCTGGCCGAGAGATGGGGCGTTGCCGCCGCCGTTTTCGCCAGGCGCGCGAAGGCATCGGCATAGGCCGGGGCGAAGCGGCGCAGCGCCGTATCCGCGCCCGGCTCCGCCGCCGCCTGCACCTTCCAGTCCGCCACCGCGCGATCCGCGCGCCCACCCTGGCCTGCCATCGCCTTGCCTGCCATCGCCTTCCGAGCCATCGCCAACTCTCCTGTGTCGCGCGCCGCAGCCCGGCGCGGAACCCGCGTCGGGAATGCGATATCATCGCAATCTTTCGCCGGAACCGGATAGTGGCACCGGCCCTGCATCTCGCGATAGGCTTCGCCGCAGGACGCCAATACCGCGATGCGCGGCGCGAGCGATCACCCAACTGTGACTCGTGTCCGCGCCAGGTCCGACCGACATTGAGAGCATGACCGCAACCGATCCCCAGGCCGATCCGAACGCGAAGCCGGCACCGCATGCCGATGCAGGTTCTCGCCCGCGCGGATTGTCGCGGCGCGGCGCGCTGCTGGGCGGCGCCGGGCTGGTCGTCTCGGGCGGCCTGGCCATCGCCGGCCATTGGGGCGCCGTGCTGGCACAAGGACAGGGCCAGCAGCAGGGGCCGGCAGCGGCAAGGGGCAGTGCAGCCGGAACGCCCGCGGCACCGGCGAGCGCGGCGCGGCTTGTGGTGGTGGAGCTGTTCACCTCGCAGGGCTGCTCCTCCTGCCCGCCGGCCGACGCCCATCTGGTCGAGCTGGCCCAGCGCGCGGATGTGCTCGCCCTCTCCTTCCATGTCGACTACTGGGACTATATCGGCTGGAAGGATCCCTACAGCCTGCCCGAAAGCACCGCCCGCCAGCGCGCCTACCAGCATGCGCACCGGCTGCGCCATGTCTTCACCCCGCAGATCGTGGTCCAGGGCCGTGCCCAGACCAGCGGCGCCGAGCGCGCCGCGATCGAAACCATGATCGCCAATGCCTATGGCCTGCCGCTCGCCCTCCGCCTCGCGGCCGAGCCGGGCGACCCGCCGACGCTGACGCTTTCCGCCAGCGGCAGCCTGCCGGACGCCGTGCGCGCGAACGGCGCCGATATCTGGCTGATCGGCTTCGACCGGGGCGGGGCCACCCAGGTGACCAAGGGCGAGAATGCCGGGCGGACCGTTCACAACGCCCATGTCGTGCGCTCGATCGCCAAGATCGGGCGCGTCAAGGAATTCGGCGGCGCGATGGGCATACCCGGCGCCACCGTCGCCGGGCGGCACAATGCCGCGATATTGGTGCAGGCGCCCTATGGCGGGGCGATCCTCGGCGCGGCGCGCGTAGCGCTGCGCTAGCCGGCGCGGCCGCCACCTCCCGGCCGCGCCGGCGCCACCCATGCCCACCGCACCCGAACCGCAGGACACGCCCGGCATGGCCGACATGCTCGGCTGGCTTTCGCGCTGGTACTTGGCCCGCTGCGACGGCGAGTGGGAGCATCGCCACGGCATCCGCATCGAGACGCTCGACAATCCGGGCTGGCTGATGGCGATCGACCTCGCCGGCACGCCGCTTCTGGGCGTGCCCTTCGCGCGCACCGAGATGAAGCGCAGCGAACTCGACTGGGTGCATGTGTGGGTCGAGGAGGGGCGCTTCCGCGCCGCCGGGGGCGCGCTCAACCTGGCCGAGATGATCGGGCTGTTCCGCGTCTTCGCCGAGGCCTATGGCTGCGGCGCGCCCGAGGCGGCCGAAGCCGGGCCGCAGGCCCCGCTGATCGCCTTCGCCCGCCGCAGCGGCATGCTGCCGCCCGCCTAGCCGATCTGCCGCCCGCAGGCGCGCGCCTGATCGCGCCAACCCGACGCTGGCCGGACTCTGCCATTGCAAGACTCGCTCCGGGCCCCAATCATCTGGGCATGAGCGACCGGCCCTCCGGCCCCATCGCCGCGCCCGCCTCGCTGCGCGCCGTGCTCGGGCCCACCAATACCGGCAAGACGCATCTCGCGCTGGAGCGGCTGCTCGGCCATGAAAGCGGGATCATCGGCTTCCCGCTGCGCCTGCTTGCGCGCGAGAACTATGACCGCATGGCCGCGCGCATGGGCGCGCATCGCGTCGCGCTGATCACCGGCGAGGAGAAGATCGCCCCGCCCGGGGCGCGCTGGTTCTCCTGCACGGTCGAGGCGATGCCGCTCGACCGCCCGGTGGCCTTCCTCGCGATCGACGAGATCCAGCTCTGCGCCGATCCCGATCGCGGCCACATCTTCACCGACCGGCTGCTGCACGCGCGCGGGCGGGTGGAGACGATGTTCCTCGGCGCCGAGACGATCCGCCCGCTTTTGCGCCGCCTCGTGCCCGGCGCGCAGATCGAGACGCGCCCGCGCCTGTCGCAGCTTGCCTATGCCGGGCCGGCCAAGCTGTCCAAGCTGCCCCCGCGCGCCGCCGTGGTGGCCTTCACCGCAGCCGAGGTCTACGCCATCGCCGAGGCGATCCGGCGCCGGCGCGGCGGCTGCGCGGTGGTGATGGGCCGGCTCAGCCCGCGCACGAGGAACGCCCAGGTGGCGATGTACCAGGCCAAGGAGGTCGATTTCCTGGTCGCCACCGACGCGATCGGCATGGGCCTCAACATGGATGTCGATCACGTCGCCTTCGCCGCCCTGTCGAAGTTCGACGGCCGCCGCCCGCGCCCGCTCGCCCCGGCCGAGGTGGCGCAGATCGCCGGGCGCGCCGGGCGCGGCATGCGCGACGGCACATTCGGCGTCACCGCCGATTGCCCGCCCATGCCGCCCGAACTGGTCGAGCCGGTGGAGAACCACCGCTTCGACCCGCTGCCCGCGCTCTACTGGCGCAACGGCGCGCTCGATTTCCGCTCGCTCGATGCGCTGCTCGCCGCGCTCGACCGCCCGCCGCCCGCACCGGGCCTGGTGCGCGGGCCGGATGCGACCGACCACATCACGCTCGCCGCGCTCGCCCGCGACGAGGAGATCGTGCGGCTGGCGCGCGGGCCGGCGGCGCTGCGCCTTCTGTGGGACGTGGCGCAGATCCCCGACTACCGCAAGCTCGGCGATGACAGCCACCCGCATCTCTGCGGCGTCATATTCCGTCATCTGACCTCGGCCGGTGAATGCGTGCCGACCGATTTCGTTGCCCGCCACCTGGAAGCGCTCGACCGCACCGATGGCGACATCGACACGCTGATGGCGCGCCTCGCCGGCGTGCGCACCTGGGCCTTCATCGCCCAGCGTCCCGGCTGGATCGCGCAGGCGACGCATTTCGCCGAGCGCGCGCGCGCGATCGAGGATGCGATCTCGGACGCGCTGCACGAGCAGCTCATGGCCCGCTTCGTCGATCGCCGCGCCGCGCACCTGATCCGCAAGCTCGAAGGCCATGCCGAGGCGCTGGTCTCGGCGGTGGCGCGCGATGGCAGCGTGATCGTCGAGGGCCATCGCATCGGCGCGCTGGCGGGCCTGGGCTTCGTGCCCGAACCCGACGCCGCGGCGGGCGAGCATGGCCGCACCCTGATGCGCGCGGCGCGGCGCGCGCTGGCGGAAGCCATGCCGCGCCATGTGGCGCAGTGCATCGCCGCGCCCGATGCCGCCTTCGCCGTCTCGGCGCGCGGGCGCATCGCCTGGGACGGGGCCGAGATCGCGCGGCTGAAGCCCGGCCCGTCGCTGTTGCGCCCGCTGATCGAGCCGGCGGCGAGCGAGTATCTCGATGGCGCGGCGCGCGAGCGGGTGCGCGCGCGCCTGGCCGCCTGGCTCGATGCGCAGCTGGCGCGCGAGCTGGCACCGCTGCTCGCGCTCGACCGCGCGGCGGCCGAGGCCGCGCCCGCCTTGCGCGGCATCGCCCATCTGCTGGTCGAGCATGGCGGCAGCCTGCCCCGGCGCGAGGCCGAGGCGGCGCTCGCCGCGCTCGATGCCGCCGGCCGGGCGCGGCTCAAGGCGCTCGGCGTGCGCGCCGGGCGGCACGCGGTGTTCCTGCCCGCCCTGCTCAAGCCACGCGCCATGGCCCTGCGCGCCCTGCTGTGGTCGGTCGCCCACCGCCTACCCGCCCCGCCTGCACTGCCGGCGCCGGGGCTGGTTTCGGCCCCGGCCGATCCGGCCTGGCCCAGGGGCTTCGCGCTCGCCGCCGGCTGGCTGGTGCTCGGGCCGCACGCGCTGCGCCTGGACGTGGCCGAGCGGCTGGCGGCCGAGCTTGCGTTCAAGGCCCGGGCGAAGCCGCAGCCGCTGCCCGAGACGCTGGCCTCGCGGCTCGGCTGCCGGGCCGAGGCGATGCCGGAAATCCTGCGCGCGCTCGGCTTCCGCCTCGCTGCCGGCGAGGATGGGGTGATGCTGCTTCACCTGCTGCGCCCTCGCCGCCGCCCGCAGCAGGCGCGCCCGGGGCGCGGGCGCGGCAAGGGCGCGGCGCGTCCGCCAACTCCGGCGCCAACCCCGACGCCGGCGCCGGCACCGGCGCCTAGCGCAGGCGGAGCCTTCGCCGCGCTGGCCCAGCTCAAGCTGCGCGCGCGATGAGCCGCGACGAGGGCGAGGGCGCGGCCGAGCCCGAGGCAGGGGGCGAAGAGGATATCGGCAAGGGCTGGCAGCGGCTCGATGCCTGGCTCTGGTGCGCGCGCTTCGTGAAAACCAAGGCGCTCGCCCGCCTGCTGGTCGGCAAGGGGCGGCTGCGCATCAACCGCCAGCCCACCGCCAAGGCCCATGCCAGGCTGCGCCCGGGCGACGTGCTGACCTTCCCCCTCGGGGCGCATGTGCGGGTCATCCGGGTTGTCGCCCTGGCCGCCCGGCGCGGCCCGGCGGCCGCGGCGCGGCTGCTCTACCAGGATCTCGAACCGCCGCGCGGCGGCGGAGAAAGCAGCCAGGAAGCGGCCCCGGGCACCGCAACGCCACCGCTGGCGCAGGGCTAGCGGCCCGCCCCTGCGCGCAGCGCATGGCCGTGCATGCAGAATTGGCTTGTCTCTGCCGGCGCATGGATTATTTGGTTGCCGGCGGCACCAACGCCCGTCGAACCCCGAGCCAGCCGGACAGAGCGCGATGACCTACGTCGTCACCGAAGCCTGCATCAAGTGCAAGTACATGGATTGCGTGGAGGTCTGTCCGGTGGACTGCTTCTACGTCGGCGCCAACATGCTGGTGATCCACCCGGACGAGTGCATCGATTGCGGCGTGTGCGAGCCGGAATGCCCGGCCGAGGCGATCATCCCGGACAGCGACAATCGCGCCGCCGCCTGGGTCGAACACAACCGGGAGTATGCACAGGCGTGGCCGAACATAACCAGAAAGGGTGAGGCGCCCGGCGATGCCGATGAGTGGAAGGGCAAGCCGGACAAGATGAAGCATTTCGATCCCGGGCCCGGGACACCCTGAATCTCGCCTGCCGCGAGTCCTGCTGCGTCCAGACACGGCCCGGTTGCCAGGTTAACGAGATATTGGCTCGCTTCTGGTAGCCGCCATTCGCGGTGGCGCCATCGTGGCATGTGACTCGCGCTGCATATTCTGCTATATTGCTTTTCGATTGCGGCGGCGAAGAACGCCGTTGCCGTTGACCTCGGCCATCCCGCCCGACTTGGCGCCCTCGCGGCGCGAAGGGTGGTTGTTGCTCCCTGATCCAGGGGCAGCGCCGGCGGGTGGGTTGGACCGCAAGAGCCAGAGGCGGGCCGGCAGAATGCCGCGCCCGCACGACACGAGCGAGACCGAGCGAGCGATGTCGAAGACCAGCCCAGGCGCCAAGGCGCCCCGGAAGCCAGCCGGCAAGACCCCCGCCGCCAACACCGCCAAGCGCGGGGCGCCCGACCGCCCTGCGGCCCGCGCGGCCGCGGCCAGACCCGCCAGGATCGCGGGCAAGCCGGCGGCGAAGCCTGCCGCCAAGCCCGCGGCGAAGGCCGCCCACAAGCCGGCAGCCAAGCCCGCCGCCAAACACGCTGCCAGATCCGCCCCCAAGACCGCCAGCAAGGCGGCCGCCCCCGCCCCGGCGCGCGCGAAAGACGCGCCCAGGGCCGGGCAGAAGGGCATGACGACGTCCAGGATTGCGACCAAGCCCGCGGCCGGTCCGGCCGCACGCCCAGACAAGAACCAGAAACCAGGCCCCATGACCGTCGCAGTCAAGAAGACCATTCCGGCGAAAGCCGAGGCCACCAAGCCGGCACCCGCCAAGCCGGCACCCGCCAAGCCGGCATCCGCCACGCCTGCCATCGCCAAGCCTGCCATCGCCAAGCCTGCCATCGCCAAGCCTGAGGCGGCAAAGCCGGCCGCGCCCGCCAGCCCGGCGCCACGCATGGCGGTGGTCGCCTCCAACCCGGCCGCCGCGGCCAAGGCCCCGCCCATGCCGGCTGGCCGGCCGACCAACCTCAAGCTGGTCACCGCCCGCCCGGCCCTGCCCAAGGCGCCGCCGCCGATCAAGCCGCTCGGCGCCGACATGCCGAACGAGTTCGAGACCGGCGATTATGTGGTGTATCCCACCCACGGCGTGGGCAAGGTGACCGCCATCGTCGATGAGGAGATCGCCGGCCACACGCTGCGCCTGATCGTCATCACCTTCGAGGATACGCGCATGACCCTGCGCGTGCCGGTGGTGAAGGCCAAGACCTCCGGCCTGCGCAAGCTTGCCTCGCGCAAGCTGATGGACAATGCGCTGGCCACGCTGAAGGGCCGGGCGCGCGTCAAGCGCACCATGTGGAGCCGGCGGGCGCAGGAATACGAGGCCAAGATCAACTCCGGCGACCCGGTGGCGATCGCCGAGGTGGTGCGCGACCTGCACCGCAATGCCGGCCAGCCCGACCAGTCCTTCAGCGAGCGCCAGATCTACGAGGCGGCGATGGACCGGCTGGCCTGCGAGCTGGCGGCGATCGAGCGCATCGAGAAGACCAAGGCGCAGGAGAAGCTGGCCACCTACCTCAAGGCCGCCTGAGCCGGCGCCTCCGCGCGCCCCCCGCATCCATCGGGATGCGTGCACGGTTTCGCCGCGCATGGTTTCGCTTCCGGCACAGCCCCTTCCGGTCTAGGAAGGGGCTGTCGCTTTTTTCGCGTCGCGCGCGCCCACGCCTGCCCGCGCGCGCCCCAGCCGGCCGGCCCCCCGCCATGTCCGACCCCGAGCGCTTCGCCACCCTCCGCCTCGCCCGCCGCATCTGGGCGGTGGCGGCGGTGCATGGTGAGCGCGGGCGGCTCGCGCGCCTGCATGATGCGCTGGAGCTCAAGGTGCGGCGGGGCGACCGGCTGATCTATCTCGGCAATGTGCTCGGGCGCGGGCCGGATGTCGCCGGCACGATCCGCGAGTTGCTGCTGTTCCGCCGCGCCGTGATCGCCCGGCCCGGCTTCGAGGCCGACGACGTGGTGTTCCTGCGCGGCGCGCAGGAGGAGATGTTCCACCGCCTGTTGCGCATCCAGTTCGCGCGCGGCCCCAAGGCGGCCGAGGAGGCGCTGGCCTGGATGGGCCAGCACGGCATCGAAGCCACCCTGCGCGCCTATGGCCATTCGCTGGCCGAGGGGCTGCGGCTGGCGCGCATGGGCCCGACCACGCTCGGGCGCTGGACCAACGCCATCCGCGAGGCGGTGCGCGCGAGCCCCGGCCACGACCCGCTGCTCGCCTCGATCAAGCGCGCGGCGCTGACCGATGCACCGCATGGCGGGGGCGTGCTGTTCGTCTCGGCCGGGCTCAATCCCGCCCGCCCGTTCGAAACCCAGGGCGACGCCTTCTGGTGGGAGGAGCGCGGCTTCGCCGCGGTGATGGAGGGCGTCGAGGACGAAACCGGCGCGCGCATGGGCTGGGGCGGCTTCGCCCGCCTGGTGCGCGGCTATGACCGCGCCCATGCCGGGCTGGTGGAGGGGCGCTTCGGCGTCTCGCTCGATGCCGGCTGCGGGATGGGCGGGCCCCTGCTCGCCGCCTGCTTCAGCCCCGACGGCGCCATCCTGGAGGTGGTGGAGGGATAGGGCGGATGGCGGACCAGACCAAGCCCCCGCGCTGGGCGGTGAAGCTGGAGGGCCACGAGTTCGACCTCGCCGACGCGCGCGACCTGTTCGCGGTCGATCCCCGCTTCCGCGTCACCGAGATCACCGGACCGGACGGCAACCCGGCGACGGTGCTGATGGCGGAGGAGCTGGAGCGGGAAACCTCATCAGGCGCCGTGTTCACCCGTGCGGCACGGCTGATCGACTTCCTGAACGGCACGATGCTCGTCGAGAAGCCGGACCGAGAGCCGCTGGTGGCGGAGTGCGGAGTATACGAGGTAGACACCGATGGGCGCTGGACCAAACGACACCGGGTGCTGCGCGCGGAGGCCGGTCTCTTTCGGATCAGAGGCTCTCCAGCAAAGATACGTTTCGGCGGTATTGCGCAACCGGTCCCGGCCCCATCGCCTGCCCAGCGCTGGGCGATCGCGGCCACCAACGACGACGCGGTGGCCGACCTGCTGTCCTACCTGCGCGGGCAGCCGGACTGGTTCAACCTCTACAAGGCATTCGAGGCGATCAGGGCTGACGTGACGAAGCTCGTAGCACGGGCGCAACAACTGACGTTCGACCAAGTCAAAGGACGTTATTGGGGCAAGTCGGTCTGGGTCGAGACAATCCTGAGCTGGGACAAGGACGTGGCCCAGAACCTCTACCAGACCTGCAACTGGCACCGGCACCATAACCCCACGCCGCCGCCCCGCACGCTGACCATCGAGGAGGCCCGGCAGCAGCTCGCCGTTCTGGTCAAGCGCTGGCTCGACTGGCGCACATAGCCACCCACCCCCTGAAACGCCGAAGGCCCGGCGGATCGCTCCGCCGGGCCCCCGGGTCTCGGGTCGCTGGTCCGTCCCGTCCGCGCGCTACTCGTTGCGCTGGCCGAGGAACGAGAGCAGCAGCTGGAACAGGTTGACGAAGTTCAGGTAGACCGCGATCGCATCGAACACGGCCCGCTTCTCCGCCGCGTCCGCGCTCTCATACTGCGCCACCTCGATATAGTCGTTCTTGATGCGCTGCGCGTCGAAGGCCATCAGCAGGGTGAAGATCACCACGCCGATCGCCGAGATCGCGAAGGCGATCGCCGAGGACTGGATGAACAGGTTCACCAGCCCGGCGATGATGATGCCGATCAGGCCCATCAGCAGGAACGAGCCCCAGCCCGACAGGTCGCGCTTGGTGGTGTAGCCCCAAAGGCTCATCGCGCCGAAGGTGGCGGCGGTGATGAAGAAGGTGCGCGCGATCGAAACGCCCGTGTAGCGCAGGAAGATCGCCGACAGCGACAGGCCCATCACCGTCACGAACACCCAGTAGAACACCTGGGCGGCGGTGCGCGACATGCTGTTGGCGGCGAAGGCGGCGATCAGCAGCATGCCGAGCGGAGCCAGCATCACCACCCAGCCGAGGATGGTCGGCACGGCGGCGATCCCGCGCGGGGTGCGCACCTGCTGGAAGAACAGCGACATGAACTCGCTGTTGGCGAGCCACAGCGCGACGATGCCGGTAAGAAGCAGGCCCGAGCCCATATAGTTGAAGACGCGCAGCATGTAGCTGCGCAGCCCCTGATCGAGCGCGGCCTGATCGATCGTGCCGGCAGGCACCTGACCGAAGGTGCCCATCGTGTAACGGTCGTGCGGGTTCAGAGACATGGTTCGAGACGTGCTCCCGTCAGAAGGAACCGATGCCGGGGGATATTGGCCCGAGCCCTTCGGGATTCAATCGCCCGTCGGAACCGGCAGCGCGTGACCTTGCGGTCGCGCACCCAAGCGGCAGGCTAGCCCCGGCGGACGCCTGCTCTTTGTTGACACAATACACCAGATCGGGGGCGCTCCGGAACGGGCTACACGGCGCGCCCGCACGAAGGGCCGAAATGACCACACGCCCCATGTGGCTACTCGTTGCGCAGCAGCGGCCCGGCCTTGGCCGAGAGCGACCGCCAGGTGCCCAGGAAACCGAAGGCGATCGTCGCCAGCACGCAGCCCACCACGGTGGCGGCCAGCGTGACCGGCAGGAACACCCACTCGGCGCGGGTGATGACGGTGATCACCCACCAGGCGGCGGCGCTGCCCATAGCCGCGGCGATGATGCCGGCCACGAGGCCGAGCAGCCCATATTCCACCGCATAGGCCGCCAGCACCTGCCGGCGCGTGGCCCCCAGCGTCTTCAGCACCACGGCATCATAGATCCGCCGCCTCTGCCCGGCCGCGATCGCACCGGCCAGCACCAGCGCCCCGGACAGGAGCGTTATCCCGGCGGTGGAACGCAGCGCGATGGCGATCTGGCCCATCAGCGCGTTGACCGCCTCGAGCGCGTCGCGCACGCGGATGGCGGTGACGTTGCTGAAGGCATCGGTGACGGCGCGGAAGATGCCCGGCTCGGCCGCCGCATCGGCATAGACGGTGGCGATGTAGCTGTGCGGCGCCGCCTCCAGCAGGCCGGGCGAGACCACCAACGTGAAATTCATGCCGAGCGAGCGCCAGTCGATATCGCGGGTGTTGGCGAGTTCGAGCTCGATGTCGCGGCCGAGCACGTTCACCGTCATGCGGTCGCCGATGCGCAGGCCGAAGCCGCGCGCCAGCGCCGCGTCGAAGGAAACCAGCGGCGGGCCGCGATAGTCGGCCGGCCACCAATTGCCCTCGATCAGCCGGGTGCCGTCGGGCGGGGTGGCGGCATAGGTCAGGCCGCGATCGCCGCGTAAGGCCCAAGCGGTGTCGGACGAAACGCGCGCCTCCTCGGCCGGAACGCCGTTGATCGCCACGATCTGCCCGCGCAGGCTGGGCACGCGCTGCACGCGCCCGATGCCATTCGTCTCCTGCACCAGGGCGTCGAACCGCTCGACCTGGTCGGATTGCAGGTCGATCAGGAAGAACGCCGGCGCCTGGGCCGGCATCTGCTCCAGCACCTGGCGGCTGATATTGCCCTGGATCACCGCCACCGCGGCGAGCGTGGTCAGGCCGAGCCCGAGCGAGACCAGCACCGAGGGCGTCGCCGCGCCGGGACGGTAGAGATTGGCCAGCCCGAGGCGCAGGAAGGGCCGGCGCGCATGCGGCAGGCGGCGGGCGAGCGCCATCAGCCCCTCGGCGCCGAGACGCAGTGCCAGCAGCGTGCCGGCGGCGGCGACGCAGAACCACAAGGCGAAACGCCTGTCCGTGCTGGTGGCGATGGTGAGTGCCACCAGCGCCGCCACCACGGCGGCATTGAGCGCGACCAAGCCCGGGCGCGGCCAGCGGCGCGACCGCTGCACGAGGTCGCGGAACAGGCTGCCCGGCGCGATCTCGCGCGCGCGCGCAAGCGGCCAGAGCGCGAAGGCGAGCGCGGAGAGAGCGCCGAAGGCCGCGGCAAGCGCGAGCGGGGCCGGGTAGATGCCGACGATCGCCGGCACCGGCAGGATATCGGCCAGCAGGCGCACGCCGATCCAGGGCATGGCGACGCCAAGCGCGAGCCCCGCCAGGATGCCGATCGCGCCGATCACCGCCAGCTGGATGAAGTAGGTGACGAACACCACCCGCCCCGAGGCGCCGAGGCATTTCAGCGTGGCGATGGTGCGCGCGCGCTGCTCCAGCCAGGCGCGCACGCCATTGGCCACCCCGATGCCCCCCACCAGCAGCGCCGTCAGGCCGACCAGCGTCAGGAACAGGGCGGTGCGGTCGATGAAGCGGTTGACGCCGGGTGCGGCGCGGGTGAAGTCGCGGATGCGCCAGCCGGCCTGCGGGAAGGCGGCAGAGAGACTCTCGGCGAAGGCGCCGGCATCGCTGCCCTCGGGCAGGCGCAGCCGGTATTCGTAACGCACCAGGCTGCCCGGCTGGATCAGCTCGGTTGCGGGCAGGGCGGCGGCGGCGATCATCACGCGCGGGCCCAGGATCGCGGCCGAGGCGATGCGGTCGGGTTCCTTCTCGATCACCCCGCGCAGCACGAAGCGCGCCTCGCCGATGCGCAGGCGGTCGCCCGGCTTGACGCCGAGGCGGTCCAGCACCAGCCGCTCGGCCACCAGCCCGAAGGCGCCGTCGCGCTCGGCCAGCGCCTCGGCCAACGGGAGCGGCGCGGCACCGGAAGCAGCTCCGGTATCGAGCACCACCTCGCCATAGAGCGGATAGGCACGATCGACCGCCTTCAGCTCGACCAGCATCCGCTCGCCCGAGCGCCCGGCATCGTCGAGTGCCGCGGCGATCGCGCGCATCTCGACGACCGAGGAAACCTGTGCACGCGGGGCGAGCCAGGCGGCGGCTTCGGGCGGCATCGGGCGGTGGATGACTTGCAGTTCGAGGTCGCCGCCCAGGATGGCGCGGCCATTGGTCGCCAGCCCGGCCTTCACCGCGGCGGTGATGGTGCCCACGGCGGCGATGGTGAACACGCCGAGTGCCAGGCAGGCGAGCACGATGCGCAAGCCCTTGAGCCCGCCGCGCAGCTCGCGCCGCGCCAGCGCAAGGCCGAGGCGGAGGGTGGTGGCGAAACCGGCCATCGCGCTCAGACCATTCCCGGCGCGTTCGCGGCGCCCTCGCACCGCGCATCACCGACGATCTGCCCGTCGGCGATGGTGATGGTGCGCCCGCAGCGGGCGGCGAGCTTGGGGTCATGGGTGATCAGGAACAGGGTCGCGCCATGGTTGGCGGCAAGCCCGAACAGGAGCTCCATCACCGCCTGGCCGTTGGCAAGGTCGAGATTGCCGGTGGGCTCGTCGGCCAGGATCAGGCGCGGGCGCGCCACCAGCGCGCGCGCCAGCGCCACGCGCTGCTGCTCGCCCCCCGAAAGCTGGCCGGGATAATGCGTCAGCCGGTGGCCGAGCCCGACCTCGCGCAGCATCTCCTCGGCGCGCTGGAAGGCATCGGCCCGGCCGGCGAATTCCAGCGGGATCGCCACATTCTCGAGCGCGGTCATGGTCGGCACCAGGTGGAAGGCCTGGAAGACGATGCCGACATGGTCGCGCCGGAAGCGGGCGAGCGCATCCTCGTCCATGCCGCCGAGCTCGTGGCCGGCAACGCGCACCGTCCCGCCCGTGGCGCGCTCGAGCCCGGCCACCACCATCAGGAGCGAGGTCTTGCCCGAGCCCGAGGGGCCGACGATCCCGACCGTCTCCCCGGCCGCGACCGACAGCGAAATGCCGCGCAGGATGTTGACCTCGCCCGCGCCGGACCCAACTGTGAGACGAAGCTTGTCGAGCGCCAGCAGGGGCGCTGCCGCCGCGGCGCCGTTCCTGGCCGCGCCCTGATGCCCCGTTCCGTTTCCGCCCATGCCGGTTGCGCCCTCTGCCATGCCGATCCGTCCCAGCCAAGCCGCCCTCGATCCGCCCGGCGCCACGCCGGAGGGTCCTGCGCCATATGGGTCCCGCCGCGCCGCTTTGAAGGCTATCGCGGCCCTGCTTGCGCCAGCGTTCACGCTTGCGTCAAGTCCGCCGGCGCGCGCGCAGGCCCCCGCCGGCGCGCCAGCCGCCGCCGCCGCGGCCCGGCCGCTCCGCCTTCTCGCCCTCGGCGATTCGCTGATCGCGGGCTATGGCCTGCCACGCGGCGAGGGCTTCATCGCCCAGCTCGAAGCCGCCTTGCGCGCGCGCGGGCGGGCGGTGACCGTCCTCAATGGCGGCGTGTCGGGCGACACCTCGGCCGGCGGGCGGGCGCGGCTGGCCTGGGCGCTTGCCGACCGGCCCGACGCGGTGCTGGTGTGCATCGGCGCCAACGATGGTCTGCGCGGGCTCGATCCCGCGCGCACGGCCGAGAACCTGGCCGCGATCCTGGACGAGCTCGAAAAGCGCGGCCTGCCGGTTCTGCTCTCGGGCATGCATGCTCCGCCCAATCTCGGCGCCGAGTATGGGCGCGCCTTCCGCGCCGCCTACGAGGACCAGGCCCGCGCCCGCGCCGCGCGCGGGCTGGTGTTCCATCCCTTCTTCCTCGATGGCGTCGCGGCCGAGCCCGCGCTCAACCAGCCCGACGGCATCCACCCCAACGCCGCCGGCGTGGCCAGGATCGTCGCCAACCTGCTGCCGCTGGTGGAGGCGCTGCTGGCCAGGGTGGCGCGGCCATCCTGATGCCGCATTCGCGCGCGAGTGAAAGGCGCGCGGCACCGCCCGCCCTGGCCGTCGCCGAAGCGTCACGCGCTTTGCCGTTGCGCCCGCTGCGCGAAGGCGCACTATGCCAACACGGCGTCCGGGCAAGGGTGCCCCGCGCCACCGCTGTCGGTTCCCTGTCATGCTTCGCCTCTTCGTCGGCCTGGAGCTGCCCCAAGCGATCCGCACCCGCCTTGCCCTGCTGGCAGGTGGGCTGCCGGGCGCGAAATGGGTGCCGGCCGAGAACTACCATCTGACGCTGCGCTTCATCGGCGAGGTCGAGGGCTGGCGCGCCGACGAGGTCGACGCCGCGCTGGACGCGATCGAGGCGCCTTCCTTCGAGATCGCGCTCTCCGGCCTCGGCTGCTTCGAGAAGAGCCGCCGCCCGCATTCGCTGTGGGTGGGGGTGGAGAAGAACGCCGCGCTGCTGCACCTGCAACGCAAGGTCGAAACCGCGATGCAGCGCATCGGCCTGGAAGCCGAGCGGCGGAGCTATGTGCCGCATGTCTCGATCGCCAAGCTCGACAATCCGCCCGCACCGCGCCTGTCGGCCTTCCTGCAGGCGCACAATCTGTTCCGTGCCGGGCCGGTGGCGGTGGATCGCTTCGTGCTGTTCTCCTCCCATCTCGGGCGGGAGCGCGCCCATTACCGCGCCGAGGCGGAATACGACCTCGACCGCACCGGCGCCTGGGCCGACGAAGGCGCATGACGGGCCATGCGTGCATGGTTGCGCCGCACCCGCCCCGCGCCTAGGCTGGCGGCATGATCGCAACCGGCCTTCGCCTGTGGGTGGTGCGCGCGCTGGCGCTTCTGGCGCTCCTGTCGCATGGCATCGGCGTGGCCGGGGCCGGGGCCGCGCATCATGGCGGGCGCGCTGCCGCAGGCGATGGCGCGCTTGCCGGCCTTGCCATCGAGATCTGCACCGCCGAGGGGCTGCGCACCGTCCATCTCCTGCCGGACGGGCAGGAGGCGCCGTCGAACGAGGTGCCGCTACAGCACGGATCCGCCTGTCCGCTCTGTCCCGCCGGCGCCGCGCCGCTGGCTTTGCCGCCGCCGGCCGCGCCGCGCCTGGCAACGCCGGCACCGGCAGACGGCCCGGCCCGGATCGCCGCCAGCGACGCCCTGCCCGCGCGCCCCGCGCCCGGGCCGGCTTGGCCACGCGCCCCGCCCGCGGCCTGACCTGCTGCTCGTTCCGCCGTCACTCCTCGCGCGCGCCACCCGGCGCGGCGCGATCCATCCTTGTGCACGAGACCGCATCATGACCACCCCGACGATCACCCGCCGCCTGCTGCTCTCGGCCACCGCGGCGCTGCCGCTGCTGGCGCTGCTTTCCGCTTCCGTCCGCGCCCACGACTACACGCTGGGCGAGCTTGCCATCGGCCATCCCTGGACGCGCGCCACCAATGGCCGCGTCGGCGGCGGCTTCCTGACGATCCACAACACCGGCTCGCAGCCCGACGCCATCCTGCGCGCCCATTCGCCCGCAGCGCGCGTGATGGAACTGCACACCATGACCATGACCGACGGCGTGATGCGCATGCGCCCGGTGCCGCGCATCGAGCTGCCGCCCGGCGCCACGGTGACACTGCGCCCGGGTGGGCTGCACCTGATGCTGATCGACCTTGCCGCGCCGCTGCGCCAGGGCGGGACGGTGCCGGTGACGCTGGACTTCGCCCGCGCCGGCAGCATCACGGTCGAGCTGCGGATCGAGGCCGCCGGCGCGCGCGGCCCCGCGGGCGGTGCCGCCAATCCCGCGCCAGGAAGCGCGCCGTCGAGCGGTGGCGGCATGCGGCACGGGCACTAGAGCAGCGTCCGATCTGGTGGAACCGCAGCGCGGTTCCACCAGATCGGACTAAGCTGCTCGCAAACCATAGGTTTCTCGGGCACGGCTTCCGTTCGGCTGATCGAAGCCGAACGGAACGTGCCCTAGGCACGGGCACAAGGGCGGCGGGGCCGGTACGGCGGAACGGGGGGCGGTTCCGCCTGCCGGACCAGCCGGCTGGCGAAGCCGGGATTGCCGGCCACGACATCCGCGCGGCTGGCGAAGCCGGCCGTGGCGACCGGCTCGGGGACGGCGCGGCCCGCACTGCACATCGCCCGGACCCGCCAGCGGCCCGAGCCGCGACACCTCCGGCCAGCCGGTCCCCCGCTGGCAAGGCATGCCCCAACCCGCTGCGCGTTCCGCCCCGCCGCGCTATCCTGGCGCCATGACCGAGCCGCCCCGCCCCCGCCCGCTCCGCCACCCGGCCGATGGCCGCCGCCACCGGCGCGCCGCGGCGCCGGGCATCGTCATCCTCACCGGCGCGGGCATCTCCAGGGAATCGGGGCTCGCCACCTTCCGCGACCCGGACGGGATCTGGGCCAGGGTGCGGATCGAGGATGTCGCCACCCCCGAGGCCTTCGCCCGCGATCCGGCCCGCGTGCATGCCTTCTACAATGCCCGCCGCCGCCAGCTCGCCGATGCCGCCCTGGCGCCCAACGCCGCACACCGCGCCCTGGTCGAGCTTGAACGCGCCTGGCCGGGCGAGTTCCTGCTGGTTACCCAGAATGTCGATGACCTGCACGACCGCGCCGGCTCGGCCCGGCTGATCCACATGCATGGCGAACTCGCCAAGGCGCGCTGCCTGCGCTGCGAGGCGGTGCTGCCCTGGACGGGCGACATGGGCGGCGCCACACCCTGCCCCGCCTGCGCCGCTGCGGGCGGCATGCGCCCGCATGTGGTCTGGTTCGGCGAGATGCCGCTCGCCATGCCGCAGATCGAGGCTGCGCTCGAGCGCTGCGGGCTGTTCGTATCGATCGGCACCTCGGGGCAGGTCTATCCGGCGGCGGGCTTCGTGATGCAGTGCCGCGGCCGGGCGCGGACGGTGGAGCTGAACCTCGAGCCCTCGGCCGGCGCCTCACTGTTCGACGAGGCGATCCACGGGCCGGCGGCGACCGTGGTTCCGGCCTTCGTCGCCCGCCTGCTGGCAGAGCACCGGTAGGCCGAGCGTCCTCCGCCCTGCCTGGACCGGACGCCCTCATACGCGCGGCGGATCGCTTTCCCGGGCGGTCGGTGCCGGGCCGTGGCAGCCCGCCTTGCGCGCCCGCATGCTGGCGGCGGATCGCATTCCCGGGCGGTCCGTGCCGGGCCGTGGCAGCCCGGCTTGCGCGCCCGCATGCTGGCGGTGGATCGCTTTCCCGGACAGTCCGTGCCGGGCCGTGGCAGCCCGCCTCGCCCGCCCGCATCCTGGCGGGGGATCGCGCGGCCGGGTCCGCACCGCACCGAACGCCGGCCGGCCGTGCCGGGCGGTGACGTTACAATTCCTGACGTCCTGCCTTGATTGGGGCACAAGCGGGCCGGAATTCGGCCCCTTCCCTTCGCCATGCTTCATCCTCGGAGGCAAGGGAGGACACCATGACCCGCCGTTTCGCGTCACTCATCAAGCCGCTAACCAAGCCGTTCCTGGCCGTTGCCCTGCTGGTGCCGCTGGCGGGCTGCGCCGTCTATGCCGACCCGGCCTATCCGGGCTACTACGGCGCGCCCAGCGTGCATTACAGCTACAACGTCGCCCCGGCCCCGCGCCCCTACTGGCGCCCGGCACCGCGCCCCTATTGGCACCGGCCGCACTGGAACCGCCCGCGCTGGAACCGCTACAACTGAGCGCCGCTGCCGCGAGCCTCTACCGCCCGCTGTCGCGCGAGCGGCGCGGCGCCGCCCCGCCGCTCAGGCGGGCACGACCCGCCAGAGCGCGCCCTCGCGGGCATCGGTGAGGAGATAGAGGGCGCCATCGGGACCCTCGCGCACATCGCGGATGCGGCCGAGCGTGCCGGCGAGCAGCCTCTCCTCGGCCTGCACCCTCTCGCCATCGAGCGTCAGGCGCACCAGGCACTGGCCGGCGAGAGCGCCGACGAACAGGTTGCCGCGCCAGGCCGGCAAGGCCCGGCCCGAGCAGAACGCCATGCCCGAAGGCGCGATCGAGGGCACCCAGACATGGACCGGGTCGGTCACGCCGGGGGCGCGCGGCCCGACGCCGATGCGGGCGCCTGAATAGTCCACGCCATGCGTGGTCACCGGCCAGCCATAGTTGGCCCCTGCGCGCAGGATGTTGACCTCGTCGCCGCCGCGCGCGCCATGCTCGTGCAGCCAGATCGCCCCCGTGTCCGGATGCCGCGCCATGCCCTGCGGGTTGCGGTGCCCGGTCGTGTAGACCGCCGGGTTGACGCCCGGGCGGCCAAGGAAGGGATTGTCGGGCGGCACCGCGCCCGTATCGGTGACGCGCAGCACCTTGCCCGCCGTGTCAGCCGCGTCCTGGGCGCGGTCGCGCTGGTTGCGGTCGCCCAGGCTGACGAACAGCGTGCCGTCGCGGCCGAAGGCCAGGCGCGAGCCGAAATGCAGCCCGCCCCCGCCCTGCCGCTCGGCCGCCTGGAGGATCGTCTCCGCCCCGGCCAGGGCGCGGCCATCGTAGCGCGCGCGGGTCACGGCGGTGGCGTTGCCGGCGGCGGTGCGCACGGAATGGCTGAGATAGACCAGGCCGTTGGCGGCGAAGCCGGGATGGAGCGCGATGTCCAGCAGGCCGCCCTGCCCGGTCGCGGCGACCTCGGGCGGGCCGGCGACCGGCGCCGCCTCGATGCCGCCGGGCAGGCGGGCGCGGCGCAGCCGGCCGGACCGCTCGGTGATCAGCATGGCGCCGTCGGGCAGGAAGGCGAGGCCCCAGGGGTTCTGGAGCACGCCCGGCACCCGTTCCAGCCGGTAACGCTGGCCGGCATTGCTGGCCATCGCCGCGCCGGTATCGGCAGGGGCGGCCTGGGCCAGTTCCTCGGCGCCCAGGGCACCGGCGGCACCGCAGGCGGCCAGCGGCAGGGCGCCGAGCCCGGCCAGGACAGCGCGGCGGCTGGCGCGGCGGCTGGCACGGCGGCTGGCACGGCGGCTGGCACGGGGCGGGCACGAGGCGGGGCGGGGCATGCGCATCCTCCTGGCTGGCGGTGGCCGAGCCGGCCGCGCGGGCCGAGCCTCCGGCGCCTCATCAATTGGGTTCGCGCCACCCGGCCACAAGGCGGCCGCGGGCAGTGCGGCGCATGGCCGGCGCCGCCCATCCGCGCGCGGGAAGCCAAGGGCCGGGGCAACCGGCCCAGTGCACGGGGAACGGCCAGCGCGGGGGAGGCCGCCCGCCCGTGGCGGCCGCGGGGCAGGTCGGGACGATGACAGCGGCGCCGCGCGACCGGGTGCGGTCCGATGCGCCCGCGCGCCATGCGGGGTCGGACGCGACGAGCCGCGCCGACCGCACCACCCCTCCGCGCGGAGCGGCGCGCGCGGGGAACCTGTTGGCGTGGCTTGCGTGGGCGGCGTTCGCCGCCCGGCCGCGATCAGGGGGCCGCGATCAGAGGACGGAATTCACCCAGGCGACGAGCTGGCTCTTGGGCAGCGCTCCGACCTTGGTCGCCGCCACTTGCCCGTCCTTGAACAGCATCAGCGTCGGAATGCCGCGCACCGAGTAGCGGTTCGGCGTCACCGGATTGTCGTCGATATTGACCTTCGCGACAGTGAGCTTGCCGCCCATCTCCTGCGCCATTTCCTCGAGCGCCGGGGCGATCATCTTGCAGGGGCCGCACCACTCGGCCCAGAAATCCACCAGCACGGGCCCCGTGGCCTTGAGCACGTCCGACTCGAAGGACTGGTCTGTCACGGCCTTGGTGTTGGCGCTCATGGTGCTGGCCTCCTGTCTGCCATTCGGCGGGCGATCGCAGGCGGCCCGAATCCAGGCGCCCGATCCCCTCTCGTCTGCCGCAGGTTGTAGCATGACGGCTGGCGGTCAAGTCGCGCAAGCCCTGACTGGCTATGCGTCTGGCGCATGGCTATCAAGTAACTCGTCCGGAAGCTGCATAAGTCGCGGCCCGTAGGTCCAGAGCAGGGCGCAGCGCACCGGCCGATCAGGATAGAGGCGGCGGAGCACGGCGCGATAAGCCGCCATCTGCCGAACATAGGCCGGCGCCACCTCTGCCACCGTCCCGGGCGGGGGGCGGTTGGTCTTGAAGTCGAGCACCAGCACCGCTTCGGGGCGCACCAGCAGGCGATCGACCTGGCCTGCAATCACGCGCCCGCCCGCCAGGCCGATCAGCGGCGCCTCGGCCAGGGCCTCGGGGGCGAACAGTGGCGCCCAGCCAGGATGGTCCATCACCGCCAGCACCTCGGCTAGGATTTCGGCCTGGGCCGCCGCATCAAGGCCGTGGCCAGGGCGGGCGAGGAAGCGCCGCGCCGCCTCGGCCCGCTCCGCCGCCGGCAGGGCGGGCAGGCGTTCGAGCAGGCGATGGACCAAGAGCCCGCGCCGGAAGCGCTGGCCGGCGGGGTCGGCGAGGCCAACGGGCACGGCGGCGGGCACCTCGTCCTCCTCCGCACGCGAGGGGGTGAGCGGGCGCGGCGGGCGCTCCTCGGCGGCGGGCGGGCGCGTCGCCCAATCGGGAAGCGCGGCCAGCGCCGCCTCGGCCGCCAGCGCGGCGGGCGCCGCAGCGGCGCGGTCGGGATCGGGCGCGGCGGTCTGCGCGCACATGTGCGACAGCACCTCGCCCGCCCAATCCTCGGCCCCGGCGGCCCCGGCCGGCAGCAAGACCTGTTCCGACCGCGCCAGCGGATAGGTTTTCTCCAGCGCCGCGAACCCGTCCGCGACCAGCCGGTACCAGCTCCCCCCGGCCGGCTCCCTCGCCTTCACCGCGCCGCAGACCACCAGCCGGTCGGCGGTGCGGGTAAGCGCGACATAGAGCAGCCGACGATACTCCTCGTCCTGTGCCGTCGCCGCCGCCTGCTTGAGTGCCGTGAAGCGCGCCTCGGCCCAGGCCGCGCGCGGGGCATAGAGCGGCACCGCCACTTGGCCGCGTCCCTGCCCATGCTCCTGCCCGGGCTGGGCCGCGACCGGCTGCCACAGGATGCGCGGCAGCTCCTGCGGCCGCGGCGGCTGGGTCGTGTCGGGCAGGACCACCACCGGGGCCTGCAAGCCCTTGGCGCCATGCACGGTCATCACCCGCACCGCGCCGCCGGCCGCTTCCGCCTCGCGCTTGATCTCGGCCCCGCCGGCGCGCAGCCAGTGCAGGAAGCCTTGCAGGCTCGGCGGTTCGGTCCGCTCGTAGGACAGGGCGGCGGCCAGGAACTCGTCGATCGGGTCGGCGGCATCGGGGCCGAGCCGTTCCAGCAGGCGCTCGCGCAGGCTCGGCCGGCCCGAGGCGAGCAGCTCGGCATAGAGCGCGTAGGGCGAGGCGAAATCGGCGCGCGCCGCCCAGTGGCGCAGGAAGGCGGCCGCCTCCGCCCATTCCGCGCGCTCCGCCGCGCGCGCCTCGAGCACGTCCCGCAGGCGCGGCTCGGCCCGGCCGGCGGCGAGATCCATCAGGCTCTGCTCGGACAGGCCGAGGAGCGGCGAGCGCAGGAGCGCGGCGAGCGACAGGTCGTCCTCGGGCAGGAGCAGCACGTCGCCGAACGCCATCAGGTCCATCACCGCGATCTGCTCGGTCAGCACCATGCGGTCGATGCCGGCAACCGCGATGCCGGCGCTTTTCAGCGCGCGCACGATCTCCAGCATCAGCGTGTCGCGCCGCCGCACCAGCACCAGCACATCGCCCGGCCGCGTGGCACGCCCGCGCGCCGGCAGCCAGCCATCCTCGGCCGGGCCGGCGGCCCGGCACCATGCGGCCACGCGCGCGGCGATCGCACCGGCAAGCTTGGCCGCGGCGCCGCGCGCGCGCTGCTGCTCGGCCGGCAGCGCCCAGGGCTCGGGCACGATGCGTGCGTCGGGGCGCGCGAACGGCCACAGCTCGACCCGCCCGGCCGCCCCGACGCGATGGGGCGTGTGCGCGATCGCCCCGCCATCGAGCGCGACACCCCTGCGCCGCTCGGGATCGGCGAACACGGCATCGACCAGATCGAGCACCGGCGCGGTGGAGCGGAACGACACCGCGAGCGGCACCGCGCGGAAGGCGGCACCGGCGGCGGTGACGCTGCCCTGATAGTGCGCGCGCATGGCGCCGAACGCCTTCGGGTCGGCGCGCTGGAAGCCGTAGATCGACTGCTTGACATCGCCCACCGCGAAGATGGTGCGCGCAGGCGCCACGCTGCGCGCGCCCTCGCCGGCGAAGAACTCGCCGGTAAGGGCCTGGATCACGCGCCACTGGTCGGGGTTGGTGTCCTGCGCCTCGTCGATCAGCACATGGTCGATGCCGCCATCGAGCTTGTAGAGGACCCAGGGTGCGACGCCCCGCTGTTCCAGAAGCCCGCGCGCGGCATGGATCAGATCGTCAGAGTCGAGCAGGCCGCGCGCGGCCTTGCGCGCCGCATACTCGGCATCGATCGCGGCACCGACGACGAGGATCGCCCCCGAGGCTTCCGCCAGCCGCGCCGCCTTGATGCGCTCGGCCACCGCCAGCACGCGCGCCGCTTCCGCCTGCATCGCGGCCAGCGTGCCGGGGGCCTTCGTCTCCGCCGCCTTCGAGGCAAGGCTGCGCTCGGCGCGGACCTCGCCCGCCTGGGTCAGGAACAGGCCGGCATGGCCCGCCCAGGTCTCGGCGCGGCGGGCGGGCTCGGCGGCGAGCCAGTCACCGAGCCGCGCGGCGTTGCCCTGGTCGGTCTTGCCGCTCGACCGCGCCAGCGTGGCGGCGGCGCGGCGCAAGGCGGCGATGTCGCAGGCGGCATCGGCGCAGGCGGCGGCGATGATGCCTTGCTCGGTCTCGCCGGCGCCAAGCCCGAGCGCGGCGCGCTGCGCGGCGACCACGCCCGCAATGCCGCCATGCGCGACGAGCGCCGCTTCGAGCCGGCCGCGCTCCTGCTGCAACAGGCGCACCAGGGCGGCGAAATCCTCGGCGTTGACCAGCCGCGCGAGATTGGCCGTCGCCGCGTCGATCGCGCCCGCGCCGCCGGCATGGCGTGCCAGCACCGCCTCGCGCGCCTCGCGCATCAGGGCGGCGGCGGCAAGCTCGTCGACCAGCGCGAAATGCGGCGAGAGGCGCGATTCGAGCGGGAAGCGGCGCAACAGCGACTGGCAGAAGGCGTGGATGGTCATGATGCGCATCCCGCCCGGCAGATCGAGCACGCGCGCGAACAGGCTCTGCGCACGCGCAAGAATGGCCGCATCCGGCGCGCGCCCGAGCAGCGCCGCGATTTCCGTGGCCAGCTTCGCCTCGGCCATGGTCGGCCAGTCGCCGAGCCGGCCGGCAAGCCGGGTGGCCATCTCGGCCGCCGCCGCCTTGGTGAAGGTCAGGCACAGGATGCGCGCGGGCTCGGCCCCGGCCAGCAGCAGCGCCAGCACGCGGTCTGTCAGCAGCTTGGTCTTGCCGGTGCCGGCCGAGGCTTCCACCCAGGCCGAGACGGCCGGATCGGCGGCGCGGCGCTGCTGCGCTTGCGCCTCGGCGCCGATGGCGGCGGCATCGGCGCTCATGCCCCGCCCCCGCCGTCCGCGCCACCGCCAGCATCGCCGCCGCCCTCGCCGCCATCCTCCTCGCCCGCGCCGCCGGCCGACCATTCCGCCACGCGCGCAAGATGGGCGTAGTCGGAATAGCGCGGCGCCATGTCGGGATAGGGGCGCGGGCGGTAGGGCGCGGCCGGATCGTCGAAGGCCGCGATCCAGGCGCGCATGCCGGCCAGCGCCTCCCCGGCCACGGCGGCCAGCGCCTCGGGCGTCTTGAAGGGCTGCACGATCCTGGCCGGAGTCTCGCCACCGCCGCTCATCTGCCAGTAGGCGAGATCGACCACCCGGCCCGCCGCCACCTTCGGCGCGAAGCCGCCTTGCGCGGCGATCAGCGCTTCGAGCGTGAGCTGGGGCGCGAAGCCGCGCTCGATCTCGTCCTTGCGTGGCGGCGCGCCGGTCTTGTAGTCGATGATCGCGATCGTGCCGTCGGCCAGCGTGTCGATGCGATCGGCCCGCGCGGTGATGCAGAACGGCCCCCCCGGCAGGCCGGAGAGCGTCATGGCACCTTCCACCTCGGCCACCGAGGCGCGGAGGCCCGGGCGGCGGGCGCGCTCCTGCTCGGCCATCCAGGCGGCCAGCACCGCGAAGCGCGGCCACCAGAAGGCCGCCAGCGCGCCGAGCGCCGGCACCGCGGCGAGCGCGCTTTCGCCATGGCGCAGCAGGACGGGAAGCGGATCGGCGGGCGCGCCCTTCTCCGCCACCTCGGCCAGGTAGCCGGCCATCGCCTCATGCACCATCATGCCGAACTCGGCCGGCCCCGCTTCGGCATCGAGCGGGTCGAGCGCCTTCAGGCGCAGGATGTGGCGCGCATAGACGGCGTAGGGATCGCGCCGCCAGGTCTCGATCTGCGTCACCGAAAGGCTGCGCGGGCGCAAGCCGGGCGCGGGCGCGGGCGCGGGCGGCGGCTCGGGCCGGTAGCGCGCGGCGCTGTTCAGCCCTCGCGTCCAGGCGAGCGGCGCAAGAGGGCGCGGCAGCCCGTCGGCGCGACCCTGTCCTTTCAGGAAGGCGTCGAGCCGCACCAGCCAGCGCGAGGGCACCGCCGGCGCGCCGTCGCGATAGGCGCTGCGGGTCAGCACCACCGTCTCGCCCACCGCGGCCATCTGGGCGAAGTCATGCGCTGCCTGGCCGATGCGCCGCTCGGGTGCGGGCAGGCCGAGGGCGAGGCGCATCGGGCGCGACAGCCACGGCCCCGGATCGGTCGCTGGCGGCCAGACTGTCTCGTTCAGCCCGGCAAGCAGGATCGTATCGGCGGCGAGCAGGCGCGCCTCCAGCGTGCCCAGGATGGCAAGGCGCGGATGGCCGCTCCGCTCGCGCGCGCTGGCGCGCCGGCGCAGCACCGCGCCCTCCAGCAGAGCCGCGAACAGGGCCGGCCAGTCGCGCGGCGCGACCGGGCCGAGTGCCGCGAGCGCCTCGGCTGCCTCGTTCAGCCGCGCGGCCAGCGCCTCGCCCGCCTCGCCCGCCCAGAGCCGCGCCGCGCCGGGTGCGGCGTCGGTGGCGGCGAGCGCCTCGGCGCAGGCGAGATGCGCGGCGAGCAGCACCGTGGGCAGCACGGGTGTTGCCGCTCGCAGCGGCGCGGCGGGGCGAAGCGCGGCATCGAGGCGCGCGAGCATGTCGGCCGCCGGCTTGCGCTCCGTCTCCGGCAGGCCGGTGCGGGCGGCAAGCGCGGTCCGCAGCGCGCCAAGGCCGGGCGGCGGGCGGGCACCGCGCAGCACCGCGCGTTCGAGCGCGCGCACCCCGGCGCGGAAGCGGGCGGGCGCATCGCCGCCAGAGGCGAGCGGATGCTTGAGCGCGGCCAGCAGCGGCACCGGGGCGAAGTCCTCGGCCAGCATCGCGCCCGCCAGCCGCAGGAAGGTGGCGGGCGGGGTGTCGGCCAGGGGCTCGCCGCCGGAATCGTCCACCGCCAGCCCGAAGCGGCTGAGCTCGGCCACCACGCGCCGCGCCAGCGCCCGGTCGGGCGTGACCAGGGCGGCGGTGCGGCCCTTCTCCTCCAGCGCCTCGCGCAGCAGGAGCGCGATCGCGCCGGCCTCCTCCTGCTGGGTCGCGGCATCGAGGCGCCAGAGGCCGCGGCAGCCGCCGGCATCGGCCGCGACCGCCGTGTGCGGCTCCAGCCATTCGGCGAGACCGTTGGCCGCGCCACCCGGTTCGGCCCCCGGCTCGGCCCCGGGGTCGGCCCCGGGGTCGGCCTCCCTGTTCGCACCGGCCGGGCGCAGCGCGAGCGCGATCAGGCGCGTGCGCAACGCGGCCGCCGGTCGCGCGGGCCGCGATGCGTGCGGCCAGTCGGCCACCGCGGCGCGCGCGATGCCGAGGCGCGCCAGAAGCCGGCGCAGCGCCGCCTGCGGATGCGCATCGTCCATCGCCGCCCAGATCGGCTCGGGCATGGCGCGGTCGAGGCCGGGCAGGATCACCGCCCCGCGCGGCAGGCGGGCAATCACGCGCAGCAGTTCGGCGGTGGCCGGCACGGTGCCGGTCGAGCCCGCCGCGATCACCGCATGGGCGGGCGGCGCCGCCTCCCACGCCGCGGCGCGCGCCCGCAACAGCGCATCGCGCCGCGCCGCCGCGCCGATCATGCCGGCTTCCGCCAGCAGGCGCGGGGCATGCTCGGTGACGAGGGCGAGGAAGCGCAGCGTCTCCTGCCAGTGATAGGCGTATTCGTCGGGCACGAGGCGCGGCAGGCGCCGGGCCAGGTCCACGCCCTCGCTCGCCGCCTCGTCGAGCAGGAGCGCGAGTTCGCCCGCCAGCCGGAACGCCTGGTCGGCGGCGGTGGGCGCGCCATTGGCCCCGCCCATGCCGAGGACCAGGCGCGCGAGCAGCGCCTGGAGCCGCAAGGGCGGCATGGCGGGCGGCAGCGCCAGGTCGGCCGCGGCGGCGGCGGCCGGTCCGTCCTCGTCGATGTCGCCGAGCGGCGCGATGCGCGGCAGCAGCAGCGCCTTGCCGCCGGTCGCGCGCAGGAAGGCTTCCGCCAGCGCGCGCGCCGCGCGCCGCGTCGGCAGCAGGATCTCGACCCGCGACAGCGCCTCGGGCGCCTCGCCATGCAGGGCCAGCACGCCCGCGGCGAGCGCATCGAGGAACGGGACCTCGGGCGCGATGGTATAGACGCGCGGCACCACGCCGCCCGGCGCGGCCGCCTCGCTCGGTCCCGGATCAGCGCGTCGCGCTGGTGGCATGGCCCATCAACTCCGCCTCGGCCGCGGCGATGTCGGCCGGGGTGGAGAGATGATACCAGAGCCCGTCATGGCGCAGGCCGAACAGGCGCCCCTTCTCCATCGCCCGGTTCCACATCAGGTTGGTGGAGAATGCGCCCGCCGGCGCGCCGGCGAACAAGGCGGGCGTGGCAAGCTGCACCCCGGCATAGACATAGGGCACCACCTCGCGCTCGGCGCGGCGGCGCAGGCGGCCTTCCGCGTCCATCTGGAAATCGCCCCGCCCGGCATAGTTGGCGATCTTGGCGGCGGGATGGAGCAGCAGGAGCGCGTCCATCCGCTCGGGGTCGAAGGCGTGCGCAAGCCGGCGCAGGGCCGTGCCCGGCCCGTCCAGCCAGTAGGCATCGCCATTGATGACGTAGAACGGCCCGGCGCCGAGATGCGGCAGGGCCCTGGCCACGCCGCCGCCCGTCTCCAGCAGCTCGGCCTCGGGCGAGAGGGTGATCGCGGGCGGGCCGGCCCGGCGCGCGAGGTGCGCGGCGATCACCTCGCCCTTCCAATGGGTGTTGACCACCGCGTTGCGCACCCCGGCGGCGGCAAGCTGGTCGAGCGCGCGATCGAGCAGGGTGCGCCCGGCCACTGGCAGCATCGGCTTCGGCATATTGTCCGACAAGGGGCGCATGCGCGTGCCAAGGCCCGCGGCCATCACCATGCCATGTGTCGGCGGCGGGATCATGCAGCGGCTCCATCGCGGGCGGGCGCGGCGCCTGGCGCCTGGGGCGGTGCCGGGCGCGCGAGCGGGGCGGGTGCGACGCGGCGTTCGGGCGGGATGTGGGTCTCGACCCAGGCCGCGAGTGGGCCGCAGGCCGGATCGGCGAGCGAGCGCATCAGCATCCGCCAGCAGCGCGCCGAATGGTGCAGGTAGTGCGGCTTGCCGTCGCGCCGGTCGAGCCGCGCCCACAGCCCAATGACGCGGACATGCCGCTGCGCGCCCATCGCGGCGAAGGCCGCGCGGAAGCGGGCGCGGGCGGCCCCGTCCCAGGGCATCGCCGCGAGGTAGCGGTCGAGCAGCGCCGCGCGCAAGGCGTCGGGCACGTCGCGGCGCGCATCCTCGAGGAGCGACATCAGGTCGTAGGCGGCATGGCCCGTGGCCGCGTCCTGGAAATCAAGCAGGCCCAAGCGCGCAATCCCCTCGCGCTCCGGCAGCCACATCAGATTGTCCTGGTGGAAATCGCGCAGCACCAGCGCCGGCGGGTCGGCATCGAAGGGGGCGAGCGTCGCCGTCATCGCTGCCGCGAAGCCTGCGCGCAGGGCGGCATCGGGCGCGGTGCCCGTCATCGCCTGCCACCACCAGTCCATCATCGTCGCCGCCGCCGCCGCCGCCATCTCGCCCGACCGCCAGCGCGGCAGCGTCAGGCCGGGCGGCAAGGCGCGCGCGGGCGGCAGGCGATGCAGCGCGGCGAGCAGGTCGGGGGCGAGCGCGTAGAGCATCTCCTGCACCGCCGCGCCGCCGGCGGCGATCTCGCGGGTGAAGGTGGCATCGCCCAGGTCTTCGAGCAGCAACAGGCCCTCGGCCTCGTCGGCGGCCAGGATCGCGGGGGCCGAGAAGCCGAGCGCCGAGAGGTGGCGGGCGATGCGCAGGAAGGGGCGCACATCCTCGCGCGGCGGGGGCGCGTCCATCAGCACCGCCGGACGCGGGCCGCCGCCCAGACGCTCGTAGCGGCGGAAGGAGGCATCGCCGGCTAGCGCCCCGCGCCGCGCCTGGCCGAAGCCGTGCCGGGCCAGGAAGGCGGCGATCGCGCCCGCGCGCGCGGTGGACTGCGCGGCGGCGCTCATGGTTTCAGCGCCCCGCGCCGCGCCCGGCCGAAGCCGTGCCGGGCCAGGAAGGCAGCGATCGCGCCCTCGCGCGCGGTGGACTGCGCGGCGGCACTCATGGTTTCAGCGCCCCGAGCCGCCCGGCCCAGGCCCCCGGCGCGGTGATGCGCACGCGCCGCGCCTCGGGCGCGCCGGGCACATGCTCCAGCGTGATGCGCAGCGCCTCGGGCGGAGCGAGCGGCCCCAGCCGCTCGGGCCATTCGACCAGGGCGATGCCCTCGCGCGCCTCGGCCCAGCCGAGTTCGCGCACCTCGGACGGATCGCCCAAGCGGTAGAGGTCGAAGTGCCACACCACCAGCCCGCCCGGCAGCATGTAGGCCTGGACCAGCGTGTAGGTCGGGCTCGGCACTTCCAGCGCCGCATCGCCGGTTGCCGCACGCAGCGCCGCGCGCGCCAGCGCCGACTTGCCGGCGCCGAGCGGGCCTTCCAGCAGCACGACATCGCCCCTGCGCCAGAGTGCCGCCAGCCGCGCGCCGAGCGCCACCGTCGCCGCCTCGTCCAGGAGCACGAGCGAGAGGGTGTGCGGCGGCGGGGTCGGGTTGGCGGATGGTGGCGCGCTCATGCGGGCGGCAGGAGGAAACGAGGACCGGGGCAAGGGGGCGACTCGGGCGGGCGGTGCGGGGCTGGCGGGATCGCGGCGCATGATGGGCCAGGCGCCGGGCGCGCCGCAACCGCCCTTGGCCGGGCGCGGTGCCGGGTGCCTCCGGCGCGGCGTGGCCGGGCGCGGCGCCGCGCTGCCGGTGCCGGTGCCGGACAGAAGGGGGCCGGCCCGCGCGCCCGTGAATGGAGGGTGCGTCTTCGCCCTTGATTCCGGCGCGCGGGCGCGCAAGGAAGGGCCGCACGCAACCGCCCCTTCGCCAAGCCCCCTTTCGCCAGCACCCCGGAGCCCGCCATGTCCGCCGAGCCGATCGCCACCGACATCGCCATCATCGGCGCCGGGCCGGTCGGCCTGTTCACGGTGTTCGAGGCGGGCATGCTGAAGATGCGCACGGTGGTGATCGACACGCTGGAGGCTACCGGCGGGCAGTGCATCGCGCTCTACCCCGAGAAGCCGATCTACGACATCCCCGGCCATCCGAGCATCCTGGCCCAGGAACTGATCGACAAGCTGGAGGCGCAGGCCGCGCCCTTCCACCCGCAGTTCCTGCTCGGCCAGCGCGTCGAGGGGCTGGAGCGGCTGGCCGAAGGCGGCTTCCGGCTCTCCACCTCTGCCGGGCGGCAGGTGCTGGCCAAGGCGGTGGTGATCGCCGCCGGCTGCGGCGCCTTCGGCCCCAACCGCCCGCCGATCGAGGGCCTGTCGCACTACGAGGACCGCTCGGTGTTCTATCTCGTCAAGCGGCGCGAGGATTTCCGCGGCAAGCGGGTGGTGATCGCCGGCGGCGGCGATTCGGCGGTCGACTGGGCGCTCTCGCTGCGCGAGGTGGCGGCGCGCGTGTTCGTGGTCCATCGCCGGGCCAAGTTCCGCGCCGCGCCGGAAAGCGCCGACCGGCTGGAGAAGCTCGCCGCCGCGGGCGAGATCGAGATGGTGGTGCCCTACCAGCTGCACGGGCTCGAGGGCGATGCGCAGAGCGGCCGGATTTCGGCGGTGATCGTCGCCACGCTCAAGGGCGAGACGAAGCGGATCGAGGCCGATGCGCTGCTGCCCTTCTTCGGGCTGGCGATGACGCTTGGTCCGATCGCCGATTGGGGCCTCAATCTCGATCGCAACCTGATCGCGGTGAACCCCGCCACCTGCGAAACCAGCCAGCCCGGCATCTTCGCGGTGGGCGACATCGCGCACTATCCGGGCAAGCTCAAGCTGATCCTGCAAGGCTTCTCGGAGGCGGCGATGGCCGCGCACGCGATCCACCCGCTGGTCTTCCCGGGCCAGGCGCTGCATTTCGAGTATTCGACCACCAAGGGCGTGCCGGGTGCGTGAAGCGGGGCGCCTGAAGCCGGGCGCCTGAAGCCGGGCGCCTGAAGCCGGGCGCCCCCGCACCATCGCCCCGCTCAGCCCGGCGCCCACACCGCTTCGGTGGTGACGACGTAATCGACGCGCCTGTCGATCAGCGCGCGCGCGCATTCGGCCGGGCTGTTGATGATCGGCTCCTCGTGCACGTTGAAGCTGGTGTTGATCAGCACCGGGATGCCGGAGAGCGCCGCATAGCCGCCGATGATGTCGTAGTAGAGCGGGTTGTGCCGCCGCGCCACGAGCTGCGGGCGTGCCGTGCCATCGACATGCACCACCGCCGGGATGCGCCTTGCCCATTCGGGCCGCACGCCGCAGGTGATGGTCATGAAGCGCGCGGCATAGCGGCTGGCCGCCGGCAGGTTGAACACGATCTCGGCATCCTCCTCGCGCAGCACCGGCGCGAAGGGCATGAACTCGCTGCGGTCGAGCCGCTTGTTGAGCGTGTCGTTGATCGCCGCCTCGGTCGGGCGCGCCAGGATCGAGCGGGCACCGAGAGCGCGCGGGCCGTATTCCATGCCGGCGGTGTAGATCGCCACGATCGCGCCCTCGTGGATCAGGCGCGCCGCCGTGGCCACCGGCTCGCCCGGCAGGCGGGCGAAGCCGCGCGCGGCGAAATCGCGGTCGACCGCGCCGGTATAGTCGCGCCCGAGATAGAGCGTTTCCAGCCGCGCGCGCTGGCCGAGCCAGCGTCCGAGCCCGTCGCGTTCAAGCAGGAATTGCAGCACCCCGCCCGCCGCCAGGCCCTGGTCGGACATGGCCGGATAGACGAACACCTCCTCGACCGGCAGTTCCTCGGCCAGGCGCTGGTTCAGCCGCACATTGGCGAACACCCCGCCCGACAGGCCGAGCCGGCGCACCCCGGCCCGCGCCAGCAGCCGGCGCATGGCAGCAAGCACGACATCCTCCAGCACCCGCTGCACCGAGGCAGCCACCACCTCGCGCTTCCGGCCCTCGGCCCAGGCGAAGACGAAGTCGCGCATGGCGCGATAATCGGCGAAGTCGGTGCCGATCATGCCGTCCTCGGCGACGGCGAAATGCGCGGCGAGCGCCGGGGCGATCTCGGGCGCGCCATAGGCGGCCAGCCCGGTCAGCTTGCCTTCGTGGCGGTTGATGCGGAAGCCGAGCGCCTCGGTGGCGTAGCCATAGGCAAGCCCGATGCTGTCGATGCGCGAGGGCCGCGCCAGTTCCTCGTCGCCGCCGAAGCCGGTGGCAAGCGCGCCGTCGCGGAAGGTGCGGATCGAGTACTGCACATTGTCGCCCCCGCCATCGGCGGTATAGAGCAGAGCCTCGTTCCAGTCGGTGTGGAACAGGCAGGGCAGGGCGTGGGCGAGATGGTGGTTGAAGAAGCGCACCGGAATGCCGGGCCTGAGGCCGAGATCGGCCAGGAGCGCGGGCGCATCCAGCATCGCCTCGCTGTCGGCACGGCCGTAGCGCACGCATTCGCGCTCCATGCTCTTGACCCGCTCGCGCCCGAGCACGCGATCCGCGGCGCGGGCGAGGCGGCGGCCGAGCGGAAGGTGGCGGTAGTAGCGCATCGGGAAGGCGCCGCGGCCGAGCACCAGCGCATCGACATCGCCGGCCTTGACCCCGCCGATCGCCAGCACCTCGGCGATCGCCTCGGCCGGGATGCGCCCGCCATCGATCTTGACGCGCGTCATGCGCTCCAGCGCCACTGCCGCGACCAGCCGGTAGTCGTCATAGAGGGCGGCGCAGCCGTCGTGGAAGCCGGGATGGACGCCAAGGATGAGCATGATCGGCTGCGAATGGGGCGCGGCGCGCGTTGCGGAAAGGCTGCCGCCCTATAGCAGAGCGGCGCGCGGCGCGCCAAGCCGCGCCGGCCCCCCGGCCGCCGGCCCCGCCAGGGCGCGGCGGGGCGAACAGCCCCACGGGGCGAAGGCTTGCACGCCGAACGGCCTTGCGCCACAAACGCGGCGTCCATCCTTCCGGGAGGAAAGTCCGCCATGCCTCGCCATGCCCGCCGCGGCCTGTCGCGCCGCAGCTTCGCCGTGCTCGCCCCAACCGCCGCGACCGCCGCGACCGCCGCCCTGCTGGCCCGTCCGGCCATCGCCCAGGCCTATCCCGCCCGCCCGATCCAGGTGGTGCTGGGCTTCACTGCCGGGGGCCCCACCGATGTCTCCACCCGCACCATCGCCCCGTTCATCGAGAAGCATCTCGGCGGCGGCGCGAGCCTGACCGTGGTCAACCGCGCCGGCGCCGGTGGCGAGATCGCCTGGACCGAGGTGGCGAATGCGCGCTCCGACGGCTACACGGTCGCGGTCCTGTCCACGCCGGCCTTCGTTTCCTTCCCGGTCGAGCGGCGCACGCGTTACGACGTCAACAGCTTCGCCTATGCCGGCACGGTGGTGGAGGAAGTGGGCGCGATGATCGTCCGCCCCGACAGCCCCTGGCGCAGTGTGCAGGACCTGATCGCCGCGGCCAAGGCCGACCCGGGCGGCATCCCCTACGCCTCGGCCGGGGTGGGTGGCGGCATGCACCTGGCCACGCTCCAGCTCGAGAAGGCGGCCGGCATCAAGCTGCGGCTGGTGCCGACGCGCGGGGCGAACGACGCCAAGCTGGCCGTGATGGGCAACCATGTGCCGCTTGCGGCCGTGTCCGGCTCGGGCGCGGTCGAGGGTCATCGCCAGCGCGAGGTGCGCGTGCTCGGCCTGATGTCGGAGAACCGGCTTTCCTTCGCCGCCGACCTGCCCACCTTCCGCGAGCAGGGGCTGGACGTGGTGGTGCCGATCACGCGCGGCTTCGGCTTCCCCAAGGCGACCCCGCCCGAGATCGTGGCGCGCTGGACCGAGGCGCTGCGCAAGGTGGCGCAGGACCCCGAATATCGCGCAGTCGCCGAGCGCGAATCGCTCCTGGTGAATTTCCGCGACCCCGCCGCGTATCGCGCCTATGTCGAGCGCGAGGACCGCATCCTGCGCGAGATCTGGCGCGAAAGCCCCTGGCGCACGGTGCAGCAGCGCTAGGGCACGTTCCGTTAGGCTTCGATCAGCCGAACGGAAGTCGTGCCCGAGAAACCTATGGTTTGCGAGCAGCCTGGTCCGATCTGGTGGAACCGCCCTGCGGTTCCACCAGATCGGACGCTGCTCTAGCAGGTCCCGCAGGACGGCGCCGAGGCGGCCGGACGGCGCGTGCCGCTCGGCGCGCGCCGAGGGCGGGTGGCAGAAGCGACCGAGGCGGCCGGCCCGGCCCCTTCCGCCGTGCTCGTTTGCGTGGCCCGGACGCGTTGCCCGGAAGCGTTGCCGCAACATTCTGCCCCTTGCCTTGCCCGGGTGCGTTGCCCGGGCGCGTTGCCCGGGCGCGCAGTCATTCGCCCTTGGTGCGGCGCGCGGGCGCGGGCTAGGCTCCGCGCCCGTCCCGCCACCCCGCCCGCCACCCCGCGCTTGCAGCATCCCAGCCGATGGACCCCACCGCCGCGTTCCAGGCCGCCCTGCTCGGCATCGTCGAGGGGCTGACCGAGTTCATCCCCGTCAGCTCTACCGGGCATCTGATCCTGCTGGTCGATCTCCTGGGCTTCGCCGGCCCGCCCGGGAAGAGCTTCGAGATCGTGATCCAGCTCGGCGCGATCCTCGCCGTTCTGCTGCTCTATTTCGCCCGGCTCTGGGGCGTCCTCGTCCGCCTGCCCACCGACCCCGGCGCGCGGCGCTTCGCCGGCGCGATCATCGCCGCCTTCCTGCCGGCCGCCGTGCTGGGCGTGACGCTGCACGACCTCATCACGCGCGCCTTGTTCAACCCCTGGGTCGTGTCGGTGGCGCTGATCCTGGGCGGCATCGCCATCCTGGCGATCGAGCGCGCCCTGCCCGAGGCGGAGGTGGACGCGGTCGAGAAGATCGGCATCCGCCGCGCGCTCCTGATCGGCTGCGCCCAGGCGCTGGCGATGGTGCCGGGCGTATCGCGCTCGGGGGCGACGATCATCGGCTCGCTGCTGCTTCGCCTCGACCGGCGCACGGCGGCCGAGTTCAGCTTCTTCCTGGCGATCCCGACCATGCTCGGGGCGACCACGGTCAGCCTCTACAAGAACTGGAGCCTGCTCTCCTGGCAGGGAAGCGGGCTGATCGCGATCGGCTTCGCCTGTGCCTTCCTGGTGGCGCTGGTCGTGGTGCGCGCGGTGATCGGCTTCATCAGCCGCCACGGCTTCGCGCCCTTCGCCTGGTATCGCATCGGGATTGGCGCGCTGATGCTCGTGGTGCTGGCCTTGCGCTGACCCCCGCGCCCCACGCGGGATGCGTGCCCGGCTGGTGCGGCAACCTGCTTCGTCGTAGCATCCGCCCCAAACTGGCGGGTCCGCGCCGCGTCGGGCGGGCGGGCCGCGCCGGGACAACATGTGAGGGAACACAGTCGATGGATCGTCGCTCCATTCTCAAGGCCGGTGGCGCCGGGCTTGCCGCCACCGCCGCGCTGGCCGCGCCCGCGATCGCGCAGACCATGCCGGAGATACGCTGGCGCTGCACCACGAGCTGGCCGCGCAGCCTCGATACCGTGTTCGGCGCGGCCGAGCTGGTCTCGCGCCGGGTTGCCGCCGCGACCGACGGCAAGTTCCAGATCCGCGTCTTCCCGGGCGGCGAGGTGGCCCCGCCGCTGGCCGCCTTCGATGCCGCGCAGGCCGGCACGGTGGAATGCGCGCACACCGCCTCCTACTACTATGTCGGCAAGGACCCGACGCTGGCCTTCGATACGGCGATCCCGTTCGGGCTCACCGCGCGCCAGCACAATGCCTGGAAGGCGCATGGCGGGGGCCAGGCGCTGATCGACGCGTTCTACGACAAGTTCAACCTGGTCGGCTTCAACTGCGGCAACACCGGCACGCAGATGGGCGGCTTCTTCCGCCGCGAGCTGCGCGGCATGGCCGATATGCGCGGCCTCAAGTTCCGCATCGGCGGGCTTGCCGGGCAGGTGCTGGCGCGCATCGGCGTGGTGACGCAGCAGCTGCCGGCTTCCGACATCTACCCCGCACTCGAGCGTGGCACGATCGACGCCGCCGAGTGGGTCGGCCCCTATGACGACGAGAAGCTCGGCCTCACGCGCGTCGCGCCCTTCTACTACTACCCGGCCTTCTGGGAGGGCGGGGCGGCGCTGACCTTCTTCATCAACAAGGCGAAATTCGCCGAGCTGCCGGCCAGCTACCGCGCCATCCTGGAATCGGCCTGCGCCGAATCCGATCGCGACATGCTGGCCAAGTACGACGCCAACAACCCGGCCGCGATCCGCCGCATGGTGGCGGCCGGGGCGCAGCTTCGCCCCTTCCCGCGCGAGATCATGGCCGAGGGCTGGAAGGCCGCGCACGCCTTCTACGACGAGCTGGCCCGCACCAACGAGAACTGGCGGACCATCTACGGGCCGTGGAAGACCTTCCGCGACGCCGCCTTCCTGTGGTCGCGCATCGCCGACAACACCTACGAGAATTTCGCCTTCACCGCCGAGCAGACGGTGCGCTGAGCCGCACCGGCCGCCCGCGCACTCGGCGCGACACCTGGCAAGCCGCCGGTCCCGCAAGGGGCCGGCGGTTTCGCTTTGCGGGCGCAGGCGGGCGATGCCGCGCCGCGCCCTACCGGAAGACGCCTTATCGGAACACGGGCGGCGGCACCTCGATCGGTGGCGCGCTGAGATCCGGCAGCGGGATGTCGATGCGCACGGTGGCGGGATCGACCTTGGGCCCGGTGTCGATCCAGTAGAGCACCGCCTCCGGCCAGAGGATCACGATCGCCACCAGCACGAGCTGCAGGCAGAGCCAGGGCACGGCACCCCAGTAGATGTCGCGCGACTTCATCTCGGGCGGCGCGATGCCGCGCAGATAGAACAGGGCGAAGCCGAAGGGCGGGTGCATGAACGAGGTCTGCATGTTCACGCAGAGCAGCACCCCGAACCAGACCAGGTCGATGCCGAGCTTCTGCGCCACCGGCGCGAGCAGCGGCACGACGATGAAGGCGATCTCGAAGAAATCCAGGAAGAACGCCAGGAAGAAGATGAAGATGTTGACGAACACCAGGAAGCCGGTCTGTCCGCCCGGCAGGCCGCTGAGCAGATGCTCGATCCAGAGCGAGCCGTCCACGCCCTGGAAGACCAGGCTGAACACGGTCGAGCCGATCAGGATGAAGATCACCATCGCGGTGATGCGCATGGTCGTGCCCATGCCCTGGCGCACCAGCACCCAGGACAGGCGCCCATGCATCGCGGCCAGCCCGATCGCGCCCACCGCGCCCATCGCGCCCGCCTCGGTGGGCGTGGCCAGCCCCATGAAGATCGTGCCAAGCACGAGGAAGATCAGCGCGATCGACGGCACCATCCCCCACAGGACGCGCCTGATCAGCGGCCAGCCGTGCAGCGTGCGCGCCTCGGGCGGCAGGGGCGGCATCTTGTCGGGGCGCACCAGCGACAGACCGAGGATGTCGGCAAGGAACAGGAGCGTCTGCAGGATCGACGGGCCGATCGCGCCAAGATACATGTCGCCCACCGACCGGCCGAGCTGGTCGGCCAGCACGATCAGCACGAGCGAGGGCGGGATCACCTGCGTGATCGTGCCCGAGGCGGCGATCACGCCCGCGATCAGCCGGTGGTCGTAGCCGTAGCGCATCATCACCGGCAGCGAGATCATGCCCATGGCGATGACCGAGGCCGCGACCGTGCCGGTGATCGCGCCCAGGATCGCGCCAACGATCACCACCGCATAGGCAAGCCCGCCCGGCAGCGCGCCGAACAGCTGGCCGGTGCCTTCGAGCAGATCCTCGGCCAGGCCGCAGCGCTCCAATATCGCGCCCATCAGCGTGAAGAACGGGATCGCCAGCAACAGCTCGTTCGACATGATGCCGAAGACGCGCAGCGGCAGATTGTGCAGATACTGCGCGGTGAAGAAGCCGAGCTCGATCGAGACCAGGCCGAAGAATAGCCCCACCGCCGAGAGCGAGAAGGCGACCGGGAAGCCGATCAGCAGGAACAGGACAAGCCCGCCGAACATCAAGGGCGGCATGGCCTCCATGCTCAGCATCGGCGGCGGTCTCCGGCGCGCATCGCGCTCTGGCCCCTGTCGGTCATGGTGCTGCGCCCGGTCCTATTGTTGCGGCCGCTCGTAGGACAGGTCGAGGGCGGTCACCCCGCGCAGGGCGGCGACGCGCTTGATCAGCTCGGATACGCCTTGCAGCGCCACCAGTGCGAAGCCGATCGGCATCAGCAGCTTGACCGGCCAGCGCAAGAGACCCCCGGCATTGGGCGAGGTTTCCCCGCGCCCCCAGGCATCGAGGAAGAAGGGCCAGGTCATCCAGGCAAGCAGGATCATCGCCGGCAGCAGGAACAGCACCAGGCCGAAGGTGTCGATCCATAGCCGCGTGCGCGGCCCGACGCTGGAATAGACCAGATCGACACGGACATGCTCGTTGCGCCGGAGCGTGTGGGCCGCACCGAGCAGGAACATGACCGAGAACAGGTACCATTGCAGTTCGAGCCAGGCGTTCGAGCTGATGCTGAAGGCGTAGCGGCTGGCGGCATTGCCGGCGCTGACGATGCAGGCGAGCAGCACCGCCCAGTCGGCGACCCGCCCCATCTGGGCGTTGAGCGCATCGACCGCGCGACTGAATGCCAGCAGACCCTGCACCCGCCACCCCACCGCTTGCCCCGCCCCGCCCCGCCCCGGCATCGCAACCCTGCCGCGGGCATGGCGCGCGCCCGGTTGCCGGGCCCTCGCCGCCCTTCCTAGCCCATCGCCGCGCGGCCAACAACGAATCAGCGCGGCGGCACCACCCCGCCGGACGGCAGGCAAGACACGGGCAGGCAAGACACGGGCAGGCAAGGCGCGGGGAGGCAAGGCATGGGCAGGCAGGGGGGCACGTGGCGGTGGCCGGCCGGGTCTCAGCCCTCGGGCTTGAAGCCGCCGACCAGCTCGGCGATGCGCGCGGGATCGGAGGTTTCCATCACCTGGCGCGCCAGCCTGGCGGCGGCGTCGATGGTCAGGCTGCGCACCATCTGCTTGACGCGCGGCAGCGACGCCGCCCCCATCGACAGCGAGCGCAGGCCGAGCCCGAGCAGGAGCGGCGTCATGCGCGGATCGCCCGCCATCTCGCCGCAGACCGAAACCGGCATGCGCAGGCGCAGCGCCGCCTCGGTGGCGAACTGCACCAGCCGCAGCACCGCCGGGTGCAGCGGATCGTAGAGGTGGGCGACCTCGCTCTCGGCGCGGTCCACCGCCAGCGCATACATGGCCAGATCGTTGGTGCCGATGGCGAAGAAATCCGCTTCGAGCGCCAGCGAGTCGGCCGACAGCGCGGCCCCCGGCGTCTCGATCATCACGCCGAGCGGGGGCAGCGGGTCGGGCAGGGTCAGCCCGCGCCGCTTCAGGCGGCGCACGACGCGTTCCAGGATCTCGCGCGCGGCGCGGATCTCGGCCGGCGCGGTGACCATCGGCAGGAGGATCCGCACCGGCCCCTTGGTGCCGGCGCGCAGCATGGCGGCGAACTCGGATTCCAGCAGCTCCTCGCGCTTGAGCAGCAGGCGCAGGCCACGCACGCCAAGCGCCGGGTTGGCGCCCTTCGATTCCGGCACCAGTCCCTCGGCCGCCAGGCTGTCGATCTGCTTCTCCCCGCCCCAATCCAGCACGCGGATCGTCACCGGATCGCCGGCCATCGCCTCGACCACGCTCGCATAGGCCTCGGCCTGCTCGTCCTCGTCGGGGATGGTGTCGCGGTTCATGAACAGGAACTCGGAGCGGAACAGCCCGATCCCGTGCGCGCCGGCCTGGGCGATCAGCGGCAGTTCGAGCGGCAGCTCCATGTTCGCCTGCAGCTCGACCGGCTCGTCATCCTTGGTGATGGCGGGCAGGCGACGCAGGCGGGCCAGCTTCTGGCGCTCGCGCGCATAGGCCGCCACCGATTTGCGCGCGGCGGCGAGCGTGGCCGGCGCGGGGTTCACCGTCACCGTGCCGTTGCTGCCATCGACGATCACCGTGCCACCCTGCGCCACCGCCGCCATCAGCCCGGGCACGCCGAGCACGGCCGGCAGGCCGAGGGATCGCAGCATGATCGCGGCATGGCCCTCGGTGCCGCCATGCTGGGCGGCAGCGCCGGCCAGCCGCGCCGGATCGAGCAGCGCCGCGTCCGCGGGCGTGATGGTCTCGGCCACCAGCAGCGCGCCCTGCGGCAGCGCGGCATAATTGCGCCAGGGCGTGCGCGTGAGGTTGCGGATCAGGCGGGCGCCGATCTCGCGCACCTCGTCGATGCGGCGCTTGAGGCCGGCGGCATCGCCCCCGGCCCCGGCGGCGGTGATCGCGGTGGCGAAGGCATCGACCTCGGCCTCCACCGCGGCCTCGGCATTGCTCCGGGTTTCCAGGATGCGCTTCTTGGTCGCGCGCACGAGGCGCGAATTGCCGAGCATCTGCAAGTAGGCGTCAAGCAGCGGCTCAAGCTCGCGCCCGGCCTCCTCGGGCAGGGTCGGCAGGCGGGCCTTGAGCTTGGCGATCTGCTTGCGCGAGAGCGCGATCGCGGCCTCGAAGCGTTCCACCTCCGCCTCGGTCGCCTGGGGGGCGATCTCGCTTCTCGGGGTCTCGACCTTCGCCTGCACGGCGGTGGCGGCCGGGCCGATGGCGATACCGGGCGAGACGGCCAGGCCGGTCAGGACCTTCTCGGGTGCCGGGGCGGGCGCGGGGCTTTCGCCGGCGGTGGGGGCCGGGGCGCGCTTGCGGCGGGGCGCGGGATCAGTCTTCATCGAAGCCGCGCTCGATCAGCGCGGCCAGCGCATCGAGCGCTTCCTTGGCGTCCCAGCCCTCGACGATCAGCTCGACCGCGCAGCCCTGGCCCGCGCCCAGCATCATCAGCCCCATGATCGAGCGGCCCGAAACTGTGCTGCCATTCTTGCGCAGGCTGATGCAGGCGGCGAAGCGCTCGGCTTCCTTGACGAACTTGGCGGCGGCGCGGGCATGCAGTCCGCGCGCGTTGCAGATGCAGACCTGGCGCTTGAGCACGATGCCCTGCTCCGGACAGGCGGCGGTTTCGGCGGCCTCGGTCCCCGGCAGGTCTGCCGGCTCGCCCGTGCCGATGGCCTCGATCATTGCGCCGGTCGCGGTCATGCTCATGGGTGCGGCACTACTTTCCGGTTTCGGCCAGGATGGCGGAGGCGGCGGCGATGTATTTGCGCCCGGCCTCCTGGGCGCAGGCGACGGCCTGGGCCAACCCCTCGGAGGAACGGACCTTGGCCAGCTTGACCAGCATCGGCAGGTTCACCCCGGCGATCACTTCCACCTTCGGGCGCTCCATCATCGAGATGGCGAGGTTCGAGGGCGTGCCGCCGAACATGTCGGTAAGCAGCACCACCCCGTCGCCGGAATCGACGCGGTCGATCGCCGCGCGGATGTCCTTGCGGCGTTGCTCCATGTCGTCCTCGGGGCCGATGCAGACGGCTTCGACGGCCTTTTGCGTCCCGACGACGTGTTCCATCGCCAAGCGCAGCTCTTCGGCAAGGCGCCCGTGGGTTACCAGAATGATCCCGATCATGGATGAGCGGTCAAACGCCCCCCGTTTCGCTGCTGGGCTGACCCGCCGGCGCCGATGCCACGGCGCTGCGCGATCCTTCCCGGTCCAGCTCGCGGTGCGATACATCCACCCGCCACCCCTCCCCTCGCAGCCAGCGGGCCAGCTTCTCGGCCACATGGACCGAGCGGTGCCGCCCGCCGGTGCACCCGACAGCGAGCGTCAGGTATTTCTTGCCCTCTTGGACAAAGCGAGGCAAGAGCGAAGCGAGCAGATCGGTCATGCGCGCATAGATTGCAGGCAGGTCAGGATCCTGCTCCACATAGGCCGCGACGGCCGAATCCAGGCCAGTTTTCGGTTTCAAATCAGCCACATAATGCGGGTTGGCCAGGAAGCGGACATCGAACACCATGTCCGCCTCTCGCGGTAGCCCGTTACGGAACGAAAAGGAAACAACCGAGACCGCGAGGCTCCCCGCCGGCGCGGCCGAGAACTCGGCCGCGATCCGCGCGCGCAGCCGCGGCAGGGCAAGGTCGGTCGTGTCCAGCACCAGGTCCGCCGCCTCCAGCAGCGGGGCGAGCAGGTCGCGCTCGCGGCGGATGCCGTCGGCAACGCGCCCCTCAGGCGCGAGCGGATGGCGCCGCCGCGTCTCGGTGTAGCGGCGCTGGAGCATCTCGTCATCGGCCTGGCAGAAGACGAGGCGCAGCGTCACGCCCGGCTCGGCGCGCAGGCGCGCGAGTGCCGCCAGCAGCGCCTCGGCGCTGAACTCGGCCCGGCGCGCGTCCACCCCGACCGCGATCGGGCGGCCATCGGGGCCGGGCAGCAGATTGTCGATCAGCCGGAGCGGCGGATTGTCCACCGTCTCGTAGCCGAGATCCTCGAGCGCGTGCAGGACCGAGGACTTGCCCGCCCCCGACAGGCCGGTGACGACGACCACGGCGCGCTGCGGCGCAACCTCGGCCGGCGTGCCGGCCTGCGGCCCCTCGGGCGCGCGGGGGACATGCGGCGGATGGAGCATGGCGCGGCGCGGCCCTAGCCGCCGTTGGGCCCGAAGGCGCCGGCGACCACCGCCAGCCGGCCGGTTGCGGCCGCAAGGGCGAGAGCCAGCTTGCGCGGCGCCGAGGCCTCGAAGGCGTGCAGGCGGACCAGCGCCACGGGCGTGCCCGGATAATCGCGGCAGAGCGCGGGCTCGGGCAGGCGCTCGACCAGACCAGGCGACACCAGATCGGCCACCAGGGCCACCCGCGCCTCGGCCCGGTGGGCGAGGCGGACGATGCCGAGGCCGCGCACCTCGATCAGTCCGGCCAGCGCCCCGGGCGCGCTGGCAAGCAGCGCGCCGCCGCCGGCGGCAAGCCGCACACGGTCATCGGCGACCAGGACGAAGCCCTCGGCCAACAGGCGCAGCGCGAGATCGGACTTGCCCGCGCCCGACGCCCCGCGCAGCAGCACGGCATCCTCGCCCTGGGCGACACAGCTTGCGTGGATTTCCACCGGACGCTCGTCCCCGACGCCTGCGCGGCGCACGGCGCGCGGCCCATCCGCGCATCCCACCCCGCCGGACACCGATTGTTCGGCGCCCGTTACCCGGGCACCCTTGCAGGCCCGCCGCCGCGTACCGGCCCGGTCCCGATCCCGCCCCGACTTTATCGGGGCGGGCGGGCGAATCAACCGCAAAGCAGGCGCCCTTGCTCCCCCGACCTAGGCCGACACCCATGGGCCGCAGACCCAGTCGGTATCGTCGGCGGGGTCGGCGCAGCCCTGCAGCCGGGCGCAATGGCGCCTCTCCCGGCGCATGGGCTGGTCGGCCACCAGGACGTCGCGCTGCTCGATCCGCTCCTCCAGCACGCAGCCCGGCGGCAGTTCGACCCCCGCCTCCGGCAGGCCCGAGGTCTTGGCCTCCAGCATCGCGCGCAGCATCGCGCGCCGGTTTGGCATGGCAGTCCCCTTTCGCCGGCCGGGCGCGCCGTGCCTGGTATGTTGTTTCCCCGGAGCGATCGTTGCACTGGCGCACCGATCCGTCAACCCCGGGCGCGCGCAACGCGCTACGCCTGAGCCGCGCCCGGGCGGCCTGCCCCGGGCGCAAAGCGATGGCGGTCGGCCCTGCCTTGCGGCTAGCATGGGCCGGTCATGATCCCGGTCGGCCACAGCGAGATCGAGGCGGCGGCGGTGCGCATCGCGCCCTATGTGCGCCACACCCCGGTACTGCATCTGGAAAAGGACGCGCTCGGGCTCGGCGTGCCGGTCACGCTCAAGCTCGAAATGCTCCAGGTCACCGGCACCTTCAAGGCGCGCGGCGCCTTCAACCGCATCCTCGCCGCGCCCGAGCGGCCGGCGGCCGGCGTGATCGCCGCCTCGGGCGGCAATCACGGCCTCGCGGTCGCGCATGCGGCGCGGCAACTGGGGCTGCGCGCCGAGATCTTCGTGCCCGAGATCTCGAACCCGGCCAAGATCGCGCGCCTGCGCGAAAGCGGGGCGACACTGCATGTGGGCGGCGCCGCCTACGCCGATGCCTTCGCCGCGATGGAGCTTCGCGCCCGGGAAACCGGCGCCCTGGTCGTCCATGCCTATGACCAGACCGAGGTGATCGCCGGCCAGGGCACCGTCGCGCGCGAGCTGGAGCGCGAGGTGCCCGAGGCGGAGACGCTGCTGGTGGCCGTGGGCGGGGGCGGGCTGATCGGCGGCATCGCCGCCTGGACGGCGGGGCGGCGGCGCATCGTCGCGGTCGAGCCCGAGGCCTGCCCCTGCCTGCACAATGCGCTGATGGCGGGCCACCCGGTCGATGCGCCGGTGGGCGGGATCGCCGCCGATTCGCTCGGCGCGAGACGCATCGGCGAGACCGCCTTCCCGATCCTGCGCCACTATGTCGCCGCCGCGCTGCTGGTGCCGGACGAGGCGATCCGCGCGGCCCAGCGCGCGCTCTGGCGCGCCTGCCGCATCGTGGCCGAGCCGGGCGGCGCGGCGGCGCTGGCGGCGCTGCTCGCCGGCGCCTACCGCCCCGCGGCCGAGGAGCGCGTCGCCGTGCTGGTCTGCGGCGCCAACTGCGATCCGGGCACGGTGGCCTAGAGCAGCGTCCGATCTTGTAGAACCGCAGCGCGGTTCCACCAGATCGGACTAAGCTGCTCGCAAACCATCAGTTTCTCGGGCACGACTTCCGTTCGGCTGATCGAAGCCGAACGGAACGTGCCCTAGGCGGCCTTCGGCAGGCGCACCACGAAGCGCGCGCCGATCACCTTGCCCTCGGCGTCGCGGCGGTTGCCGGCGCTGATCGTACCGCGATGGGCATTGACGATCTGGCGCGAGATCGACAGGCCAAGCCCCGAATGGGCGCCGAAGCGCTCGCCCTTCGGCCGCTCGGAATAGAAGCGGTCGAAGATCGCATCGAGCTTGCCTTCGGGAATGCCGGGCCCCTCATCCTCGACCGCGACCTCGACCAGGCTACCCGTTTCGGCGGCGGTGACGGTGATGGTGCCGCCCGGCGGACTGAACGAGATCGCGTTGGCGATCAGGTTGCGCCAGACCTGCACCAGCCGCCCCTCCACCGCCCGCACCGGCAAGGGCTGCGGCGGGGCATGCACCACGAGGCGCGGGGCGTTCTCCTCGCGCATGCTGTCGTGGATCTCGGCCAGGGTGTTCAGCATCTGGCCGAGATCGACACGCTCGGTCTGCGCGCGCGAAAGCTCAGCATCGACGCGGCTCGCATCGGAAATGTCGGTGATCAGCCGGTCGAGGCGGCGCACATCCTCGGCGATCACCTGCAAGAGCCGCTCCTGGCGCACGGGGTCCTTCAGGCGCTGCAGGGTTTCCACCGCGCTGCGGATCGAGGTGAGCGGGTTCTTGATCTCGTGCGAGACATCGGCGGCGAAACGCTCGATCGCGTCGAGCCGGCCAAGCAGCGCGCCGGTCGACTGGTCGAGCGCCTGGGCGAGTTCGCCGATCTCGTCGCGGCGGGCAACGATGTCGGGCGGGATCGCGGTCTGCCCCGCCCGGCCCTCGCGCAGTGCGCGGGCGGCGGCGGCAAGGCGGCGGGCCGGCTGGGCAATCGTGCGCGCCAGATAGATCGAGGCCAGCACGGTCAGCAGCAGCATCGCGCCGAACAGCTTGAGGATGGTCAGGCGCACGCCGAACAGCGCGTCATCGACATAGGAGGCGTCATGCGTCAGCAGCAGCGCGCCCACCGTCTTGCGCAGCCGCTGCACCGGCACGCCGACAGACAGGATCAGCCGCCCGTCGGTGGACCGGCGCACGATCGGCAGGATCTCGGCCTCGAGCGCGAGCCCCACCTCCTCGCGGATGTCGGCGCCCCATTCCACCACATCCGGCGGTATGCGTTGCTCCGTATGGCGCGGCAACAGGCTCAGCACCGCATCGTAGAGGTCGGTGACGATGGTGCGCAGCGGGCCGCGCGGTGCGGTCGGTGGCAGGGGCTCGGTGACAATCGTCCCGCCAGGGCCGACGATCACGCGGCTGTCGGCGATCACCTGGCCATCGACGCCGTAGAGACGGGCGAGGTTGTTCGGCGTGGGTTCGATCAGCCGGCGAAGCAGCGGGCGCGCCCATTCATCGACCAGCACCGGCCGCTCGCGGTCTTCGATCGAGGTGGCGCTCTCGGCGATGGCGCCGGCGAAGATCTGCGCCTGCACCCGCAGCGCGCTCGATTCCGCGTCGATCAGCCCGTCATGGTAGTCGTCCGCGTAGAGCAGGCCCGCGACCAGCAGCAGAAGCGGCGCCACGTTCAGCACCAGGATGCGGCGCAGGAGCGGCGAGCGGCCGCGCTTGCGCCCCGGCCGGCGCGGCGGCACGGCCGGCGCCGGCGACGCGACAGCAGGCGCCGTGGCAGGAGCCGGCGAGGGCGGTGCCTCTGTGCCGGTTGCGGCCGGGGCGGGTGCGGGCAGCGTGTCCGGCATGAAGACCCTTGGACTAGGTGTGACGGCGCGCCGCACCAGACTGCGCGCGGCCGCTCTTCTCAGGCGTCGCGATAGCGGTAGCCGATGCCATAGAGCGTCTCGATCTGGGCGAAATCCGGGTCGATGCCCTTGAACTTCTTGCGGATGCGCTTGACGTGGCTGTCGATGGTCCGGTCATCGACATCGATCGTCTCGCCATAGCCGGAATCGATCAGCTGGTCGCGGCTTTTTACCATGCCCGGCCGCGCCGCCAGCGACTTGACCAGCAGGAACTCGGTCACCGTCAGCGGCACCGGCTTGCCCTTCCAGGTGCAGAGATGCCGCCCCTCGTCGAGCACGAGATCGCCCCGCGTGAGTACGCCGGTGGGCGGGGCGCCGGCGCCCTCGCTGCGGGCAAGCTCGGTGCGGCGCAGGAGTGCCCGCACCCGCTCGATCAGCAGGCGCTGGCTGAAGGGCTTCGTGATGTAGTCGTCCGCGCCGAGCCGCAGGCCCATCAGCTCGTCCACCTCCTCGTCCTTGGAGGTGAGGAAGATCACCGGTATCGCCCATTGCCGGCGGATGCGCGACAGAAGCTCCATGCCGTCCATGCGCGGCATCTTCACATCGAGGATGGCGAGATCGACCGGGCGCGAGGCCAGCCCGTGCAGGGCCGATTCGCCGTCGGTATAGGTGCGCACCTGGAACCCCTCCGCCTCGAGCGTCATGGCGATCGAGGTGAGGATGTTCCGGTCGTCGTCAACAAGCGCGATGGTATGCGGCATCGTGTGATCCCCAGGGCGTGGCGCGACGGCCCCTGTGCCCGGGAAGCAGGGGGAGCGGGCGGGGCCTGCCAAGCGGGGCGGATCGAACCGCCCGACTGTGGCAGGATTATAGACGAATCCAGCCGGCACCGGGGACCCGCCGCGATCCCCGCCCGGCAGCAGAAGCGCGGGAGGGGGTTCGGGACATGGGCCGATCCAGGAACCAGGGCAGCGGCAGACGCGCCTTCGGGCGCGGCGCGCAACCACGGGGCAGGCCGCCCAGCCCGACGCCGGGCGCACCGGACACCAGCGCCGCGGCCGAGGCCGGCAGCGGCGCCGCGTCCCGCCCCGCGCCGGCGCCGTCCCCCGGTTTCGCTGCCGGCGAAATCCGCATGGCCGCGCGCGGCCCCGCTGCCGAGGAAATCGCCGCCGCCCGCGCGCTCCTGCGCCGCGCCCGCGACGGCGTGCTCGGCACGGTGCTGGCCGGCCAGCCCTTCTGTTCGCTGGTCACGCCCGCGCCCGCGCCCGACCTCTCGCCGCTCCTGTTCCTCTCGGCCCTGTCCGAGCATACGCGCCACCTGCGTGCCGATCCGCGCTGCTCGCTCCTGGTGCAGGGGCCGCCGGCGGGGCCGAACCCGCAGCGGCGCATGCGCCTGACCATCACCGGCCTGGCCGCCCCCGTGCCCGAGGCCGAGGCCGCCGCGCTCAAGGCGCGCTGGCTCGCCCGCCACCCTTACGCCGCGCTCTATGCCGGCTTCGCCGATTTCGCGCTGTGGCGGATCGCGATCGGGGCCGCGCTGCTGGTGGGGGGCTTCGCGCGCGCCCGCCGCCTTGCCGCGCGCGACCTCGCCCCCGATGCGACGGCGGTGGCCGCCCTGGCGGCGGCCGAGGCCGAGATCACCGCACACGTGAACAGCGCCCATGCCGATGCGCTCGATGCGATCGCCCAGGGGCTGCTCGGCCGCAAGGGGGCGGGCTGGCGGCTGGTCGCGGTGGATGTCGACGGGGCCGATCTGGCGCGCGCCAACCGCCTGATCCGGCTCGATTTTACCGCCCCCGTCGCGGATGCGGACGGGGTCCGCAAGGCGCTGATCCTGGCCGCCCGCCAGGGTCGCGCGGCGCTTGCCGCCCGGGCCGGAGGCTGAACCGCCGCCGCGCGCCATTGTTCCGCCCGCCCCGCTCGGCCATAATCCTGCCCGGTCGTCCCGCGAGAAATCACGGCAGCCCCGCCATCGGGGCAATGGGGGACCGCTTCACACTGGCCGTTTTGGGCGCTAGACAGGGGCCCGAAAGGGGCGGCGCGACGCTTGCATCGCTCCGGCCATGAGATTGCCACAGGTCCGCGCGGCAAGCGCTGCCACGCGGACGGGTCGTTTCGTTCCGCGCATCGGGGCCAGCAATCCGGACCCCCGACCGCAGCGCGGGGTGTCGCGCACCCGATGATCGTGCGTTTCCATCGTCGCGCCGGCCGCGCGCGGCGCGCCAAGGACCACCAAGGGGATCGATGCCCGTGACCGACGCCAAGAAGACCCTCTATCCCGGCCTGTCCCATCCCGGCACCGTGCACCACAATCTGTCCGGCCCGGTGATGGTCGAGTGCGCCGTGCGCCGCGGCGAGGGCATGCTCTCCGCCTCCGGTGCCCTGGTGGTGCGCACCGGCGTGCATACCGGCCGCTCGGTCAACGACAAGTTCGTGGTCGAGGAGCCGGAAAGCCGCGACAGCATCTGGTGGGGCAAGGTCAACCGCCCGATCTCGGCCGAGCATTTCACCACGCTGCGCCAGCGCGTGCTCGCCTACCTCCAGGGGCGCGAGCTGTTCGTGCAGGACCTCTATGCCGGCGCCGATCCCGCCTTCCGCCTCAAGGTGCGTGTCATCACCACCGGCGCCTGGCACGCCGCCTTCGCGCGCAACATGTTCATCCGCCCGCCGGCGGGCGATCTGGCCGGCTTCACGCCCGACTGGACCATCCTGCACGCGCCCGATTTCCGCGCCGATCCGGCGATCGACGGCTCGCGCTCGGACAGCGTGATCGCGCTCTCCTTCGCGCAGCGCACCGTGGTGATCGGCGGCACCTCCTATGCCGGCGAGATCAAGAAGAGCGTGTTCACGATCCTGAACTACCTCCTGCCGGAGCGGGGCGTGCTGCCGATGCACTGCTCGGCCAATATCGGCAAGGCGGGCGACGTGGCGCTGTTCTTCGGCCTGTCCGGCACCGGCAAGACCACTCTCTCCTCCGACCCCAACCGCACCCTGATCGGCGATGACGAGCATGGCTGGGGCGCGAACGGCGTGTTCAACTTCGAGGGCGGCTGCTACGCCAAGGTGATCCGCCTGTCCGAGCAGGCCGAGCCCGAGATCTGGGCCGCCAGCCACCGCTTCGGCAGCGTGCTGGAGAACGTGGTGTGTGATCCGGCCACCCGCGCGCTCGACCTCGACGATGGCTCGCTGACCGAGAACACCCGCTCATGCTATCCGGTCGAGTTCATCCCCAATGCCAGCCGCGAGGGGCGCGGCGGGCAGCCGCGCAACGTGGTGATGCTGACGGCGGACGCCTTCGGCGTGCTGCCGCCGATCGCCAAGCTTTCGCCGGCGCAGGCGATGTACCACTTCCTGTCGGGCTACACCGCGCGCGTGGCCGGCACCGAGAAGGGGCTGGGCAAGGAGCCGCAGGCGACCTTCTCCACCTGCTTCGGCGCGCCCTTCATCCCGCGCCACCCGACGGTTTACGGCAAGATGCTGTCGGACCTGCTCAAGCAGCACGACGCCACCTGCTGGCTGGTGAACACCGGCTGGTCGGGCGGCAGCTACGGCACCGGCAAGCGCATGGCGATCGCGCACACCCGCGCATTGTTGCGCGCCGCGCTGGACGGCAAGCTCGCCCAGGCGCCGACCGTGGCCGATCCCTTTTTCGGGCTGGCCATGCCGACCGCCTGCGAAGGCGTGCCGGCCGATGTGCTGAACCCGCGCAACACCTGGGCCGACAAGGGGGGCTATGACCGCACCGCGCGCGATCTTGTCGTGCGGTTCGAGGAGAATTTCCGCCAGTTCGAGACGGCGGTGGGCGACGACGTGAAGGCTGCCGCGATCCGCGCCGCCGCCTGATCCGCACGCGGATTTCGCGCCCCCGGGGCGCATGAGCGGGGCGCTTCGGCGCCCCGCTTGCGTTATGCTGGGCGCCGCGCCAGGCGCACAGCGACGGAGGGAAGCGCATGAAGGACGATGTGCCGCGCAACGTGCTGGGCGGGCCGCTTGGCACCTGCTCGGTCGATCCCTTGACCGGCTTCTACCGCACCGGCTGCTGCGAGACCGGCCCCGACGATCGCGGCAGCCACACCGTCTGCGCGGTGATGAGCGCCGAGTTCCTCGCCTTCTCGGCCGCGCAGGGCAACGACCTATCGACCCCGGTGGCGGAGTTCGGCTTCCCGGGGCTGAAGCCGGGCGATCGCTGGTGCCTCTGCGCGCCGCGCTGGGCCGAGGCGCTGGCGGCGGGCAAGGCGCCGCGCGTGGTGCTGGCGGCGAGCCACGCCGGGGCGCTCGCCTATTGCCGGCTCGACGACCTCAAGGCGCATGCGGTGGACAGGGTGTAGGGGCGGGCGTCCCTTAATGCGCCTCGGCCCAGTTGCGGCCGAGGCCGGTCTCCACCACCAGCGGCACCGACAGGCTCGCCGCCCCCTCCATCACGCCGCGCACGAGGCTGGCGGTGGCTTGGGCCTCGGCCTCGGGGACCTCAAACAGCAGCTCGTCATGGACCTGCAGCAGCATGCGCGCGCCGAGCCCGGCTTCCGCCAGCGCCGCCGGCAGGCGCAGCATGGCGCGCTTGATGATGTCGGCCGCGCCCCCCTGCAAGGGCGCGTTGATCGCCGCGCGCTCGCTGAAGGCGCGCCGGGCCGCGTTCCGGTCGGCGATCCCGGGCAGCCAGCAGCGCCGCCCGAAGGGGGTCGTCACGAAGCCCTTCAGCCGCGCCTCCTCCTTGGTGCGCTCCATATAGTCGCGGATGCCGGGATAGCGGCGGAAATAGGCCTCGATATAGGTGCGCGCCTCGTTGGCCGGGATGCCGAGCTGCGCCCCGAGCCCGTAGGCCGAGATGCCGTAGATGATGCCGAAATTGATCGCTTTCGCCTTGCGCCGCGTATCGGGGTCCATGCCCTTGGCCGGCACGCCGAACACCTCGGCCGCGGTGCGCGCATGGATGTCCTCGCCTTCGCGGAATGCCTCCTTGAGCGCGCCGATATCGGCGACATGTGCCAACAGGCGCAGCTCGATCTGCGAATAGTCGGCCGAGAGCAGCACATGCCCGCGCTCGGCCACGAAGGCGCGGCGGATGCGCTTGCCCTCCTCGGTGCGCACCGGGATGTTCTGGAGGTTGGGATCGGAGGAGGCGAGCCGGCCGGTGGAGGCGGCGGCCATGGCGAAGCTGGTGTGCACGCGCCCCGTATCGGGGTCGATCTGGTTCACCAGAGCGTCGGCATAGGTGCTTTTCAGCTTGGCAAGCTGGCGCCAATCCAGCACGCGCGCGGGCAAAGGATGCTGGCTTGCCAGCTCCTCCAGCACGTCGGCGTCGGTGGCGTACTGCCCGGTCTTGGTGCGCACGCGCCGCCCGCCGGGCGGTTCGAGCTTCAGCGTCTCGAACAGCACCTCGCCAAGCTGCTTGGGCGAGCCGATGGTGAAGGGCGTGCCGGCGAGCGCATGGATCTCGTGCTCGAGCTTCTCCAGCCGCTGCGCGAAATCCTGGCTGATGCGCTTCAGCTCGGCCGCATCCACCTTCACCCCGGCCGCCTCCATCGCCAGCAGCACGCCGATCAGCGGCCGCTCGACATGCTCGTAGAGCGACAGCACGCGCTCGGCGCGCAGCCGCGGCCTGAGCGCGGACCAGAGGCGGAAGGTCACGTCCGCATCCTCGGCCGCATAGGCGGTGGCGCGGTCGAGCGGCACCTGGTCGAAGGTGATGCGCCCGCGCCCGGTGCCGGTGACGGCATCGTAGCTGATCGGCTGGTGGCCGAGATGGAGCACGGACAATTCGTCCATGCCGTGCCCGTGCGCGCCGCCCTCCAGACAGTAGGAGATCAACATCGCATCATCGACCGGGCCGACGCGGATCGCCCCGTTCTGCGCCTGGGCCAGCACGGCGAGATCGTATTTCGCGTTTAGCAGCAGCTTGAGGGTCGCTTCATCCTCCAGCACCGGCTTGAGCGCGGCGATGGCCCGGGCGAGATCGAGTTGCACGGGGGGCGCATCGACCGCAAGCGTGCCGGCCCCGCCGCCGGGTGCGACATGGCGGAGCGGGATGTAGCAGGCATCGCCGGGGCCGAGAGCAAGCGACACGCCCACCAGCCGGGCATGGCGCGCATCGAGGCTGTCGGTCTCGGTATCGACCGCGAGCACGCCCTGCGCCGCCGCGCGCGCGAGATAGCGTTGCAGCGCTTCAAGCGTGGTGATCGTCTCGTAGGGGCCGAAGGGCCTGTTGGCGTCGGGCGCGGCATTGGCGGGTGCGGGCGCGGATGAGGCCGGGCGCGCACCCGCCACCGGCGCGTCCTGCGTTTGCGCCGGCGCGGCGGGCTGCACTGCGGGCGGGTGCGGCGCGCCGTCATGCTCATGCGCGAGCGCGGCCAGCCGCGCGACGATCGAGCGGAAACCCTGCCCCTTCAGCCACTCGCCGAGCACGGCCGGGTCGGCATCGCGCACGCCGAGCGCATCGAGCGGCGCGGGCAGCGGCGCATCGGCGCGCAGGCGCACCAGCTCGCGCGAGATGCGCGCATCCTCGGCATGGGCGAGCAGCGATTCGCGCCGCTTCGGCTGCTTGATCTCGCCCGCGCGCGCCAGCAGGGTCTCCAGATCGCCATACTCGGTGATGAGCTGCGCCGCCGTTTTCAGCCCGATCCCCGGCACGCCCGGCACATTGTCCACCGAATCGCCGGCCAGCGCCTGCACATCGACCACCTTGGCCGGCGGCACGCCGAACTTCTCCACCACCTCGGCCTCGCCGATGCTGCGGTTCTTGATCGGGTCGAGCATGCTCACGCCCGGCCCGACAAGCTGCATCAGATCCTTGTCGGAGGAGACGATCACCACCTCCCCGCCCGCTTCCACCTGCGCCTTGGCATAGGCGGCGATCAGGTCGTCGGCTTCCCAGTCGGGCGCTTCGAGCGCGGGGATGTTGAAGGCGCGCGTGGCTTCCCGCACCAGGGCGAATTGCGGAACCAGCTCGGGCGGCGGGTCGGGGCGGTGCGCCTTGTAGTCGGGATAGAGGCGGTTGCGGAACGTCTCGCGCGCGGCGTCGAACACCACCGCCAGGCGGTCGACGCCCTGGCCCTGGGCATGATCGGCCAACAGCTTCATCAGCATGTTGGCGAAGCCGAACACGGCGTTGACCGGCGTGCCGTCGGGCCGCGTCATCGGCGGCAGGGCGTGGAAGGCGCGGAAGATGAAGCCCGAGCCGTCGACCAGGACGAGCTTGGGCGCGGGGTGCGCGGCCTCGGCCGCGCGCGCGCTAATGATGATGGCCCCCGCCCGCGCCGGCCTCCAGCACATAGAGGCGCGAGCAGTAGGGGCACTGGATCTGCCCCTCGGCCCCGATATGCAGATAGACGCGCGGATGGCCGAGTGCGCCGTCGCCGCCATCGCAGGCCACCACGCGATCGGTCACGGCGATGGTCTCGGTAGGCGGGATGGCGGGCGGGGCGTCGGGATCGTGGCGCGGCTCGTTCTGGGCCATGGCGGGCTTCCGGCAAGGGCGGGTCGGGATTCCCGGCGGTGGCGGCGGCGCCGTGTGGGCGGCCGCCTCGCGGGATCGTGCACAGACATAGGTTGCATCCGGCCCCGTGGCCAGCCACAAACTAGGCCCTGCGCGGCCGGATGATAGCCACGATCCGGGCGCAAGCAACAGAAAGCGCCGCGCCGCCGGCCGGGGCCTTGCGCGCCCCGCCCCGCACGCAGGCACCGATAGCCGGAGCCACCAGGCCCGCGATGACAGCCAAGGCCGCCCCTGCCATGTCCACGCCGCCAGACCTCGCGATCGAGGTCGCCGGCCTGCGCAAGACCTATCCCGGCAAGGGCGGCAAGCCGGGCAAGGAGGCGCTGAAGGGGATCGAGCTTGCCGTGCCGCGCGGCGCCTTCTTCGGACTGCTCGGCCCGAACGGGGCGGGCAAGTCCACCCTGATCAACATCCTGGGCGGGCTGGTGGTGAAGTCGGCCGGCACCGCCCGCGTCTGGGGCCACGATATCGAAGCCGCCCCGCGCGCCGCGCGCCACGCCATCGGCATCGTGCCGCAGGAGCTGAACCTCGATCCCTTCTTCACCCCGGCCGAGCTGCTCGACCTCCAGGCCGGCTACTACGCCGTGCCGCCCGCGCGTCGGCGCACCGGCGGGATCCTCGCCGCCGTTGGCCTTGCCGACAAGGCGAACGCCTATGCCCGCACCCTCTCGGGCGGCATGCGCCGGCGGCTGATGGTGGCCAAGGCGATGGTCCACGACCCGCCCGTGCTGGTGCTGGACGAGCCCACCGCCGGCGTCGATCTCGCGCTCCGCCACCAGCTCTGGGAGATGGTGCGGGGCCTCAACCGGCGCGGGGTTACGGTGCTGCTGACGACGCACTACCTGGAGGAGGCCGAGGCGCTCTGCGATCGCATCGCCATCATCGACCAGGGCAGGCTGATCGCCTGCGACGAGACCCGCGCCCTGATCGCGCGGCTGGACGACAAGACCCTGACCGTGACCGTGGACCAGACGCTTGCCGCCCTGCCCGCCGCGCTCGCCGGGTTCGAGGCGCGGATCGAGGAAGGGCGGCGCATCATCGTCAACTACCGCACGCGCCAGACGCGGGTCGAGGCGATCCTGGCCGCGCTGCGCGAGGCCGGGCTGACCATCGCCGACATCTCGACGCGCGAGGCCGACCTCAACGACATCTTCCTGCGCCTGACCGGGGCGAAAGGCACCGGGAGCGGCGCCGATCCCGCGCCGGTGGTGCCTGCCGCCCCGCCGCTTTCGGCGGCGGCGTCATGAGCCGGGGCGCACCCGCCATGCCCGGCGCCCCGACCCGAAGGCCCGATCGCCGCCCGCGCGCGGCCCTGCGTCCGCTGGCCGGGGCGATCGCGCTCACCGGCGCGCTGCTGGCGGGGGCCTGCGCGCCGGCGATGGTGCCGGCCGGCCCGCCCGCCCGCGCAGCCGAGGTGCAGGAGGATGCGCTGGTGATGCCGGACGGGGCGCGCCTGCCCTTGCGCCGCTTCTCGCCCGAGGGCCCGCCGCGCGGGGTGATCCTGGCGCTGCACGGCTTCAACGACTATTCGCGCGCCTTCCGCCGCCCCGCCCCCTGGTTCACCGGGCGCGGCTGGATCCTCTACGCCTACGACCAGCGCGGCTTCGGCCAGGCCGGGAATCGTGGCCTCTGGGCCGGAGCGGACACGCTCGCCCAGGATGCGCGCACCGCCGCGCGCCTGATCCGCGCCCGCCACCCCGGCCTGCCGCTCGTGCTCCTGGGCGAGAGCATGGGGGGCGCGGTGCTGATGCTCGCCACCACCGAGGGCGAAGGCGCGCCGCATGACGCGCTCGTGCTGGTGGCTCCGGCGGTGCGCGGCTTCAGCGCCCTCTCCTGGCTCGAGCGCAACGCGCTCTGGTTCATGGCGCACGCGCTCGGGCCGCTCGGTGTCTATGGCTCCACGCCCACGGTGCGCGCCTCCGACAATGACGAGGCGCTGCGCGAACTCGGCCGCGATCCGCGCGTGCTGAAAACGACCCGCATGGACACGCTCTGGGGCCTGGTATCGTTGATGGAGCGGGCGCTCGATGCGGCGGGGCGGATGCGGGGCGACACACCCACCCTCGTGCTGTTCGGCGAGCGCGATCGGCTGGTGCCGCCCGAGGTGGCGGCGGCGATGCTGGCGCGCCTGCCGGAAGAGGGCGACGCGGCGCGGCGGATCGCGGTCTATCCGCGCGGATACCACCTGCTCCTGCGCGACCGCTTCGGGCGCAACGTCACCGAGGACGTGCTCGCCTTCATCGAGAGCGGCGGGCGGGCGCTGCCCTCCGAGGCCGAGGAGCGCGGGCGGGCGGCGCTGCTGGCGGCGCGCAACGGGGCGGTGGCGGTGGCGGAGCGGCCGGACCAGGGCGCCGAGCTTGCCGCCCAGCGTACCACTGGCCCGGCCCCGGACGCCGCGGCGGCGAGCGCCGGCCAGGCAACGCGCGCCCTGGCGCGGTAATGGCGCCCGCGCAGCTCTTGCCCCTTTGCGCCCTTGCCCCTTTGCGCCCTTGCCCCTTTGCGCTGGCCTCCTGCTTCCGCTAATGTCCGCGCCACCGCGGACCCGTAGCTCAGTTGGATAGAGCGCTGCCCTCCGAAGGCAGAGGTCGCACGTTCGAATCGTGTCGGGTCCGCCACTTCCCTTGCCCGCGCCCTTTCCGCCCAGCCCGCTTCCCGCCCCGTCCGCCGGCCCGCTTCCCGCCCCGTCCGCCGGCCCGGCGACTCGACCCGGGCGGGGCGATCCTCTAGCCTTGGCGGCCCACGCGCCCGCCCGCGCCCGGCACCAGCCGGGGCAGGGCACCCCATCCAAGGCAGGCCCCATCCAAGGCAGGAGAGCAGAGATGCAGAACACCGACGAGGTCTGGCGCAAGGTCGAGGCGCACGCCCCCGACCTGATCCAGCTCAGCGACCGCGTCTGGGGCATGCCCGAGCTCTGCTATGGCGAGCAGCGCTCCTGTGCCGAGCACACCGCCATGCTGGAGGCCAAGGGCTTCCGCGTCACGCGCGATGTCGCCGGCATTCCCACCGCCGTGATGGGCGAGGCGGGCGAGGGCGGGCCGGTGATCGCCATCCTGGGCGAGTATGACGCCCTGCCTGGCCTGAGCCAGGAAGCGGGCGTGGCCGAACATCGCCCGGTCGAGGATGGCGGGCACGGCCATGGCTGCGGGCATAATCTGCTCGGCGCCGCCTCGCTCCTTGCCGCCGCCGCGGTAAAGGACTGGCTCGCCGCCAAGGGCGTCAAGGCCCGCGTGCGCTATTACGGCTGCCCGGCCGAGGAAGGCGGCGCCGCCAAGGGGTTCATGGTGCGCGCCGGCGCCTTCGACGATGTCGATGTCGCCATCTGCTGGCACCCGGCCGCCTTCACCGGGGTGAACGAGCCGGTCTCGCTCGCCAATACGCGCATCGACTTCACCTTCACCGGCCGCTCCTCGCACGCCGCCGCGGCCCCCCATCTCGGCCGCAGCGCGCTCGATGCGGTCGAGCTGATGAATGTCGGCGTGAACTACATGCGCGAGCACATGCCCTCGGACGCGCGGGTGCACTATGCCTATCTCGATGCCGGCGGCATCGCGCCCAACGTGGTGCAGGGCCGCGCCACCGTGCGCTACCTGATCCGCGCCCGCGACCTGACCGAGCTCAACGCCCTGATCGGGCGCGTGCGCAAGATCGGCGACGGCGCGGCGCTGATGACCGAGACGACGGTGGCGACCAAGGTGGTCAGCGCCGTCTCCAACCTGCTCGGCAACACCCCGCTCGAACGCGCCATGCACGATGCCATGACGCGGCTCGGCCCGCCCCAGTTCGACGAGGCGGATCGCGCCTTCGCCCAGAAGATCCAGGGCACGCTCAAGGAGGAGGACATCATCGCCTCCTACCGCCGCCACGGCATTCCCTACCAGCCGGGCAAGACCATGTGCGACCTGATCGTGCCGCTGGAGGCGAAGGGCTTCGGCGGCGTCGGCTCGACCGATGTCGGCGATGTCAGCTGGGCGGTGCCCACGGTGCAGGCGCGCGGGGCCACCTATGCCATCGGCACGCCGGGCCATTCCTGGCAGCTCACGGCGCAGGGCAAGAACCCGGCCGCGCACAAGGGGCTCGTGCATGTGGCGAAGATCATGGCCAGCACGGCCGTGAGCGCGATCGAGGACCCGGCGCTGCTCGCCGCGGCCAAGGCCGACCACAAGGCGCGCACCGACCGCACGCCCTATGTCTGCCCGCTGCCGCCCGACTGCACGCCGCCGGTCCACATGTCCGGCGGGGCGAGCGAGTAGCGCTCGGCGTATGGCGGGCGAGGCGGCGGCGGCGGACGCAGCCGCATCGCGCGCGGCGGCGCTGCATGCGCAGGCGCTCGTGATCGATGCCTGCGCGCCGATCCTGCGCGATGCCGAGCTGTCGGAGCACTGGATCGCGGGCGGGGCCAACGCCGCCCTCGCCAGCCTCGCCCTGCATGACGACGACCGGCTTTCGACCATCGCCGCGATCGGGCGGCTCTACCGTCTGGTGCGCGCCCGCCCCGATCGGGTCGTCGCGCGCGACGCCGCTGCCATCCGCCGGGCGAAGGCCGAGGGGCGGTTCGCCATCGTGCTTGCGTTCCAGAACAGCGGCGCGCTCGGCCGCGACATCAACATGGTCGAGCTCTATCACCAGCTCGGCGTGCGGGTGATGAACCTCGCCTACAACCAGGCCGAGGCGGCGGCCGATGGCTGCACCGAACCGCGCAATGGCGGGCTGACCCTTTTCGGCCGGCAGGTGATCGCCGAGATGAACCGGGTCGGCATGCTGCTCGACCTGTCGCATACCGGGCACCGCTCCAGCATGGAGGCGATCGCGCTTTCCGCCGCGCCGGTGGCCTTCACCCACTCGAACGCCAAGGCGGTGTTCGACCATCCGCGCAACCTCGCCGACGACCAGATCGCCGCCTGCGCCAAGGCGGGCGGCGTGATCGGGCTCAACGGCCATCCGGCCTTCGTGCGCGCCGGCACCGCCGCGCCCTCGTTCGAGGATCTGCTCGCCCATCTCGATCATCTCGTCGATCGCGCCGGCATCGACCATGTCGGGATCGGGCTCGACTTCTCGCAGGCGCCCGGCCAGCAGATGACCCCGGCACGCTACGCCAAGCTGATGGCCGAAGGCATCTTCACGCCCGAGACCCTACCGCCGCCGCCCTGGAGCTACCCGGTGCCGGAGCCGCGCTGCATCGGCATGATCACCGAAAGGCTGCTCGCGCGCGGCTGGCGCGAGGCGGACCTGCGCAAGCTCCTTGGCGGCAACTTCCTGCGCCTGTTCGAGAAGGTCTGGGGCGGCAACGGCGCCTGATCGCCGCCGCCCCTATTGCACCACCACCTGCGCCTTCTCGACCACCTCGGCCACCACCGCGCGCTGGCGGGCAAGGAGCGCGGCGAAGGGTTCCGGCCCGTCGCCCACCGGCACGATGCCGATCGTGGCCATGCGCTCGCGCACGCTCGGTTGCGCCAGGGCCGCCGCCATCGCCCTGTGCAGGCGCGCAAGGATCGCCGGCGGCGTCCCCGCCGGTGCGAACAGCCCGTTCCACTCGTCGAACACATAGTCGGCGATGCCCGCTTCCTGCATCGTCGGCACGTCCGGCAGGGCCGCGACGCGACGCGCGCTCGATACGGCAAGCGCGCGGATGCGCCCCTCACGCGCCACGCCGGTCAGGGTCCCGGCGGTGCCGAACAGGAAGTCGATCGAGCCGGCCATCAGGTCGGCCAGTGCCGGGGCGCCGCCGCGATAAGGCACATGCACGGCGCGCGCACCGGCCCGGAGCAGGAACAGTTCCGAGGCGAGGTGCGGCCCGGTCGCGTTGCCCGAGGAGCCGAAGGACAGACCGCCCGGGCGGGTCCGCATCAACGCAACGAGATCGGCCACCGTCCTCGCCGGCGAGGTGGCGGGCACGGCCAGGATCTGCGGCTGGAAGACGATCAGCCCGATCGGGGCGAAGGCGCGCGCATAGTCGAAGGCAAGGCCGCGCAGCACCAGCGGGTTGACGATGTGGCCCATCGCATCGAGCAGGAAGGTGTAGCCATCCGGCGCGGCCTGGGCCACCGCCGCCGCGCCGATCGAGCCGCCGGCGCCGCCGCGATTCTCCACCACCACCGGCTGGCCGAGCGTCTCGGCCATGCCGGGCGCGATCAGGCGCGCCACCGTATCGCCGCCGCCGCCCGGCGGGTAGGGCACGATGAAGCGCAGCGGCCGGGTCGGAAACGCTGGCGCCGCGCCCTGGCCCTGGGCGCGCGCCGCGCCGGCAGCGGCGCACAGCGCGGCCGCGGCGCCAAGCAGGGCTCGGCGCGGGATCGTGCGGATAGCGTCAGGCATGGCGATGCTCCCGGAGGCTCACACACTGGGTTGCGCGAAGCCTAGGCGCGAGCCGCCATCATGGCAATGCGCCGCGGGGCAGCGACGGGGCGGTCAGGCCGCGCCCTTCTCGGCCAGGGCAAGGCGGCGTACGGGCGTTCCCGCCAGCGCCGCGCAGAAGGCGGCATAGAAGCTCTGCGCCGTGACCGTGCGCACCTCGTGCGCGAGCGTCTCGAAGCGACGCTGGCGCTCGGCAAGCGGCATGGTCAGCGCGCGCGCGATGGCATCGGTGATGCTGTCGGCATCGTAGGGATTGACGATCAGCGCATCGGCCATCCGCTCGGCCGCGCCGGCGAACTTCGAGAGGATCAGCACGCCGGGGTCGCGCGGGTCCTGCGCCGCGACATACTCCTTGGCGACCAGGTTCATGCCGTCGCGCAAGGGCGTGACCAGGCCGACGCGCGCCATGCGGTAGAAGCCGGCGAGCGTGGCGCGCGGCAGGGCGCTGGTCATGTAGCGCAGGGGCACCCAGTCGAACTCGGCGAAGCGGCCATTGATGTCGCCCGCCAGCCGATCCAGTTCGCGGCGCAGCGCCTGGTACTGCTTCACATCCGCCCGCGAGAGCGCCGCGACCTGGAGGTAGCTCACCTTCTGGCGGAACTCCGGATAGCGGTGCAGGAAGCGCGCGAACCCCTCGAACCGGTTGGGCAGACCCTTGGAGTAGTCGAGCCGGTCGGCACCGATGATCAGCGCGCGCCCGACCAGGCTCTCGGCCAGACGCTTCGCCTCGCGCCGTCCGGCCGCACGCTCGGCCAGCGCGGTGAAGCCCGCGGCGTCGATGCCGATCGGGTTGGCGATGATGCGCGTCGATTGCTCGCCGACATAGATGCGCCCGCCCGCGGCGGCGCGCGCACCCAGTATCTCGTCCATCGCGTTGCGCAGGTCGCGTCGGTGCTGCTCGGACTGCACGCCGACCAGGTCGTAGGCCATCAGCGCGCGCAGCAGAAGGTCGGCGCAGGGCAGCACGCCGAAGATGCTCGCCGGCACGAAAGGCACGTGCAGGAAGAAGCCGAGCCGGTTCTGCACGCCGAGCGCGCGCAGCTCCGCCCCGAGCGGGATCAGGTGGTAGTCATGCACCCAGACGAGATCATCGGGGCGCAGCAGCGGCGCGAGCGCGGCGGCGAAGGCGCGGTTGACCGCGACATAGCCTTCCAGGTCGGCGCGCTCGAACTCCATCAGGCCAAGCCGCGCATGCAGGAGCGGCCAGAGCGTGCCGTTGGCGAAGCCCGCATAGAATCCGCGATAGTGGGATTCCGACAGGTCGATCATGGCGTAGGCGACGCCGCGATGCTCGACCAGCTCGGCACGGGTGGGCGTCTCCGCAACGACGCGCCCACTCCAGCCGAACCAGAGCGTGCCGGGACGCAACGAATCGCCAAGCGCCGCGGCCAGACCGCCCGGCTGCACGCCGCGCCGGCCTGGCGTCGGCACGCGGTTCGAGACGATCACGATGCGCGCCACAACCCCTCCTCCCAGCTGCGCGAGAGGCGCAATGCCGCAAGAATGACGCCCACCTGCGAGTAGGTCTGCGGGTAGTTGCCCCACAATTCGCCCGTGCCCGGCGCCGCATCCTCGGACAGCAGGCCGGCATGGTTGCGCCGCGACAGCAGTGCCTGGAACAGCTCGGTCGCCTCGGCGCCGCGCCCGCAACCGGCCAGTGCATCGACATACCAGAAGGAGCAGACCAGGAAGGCGGTCTCGGGCAGGCCGAAATCGTCGGCCTCGCAGTAGCGCATCACCAGCCCGTTGCGCATCAGCCGCTTCTCGATCAGGGCAAGCGTGCGCGCCACGCGCTCGTCGCAGGGTGCGATCAGGCCGATCTCGTGCAGGAGCAGGCTCGATGCGTCGGCCAGCTCGCAATCAAGCGCGCCAGAGATCCAGCCATCGGCGGTGGTAGCACGGCGCAGTATCTCCTGGCGCAGCGCGGTGGCATGGCCGAACCAGGTCTGCGCCTCCTCGGCACGGCCGAGGCGGCGCGCGATCATGCCCATGCGGTTGAGGCCGGCCCAGCACATCGCCGCCGAGTAGGTGTGCACATGCTCGCGCCCGCGATACTCCCACGGCCCCGCATCGGGCAGGAGAGCGGTGCGGCGCGCCTCCTCGGCCACCGGGCGCAGCTGTTCGTAGAGCGCGACATCGTCGAACGGGCCGAGCCGGCTGTCCCAGAAGGTCTGCGCGGCGGTGAGGATGATCGAGCCGTAGACATCGTTCTGCTGCTGCAGGACGGCGGCGTTGCCGATGCGCACCGGCCCCATGCCGCGATAGCCGGGCAGGGCCGCTGCCTCGCGCTCGGCCACGGGCGTTCCCGGCGCGATCGGATAGAGCGGCGCGATCGCCAGCCCGTTGCGCGGCAGCGCCGCGTCGGTGACGAAGCGGATCAGCCCTTCCATCGTGCGCGTGGCGCCGAGGCGGTTGAGCGCGTGCACGGTGAAGAAGGCGTCACGCAGCCAGCAATAGCGATAGTCCCAGTTGCGGCCCGAGCCCGGCGCCTCGGGGATCGATGTGGTCAGCGCCGCCACCACCGCGCCCGTATCCTCGTAGCTGCAGAGCTTGAGCGTGATCGCCGCGCGGATCACCTGCTCCTGCCAGTCGAACGGGATGGCAAGGCCGCGCACCCATTGCCGCCAGTATCCGATCGTCTCGATCAGGTAGGACTGGCCGAGTGCGTTGGGATTCTCCGGGATCGTCTCGTCGGCGCCGAGGAAGAGCGTGATCGGGCGGTCGAGCGCGAACTCGGCCTCGTCGGCGAGGTAGGAGATCGGCATGTCGGTGGTGACACGCAGCACCGCCTCGGGGCCGATGAAGCGCAGATGATTGCTGCCGACGCTTTTCTGCGGCGCGGCGGCGCCATAGTCGAAGCGCGGTCGGATGCGCACGCGCACACGCGGGCGGCCGCCGATCGGCTCGATCACGCGCACCAGGAGCGGCGGGCGGTAGGAGCGGCCGAAGCGCGGGAAGCGCGGCGCGAAATCGAGGATGCGCAGGCGCGCGCCCTCGGCATCGGCCAGCACCGTCTCCAGCACCGCGGTGTTGCGCAGATAGGATTGCGACACGGGCGCGCCGCCATGCATGGCGACATCCATGAAGCCGTGCGCCGCCTCCTCGCCGGCGCCGGAGAGAAGCGCGTTGAACACCGGATCGCCGTCAAGGCGCGCGAAGCAGAACCAGACATGGCGCCCGCCGCGATCGATCAGGCTCGCGACCGAGCAGTTGCCGATCACGCCGAGGTCGAGCGTGCTCATGAGCAGCCCGCCCGCGCGGCGAAATCGGCAAGCCAGCGCCGCACGCCCGCCGGTCCGCCCCGGAAGGCGGCATCGACACGCAAGCCGAGCCCGCCCATCGCGCGCGCCGCGCGCATGCCGTCCTCGTCGGTGACATCATCGCCGACGAACACCGGCCTGCGGCCACGGAACACCGGGTCGGGCATCAATCTCTCCACGGCAAGCCCCTTGTTCACGCCGCGCCCGCGGATCTCGAAGGCCATGCGCGCGGGCAGGACCTCGAAGGCATCAGGCGCAGTTGCCACCAGCGCACGCGCAAGAACGGCGATGCGCGCCTCTGCCGCCGGCGCCTGCCGGTAGTGCAGCACCGCACCGAATCGCTTCCGCTCCAGCACCACGCCGTCGCTCTCGGCAGCCACGCGCGCCATCGCTTCGAGCCAGTCTTGCGGCAATTGCCGCCCCGCGGCTTCGGTCGTGCCGTCGGGATGGCGGATCTCGGCGCCATGTTCACCCGCCGCCGCGAGACGCAGCGGCGCGAGCAGCGCATCGAGCACGGACAATGACCGGCCCGTCACGATCGCAAGCGCACCGCGCAACATATGGGAAGCGCGCGCCAGATCGGCAAGCAGCGGCGGCGGCGCGCGCGCACTGTCCGGGGTTGGCGCGATGTCGAGCAACGTGCCGTCGAGGTCGAGGAAGAGCGCCCAGTCCTGCGCGATCGGCGGCGCGGGCGCGAACGATCCCAGCGCCATGGCGTGACCGGGGGCGCTGCCTGCTTGTTCCCTTCCGTCATCCATCATGGGTTCCTATGCCACAAGCCGCGCGCCCGGCGCCACCCCAAATGCCGCTCGCAGTGCGCGCATCCGCCATGCGAGTTGCTTGACCCGCGCCTTCCGACGCGATCCACTGCGGGCAACGCGCTCGCGCGTCTTTCTTGTCGAGGCAACGCCATGAGCACCGACCCGGCCGGCTATCGCCGCCCCGATGCCGCCACCCAGCCGCCCTATGACGCGCCGGCCTATGGCAGCACGCATCTGCGCCATCCGAAGCAGCCGCTGCTCCGCGTCGCCCACACGCTGAGCGAGGTCGCGGCCCCGCGCATGGACGCTGCGCGCTATCCGGCCGAGGCCGATCTGTCCGTCGTCGATGGCAAGGCGGCGATGGGCGAGCGCATCATCGTCGCCGGCCGCGTGCTCGACGAGGATGGCCGTCCCGTCGCCGGCGCGATGGTCGAGGTGTGGCAGGCCAACGCGGCCGGGCGCTACCACCATCCGAACGACCAGCACGACGCGCCGCTCGATCCCAATTTCGTCGGGCGCGGGCGCGTCTTCGCCGATGCCGATGGCTGGTACCGCTTCACCACCCTCCGCCCCGGCGCCTATCCCTGGCGCAACCACCACAATGCGTGGCGGCCGGTGCACATCCATTTCTCGCTGTTCGGTGCGGGCTTCGCGCAGCGGCTGGTCACGCAGATGTATTTCCCGGGCGACCCGCTGCTGGCGCTCGATCCGATCTACAACAGCACGCCCGATCCGCTGGCGCGCGAGCGGCTGGTGGGCCGCTTCAACCTCGACATCACGAGGCCGGAGCACGCGCTCGGCTATCGCTTCGACATCGTGCTGCGCGGGCGCGAGGCCACCCCGTTCGAGACCGGGACGCACGCATGAGCAGCCCCGCCACCGCCAGCCAGACCGCCGGCCCGTTCTGGCATCTGATCGAGTTCCCGCAATGGGCCGACCTGACGCACGCGGACGGGCCGAATGCGGCCGTGTCCGGCGAGCGCATCACGCTGGCCGGACGGATAGCAGACGGCGCCGGCGCGCCAGTGGCCGACGCGCTGGTGGAGATCTGGCAGGCCGGCCCGGATGGCCGCTATGACGGCGCCTTCCACGGCTTCGGCCGCGCCGCGACCGACAGGGACGGCGGTTTCCGCTTCCGCACGCTGCGTCCCGGCCCCGTGCCCGGCCGCGGCAATGCGCTGCAGGCCCCGCATGTGACGATCGCGATCTTCGCGCGCGGGCTGCAGAAACCCCTGTTCACGCGCCTCTATTTCGCCGGCGATTCGCGCAACCAGGCCGATCCGGTGCTGACGGCGGTCGATCCCGCGCGGCGGAACACCATGATCGCCACCGATGCGGGCGAGGGCCTGTGGCGGCTCGACATCCGGCTGCAGGGCGAAGGCGAGACGGTGTTCCTGGATATCTGAGGCCGCGCCGGCGCGCCTGTCGCGGCCTACTGCGCGCGGAAGCCGCCGCGCCCGAAGCGCATCGCCACCAGCACGATCGTCGCCGTGATCAGCGTATAGGTGCCGGCGATCGCGGCCAGGGAGCCGAAGGTGCCCTGCTCCCAGATATCCAGGATGACGAAGCCGATCACCGCCGTGCCCACGCCCGCAAGCAGCGAGGAGGCGGTCAGCTCGCCCGCCATCAGCACGAACAGGAGCGCCCAGCCAGCGATCAGCCCGGGCAGGATCAGCGGGATCAGCACGCGGAAGAAGGTGCGCGTGGGCGAGCCGCCGCACACGGCCGAGGCCTCCATCAGGTCGCGCCCGACCTGCGCCACCGCCGCCGTGGCCGCGATCGATGCCTCGGGCAGGTAGATCACCAGATAGACCAGGAACAGGATCGTGAAGGTGCCGGACAGGTGCAGCGGCGGGCCACTGAAGGCGATCAGGAAGCCAACCGCGATGACGATGTGCGAGAGCGCCGCCGGCAGCTTAGTCACACCATCGACGAGGCGCGACAGGGCGCCGGGGTTGCGGCTGACATAGAGCGCGATCGCGGCGGCGAGCAGTATGCCCACCAGCCCGCCGCTGGCGCCGAGCATCAGGCTGTTGGTCAGCCCCTCGCGCGTGGTGGTCTCGGCGAAGGCTTCCTCGAAGTTGCGCCAGCTGAGCTGCGCGATATCGATCTGCGGCTGCCAGAAGGGCTGGAAGGCGACGATCAGGATGGCGCCGAGCGGCATCACCGAGGTGGCGAGCACGTAGAAGATCATCGCCGCCCGCGCCACCCACTTCCAGGGCCCGAGCGCCACCAGCGCATGCCGCGCGCTCTTGCCGCCGATGGTGGCGAAATTGCCGCTGGCCATGACATGGCGCTGGATCAGCCACACGCCCAGGATCGCGGCCAGCATCAGCGTGCTCAGCACCACCGCTTGGTCGATGCGCGGGGGAAAGGTGAAGGTGAGCAGGCGGATGATGCGCACCGACAGGATGTCGATGCCGGCGCGGTTGGCGATGATCACCGGCACCGAATAGAGCGAGAAGCCGACGATCACGATCAGCAGCGCCGAGCCGAACAGGGCCGGCTTCACCGCCGGCAGCGTCACCTTGCGCAGCGTGGCGAAGCTGCCCGCGCCCGAGATGCGCGAGGCTTCCTCCAGCGCCGGATCGACATTGCGCAGGGCCGCCGAGACCAGCAGGTAGACATAGGGGATGAAGTAGAGCGCATAGACGAAGATCACGCCCGGCCAGCTCATGATATTGATCTGGAAGCCGAGCCCGATCTTGCCCAGCGTCGCGGCGATCAGGCCGTTGAGGAACCCCGCGCCCGGGCTGGCCAGGAACACCCAGCCGATCGCCTTGGCCACCGCCGGCATCAACAGCGGGATCAGCGGCAGGATGTCGCCGAACAGGCCGAGACGCGCATCGGTGCGTTCGTTCGCCCAGGCGAACAGCGAGGCCGTGACCAGCGCGACCGCGCCCCCGCCCAGCACGGCGATCAGCGTATTGGCGATGGTCGCGGGCAGCCACGGCGCGGCGAACACATCGGCAAAGGCCGAGAGGTCGAGCGCGCCTTCCGGCATGAAGACTCGCGCCAGCGTGCGCGTGAGCGGATAGACCACCAGGAACACGATCGCCACGGCCGTGAGCCCGGTGAAGATGGCGAAGGGCCCCGGCCAGCCCCGCCCGGCCAGCCCGCCGGCCGCGCGCGCCGGCGCGGCCCGGTCCGGTGCAGCGGAGGGACCGGATTGCATCCCGCCCGCCCTACTTGTCGCGGATGATGCGGAAGGCATCGGCCGCGATCGACAGCCAGGCGTTGCTGCCTTCCTCGATCCGCGCGCCGCGCGCCATCCACACCCGCACCCGCTCCTCGCCCAGGCGCGCAATGTATTCCGTGTGCGAGCCGAGGAAGAGCCGCGTCTCCACCGTGCAGGGCCAGGCGTTCTCCCCGCCCGCGGGGCGGGCCGGCGCCAGCGTGATCTGCTCGGGGCGCGTGAGTATGGTCAGCGCGGCGCCGGCCGCAGGCAGCGCCGTCCCCTCGCCCGCCGCCGCCGCCCAGTCGAGCGCCAGCGCGCCCACCGCGCTCTCTACCGCCACGCACCCGTCCGCGGCCGCCTGCACCCGCCCGGGCCAGATGTTGGCGCTGCCGATGAAGGAACCGACATAGCGCGATACGGGGCGGTCATACACGGTCTCGGGCGGGGCGATCTGCTCGATCCGGCCATCATCGAGCACGGCGATGCGATCAGCCAGCGCCATCGCCTCGGCCTGGTCGTGCGTGACGTAGAGCGCCGAGAAGCCGAGCATGCGCTGCATGCGCAGGATCTCCAGGCGAAGCTGCTCGCGCACCTTGGCATCGACATTGGACAGGGGCTCGTCGAACAGCACGACGCCGGTGCCCGACACCACCGCGCGCGCCAGCGCCACGCGCTGCTGCTGCCCGCCCGAGATGCGCCCCGGATACTGCTGCGCCAGCGCGCCGAGCCCCACCGTCTCCAGCGCGGCCATGACGCGCGACTGGACCTCGGCCCCGCCAACGCCGCGCGCGCGTAAGGGATAGGCCACGTTCTCGAACAGGGTCATGTGCGGCCAGAGCGCGTAGGACTGGAACACCATGCTGACCTGGCGCTTCTCCGGCGGCACGAGGATGCCGCGCGCCGAGGAGAACACGATCTCGTCATTGATCAGGATCTCGCCCGCCTCCGGCACCTCGAGGCCGGCGACACAGCGCAAGAGCGTGGTCTTGCCGCAGCCCGAAGGGCCGAGCAGCACCACCATCTCGTGCCCGGCGACATCGAGCGAGACATTGTCCACCGGCACGACCGTGCCGCCATCGCCCGCACGGCGGAAGGTCTTGGTCAGGTTGCGGATGCTGATGCGTGGCGCATCGGGCGCGCCGGTGCGGGCATCGGCGGGCGAGCGAACGAAAGATCCAGGCGTCATCGGCATGGCGCCAGCTTGGCCCGACCGGTTGCGGGTGGCTAGGGGGCGCGTCCGTGCCGGGCGGGCGTGACGCACCCGCCCGGCACGTGCGGCCTATTGCAGGCCCATCAGGCGGGTGAGCATCTCCACCCGCTCGCGCGGCAGGCGCCCATCGGCCGAGATGAAGCGCGCGGTAGGCTTGGGGCAGCCATCGAAATTGGTCAGCAGCACCGAGGCGGAGTTGCCGCCGCAATTGATCTTCTGCGCGTCCTCGGTGAGGAACCAGGTCATGAAGACGCGCGCGGCATTGGGGTTGGGCGCCCGGCGCGGGATGGCCCAGCTATGCTGCGGCCCGATCGAGGGGATGTTGGAATTCTCCGACGCATAGACATGCACCAGCGGCGCGCCGCGCTCGAGCAGCGGCTCGACATGGGCGAAGCTCGGCGGCAGCACGATCAGCGCCGCGCCGGCGGCCACCTGCTGCGCGCCCTGGCTGCCGCCTTCCACCAGCGTGAAGCGCTGATCGCGCAGGCGGGTGACGAAACTCTCGCCATAGGTCTCGAACATCAGGTTGAGCCAGTTCATGTAGGTGTTCGAGGAGCGCGGATCGACCAGCATCCCCTTGCCGCGGAAGAACGGGTTCAGCACATCCTCCCAGGTGCGCGGGATGTTGCTGCCGGTGACGAGGTTGCGGTTGTAGGCGAGGAGCTGCGGCCCCTGCGCCGAGTTGAGGTAGTTGCCATGCACCTGATTGCGCGGCCATTGCGCCAGCGTCGGCACCAGCTCGGCAGTCAGCGGCGTGAACCAGTCCGGATGGTCGGTGAAAAGCTGGGTGCCGGCGAAGTTGGTCACGTCGGCCTGGAACACGCCGGCATTGGTCTCCTGCGTGAAGCGGGTATAGAGCGGGCCGGTGGCCAGGCGCAGGATGCTTACCTGCACGCCGGGGAAGGCGCGGCGGAAGGCCGCGACGGTGGGATCGACCACGCCGCGCGCCTGGGTGATGTAGATGGTCAGGCGGCCTTCGCGGCGGGCGGCATCGCGCACCGCTTCCGGCAGCATGGCAATCGCCTGCTCGCCGGTAGGCCGCGCGGGTGCCTGCGCACGCGCATCGGCACTGATCCCGGCCAGCGCCGTCGCCAGCGCCATCGCGCCGCCGGCAAACCCGAGCAATGTCCTGCGAGTCGCCCCCATCCTGGCATCCTCCCCTTCCCGAGTGGCTGATCGTATCGTTGCCGGCAAGGACCGGCGCAACGGATCGTGTTGATTGCGCAAAGACTAACCCCCTGGCCTTGGACTGTCCATGCCTGTAGACAGTTTTCAGGCCGGGTCCGCAACGGGAGCCCTCTCCCGCCACCGCCGCCCGGCAAGCCCGCCGCAGGAGCGCCGCCATGCCCGTGCTGTTCGAGAAGAAGGACCATGTCGCCATCCTGACGCTGAGCCGTCCGGAGGCGCGCAATGCCTGGGGCGATGACTACAACCAGGCGCTGCGCGCGCATCTGGCCGAGATCGAGGCCGACAGCGCGATCCGCTGCGTCGTGCTGACCGGGGATCCCGCCGGCAATGCCTTCTCGGCCGGCGCCAACATGAAGAACCCCAAGACGCACACCTTGTCCTCGGTCGCGGACTTCATCGAGACCGTGCCGCGCCGGCGCAACCACATCATCAACGTGATCGCCGATTTCCCGAAGCCGGTCCTGGCCGCGGTGAACGGCTATGCGGTCGGCATCGGCTGCATCGTCTCCTATTGCTGCGACCTGATCATCGCCTCGGACAAGGCGGAGTGGCGCCTGCCGCAGGTGGGGCTCGGCATCCTGCCGGCGCATGGCGGGCTGGCGCGGCTGGCGCAGTGGATCGGGCGGGGGCTTGCGATGCGCATGGCGATGGGTTTCCCGCTGCCGGCAGCCGAGGCGCACCGCATCGGGCTGGCGCAATGGCTGGTGCCGCACGAGACGCTGATGGAGGAGGCGATGCGGATCGCCGCCCACATCGCCGCCCTGCCGCCCCTGGCCGCGCGCATGGCCAAGGAATCGCTGGTGATGAGCATGGATGCCGGGCCGGCGGCGCACGCCGATGTCTATCGCTTCATGGCGCTCGAGCTGACCGAGGACAAGGAGGAGGCGCACCGCGCTTGGCGCGAGAAGCGCAAGCCCCGCTTCACCGGGCGCTAGGCTTCACCGGGCGCTAGGCGAAAGGCGCCGGCAGCCCGCGCCAGAGCAGCGTCCGATCCCATGGAACCGCAGCGCGGCGCCACCGGATCGGACCAGGCCGCGCGCGAACCTTTGGCTTCCGGGGCACGACTTCCGTTCGGCTGAGTCAAGCCGAACGGAACCTGCCCTAGCGCACCACGCCGCGTTCGCGCAGCTTCGCCAGCTTCGCCGGATCGAGGCCGAGCTCGCCCAGCAGCACCGCATCGGTGGAATCGCCCAGGCGCGGGGCGCCCTTGCGGATGCCGCCCGGCGAGGCCGACATGCGGAACAGCACGTTCGGCATGCGGACCGGGCCGAGATCGGGATCATCGACGGCGGTCAGCATCTCGCGGGCCTGCACATGCTTGTCGGCGAAAAGCTGCGGCATGTCATAGACCGGCGCGCAGGTGACCTCGAACTTCTCAGCCTCGCGCATCACCTCGGCCACGCTGCGCTCGGCGATCCAGCCGCCCACCACCTCGTCCAGCATGTCGTTGTGCTCGACCCGGCCGGGGCCGGTGTTGAACCAGGGCTCCTTGGCGATCTCGGGCCGGCCGACCATCGCCACGATGCGCGCCGCCGCCATGTTGGTGCTGGCGGCCATGCCGATCCAGTGCCCCTCCTTGGTCTTGTAGGTGTTGCGCGGCGCGGTGTTGACCGAACGGTTGCCGGTGCGGCTTTCCACCACGCCGAGCTGGTCGTAGCGCACGATCTGCGCACCCATGGTGGACATCAGCGGCTCGAAGATGGAGAGGTCGATCACCTGCCCGGCCCCGCCGCGCGCGTCGCGGTGATAGAGCGCCATCGCCACCGCGCCCGCCCCCGTGATGCCGGCCATGTAGTCGGCCAGCGCCAGCGGCGGCAGGGTGGGCGGCCCGTCCGGCTCGCCGGTCAGGTGGGCGAAGCCGGTCATGCTCTCGATCAGCGTGCCGAAGGCCGGGCGCGTCGCGTAGGGACCGGTCTGGCCGAAGCCCGACAGGCGGGCGAGGATCAGCCGCGGATTGGCCGCAGACAGCCGGTCCCAGCCCAGATTCCATTTCTCCAACGTGCCGGGGCGGAAATTCTCCACCACCACATCGGCGGTCTTGACCAGTTCGAGGAAGATCTCGCCCACCTCGGGATCGCCGAGATACATCGAGACGCTGCGCTTGTTGCGCCCCACCACCGAGAACCAGAGCGGCACGCCCTTCTTGCGCACGCCTTGGCGGCGCATGCCGTCGCCGCCATCGGGGTGCTCGATCTTGATCACCTCGGCGCCGAAATCGCCCAGGATCTGCGCGCAGACCGGCCCGGCCACAACATTGGCGATGTCGAGCACGCGAATGCCGGTCAGCGGACCCTGGTTCTTCTGCGGCGCCTGCTTCTTCGGCTGCGATGCCATGGCCTGTTCTCGCCTCCTGTCTCGTCCCGGCAGGCGGCGCGCACGCGCAGCCGCCCAGGGGTCAGCGACTCTAGGTCGGACGGGAAAACTTGTCGACAGTCTGCAGCGGCGCGGTTGCGCAATTGGAAACTTGCGCGCACTGTATGGTGCTGACAACGAAGCGGGGCGCGTGTAGCAACAAGACAGGCCAAGCGCGCACATCGACGCCCACGACACGACCAGGAGCCCATGCCGAAGCGGACCAAGGAACTGCTGGCCGAGGCCGAGAGCGAGGGCGGGCCCGATCCGGTCGGGACCCCGACCCTGCGCCACCAGGTCTATGAGCGGCTGGAGCGCATGATCGCGCAAGGGCAGCTTCGTCCCGGCAACCGCCTGCCGGAAACCGACCTCGCCCGCCTGCTCGGCGTCAGCCGCGGTCCGATCCGCGAGGCGCTGCAACTACTCGAACGCGACGGCTGGGTCGAAACGCGCGCTCGCCACGGCGCGATCGTGCGCCGGCGCAGCCCGCGCGAGATCCAGGAGCTTTACGAAACCCGCGGCGTGCTGGAGGCGCATGCGGCGAGGCTCGCCGCGCGCCACGCCAGCGAGGCCGATCGCGGGCGCCTTGCCGCGCTGATGGCGGAGTCGGAAACAGTGCTGGCCGCGGGCGATGGCAAGGCGCTGATCGCTGCCAACGCCGCCGTGCACAACTGCTTCTCGGACATCTGCGGCAATCGCACCCTGGCCGGGATGGTGCATGCGCTCGGGCGGCGCGTGCGCTGGTATTCCATGACCCCGCGCACGCCGGAACGCGCGCCGGCGGCGCTGGCCGAGCATCGCACCATCGTGCGCGCGATCCTCGATCGCGACGAGGCGCGCGCGGCCGAGGCGATGGCGCGGCACACCGCCAACGACCTTGCCGCCTATCTCGGCTGGCTGCGCGACAATCCCGATTCGGCCGGCAGCGACAGCGAGGCCTAGGGCAGGTTCCGTTCGGCTTCGATCAGACGAACGGAAGTCCAGCCCTGGAAGCCGACGATCTGCGAGCAGCTTGCTTCCATCCGGCGGAACCGCAGCGAGGTTCCGCCGCATGGAACGCCGCTCTAGCGCCCCTTGAACGGCCCGGCCTTGCGCTTTTCGACGAAGGCGCGCGCGCTTTCGCGGAAATCCTCGGTCAGGTGCAGCTTGAGCGGGTTGGTCTGCAGATAGGCCTCGCGCTCGGCCTGTTCCATGTACCAGCGCCGCGTGCGCACGGTGGCGCGCACCGAAAGCGGCGGATTGTCGGCGATCTCGCGCGCGAGCTTGTAGGCCTCGTCGAGATGCGCGCCCTGGGGTGCGACGCGATCGAAGATGCGCTGCTCCAACCCCTCCTCGGCGGTGAAGAAGCGCCCCGTCAGCGCCGCCTCGGTGGCGAAGCTCGCCGCGCCGCGGAAGCGCATCAACGCCCAGTAGCGCGATCCGGCCAGGCCGCGCTTGGTCTCGGTGATCTGGAACTTGGCGCCGGCGGCGGCGCAGATCAGGTCGCAGCTCAGCACCAGGCCAAGGCCCATCCCGATCGCATAGCCGTGCGGGGCGGCGATCACGGGCTTCCAGTTGACCGCGCGGCTGAACAGGTCGGAAGCGTGCGCGCCCCAGCCCTGCGGGCCACCATGCTGCTCGAACTCCTCGCGCGTGCGCATCTGCCGCTGGCGCACATCGGCCCCCGAGGAGAAGGCGCGCCCCTCCCCGCGCAGCACCGCCACCTGCGCCTCGGCATCGACATCGAAGCGGCGCAACGCATCAGCCAGGGCGCGCACCATCTCGTCGCTGAAGGCGTTGAGCTTCTCCGGGCGGTTGAGCGTGATGGTGGCGATCTGGTCCTTGACGGCATAGAGGACCAGGTTGGCGGTGCTGGGCTCGGTGCTGGGCATGAAGATCTCCGCAGGGCGCGCAGGCGGCGCCGGGACCGGCCGCCGTTCCGCCCTGAAAACGGTCGGAAGTCTACAGCCGCCCCGGGGCGGGTCAAGGAACCGCCGCCGCTGCGCCCTGCCCGCCGCAGGCCGGCGTCGGATCGCGCCATTGATGCCGATCAATGCCGTGCGGCACCGGATATGTGCGACAATTCGCCCGCAGCTTGCAGGAGCGGGGTCGATGCGCGGGCGCGGGGTCGTGGGGTGGGTTCACTTGGCTGCCGGAGTGATCGGCTTCCTGACCATTCTGTCCTTCTGGATCTCGACGGCGATCTCGGAGCTGTCGGGCGATGTCGCCATGATCGCCGCCGTGAAGGGCGCGATCCTGTGGGGCATGATCCTGCTGGTGCCGGCCATGATGGCGGTCGGTGCCACCGGCTTGCGCCTTGCGCGCGGCAGCGCCGCCCCGCTCGTGCGTGCCAAGCAGCGGCGCATGCCGATCATTGCGGGCAACGGCCTGCTTGTCCTGGTGCCCTCGGCCGTGTTCCTGGCCGGGCGCGCGACCGAGGGGCGCTTCGATGCGACCTTCGTCGCCATCCAGGCGCTGGAACTGCTCGCCGGCGGGATCAACATCGTGCTGATGGCGCTGAACATCCGCGACGGGCTGGCGCTTTCCGGCCGCTACGCGCGGGCCCTGCGCAGCTAGGGCACGTTCCGTTCGAGCCGAATCAGCCGAACAGAAGCCGGGCCCTGGAAACCGGCGATTTGCAGGCCGCCTGCTACGGGCAGCCTGGTCCCATCTGGCGGAACCGCAGCGCGGTTCCACCGGATCGGACGCTGGTCTGGCACGACGTCCAATCCGGCCAGGTCGCGGGCGGATTGCCGCAATTCCGGGCGGTCCGACCCGGTGCCCCGCCGGACGGGATGCCGACCGGCATCCGGCGGGCGCAGGCCCGGATCGCGCGGACCGCCCGTGCCTTCTCATGCCGCCGCCTTGGCCTCGCTCCATTCCGTGACCGCGCCGGCGACCCGGCGATCATACTCCTCGGCCAGAGCGCGCAACGCGCCCGCCCCGTCGCCGGCGAAGGACGGCCCGTGCATCAGCGCCAGCCGCCGCGGCGCCAGCCCGGCCAGGCGACGCAGCGTCGCGCCCATGCCGGGGTTGAGGCTCGAATAACGGAACAGATCCTCGGCCTTGATCGCGGGCCCGACGACGTCGCCTTCGGTCAGGGCCGGTGCGTTGCCGAGCTGCGTGAACAGGTCGCCGCACAGCAGCGTGCCGCTTGATTCCTCGTAGAGCACGCCCGCATCCCAGCCATGCGGCGTGTGCGGCGTGTCGATGAAGCGCACCCGCTTGCCGCCGCCGAGATCGACCACCTCGCCATCGGCCAGGATGCGCGGCGCCCGGTCGGCGAAGTCGTTCAGCGAGACCATGACCCCGGTCTGGCCGTGGGCCGGGATGGCCTGCGGCGCGGCGGCCAGCCATTCGTTCATCGCGCCGCACTCGTCGGCCTCGAAATGGCCGAAGGCGATCCAGCGCAGCCGCTCGGGCGGGATGATCCGGCGCAAGGCGTCGCGGTTAAGCGCGAACATCCGGCGCAGGCCGGTGTGGAACATCAGCGGCTCGTCGCCGAGGACGAGGAACTGGTTGAAGGTCATGCCGGCCGGCGGGGCGATGCCGGGCACGAAGGTCGAGAGCCGGAAGATGCCGTCGGCGATCTCATCCAGTTTCGTTTCCATCGTTCGTCTCCTTGACGGCGGCCGGGCCGCGCGGGGGCTCCGGGGGCTCGGGCATGCGAGGGGTGTGGACATCCGGCCCATTTGGCCGTACACATATGTGTAATCGAATTTCAGATCGAGGTCAATATGATTACACATACATGTGCATTGGAAATTTGATGGCGCGCAAATACACCCTCAAGCGCCGCGCCGAACAGCAGGCCGAGACCCGCCAGCGCATCGTCGAGGCGGCGGTGGCGCTGCATGGCTCGCTTGGCCCGGCCCGGACCAGCTTCAGCATGGTGGCCGACGCCGCCGGCGTGCAGCGCCACACCCTCTATGCCCACTTCCCCGACGAGACGAGCCTGCTTCTCGCCTGCTCGGCGCACCATCTCGCCTGCGATCCCATGCCCGACGCGGCGCGCTGGAGCATGATCGCGGATCGGCAGGAACGGCTGCAAACCGCGCTGGCCGAGATCTACGCCTGGTACGAGCGCAACGCCGAGATCGCCGCCAGCGTGCTGCGCGACGCCGAGCACCACGCCGCCACCCGCGAAGCCGTCGGGACGAGGATCGCCCCGCATTTTGCGGCATGGCGGGCCGCTCTGGGACAGGGCGAAAACGACCCCGCCCGGCAGGCTTTGCTTGAGCTGGCGCTGAGCTTCCACACCTGGCGCACCCTGGCGCGCGACGGCGGGCTTGGCTCGGCCGCGGCGGCCTCGGTCATGGCCGCCGCCCTGCTGTCGGCCAAGGCGACCTGACGCGGGCGTGGCGGCGAGGGCCGACCCAAGACTCCGCCGGCAGGCATGGCGTCGGCCTCGCGCCGGAGCGGGCCTGCCCCCTGCCCCCTGCCCCCTGCCCCCTGCCCCCGCCGCCGGGGACCGGCCGCCCAGCTAGGGCACGTTCCGTTCGGCTTCGATCAGCCGAACGGAACTCGTGCCCGAGAGACTTGAGGTTCGCGAGCAGCCCAGTCCCATCCGGCGGAGCCGGGCCGCGGGTCCACCGGATCGGACGCTGCTCTAGGCGGACAACAGCTCGGGCAGGTCGCGGAACAGCTCCAGCGCCTCGGGGTTGGCCAGCGCCTCGACATTCTTCACCGGCCGGCCATGGACCATGTCGCGCACGGCCAGCTCGGTGATCTTGCCCGAGCGCGTGCGCGGGATGTCGGCCACCGCCAGGATGCGCGCCGGCACATGGCGCGGGCTGGCACCGGTGCGGATCTCGCGGCGGATGCGCTCGCGCAAGGCATCGTCGAGCTGGGCGCCGTCGCGCATGCGCACGAACAGCACCACGCGCACATCGTTCTGCCAGTCCTGGCCGATCACCAGCGCCTCGGCCACTTCCGGCAGGCGCTCGACGCAGCGATAGATCTCGGCCGTGCCGATGCGCACCCCGCCCGGGTTGAGCGTCGCGTCCGAGCGCCCGAAGATCACCATGCCGGCGAGGCCATCCTCGTGCTCGATCAGCTCGACGAAATCGCCATGGTGCCAGACGCCCGGGAAGCGCTCGAAATAGGCGGCGCGGTAGCGCGCGCCGTCCGGATCGGCCCAGAAACCCACCGGCATCGAGGGGAAGGGACGGGTGCAGACCAGCTCGCCCTTCTGTCCGCGCACCGGCGCCCCGCTCTCGTCGAACGCCTCGACCGCCATGCCGAGCCCGCGCGAGGCCAATTCGCCCCGACGCACGGGACCGAGCGGATTGCCGAGCGCGAAGCAGCCGACAATGTCGGTCCCGCCCGAGATCGAGGCGAGCATGATGTCCGGCTTCACCTTGTCATAGACGTAATCGAAGCTCTCGGGCGCAAGCGGGCTGCCGGTCGAAAGCATGGTGCGCAGGCGGGCGAGCTTGTGCGTCTCGCGCGGCACCACGCCGGCCTTGGCGATGGAATCGATGTATTTCGCCGAGGTGCCGAAGATGGTCATGCCCTCGGCATCGGCGAGGTCGAACAGGGTGGCGGCGTGTGGGAAGGCCGGGTTGCCGTCGAACTGCAGCAGCGTCGCCCCCGCCGCCAGCCCAGAGACCTGCCAGTTCCACATCATCCAGCCGAGCGTGGTGAAGTAGAACAGCCGGTCGTCTGGCTTCACGTCCGTGTGCAGAAGATGCTCGCACAGATGCTTGAGCAGCGCCCCGCCCGCGCCATGGACGATGCATTTCGGCTTGCCGGTCGTGCCCGATGAAAAAAGGATATAGAGCGGGTGGTTGAAGGGCAGGCGCGCGCAGGACAAGGCCGCGCCCTGGTGCGGGGCGAGGAAATCGCCCAGCAATTCGGCATCCGCCGGCGCCTGCGGCTTCGCGCGATTCAGGAAGGGCACGATCACCAGCCGCCCGAGCCCCGGCAGGCCGGCGCGGATCGCGGCGATGCGCGGCCCGTTGTCGATGCGCTTGCCGCCATAGGAATAGCCGTCGGCGGCGAACAGGATGCGCGGCTCGATCTGGCCGAAGCGGTCGAGCACGCCGGCGGCGCCGAAATCCGGGCTGCACGAGGACCATACCGCCCCCACCGCCGCCGCGCCGAGGAACAGCGCCACCGCATCGGGGCAGTTGGGCAGGTAGCCCGCGACGCGGTCCCCCGGCCCGATGCCGGCCGCGCGCAAGGCGGCGGCGATCGCGCCCACGCGCGCGCGCAGGCCGGCGAAGCTGATCTGCTCGCGATGGCCGACCTCGCCGCGGAAGATCAGTGCCGGGGCGTCGTCGGCGCGGCGCAGGCAGTTCTCGGCATAGTTCAGCCGCGCCTCGGGAAAGAAGCGCGCGCCGGGCATGCGCCCGGCATCGACCAGCGCCGGCCCCTGCCGCTCGCCCGCCACCTGCGCGAAATCCCAGAGCGCGGCCCAGAACGCCTCGATCTCGGTCACCGACCAGCGCCACAGCGCCGCCATGTCGGCAAGCGGCACCCCGCGCCCTTCCAGGAACACGCGGAAGGCGGCAAGGTTCGAGGCCGCCATGCGCTCCTCGGACGGGCGCCAGAGGATGGTGCCGATGCCTTCTGGCGCGTGCTGCATGAAGCCCTTCCCTCGCCTGCGCCTGTTTGGCGGCCCGCTCGGCGGGCGGCGGGGCGCTCGGCTGGTGGCATGATCGCGCCGCTTCCCCCGTGGCGCAAGCGCGGGGCCGCGCCGGGCCTTCCCGCGCCGGGCCTTCCCGCGCCGGGCCTTCCCGCGCCGGGCCTTCCCGCGCCGGGCCTTCCCGCGCCGGCCCGATGGCAATAGCAGGCCGCGCGAGCTTCGGCGTGCAAGCCGGGCCGGCCGGGGCCGCCGAGGGTCGCTGCCGAACCGCCCCGGTCGCCAACCTCGCCCCCGCACCTCCACCGCGCCTCTCCGGACCGGCTTCGGCCGCGCGCGCGCCAGGAAGGTGGGGAAATGGCACAAACGGCTCTTGCTTGGGCACCGGGTGCTGGCTATCTTCCGCGCCCTCGGGCGGCGGGGGAACCCACCGCCCCGGGCCGGAGCGATCCGGCCTTCCCGTGCGGGGCCATAGCTCAGTTGGGAGAGCGCCTGAATGGCATTCAGGAGGTCAGGGGTTCGACTCCCCTTGGCTCCACCAATCCGAAGGGGTCCGGTGCGCGCGACGCGCCGGACCCCTTCGCCGTTCTGGATCCCGGCCACTGCCGCCGCCACGGCGCCAGCCACAGGCCAGCCCCGATGACTGATCTCGTCCGCCTGCCGCGCAAGGGCGATGGGCCGGGCCTGCGCGCCTTCGCCGCCGACACCGGCGCCTTCCTGCGCGCGCTGCTGCGCCCGCCACGCCGCCGGCCGGATGGCGTGCGCAATGCCGCCATAGGCCAAGCCCTGCCGCGGGGCGATGGCCGCCCGGTGCTGGTGCTGCCCGGCTTCCTCACCAGCGACCGGATGCAGGCGGGGCTGGTACGATTCCTCTGCGCGCTGGGCCATGACGCGCAGGGCTGGGGCAAGGGCGTGAACTGGGGCCCGACGCCGCGCGCCCTTGCCCATGCCCGCGCCCGGCTCCTGGCTATCCATGCCACCAGCGGCCAGCGAGTGACGCTGGTCGGCCACTCCCTCGGCGGCCTGTTCGCCCGCGAACTCGCGCGCGAACGGCCCGATCTGGTGCGGCTCGTCGTCACCCTTGGCACGCCGCTCCGCTTTCCGCTGCCGACGCCGCTTGCCCCGCTGGTCTGGCCGCTCAAGCGCGCCTTCGACCCGCGCTATCTCGGCGACCCGGCGGCGCTGGCCGAAACCCCGCCCGTGCCGCTGATCGCCTGCTATTCGCGCCGCGACGGGATCGTGCCCTGGCGCGCCTGCATCCCCGATGCCGGCCCCGGCGTGACCAGCCGCGAGATCGAGAGCCACCACACCGTGATGGGCGGCAGCATCGAGGCGCGGCGGATCATCGCCCTTGCCCTGGCCGCGCCCGAGCCGGACGGCGCCTCAGCCGGGCGATAGCCGGCGCGCCCGCTCGGCCAGCAACCGCGCGAGCAAGGCAAGGCCGGCCGCCGGCAGGCCGAGATCCTCCGGCACCGACAGCAGCCAGGAGGCGCTGCCGCCGATCACGGCCCAGAGCAGCGGGATCACGGCGGCCAGCGCTGGCAGCGGCCGCTCGGCACAGAGCAGGAGCCCGATCGTGAAGATGACGGTGGGGCAGGGGGCCATGCCGAACACCGGCGCCCCTGGCCAGCCATGGCCGAGCGCCCAGCCGATCAGCGGATAGGCCACCAACGCGTAGAGGATCGCCACCGCGCCCGCGAGGCCGGCGGCACCGCCCCGCCAAGCGAAGCGCAAGCGGCTGCCGGCGACGCCCAGCATGGCAAAGACGGCGGCCTGGGCCAGGAACAGGGCCCCGAACCCCCAGGCCGCCGGGTTGATGCGGGTGAAGAAGGCGAGGTGATAGGCGGTCGCGTTCACCGCCCACAACAGCGCCAGCGCGCCCGCCGCCACGGCCGAGGCCACGCCCGCCCGGTCGCGGCGCAGCAGGGGTGCAAGCGCAATCAGGCCCAGGCCCCAGGTGGCGACGTGGGTCGGCCAGAGCGTCCGGTTGTATTCGGCGAACAGCGCGAAGAAGGCGTCGGTCGTGAAAGGCAGCATGCGGGGCGCTCCTTTCCCCTGCGGCGTCCTTCCCCTGCTCCTGCCCCCGTTGGTTCCGCCGGTGCCGCCGATTTCCGGCCAGGCGTGCCCCTGCTTGCCCTCAGCGCTGCGGAATGGTCCGATCGTAGACGGCGAAGTAGTCGCGCGCATGGGCGGTGATCTGCCCGTCGCTCGGATGGTCGGCGCTTTCCACCCCGACCACCCTGTCGGCCAGCTTCGCGTCATGGCGCTGGATATGCTTGACCAGTTCGAGCTTGGCGCTGCCGGGCCCGAGGATCAGCCATTCCTTGGCGCCCTTCAGCGCCTCCACCACCTCGTGCAGGAAGGAGTCCTCGACCTTCGCTCGCTTGCCCGAGACGCTGCCGTGATGGTGGTGAAGCTGCCGGTCCGGGGCGTGGCTGCGCACGACCTGCTTCTCGACATCCGCTTCGCTGATGTGGAAGACGCGCGCTTCGCGATGATCGATCCAGACAACGGCGTGGAAGTGGCTCATGACAGGTCCTGTTCGGGGTTGGAAGGGGTGCCGGAATCCTGCCCGGCGCTAGCGGACGGAGACGATGCGGAAGGTCAGGTTGTCGCCATCGGTCTCGCGCACGGTGACATACTCGCCGACGCGGAAGGCATGGCCGTCGAGCTTGAACAAGGGCTCGTCGTCATCCTCGCCCGGCTCGTAGGAGAAGGCCCAGCCATGCCGGCCATGGATCAGGTTGCCGTTATGGTCGGGCTCGTCGGGCCAGAAGCGGCGCACGGTGCATTCGGCCTTGCGCGCGCGCCAGCCCTCGACATCGAGATGGCCGTCGGCGGTCAGCGGCACGTGCAGGTCGTAGCCGCGCGCGGCCGATCCATCCGGGAAGCCCGGGTTGCGCGCGAGTTCCATACGAACCGTGTAAAGCCGTACCATGACGAACTGCTCCTTTCGTGTCGGCGCCATGCTGGCAAGGCGCGCGTGCCGCGGCGATGATCTGGATCAAGTCTGGCGCGGTATTGCCGCCCCGCCCGCTGCCGCTCAGATCGCCACCTGCACGCCCAGTTCCACCACCCGGTCGGTCGGGATGCGGAAGAACTCGGTCGCCGGCACGGCGTTGCGCGCCATGGCGATGAACAGCCATTCGCGCCAGGCCGGCATGCGCGGCACCATCGCCTGCACCAGCGTGTCGCGGCCGAGGAAGAAGCTGGTTTCCATCGGCCGGATGTCGAGCCCCTGCGGGCGCAGGCCCTGCAGGGCACGCGGCACGTTGGGCGTCTCCTTGAAACCGTAGCGCAGCCGCACGCGATGGATGCCGGGGCCGAGCTCCTCCAGCGTCGCGCGGGCGGCGGCCGGCACCTCGGGCACGTCCTCGGTGGCGACATTCACGAACACCACCCGCTCGTGCAGCACCTTGTTGTGCTTGAGATTGTGCATCAGGGCCGAGGGCACATAGTCGGGATTGCCGGTCATGAACACGGCGGTGCCCGGCACGCGGATGATGTGGCTGCTCTGCGGCAGGCGTGCAACGAAGGAGGCGAGCGGCAGGCTTTCCTGGCGCCACTTGGTGTAGAGGATGTCGCGCCCCTGCCGCCAGGTGCTCATCAGGGCGAACATGGCCAGACCCAGGATCACCGGGAACCAGCCGCCCTCGAGGAACTTGAGCGCGGTCGCGGTGAAGAAGGCCAGATCGACCAGCAGGAAGACGCCGAACACAGGCACCACCAGGAAGGTCGCCCAGCCCCAGATGCCGCCGGCCACGATCGCCGCCAGCACGCTGTCCACGGTCATCGTCGCGGTCACGGCGATGCCGTAGGCCGCCGCCAGCGCGTCGGAGGAGCGGAAGGCCAGGACCAGGAACACCACGCCCAGCAGCAGGGCGGCGTTGATCTGCGGGATATAGACCTGCCCGCGCTCCGTCTCCGAGGTGTGGTGCACGATCAGGCGCGGGAAATAGCCGAGCAGCATCGCCTGGCGCGCGATCGAGAAGGCGCCCGAGATCACCGCCTGGCTGGCGATCACGGTAGCCGCCGTGGACAGGAACACGAGCGGCAGGCGGAACCAGGACGGCGCCAGCAGATAGAACGGGTTCTCGATCGCCGCCGGGTTGGCGATCAACAAGGCGCCCTGGCCGAAATAGTTCAGGAGCAGGCAGGGCATGACATAGCAGAACCAGGTGATCGCGATCGGGCGGCGGCCGAAATGGCCCATGTCGGCATAGAGCGCCTCGCCGCCGGTGATCGCCAGCACGACCCCGCCCAGGACCAGGAACGCCTTCACCCCGTGCTCCAGCACGAAGGCGATCGCGTAGTGCGGCGAGAGCGCGGCCAGCACCTGCGGATGGCGCACGATCTCGGCGATTCCCAGCAGGGCCAGCACCGCGAACCACACCGCGCAGACCGGCCCGAACACGCCGCCCACGCTGCCGGTGCCGAAGCGCTGCGCGGCGAACAGGGCGATCAGCACCAGGAGCGACAAGGGCACCACCAGATGCTCGAAGGCGGGCGAAACGACGCGCAGGCCCTCTACCGCCGACAGGACCGAGATCGCCGGCGTGATCACGCCGTCGCCGAAGAACAGCGCGGCACCGACGATGCCGGCCGCCACCACCAGCACCCGCGAACGGCCCTCGGGCGTCACGCGCACGGCGAGCGCCATCAGCGCCATGATGCCGCCCTCGCCCTTGTTGTCGGCGCGCATGATCACGGCGATGTACTTCACCGCCACCACCATGATCAGCGACCAGACGATCAGGCTGAGCACGCCGAGCACCTTGGCCGGCGTCAGTGCAAGGTCGGGAACGGTGGTCAGGCTGGCGCGCAAGGCATAGAGGGGCGAAGTGCCGATATCGCCGAACACCACGCCCAGCGCGGCGAGCAGCACGCCCATCTCGCGGGACCGGTCCGCGGCGCCGTCATGACCGTTCGGGGACGCGGCGGGGGAAGTGCTCACGCGGGGGATGCTCCAGGCAAGGCGGGAGGCGGGAACAACAAGAGCGGGCGCTTCCCGCCCCGGCGGCCTCCGGGCCGGGGGGCGGTTGCGCCGGGCGGCACTCTAGCCCATGCTCCGGCGCCTTCGGCAAGACCAGACTGGGCAAGGCAGGAACGCCGCCAGGGCATGAGGCGCATGAATACCCGGAACGTGCCGTGAACGAGGCGGCATCCGCATACCTCGGCGCCCTGCGGCTGGCCGAGCTCTCCGGCGCGCTCGCCCTGCTGCCCGATGGCTTCGCCCCGGCCCTGACGGTGGAGATCGGCGCCGCCGAGGGGCGGGTGGCCGCCGCCCTCGCCGCGCGTTTCGGCGCGGTGCGGGCCTTCGACGTGGCGGTGCCGCACGCGACCGTTTTTCCGGTCGAGCGCTATGATGGCGCCCGCCTGCCGCTGCCCGATGCCTCGGCCGGGCTGATCTACTCCTCGCATGTGATGGAGCACATTGCCGCCTTCCCCGCCTACCAGGCGGAGCTGGCCCGCGTGCTGCGCCCGGGCGGGGTGGCGATCCATGTCATGCCCTCGGCAAGCTGGCGCTTCTGGACCATGCTCGCCCACTACCCGGCCCTGCCGCGGCTGGCGGGGGGCTTCCTGCGCGGGCGGCGCGCGCCGGGCGCGCTCGCCCCGGACAGCGAAACCGACGCGCCCAGGCGGCGCGGCCCTGGCCGGCTCCTGCGCCTTGCCCTGGCCACCGAGCGCCATGGCGAGGACGGGACCATGCTCTCCGAGCATTGGCGCTTCTCGCTCCGCCACTGGCGTGCCCGCTTCGGCGCCGCCGGCTGGACGGTCGAGGCGGCCCGGCCGCTCGGCCTGTTCTACACCGGCTATCTGTTGCGCGGCGGCGGCCTGTCCCTGGCCACCCGGCAACGGCTGGCGCGCCTCCTGGGGTCGAGCTCGATCGCCTATCGCGTCCGCCCGGCCGCCGCAGCGTCCTGAACGCGGCTTCCTGAACGCCCCCGCATTCACAATCCTGCCACTTCTTCGTGGCTATCTCTTATACTGCGGGTCGGGGATTCACCTCGCCACGGATGCGGGAGAAGAAGCCGGGTGGCATCGGCGCCAGACCAACTTTGTGGGATAGGCTGGCCGGACGCGGCGCGCCGCGCGGGCCGGGCCGCCGCCTTGCCCGCCCTCTGCCTGTGCATCGCCCTGACGGCAATCCTGCTTTCCGCCCCCGCCACGGCCTTGCAATGGCGGCGCGATGCCCTGTGCGACCCGCAGCGCCCACCCTCGCCGCAGGGCGGCCTGCTGTGCCTGCCCGGCGAGCCCGGCCGCGACCGGCCCGACCGCAACGGCGCCCTGAACCTGCCGCTCGCGCCCGGCAGCAGCGTGGTGGCGGACCCCGCCCAGCCACCCGTCCTGCCGCTCGGGACCATGCCGGACGGGGCGCGCCTGCTGCTGACCGGTCCGCGGCCGCGACCGGCGATCGAGCAGCTCGAGCGCGACCTCGAACGCGCCGGGGAGCGGCCGCGCCTGCTCGATGATGTCGGACTGGGCCTGCGTTTGACCACGCCGCTTTATCCGGAGCCCGCACGGCGCGGCGCCGACTAGCCCGAATATCCCATTGATTCGTATGATATTTTTATCGGCGCGCCGATGGTTGCGTGGGCGCCGCGCGGCAACGGATATGCGCCCGGAATGACATTATCCAAATCGGCGATAGGTCTTGCCGAATACTCGCCGTTCCAGCGAAGCAGATCTCGGACATTGCCTCAGTCGATGAGAATCACCGGGGCTGCGGCCGCCGTGACGTCCTAATAATGAGACCTATGGCTTTTTGCTTGAATCGTGAAACGCGATTGATGAACATTAGTTAATAACAGAGTGCGGGGGTGGGGGCCCAACGCGAGGAAGGACCGATGACGAATGTAGCGCTGGTGAAACTGCCATTGCGACACAGATCCGGAGACAGGCCTGAACCCGCGAACGAGAAGATTGCCCCCGTGCTCACCTCCACGACGACGTCGACGACCGGCGCCCCGACCACGATTCCGATCGCGGAACCCTGGATCGACGACAGTGACGTTGCCGAGGTTGCAGCCGCCGTCCGCACGTCCTGGGGTGTCAACGCCTACAAGTACACGCGCCTGTTCGAAGCGGATGTGGCAGAGCGTCTGGACCGTCGCTTTGCGCTCTCCACCTGTTCCGGCAGCGCCGCGATCCACCTTGCCATGCTGGCGGCCGAGATCGGCCCTGGCGACGAGGTGATCGTCCCCGACGCCACCTGGATCGGCAGCGCCGCGCCGGTGGTGTGGGTGGGCGCGACGCCCGTCTTCGCCGATGTCGAGGCGGCCAATGGCTGCCTTAGCGTCGAGACGATCCGCCACCTGGTCACGCCGCGCACCAAGGCCGTGGTGGTGGTGGACCTGATGGGCAACCTGCCCGACTGGGACGCGCTGGAAGCCTTCTGCAAGCAGCGCGGCCTGATCCTGATCGAGGATGCCGCCCAGGCCATGGGCGCGCATATCGAGGGGCGCATGGCCGGTTCGTTCGGCCACATGTCGATCTTCAGCTTCGCCGGCAACAAGACCATCACCTCGGGCGAAGGCGGCGTGCTGCTGACCGACGATCCCGGCTTCTATCGCCGCGCCGCGACGCTGCGCGACCACGGCAAGGCGCCCGACGGTCTGCCGATGTACCAGACCGAGATCGGCCAGCGCTACCGCATGAGCGACCTGCAGGGTGCGCTGGCGCGGGCGCAGCTGCGCCGGCTCGACGATATCGTCGAGCGCAAGCGCGAGGTGCTTGGCGTCTACCGCTCGGTGCTGTCCAACGTGCCCGGCCTGCGCATGAATCCCGGCTACGAGGAGGACCGCTCGGTCTTCTGGATGACCACCGCCATGCTCGAGGAGCCGCTGGTCACGCGACGTGCGGAACTGGTCAAGCGCCTGGCCGATGCCGGCGTGTCCTCGCGCCCGTTCTTCTACCCGCTCTCGTCGCTGCCGGCCTTCGCCAAGGTTCCCGGCGTGGCCGAGTGGGCAGCCGCCAACCGCAACGCGCACGATTTGCACCATCGCGGCCTGTGCCTGCCCTCCGGGCCGGGTACCGACCTCGCCATGATCCGCAAGGTGGCGGAGATACTGCGCAACCTGGCGATCGAGATGGTGGCCGAGTAGGACCGACGCCGATCGCTCCAAGGCCCGAGGAAGCCCATTCCGAGGAAGGCTGAGCAGGAAAACTTGCCGGCCTCCTGACATGAAGCGCCCGATCGCCGAACGCGGTCGGGCGCTTCTTGCATTGCCGGGACAGCGCCGCCTCCCGCATGCTGCCTCCCGAATGCCGATGAAGCGCGCTTCCGCGACGCGACACTCCTTTGCTATCACCTGCGCAGCTATCGGTTTCGCAACCATACGGGCGCCAGGATCGCGCCCCGGGCGGCACCGGTGCGGGCAGTCGCCGCCCGGCGCCATGCCGCGCCCTGGCGCAGCCCGTGCATGGGCCGGCAGGCGCGCTGGAGCGCCCTGCCCCGCCTTCGGAGGATCCACCATGACCGACAAGCCCTGGTCCACGCCCCCCGGCCCCAAGGGTGCCGAGTCCGGCCCGTTCTATAAGGGTGGCGACCCGGGCGGCGACTATGGCGGTCCGCAGAAGGGCGCCGATCCGGACCTGGGCTACAAAACCAGCGGGACCGACCTGGGCGGCACACTCGGATCGACCACCGTCATCACCGAGACCACCCGCACCTCCTGGCTCGAGCGCATGAAGCGCGCCATCACCGGCGTTGCCGTGGGCTTCGCCCTGGTGGCGGGCTCGGCCGCCCTGCTCTGGTGGAACGAGGGACGCGCCGTGCAGACCGCCCGCTCGCTGGCCGAGGGCGCCTCGGCCGTGGTCAGCGTCGATCCGGCGCGCGCCGATCGCGCCAATGACGGCAAGCTGGTGCACTTCACCGGGGGCGTCACCACCACCGGCCCGGTCGCGGACGAGGAGCTTGGCATCTCGGCCGATGGCGTGGTGCTGCGCCGCAATGTCGAGATGTATCAGTGGCGCGAGGTGTCCGAAAGCCGCACGCGCGAGCGCGTGGGCGGCGGCACCGAGACCGTCACCACCTATCGCTACGAGCTGGCCTGGTCCGACCGCGTAATCGATTCCAACCGCTTCCGCGAACCGCAGGGCCACGCCAACCCGCCCTCGATGCGCTATGGCGACCGCCACTTCGCCGCGCCCGGGGTGCAGGTGGGCGCCTTCGCCCTGCCGGACGCGCTGGTGCGCGACATGCCGGGGGCCGCGCGCATGGCCCTGTCGGCCGACCAGGTGGCCGGCATCGGCGCGCGCGCGCAGCGCACGGCACAGCAGCGCGAGGGCATGGCCTATCTCAGCCGCAACCCCGACCGGCCGATGGTGGGCGATCTACGCATCGCCTACGACCTCGTGCCCAGGCAGACGGTCAGCGTGATCGGCCAGCAGCAGGGCGGCACGGTGGCGCCCTACCAGTCGCGCGCCGGCGACAGGTTGCTGATGTTGCGCGCCGGGCCCATGACGGCGGACGCCATGTTCCAGAAGGCCGAGGAAGAGAACCGCATCCTGACCTGGATCCTGCGCGGGGTGGGCGTGCTGCTGATGTTCGTCGGTTTCAAGATGATCATGGCCCCGATCGCGATGCTGGGCGCGGTGCTGCCGATCCTCTCGCAGCTGGCGCAGCTCGGCACCTCGATCATCGCCTTCGTCCTGACGGCGGTGCTGGCCCCGCTGGTGATCGCGATCGCCTGGCTGGCTGTGCGCCCGGTCGTCGCCGCGGTCGTGCTGGCGGTGGGCGCGGTGCTGGCGGTGGGCGGGATGCGCATGCTGCGCAGCCGCGCCAAGACCCAGGCCCGCACCATCGCCAGTGACGTGGTCAACGCCCAGCTTCGGCGCTAGGGCACGTTCCGTTCGGCTTCGATCAGCCGAACGGAACTCGTGCCCGAGAAACTTGAGGTTTGCGAGCAGCGTCCGGGTGTCACGGCCGGAGCCGAGGGCCGGAGCCCAGGGCCAGGGGCGAGCAACAGGGGCCGGGGCCAGCAGCCGGACTGGCGGTCGCGTCGGGGCGGACCAGCCGAAGGCCGCGCGGGCGCCGCCGCGCCCCGGGGCCGGCACCGAAACGTGGCGGACGGTGCGCCGGGCCGGGGCAAATGCCTGTCCGGCAACGCCCGGTGGATGGCGCGGCCTACGGGACGCTCCGTGCCGGGCTCAGCCAGGCCGCGCCCGGTCCCTGCCTCGGATCGTGTGACAATGTTGTTCTGGCGCTGACGGCGCCCGGCCCATGGCGCTATCATCGCCGCGCCGCTCCCCGCCCCCCCCGACACCCACCCGAGGTGCGTCATGATCCGTTGGCCTTCGCGCATCGCCGCCATCGCCGCGCTCGCGCTCGCGCTGCTCGCCCCGATCTCCTTGTGCGCGGGGCCCGCCGCCGCCGCCGAGTTGCAGCTCCGCCGTGTCATCCTCTCCTCGGGCGGGGTCGGCTATTTCGAGTTCGACGCCGCCGTCGCCGGCCCCGAGACCCTCGCGCTCACCGTGCCGCTCGACCAGGTGGACGACGTGCTGAAGAGCCTGGTCGTCACCGATCCCTCGGGCGGGGCGGCGACGGTGCGCCTGCCCGGACGCGAGCCTTTGTCGGAAACCTTCCGCGCCCTGCCCTTCGGCCAGGAGGCGCTGGCCTCGCCGCAGGCGCTGCTCACGGCCCTTGTCGGCGCCGAGGTGCGGCTGGCCACCGCCGGCATGTCCGGTCGGATACTCAGCGTCACCGCCTACGAGGTGCAGCTGCCCAACGGCCAGGGCCGCTTGACGCGCCACCGCCTGGCACTCGCCACGCCGCGCGGGCTGGAAACGGCGGTGCTGGAGGAGGCCGGCTCGCTGGAGTTCGCCTCGGCCGAGCTTGCCCGCCAGGTGAACCACGCCCTTGCCGCAATCGCCGAAAGCCGCGTGCAGGACCGCCGCCGGCTGGAGATCGCGCTCCCCGGCCAGGGCAGCCGCACCGTGCGCGTGGGCTATGTCGTCAGCGTGCCGGTGTGGAAGGCGGCCTACCGCCTGACGCTGCCGGCCGATCCGGCGCAGCGCAATGCCCGCCTGCAGGGCTTCGCGGTGGTGGAGAATCTCAGCGGCCAGGACTGGCGCGGCGTGGAGATGACGCTGGTCTCCGGCAACCCGGTCACCTACCGCCAGCGCCTCTATGAGGCCTACATGCTGCAACGCCCCGAGGCGCCGATCGAGGTGCCGGGCCGCATCCTGCCGCGGCTCGACCAGGGCGTGGTGCCGCAGGCTCCGGTTGTGGCCGCCGCGCCGGCGCCGGCGGCACCCGCGATGGCGATGCTGGGCGGCGTGGCCGCCGCGCGCAGCCGCGCCCTGACCGCCGACTCGGCAAGCGAGATGGCCGCGCCCGGCGCCCCGCCGCCGCCACCACCGCCGGCCGCCAGCGCCGAGACCCAGGCCCAGGTGATGTTCCGCCTTGCCCAGCCGGTCACGGCCGCGGCCGGCCAGTCGCTGATGCTGCCGATCGTCGAGACCACCATCCCGGCCGAGCGCGTCGCGCTCTACCAGCCCGAGGTGAACGCGCGCCACCCGCTGGTCGCGGTCGAGCTCGCCAACGAGGGTGGCACGGCGCTGCCGCCCGGCATCGTCACGCTCTACGATCTCGGCACCGATGGCGCCGCGACCTATGTCGGCGATGCGCGCCTGCCGGTGACGCCCTCGGGCGAGAAGCGGCTGGTCAGCTTCGCGCTCGACCAGCAGACCCGGATCGACGCCGATCGCAGCACCGATACCGTGCGCGGCACGATCCGCATCGTGCGCGGCGTGATGGAGATCGCCACCCGCCAGCGCGCGGTCACGACCTATCGCATCGTCACGCCCGCGCGCGGGGCGCCGACCCTGATCGTCGAGCAGGCGCGCCGGCAGGGCTGGTCCGTGACCGAGCCGGCCGAACGCGACGTGTCGCTTACGCCGACGCACTATCGCATGCGCCGCGCCATGCAGCCGGGCCAGGCGAACCAGTTCACGGTGGTGCTGGAGCGGCCGGTGACGGAGCGGATCGAGATCCTCTCGGCCGGGTTGCAACGCCTGCAGGCAATCGTCGCGCAGGGCGACATCGACCCGCGCCTGCGCCAGGCGTTGCAGCGCGCCGCCGACATCCGCGCCACGCAGGCGACGCACGAGGAAGCCGCGAAGCGCGCCGGCGCGCGGATCGGGGCGATCGTCGCCGACCAGTCGCGCATCCGCGACAATATCGGCCGTGTGCCCGCCAACAGCGAGCTGCACCGGCGCTACCTGTCGCAGTTGCAGGCGCAGGAGAACGAGCTCGACCGGCTGCGCACCGCACAGGCCGATGCCGAGCAGAAGGCCACCGCCGCCCGCGACGCGCTGGCCGAGTTCCTGCGCAACCTTACCCTGTAGCGGCACGCCCCGGTCCGGACCGCCAAGCGGAGAGGGCGGGTGGCATCGCTGCCACCCGCCCTTCTTGTCCTTCCTCGGCTTGCGCCCCGTGCGGCCTAGAGCAGCGTCCGATCCGGTGGAACCGCAGGGCGGTTCCACCGGATCGGACCAAGCTGCTCGCAAACCTCAAGTTTCTCGGGCACGACTTCCGTTCGGCTGATCGAAGCCGAACGGAACGTGCCCTAGAGGTTGAAGGCCGATGCCGTGATCGTGGTCAGGCCGGACAGGCGGATCGAGAAATCGGCCGCCCCGTCCCCGTTGGTGTCGGCGGACACGATCACGCCCGCGGTGCCGCTGACCTCGTAGCGCAGCTCGCCCGCGACATTGCTGAACGCCGCCGTGCCCACGAAGGTGAAGGCCTGGTCACCATCCGTGCCCTCGTCGGCATCGAGCGCGGTGAGATCGATCTTGTCGCCCTGCGCTTCCGAGAAGTCGTAGATCACGTCGCGGCCGGCGAAGCCCGCGGCGCTGTCGGACAGGGCATCGTAGCGGAAGATGTCCGCGCCGAGCCCGCCGCACAGATTGTCGCCGCCGCCGCCGCCGACCAGCACGTCGTTCCCGGCCGCGCCATCCAGGCTGTTGGCCCCGCTCGTGCCGATGATCGTGTTGTTGAGCGCGTTGCCGAAGCCGTTGATCGCCGAACCGGTGAGAGTGAGGTTCTCGATCGTGGCGCGCGTGCCAAGTCCGAGCGACAACGAACTGATGATCAGGTCGATACCGCCCGTATCCGAGGTGATGTCGCTGAACACATCGACATAGTAGGTGTCGTTTCCGGCGCCGCCGAACATCTGGTCGGTGCCTGCGCCGCCATCGAGGATGTCGTCGCCGGCGAAGCCGGTCAGCGTGTTGTTGTTGGCATCGCCGGTGAGCAGGTCGTTGTAGATGCTGCCATAGACCCACTCGAAGTTGGTGATCGTGTCGGTGCCGGCACCGCCCGTATCCTGCGGGCCCGCGATCGCCAGGCTCACCGTCACCGCGGCCGAGGCCGAGGTGTAGTCGACGATGTCGGTATCCGCCCCGCCGTCGAGGAAGTCGTTGCCGTCCTGCCCGCCCATGCGGTCGTTGCCGTCGCCGCCGAAGAGCTGGTCGTCGCCATTGTTGCCGGCCAGCGTGTCGCTGCCCGCGCCGCCATTGATGGTGTCGTTGCCGTCCAGGCCGTTCAGGCGGTTGTTGCCGGTATTGCCGGCGATGATGTTGTCGAGCGCGTTCCCGTTGCCGATGATGCCGGCGCCCGTCGCGGTCAGGATCAGGTTCTCGACATTGTCGGTCAGCGTGTAGCTGATCGCGCTGAAGACGATGTCGGTGCCGGCATCCACGCCCTCGGTGACGACATCGCCGGCGCTCTCGACGAAATAGGTGTCGTTGCCGTCGCCGCCGGCCATCGTGTCGGCGCCGGCAAGGCCGTCGATGATGTTGTCTGCCGCGTTGCCGGTGATGACGTTGTCGAGCGCGTTGCCGATGCCGTTGAGCGGATCCGACCCGGTGAGGGTGAGGTTCTCGATCGCGGCGCGCGAAACGAGCGACAGGCTGATCGAGCTCAGGATCGTGTCGACGCCGCTGGCATCGCCGGTTACGTCGCCGGCATCGTCCACGACATAGGTGTCGTCGCCCGCGCCGCCGAACATCTGGTCGGCGCCAAGCCCGCCGTCAAGGTAGTCGTTGCCGCCGAAGCTGGTCAGCACGTTCACGCCGGCATCGCCGACGAGCACGTCGTCGAAGCCGCTGCCGCGGATATTCTCGATGCTCACCAGCGTGTCGGTGCCGGCCCCGCCGGTGTCCTGGGCGCCGGCAACGGCCAGGCTCACGGTCACGCCGGCCGATGCCGAGGTGTAGTCCACCGTGTCGTTGCCGTTGCCGCCATCGAGCAGGTCGTCGCCCTCCTGCCCGCCGATGCGGTCGTCGCCCTCGCCACCATAGACGAGGTCGTTGCCCGCATTGCCGGCCAGGACGTCGTTGCCGTCCAGGCCCTCGACGGTGTCGTTGCCATCCAGGCCCGACAGCGTGTTGGCGCCGGAATTGCCGACGACGATGTTGCCGAGATCGTTGCCGGTGCCGCTGGTATTGTCGGTGCCGGTCAGCGTCAGGTTCTCGACATTGTCGGTCAGCGTGTAGCTGATGGTCGAGAAGACGATGTCGGTGCCGCTATCGGGCAGCTCGACGACCAGGTCGCCGGCATCATCGACATAGTAGGTGTCGTTGCCGTCGCCGCCGGCCATGGTGTCGGCGCCGGTGCCGCCGTCGAGCTGGTCGGCGCCCGCGCCGCCATTCAGCGTGTCGGTGCCCTCGCCGCCAAGCAGCGTATCGTCGCCGTCGCCGCCGTTCAGCGTGTCGTTGCCACCGAGGCCGGACAGGGTGTTGTTGCCGGAATTGCCGGTGATGATGTTGTCGAGCTCGTTGCCGGTGCCATCGAGATCGCTGCTACCCAGGAGGTTGAGGTTCTCGACATTCGGCCCGAGCGTGTAGTCGATCGAGCTGTTCACCGTGTCGGTGCCCTCGCCGGGATTCTCGCTCACCGTGTCGCCGGCATCGTCCACCCAGTAGGTGTCGTCGCCCGCACCGCCCGACATGGCGTCCGCGCCGGCGCCGCCGTCGAGATTGTCATTGCCCGACCCGCCGAGCAGCGTGTCGTCGCCGTCGCCACCGGCAAGGCTGTCATTGCCGTCGCCGCCATCGAGCGTGTTGTTGCCGGAATTGCCGGTGATGACGTTGTCCAAGGCGTTGCCGGTGCCGTCGATGTCGCCGGTGCCGGTCAGCGTCAGGTTCTCGATATTGTCGCCGAGCGCGTAGCTGGCCGAGGCATTGACGGTGTCGGTGCCCTCGCCCGGGTTCTCGATGATGACGTCGCCGGCGCTGTCCCCCGTATAGGTGTCATCGCCCGCCCCGCCGGCCATGGTGTCGTCGCCGGTGCCGCCGTCGAGCTGGTCGGCGCCCGCGCCGCCGTTCAGCGTATCGGTGCCGGTGCCGCCGTTCAGCGTATCGTCGCCGTCGCCGCCATCGAGCGTGTCGTTGCCGTCCAGGCCCGAGAGCGTGTTGTTGCCGGAGTTGCCGGTGATGGCATTGTCGCTGCCATTGCCGGTGCCGCTGAAGTCGCCCGTGCCCTGGAGGTTCAGGTTCTCGAGATTGTCGCTCAGCGTGTAGTCGCTCGCGGCGTTGACCGTATCGGTGCCCTCGCCCGGGTTCTCGATGATGACATCCCCGGCGCTGTCCACCGTGTAGGTGTCGTCGCCCGCGCCGCCGGCCATGGTGTCGTCGCCGCTGCCGCCATCGAGAGTGTCGTTGCCCGCGCCGCCATTCAGCGTGTCGGTGCCCTCGCCGCCGAGCAGCGTGTCGTCGCCGTCGCCGCCGTTCAGCGTGTCGTTGCCGCCGAGGCCGGACAGGGTGTTGTTGCCGGAGTTGCCGGTGATGACGTTGTCGAGCTCGTTGCCGGTGCCGCCAAGGTCGCCGCTGCCGGTCACGTTCAGGTTCTCAATGTTCGGGGCCAACGCGTAGCTGACCGAGGCGTTGACCGTGTCGGTGCCCTCCCCGGCATTCTCGCTTAGAACGTCTCCGGTATTGTCCACCACATAGGTATCGTCGCCCGCGCCGCCGGCCATGGCATCGGCGCCCGCGCCGCCATCGAGCTGGTCCGACCCGTCGCCGCCGACAAGCGTGTCGTCACCAAGCCCGCCAGCCAGCGTGTCGTCGCCAGTACCACCATCGACCGTGTCAGCGCCAGACCCGCCGTCAAGGCTGTCATTGCCCGCCCCGCCGACGAGGATATCGTCGCCCGCGCCGCCATCGAGCGTATCGTCGCCGTCGCCACCATCGAGCGTGTCGTTGCCGTCGAGGCCCGACAGCATGTTGTTGCCGGAATTGCCGTTGATGACGTTGTCGCTGCCATTGCCGGTGCCAGAAAGGTTGTCGGTCCCGGTAAGGATCAGATTCTCGACATTGGCTGAGAGGACGTGGTCGATGCTGGCCAGCACGAGATCCGTGCCCTCGTCGAACTGCTCGGACACGGTGTCGCCGACCTCGGAGACGACGTAGGTGTCATCACCGAGGCCGCCCGACATTGCGTCATCGCCGCCCTGACCGTCGAGAATATCATTCCCACCGCCCCCCGCCAGGTCGTCCGTACCGGCACCGCCAAGCAGCGTATCGTCGCCGTCGCCGCCATCGAGCGTGTCATTGCCGTCGCCGCCGAGGAGCTGATTGCTACCGACGTTGCCGGCGATGACGTTGTCCAGTTCGTTTCCGGTTCCGTCGATGTCGCCGGTGCCGGTCAGGTTCAGGTTCTCGACATTGGCGCCGAGCGTGTAGGCGATCGAGGCGTTGACGGTGTCGGTGCCCTCGCCCGGGTTCTCGGCCACGGTATCGCCCGCATCGTCGACGGTGTAGGTATCGTCGCCCGCGCCGCCCGACATCGCGTCGGCGCCCGCGTCGCCATCGAGTGCGTCGTTGCCATCGCCACCGTTCAGCGTGTCAGCGCCGTCGCCACCAGACAGGACGTTGTCGCCGGTATTGCCAACGATCACGTTGTCGAGTGCGTTGCCGGTGCCGGTGGTATTGTCGGCCCCGGTCAGGTTCAGGTTCTCGATGTTGTCGCCGAGTGTGAAGCTGACCGACGAGTTGACCGCATCAATGCCCTCGCCGGCGTTTTCGCTCACCGCGTCGCCGGCATCGTCGACAGTGTAGGTGTCATCGCCTGCACCGCCGGCCATCGCGTCGGCACCGGTGCCGCCGTCGAGCTGGTCCGACCCCTCGCCGCCGTCCAGCGTGTCGTCGCCATCACCGCCGCTGAGCACGTTGTTGCCGGAATTGCCGGTGATGACGTTGTCGAGCCCGTTGCCGGTGCCGTTGATGTTCGCCGTGCCGGTGAGAGTGAGGTTCTCGACATTCGCGTACGGGAGCAGCGTCAGGGTGACGGAGGACAGAACGACGTCCGTGCCCTCGTTCGCGTTCTCTTCGATCGCCTCCTGTTCCTGAACAATGAATGTGTCATCGCCAGCACCGCCGCGCAGCGTATCGATCGCGCCCGGGCCCGAGCCATCGAGAATGTCGTTGCCGTCGCCGCCTTCGAGAAGGTCCGACCCGCCCTCGCCGATCAGAACGTCGTCGCCATCGCCGCCGCGCAGCGTGTCGTTGCCGCCACCGCCGCGCAGCGTGTCGTTGCCGCCCAGGCCGGACAGTGTGTTCGTGCCGCTGTTGCCGACAATGATGTTGTCGAGAGCGTTGCCGGTGCCGTTGATATTGGACGAGCCCGTGAGCGCCAAGTTCTCGACATTGGCCCCGAGCGTGTAGCTGATCGACGACAGGACCAGATCGGTCCCCTCGCCTGCGTTCTCGGTCACGACATCGCCGGCCGCACCAACGACGAAGGTATCGTCGCCGGCACCCCCAGCCATGGTGTCGTCGCCGCTCCCGCCATCCAGGTAGTCGTTGCCGTCGCCGCCATTGAGCTGATCGGTACCCGACCCGCCAAGAATCGTGTCGTTGCCACCAAGGCCGTTCAGGATGTCATTGCCACCACGCCCATCGATGAAATCGTCGTCGTTGGTGCCATTGATGGTGTTGGCGCCGTTGGTACCAGTGAAATTGGCCATGGCTGTGTTTCTCTCGTGTGTGCTGGGTGCAAGGGCGATCAGGCGGAGGCGAGAACGTGCTGGCGCGGGGAACCCCGATCATGCGTATGACGACGGCAGAGCGGCGCCGCCCAAGCCCCGGACTTGGCCCGGACCGGCACCGGGAGATACATTATTGCGTACTGAAAGTCCATATCGCTGCGATATCCCTGGGAAGTCGGTGACAATCGCATAGCAAGACCAAGAACGGCATCAACGGCATGAGAGCATGCGACGCGCGGTGCGAGTAGCAAGTCGCGGGCCGCGCTATCAGCCATCACCGCGGCGGCGCACACATTGGTCTAGATGATTATTTTATGAAAAGTCTTTTATTGTTCTGAATCGTTAAATTATACATCATATTATTGGCAGAATTCGGATCGCGTTAACTAATATCGTACCAGCCAATAGCGCACGCGGCGCATGTTACCGTTCAGGCACTATTGCGGCTGCCCATCATGAGACTGATCGGGGACTTCGCATCGGCGCGAGGAACCCGTGAATGCATGGTTAATGGCATCCGTTTATCTTCGCCGTTGCCAATTGCTCGAACATTCTCATTTTTCATGCGCCCGGGTCCAAATTTGCGCAACGCGACAGGTGGAGAGGGGGCCGTTGCAGATTGCACCACGCGCCGGATGGGCCGGACGCCGCGGCCCCCGGCGGGCTCGCATGCGATTGCCGGCCGGGCGGCGTGGGGATAGGCTTCGGGGCCAGGGCAGCAAGGGGCGCCAGCCACGCCCGGCCCCATCAAGCCAGGAGAGCCGGACCATGAACGATACCTCTGTCGCCGATGTCGGCGCCGCGATCGACGCGCGCGAGGACGAGATCCCCGGCCTCGATCTCGGCCCCTATCTGCGCGGCGAACCCGGCGCGCTTGATGCGCTGGCCGCGAAGCTGCGCCAGGTCTGCGAGAATATCGGCTTCTTCTACATCGAGAATCACGGCCTGCCGCAGGAGAAGATCGACCGCGCCTTCGCCGCCTCGGCGCGCTTCCATGCGCTGCCGCTCGAGGAGAAGATGAAACTCAAGCTCGACATGAACAACTGCGGCTACATGCCGGTGAATGCCAGCATGCAGCGCCATTCCAAGGTCGAGAAGGCACGCAAGCCCAACTACAACGCCTCCTTCTTCGTCAAGCGCGACCGTGCGCCCGACGATCCGGACGTGATCGCCAACCGCCCCTTCCGCGGCCTCAACCAGTGGCCCGCCGACCTGCCCGGCTTCCGCGAGGACGTGATGGCCTATGCCTATGCCGCCGAGCAGCTCGGCATGCGGCTCCTGCCGGTGGTGGCGCGCGCGCTCGACCTGCCGGCCGACTATTTCGCGCCCTTCTTCAACCCGGCGCAGTTCTCCCTGCGCATGCTGCACTATCCGCCGCGCGACGAATCCGTGCCCGACCAGTACGGCACCGGGGCGCATACCGATGGCGGCTTCCTGACGCTCCTGGTGCAGAACGGCGTCGGCGGCCTGCAGATCCGCCGCACCGATGGCGTCTGGATCAAGGCCCCGGTGCTGCCCGGCCGCTACCTGGTGAATTCGGGCGACATGATGAAGCGCTGGACCAATGACCGCTTCCTGTCCACCCCGCACCGCGTGATGAACACCTCGGGCACCGAGCGCTACTCGATGGCCTATTTCTTCGATCCGCATCTCGATCGCGTGCTGGAGTGCCTGCCCACCTGCCAGGGGCCGGGCAACCCGCCGAAATACGCGCCGATCACCTATGGCGAGTATCTGACCGAGTTCCTCAACGCCAACTATTTCCACCGCGGCAAGGCGAGCCCGGACAGCCCGCCCCTGATGGCCTGACGGCGGCCCGTTCCCGGGCACGACCCGGAGCTAGAGCCCGGCCGCCTCGCGGAAGGCGGCCGCGAGCCGTTCGGGCGTGAGCCCCGGCGCGCGCGCGGCGGCCAGGATATGCGCCTCGCGCCGCTGCACCCGCCGCGCCGCCTCGGCCAGCAGCGGGGCGAGATCGCGCGGGATGGTCACCGCCCCGTGCCGGTCGGCATGGACCAGATCGCCCGGCGCCACCGCCATGCCCGCGACCGTCACCGGCTCGTTCCAGCCGGCGACATGGCCGTGCCCGTGGCTCGGCGTGACGGTGCCGGCCAGGATCGCGAAGCCCGCCGGCAACAGCGGCAGGTCGCGCACCGCGCCGTTGGTGACCACGCCGCGGCAGCCGAAGCCCTGGTGGATCGCGGCGTTGACATCGCCCCAGATGCCGCCCGCCCCCGGCGCGGGATCGAGGTCCTGCGCCAGCAGGATCGTGGGCCTGGGCGCATCCTTCAGATACTGCCAATAGGCCAGGCGCCGGCCCATCGCCTCCTCGGCGCCGAAGGGGGGCGGGCTCGCCCCGCGCACGGTGGCGGTGATGGCGAAGCCCACCATCGCAGGCTCCTCCGCCCGCGCCCAGAGCAGGCGCGATTGCGTCCAGCGCACGCCCGCGCGGCCGGGGTGCAACAGGTCGAGCGCGTTGCAGATGGTGGGCGTGTCGAAACCAGCCAGCTCGGCCAGCACCTCGGGCGACGGCGGGGCGGGCGACGGCGGGGCGGGCGACGGCGGGGTGGGGGAAAGCAGGGTGGGGGAAAGCGGCGTGGCGTCGGTCATGGCACTCCCGGGCCGGTTGCGGGCGAACGGGGCGGCGGCGCCATGCTCAATGCCCGCCGCGGATCTCCTGGCTGCGCGCCCAGAACACAAGCTTGCGCTCGGCCAGGCGCAGCGTCGCATGCAGGAGCACGCCCATGATCGACAGCACCGCGAACAGGGCGAAGGCGCCGGCGATGTCGAGCTGGTAGTTGGCCTGCAGGATCAGGAAGCCGATGCCCTTGTTGGCGCCGACGAACTCGCCCACGATCGAGCCGATCACGCTGAACACGATCGCGGTGTTCAGCCCGGCGAAAATGAAGGGCAGCGCGTTCGGGAAGCGCAGATAGCGGAACACCTGCCAGCGGCTGGCCGACAGGGCGCCGAGCAGGTCGAGCCGGTCCTGGTCCACCGCGCGCAGGCCGGCGATGGTGTTGACCAGCACCGGGAACAGCGAGACCAGCGCCACCACCACGATCTTCGAGGTCATGCCGAAGCCGAACCACACCACCATCAAGGGCGCGATCGCGACCTTGGGCACGGTCTGCAGCGCGACGACGTAGGGGTAAAGGATGCGCTCCAGCACCGGCACGATGACGATGCCGGTGCCGAGCGCGAGCCCGAGCAGGCTGCCCACCACGAAGCCGATCAGCGCCTGCGCGGCGGTGACGGCGAGATGCGGGAAATAGGCGCCCGACCAGACGCCCGAGGCGAAGGCCGCGACCACCGCCGAGGGCGCGGGCACGATGAAGGCCGGCACCTCGAGCGCGACAATCGCCCACTCCCACAGAACGAACAGCACGGCCAGCACGCCGAGCGGCAGGCCGACGCGCTCGGCGAGGCCGGGGCCGCGCGGGCGGCGGAGCTGCGCCCGCGGCGCGGGCGTCGCGCATGCGGACGTGGCGGCGGTGGCTGCGGCGGGCGCGGCGGGCGCGGGCCTGGCCGCTGCCGGACTGTCGTTCATGGCACTACCATCCCGGCTGCGCCGCAGCGGCCGGCACGCTGGCGCCGCCATCCTCGCCACCCGCGCCCGGCCCGCCCAGGAGCGCGCGGATCTCGCGCACCATTGCCGCGAACTCCGGGCTCAGCGTGTCGTCCAGGCTGCGCAGGCGCGGCATGCGGTTCTCGATCACGCGCAGGATGCGTCCCGGCCGCGGCGACATCACCACCACGCGGTCGGCCAGGAACGCCGCCTCGGCGATCGAGTGGGTGATGAAGATCACCGTCTTGCGCTGCGCGTTCCAGATGCGCTGCACTTCCAGGTTCATCTGGTCGCGCGTCATGGCATCGAGCGCGCCGAAGGGCTCGTCCATGATCAGGAGCGGCGGATCATAGACGAGCGCCCGCGCGATCGCCGCGCGCTGCTGCATGCCGCCCGAAAGCTCCTGCGGGTAGGCGCGCTCGAACCCCTCCAGCCCGACCAGCGCCAAAAGCTCGCGCGCCTTGGCCCGGTGCGCGCGCGCATCGAGCCCGAGCACATCGACCGGCAGCATTACATTGTCGAGCACCGTCCGCCAGGGCAGCAGCACCGGGCTCTGGAAGACGATGCCCACATCAGTGCGCGGGCCGCTGACCGGCTTGCCGTAGAGCGTGATCGCCCCGGCCGTGGGCCTGCGCAGGCCGGAAACGAGCTTGAGCAGGGTCGACTTGCCGCAGCCCGACGGCCCGACGATCGCCACGAACTCGCCATCGGCGACATCGAGATCGATGCCCGACAGGGCGTGCACGTCGCGGTCGGCGAGCGCGAACACCATCTCCACGCCGCGCACCGATAGCGCCGGCCCCGAAGCGGAACGGTCGGCCATCATCGCAGCGTGGCCGGCTGCAACCCGATCATGCCCATGGCGCGACCTGGACCCGCCCGCCCCTCAGCGCGAACGGGCGGCAAGCGCCAGCACCGGGGCGAGATCGACCTTGTTCACCTCGTCCAGAAGGGCGGTGGTGAACAGGCTGTTGCTGTCGATCTTGTTCGGGATCTGGCGCTGCTGGAGCAGGAAGTCCTGCATGCGGTCCCAGGTCGCCGTGTCCATCGCGCCCCAGCGCTTGGAGGCGTCGCGATGATCCTTCCACAGCCGCGCGGTGGAACTGAGCACATGCACCGAGCGGCGCAGCGCCTCCTCCTCGGACAGGCCCTGCGGGCGCCCATGGAGCTTCCAGAACTCGCGCACGGTCGCTTCCGGCGCGGCCTGGGCGAAGGCCGAGGCCATGACGATGCCGCGCAGCACCCGCGTTGCCGCATCGGCATTGTCGCGCAGGAAGTTGCTGTTGGCGACGATGATCGCGCTCGGCGCGTCGCGGGTGAAATAGCGGAACTTGAAGCCCAGCGTCTCGATCAGCGCGTGCTGGGCGCGGAACAGCGAGAGCGCCTGCACGCGCCCCGCCCGCAGCGCGGCGGCGGCGGCGGCACCATTGCCGACCGGGATCAGGCCCACGCTGCTGTCGGGGTTGAGGCCGGCGCCGGCAAGCGTGCCGCGCAAGGAAGGGATCGCGCCCGAGGCCAGGTTGGCCACACCGATATTCTTGCCGGCAAGGTCGGCCACGGTGCGGATGGCGCTCTCCTCCGGCACGACGATCTCGTAGATGTTGCCGATATCGTGCAGATAGACCGCGGTCGCGGGCAGGGTCGGGTTGCGCAGGCGGGCCTGGATCAGCACGTCCATGCCGATATAGCCCATCTGAACCTGGTTGGTGGCGACGAGCTGGAGCGTGGCGGCCGAGCCGGCGGCGGTGCCGAACTCCACCTGCACGCCCTGGTCGCGATAGAAGCCGAGCGGGTTACCGAGGAACAGGAAGCCGTGATAGGCCTCGAGCGTGGCCGAGGCACCCCACAGCTTCACCGGCGCGCGCGTTTGCGCCAGGGCCGGGCCCGCGCCCGCCGCCGCCATCAGCGACGAGAGCGACGCGGCCGCGCCGGTGCCGAGTGCGAGCTTGCCGAATTGCCTGCGCTTCATCTGTACCTCCCCTTGGATTGGACGGTGCCGCGCGCGTCCCACGCCACGCGGAGCCGTTCTTGATCCCAGTCTAGCGAGCCGCGCGCAGGCCGGCCACCCCCTAGCGAGCGGGCGCGGGCGTGGGCCGCCGGCGGCGGTCCTTGCTCAGTCGCGGAACTTCGGGATGACATGCTGGCCGATCAGCTCGATCGAGCGCAGCACCTGCTCGTGCGTGGTGTGGCCGGCCTGGATGAAGAACACCATCTGGTCGATGCCGGTTGCCGCCCACTTCTCCATCTGGCGGCAGACGGTGTCCGGGTTGCCGCCGATCGCCATCGCATCCTCGATCAGCTGCTCGTTGCTGCGGCTGGCGATCTTGTCGTTGACCTTGCTGACGCTGCCGGCGGTGGCGAAGCGCGCCTTGTTGAGCTCGGCATCGTTGTCGCCGTAGTACCAGCGCGCCGCCTTGCAGGCGAGTTCCCGGCCCTTGGCATCGTCCTTGTCCAGCGCGGCGATGGCGAACACGCCGGCCTGGTTGTTCTTCACCGTGCTGACCATGGTCGAGGCATCGGCCGCGGCGATCTCCTCGCGATAGGCCTTGATGAAGGGCCGGGTCTCGTCGGGGGTGTTGCGCGTGACACCGATCACGCCCATGCCCTGCCGCCCGGCATGGCTGTAGGTCTCGAAGTTCGAGGCCGCGACCCAGAGCGGCGGGTGCGGGCGCTGAATCGGGCGCGGCAGCACATGGCGCGCGGCGAGCTTGAACTTCTTGCCCTCGTAGCCGGGGAAGAACTCGTGGTGGAACATCTTGACGATGGCCTCCAGCGCCTCGCGTCCGACCTCGCGGCCCTCGGCCGGATCGAAGCCCAGCCCCTCGACCATGTAGGGCGAGGTGCCACGGCCGGTGCCGAAATCGCAGCGTCCGTTGGAAAGCACGTCCAGCGTGGCCACACGCTCGGCCACCATGAACGGGTTGTGCAGCGGCAGCAGGAACACGCCGAAGCCCAGCCGGATGCGCTTGGTGCGCTGGCTCAGCGCCGCCATGAACATGTCCGGGGCCGAGGCATGGCCGATCTCGCAGAAGAAATGCTGCTCGGTGATCCAGAAATGTTCGAACCCCGCATCCTCGGCCGCGACCGCCTGGTCGAGCGCGTTCCAGTAGCCCTGCCTTTCGGTGGTCTCGGTCCAGGGCCTGGGCATCTGGATCTGCGTCATGATGCCGAACTTCATCGCTGCGTTTCCCCTGTCTTTGCTTCTGCGCCAGCCGCGGCGCGGCGATCGGGGCGCGATCCTGCGGTGCGGCCGCCCTTGCGTCCAACTCAATTCGGGCATAGGCGTTATAACTGAATCGTTCCGACAGGCCCGCCCCTCTTGCCCGAGGCAGGACATGGATTTCCGCGCCCTTCGCTGCTTCCTCGCGGTCGCCGAGCGCGGCTCCTACACCCGCGGGGCCGAGGCCCTGCGCGTCTCCCAGCCCGCCGTCAGCCGCCAGATCCGCAAGCTCGAACACGGGCTCGGCCGGCCGCTGTTCACCCGCCACGGCCACCGCGTCAGCCTGACCGAGGCGGGCCGGCGCCTGCTGGAGCGCGGGCAGGAGCTGATGCGCGGGCTCGACGCGGCCGAGGCCGAGATCCGCGCCGGCGAAGGCGCGCTCGCCGGCACGGTCTCGCTCGCCCTGCCGCCGGCGGCCGGGCAGATGCTGCTGCCGGCGCTGCTGGAGCGGCTGGCCCGGCGCGCGCCGCGGCTTTCGCTGCGCCTGATCGGCGGCTTCAGCGGCACGATCCTGGACTGGCTGCTGCGCGGGCAGGTCGATCTCGCCTGCGCCCACGACCCGCTGCCGCAGCGCGGCCTGCGCATCCTGCCGCTCGTCTCCGAGCCGGTCTATCTCGTCGGCCGCGCCGACCGCCTGCCCTTCCGGCGCGATCATGCCCGCACCGAGGATCTGGCGCTGCTGCCCCTGATCCTGCCGGCGCGGCCCAACGCCTCGCGCCGGCTGCTCGACGGCTGGACGGCGCGCCGCCGCCTCCTGCCCAATGTGCGCATGGAGGTGGACGATCACGCCATGATCCGCGCGCTCCTGCGCCGCGGCCTCGGCTTCAGCCTGCTGACCCGGGGCGCGATCGCCGAGGATGTGCGCCGCGGCGATCTGGTGGCGCTGCCGCTCCGCCCGCGCGCATCCTGGGCCTTCTCGCTGATCGTGCCCGAGGGCGCGGCGCGGCGTGAGCTGGTCGGCCCCGTGGTCGCCGCGATCACCGAGGGCGCGCGGGCGCTGGTGGACGCGGGCGAATGGCCGGGGCGCTGGATCGGCGAGGACGCGGCGCACCGCTAGCGCTACGCCCCCATGCCCGCGCCGCCTTGTTCGCGGGACGATCGGGTGGCAGCCTGCACCCATGACCGAGACGCCCGCCCCCGCCGCCACGCTCGATCCCGAGATCGCCGCCGCGCTCGCCGCCGAGGCGCAGCGCTTCGGCCCGCCGCTCGCGCTCCTGCCGCACGATCCCGCCGGCGCGCGCCGCCACTATGCCGAGCGCCGGGCGATGTGGAACGAAGGCGGGCCGGCGGTATCGGTGCGCCTGCTCGCCGTGCCGCTGCCGGGCCGCAGGCTGGAGGCGCTGCTGGTCGAGCCGCCGCGCCCTGCGCGCGGCCTGCTGCTCTGGCTGCATGGCGGCGGCTGGGTGCTCGGCAGCCCCTACACCCATGAGCGGCTGATGCGCGCGATCGCGGTTGCCGCCGGCTGCCGCGTCATCGGGCTCGGCTATCGCAAGGCACCCGAGCATCCCTTCCCGCTGCCGCTCGAGGATGCGATCGAGGGCTGGGCCTGGATCGCCGCAAACCGCGCCGGCCTCTGTGCCGGAAACGCGGACGAGCCGATGGCGATCGGTGGCGATTCCGCCGGCGCCAACCTCGCCTTCGGCGCGGCGCTGGCGGCCGCAGCCACGGGGGTGGGGGCGGGGGCGGGGGCGGGGGCGGGGGCAGGCGTGCCGCAGCCGGACGCCGTGATCTCCGGCTATGGCGTGCTCGGCGCCGATCTCGACACGCCGGCCTATCGCACGCTGGGCGATGGGCGCTTCGGCCTGTCGCGCGCCTCGATGGCGACCTACTGGGATCTCTACTGCCCCGACGCCGCGCGCCGCGCCGATCCGCGCGAGGCACCGAACCGCGCGGCGCTCGGAGCGATCCGCCGCCCGCTGCTGGTGGTGGCCGGGCTCGATCCCCTGCGCGACGACAGCCGGCAGATGCATGCGCGCCTGCTGGCACACGGCATCGCCTCGGCGCTGGTCGAGTATCCGCGCGCCAACCACGGCTTCCTGCAGCTCTCGGCCGCCGTGGGCGCGGCGCGCGATGCCATCGCGCGCATCGGCGCGCATCTCGCCCACGCCTTCGCCCAAGCCTGAGCGAGCGCGCCCGCGCCGCGCCGACCGGAGCACGCCCCATGTCCAGGCACGACTTCACCGCAGCCGAGTTCGCCGCTCGCCTCGCCCGCCTGCGCGCCGCGCTGGCCGAACAGAAGCTCGACTGGATCGTGCTGTTCCATCCCGTCTCGATCCTGTGGCTGACCGGCTGCGAGGCGAAATCCTACCAGTCCTTCCAGTGCCTGTTCGTCGCCGCCGAGGATCGCCCGACGCTGATGTACACCCGCGCCTCCGATCGCGCCGAGCATGAGCGCGAGACACTGGCCGGTGCGGTGCGGGTCTGGGGCGGGCAGGAGCCGGCCGACCCGCTCGAGGGCTTCGCCGTGATCGCGCGCGAGCTTGGCCTGCCGCGCGGGCGCGTCGGCATCGAGGTGCCGGCCTACTACCTCCATCCGCACCACTATCTGCGCGTGCGCGAGGTGCTGGGCGCGGCGCTGGTGGCCGAGCCCACCAACCTTGTCGCCGGCCTGAAGGCGGTGAAGTCGCCGGCCGAGATCGCGCATATCCGCCGCGCCGCGGCGATCGCCGATCGTGCCATGACGGTGTTCCTGGCCAGCGTCGCCGAGGGACGGAGCGAGCTCGAACTGGCAGGCGAGGTCTATCGCACCCTGCTCGCCCATGGCAGCGACCTGCCGGCGAGCACGATGAACCTCGTCACCGGCGAGAGGGTCTGCTACGCGCATGGCGCGCCGAGCCACCGGCGCCTCTGCGCAGGCGATGCCGGTAATGTCGAGTGCGGCGCGACCTGGCACCGCTACACCAGCACGATCGGACGGCAGTTCAGCCTCGGGCCGCCCTCGGCCCGACACGCCGAGTTGCACGCGATCGTGCGCGAGGCCTGCGATGCCTTCATCGCCGAAGTGCGCGCTGGCGTGCCCGCGATCCGCCCGCACGAGGCGGCCAAGCGCGTGATCGCCGGCGCCGGGCTCGATCGCGGCCGCATCCACACCTCGGGCTATGGGCTTGCGCCCGGCTTCCCGCCCTCCTGGGGCGAGCCGCTAGCGCTGTTCGGCGGCAGCACCGATGTGCTCGCCGCCGGCATGGTCGTGACGGTCGAGCCGCCGATCTTCCTGCCGGAGGAGAATATCGGCGTACGCATCATCGACAACCTGCTGGTCACCGACACGGGGTGCGAGATCCTTGCCCGCACCCCGCGCGAGCTGCTCGTGATCGACTGATGGACCGCGCCAGGGGCGAGCCGCGCTAGCGGCGGAGCTGCGGCACCGACTTCTCCCACACCTGCAGCACGCGCTCGGTCGGCACCACGTCGTAGCGCGAGCGCTGCACGAACAGCGATGCCTCGTGCAGGGCCTTGTGGTAGTTGCCGACCGCATCCTCCACCACCACCGGATAGTAGTCGTAGAAGCCGGCGTCGCGCGCGGTGGATTCGACGCAGCCCTGCGTGATGAAGCCGCAGCAGAGCGTCGTCCTGATGCCGTTGTTGCGCAGGATCATGTCGAGGTTGGTGCCGACGAAGGAGCTCGACCGCCACTTCTTCACCACGATGTCGTCCGGCTCGGGCTTGAGTTCGTCGATGATCTCCGCGCCGGGGCTGCCGATCAGGCAGCAATACTGCGTCTCGAGCAGCCCCGCCCGCGCGGTGACGAAACGCAGCCAGGCGCCCGACACCGACTTGTTCTTCGCCATCTTCTGGTTCTGGATGTAGATCACCATCGCCCCGGCCGGGCGCGCGGCGTCGATCAGGCGGCGGATATTGGCCACCGCCGGCGGGATCGCGCTCATGTCGCTGCCATTCTTGGCGAACATGCCGTCGGGCGCGCAGAAATCGTTCTGCGCGTCGATGATGACGAGTGCCGTGTGCCTGGGATCGAGCACCTCCTCGATCTCGGTGAACACCAAGTGATTGTCGATCGTGATCATGGTCGACCTCGGCTTGCGGTCAGTTGATGGTGATCCAGCGAACATTCACGGCATCATCGCCCGTCGGTGTCGCGCGCACGCCGCGCCGCAGCGCCCAAACCACGGCCTGGTTGTGGATCGGCAGCACGGGGATGTCGTCGGCAACCAGCCGCAGCGCCTCGGACAAGGCGGCCGTGCGCTTGGCCGGATCGAGTTCGCGGCTCGCGCCGAACAGTAGCTGGTCCACCGCCGGATTGGAGTAGCGGCCGAGGTTCCACCGCCCCTGCCCGCCGCCGATCCGCACCGCCGGCTGCATGTCCTCGCGCGTGGCGATGTTGTAGAACAGCGTCTCCAGCGCATCGAAGGAGTTGGGACCCCAGCCGAGCAGGTACATGTCGGGCCGCTCGGCCTGGAGGCGCTGCAGATAGACGGTCTTCGGCAGCATGCGCAGATTGGCCTGCACGCCGATGCGCGCGAGCATGCCGACAACCGCCTGGCAGATGGCCTCGTCGTTGATGTAGCGGTCGTTCGGGCAGTCGAACCCGAAGCGGAAGCCGTTGGCGAAGCCGGCTTCGCGCAGCAAGGCGCGTGCGCGCGCCTCGTCGTGCGGCATGCGGCGGTCGAGCGCGGCCGAATGCCCGACCACGCCCGGCGCCGCCATGATCGCCGCCGGCGTCGCGAAGCCCCGCATCACCACGCGCATCAGCGCATCGATGTTGATCGCGCGATAGAGCGCCTCGCGCACGCGCCGGTCGCGCATCGGGTTCGGGTCGCCATTGGCGAGCTTCTCGCCCTGGACATTCATGGCGAGATAGATGGTACGGTTCTCCGGCACCTGCTGGACCGTGATGCCGTCGCGGCCCTGCAGGCGTGGCACATCCTGCAGAGGCACGGGATGGATGAGATCGAGCTCCCCCGACAGCAGCGCGGCCACGCGCGTGGCATCCGACTGGATCGGCCGGAACACCACCGTCTGGACATTGCCCTCGATCGGGCCCCAGAAGGCCGGATTGCGCTCGAGCTCGGTGCGCGAATCGACCACGCGCGCACGCAGCCGGTAGGCGCCAGTACCGTTGGTCGCGCGCGAGGCATGGCCGCTGCGGTTGCGCGCGACATTGCCCGCTTCCAGCGCGTTGTTCGCCTCCATCCACGGCTTGCTCATGATCATCACGTTGGACAGCTCGGCCAGCAGCGTCGGGCGCGGCCCGTGGGTGATGATGTCCACCGTCAGCGGATCGACCACCTCCACCCGTGCGATGCCGGTGACCTGGATCACGAGGCCGGAGCTCGGCTGCGCCGCGCGCGCGATGGTGGCGGCGACATCCTCGGCCGTCAGCGGCTGGCCCTCGTGGAAGCGCACATTCTCGCGCAGGCGGAAGCGCCAGCGCGTCGGCTCCACCACCTGCCATTCGCGCGCGAGCCAGGGGACGATGCTGTTGTCCTTGTCGCGCGTGACCAGGGCATCGTAGATGTTGCCGAGGAAGCGCAGCGTCGATGATTCGTTGGTGGCCTGCGGGTCCATCGACAGGATCTCGCCGCGATAGCCCCAGCGCAGGTTGCTGGCCGTTGCGGCTTGGGCGGCGGCAGCCAGCACCAAGGCCGCGACCCCAAGCGCCCGGATTCCCTTTCCAACGAACATCGTGCCTTCTCCCGGCGCAGGACGCCTTGTTGCACTTCCGAACCTAGTCGATAGAGAGCGCGCGGGCAGGATGGCTGTCAAGGCGGCGCGCGGCCGGCTGCAGCGGCCACGGGCCGGCCCAGGAACAGGATTGACGCGCCGGCGCAACAGTGGTGCGTTTACTCCGCTGGTGCAACGACCGCGCCCGCCATGTCTTGGGCGGGTCTGCGCGCATTGTCAGGAGTGGGCGGGTATGAATCGCAGGACGATGTTTGCCTTCGGCGCGGCGCTGGCGCTTGGCGGCGCAGTCGCGACCGTGCCGGCGGCGGCGCAGGACTGGCCCTCGCGCCCGATCACGCTCGTGGTGCCCTTCGCCGCCGGCGGCCCGACCGACATCCTCGGCCGCCTGGCCGCGCAGGAGCTTTCCACCGCGCTCAACCAGCGTGTGGTGGTGGACAACCGCCCCGGCGCGGGCGGCACCATCGGCTCGACCATCGTTGCGCGCGCCGCACCCGATGGCTACACGCTGCTGCTCTCGAACATCGCGAGCCAGGGCATCGCCGCAACCGCCTATCGCAACATCCCCTATGATTCCGTGGCCGGCTTCACCCATGTCGGCCTGGTCGGCAAGATCCCGAACGCGCTGGTGGTGAACGCCTCGCTGCCGATCCGCACGCTGGCCGATTATATCGCCGCCGCCAAGGCGAGCCCGGGCCTCACCTACGCCACCGGCGGCAACGGCACCTCGACCCATCTTTCGGGCGAGCTCCTGAAGGCGATGGCCAGCATCGACATCGTGCATGTGCCCTATCGCGGCGCCGGCCCGGCGATGACCGACGTGGTGGCAGGCCGCGTGCCGGCCCTGTTCAATGCGGTGACCGGGCTCGGCAGCTTCGTCGGCGCCGGGCAGCTGCGCGTGATCGCGGTCACCAGCGCCACGCGCTCGCCCGTGTTTCCGGACGTGCCCACCTTCGCCGAGGCCGGGATTGCCGGCTATGATTCCACCGCCTGGTTCGCGATCTCCGGCCCCGCCGGCATGCCGGCCGCGATCACCCAGCGCCTCAACGCCGCGCTGCATGCCGGCATGGCCCGGCCCGAGGTGCGCGCGCAACTGGTCACGCTCGGCGTCACGCACGAGGCGATGACGCCCGCCGCGCTGACCGCCTTCGTCGGCGCCGAGGTGCGGAAATGGGGCGAGGTCGTGCGCCGCATCAACCTCGAGATCCAGTAGCCGCGCAGCCGGGAACGCCAGCACCATGAGCGAGTTCGATCTGGTCATTCGCGGCGGCACCATCGTCACCGCCGCCGAAACCGCGCGCGGCGATATCGGCGTCAAGGACGGGCGCATCGTGGCCCTTGCCGAGCGCCTTCCGGCCGGCGCGCGCACGGTGGATGCTGGCGGCAAGCTGGTGCTGCCGGGCGGCGTGGACAGCCACTGCCACATCGCCCAGCCCAAGCGCGGCCCGACCAGGAACGCCGACAGCTTCGAGACCGGCACCGCCTCGGCACTCGCGGGCGGCACCACCAGCGTGATCTGCTTCTCGCCCCAGTTCCGCGGCGAAGGCCTGCTCGATGTGCTGGCGGGATACGAGGCCGCGGCGGCCGCCGGCGCGATGATCGACTATTCCTTCCATATCGTCCTGACCGATCCGTCCGACCGCGTGATGCAGGAGGAGCTTCCGGGCCTGATCAGGCGCGGCTTCCGCTCGCTCAAGATCTACATGGCCTACGACACGAGCGCGCTTTCGGACGTGCAGATCCTCACGGTGTTCGCGCTCGCCCGTGCCGAGGGCGCGCTCGTGACCGTGCATGCCGAGAACCACGCCGCCATCATGTGGCTGAGCCAGCGCTTGGTGGAGACCGGGCACACGGCCCCGCGCTACCACCCCTGGGCCAAGCCGATCGCGGTCGAGCGCGAGGCGTGCCATCGCGTCATCACGCTGGCGGAACTCACCGACACGCCGATCCAGGTGTTCCATGTTTCCGGCGCCGAGTCCGCCGCCGAGATCGAGCGGGCACAGGCGCGCGGCCTCAAGGTCTTCGGCGAGACCTGCCCGCAATACCTGCTGCTCGACGAGACCGACCTCGACAAGCCCGGCTTCGAGGGGGCCAAGCTGATCTTCAGCCCGGCCGCGCGCCCGAAGGAGAACCAGGAGGCGCTGTGGCGCTGTATCCGCCGCGGCGTGCTCGATGTGGTGTCGTCGGACCACGCGCCCTGGGTCTATGACAGCCGTCAGGGCAAGAAGGCGCATGGCGACAACGCCCCCTTCAACCAGGTGCCGAACGGCGTGCCTGGCTTGGAAACACGCCTGCCGCTCCTGTTCTCGGAGGGTGTGGTCAAGGGCCGCATCGACCTGCACACCTTCGTCGCGGTGACCGCAACCAACCCCGCGCGCATCTTCGGCCTGCATCCGCGCAAGGGCACGCTGGCGGTGGGCGCGGATGCCGACATCGCGCTGTGGGACCCGGAGCTGACGAAGCAAGTGCGCAATGCCGATCTGCATCATGCCGTGGACTACACACCCTACGAAGGCATGTCGGTGACCGGCTGGCCGGTCGCCACCTTCAGCCGCGGCGAACCGGTGTGGGACGGCCGAAGCGTGCTCGCCCGCCCCGGGCGCGGCCGGCTCCTGCTGCGCGGCCCCTATGACCATATCCGCCCCGCCGGCATGCTGCCGACACCCTTCGATCCGGTGGCGGGACGGATGCGCGGCTAGCCGCGCGCGCGGCGGAAAACTGGCGAAGGACAAGGCAAGGCATGTCTCGCAGGATCACGCTCGGTGTGGCGCAGACCGGCCCGGTCGCGCGCGGCGACACGCGCGCGCAGGTGGTGGCGCGCCTGACCGGCCTGTTGCGGCGCGCGCATGAGCGCGGCTGCAAGCTGGTGGTGTTTCCCGAACTCGCGCTGACGACCTTCTTCCCGCGCTTCCTGCTGGACAGCGAGGAGGAGATCGACAGCTTCTTCGAACGCGAGATGCCCGGCCCCGAGACGCGGCCCCTGTTCGAGCTCGCGCAGAGCTTCGGCATCGGCTTCTATCTCGGCTTCGCCGAGCTCGACTTCTCCACCGGCACCAAGCGGCGCTTCAACACCTCGATCCTGGTCAACCGCGCGGGCAGGATCATCGGCAGGTATCGCAAGATCCACCTGCCCGGCCGCACCGCGCCGGAACTGGGCGTGCCCTGGCAGAACCTGGAGAAGCGCTACTTCACCGTGGGCGATCTCGGCTGGCGCACTTGGCGCACGATGGGCGGCGTGATGGGCATGGCGATCTGCAACGACCGCCGCTGGCCCGAGACCTACCGCATGCTCGGCCTCCAGGGGGCGGAGCTGATCATGCTCGGCTACAATTCGGCCATCCTCGACCCGCGCGGCAAGGAGCCGCCCGAGGTGCGCATGCTGCACAACCATGTCACGATGCAGGCGGGCGCCTACCAGAACGCAAGCTGGGTCGCGGCGGCGGCCAAGTCGGGCGAGGAGGAAGGGGTGGCGCTGATGGGCGGCTCCTGCATCATCTCGGCCACGGCGCAGATCGTAGCGCAGGCGATCACCATGGGCGAGGAGCTGATCAGCGCCGAGTGCGACCTCGACATCTGCCAGCACTACAAGCGCACCATGTTCAACTTCGCCGCCCACCGACGGGTCGAGCATTACCGCCTGATCACCGAACAGACCGGCGCGATCGCACCCGAAGCCGACGCCGACAGCGCCGCCTGATCCGACGCACAGCACACGAGGGACACCAGGATGAACCAGCTGCCCAAGGACCCGCCCGCGCCGGCCGCGCCGGCCACCAACTCCGAGATCCTGTCGCGCTACATCGCGATGACCAAGGGCTCGGCGGCGCGCTACACGAAAAGCGTCGAGGTGTTCCCGAGCGGCGTCACCCATGACGGGCGCTACATCCCGCCCCATCCGATCTACGTCACCCACGCCAAGGGCAGCCGCAAGTGGGACGTGGATGGCAACGAGTATGTCGATTATGTCGGCGGGCATGGCGCGCTCCTGCTCGGCCACACCCACCCGGAGGTGATGCTCGCCGTTGTCGCGCAGGCGACCAGGGGCACGCATCTCGGCGCCAACGGCGATCTCGAGCTGCGCTGGGGCGAACTCGTGCGCGAGATGGTGCCCTCGGCCGAGATGGTGCGCTTCACCGGCTCGGGCACGGAAGCCAGCATGATGGCCTTCCGGCTGGCGCGCACCTTCACCGGCAAGACCAAGATCGTGCGCTTCCGCGGCCATTTCCACGGCTGGCACGACCATGTGGCCTTCGGCGTGACCGGCCATTTCGACGGCTCGCCCACGCCGGGCGTGCCGGCGGCCGTGGCCGCCGAGACGCTGCTCTGCGACCCCAATGACGGGCCGGGCGTGACCGCGCTGCTGGAAGGGCGCGAGGACATCGCCGCCGTGATCATCGAGCCCACCGGCTCGACCTACGGCCAGGTGCCGATCCGCCCCGAGTTCCTCAAGCTCCTGCGCGAGCTTACGCGCCGGCGCGGCGTGGTGCTGATCTTCGACGAGGTGGTGACCGGCTTCCGCGTCTCGCCCGGCGGTGCGCAGGCCGAATACGGCATCGTGCCGGACATGACGCTCTTGGCGAAGATCCTGGCCGGCGGCCTGCCGGGCGGCGCCGTCGTCGGCCGGCGCGACATCATGGAGGCGCTCGACTTCGTCGCCACCGCGAAGAAGGGGCGCGAGAAGATCCACCATCCCGGCACCTACAACGCCAACCCGCTCTCGGCGGCGGCGGGTGTGGCCACGCTCGAGATCATCCGCGACACCGATGCGAATGCCCGCGCGCGCGCCTACGCCCAGCGCTGGCGCGATGGCGTGCGCGCGATCGTGATCGAGGAGGGGCTGCCCTGGGGCGTCTATGGCACCTTCACCGGCTGCCATATCTTCACCAACCCCGAGGGCATGCCGATCGATCCGCGCAGCTTCGATCCCTATTCGCTGCGCTACGACCAGCTCAAGATCAAGCGCGGCGGCACGGTGGTGACGCGGCTGCGGCTCGCGATGCGGCTTGAAGGCGTCGATATCGCGCCCTGGCCGGGCGGCCCGGCCTCGGCCACGCATACCGATCGCGACCTCGACCAGACGCTGTCTGCCTTCCGCGTGGCGGTGCGCATGCTCAAGGCCGAGGGCGAGATCATCTGGCCCAAGGGCTGAACCGGCGCCTATAGTCGCCGCACACAAGACCATCAGGGGAGGATTGCCATGCGGAAAACAGTTCTTGCCGCCGCCGCGCTGGCGGTGGCGATGGTCGCGCCGGCCATGGCCCAGACACGCGAGGTGCGCGTGGGCTTCACCCAGGACGCGCTGACGCTTGATCCGGCCAACGCGCGCAACCGCGAGACGGAAACCATCATCCGCAACATGGCCGACGGGCTGGTGACGCGCGATGCCAACATGCGCGTGGTGCCGGAGATCGCCGAGAGCCTGCGCATGATCGACCCCCTCACCTGGGAAGCGAGCATCCGCCGCGGCATCCGCTTCCATTCCGGCGACGAGCTTGATGCCCATGACGTGAAGCTCACGCTCGATCGCATCACCAAGCCGAACGCGATGGGCGGGCAGACCAGCCCGCGCCAGAGCCTGCTCTCGCCGCTTCGCGACACCGAGGTGGTCGATTCGCACAGGGTGCGCCTGCACCTGCGGGCACCCTGGCCGATCCTGCCGGTGATGCTGCCCTTCCAGCAGATGGTCAACCGCCGCCATGTCGAGCGCGCGGGAGCGAACATCGCCACTCAGCTCGACGGCACCGGCCCGTTCCGGCTGGTGGAATGGCGCCGCGGCGACCGCATCGTGATGGAGCGCTTCGCCGGCTATTACGGCGGTTCGCCGGACATCCCGCCCGTCGGCCCGGCGCAGGTCGATCGCGTGATCTTCCGCGTGATGCCGGACAATTCGGCGCGCGTCGCCGCCCTGCTCGCCGGCGAGGTGGACATCATCAACGAGCTGCCCGCCTCGGCCATGCGCCGGGTCGAGCAGAACCAGGGCACGCAGGTGGCGCGTGTCAACGGCACGCGCACCTTCTTCGTCGCCTTCAACACGGCCAAGCCGCCCTTCAACGATGTGCGGGTGCGCCGCGCGCTGAACCATGCGGTGAACCGCCAGCTCATCATCGATCGCGTGCTGCTCGGCACCGCCGTGCCGCTGAACGGCGCGATGAGCCCTGACTCGCCCTACTTCAACGCCAGCCTGCCCGAGTATCGCTACGACCCCGATCTCGCCCGCCGCCTGTTGGCCGAGGCGGGGCACCCGAACGGCATCGATCTCGTCATCGACGTGATCGGCGCCTTCCGCGAGCAGGCCGAGGCCGTGGCGCAGATGATGCAGCGCGCCGGCGTGCGCGCGCGCGTGCAGGTGTGGGAAGGCGCGGTGCTGGCGCCGATGTGGCTCAATGCCGAGCGGCGGCGCGAGCGCGACATGTATTTCAGCTCCTGGGGCAATGCCACGCTCGACCCCTCGGACCTGATGGTGCCGACGCTGCGCACGGGTGCACGCGGCAACAGCTCTGGCTTCTCCAACGCCGAGGTCGATCGCCTGCTCGACGCGGCCGAGACCGAGGTCGACGATGCCAAGCGGCGCGAGATGTACAACCGCGCGCAGGTGATCGTGAACCAGGAGGCGCCGTGGATTTTCCTGTGGCTGCCGCAGGATCTCTACGGCGTGTCGCGGCGCATCACCGGCTGGCGCCCGCAATCGGACAGCCGCATCAACCTGCATGATGTGCGCCTGGCGCAGTAGCCGCCGGGGCGCGGCGGGCCGGGACGCGATCGGCCGAGACGCGGCGGGGACGGACCCGGTGGGCCCGTCCCCGCATCGTTTTCCGGACGCCGCAGCGGGCGTGCGCCGCGATCAGCCGCCCCACACGCGCGCGAGGTAGCCGAGCCAGTTCTCGCCCAGCACGCCCGTGATGCGTGCCTCTGACCAGCCGCGCTTCTCGAAGGCGCGCGTCAGGTTCGGGTAGTCGGCCAGCGTCTCCAGCCCCTTGACCATCGGCGCCGAGCCGCGCTGCGGCACCATGCGCCGCGCATAGCCCTTGTCGTGGCGCAGCCAGTCGAAGAACTCCTCGCCATAGCCCTGGGTGAAGTCGGTGCCGATGCCGACATTGCCCTCGCCGCAGACATCGATCATGTATTCGAACATGCTCACGCAATCGTCCAGCGTCGCGTCCTTGCCCTGCTTCATGAAGGGCGGGTAGGTGGCGACGCCGACGAAGCCGCCGCGATCGACCACGCGGCGAAGCTGATCGTCGGTCTTGTTGCGCGGATGGTCGAACAGGCCGCGCGGGCAGACATGCGAATAGGTGCAGGGCTTCTGCGAGACGCTGATCGCATCCTCGGCCGTGCGCGCGCCGACATGGCTGAGATCGACCACCATGCCGAGCCGGTTCATCTCGCCCACCACCTCGCGCCCGAAGCCGGAAAGGCCGCTGTCATTCTCCTCCCAGCAGCCGGCGCCCACCAGGTTCTGCGTGTTGTAGGTGAGCTGGATGAAGCCCACGCCGAGGCGGCGGAACAGGGGCAGCAGGTCGAGGCGGTCCTCGATCGCCGAGGTGTTCTGGAAGCCGAGCACGATGCCGACGCGGCCCAGTTCCTTGGCGCGGCGGATGTCGGCCACGCTGTGCACGGGCATGAGCAGGTCGGGATGCTCGGCATAGCGCTTGTACCAGGCGGCGATGTTCAGCAGCGTATCGCGCATGTTCTCCCACACGCAGCAGGTGCAGTTGGCGGCGGTAAGCCCGCCCTTCTTCATGTCGGCGAAGACCTGGGGGCTCCAGCGCGAGACAACCAGGCCGTCGAACAGGATGGAGGAGTCGTGCAGCGACATCGTTGCGCCCTTTCCTGATCAGGCGATGGTGGCGGCAAGCTCGGCCGAGCCGAAGAAGCGCGTGCGCGGGCGCGCGCGCATCCGGTGCAGCAGACGGTTGAGCATCGCCAGCCGGCCGGGATGGCCGATCAGCTGCACATGCAGCGTGAGATGGAAGAAGGTGCCGGGCCAGTCATACATGGCCTCGAACTCCTCCATCCAGATGCGTTCGACCTCGGCCGAGGCGTGGATCACGCGGCCGATCTGGCCGCCATACATGAAATAGGGCGCATCGGCGAGATGCCACTGCACCGGCAGCTCGACCAGATCGACCGGCTTGCCATCGCGCATGTGGCGGTAGGGGCGGATCGTGTCGTGGAAATTGGTGGAGATCTTGATGCCCTCGGCCAGCAGGTAGTCGAGCGTGCGCGCGCTCCACTCCCAGGAAGGCGAACGCCAGATGCGCGTGCGGCTGCCCGTCACGCGTTCAATGCTGTCGATGCCGCCGACCAGCTCCTTCTTCTCCTCCTCGGCATTGAGTGTGTGGACCGGGCGATGGGCGTGGCCGTGGCTGCCGATCTCGTGGCCGGCCTTGTGGATCGCACGCACGGCCTCGGGGTGGCGGTCGGCGGTCGCGCCGGGGATGAAGAAGGTGGCGCGGATGTGATGCTCGGCCAGCAGCGCGAGCAGCGGCGCCAGCCCCTCGCGCACCGCGAAGGTGCCGTGCGAGAGCAGCACCGGGCGGTTGGCCAGTTCGGGCTGACGTCCGGTCCAGATCGCCTCGGCGTCGAAGTCGATGCCCACCACGACGGGGAAGATGTCGCTCATGCGTTTGCGTCCTTGCTCGCGTGTAGAAGATGTTGCGCGCCTAACCGACCTTGTCGCGGAAGACGCGCAGCCAGTTGCCGCCCATGATCCCGGCCACCTGCTCGCGCGAATGGCCGCGATCGAGCAGGCCCTGCGTCAGGTTGGGCAGCTCGCGGATGCCGGTGATGCCGATCGGATAGGTCTGGGTCAGGAAATCCTCGACCGTGCCGAAGATGTCGGGGCGGTAGGTGCGCCAGCGGCGCGATTCCGGCAGGATCGTCTTGGCCGCCGCATAGGCCTCGATGAAATCGGTGCCGAAGCCGACATTCTGCGGCCCGAGCAGGCGCACATAATGCTCGGCATGGTCGATCAGGTCGGAGAGCGTGGGGTCTTTCCGGCGCACCGTCGCGGGCAGCGCGCAGACGCCCATCATGCCGCCCTTGGCCACGATCGCGCGCGCGGTCTCGTCCCTGGTGTTGCGGTCGTTCGCTTCCACCGCATAGGCGTTCGAGTGCGTGCATACCGGCGCGCGCGCGGCCTCGGTCGCCTCGGCGCGCGTGCGGTGCCCGCAATGCGACAGGTCGAGCAGCAGCGGCAGCTCGTTGGCCAGCGCCACCAGCTCGCGCCCGAGGAAGGAGAGGCCCGCATCGCGCGTCTCGCCGCAGCCATCGGCATAGAGCGTGCCGCCGGTATAGGCGAGGCCGAAGATGCGCAGGCCGAGGCGGACCATGATCTCCAGCCGTTGCAGGCGCCGCTCTATGAAGGCCGAGCCCTGCGTGCCCATGATCACGCCGAGCCTGCCCGCTTCGGCCGCCTGTTCCAGCTCCGACGCCGTGGTGCAGAGTTTCAGCAGCGGGCTTTTCTCGATCTTGTCGAGTCCCGTCTCCACCGCCTCGATCGTCTCGTCCCAGCTATGCTCGGTCGAGAAGGTGACATTGGTCGCCTTGATGCCGCCGGCGAGCGCATTCTCGGCCCAGCGCTCGTCCAGGATGTAGAACAGAGACAACGCATCGAAGACGAAGAGGCCACGATGGAAGGCGAGCGTCTCCGCCGTGGCGGACGGGACAGGCTGGCCCATCGCCTCAGCCCCGTCCACGCTTGCCGGTGAGCGTGGCGATCAGTTCGTCGAGCGAGGCGAGCTCCTCCACCCGCCACAGCATCTGCAAGGCGCTGGACTGCGCCGCGGGCGAAAGGGCGCGCGCGGTGCAGTCGGCGAACTTCGCCTCGAGCTCGGCATCGGTGAGCGGCCGGCGCGGATGGCCGGGCGGCACATGCACCTCGGTCTGAAGCGTGCGGCCATCGTTCAAGCGCACGCTCAGGCGCGCGATCTCCTGGTCCCCGCCCGGGATCGAGGGGTCGTGGATCATGCGCACCTTGGGGCGGAAGGCGGCAAATTCGGGCCGCGCGATCGCCTGCGGCGTGAAATGCTCGAGCCGCACCACATCCTCGTGCGCGGCGACCGCGAGGCAATGGTTCAGGCTGAAGCGCGCCTGCATCTCGTCCCTGGGGTCGGTATACATCAGGTTGCGGAACACGATGTCGGAGACGCGCGCCTCGATCGCGGCAACGTCGGCAGCGCGGAAGCCTTCCGCCTCGCGCAGGTCGAGCAGGCCGCGCATCGGCCGGTGCGCGCTGGCGCAGCAGGGATAGGCCTTGATCCAGGTGCCGCAGCGCGAGATCGCGGGGCCGGCGGCCAGCAGCTTGTCGATGCCGCCATAGCCGCGCGCATCGGCCGGCCCGTAGAGGTCGGCGAAGGACCAGGGGCCTTCCAGCGCCTCGGGTGCGGCGGTGAGGCCTTGCGCGGCGAGCGAGGCAGCCATGATGCCCGCCTGCGCGCCCATGCCGGCATGGACGGGCTTCATCTGCGTGCCGAACTGGCGCTTGAGCCCGGCGGCGAAACTGGTGGCGGCGCTGATCGCGGCGGCCGTGCGCTCGGGGTCGAGGCCGAGCAGGCGCGCAGCGGCGGCGGCGGTCGCGGTCACGCCGAGCGTCAGCGTGGTGTGCCAGCCCTTGGCGTAGTGGCCGAAATTGACGCCCTCGGCGATCGCCTCCTGCGCGTCGAAGGCGAGGATCAGCGCGTCGATCAGCGCCGCACCCGATGCCTTCTCCTGCTCCGCGAGCGCGAGCAGAGCCGGCACGAACACCGCCCCGGCATGGGACAGCGCCGGCTCGAACACATCGTCATAGTCGAGCGCGTGCGCGGCCGTGCCGTTCACCAGCGCCGCCCAGGGCGCGGCGATAGAGGTGCCCTGCGCGAACTCGGTGGCGCCCTGCCCGCCCCAGCGCTGCACCGCGCGCAGCACGGTGGTTGCCGCCGGATCGCCACGCCCGGCGACGATGCAGGCCAGCGCATCGATCAGCGCGCGGCGCGCCGCATGGCGTGCATCGGCGGGCCATTGCCGCGTCGCCTCGGCGACGTGCCGGCCGATGGAAGCGGTGGGACCGGATCTGCTGGGCTCGCTCATGGCTTGCTCTCCTGTGCGGGGCCTGCACCGGCCTGCCAGCGCGGTGCGTCGGCGGCGAAATGGCAATGCGCGCGCTGCCCCTGGCCGAGCTCGATCGCCGGCGGCGCCTCGCGTCCGCAGATCGCTTGCGCCACGGGACAGCGCGTATGGAAGCGGCAGCCCGCGGGCGGCGAGACCGGCGAGGGCAGGTCGCCCGAGAGCGTAACGGTCTTGCGCGCGCGCGCAAGGCGTGGATCGGGCAGCGGACAGGAGGCCATCAGCGCCGCCGTGTAGGGGTGGCCCGGCGCGGTGAAGATGCGCTCGGTGGGCCCCTCCTCGACGATGCGGCCGAGATACATCACCACGACGCGATCGCAGAGCGAGCGCACCACGCCGAGATCATGCGTGATGAACAGGTAGCTGAGGCCGAACTCGGCCTTGAGCCGCTGCAACAGGGTGAGGATCTGCGCACGGATGGAGATGTCGAGGGCGGATACCGCCTCGTCCGCCACGACCAGTTCGGGGCGCACGGCGATCGCGCGCGCGATGCAGGCGCGCTGGCGCTGCCCGCCCGAGAACTGGTGCGGGTAGCGATCGAGGAACGCCTCGCCCGGGCTGAGCCCGACCAGATCAAGCAGCCGCGCCGCCTCGCGCCGGATCTCGCCCGCCGGCACGATGCCGTGGATCGACAAGGGCTGGGCCAGCGTGGAAAGGATGGTCTTGCGCGGATTGAGCGAGTCGAACGGGTCCTGGAACACCATCTGAACGCGGCGCCGGTGCGCACGCAGGCTGGCGGCGTCAAGCCCGATGATCGGCGCGCCCTTGACGCGGATCTCCCCGGCCGTGGCATCGACCAGGCCCAGAACCGCGCGCGCCAGCGTGGTCTTGCCGCAGCCGGATTCGCCGACCACCGCCACGACCTCGCCGGGATGAACCGCCAGCGACACGCCATCGACGGCATGCACCACGCGCGTCTCGCGCTGGAACCAGCCGCCCGCGACGGGGAAGTGCACCTTGAGGTCACGCACCTCCAGCACGGGCGCCGCGGCCGCGGCGAACGCCGGCGCCTCAGCCATGCGCCACCTCCCGGCCTGCCGGCGCGTCCCCCGCATGCAGCCAGCAGCGCGCGGCGACACCCACGCCCAGGCCGAAGCGCGGCGGCGACTCGCTGGCGCAGCGCGCCATCGCCTCAGGGCAGCGCGGATGGAAGCGGCAGCCGCGCGGCGGCGCGATCAGGCTGGGCGGCTGGCCCTCGATCGTGGTGAAGCTCGCAACGCGCTTGTCGGGGCCGAGGGTCGAGCGCAGCAGCGCGCGCGTATAGGGGTGGCGCGGCCGCTCGAACACGTCGAACACCGAGCCTTCCTCGACGATCTGGCCGGCATACATCACATAGACACGGTCGCAATACTCCGCGACCAGGCCGAAATCATGCGTGATCAGCAGGAGCGCGCTGCCGAGCGCGCGCCGCACCTCGGCCAGGAGCTGCATGATCTGCGCCTGCACCGTCACGTCAAGCGCGGTGGTGGGCTCATCGGCGATCAGGAGCGAGGGGCGCGAGGAGATCGCCATCGCGATCAGCACGCGCTGGCGCATGCCGCCCGAGAGCTGATGCGGGAAATAGTCGAGCACGGTCGCGGCGGCCGGGATGCGCACGCGCTCCAGCGCCTCGAGCGCGATCGTGCGCGCCGCCTGCGCCGAGACCTTCTGGTGCAGGACGATCGCCTCCACGATCTGCGCGCCCACCCGCATCAGCGGGTTGAGGTAGGTCATCGGGTCCTGGAAGATCATCGCCAGCCGCCCGCCGCGCAGCCGGCGCATCTCGGCGTCCGAGAGCGGCAGGAGAGGGGTGCCCTCGAACTCCACCACGCCTTCCAGGATGCGGCCAGGCGGGCGCACGAGACGCATCAGCGACAGCGCGGTCATGCTTTTCCCGCAGCCCGATTCGCCCACCAGCGCCACCGCCTCGCCGGCGCGCACCTCGAGCGAAACGCCATCGACCGCGCGCACCCGCCCCGAATCGGTGAACAGGTGCGTGACCAGCCCCTCGGCGCGGAGCAGCGGCGATGCTTGCATCTCAACGCTCCCGCGAGCGGGGATTGAGCACATCGTTCAACCCGTCGCCCACCAGGTTCAGCGACAAGACGGCCAGAAAGATCATCAGGCCCGGGAAGGCCGTGGTCCACCATGCCGTGCGCATGATCTGCTGCGCCTCCTGCAGCATCACGCCCAGGCTGACGAGCGATGGATCGCCCAGCCCGAGATAGCTGAGCCCCGCTTCCAGCAGCATCGCCTGGCCAACCAGCAGCGTGCCGTTGACCACGACCGGCCCCATCGCGTTGGGCAGGATCTCGCTGAAGATGAGCGTCCGACGCGACGCGCCGGCCACGCGCGCGGCATCGACGAACTGGCGCGCACGCAGGGACAGGAACTCCGAACGCACCACGCGCGCGACCTCGGGCCAGCTCAGGATCGCGATCGCGAAGATGATGTTGAAGATCGAGGCGCCGAAGAACGCCACCAGCAGCACACCCAGGAAGAAGCGCGGGATCACCTGGAAGATCTCGGTGATGCGCATCAAGAGATCGTCGATGAAGCGGCCGAAGAAGCCGGCCACGCCGCCCACCACCACGCCGAGCCCGGTGGAGAAGGAGGCGGCGCCGAACCCCACCAGAAGCGAGACGCGCAGGCCGTCGGCCACGCGGCTGAACACGTCGCGGCCGAGATCGTCGGTGCCGAAGACGTGCGGCCAGTGCGGCCCGGCCATCGGCGGCCCGGCATTGACGCGAGAGGGATCGAAGGGCGCGAGGAAGGGCCCGAGGACCGCCAGCGGGATCAGCACCGCCAGCACGATCGCCCCGAAGGCCGCGGTGCCGTTGCGCGCAAAGATGCGCCAGGCCGGCACATGCGGGGCGATGACCGGCATCTGCGCGGTCGCCTCGGCCGCCTGCATGGCGCCGGCGGTGCTCATCGGTAGATCACGCGCGGATCGACCATCGCATAGATCACGTCGGTGATGACGTTGGCGATGATCACCATCAGCGACAGCACCGTGAACAGGCCCATCAGCACCGGATAGTCGCGCGCGCCGATGGCATCGAACAGGAGCCGCCCCATGCCGGGCCAGGCGAACACCGTCTCGGTCAATACCGAACCGGCCAGCATGAAGCCGAAGTTCAGGCCGATCACGGTGACGACCGGCAGCACCGCGTTGCGCAGCGCATGCACGAACACGACGCGCCCCTCGGGCACGCCCTTGGCGCGCGCGGTGGTGATGAAGTCGAGCGCCAGCGTCTCCTGCATCTTCACCCGCGTCAGGCGATAGACCAGCGCGAGGTGATAGACACTGTAGGTGATGACCGGCAGCACCATGTGCCGCGCGATGTCCATCACCCGGCCCCAGCCCTCGGAGGGCGCGCGCAGCGAATACATGCCCTGGGTCGGGAACCAGGCCAGGTGCAGCGCGAACACGATCAGCATGATCTGGCCGAGCCAGAACACTGGCATGGAATAGCCGGCCAGCGCCACGATGGTGGAGGCATGGTCGGTGACGGAATAGGGCCGCCGCGCCGCGATCGCACCAAGCAGGATGCCGACCACGCTGCTGACGGTCAGCGCCGTGCCCATCAACAGCAGCGTCGCCGGCAGCCGGTCCAGGATCAGGCCAAGCACCGGTTCCTGGAAACGCAGCGAGTAGCCGAGATCAAGCGACAGGATCTTCCCGAGATAGGTTGCGAACTGCACCCAGAGCGGCTGGTCGAGGCCGAATTCGCGCCGCACGCGCTCGACGAATTCGGGCGTCGTGTCCATCGAGCCGAGCAGCACGAACACTGGATCGCCTGGCGCCGCGTGGATCAGGAAGAAGTTGATCAGGATGATCACGAAGACAAGCGGCACCGCCTGCGCCAGGCGCCGGGCGACATAGAACAGCATGCGCGCCGAGGACAAGGCGAGCTACCGGGCGCTGCTGGCGAAGGCGGCGGCTGCTGGCTCAGCGCTGATACGCGTCCTCCCGGCTCTGGATGTAGCCCTGGGGTCCGGTGACGACATCGCCGAACTTCGCGCTGGCGGCATGGATCGGCGGCAGCTCGAACAGCGGCAGCGCCGGCAGGTCGCGCATCAGGTTGCGCTGGATGTCGCGCCACACGGCCGCGCGCTTGGGCACATCGGTCTCGCGATACTCGGCGTCGAACAACCTGTCGGTCTCGGGGTTCGAATAGCCCATGCCGTTGACGAAGGGCGCGCGCTGGATCTGGCGCGTGTGATAGCGCGGCGTCACGCTGATCGTGGGATCCGGGCCGGTGGTGAAAAGCTGCATCGCGAGATCGAAGTCCCACTGGCGGAAAACACGATCGATGAAGGAGGGACGATCGAACACCTGCACCGTCGCCTCGACCCCGACATCGCGGAGATTGTCGCGGATGATTTCCGCCCCGCGTCCCTCATAGTCGCGGCCCGAGGCCCAGAAGATGCGCACGGCGAAGCGCCGGCCATCGCTGCCGCGGCGGAGCCCCGCCTCGTCCAGCATGGCGTTGGCCTTGGCCGGGTCGAAGGCATAGTCGAAATCGGGCGTGAAGTAGGCAGCGACGTTGCTGCCGATATGGCTCTGCGCCACCTTGCCCTCGCCGAACAGGGCGCGGTCACGGATGGTCTGGCGGTTGATCGCATGCGCGATCGCCTGGCGCACGCGCACATCGCGCAGATGCTGGTGGCGGTGGTTGTAGAGCATCAGGCCATTGGTGGCCGCAGCGTCGCCCTTCTCGAGCAGCTGGAAGCGCGGATCGCGGCGCATCTGCCCGACGCGGTCGTAGGGCACGATGTACCAGTGCAGGAAATCGACCTCGCCACGCTCGAACGCGAGCAGCCGCGCCGCCGGGTCGGGCAGCACCTGCAGCACGAGACGATCGAGATAGGGGCGGTTCGGCTTCCAGTAGCGTTCGTTGCGCACGAGCTCGATATGGCTGCCGCGCTGCCAGCGCTGGAAGCGGAAGGCGCCGCTGCCGATCGGGCGCGCATTGGCCGGGTTGGTGCGCGGGTCGGTGCCCTCGTAGATGTGCTTGGGCAGGATCGTGGCGCCGCTCGAAAGCACGCTGCCGAGCATGGTCAGGAAAGGGGCGAATGGCGCCTTCAGGGTGAACACGAAAGTGTGGGTTCCCGTCGCCCGCGCCGAGGCGACATTCGGCCACCAGGATCCGGCGCGCGGATGCACCTTCGAGAGGATCTCGTTGAAGGTGTACTCCACGTCGGCGGCGGTAACGGGCTTGCCGTCGTGCCAGGTGGCGTTCTGCACCAGCTCGAACGTGTAGGTGAGCCCGTCGGGCGACACCGTCCAGCGTTGCGCCAGGTCGGGGATCGGCTGCAGCTTCTCGTCCAGCAGGACGAGCGCGTTGAAGATGTTGTTCGCCACCATCATCGCCGGTGTGTCGGTGGCGAGATGCGAGGTGAGCGAGGTGGGCTCGCCCTCGAGCGCGAGGATCAGCGACCCGCCCCGCCGCGGCGCCTGCGCGCGGGCGCGCGGCCCGGCAAGCGCGCCGAGCGCGAGCGCGGAAGTGCCGGCGAGCACGGCACGACGTGAAGGATGGAACATGGCTTTTGCCTCCCTGCCTGACGAGGTCGTTGCCTCGATGACACATGACCGGCGGACGAGGATGCGCCCGCTTCCTACCCTCTTTGGTGGCTTGCGCTCCATCACGCCACAGAGCGTGCCGCGCAGCAAGCCATGCGTTGCGATCGCGCAACCGTCACGGCGCGACCTCGTAGCCGAACTCGGCCGCCGCGCCGCTCACGGCATGCCACAGCGCCGCGCCGAAGGACCGGTAGCAGGCGATATGGAAGCCGGCGGCTTCGTCCGGCAGCCAGACCAGGACCGGGATGTGCGCCGCAAGCGTGGCCGCGCCGGCCCGCGGGCCGAAGGCGCTCGGGTGAAGATCTATCGGCAACAGCTTGGCGAGCGCCCGCCGCGCGGCCGGGCCGGCAACGCGCAGCACAACGCGTGCGCCGCCCAGATCGGTCATGGTGGCAAACGCGTCCGGCAATGCGGCAAGGCCGCTGCGCGCCTCGGCGGTGGCGCCTGCATCGAAGGCGACCCATTGGCCGGGACCCGACCAGACGAAGGTGATCGCGCCCGCGCGCACGCAGCCGGGACCGGCGGGCAGGCCGAGCGCGCTCGCCAGCGCGGCGTCCTGGCCGGCGCGCGCGACGATGGCTGTCACGCCGGCGGGGCGCAGCTCGGCCAGCGCGATGCCCGGCTCCCCGGCGCGGCCGTAGCGCCCCGGCACGAGAAGCCCGGCCAGCGCCGAGCGCGGGGCAAGGCGCGTCTCAGCCACGGGTGCGATCTCCCTCGGGGTCGATGAACACCGGGTGGCAGACCTCCACCACGATGTCGCGGTTGCGCACGGGGTCGTAGGCGCGCACCTGCTGGCCGATGCGCTCGCGCCCGCGCGCGAGCAGGCCGAGTCCGATCGAGTGGCCGAGCGCCGGCGAGAAGGCCACCGAGGTCATGTAGCCCTGATCGTTCTCGATCCTGGCCTCGGCGCCGGGATCGAGGAAATGGGCGCCGGATTTCAGCTCCTGGCCGCGATCGACCGGCTTGAAGCCGACCAGGATCGGCCGGGCCGGATCGGTGAAGGCGGGACGCTCGGCCAGCCGGCGACCGACATAATCCTTCTTGCGCGACATCATCCCGCCAAGGCCGAGGTCGCGCGCGGTTGTGTGCCCGTTGAGCTCGCCGCCAGCCGGGTGGCCCTTCTCGACGCGCAGCACCGACAGCGCCTCGGTGCCGTAGGGCACCAGGCCGAGCGGCGCGCCGACCTGCATGATGTGGCGCATCAGCGCATCGCCAAAGTCGGCCGGCACGCCAAGCTCGTAGGCCATCTCGCCCGAGAAGGAGAGCCGGAACAGGCGCGCCGGCACCTGCCCGCACACCTCCACCTCGGCCGCAGACATGTGCGGGAAGGCGGCGGTGGAGAGATCGACGCCGGGCCCCACCAGCATCGCCACCAGATCCCGGCTGCGCGGCCCTGCGATCGAGACCTGCGCCCAGCGGTCGGTGACCGAGAGGAAGGACACGTCCATCGCGGGCTTCAGCACCTGGTGGCAGAATTCCAGATGCTGCATCACGCGCCCGGCATTGGCGGTGGTGGTGGTGATGAAGAAGCGCTCCGGCCCCATGCGAGCGCAGGTGCCGTCATCGAACACCAGCCCGTCCTCGCGCAGCATCAGCCCGTAGCGCACGCGCCCGACCGGCAGGGTGGAGATCATGCTGGTGTAGACGAAGTCGAGGAAGGCGGCGGCATCGCGCCCGACCACCTCGATCTTGCCCAGGGTGGAGACGTCGCACACGCCCACCGCGCGCCGCACGGCTTCCGCCTCGCGATCGACGCTGTCGCGCCAGCCCTTCTCGCCCGGCCGCGCATACCATTGCGCGCGATACCAGGGCCCGACCTCGACGAAGCTGGCGCCGTTCTCGGCCGCCCAGTCATGCATCGGCGTATGGCGCGCGGGGCGGAAATCGCGGCCGCGATGATGGCCCACGATCGCGCCCATCGCCACCGGCGTATAGGGCGGGCGGAAGATCGTGGTGCCGGTCGCCTCGATGCTGCGGCCGGTGGCCTCGGCCAGGATCGCGAGCCCGACCACGTTCGCGGTCTTGCCCTGGTCGGTCGCCATGCCGAGCGTGGTGTAGCGCTTGGCATGCTCGACCGAGCGGTAGCCCTCGCGCGCCGCCTGCTTGACGTCCTTCACCGTGACATCGTTCTGGAAATCGACGAAGGCCTTGCCGCGCGGCCCGGGCACATGGAAGAAGGCCGCCTGCGCCGCCGGCTCGTCCGCCGCGCGGGGCAGGACCAAGGGCGCGGCGGCATGGCCGCAGGCAGAAGCGGCGGCGCGCCCGGCCTCGGCGCCGTCGGCAAGGCAGGCGGCGAGGGTGAAGCGCCCGGCGGCGGCGCCCGCGACCGCGAGCCCCTCCGGCAGCCGCCCCGGCACGAAGGCCGCCAGCGCCGCGTCCCACACCGGCTTTGCCCCCTGGTGGCTGGCGAGATGCACGGTCGGGTTCCAGCCGCCCGAAACGGCGAGCAGGTCGCAATCGATGCCGAGGCTCGATCCACTCGGCAGTCGGACATCCACCGCCTGCAGCCCGAGATGGCCATGCGTGCCCACCACCTGCGCCCCGGCATGCACGCGCAGGCCCCGCGCGCCGGCCGCACGCATGAGGGCGGCGGGCGGATCGGGGCGGGCATCGACCACCGCCTCGACCGAGGCGCCGGCGGCGAGCAGCGCATCGGCGGTGCGCCAGCCATCATCGCTCGCGGTGAACACGACCCCGCGCCGGCCCGGCAGCACCGCCCAGCGGTGCAGATAGGCACGCACCGCGGACGCGGCCATCACGCCCGGACGGTCGTTGCCGCCGAAGGCGATCGGGCGCTCGATCGCGCCGGCGGCCAGCACCGCGCGCCGCGCCTGGATGCGCCAGAGGCGCTGGCGCACCTGGTGCGGCGCGGGTTCGGGCAGATGGTCGGCCACGCGCTCCAGCGCGGCGAAGGCGCCATGATCGAACAGGCCGAACACGGTCGTGCGGGCAAGCAGCGTGACATTGGCCATGCCGGCAAGCTCGCCCGCGACACGCTCGGCCCAGAGCACCCCCGGCGCGCTGTCGATCTCATGCGCCTCGGCGAGCAGGCGCCCGCCGGGGCGCACATCCTCGTCGGCCAGCACCACGCGCGCGCCCGACCGCGCCGCGGCCAGAGCGGCCGCGAGCCCCGCCGGCCCGGCGCCGATCACCAGCACATCGCAGAACAGGTGGCTGCGATCATACTCGTCCGGGTCGGGTTCGCGCGCGGCGCGGCCGAGGCCGGCGGCGCGGCGGATGATCGGCTCGTAGAGCTTCTCCCAGAAGCTCGCCGGCCACATGAAGGTCTTGTAGTAGAAGCCGGCCGTGAAGATCGGCGCGAACAGCCCGTTCACGCCCATGACATCGAAACGCAGCGACGGCCAGCGGTTCTGGCTCTGCGCCACCAGCCCGTCGAACAGCTCGATCACGGTGGCGCGCGTATTGGGCTCGCGCCGCGCGCCGGTGCGCAGTTCCACCAGCGCGTTCGGCTCCTCCGCGCCGGCGCCCCATGGGCCGCGCGGGCGGTGGTACTTGAACGAGCGGCCCATCAGCCGCACGCCGTTCGCCAGCAGCGCCGAGGCGAGCGTGTCGCCGGCAAAGCCCGCATAGGCGCGGCCATCGAAGGTGAAGCCGAGCGGGCGGGCGCGGTCGATCGCACCGCCGGCGGCAAGGCGCATGGGCTGCGCGCCGTTCATGCCCCGCCCCCGCGCGCCGCGCGCGCCGGCGCAACCGAGAGGATGGCATGTGTCAGCGTATCGCGGCGCACGATGAGCCAGGCGCGGCAACCCTGGACATGCTGCATGAACTCGGCGCCCGGCCCGCGCGGATTGTCGCGCATATGGACGTAATCCACCCACGCCTCGGCGGACGCATCGGGCGCGGGGCGCTCCAGCACGGCCGAGCCCAGGTACAGGAACTCCTCGTTGCCGCGCTCGCCGCAATAGGGACAGGGAATGCGCATGCGCTTACCCCTCCCCGACTAGTGCAGGTTGGGCGTCGTTCCGGCGCCCTTCTCGTCGATGACATGCCCGGTGGCGAAGCGGTCGAGGCGGAAGCCGGCATTGAGGCGGTGCGGCTCGTCCTTGGCGATGGTCCAGGCGAAGCACCAGCCGGAAGCAGGGGTGGCCTTGAACCCGCCATAGCACCAGCCGCAATTGAGGTAGAGGCCCGCGATCGGGGTGCGGTCGATGATCGGCGAGCCGTCCATCGACATGTCCATCACCCCGCCCCACTGGCGCACATAGCGCAGCCGGCTGAAGGCGGGAAAAAGCTGGAGGCCCATCTCCATCACCTCCTCGACCACCGGCATGTTGCCGCGCTGGGCGTAGGAGTTGTAGCCGTCGAGGTCGCCGCCGAACACCAGCCCACCCTTGTCGGACTGGCTGATGTAGAAATGCCCGGCGCCATAGGTGACGACCTGATCGAGCACCGGCTTGACCCCCTCCGAGACGAAGGCTTGCAGCACATGCGTCTCGATCGGCAGGCGCAGACCGGCCATCGCCGCGACATGCGAGGAATGCCCGGCGCAGGCCAGCCCCACCCGGCGCGCGCCGATGAAGCCGCGCGTGGTCTCGACGCCGACCACGCGGCCATCCTGCACGCGGATGCCGGTCACCTCGCAGTTCTGCAACAGATCGACGCCGCGCTGGTCCGCCCCGCGCGCATAGCCCCAGGCGACCGCATCGTGGCGCACCGTCCCGCCGCGCGGCTGCAACAGCCCGCCCTTCACCGGGAAGCGGGCATTCTCCATGTCGAGCAGGGGCACCATGCGCCGCACCTGCTCGCGGTCGAGCAGTTCGGCATCGACGCCGTTCAGCCGCATCGCATTGCCGCGCCGGGCCGAGGCGTCGCGCTGCGCATCGGAATGGAACAGGTTCAGCACGCCGCGCTGCGAGACCATGGCGTTGAAGTTGAAGTCCTGCTCCAGCCCCTCCCACAGCTTGAGCGACCACTCGTAGAAGCCCGTGTTGGCCGGCATCAGGTAGTTGGAGCGGATGATCGTGGTGTTGCGCCCGACATTGCCCGAGCCGAGATAGCCCTTCTCGACCACGGCAAGGTCGGTCACGCCATGCTCCTTGGCGAGATAGTAGGCGGTGGCGAGCCCATGCCCGCCGCCGCCGACGATGATCGTGTCGTAGTAGGCGCGCGGTTCGGGCTCGCGCCATGCCGCCGGCCAATCGGTATGGCCGGAGAAGGCGTTGCGGATCAGCGAAAAGACCGAATAGCGCATGGCCGCCCTGCGGGGGATTGCTCGTTGCCAGTGTGACATGATCTGATCGCAGGGAATGTCCAGGAGCGACACTCCATTGTCCAGAAGCGACGCGTCCCGGAAACTGCCCACGCCGGCCGAGCGGGCCGCCGGCACACTGGTTCGCGCCACGGTGCCGCCGCGATCGCGCGACATCGGCTTCCTGCTGATCCCGGGCTTCGCCCTGATCGGCTATGCCTGCGCGGTCGAGCCTTGCCGCGCCGCCAACGTCCTCTCGGGACGCGCGCTCTATCGCTGGCGCCATGTCTCGCCCGACGGCCGGCCGGTGGCCGCCTCGAACGGGGTGACGATCCTGCCCGACCAGGGCATCGACCGGCCGCTCGATGTGGACGAGCTCTATGTCTGCGCCGGCGGCAACCCGGCCCTGTTCGCCGACGCGGCGACCTTCGCCTGGCTGCGCGAGCAGGCGCTGCGCGGGGTACGCGTGGGCGGCATCTCGGGCGGGCCCTATGTGCTGGCGCGCGCGGGCCTGCTCGATGGCTACCGCTTCACCCTGCACTGGGAGCACTTCCCCGCCCTGGTCGAGGAGTTCCCGCGCCTTTCGCCCTCGCGCTCGGTGTTCGAGATCGACCGCGACCGCGCCACCGCCTCGGGCGGCACCTCCGCGCTCGACATGATGGTGGCACGCATCGCCGCCGAGCATGGCCACCCGCTTGCCGCCGCCGTGAGCGAGTGGTTCCTGCACACGCGCATGCGCAGCCCGGCCGAGCCGCAGCGCATGTCCCTGCGCGAGCGCTACGATATCGGCCATCCGGTGCTGCTCGGCGTTCTGGAGAAGATGGAGGCGGCGATCGAGGAACCGCTGCCGCGCGCCGCACTGGCGCGCATCGCCGGGATTTCCGTCCGCCAGCTCGAACGGCTGTTCCGCGCCTATCTCGGCCGCACCATCGCCGCGCACTATCTCGCCCTCCGGCTCGATCGCGCGCGCGCCCTGCTCACCCAGACCGCGCTTTCGGTGCTGGAGGTGTCGCTTGCCTGCGGCTTCGCCTCGGCCGCGCATTTCTCGCGCGCCTTCCGCGCCCGCTTCGGCCACCCGCCACGCGCCGAGCGCAGCGCGCGCCCGGTTTCCAGCCGCCGCAAGCGGTGATATTCCGGAGCCGCGACGAAAGGCAGCCGGCCGCGCGCGGCCGCGCCGGCAGCCCATGCGAACCCGCGCCGCAGCGAGGCCAAGCGCCATGTCCGGATCGGATCTGCACAAGAGCGCCATCGTCATCGATGCGCTGGTGATCTCGAAGTGGAGCCGCGCCGTGTTCGAGGAGATGCGCGCCGGCGGCATCACCGCGGCAAGCTGCACCACCTCGGTCTGGGAGGGGTTCCAGACCACCATGACCGCTATCGCGCAGTGGAAGCGCTGGTTCCGCGAGCATGCCGACATCATCCTGCCGGTGCGCAAGGCCGCCGATATCCGCCGCGCCAAGGCGGAAGGCAAGGTCGGCATCATCCTGAGCTGGCAGAACACGGCGGCGATCGACAACGACATCCGCAACCTGGAACTGTTCCACGATGTCGGCGTGCGGATCGTGCAGATCACCTACAACACGCAGAACCTGGTGGGCTGCGGCTGCCTGGAGCGCTTCGACCCGGGCCTGTCGGATTTCGGCCGCGAGGTGGTGGCGGAACTGAACCGCCTCGGCATCCTGATCGACCTCTCCCATGTCGGGCCGAAGACGGCCGAGGACACGATCCTGCTCTCGAAGCAGCCGGTCTGCTACACGCATTGCGCGCCGCGCGCGCTCTACGAGCATGCGCGCAACAAGACCGACGCCGAGCTGCGCTTCATGGTCGATCATGGCGGCTTCGTCGGCTTCTCGACCTATCCGGTGTTCCTGCCCAAGGGCTACGACACCACGGTCGATGATTGCGTCGCGGCGATGGAGCATGTCGTCGATGTCGTGGGCGAGGACAATGTCGGCATCGGCACCGACTTCCTGCAGGACCAGGACAAGCCCTTCTACGACTGGGTCGCACACGACAAGGGCACGGCGCGGCGCATCCTGGTGCGGCGCGATGACGGGCCGCCCCGGATGCCGAAGGGGTTCGAGCGGCTGTCGCAGTTCGGCAACCTCACCGCCGCGATGGAACGGCGCGGCTGGACCGAAGGGCGCATCCGCAAGGTGATGGGCGAGAACTGGCTGCGCGTGTTCGGCGCGACCTGGGGCGGGTGAGGGTCAGGGGCGCATCAGAAGCGCAGCGGGCCGCGCCACTTCTTCGGGATCGCCGCGCCATTGCCCTCGACATAGCCTTCGCCGCCATCGTCCATCCGCAGGTGGGTCTTGGCCCACTCGCCGATCTGGTACCAGATGTCGGGACCGGGGCAGTTGCCGCGCGCATTGGCGGTCTCGCCCTGGCGGTGGGCGAAGACGAAGGACAAGCCGAGCTCCTTCTGCAGCCGCGCCACCAGCCAGCGCCCAGAGGCAACCTGGTCGCTGGTCGGACGATGCTTGCCCATCTTGCCCGGTTGCCAGTAACCGCCGGAATCGCTCGGGAAATTGCCGACGAATTCGATCGACACCGAATCCTCGTTGAAGGCGCTGGATGCCGCCAGATAGGCCATGTTCGGGTGCAGGTGCACCACCGTGCCGTTCGGCATCACCACGTAGTGCGCCTTTGTATCCTTGTAGCTGGTGGGCGTGTTGCCGCGGCTGAAGCCGGTCTGGTGCAGCACCACCGCGTCGATCCGCGCCGAGGACCGGCTGCGCAGCCGATAGGCCTTGGGCGAGATCGCCGTCAGATCGACGATCTCGGGCTCGATGAACATGGCGCCGAACATGCGGGCCTCCTGTCAGCGCTTCGGATACGGGCCGACAGTAGCGCCCTTTCGTTGCCGCCACGGATCACAATATCGGGCGCACGGTAGCCGCTAACGCCGCAGGCAGCGCGCGACCGCCGGCATGAAGTGCGCCACGGGCGGGGTTGCAAGCCCCGCCACCTTGGCACGCTCGTCGTAGCGGCGAAGCTGCACCGCCGCCGCATGGTGCGGCAGGGCACGGAAGGATGCCACCTCCTTGTCCGACATTGGCCCGCCCTGCAAGGACAGGCTCAACACGCTGTCGGGCGAGAGCCTGGCGAAATAGCCGGCTTCCGTGGCGCAGAGATAGCGCTTGGCCGCGACATGCAGCCGCACTGGCTCGGTCACCTCCGGGCCGAAGGCGTCGGCGAGCCAGGCATGGCCGCGCTCCTCATGACGGTCGTCGATGCCCGCCTCGGCCGCGTCTTCGCCGAGATCGTGCACGAGATGGCCGACATCGTGCAGTAGCGCGGCGGCCACCAGCGCGTCGGGGCAGCCATCCTGCTCGGCCAGCCAGGCGGCCTGCAGAGCATGCTCCTTCTGGGTCACGTCGTGCAGGCCGTAGCGGCCATCGCCACGCCCCTCCAGCATCGCCTGAAGCTCGGTGATGATCGCCGCGCGCCCGCCCGCATCGCCCATGATCCATCTCCTTCCCTGCCGAGCCTCGCCGTAATCGCCAGTCTCGCCTGCCGATATTGCATGTCGCTGACGCCAGGGCGTCAATAGGATGACAATCATGCCCCGCGCCCGGCTGGCGCGACATGGCAGGGGCGGCTAGCATCGGCCGACCGCAGCCGGCCCGGAACCGCACGGGCCCGCCACTCGAAGGTATCGTCATGCGCTATCGCGGACTGCTGGCCACGATCGTGATTGCCGCCGCTGCCGGCGGCGGGCTCTGGTGGTTTGCCACGCAGCGCCCGCTTGTCGTGCCGGTCGCCGCGGTGCAGCGCGACGTGCCCGTGACCGTGTTCGGCCTCGGCACGGTCGAGGCGCAGATCGTCTCTCGCGTCGGCTTCGAGGTTCCGGGCACGCTGGTTGCCGTCTCGGCCGATCATGGCGATCGCGTCGCCGCCGGCCAGGAGCTTGCCCGGCTCAATCCTGCCAGCCAGGAAGCGCGCGTGGCCAAGGCCGAGGCCGGCGTGATGTCGGCCGAAGCGGCGGCCGAGCGGGCCGAGGCGCAGCGTGCCCGCACCGAGGCGCTGCTGTCCCTGCGCAGCGCCACCGCCCGCCGCCGGCGCGAGCTCGCCTCGCGCGGGGTGGGAACGAACGAGGCGGCCGAGATCGCCGAGACCGAAGCCGCCACCGCCGCCGCCGATCTCGCCGTCAACCGCGCCGATGCCGCCGTGGCCCGGGCCGCGATGCAGGATGCGCGCGCCACCCTGCTGGCCGAACGCACGGCGCTGGCCAAGCACCGCCTGCTCGCGCCCTTCGATGCGCTGGTGATCGCGCGCGCCCGCGAAACCGGCGCCGCGCTCAATCCCGGCGAAGCGGTGTTCACCCTGATCGCGCCCGAGAGCGTGTGGGTGCTCGCCTATGTCGATGAAGGCCGCGCAGGCGCGCTTGCCCTCGGCCAGGGGGCGACCATCACGCTGCGCAGCCGGCCCGGCAGCCCCGTTCAGGCCGAGATCGTGCGCATCGGGCTCGAGGCCGACCGCGTCACCGAGGAGCGGCGCGTCAACCTTCGCTGCCGCGCCTGCCCGGGCATGCCGGTGCTTGGCGAACAGGCCGAGGTGGTGATCGAGACGGGCCGGCTGGCGACCGCGCGGCTGGTGCCGGAAAGCGCCGTGCACGGCTTCGATGGCGCCAGCGGCACCGTCTGGACGATCGAGAATGGCGCGCTCGCCCAGCGCCGCATCCGCTTCGCCGCGCGGCTGATGGATGCGCGGCTCGCCATTACCGACAGCCTGCCTGCCGACGTTCCGGTGGCCATCCAGATCGGCCCGGGCTTCCGGGTCGGGCGCTCGGCGCGCGCGGCCGGCGCGGCGGACGCGCCATGAACATCGCGCTTGCCGATATCCGCCACAATCTCGGCCGCTTCCTGCTGACCTGCCTCGGGCTCGGCCTGCTGATGGGCGTGGCGCTCTCGATGGTCGGCATCTACCAGGGCGTCGTCGCCGAGGCCCTGGCCCTCTCGCGCAGCCTTGCCGCCGATGTGTGGGTGGTGGAGTCCGGCACGCGCGGCCCCTTCGCCGAAGCCTCTCGCCTGCCGGGCGATGCGCGCGAGATGGTCCAGCGCGTGCCAGGCGTGGCAGCGGCCGGCAGCATCACGCTGCGCACGGCGGAAGCGCGCACGCCGCAGGGGCTGATCCGCGTGCAGGTGATGGGCTACGAGCCCGGCCGGCCCGGCGGCCCCTCCGCGCTCAAGACGGGGCGGGGCCTTGGCGGGGCACGGTTCGAAGTGGTCGCCGATCAGCGCGCCCAGCTTGCGGTCGGCGCCACTGTGCTGCTCGGCGGCGACCGCTACACCGTTGTCGGCACGACGCGCGGGCTGGTGGCCTCTGGCGGCGATCCGCTGCTGTTCATGACCCTGCGCGACAGCCAGGAGCTCCAGTTCAAGCTGGCCCCGCCCGCGGCAAGGCGCGCTTCTGCCGCGGGTGCCGGAGCCGGCTCGATCGACAGCATCAACGCGGTGATTGCCAAGCTGCATGCCGGCGCGGACGCGAATGCCGTGGCCGAGACGCTGCGGCGCTGGAAGCATCTCGCCGCGCTGACCGACGCCGAACAGTCCGAGCTGCTGACGCGCTCCGTGGTCAACCGCGCGCGCGTGCAGCTTGGCATGTTCACCGTCGTGCTGCTGTTCGTCTCGGCCGTGATCATCGCGCTGATCATCTACACCATGACGATGGACAAGCTGCGCGAGATCGCGACGCTCAAGCTCATCGGCGCGCCGGACCGAACCATCGTCGGCCTGGTGTTGCAGCAGGCGCTGATCCTGGGCGGCCTTGGCTACGCCGCGGCGACGGTGCTGGTGTTCTCGGTGCGCGACGTCTTTCCGCGCGCGGTGGCGCTGGGCGTTGCCGAGGTGGCCATCATGGCCGGCATCATCGGCACCATCTGCGTGTTGGGCAGCCTTCTGTCGATCCGCGCCGCGCTCCGCATCGAGCCGCAGCAGGCGCTCGGGAGCTGATCGGCATGATCACCCCGCTTGTCCGCATCGAGCGGCTGAGCAAGACCTTCGGGTCGGGCGACACGGCCGTGCGCGCGCTGGTGGATGTCGATCTGGTGATCGGACCGGGCGAGGTCGTGGGCCTCAAGGGCCCGTCGGGCAGCGGCAAATCCACCCTCCTGAACGTGATCGCCTGCATCCTGGAGCCCACCAGCGGGCGCTTCTCGCTCAATGGCGACACGATCTGGGACGGGCGCTACCTCGCCACCGACCTGCGCCGGCTGCGGCGCGAGCGGATCGGCTTCATCTTCCAGTTCCACAATCTGCTGCCGTTCCTGAACGCGATCGACAATGTCGCGCTGGCGATGACGCTGGCCGGCGTTCCGGCAGCCGAGGCACGCCGGCGGGCGGCCGACCTGCTCGACTATCTCCAGGTCGGCAAGCGCGCGACCGCCATGCCGGCGCGTCTTTCAGGCGGCGAGGCGCAGCGCGTGGCGATCGCCCGCGCTCTCGCCAACCGCCCGCGCATCATCCTGGCCGACGAGCCCACCGCAGCGCTCGATTCAGAGCGCGCGCGCGTCGTGATGGACCTTCTGCGCCACGTCGCGCGCGAGCAGGAAGCGGCTGTCCTTGTCGTCACGCACGACGAGAAGATCTTCGACCGCTTCGACCGCATGGTCTCGCTCCGCGACGGGCGGATCGAGGACGATCTTCGCCGCGCGGCTTGAGCATGCGGCCAAACCGCCCCACCGGGCGCCCCCGCCCCCTACACCCCCGCCAGCCGCGCGATCTCGCGCCAGTTGGCAAGCTCGGTGCGCATGAAGCCGGTCATCGAATCCGGCGTGTGGCGCGGATAGCTGCTCAGGCTCTGCGCGCGCAGATACTCCTGCATGCCGCCATCGGCCATCGCCTCCTGCACATCCTCGCTGATGCGTGCGATCATCGGCGCCGGTGTGTTGGCCGGCGCCAGCATGCCCGACCAGCCGACGATATGGATGTCGCGCACACCCTGGTGGCCTGTCCCGGCCAGGTTCGGGATATCGCTGGCGAAGGGTGAACGCTCGCGCCCGAGCGTGCAGATCGCCTTGAGCCTTCCCTCGCGCACCTGCGCCATCGCCTGCGCCATGCCATCGACCATCAGCCCGACATCGCCGCGGAACAGGTCGTTATAGGCAGCCGCGCTGCCGTTATAGGGTATGTGCTGGACCTTGAAGCCGGCGCGCGCGGCGATCAGTTCCATCGCCAGATGGCCAAGCGTGCCGATGCCGATCGAGCCGTAGGGACTGGGGTTCGGGCGCGACTGCGCCAGGCGCACCACATCGGCGAAGCTGGATACGCCGAGCGAGGGCGAGGCCACCAGCATCACGTCGTTGTAGGCGAGCAGCGCGATCGGCGCGAAATCGGTCTCGACATTGTAGGGCAGGTTGCGGTTCACCGCCGGCGTGATCACGAGCGGCGAGAGCGAGGAGGCGAGCAGCACCGAGCCGTCGGCCGGTGCGCGCGCCACCTGCCCGAGCGCGATCGCGCCCGAGGCGCCGGGGCGGTTCTCCACCACCACCGGCCCGCCCCAGCGCTGGCGCAGGGGCTCGGCGATGCGGCGGGAGACGATGTCGATCTGGTTGCCCGGCGGGAAGGGCAGGATGAGGCGCGTCGCCTGCCCGGACCGGGGCTGTGCCAGCGTGCGGCGCGCGGCTGCGGTTGCCGTCGCGGCGGCGGCGATGCCGCCGAGGCCGAGGGCGGCAAGGCTGCGTCGGGTCATGGTCATGGCGTGTCCTCCTGCTTGCGATTGTCCGGAATGCCGCGCGTGACTTCCATCACATAGGCGAAGCGGTCATGTGGGTGGGTGTTGACGACGCGCTCGACCAGACGGCCGCGCGCGGCGAGATAGGAGCGGGTCGTGCGCAGCGCGGGCGAGCCGGCGGGTGCATCCAGCACCCTGGCCATGCGCGCTGGCAGGCCAACCGCGACGAGCTCATGTCGGACGAGACGGATCAGCGGGCCGTGGCGCGCCTCGATCAGTCCGAAGATCAGCGGCGGGGTGCGCGTGATCTCGGCGCGGATGTCCTTGTAGTCGGGATGGACCAGGATCTCGGTGAAGCAGATCGGCGCACGCGATCGCTTCGCCCGCCGCACACCTTCCAGGCTGAGCCAGCGCCGGCCGGCGGCGCCGGCCACGCGCGCAAGCTCGGGCGGGGGGGCGCGCTCCTCGACCCGCTCGATCTCGAGCACGAAGTCGCGGCCATAGCCGGTCCATTCCTGCAAGGTGCCGCCGCTCTCGTTGCGGGTGGAGACCGGGAAGCGCGACAAGACGCGCGTGCCCCGGCGGGGGCGCTGCGAGATCAGGCCGAGCATCTTCAGCCGGTCGAGCGCCTGGGCCACGGTGAAGCGGCTGACGCCATAGGCGGCGCTGAGTTCGTGCTCGGTCGGCAGGGCGCCGCCGACGGGCGGGCGGCCGGCGGCAATCGCGGCGATCAGGTCCTCGGCGATCCGCTCGTGCCTCGGCTTGCCGCGCGGCATGATGCGCCCCTCCCCCGCGCCGCCTAGATCACGCCTTGCGCACGCAGCGCCGCAAGCCGTGTCTCGTCGTAGCCGAGGTCGCGCAGCACCGCCTCGGTGTCGGCGCCGAGCGCGGGCGAGCGGCCGGTGGGCTGTGCCTCGCCCGGCACGTCGATCGGTCCCTTGACCAGCCGCACCGTGTCGCCCGGCGGGCCGTAGGCGCCGATGCGCCCGCGCTCCTGCACGAAGGGATTGTCGAGCGCGGCATCAACGCCGAGCACGGGCGCGGCCGGCACCTGCCCGCCCAGCACCTGCATCCATTCGGCCGTGGTGCGCGCCGACAGCGCCTCGTCCAGCACGGCGGTGAGCTTGTCGCGGTTGCGGTGCCGCTCGGGCAGGCCGCGGAAATCGGGATGGTCGGTGAGGTCGGGCCGGCCGATCAGGCGCGTGAGGTTGACCCAGAATTTCTGGATCGGGCACATGAAGAAGATCCAGCCATCCCTGGTGCGGTAGAGCTGCGTCGGCCCGAGCGAGGCATGGGCCGAGCGCGGCAGCCGCGCCTGCACATGGCCGGCGTTGAGATACCAGCTCGACACATACCAGAGGCTGGAAAGGGCGACATCGAACAGGCTGACATCGAGATCGCGCCCGCGTCCGCTCGCGCGCGCGCCGAGCACGCCGGAAACGAGCCCGAGCGCGGCGGAAAGCCCGCCCATCATGTCCACCACCGAGACGCCGCAGCGCGCGGGCGGACCGTCCGGCTCGCCGGTCAGGTGCAGGTAGCCCGTCTCGGCCTGCATCAGGAAGTCGTAGCCGGGCCAGGTGGCGCGGCTGCCTTCGCGCCCATAGGCGGAAAGATGCGCGCAGACGATGCGCGGGTTGACCGTGCCGAGCGCGGCATAGTCGAGCCCGAGCTTCGCCGGCACGTCGCCGCGCAGATTGTTGATCGCCGCATCGGCGCTGCGCGCGAGATCATGCAGCACCGCCTGCCCCTCGGGGCGGGCGAGATCGAGCGTCACGCTGCGCTTGTTGCGGTTGAAGGTCTCGTAGAAGAAGCTGCGGCCCTCGGCGTCGAAATAGGGGCCGGAGCGGCGCGTGCTGTCCCCGCCTTCGGCGCGGTTCTCGATCTTGATCACCTCGGCGCCGAGATCGGCGAGCACCATCGAGCCATAGGGGCCGGCCCCGTAGCTCTCGACGGCGATGACACGAACCCCTTCAAGTGGCAGCATTGCGCGATCCTGGCAGGCGGTCTAATTGTCCAATCAAATAACATGGCGCCCGCGGCCGGTCGAGATGCGGCCCGCGCCGCCGGCGCAAGGAGGAACCCGACCGTGACCACGCCGAGCTACGAGACGCTGCGCCTCTCCCGCCCAGCCGAGCATGTGCTGCTGGTCGAGCTGAACCGGCCGCAGGTGCGCAACGCGCTCAACACCCGCATGGGCGAGGAGCTGCGCAGCCTGTTCGTGCCGTTGCGCTTCACGCCAGGCGATCTGCGCTGCATCGTCATCACCGGGGCGGGCGACAAGGCATTCTGCGCCGGCGGCGACCTCAAGGAACGCAACGGCATGAGCGACGAGACATGGCGTTTGCAGCATTCCGTGTTCGAGGAGGCGTTCTACGCCGTGATGGACAGCGCCGTGCCGGTGATCGCGGCGGTGAACGGGGCGGCCTTCGGCGGCGGCACCGAGCTTGCCCTGATGTGCGACTTCATCCACGCCGCCGACACGGCACGCTTCGCGCTGACGGAAACGACGCTCGGCATCATGCCGGGGGGCGGCGGCACCCAGACCCTGCCGCGCGCGGTGGGCGAGCGGCGCGCCAAGGAACTGATCCTCACCGGACAGCCCTTCAGCGCGCAGGATGCGCTCGCCTGGGGCATGGTCAACGCGATCCACCCGCAGGCCGAGCTGCTCTCGCGCGTGCTGGCGGTCGCCGAGAAGGTGGCAGCGAGCGCGCCCCTTTCGGTCCGGCAGGCGAAGAAGGCGATCCATCACGGCATGCAGGTGGACATCACCACCGGCCTGATGCTGGAGGTGCAGGCCTATGAGCGCATGATCACCACCGAGGACCGCTATGAGGGCATCCGCGCCTTCAACGAGAAGCGCAAGCCCCGCTTCCAGGGCCGCTAATCCGCCAGCGGCGCCGGCGCCGGGTGCGGGCCGGCCGGTGCCCGGCGCCGCGCCGCCCTTTCGCGCCGCCCTTTTGCGCCGACTTCGCGCGGCGTCTTCTCGTGCCCGGCGCGCTCGTGTCTAATAGGCCCGCATTGCCCGGCGCGAGCGCCACCGCGCCCTCCCCTGACGAACGGGCCCGATGACCCCCGAGACGCACGCGGCCAGCGGCCGCACCGCACGGCCCGGCTGGTTCCTGCTCGCGGGCGCCGTTCTCACCTACACCTTCGCCAGCGCGGTGATGCACGCCTATGCGGTGTTCCTGCTCTCCTTCCTAGAGGAGTTCGGCTGGAGCCGCGCCGATACCTCGATCGCCTATGCCGTCTCGCAGCTTGTCGGCGGCCTGAGTTCCTGGCCGGTCGGCGTGCTGGTGGACCGGCTCGGCCCGCGCCGGCTGTTGATCGCGGGCGGATTGCTGATGGCGGCGGGCCTCGCGCTCAACGCCTATGCCGACGCGCTGTGGCATGTGGTGCTGCTCTACGGCGTGGTGATGACGCTCGGCAATGCCTGCATGGGTTCGCTCGTCTTCGCGCCCTTGATGGCGCGGCAGTTCACCCGCCGCCGCGGCATGGCGATGGCGGTGGTGCAGTCGGCCGGCGGGTTCGGGCGCGCCATTGCCGCCCCGCTGGCGCAGCTCGGCATCTCCGCCTTCGGCTGGCGCACCGCCTATCTGGTCCAGGCCGTGCTGATCGCGATCGTGATCCTGCCCACCGCCACCCTGTTCCGCGGCGCCGACACGCGGCCGGCCAGCCGCGCCCCGCGCGAGGCGCCGAAGTCGCCCCCGCCGGGTGCCGCGCCGGTGACGGACTGGACCTTGCGCGCGGCGATGCGCACGCCGCATTTCTGGCTGCTAAGCTTCGTCTATCTCTGCACCAGCCTGGGCAGCTTCCTGGTCTCGCTGCACCAGATCGCCTTCGCCGTCGATGCCGGCTTCGAGCGGCTCTATGCCGCCAAGGTGATCGGTTTCGGCGCGCTGATGTCGGTGATCGGCATCCTGTCAACCGGCACGCTGTCGGACCATATCGGGCGCGAGCTTTCCGGCATCCTCGCCTATGCCGTGTCGATCATGGGCGTTGCCTGCGCGCTGTTCATCGCCGGCCCCGACGATCACCTGCTGCTCTGGGCGCATTCCTGCCTGTTCGGCATCACCTGGGGCTCGCGCGGGCCGACCATCACCGCCAAGACCGCCGACCTGTTCCCCGGCCCCAATCTCGGCGCGGTGCTGGGCGTGATAACGATCGGTTCGGGCACGGGCGCGGCGATCGGCTCGTGGGGCGCGGGCTGGATCTACGACGTATCGGGCAGCTACCGGCTCGCCTTCCTGCTGTCGATCGCCTCCTATCTCGGCGGCAGCATCGCCTACTGGGCGGTGCGCCGGCCGCAGCGCGCGGTGCACCAGGGGCGCCGCTGAGGGGCGTTCACGCCGCCGGGCGGATCAGGCCGTGCTGCTCGCGCATGGCCAGGAAGCGCAGCTCGGGCCATTCCTCCTCGGCGCGGCGGCGGCGCCAGTCCGAGGCGAACAGCGCCACCAGCTCCTCGTCATGGTCGGCAGCCACTTCGCTGGAATTGGCGCGCGCATAGCGCTCCATGGCCGCGCGATCGTCCGACGACAGCCAGCGCAGCATCGACCAGGGCGTGGGCTCGAAGCCCACCGGCACGCCATATTCGGCCGCCAGCCGGCTGGCCAGAACGTCGAGCTGCAACATCCCCACCACCCCCACCACGGGCGAGGAACCGTCGAGCGGGCGGAACACCTGGACGACCCCCTCGTCGGCAAGCTGCTCCAGCGCGCGCTTGAGCTTCTTGGCCAGCATCGGATCGTCCAGGCGCACGCGGCGCAGATGCTCGGGCGCGAAGGAAGGAATGCCCTGGAAGGTCAGCGCCTCGCCCTCGGTCAGCGTGTCGCCGATGCGCAGCGTGCCGTGGTTGGCGATGCCCACCACGTCGCCCGGCCAGGCTTCCTCGGCCACGCTGCGGTCCTTGGCGAAGAAGAACAGGGGTGCGGTGACCGGCAGCTGCTTGCCCGAGCGCACATGCAGAAGCTTCATGCCCTTGTCGAGCCGGCCCGAGCAGATCCGCACGAAGGCAACGCGGTCGCGATGGTTGCGGTCCATGTTCGCCTGGATCTTGAACACGAAGCCGGTGAAGCGCGGCTCCTGCGGCGCGACATGGCGCGCCCCGGCATTGCGCGGGCGCGGCGGCGGCACCATGCGCGCGAGCCCGTCGAGCAGGTGGCCGACGCCGAAATCGCGCAGCGCGCTGCCGAAATAGACCGGCGTCAGCGTGCCTTGCAGGAATCGCTCCTGGTCGAAGGCGGGGCAGGCCATGGCGGCGAGCTCGGCCCCCTCGCGCAGGGCGGCGGCGTGGCCGGCCGGCAGCGCCGCGTCGATCGCCGGATCATCGAGCCCGGAAACCGGCACCGGCACATCCGCCTCGTCGGCGAGCAGGCGCAGCGCCGGGTCCAGCATGTCGTAGACACCGCGCAAGCCCTGGCCCTGGCCGATCGGCCAGGCCACCGGCGCGGCATCGAGCGCGAGCGTGGACTCGATCTCGTCGATCAGCTCCAGCGGGTCGCGCCCCTCGCGGTCCATCTTGTTGATGAAGGTGACGATCGGAATGTCGCGCAGCCGGCACACCTCGAACAGCTTGCGCGTCTGCGCCTCGATGCCCTTGGCGGCATCGAGCACCATCACCGCCGCATCGACCGCGGTCAGGGTGCGGTAGGTATCCTCGGAGAAATCCTCGTGGCCGGGCGTGTCGAGCAGGTTGAAGACATTGCCGCCATATTCGAAGGTCATGACGCTGGTGGCGACGGAGATGCCGCGCTCGGCCTCGATCTTCATCCAGTCAGAGCGCGTGCGGCGGCGATTGCCCTTGGCGCGGACATGCCCGGCAAGCTGGATCGCACCGCCGCGCAGGAGCAGCTTCTCGGTCAGCGTGGTCTTGCCCGCATCGGGGTGGGCGATGATGGCGAAGGTGCGCCGGCGCGCGGCCTCGCTCGGGGCGTCGGCGCGCGCGGGCGCGGCGGGGATCGTGTCCATGGCCCCCATATAGGGGGAATTGCCGCACCGCGCCACGGCTACGAAGGCGCCGGTCCGGGGACACGCGCCGGGCGGCGCCGGGTTCGGCCATTGACCCATGTCATGGTGACCGCGTGCCGTCCGGCTAGAGTGCCGCGCGTCGGAAAGAGACTTCTGTCATGGTCGGTTCCAGCCTGCTGCGACACCTGCGCCTGCTCCTGCTCCTGCCGCTCTGTCTTGCGGGGCTTGGCCTCGCCGGTTGCGTGGTGCTGCCGCTGCCGCAGGACAATGGCGAGATCACTGAAGGCCGCGAGATCGCCGCCGAGCGATCGGCCACGCTGGAACTCGGCCGCACCACGCGCGCCGAGGTGACCGAGAAGCTGGGCGAGCCGCAGGCGATCTGGGAGGAACGGCGCCTGTTCGTCTATGCCTGGGATCGCGTGCACTGGAAGCTCCTGGTGATCCTGGCCGCTCGCACCGGCGCCGCGGGCGGCATCTTCGACCTGCCGACGCATTACATGCTGCTGGTCCAGTTCGATGCGAACGACCGCCTGAGCCGCGCCGAGCGCTGCGAGCGTCTGGGCCTGACGCGCTTCGGCACCTTCCTCAGGGAGTGGGCGGATGGCAAACGCTGCGGCTAGGGCACGTTCCGTTCGGCTTCGATCAGCTGAACGGAAGTCGTACCCGAGAAACTTATGGTTTGCGAGCGGCTTAGTCCGATCTGGTGGAACCGCGCTGCGGTTCCACCAGATCAGACGCTGCTCTAGGCTGCTCGCCCTCGCCTTGCTCGCGATCCTGGCCGGCTGCGCCATGGTCGCCCCGTTCGACGATGCGGCATTGGCACGCGTGCGGCGCGGCGAGGAAACGGCGGTGATGCTGCGCTTCGTCCTTACCGACCAGAACGGCGCGAAGGTGGATCTCTTCGCCCATTCGCTCGGCGAGGACAATTTCAACATCGCCCTTGGCGATTTCGACAGCGGCGGCGCGCCGGAAAGGCGGCAACTCACGCGTTTCCCGACCGAAGCGGCGCGCGAGGATGGGCTCGTCTATCTGTTCCTGCGCCCTGGCTACCACTACCTGGCGATACAGGGTGCGCGCCGCACCGATGCCTTCAGCTACGAGGCACGCTTCCGCGCTGCGCCGCGCTGGCGGATCGAGGTGCCGGCGGGCGTGCCCGTGCTCTACGCGGGCAGCTTCATGCTGCGCGGCCAGTCGGAGAAGCTCATCTTCGGCGATGTCGTCGTCACCGCGATCGACCAGGGCGCGGCCACCGTGGCCGAGGAGGGCGCCTTCGCCCGCACCGCCGCCGCGCGCGACCTGCCCGGCCTGCCGCCCCCCCTGTTCCGACCGGCGGTCGCGCACAAGGGGCCGGTGCTGCTCGGAACGCCCGCACGCTGACGAAGCGCCGATGCCCGCTCCGCGCTGAAGGCACGAACCGGTCCAACCTCGCCCCGGACGAGGCAGGGTGGAAATCCGGGCGGTGCGGGCCGCCTACTCCACCAACCAGTCGGGCATCACGTCCGACGGCAGCTTGGCCGGCGGGATCTGCACGACGCGGGTCAGGGCGCCGGTATTGGCGCTGCGCGGCGTGCCGCCGGTGCGCACGCGTGGCGACCAGGTCTGCACCATGGTCCAGGATTGCGTCGGCGAGCCGTCTTCCCAGTAGACATCGACATTGCTGCCGGCGAGGGTCCAGAGCCCGCGATTGGTGCACCGGTAGGGGCCAAGATGGCGCTCGAGCTTGAACGCCTCGTGCCCGCGATGCAGCAAGAGGTAGGTGGGATGGCGCTGGATGAAGCCGCCGGCGGATTCCATCGAGTACCAGCCGAGCCAGGGATTGACCTTCATCGCCTCGTTGGTGGCCTGTTCGCGCCAGCGGTTCTGGAACAGGTTGATGAACTTGGCGCTGGGATAGGCGCCGAATGCCACGCGATCAAGATCGGTATAGCCCACCACGCGGCGCGGGAAGTTCCATTCCTCGTCGATGATGTTGACCGTGAACACGATGTTGGGGCCCTTGCGCGTGAAATCGGCCTCCTGCATCTCGCCATCGCGCACCTCGCCTTCGAGCGTGGTGATGTGCCCGGCCTGGCGGAAGTTGTTGGTCATGGCCCCGGTCTGCGCGACCTTCCACCTCACCTTCTTGCCGTCGGCGTGCAGCACCTCGAGCAGCACCATGATGTGCGCGCTGTCGAGGTCGCGCTTCTGGGTCGCCTTGTTCTTCCAGTAGCCGCCGCGGATGATGATGAAGTCGCCCGGCTTCGGGCCGCGGCCATTGGCGGCCTCGCGCGTCTTGAACTCGTTGTCGAGTGCGACCCAGCTCTCGCGCACGATCTTCTTGTAGCCGTTCGGCTGGAAGATCGAGAGATGCTCGCCCATGCGGTAGGTCAGCCCCTCGGGCGGCGAGGAGCGGTTGACCAGCGTGTTGTCGCGGCAGCCGAACCGCCACAGCAGCCAGTGCGGCAGGAAGCCGCAGGTCGTGCCGGAGCCCTGGCCGTAATCCTTGGCGATATGGTCGAAACCGATCTGGTTCCAGTGGAGGTAGGTGTCGGGCTTGTTGGTCTCCGGCAGGTTTTCCGTGCACAGGGACACGATCGCCGAACGCGGGGCAGGCACGATCAACGCCTCCAATGATCCAGGATGATGGCAGGGTGCCACGTCTTCTTGCTGGACCGCAACGAACATGCAAGGCGAAGGCCAGGGGCAAACCGATACCACCCCCGCTGCGCGCCGAACCCCGGCAGGCAGCGCGCGGTTCGCGCATGAGGCGCGCCAATTCTGCAAGTGCGCGACCAGGGCCGCCGGCATGCAATCAATGGCTGCGCGATTGCCGGGCTGCCCTGTTGCCGGCCTGCCCGCTCAGGTCCCGTATCGAGTCGCCACCGGGAGGGTGGCTGCGCCACGCGGCACGAATCCGGCCGGCTGAACGCTAGGCTGTGCCGCACGCGGGCGCGCCCGTCCTCGGCCGACAATCGCGATCACGGCGCTAGGCGCCGTGCCATCCGCGATGGGTGCCCCGCACCAGCTTCAGGGGCGCGCGGCCGTTCCGGCCAGCAATCCGCCATCGATGGTCAGCTCGGCTCCGGTGATGTAGGTCGCCTCGTCCGATGCAAGCAGCACGGCCAGGGCCGCCACTTCCGAAGGATCGCCGAAACGGTGCAGCGGCGTATCGGCAACGAAGGCGGCCATCCGTGCCTCGCGCTCGGGTCCCTCGCCGAGCAGCGGCTCCCACATCGGGGTCAGGATCGCGCCGGGATGGATCGAGTTGCAGCGGATCTGCCAGCCCTTCTCGGCGCAGTAGAGCGCGACCGTCTTGGTATGGTTGCGCATCCCGGCCTTCGAGGCCGCATAGGCCGCAGCGCCGGGCATGCCGACCTGCCCTGATCGCGACGAGATGTTGATGATCGATCCCGTGCCACGACGCTTCATCGCGCCGATGGCGTAGCGGCAGCCGAGGAAGCAGCCATCGAGATTGACCGCCATCACGGCGCGCCAATCCGCCAGCGCGGCCTTCTCCGGATCGTGCGGCACAAACCCGGCCTCGAACCCGGTGATGCCGGCATTGTTCACCAGCACGTCGATCTCGGGGCAGGACCGGGCAAGCGCCGCCCAGTCCTCCTCGGCGGCCACGTCCAGGAGCCGGAACGGCATGCCCAGGGCAGCGGCGGTGGCCGGTCCGGTCTGGCCGTCCCGGTCGGTCAGGACGACTTCCGCGCCCTCGGCCACGAAGGCGCGGGCGATCGCGGCACCGATGCCACGAGCCGCGCCTGTCACGACGCAGCGTTTTCCGGAGAGTCTGGGCATCGCTCTATCCTCGATGTGATCGCACGGGCGCCTGACTGCACCCCCAAGCATCGCCCTGCCAGCAGGCCGCGCGCCTCTGGCAGCAGACGCTCGCTGTCGCAAGGCATGCCTCTAGCGCCGCAATAGCGCTGGCTTCAACCCCGATCACGCGGGCTGGCCGGAAACCGGACAAGCCATCGCGGCCCCGGCAACCCCAGCAGCCGGCAGCCCGGCCGCGCCGATCGGGCGCGGCGCGCAAGCACTGGCTGCATCCCGCCGCCGCGGCCACCGCGCAGCCAGGCGAAGCTGCAGCTTGCGCCCTACCGGCCATCCGCGCACCCTCGTGTCGGTGACATGCATGCCGGTGCCCGGCATGCCGTTGCGACGCAACCGCAAAGGACACTCTCGATCATGTCTGAACGCTTCCAGCGCCGCGCCCTCATCGCGATCGCACTCGCGGCACTGGCGGCGGGGCTGTCAGCATGGGTGCTGGGCCGGGCCGATCTCGCCGCCTGGATCTGGGGGGCGGGCACCGTGCCCGTCATCCTCGGCCAGGCGGCGGCGATCGCGCGCGACCTTGCCGCCGGGCGGCTCGGGGTGGATGCGATCGCGCTTGTGTCCATGTCGGCCGCGCTGGCCCTGGGCGAGACGCTGGCCGGGATCGTGGTGGCGGTGATGTATGCGGGCGGCAACGTGCTCGAGGATTTCGCCGTTGCGCGCGCCGAGCGCAGCCTGACCGCGCTCATCAACCGCGCTCCGCGCACTGCGCATTGCCGGCGCGGCGAGGCGATCATCGACATCCCGGTGGAGGAGATCGCCGCGAACGACATCCTGCTGGTGCGCGCCGGCCAGGTAGTCCCGGCCGACGGCATCATCCTGGGCCCGGTCGCGATACTGGACGAGGCGGCGCTGACCGGGGAGCCGATCCCGCTGACGCGCCGCGAAGGCGAGATCGCGCGCAGCGGCACGGTGAATGCCGGGGAAACCTTCGAGATGCGCGCCACCGCAACGGCGGGCGAGAGCACCTATGCCGGCATCATCCGCATGGTCAATGCCGCGCAGACCGCCAAGGCACCCTTCATCCGCCTGGCCGACCGCTATGCCCTGCTGCTGTTCCCGGTGACGCTCGGCCTTGCCGGACTTGCCTGGTTCCTCTCCGGCGATCCGGTGCGGGGCCTGGCCGTGCTGGTGGTCGCCACCCCCTGCCCGCTGATCCTGGCTGCGCCCGTGGCCTTCATCGCCGGCGTGGCGCAGGCAGCGCGGCGCGGCATCCTGATCAAGGGTGGCCGGCCGCTCGAGGCGCTGGCCAGGGCCCACACCGTGATGTTCGACAAGACCGGCACGCTGACCGTGGGCGGGGCGCGCCTGGTGGCGATCGAGACCGCGCCGGGCGAGAGCCCGGACGAGGTGCTGCGCCTTGCCGGCTCGCTCGAGCAGGCCTCGCACCATGTGGTGGCGGCGGCCATCGTCGACGCCGCGCTGCGCAAGGGCGTCGAGTTGCAGGTGCCGGGCGCGGTGGCGGAGACCATGGGCTCGGGCATCGAGGGGCGGATCGACGGGCGGCTTGTGCGGGTCGGATCGCACCAGCTTGTCAACGGCCAGCACCGGCTGGAGGACTGGGCGGTGCGCGCGCTGCGCCGCGCCGCGTGGCGTTCCGCGCTGATCGTGTTCGTCTCGGTCGAGGGCCGGACCATCGGCGCGCTTCTGATGGGCGACGAGCTGCGTCGCGAGACACCGCGCGCGGTGCAGTCGCTGCGCACGGCGGGGATTGCGCGCATCGTCATGCTGACCGGCGATCGCGCCGATGCCGCGGAGACGATCGGCTCGGCGCTTGATCTCGATGCCGTTCTGGCCGACCGCGTCCCGTCCGACAAGGTCGATGCGGTGCAGACCGAACAGCGGCTGAACCCGACCGTGATGGTGGGCGACGGCATCAACGATGCCCCTGCACTTGCCGCTGCCAGCGTGGGCATCGCCATGGGTGCGCGCGGGGCCAGCGCCTCCTCCGAGGCGGCAGAGGTGGTGATCCTGGTCGATCGCCTCGACCGGGTTTCGGACGCGGTCGTCATCGCCAAGCGCACCCATGCTGTGGCGATGCAGAGTGTGGTCGCCGGCATGGCGATGTCGGGTGTCGCCATGCTGCTGGCCGGATTCGGCTGGCTGCCCCCGGTGGCCGGGGCGCTGACCCAGGAGGCGATCGACGTCGCCGTGATACTGAACGCGCTGCGTGCGCTCACGCCGGGCTACCGGGCATGGCGGCGCGCCATGCCGGCGGCGCGCGCCACCGGGCTGCGCCAGGACCATGAGCGGATGGAGCGCGCGCTCAACCGCCTGCGCGAGATCGCCGATGCGCTCGACGATGCCGAGGGCGAGGCGGCCGTGTCGCTGATCGCCGAGGCCAGCGAGCTGATCCAGCGCCATGTCGTGGCCCATGAGCGTGCCGACGAGGCGACGGTGTTTCCCGAGCTGGCGAGGTTCCTGGCCAGCGGGCATGGCCTCGGCGCCATGAGCCGGGCGCATCGCGAGATCATCCACCTCGCGCGGCTCCTCTCGCGGCTGGCGACGGGCCTGGTCGCCGAGGAGGCCGATCGCTACCTGGTGCGCGATGCGCAGCGCGTGATCGAATCGATCGAGGCGCTGGTGCGCATCCACAACGCGCAGGAAGAGGACATCTACGAGCATGCCGCCGCCGGGCGCGGGTGAACGTCGGCGCGGGTGAACGCTCGGGCCGGATCGTCGGCGTTGGATAGGGACGCGCTCGCGCGCTCTAGTCGCCGGCGGCGGGGCGCGAACGGCGTAGGAGGGTCTCGACGCCGAGAGCAACCAGCATCAGGCAGACACCCAGCACGTCGGTCCGCCAGCCGGAATACATCAGCGGCAGCGATGCCGCGAGCCAGAGCAGGCGCGTTGGGGTGGAAAGCGGGCGCGCAAGCCAGCCCACCGATGCGACCGACAACGCGAATATGCCCGCCGATGCCGTCAACGAGGCATAGAGGATCGCGGTCCAGTCCCCGCCGCCCAGCAGCGCGGGCCCGAAGGCGAACATGAACGGGATGATGAAACCCGAGATGCCGAGCCGGAACGCGATCGTGCTGGTGCGAAGCGGATCGGTGCCGGCAAGGGCCGCGGCGGCATAGGACGCCACCGCCACCGGCGGCGTGATCGAGGATTTCGCCGCGCAGTAGACAATGAACAGGTGTGCCGCCATCGGCTCCAGCCCGAGCTTGACCAGCCCGGGTGCGAGCAGGGCGGCCAGGATCACATAGGCGGCCGAAGTGGGCATGCCCATCCCCAGCACCAGCGCGGCCAGCATGGTCAGCAGCATCGCCACCAACACCACGCCGGCCGATGCGTCGAGGATGATGCCGCTGATCCGCAGGCCGAGCCCGGTCATGGTGAAGGTTCCGGCGATCACCCCGCCCACCGCGCAGGCCACGGAAACCGAGGCGATCAGCTTCGGTGCGTCGATCATCGCCTCGCCGAACACGCGATGCGGACGGGCACGCACATCGGGGTCCATCACGAGCGAGAGAATCCCCAGCGCGACGATCGAGCCGAAGCCGGCCATGGCCGGCGTGTAGCCGCGCAGCAGGATCACGATCATCGTCACGACCGGGATGAGCAGGTAGCCATGCCGGCGCAGGATCGGACCCATCCGCGGCACATTCTCGGTCATGGGCCGCAGGCCCAGCCGCCGCGCCTCAAGATCGACGGTGATGAACACGGCAAGGAAGTAGAGCGCGGCCGGAATCGCCGCCGCGACCATGATCTCGGCATAGGGAATGCCGACATACTCGGCCATCAGGAACACGGCCGCGCCCATGATCGGCGGCGTGATCTGCCCGCCGGAGGAGGCGACCGCCTCCACGGCGGCGGCGAAATTCCCCTCGTAGCCCGCCTTGCGCATGGCCGGGATGGTGAAGGGGCCGGTGGTGGTGACATTCGCCGCCGAGGAGCCCTGCAGCATGCCCATCAAGGCCGAGGCGATCACCGCGGTTTTCGCCGGGCCGCCGACGCTGCGTCCCGTGAGAGCGAAGGCGAAGTCGGTGAAGAACCGCCCGGCGCCCGTTGTCAGCAGCAGGGCGCCGAACAGCACGAACAGGAAGACGAAATCCGCCGTCACGCCGAGCGGCGTCGAGAAGATGCCGTTCAGCGTCATGAAGCTTTGCTCGAGGATGCGGTCGGTCTCGAAGCCGCGATGCCAGAACGGATGCGGCAGCACGTAACCGAAGCGGGCATAGAGCAGGAATGTGGCGGTGATCAGCACCAGCGCCCATCCGACCGTGCGGCGCGCCGCCTCCATCAGGACGAGCAGAAGCCCCGCGCCGAGCACGCGTTCAAGCGGCGTCAACGGGTCGAAATAGATCATCCGGTTGGAGACATAGTCCTCGTAGAGCGCGAGATAAAGGCAGCCCGCGACCGTCGGCACCACCCATGCGATCGAGAACCAGGCCTCGCCGCGCCGGCCCTGGTGGAAAGCGCGCTCGGCATCGCTGAGGAACATGATGCCGAGCGCGAACATGAGGTGGACCGGGTAGTGGACGAAGGAATTGGGCGCGCCGAACCAGCCCACCAGGAGGTGGTAGGCGGACATGACCAGCGCCGCCGCAGCCAGCACGGGTGCGAGCGGGCTACGAATGGGCGGCGCGGTCACGGTCGGTGTCGGCGAAGGGCGGCGGGGGAACGGCAGGGCTGGCGCAGCTAGCTGCGCAGCACGCCGATCTCGCGATAGTAGCGGGCGGCGCCCGGATGCAGCGGCAGCGCGCCCACGGTCGTCATGCGTTCGCGGCTGTAGGCCCGCATCGAGGGATGCATTTCGCGCATCGTCTCGATGTTCTCGCCGATCGTACGCACCACCCAGTAGGCATGATCGTCGGGCATCGCCGCATTGCACATCAGCACGGCCGGATCGGCGGCCGACGGCACGCCCTCGGCGATGCCGGTATAGCTGCCGCCCGGAATGGTCGCGCGCGAATAGGCCGGGTTGGCCGCGGCAAGCTTGGCGAAAACATCGTCCGGGATGGGCAACAGCCGCAACGGCACGCTGACCGCCGCCTCGCTGAAGGCGCCGGCCGGGATCGCCACCGTGCCGTGGAAGCCGATCGCGCGCCGGTCCTGCACCGCGCGCGCGCCCACCGCCGGGCCGCCGCGCAGGACGACGTTCAGGTCCTGCTCGCCCGCCAGGCCGGCCGCGCGCAGGATGTCGTTGAGGATCATCGTCGATCCGGCCGACTGGGGCTGCGCCGCCATCGGCTTGCCGCGCAGGTCGGCAAGGCTGCGCACGCCGCTTTCCTGCGTCACCATGATGTGCACGATCTGCTCGAACAGGAAGCAGAGGCCGCGCAGCGTGGCAAGCGGCTGGCGGAAGGGCGGCTGGCCGCGCATCGCCTGGAAGTTCACCGTCGACAGGCCGATGCCGAGATCGGCCCGCCCCGCCGCGACATTGAGCGCGTTCGAGGTGCCCGCGCCTTCCTCGGCGTTGGTGCGCACGCCCTTGTCGGTGAGAAGCTTCGCCAGGCCGGCGCTGACCGGATAGAGGACGCCACCCGGGCTGCCGCCAGCCAGGCTGAGATTGGCCGGGCGGTTCTGCGCCGCAGCGCGGCCGGCGGGCAGCGCGCCGGCAAGGGCGACGCCGGCACCAGCCACCAGCATGCTGCGCCGGCTGATCCGCGAAAAGGTGCGATACGATGTCATGGAACGGTCCCCCCGATTGACGTGATATGCGGCCGAGCCGGCCTCGTTCGAAGGTCCCGGCGGACCGGAGTCCGGTGCAGCGGCGGAAGCTTGGCCATTATGCACCGCATCCCCGACCTGTCCACCCGCCGGGACCGCACCACCCGGCACCGCGCTTCCGGCGCCTTGGCGCCACGAATGGCGACATGCGGACACGAGGACAACGCCGCATACGACGGCAATTCAGGTCGACGACGCCGGGGTCGCGCCGGCCATCGCGCGCCAGCCATTGGCGGCCTCGGAGCTGCTCTCGGGGCGATCGCGGACGGAACGTCCGGTCGCCGTCGGCGGCGCGGGTCGGGACAGGACCAATCCTCGAAGGCAAGGCTGCGCGCATCGCACCGGGCGCGGGCACGCGACCCGCCCCGACCCCGTTGCAGCCCCTCACGCGATCCCCGATCCATCCCAGACGCAAGCGGCTGTGACCCTGTCGGCGTTCCGGGCGATGCTTGCGGCATGGCGGAGGCGCAGACGACGATCCGCCGGGGCGCCAGTCGTGACTGGCGGGCGGCGATCTCGCGCGAGAGGCCAGATCGCGCCGGCGGCGCGGGTTGGGCGCACATCGCGCGCGGCCGGCGATAACGCCGTTGTGATCCCCCGCCCGGCATGGGCAGGGCCGGTGCCAAGCTGGCGCCGCGGCCAGTCTCGGATAAGATGACGGCTTCGCGCTGCATACGCCTGGGTCGGGAGGTTCTGATGTTCCATCGTCGCCTGCTTGCAGGATTGGCCCTTTTCGGGGCATTGGCCTGCGCCCCGCTTCCCGGCGCATTCCTGTCCGGCGCCGCCCGGGCCGAGACGTTCCGCTGGGCCGGCGGCTCGGACGCCGCCTCGCTCGATCCGCATTCGCTGGCCGAGGCGGTCCAACTCGGCTTCCTCGGCAACATCTACGAGGGGCTCGTCCGGCGCGACCTGAAACTGCAAGCGGAACCGGCGCTGGCCACGTCCTGGCGCACCACCTCGCCCGGGGTGTGGCGCTTCGACATCCGCCGCAACGTGCGCTTCGCCGACGGCACGCCACTGACAGCCGATGACGTGGTGTTCTCGTTCCGCCGTGCCATGGCGCCGGCCGCCGGCGTGCGCGGGCTGCTGACGATGGTGCGCGCGGTGGAGAAGGTGGACGAGTTCACGGTGGACTTCCACCTGCATGCGCCGGACGCGATCTTCCCGCTCGCCATTCCCAACATCCTGGTCATGTCCAAGGCCTGGGCCGAGGCGAACGGCGCCACCGAATCCTCGAACCCGGCGCGGCGGGCGGAGAACCATGCCACGCGCAACGCCAACGGCACCGGCCCGTTCCGCATCACCGAGCGCCGGCAGGGCGAACTGACGGTGATGGCGCCCAACCCCCATTGGTGGGACAGGGCGGAACACGGCATCACGAGGGCCGAGTTCCGGCCGATCGCCGCCGATGCCACCCGCATCGCCGCGCTGCTTTCCCGCGAGGTGGACCTGATCTATCCGGTGCCGCCACAGGTGGCGCCGCGCATCACCGCCACATCCGGCCTGCGCCTGATCGAGCAGCCCGAGACGCGCACCATCTTCCTCGCCTTCAACCACGGCGAGGACGAGCTCAAGCATTCCGACGTGCGCGGCCGCAACCCCTTCCGCGACGCCCGCGTGCGCCGTGCCTTCTACCAAGCGATCGATGCCGATGCGCTGGTGCGCGGGGCGCTGCGCGGCAAGGGACAGGCCACCGGCCTTCTGATCGGGCCGCAGGCCAACGGCTTCACCGCCGAGGCGGACCGCCGGCTGCCGGTCGATATCGAGGGCGCGAAGCGGCTGCTGGCCGAGGCGGGCTACCCGAACGGCTTCGCCGTCACGCTCGACTGCCCCAATGATCGCTTCGTCAATGACGAGCAGGTTTGCCTCGCGCTTGCGCCGATGCTCGCCCGCATCGGCATAAGGCTGACCGTCAACGCCATGCCGCGCGCCCAGTATTTCCGCAAGCTGGCCGAGCGCGACACCTCGTTCTTCCTGCTCGGCTGGGCCCCTGGCACGCTCGATGCGCACCACACCATGCGTTTCATCATCCGCACGCCGGACGCGCAACGCGGCCTCGGCACCTGGAACTATGGCCGTTTCTCCGACGCCGAGACGGACCGCCTGATCGACGCCATCGCGATCGAGCAGGACGTGGCGCGGCGCAACACCATGATCCAGCAGGTATGGGCGCGCCAGCGCGAGCTGGTGGCCTTCCTGCCGCTCTACCATCAGGTGGTGTCGTGGGGTCATCGCGACGGGATCGTGGTAGGCCAGCGCGCCGACGACTATTTCGACCTGCGCAATGTGCGCATGCGCCGGCCCTAGGGGAGCGGCTGCCCTTCGTACCGGGCCAGTTTCGCGCCCGGCCAGGGCGGGCGGCGCCGAGACTAGGCCCGATCGCGCCGGCCCCCCGCCGGAGTTGACGCTCCGGCCGGCCCGCCCACGAGCCTTGGTCCGAGGCGCTTCGGCCCGTGCATCGCAGGGCCTGCGGCCGTCTTCCAGCGCCGGCATGCGCCGGCGGCGAGGCTGGTGGCGGGCGGCCAGCCGGGTCGGACGCCGGGCGCGCCTTGCCCTTGCCCTGGGAGCGGGGTTTGGCTATGGTCCGCCCCCGCCAAGAACCGCCGGATGCCGACGTAGCTCAGCGGTAGAGCAACTGATTCGTAATCAGTAGGCCCCCGGTTCAAATCCGGGCGTCGGCACCACTTATCTCCCTGAAATAATTTATGCGACACGCGCGCAATAGCAGTGCGCGTCAGGGTCATGTGTTGCTTGACCGGACATTGACCGGATGCACCCTGCGATGTCTTCCGCCGGCTTGCGTGGCCTTTGCGCCGGTAGTGACGGCCGCAAGGCCTGTCAGGGGCGGAGCAAGAGAGGCCCAGGGGATGGCGAGAACCTGACGCACCTGCGGCCAGTCGCCGCAGGGCGGGCCCCCTGGCGGCGTCGCGGCACTTGTTGGTACGCCAGATCTTCTCGGAAGCATGAGTCGCCGACTCGGAGTTCAGCCGTGGTGGCGACACGGTGACTGCTCTGCAATTGGCCAAGTCTGGCAGTGCAAGTCTGGCAGTGCAGGCTGTAGGCGCGCGATAGTGCCCCATCCCGACGGGACCTCCCCTGGCGGCGGACTCCCGCGAGGGGTGGTTCTCGGTAGCTCGGATCGGGTCATGCCGGGCTCTACGCGGACGACGGATATCAAGGCTGTACTACGAGTTTGAATCCCGTTCGCGCCGCCTGTCCTAGCCCCGAGCACAACCGCACCGTCGGCGGCGCAACCCGCTCCAAGCACCTCGACGGCACGGCCTTCGGCATCGCCATGGCCAACCACGATCCGGTCGCGTTCGAGGCGGCGGCGCGCGCCTTCGTCCCCGATCTTGATATGATCCTCGCCGGACAGCAGCGAGGCCGACAGGAACTCGTCCGGCGCGGCAACCTGTTCCGGCTTCCGCAATGCGCGCTCTCATGCCGTCGCCGCGGGCCATACGTCTTTCATAAGCGTCTGGCGAGGCGTCGTCTCTTGCCTTGGTGGCGCGGTGGCCGAGACGGATTGTCTTTCGAATCCCTGCGCACTGGTTCACAATCGGCTCCAAACGGAGGCCCGAAACGGAGGCCCATGACGCCGAGTGAATCCGAGACGTCGCCGTTAGCATTTTTCTTCGCCCCTGAACTGCGCGCATGGCAGGGGCGGATGGCGCTGCCGGTCGTCTTCTGGGGTTATGGCGTCACGACAAGCGTGGCTCTTGCCATGCTGCGCGCGACCGCGCTGAATGCCGGACAGCTGATCTTCCAGCAGGTGCTGGTCCTGTCCTCGGCGGCGTACACAATCTGGATCCTGGTTGCGATCTGGAGGTGCGCGCCGAACACCGGTCCGTTCTCGGGCACGCTCGCGCGCTGGCGCATGGTGACCTGGGGATCGAACACGGCTTTCGTGCTTCTGTTCATCCAGATCGAACTGGTGCTCAGATATGCGCGGGGATGATCCGGCCGATTCGCGGCGGAGGGAGCGGCCCGCGGGCCTTCGTCAGCTTGTGCTCGACGGGGCGGCCTCGCTCTTTCCGGGATATTTCGCTCTGGTCATGGCCACCGGCGTAGTGTCCATCGCCTGCCACTTCATGCGGCTGCGCCTGATCGCGCTGGCGCTGATCGCATTCAGCTGGGTCGCCTGGCTGGTGCTCTGGGCGCTGACGATCCTGCGCGCGGTGCGGTTCCGCGCGGAACTACAGCATGACATCTCGGACCACCAGCGCGCGCCGGGGTTCTTCACCATCGTGGCGGGCACCTGCGTTCTGGGCACCCAGAACGTGGTGGTGACGGGGGCCGTGGGCGTGGGCACGCGCTGTGGTGGTTCGGGCTGATCCTGTGGTTCGCGATCATGTACACCTTCTTCACCGCCGTTACTGTGCGGGCCCGCAAGCCGACGCTAGCGCGCGGCATCAACGGTGCCTGGCTGATCGCCGCCGTCTCGACCCAGTCGGTGGTGGTGCTGCGCGGGGTGATCGACGTGGGATCGGCGCCGCCCGCGCCGATCCAGTTCCAGGTGATCGCGATGTTCCTGATCGGATGCATGCTCTATCTCGCGATCATCCCGCTGATCTTCTACCGACTGACCTTCGTGCCGATGAACCGCGAGGATTTCAGCCCGCCCTACTGGATCAACATGGGCGCGGTGGCGATCACGGCGCTGGCGGGCTCGGTCCTGATCCTGCGCGGCGAGACCTGGCCGATGCTCGGTCCGCTCCTGCCGTTCCTGCGCGGCTTCACCTTCTTCTTCTGGGCGGTGGCGAGCTGGTGGATCCCGTTCCTGCTCCTGCTGATGCTGTGGCGCTATGTCTGGATGCGCGACCGCTTCACCTACGAGACGGCGGTATGGGGTATGGTCTTTCCGCTCGGGATGTACACGACCAGCACCTACCAGTTCGACCGCGCCATGGGTTACGGCGTCCTCGATCCGATCCCCGAGGTGCTGGTCTATGTCGCGCTCACCGCGTGGGTGCTGGGAATGGCGGGGTTGTTGCGCAGGGTGGCGGCCGGCCTGCGCCGTCCGTCAGGGCCAAGGGCGCGCTGATCCGCCATCGGACCCGGCCCTCGCGCGCCCAGCAGATCGCATCGTCGAACCGCTCGTCGCCCCAGCACACCTCGCCCGCGACGACGAGGCCGGGCGATATCACCGGAAGTCAGGCATGGGTGCTTGCGATGGAGAACCAGAAGTCGGTGCGTGCCGTGTCCCCCCTGCGATGCCGGTCGCGCGGAAAGCGCCGACGCAGGCGCGCAGCAAGGCAAGTCCGATCACGGCCATGGCGAGGCCGACCATCCCGATACCCAGCAGCCGCTGGTCCGAAAGCAGATGGGCGTTGCACAACCGGGCCGGCACGGCGAGCAGCAGCCAGCCCATGACCGCCAGCATGGCGGTGGCCTTGACGACGAAGAAGCCGCGCAGCAGCGGCCCGGCTTGCGTCCAACCCCAGCCGAGCGGCAGCCCGGTCAGCAGGGACAAGCTCGCCACCCTGGCCGCGCGCACCGCCGGATCAGCGAGGCTCGCGTCGATCCAGCACGGCAGCAGCCAGAAGGAAAGCGCCAGCGCGGCTGCCAGCAGCGCAGGGGCGGCGGACCATGCCGCAACCCGATCCCGGGCAAGGCGTGCGCCGATCAGCGCGCCGCCCGCGACGATCAGCGGATACTGGCCGAGAATGTGGGACGGCAGCCGCGCTTCCAGCAGCGGGCCAACGGGCGGCAGCGCCGCCAGCGCGGCCAGCGCCAGGCCTGCGACGATGACCGGGTCAGCGCGCATCGCCCGTCAGCACGCGCGCAGTCCCTCGGTGTCCTCCGGATCGAAGACCGCCGTCAGACGCCCCTCGGCGTCGACGAGGTAGAGCCCGGCATTGTGGACATAGCCGCCCATCCCGTCCGGAATCACGACAACTCCGGCACGTTCGAGAAGCGCATTCCGCGACAACGCGTCGGCGACACCCGCCACGCGCCAGCGCGGCGCCCCGGCGCCGTGGCGGTCGGCGAACCAGCCCAGCCGCTCGGTGTCGTCGCGCGGATCGAAGCTGACCGACAGCAGGCGCGCGCCTGCGGGCATGGTCGCGTCCAGCCGCTCGAAGGCGGTGCGGAGCGCGAGGCAGATATCGGGACAGGTGGCATAGACGAATTCCAAGACCAGCGGCGCCCCGCGATAGGCCGACAGTGCGACGGCGCCGCCGGTCTGGTCGTGGAGTGTCACATCGGGCAGAAACCGCGGCGTGGCGGCGATGTCGAGCCGCCGCGCCGCCTCGGAGGTGAGGGCGGCTCCCTGGTCGGTCCCCCACGACAGTGCTGCGGCGCCGATGGCCGCCACCGCAACCGTCGCGAGCGCCGCGCGCATGGCTTTTACCCCTCGCGCAGGAGCGCCGGGATCCGCGCCAGGAACATCGCCACGAACGCGCCTGTCAGCGCGATCACGCCCGCGGCCATGACCGAGGCGATCTGGTCCCAGATCTGCCATTCGGGCAGGTGCTCGGCCCAGCGCCGCGGCACGCTGGCCCAACCGCCGACAAGGAACATCGTCACCAGGCCGAGCCCGAAGATCAGATAGATGATCGCCGTCAGGTCGCCGCCGCGCGGCGTCGCATCCTCGCCCCGCGCCAGATAGATCATGAACGCGAAGATCATCGGCAGAAGGCCCAGCAGCAGGTAGAAGTGGAAATGCCCCGGCACCCACATGGTGTTGTCCATGACCAGATTGACCGCCACCGTGGCGTCAACCACCGCCGGGACCACACCGGCCATCCAGCCGAAGACCGAGATCAGCAGCAGTGTCGAGACCATATCCCAGCGGATGCCCGACCGGTGCAGGATCGCCAGCGCGCCGAGGCCCGTCACGATCAGCACCGGGAAGGAATTGACGAACGAAAACACTTGTCCGATCGCCAACGCCCAGACGGGCATGGCGAAGTCCATCAGCAGATGGTGCGGGAAGATGGTCAGCACCATCGTCGTCGACAGTGTCCAGGCGGCAAGAAATACCTTCGTCGTCTTCCAGGGGCGCCCGGTGACGCGCGGCAGGATCTCATAGACCGCGGTGACCGCCATGTAGATGGTGGCGTTGATGAAGGTGTGGCCGAAGAAGTAGATCAGGTTCTTGGCCAGCAGCGGATCGATCTCGACCGCGGGGAAGGCGAGGTTGATCAGGCTCATCACCAGCACCACCGCGCCAGCGATCAGCGCCAGCGTGGTCACGATCGTCACCATTGTGGCAGCGACCACCGTGGGCGGGGGCACGTCTTGGGTCGATCCGCCGAACAGCGCATGCCAGCCAAGGCCGCGGCCCAGCCCGCCATAGGTGGCGATGATGCCGCGGGCAAGCTCGAGGCACCAGATCAGGAAGCCGACCCCGATCACCAGAAGCCCGCCCAGATGCAGCGCCGCCGCCCCCTTCGGTCACGGTGATCTTGGCGATCCCCCGTCGGTCACGGGATCTCGGCGATCATGTTGTGATGCACCAGCCCGCAATATTCGAGGCAGAGCACCCGGTAGGTGCCGGGCGCCTCGAACACATGGGTCAGCCGGTTGATGTAGCCGGGCATCGCCTGGGTCTGCGCGACCAGGGTTCCTGCCTCGTCATAGAGGCCAAAGCCGTGATTGACATCGGCGCTGGTGACGCGGAACTTCACCGGCCTGCCGGCGGTCACCTGGCTCGTGTCAAGTTCCCAGTACCACTGATACCCGGTCGCATTGACGACCTGCGGCGCGGCGGCTTGCACAGTGTACGGGTTCGCACGGAACAGCCAGACGCTGGTGGGCAGCCCGACAAGGACCAGGAGCCAGAATCCGATCGCACGGATGCGGTAGGCGCCGATCTGGACCGGGGCGTAGTCCCGACGCTCATGGGCCAGCGCGCGCACGCGCAGCGCCACGGCCGCAAGGCTCAAGATTGCAAGAAGTGACAGAACGGCGGAAACGGTCTGAACGCTCATCGGACGGGTCCCCCGACCGAAGCGTATATTAGCAAAAAGTATATCAGTATTGGAAATCCGGATCAAGACAAAGGCGCGCCAGCGCGACCGTTCAGCGTGATCCGATGCCGTTGACGCAACCCAGACGCAGGATTTCCTCGTGGTCCCGGTCCTCGAGCAGGATCTCGAACACGTCGCGCGCGGCCCTCGCCGGAAGACTTTCGGGGATCATGCGCCGGTCCTCTCGTCGCCCAGTGTCGCGCCGGGGCAATCCTGTTCGTCATGCGAGGGGGATCGGCGTCTTCTTGTCGCGGATCATGGCATTGATGATGACGAGGAATTGACTTGCGACGGCGATGAGAATGTTCCTGGGCGCCTTTCCCTTCAGCCTCATGCGCGCGCGTCTGGCGTCGCGGGCAATCCATCAGGCCAAGCGGCGCCGGGTTCTATGTGAAGAAGAGCTTGAGCGCGTTGAGACCGAAGATCTTCTGGCGGTCCACTGGGTTCGGGATGCAGCCATCCAGCCAGTCGAGCTGGTTCTGGTAGGTCTGCTTCGATTCGAAGCCGGTGAAGGGGCAGTCGCTGCCCCAGATGAGCCTGTCGGACCCGATACGGCGGAGCAGTTCCTTGACCTGGTCGGGCGCGGCCGGACCAACGCGGTAAGGCGCGGACAGCTTGACCCAGGTGCGCCCGCGCTCGATCGCGCGGACCATCTCGGCAAAGCCTTCGCTCCTGATTCCGTCCGGCCCGTCGTGCCGCCCGAGATGGTCGATCACGATCGGCATGCTCCACTTCTCCAGCACCGGCAGCACTTCCGCCAGCCTAGCGCCCTCGACATGGATGTGCACATGCCAGTTCAGGTCGGCCACGCGCTTGAACAGGCGCCGATACTCGAAGGTGTCGAGGCCGGGCCGGCTCTTGAGGCCGATCGGCGAAAGGCGGATGCCGCAGATGCCGTCCTCGTTCATGCGGTCGAGGACGTAACGCTCGATCGCCGGCTGCACCAGCACGGTGCCGCGGAAGCGCTTGTTCCGCCGCGTCGTCTCGAAGATGTAGTCGTTGTAGTCGCCCCACAGGCTGCCGGCCGAGAGGATGGCGAAGTGCACGCCATGGGCGTCGAGCACCTTCACATACTCGGCCTCGGCGAAATCATAGTCGGGCGTGCGTGCCGGATTGTCCACCAGCGGGAAGTCCTGGCGGAACACATGCGCATGCGCATCGACGATCGGGGTTTCCTGCATGGGGCGCGCTCCCTGGTTCGGATGGCCGCGTCCGTCAAGCGCAATGCCGGCACCAGGCCGCGCGGTCAGCTTGCGGTGCGCTTCTCGAAGCGGAAGAGGGTGAAGTCGGGCGCCACGTCGTCGAACATCACCTGCACCGGCAGCCCGACCTTTACCTCCCCCGGCGGCATGACCAGCGAGGACAGGAGCCGGACATCGGTTCCGTCGATGTCGACCAGGCCCACCGCGTAGGGCACGTCGTTCTTGAAGGCGGGCAAAGGCGGCCGATGCACGATCGTGTAGGAATAGACCGTGCCGGTTTTCGAAACCGGCACCCATTCCAGCCTCTGCGAATGGCAGCGCGGGCAGGTGATCTTCGGCGGATGGTTGTAGGCGCCGCAACCGGAGCAGCGTTGCAGCACGAAATCGCGCCGGCGCAGCGCCTCCCAGAAGGGGGCGGACACCGAAGACGGCACCGGGATCGGCTTTGGCGGGGGCTGCGCCTGGTCGGGTGCCTTGCTGTTCATGCGAGGAAAGCTCCCTTGCGGATCGTGGCGGCGACGGCCTCCAGGCACTGCTCCTCGGTGCCGAGGCTGGCGATCAGCACCGTCATGCCGCGGGTGAAATCGCCCAGCGGATGCTCCTGCATGAAGGCGATGCCGCCGAACACGTCGTAAGTCTTGAACAGCGCGTTCCACACCGCGTCGCGCGCGAAGGCGATGGTTGCCGGCACGAGGCCGTGGTCGCGCCGACCGCGGTCGAGGATGTCGAGCGCCTTGATCGTCATCAGCTCCGCCGCCTCCAGCGCGGCGAAGATGTCGACCAGGGCGTGCTGCACCACCTGGTAGTTGGCGATGACGTGGCCGAACTGTGCGCGCACATTGGCGTACTCCTGGGCCATTTCCAGGATCGTGCGCCCGCTGCCGACCAGCAGCGCGCAGGTAAGGCAGCGCGCGGTGAGCGCGGCGATCTCGAAGGCTTCGGCCGCGGCACTCCCTTCCAACAACGTGATGCCATCGGCCGCCTTCGGATCGGCGGTGACCAGCAGCTCCGGACGGTGGCGCGTGGTTGCCACCTTGCGGGCCGCCAGGGCATCGAGTGGGAATGCGACCAGCCGCGTCCCGCCATCCTCGACCAGGCGCACCAGATAGCCGGCGGCTGGCCCGACGGCGCCGGTCAGCGCCCGATCGGGCGTCGCCGGATCGAGCGGACGGGCGAGAACAAGCCCTGTCTTGCCGGCGACGATCTCGGCCAGCAGGTCCTTGCCTGCTGCACTGAGCGCTGGAAGCGCGCGTGCCAGCGCATGGCTCCACGCCACTGTTTCGGGGTAGGAGACGAACATCGCCCCGCGCCCGATCTCGAGCGCGATCACGCCCGCATCGAGCAGGGAACCGCCGCTCCCGGAAAGGCCCTCCGGCAGGACGACGCCGGTCCAGCCCAGTTCGGCGAAGCGGCGCCAGGCTGCGGCCAGGTCGATCTTCTGCGGCCGCGCGCCTCCGCGCAGTTCGACGCATGCATTGCGCGCCGCCTCGCGCAGCATCTCCTGCGTCTCGTTCAGGAGCGGGCGGAGATCGTAGATCTGCTCAGCCATGGTCGCGCAGCCTTATTGCCGGCAGGCCCATGCCCCGGCGCGCGATGACGTTGCGCGTGACGAAGCGCCCGCCCTGGCCGTGGTTGTTGAAACCCTCGCGCAGGAACCACTCGCTGCGCCCGTCCAGGATCGCATCGGGGTCGAAGCGCTCGATCAGGCCGGCATTGCCGAAGATCTCCAGATGCGCCTTGCCGAACTGCGGGTTGATGTCCTTGCGGTAGAGCTGGGCGAGAGATCCTTCCCAGCTCGGCACCAGCCCGCGATGCTGGAGCATGACGACGCGCCAGGAGATCATGCGCCAGGCCTGCACCTGTGCTGCCAGCGACCCGATCAGCTGGCGCACGCGCGCGCGCTGCCACAAGCCGCTGGCGCGGCAATACTCGGCCATGTCCTCGAGATGGGCGAGGTAGGCCGCCGGCCGCTCCATGCCCGAGCGCTCGAAGTTCAGCGCGACAGTCATGTGGTAGAAGCCGCGATTGAGTTCGCCCACCAGCGCGTCCTTGGGCACGCGCACATTGTCGAAGTGCATCTCGGCGATGCGATGGCCGGTGAAGCAGTCGAGCGGCTTCATGTTCACGCCCGGCAGCGACAGATCGACCAGGAACAGGCTGACGCCCTTGTGCTTCGGCGCGGCCGGATCGGTGCGCGCGGCGAGCAGCATCACGTTCGCGAAATGGCCGAAGGTGATGTAGAGCTTCGTTCCGGTGATGCGGAAATGACCGCCCTCGTCCACCGCCCGGGTCTTCATCGCCGCCAGGTCACTGCCCGCATCGGGCTCGGTGAAGCCGAGGCAGATGATGAGCTCGCCACGCGAGATGCGCGGCAGGTGGCGCGCCTTCTGCTCCTCGGTGCCGATCTCGAACAGCGCCGGGCCGACGATATAGCGGCCATGCCCGCCATATGTGGGCGCGCGGAAATAGGCCGCCACCTCGCGCAGGATCGAGTACTGGATCAGGTCGCCACCCTTGCCGCCATACTTGGTGGGCCAGTGCAGGGTGTACCAGCCGCGCGCGATCAGCTTGTTGTCGAGGTCCTTGCCGAGCGCGCGATAGGCGTCGGAGTCCGGTTCCGTCTGCAGCCATTCCGGACGGAACTCCGATCGGTAGAAATCGATCGCCTCCTCCCGGAACCTCTCATACTCCGCCTCGAGCGTCGGTCCTTCGAGCATCGCACCTTCCAGAGCATTCGTCGTGCCGACGCCCCGGCGAACGCCGGAAAGGCACTGATTCGTCCGTTGCGCGACCGGAAACAGTGTGCCGCCGAAAACAAAACATGATTATCATATGCCGGTCTAGAGCGTCAATCGACCCCGAAACGATTCCGGGGCCAGAAGCACCCACCGGTGGAGCCTGCACGGAGGCGACAATGCATCTCACCCGAAGGCTTGTCAGGGCGATGGCCCAGGAACGGCGATCGATTCCGGAGCGCATCCTGCTCAAGACCAGGCTGCACATCCTCGACAATCTCGGGATCATGATTGCCGCGCGTTCGTCCCCTCTCACGCCCAAGGTGCTTGAAGGCGCGGCGCTCGGCGGAGCGTCGGGCCTGGCGCGCGTGATCGGCGGCCCGGAACGGCTGCCGCCCGCACTTGCCGCTTTCGCCAACGGCTCGCTCGCGCACATCATGGACTATGACGACATCCACGATGTCGCACGCATCCATCCGACCTCGGTCACGCTGCCTGCCGCCCTCGCCGCCGGCGAGCTTGCCGGCGCGCGTGGCGATGCCCTGGTCGAGGCCGTGGCGCTTGGCAACGAGCTGACCTGCCGGCTTGGCTACCACCTGAGCCCGACCGGCAAGGGGCCGGGAGCGGACTGGTTCCTGTCGCAGTTCTTCGGCTATTTCGGCGGCTGCTACGCGGCCGGGATGCTGCTCGACCTCGACGAGGAGCAGATGGTGGGCGCGCTCGGCATCGCCTACATGCAGGCGGCCGGCGGCAAGGAGCCTGCTTTCGCCACTGGCGCTAACACGCGGGCGATCTATCCCGGCTTCGCCGCGCAGGGTGCCGTGCAGTCCGCACTTCTCGCGCAAGCGGGCCTGATAGGTCCGGCCTCGGCGATGGAGGGCGCCGCCGGCCTGTTCCCGCTCTATTTCGGCATCCAGCTATCCGAGGCGGACATCGAGGCGATCCTGGCGCCAGGGGCCTGGCGATGGGAGATGGCGAATGCCAAGCCCTATCCTTGCTGCCGCAGCTCGCACACCTCGGTCTCGATCGCGCTCGACCTCCACCAGCGTATCGCCGGCCGCCCGATCGAGAAGATCGATGTGGCAGTGAATGCGCGCGCAGGATTCCTGTGCCGGCCGATGGACGAGCGCCGGCGCCCGCGCACCCTGGCCGATGCGAAATACAGCATCCCCTACATGGTGGCATTCGCCCTCCAGCATGGCCGGGTCGATCTCACGAACCTGGTCGACGGCATACTGGAAGACGGCGCGGTGAAGGCGCTCGCCGACCGCATGACGGTGAGCGATCACCTGCCCGACCGCAAGGGCCTCGCGCCGTCGGAGATCACCGTCACGCTTGGCGACGGCTCGGTGGAGAAGGCCGTGTTCGGCGGCAATCTGGTCGTCAGCGAGCCGGCGATCCGTGACAAGTTCCGCTCCTGCATGGCGTATGGCGGTCGCCAGGATCTTGCCGCCGGCGGGTGGGAACGGCTGCAGCGTCTCGCCGAGATGAGCGTGGCCGAGATCATCGACGCCTTCGACGCGCCCGGCCACCGCACCGCGGTGGCGTAGCGATGGCGCCGGCAAGGGGCTCGGACGGGCCTAGGTCCAGCGCCAGTTGATGATCCGGTCCATGTCTTGCGGCTGGCGCTCGATCACGGAGGCGCGGAAATTCGCCATGTGAACGGCCATCAGGGCCTCGCACTTCTTGCGGTTGCCGGCGATGATCGCGTCCAGGATCTTGTCGTGCTCGGCCATCACCTTCCGGCGATGCTCCATCGACAGCATCTCGTGATCGAGGCGTGTCAGGAACATCAATGCCATGCCCAGGAGGGCAAGCGGGCGGTTGTTGGAGGCCGTGGCGATCATCTCGTGGAACTCACGCGTCAGCAGGCGGTACTCCTGCTTCGAGCCGAGATCGCTTTCGAGGCTGCGGCGCTTGAGATCGGCCGCGCGCCTGGCCAGGGTGCCGTCATCCGAATCCAGCGCCGCGCGCAGCAGGGCGGGCTCGATCAACACCCGCGCCTCGATGATCTCGCCCAGCGTCACGCCGTTGGCATGCATGAACAGGCTGACCATGCGCCCGAGACTGGCCGGGCCCGCATCGCCCACCATCGGCCCGCCATTGCGCCCTGTGCGCATCGTGATCAGGCCGGAGACCTCCAGCACGCGCAGCGCCTCGCGCACGGTAGAGCGGCCGACGCCATACTGCTCGATCATCTCGCTCTCGAGCGGCAACCGCTCGCCCGGCACCAGTGCCTCGGCCACGATCTCCGAGGCGATTTTCTGCGCCAGAAGCTCGGCCGCCTTGGGAATGCGCTGGCCGAGCGTTCGCACCCGCGACCTGCGCTTCGACTCGGATTCCGCCTCGCGGTCTCCCTGATTGGCCTGCCGCCCCCGGCTGTCCGTGTTTGCCTTCCTGTTACCTCTTGGCGCGGCTTGGCTACGCATTCTCGGTTGATCCATGGGTCTTATGGGTAAACGCGCACGACGGCGGCCCGATCCGGACCGCCGTTCTGCACCATACCCGCCGACTCGGAGCGGGCAGGAGCCCTTATAACGGCCAGCCGCAGACCTTGGCTACAGCGCGCCCCATGATCCATGACTTGTCGTCCTCGCTCAGGAAGGGCAGGCCTTCCTGGAATAGGCGCAGATTGTCCATGTAGGGCACGGTCAGGCGGGTGATGTCGCTGCCCCACATCATGCGTTGCGGTCCGAAGGCATCGTAGATCGCCTTGATCGGGCCGTGCAGGTTCGGATAGGGATAGGCCTGGGTCGTGAAGCAGGGCAGCGACGAGACCTTCACGCTGATATTGGGGTGGCGCGCCAAAGCCAGCAGCTCGGGCAGATCGGCCCATGCCGCCTCGTCCTTCGCGCCGCGCGGGTTGCGCCCGGCATGGTCGACGACCGCCTTCAGGCCAGGGTGCTTCTGCGCGATCTGGTCCAGCCGCTTCAGGTTGCCGAAGATGAAGCACATCAGCGGGATGCCGTCGCGCTCGCAGATGTCCCAGAACCATTCGTTGGCGGGATCGTTCAGGAGCCGCAGCGCCTTCTCGTTGGCAAAGACGGGCCGGATGCCCAGCATGCCGGGCTGCTTGCGCCAGGCCTTCAGGCTCTCGCGCGCACCCGCCGCCTCATGGTCGAACAGTCCCATGACGGCGAAGCGACCGGGATGCTTCTGCGCCGCCTCGATGCCGTAGGAGTTGTCGATCCCGGTCCAGCTTGGCGGCACCAGCACGGCGCGCTTCACGCCGGCGGTGTCGATCTGCGCCACCGCGTCCTCGATTGTGTAGGACGGGCCGTGCAGGCTGACCGCACCCGGGGGCCAGGGCCGCGCCGGGCTGTTCGGCCACCACACATGGATCTGGCTGTCGATGATCATGGGACGCGCTCCGTTTCAGGGGAATTGTGGTGTCAACCGATTGCCCCGGCCTGGCGCAGTTCGGCGATGCCGCCCTCGTCGAGGCCGATCACTTCCTTGAGGATCTCGTCGGTGTGCTGGCCAAGGACGGGCGGCACGCGCTTGATGCCGAGATACTCGCCATTGACCTGGATCGGCGAGCGGATCATGCGGATCGGCCCGCGCTCCGGGTGCTCGACCGTCTGGACCGTGCCCAGCGCCGCGACCTGCGGGCCTTCCAGCGTGTCGTTGAGTTCGTTTACCGGCGCCGAGGGCAGGCCCAGCTCGGCCATCCGCTCGCGCCAGTACCGGCGCGGCTTCCGGACGATGATCTTCGCCAGCTCGCCCGTGACAAGCTCGCGGTTGGCCAGGCGTGCCGGGTTGGTGGCGAAGCGCGGATCGTCGACCAGGTCGGGGCGCTCGATCAGCTTGCAGAAGGGCTTCCAGTGCACCTCGGCGCCGATGCCGATCGTCACCCACCCATCCGCTGCACGGAAAGTCTGGTACGGCACGATGCTCGGGTGGCCCGATCCCCAGCGCCTCGGCTGGATCTTGTCGACCAGATACTCGCTGATCACGTTCGGCATGCAGGCGAGCGCCGATTCCAGCATCGAGATCGAGATGCGGCAACCCTCGCCGGTTTGCGCGCGGCGCACCAGCGCACCCTGGATCGCGATGCATGCCATCAGCGATGTCTCGATGTCGGTCACCGGCACGCCCACCTTCATCGGCGTTCCTTCCGGCTCGCCGATCAGGCTCATCAGGCCCGATTCCGCTTGGATGGTCAGGTCGAAGGCGGCACGGTTCGCATCCGGCCCATCCTTGCCGTAGCCGGTAATCTCGCAGAACACCAGGCGCGGATTGATCGCACGCAGCGCCTCGTAGCTGTAGCCATGCTCCTCGAAGGTGCCGGGGCGCAGATTGTGCAGGAACACGTCGCACTTCGCGACCAGCTTGAGCAGCACCTCCTTGCCGCGCGCGCTCTGGAAATCGAGCGCAATCGACCGCTTGTTGCGGTTGACCGACAGGAAGTAGGGCGGATCGGTGGTGTTGGTGGGCGACCATTTACGCGTGTTGTCGCCCACGCCCGGCCGCTCCACCTTCAGGATCTCGGCGCCCATGTCGCCCAGCATCATCGAGCAGAACGGGCCGGAGACGAAGCGGCTGAGATCGAGAACCCGAATGCCTTCCAGGAACCGCACGGCGCGTGCTCCTCAGTTCGCGTTCGAGATGATGACGGTGCTGTGCATCGCCACGGGTCCGCCCTGGCTATGCACCAGGGCCGTGCTGGCGCCCTTCACCTGCCGCTGCCCGCACTCGCCGCGCAGCTGGCGCACCCCCTCGATCGCGTGCGCAAGGCCCGAGAAGGCATGGCCCCAGGATAACCCGCCGCCATGCGTGTTCGTGGGCAGCGCTCCGCCCGGACCGAGCTTGCCGTCCTGGACGAAGGCGCCACCCTCGCCCAGCTTGCAGAAGCCGAGGTCCTCAAGCTCGCGCAACACGGTGATGGTGAAGCAGTCGTAGATCTCCAGCAGGTTGATGTCCTTGTGCGTGAGCCCGGCCATGCTCAGCGCGTGCCGGCCGGTATGGGTCGCCCCCGAGGCCAGCCAGTCGTGGCAGACATCGACATAGCCGCGGAAGGTGTAGTCCTCGGCCCCGCCCAGGATGTGGATCGGCTTCTTGGCGCAGTCCTTGGCCCGATCCGCGGTGGTGATGATCAGGGCGCCCGCACCGTCATTGGTGAGGCAGCAATCGAGCAGATGCAGCGGGTCGGAAATCATCCGCGAATTGACCACGTCGGCGACAGTGATCGGGTCTCGCTTCATCGCCTGCGGGCTCATGGTTGCCCAGGCGCGGGTGGAGACCGCGATCTGCGCCAGCTGCTCCGACGTCGTGCCATAGACATGCATGTGCCGGCGCGCGACCATCGCGAACCAGGAGGGGACAAGCGTGCCCCAGGACGCGTCGAACTCGCCATGCGCCTGCGCGAGGTTCGCCACCTTCTGCGCGCGCGAGCCGCCGCGGCTGCCGCCGCCCACGACCACGACCGTGTCGGCGATACCCGCCGCCACGGCAAGCGCCCCGTGCATGATGTTGGCGCAGTGCCCCGCGGCGGCGGTGTCGGAGTTGCTGTGGTAGCGGATCGAGTGGCCGAGCATCTCCGACCAGTAGCCGGGAAAGCCCGTCGCGTTGCTGGCGGTGGGGCTGCGCCCGCCGGCGATGCCGTCGATATCGTCGAGAGTGAGGCCGGCATCCTCTGCCGCGCCCGAGATCGCCTCGAACAGCAGATCGTCGCTGGTCTTGTCGGGCATGTCCGCCTGCGCGGTCGTGTAGACACCGACAATGCGGACCTTTCTCAGGAAGTTCCGTGTGTCCTGGTAATTGCGCGCCGCTGCCATCGCCGCTCTCCTCGTTGCCCTCGTCGCGCCGCCGCCGCGGTGGCGGCGGCGACGTTCAGATCACCCGGCAATGCTCGACCGGGAAGTGCACCCGCACGACCTCGCCCTCGCTGGCGCGCGGGCCACCTGCGACCAGCTCGACGATCAGCTCGCGCAGGGATGCTGTCTCCACCTCATAGCGCACACGGTCGCCAAGATAGGTCACCGTCCGCACCTTGCCCTCGATCAGGTTCTGCTCGGCGGCCGCGCTTGCGAACCGCAGCTGGTGCGGGCGCACGACCAGGATCTTCTCCGCGGTCTGCTCGATCGCGCCAGCCGCGAGCACCTCGCCGCCGGCAAGGCGCACCAGTCGCTTCTCGGTGTCCACCACCTCGGCTAGCGGCAGGATGTTCGCCTTGCCGATGAACCCCGCAACGAAGGCCGAACGGGGCTTCTCGTAGATCTCGTCCGGCGTCCCTTGCTGCATCAGTCGGCCATGGTCCATCACGTAGACCCGGTCCGACAGCGCCATCGCCTCGGACTGGTCGTGCGTCACGTAGACCGACGTGATCTTGAGCTCGCGGTGCAGGTCGAGGATCAGGCTGCGCATGGATTCGCGCAGCTGCGCATCGAGGTTCGACAATGGCTCGTCGAACAGGATCACCTCGGGCTCGGCCACCAGCGCGCGCGCCAGCGCCACGCGCTGCTGCTGCCCGCCGGAGAGCTGCGACGGATATCGCTCGGCATACTGGCCGAGTTCCACCTTCTCCAGCACGGCGTGCACGCGGCGGTTCTGTTCGGCGCTGTCAACGCCGCGCTGGGCCAGCGGGAATGCCACGTTCTTGAACACTGTCTTGTGCGGCCAGACGGCATAGCTCTGGAACACCATGCCGAGGGAACGCCGGTGCGTCGGCACGAAGGCCCCCGGCCCGCTGACAATGCGATCACCGATCGCGACCGTTCCCTTGTCGGGCCGCTCCAGTCCGGCGATGACGCGCATTGTGGTGGTCTTGCCCGAACCGCTCGGCCCCAGCAGGGTGATGAACTCCCCCTTCTCCACGACCATGCTGAAATCCGCCACCGCCTGCACGGTGCCGAACAGTTTCGTCACATTGCTGAGTTCGATCCTGCTCATCCACAGACCATTCCCGGTTTGCCGAGCAACGCCCGGCGCTAGTCCTTCGACCGCGTGCGGACATCCGCGCCGAACAGCGCCTTGAAGATGATCACGACCAGGCCGACGAGAATCAGCTGCACCACCGACAGCGCGCTCGCCACGCCATAGAAGCCGTCCGACAGGTAGGTCCAGGTCAGGATCGGCAGCGTTACCGACTCGGGGCTGTAGAGGATCACCGACGCGCTGAGTTCCCGGATGACGATCAGGAACGCCATCAGCCACATCGAGACCAGCACCGGCTTCAGAAGCGGAAGGTCCACGAACAGGAAGGAGCGCGTCGGCGAAGCTCCGGACACGACCGCCGCCTCCTCAAGCGCCCGGTCGATCTGCATGATCCCGGCCGAGAAGGCGCGCACGCCGTAGACCGTGTAGCGGATCACGAAGGCGATCAGCAGGAGCCAGACGGTGAGGTAGAGCGGCGTATAGACATAGGCCCACAACATGCCGACGCCGAACACCGTGCCCGGCAGGCTGATCGGCAGCGCCACCAGGTAGTCGGTGAGGGCGGTTGCCTTCCGCTTGCGGCCACGCACCACCGCGACCGCAATAATGAAGCCCGCCGCGGCACAAATCGTCGCCCCCCCGGCTGCGAGCGTGAGGGAGTTGAAGAGGCTCAACTGGATGTTGTCGGCGTTGTAGATGAAGAGGTAGTGGTCCAGGTTCAGGTTGGTCATGTTGAGCCGCGTGGTGCGCACCGGCATCAGCGATCGCAGCACCACCGCCAGCAGCGGCAGGGCCGCGCCCAGCACGAACACCGCCAGCGCGAACAGGAAGGCGACAAGACGCAACCGCCCGAGTGCAGTCTCGGCCGGCTTGTAGCCGCGCGCGGTGACCGTGACGAACTTCTCGGCGCGCTTGGTCATGCGCCGATAGCCCCAGAGCGAGAAGGCGCTGATGAACAGCAGCAGGGTCCCCGCCGCCGCCGCGCCCGGCAGGTTGGCGGGGAACATGTTGGTCTGCTGGTAGATGGAGTAGGCCAGCGTATCGAGCCGCATCTGCGAGCCGAGGAAGCCCGGGATGGAGAACTGCTCGAGCGACAGGGTGAAGATGAAGATCGCCGATGCCGCGATGCTCGCCAGCATCATCGGCACGGTGACGAAGACGATGCGCCGGAACAGGTTCGCGCCCGAGATCGAGGCCGCCTCCTCAAGCGCCGGGTCCATCGCGCGGAAGGCACCGATGTTCAACAGGAATGCGTAGGGCACGAAGTAGAACGTCATCACCCAGATGATGCCGGCCCACGAATAGACGTTCAGCACGCGCGCATCCCGCCCGCCGATCGCCTCGAGCAGGAAGTTCAGAAGCCCCGCATGCGGATCGGCGAGCACGCTCCAGCCGATCACGCCCACCAGCGGCGAATAGAGCATCGGCAGCAGGAACAGGAACTCGAAGGTGCGCCGTCCCGGCATGTCGGTGCGCGCGACCAGATAGGCCAGGGCCACGCCAACCGTGGTCGACAAGATCGTCACCGGTACCGCGAGCAGAAGCGAGTTGATCGTCGCCCGCCCGGACCAGCCATCGGTGAACAGGCCCTGATAGACGCTGGCGACCTCGGCGAAGGTGAAGTGGGCGCCCGGCGCGCCCGGACTGTCGGAGCGCAGGGCGCCATAGACAAGCGCGCCGAGAGGCCCGACCACCAGCGCCGCAACGACGGCAAACAGGATCCAGGGCGCGAGCCAGCCGAGCCAGCCCTCGATCCGCTCGGTCAGCGTGCTGCGTGCCGTAGGCACAGGTCCGGTCACGGCTTCAGCTATGCTCATCGGCAGGACAGCCCGAAGATGTCAGAACGCGGCGTGGCGATGGTCATGCTCGCCTCAGCCCCGCCAACCCAGCATCCGCCGCATCTCCGGCATCAGGGTCGGGTAGGCGTTGTTCCAGTGGTCGAAGTTCGGCACCCAGCTCGCATCGGTGGGCCTTGGCTGCCACCAGTCTGTCTTCGCCAGCTGTGCCACCGCCGAGCGGCGCTCCGGCACGCCGATGATGGTGGGGCGGGTCTGCGCGTCCTGCATCGCCCGGGCACCGGCATCTGTGAAGACCCACGCCGCGAACAGGCGCGCAGCCGCAGCGTTCGGCGCGTTCCGCGAGATCGAGATGTGGTTGATGGCCAGGGACGGGGCAATGTCCGGATACGCCCAGGCAGTCTTGTCGCCTTGCAGGAACTGGTGGAATGCGCCGAATTCCTGCGCCGGCACGAAGGTGCCGATGGCGCCGGACGCGAGATCGTCGCGTCCACCGGCGGTGCCGCGATAGAGCCGTGGGCGCTGGGCGCCAAGCTTCTCGAAGAATTCGCGCCCGTACTGCGGCAGCTCGAAGAACATCATGTAGGTGACGAAGGCGGCATTGGTGGCCGCCGGATCGACCAGCCCGATCCGGCCGGCCAGATCGGGATCGAGAAAGCCGTGCCAGGTCTTGAAGATCTCGCGCGCCTTGCGCGGCGGCACGACGTCGGGATTGTAGGGAATGATGATGTCGGTCCAGAAAGGGCAGTAGCCGAGCCCTTCCATGTAGGTGCCGGGCGGCAGAAGGCTCGGGAGATTGGCGGGTGTCCAGCGCAGGTAGAAGCCTTCGTCGCCCAGCCGCTTCAGCCCGAGCGGATCCGTGATCCAGGCCACGTCCATGATGTGCCGCCCGGCCCGGGACTCGGTCGCGAAGAGCTGGTTCCCTAGGCTGCCCGCCTTCCGATCGAGGCGGACCGAAATGCCGAACTCTCGAGTGAAGGCCTGTGCGACGGGGGTCATCACCTCCACCGGCGCGGCGTAGCGCACCATCACGGCGCCTTCACGCTTGGCTGCGGCGACCAGGTCCGGAGTGACGGTGACGGTCTCCATCGGCGCCACAGGTGCCGCGTTCGGTGCTGGCGTCTGTGCGACAGCGCTCGTGGACGGCAGGCCGGCTGCGGCTGCGGCGGCGCCAAACCCGGCCATGAAGGTTCTGCGGTCAATCTGCCTGCTCATCGCCCGCTCCTCCGTGTTGGGGTCCCTTGGGGCAGGGTACTGGCCTTCGCACTGGTGTCCGGGATCGCCCGCACTTCACCGGCGCCAGCCGAGGATGCGGCGCATCTCCGGCATCAGCGTCGGATAGATTTGCGCCCAGCGATCAAGGTCCGGCACCCATCGGCTTTCCGCGCGATGCGGTGTCCACCATTCGGTCTCGCGAAGCCTGGCAATGGCGCTGCGGTCGTCAGGCATGCCGATCAGCGTCGAGCGCGTCTGCGAGCGTTGCACGGCGCGCGCTCCGTCCTCGGTGAAAATCCAGGCGGCGAACAGGCGCGCGGCATTGGGATGCGGCGCGCGTCGGGAGATGCCGACATGGTTCACGGCCGTGGAGGGGGCGATATCGGGATAGATCCAGGCCACCTTGCTGCCGCTCAGGAACTCGACGAAGGCGGCCGATTCCCAGTGCGGCACGAAGGTGCCAACGGCACCCGAGGCAATATCCTCGCGGCCACCGGCCGAGCCGGAGTATAGCCGTGGTCGCTGCTCCGCCACCTTCTCGAAGAAGCCGCGGCCATAGCGCGGCGTCTCGACGAACATCATGTAGGTGAGGAAGGCGAGGTTGGTCGCGGCCGGCTCGACCAGACCGATGCGGCCCGTCAGGCTCGGGTCGAGGAACCCGTGCCAGGTCTTGAAGATCTCGATCGCCTTGCGGTGTGGCACGACGTCTGGATTGTAGGGAATCATCACGTCGGTCCAGTGCGGACAGTAGCCCCAGCCGTGGATATACGCCGCCGGCGGCAGCTTCTTTTCGAGGTCCGCAATGGTCCAGCGCAAGTACAGCCCCTCGGCGCTGAGCCGCTTCAGGCCGAGCGGGTCGGTGACGAAGCTCACATCCATGATGTGCCGGCCGGCCCGCTCCTCGGTGGCGAACTGCTGGTTGCCGAGGCTGCCCGCCTTGCGGTCCAGCCGCACGGACAGGCCGTACTGCTTCTCGAAGTCCTGCGCGATCGGCGTCATGATCTCGACCGGCGAGGCGTAGCGCAGCATCAGCGAGCCTTCCTGCTTCGCCCTGGCGATCAGGTCGGGCGTGATCGCGACTACCTCCATCTCGGTCTGCGCCGCCACCTCGCCAAGCCGGGCATTGAGCGCGGTCATGCCGGCAACGGTGCTGGCCGCGACGCCGCCGAGAAGCGTTCTGCGCGAGATGTTGAAGGCCATGGTTCTCACTCCCGGCTGCTCAAGTCATGATCCGAAGCGCCGCACCAACGCGCCGCGCTGCCTGTCCGGCAGGCGATGGCCTCGAGCCCGGCACTAGCGGCGCCAGCCGAGGATGCGGCGCATCTCCGGCATCAGTGTCGGATAGACCTGCTGCCAGTGGTCGATATCGGGGTTCCACACCTCTGCGCGCTTTGGGGTCCACCAACTCGTCTCGCGCAGCTTGGCGATCGCGGGCCTTTCGTCCGGCACGCCAAGCAGTGTCGGACGCGTCTGCGATCGCTGCAGCGCACGCGCGGCATCCGCCGTGAACATCCATGCGGCGAACAGACGCGCCGCACTGCGATTGGGCGCGTGCTTGGAGATGGCGATGTGGTTGAGCGCGGTGGTGGCCGTGATCTCCGGAAAGACCCAGGCGACCTTGCCGCCATTCATGAAGTCGATCATCGCCGCCGACTCCCATTCCGGGATGTAGGTGCCGGTTGCGCCTGCGGCGATGTCCTCGCGCCCGGCGGCGGAGCCGTTGTAGATGCGCGGGCGCTGCGCGGCCAGCTTCTCGAAGTAGGCGCGGCCATAACGCGGCAGCTCGAAGAACATCATGTAGGTCAGATAGGCGAGATTGGTCGCCGCAGGCTCGACAAGCCCGATGCGGCCGACCAGGCTCGGGTCGAGATAGCCGTTCCAGGTCTGGAAGATCTCGCGTGCCTTCTCGTGCGGCACGATCTCGGGATTGTACGGAATAACGACGTCGTTCCACTGCTGGGAATAGCCCCAGCCGCGGACATAAGTGCCAGGCGGGAGCTTCTTGTCGAGGTCGGCCAGCGTCCAGTAGAGGTAGTTGCCCTCCGCCGCCTGGGCCTTGAGGCCGACGGGATCGGTCAGGGAACTGACATCCATGATGTGCCGGCCCGCCCGCGACTCGGCGGCGAATTGCTGGTTGCCGGAGCTCCCTGCCTTGCGGTCCATCTGCACGCGAATGCCGAACTGCTGCTCGAAGCTGCGCACGATCGGCGTCATCAGGTCCACCGGCGAGGCATAGCGGAACATCAAGCGCCCCTCCTGCTTCGCCTGCGCGATCAGGTCTGGCGTGATGTCGACCACCTCCATCTCGGTTTCCGCCGCGATCGCGGCGAGTCGCGCATCGCGCCCGATCGTCGTGGCGGCGCCGGCGGCCACGACACCCCTGAGGAGTCCTCGTCGGTTGATGAAGAACGGCATGTCCGTGTCCCTCCCAGTCATGCTTCGATCACGGGCTGCCCCAACCCGGCGGGCACTGTTGTGCGGCTCTACGCGGCCCCAGTTGCGGCGATGCCGAGCCGCGCCTCGCCGCGGTCCGTGATCGTGTCGCCGACGCGCATCTCTATCGTGCAGATCAGGACAAGCTCGCCGCCGAGCACCGTGGGGCGCTCACGCCCCTTGAGGGTGACCGTGATCGCGGGAGTGTCCTCGACATGCATCGCGCGCACATGGTTGCACTTCAGCTCGCGCACGGAACTTGGAGGCGCAACCAGGCTCGTCACGGCCTCCGCCATCCAGCCCACGCGCAACGACCCGTTCACCACGGCGTCCTTGAAGCCCATGCGCTTGGCGAGGTCGCGGTCGTAGTGGATCGGATCGGTCACCCCTGCCGCGCCGCAATAGAAGGCAAGCTGCGTCATGGTGACCGGTGGCAGTGCGAGGTCGAGGAGCACCGCACCATCGGGCAGCGCCTGCGCGCGCACCCAGTCGATTGTCGCGATCATCGCTCGATCCCGCCGCGATAGATGGTGGTGCGGTCCACGGCGCCGATCTCGGTGCCGTCATCGCCCCAGAACGATGTCTGCTTGACGACAATGCCGAGCGGCCCGGAGCGGCCCTCGCGCACGAAGGCCTCGGTAAGCGCGGTGCGCCCGCGCACCCTCTCGCCGATGTGCAGCGCGCGCTTGATGGTGAAGGTGGTGCCGCCGTTCACCGGGTTGCCGAGCGCGTTGTCCACTTGCTCGCTCGGGCGCACATCCCGGTTGATGTCGACGGGCCGCCGCGGCAGCAGGGCGAGCAGTGTCAGCGGCACGATCTCGCAGTCGCGCGGCCGGCCGGGAAACCCCAGCGCCTCCCAGTAGCGCGAGACGGTCGTGCGATCGATCTCCACCGGCCCCCAGCTCGCGATCTCCTCGCCGATCCGCGCGGACAGGGCCGCGATGCCGGCGGTGATCTGGCGGCGGATGGCCTCTTGCCCGTCACTGCTGCGCTCGGACACGCGTGCGGTTCCTCCCATGCCGGCATGGATGGGCCTGCGCCCATGCCCTGGCTTTGACAGCCGAAAGCTATTTATTATATGCATATTAACACTAGGCTAGTCGATACGTTACGATCCGTCAACGGGTCCAGGATCGCTCCGACGCCGTCCCCGGTTCGTTGCCGCCGGCCCCGGCCGCCAGCCCCAGCAGGAGAAGTTGCATGGCCGCACCCACGACGCCGTCCCGCGGATTGCGCGTCTACACGCAGATCCGCCGCCCCGACCCCGCGGCGCTGGAGGCCCTGTGCCGTGCCGGCGTGGGCGACATCTCGGATGCCATGCACGGCCTCGGCGTGGTCGACGAGGCTATCCGGCAGGCCTACACCCCGATGCGCCGGCTGTGCGGCCCGGCGATCACGGTCGATCTCACGCCGGGTGACGGGTTGCTCCTGCGCGCGGCGCTGGAAGCGGCGCAGCCGGGCGACGTGATCGTGGTCAATGCGCGTGGGGTCACGGCGCGCGCGGTGCTCGGCGGTGCGGTTGGCATGCACATGGTCCATCGCGGCGTTGCCGGCCTGGTGGTCGATGGCGCGGTGCGCGACATCGCCGAGTTCCGTGCCCTCGACTTCCCGGTGATGGCGCGTGCGGTCACGCCGCGCTCGGGCACGAGCCCCGCCGGCTGGGGCGAGGTGAACATACCGGTCGCGTGCGGCGGCGCCGTGGTCAATCCCGGCGACATCGTCATCGGTGACGAGGAGGGGATGGTGGTCGTAGCGCGCAAATGGGCCGGGGCGGTCGTGGCCATGCTCGGCAAGACCGGCCACGGCGCCTACCAGCCCGAGACCGTGCGCGAAAGCCTTGCCGCCCTCGCCGCCGATGCGCCCGTCCCGGGCAAGGCCAACCTCGCCCGGGCGTTCGCAGAACGCGGCGGCACCGTGTTCAACGGATGCTACGAGGACGAAGATCTGGACGGCTGAGTAGCGCACCGACGGCCAGCTCAAGGGTCCGGCCATGCGCATCGCGATCCTCGACGACTACCAGGCGGCCGCGCTGGCGATGGCGGACTGGTCGGTGCTGCCGAATTCCGTAACCGCGGTGTCCTTCCGCGATCATGTCAGGGAGGAGGATCCCCTGGCCGAGCGACTGGCCGAGTTCGACATTGTCTGCCGCATGCGCGAGCGCACGCCCTTCCCCCGGTCGCTGATTTCCCGTCTGCCGCGCCTCAAGCTGATCTGCGCCACTGGCGCGCGCAATCCTGATATCGACCTGGACGCGGCCCGCGACCATGGCGTCACGGTCTGCGTCACCGAGTCCTTCGGGCGGACCACGGTCGAGATCGCCTGGTGGCTGCTGCTTTCCTTGTTCCGTCGGGCGGTCGCCGAGCACCGGCATGTGCGCGCCGGTGGCTGGCAGACGCAGCTTGGCCAGGCAGTCGTCGGCAAGACGCTCGGTATCATCGGCCTTGGACGGCTCGGCTCCGGCGTGGCGCGGGTCGGCAAGGCGTTCGGCATGGAGATCCTGGCCTGGAGCCCGCGCCTTACGGCGGAACGCGCGCAGGCCGAGGGGGCGCGGGCGGTGCCCCTGGACACGCTTCTTGAATGCGCCGATGCCGTTTCGATCCATGCGCCACTGACGCCGAGCAGCCGCAGCCTGATCGGGGCGGGCGAACTCGCCCGCATGAAGCCGGGCGCATTCCTGGTCAATACCTCGCGCGGCCCGATCGTGGACGAGGCAGCGGTGATCGCTGCCCTGCGCTCTGGCCAGCTCGGCGGCCTTGGCGTCGATGTGTTCGATGTCGAGCCATTGCCGCTCGGCCACCCCTTGCGCCACCTGCCGAATGTGATCGCGACGCCGCACATCGGGTATGTCACCGAGGAAGCCTACCGCATCTACTTCCGCCAGACGGTCGAGAACATCGCCGCCTTCTGTGCGGGCAGGCCGATCCGAACCGTGACGGCGATCGAGGCTGTGCCTCGCAGCACGGTCACTTGACGCACTATCACGATCACCTGACGCACGATGGTGCCGTGCGCCCTCGGCACGTGGCAGCTGCGCTCGGGGCCGGGCGCAGCGCGGCAAGCGGAGACTGCATCCTTTCACCTGCATCAGAATGGTCGCAGGCCGAGAATCGCAGAGCCTACATCCCGAGGGACCGCCATCGCAGCGAGAAGCTTGCAGCGGAAGCTCCGGGCGGATCTGCGGCAGGAAAGGAGTCCCCGAAAGCAGATCTCCCGGCCCTTGTTGCTGGTTGACAACGAATTTCCGATGCGTGAGTCTGCACCCTCCTGATCGGCAGATCCGCAGGCCGGCTTTGTGGTAGTAGGAGGCGGTCATGAGCATCGGGCGGCGGCGTTTTATCGCATCCACATCGGCCATGGGCGCCGCGATGATCGCGCGCCGCGCCCATGCCGCCAACCTCGGCAAGGTGACAGCCTGGGCGGTGCGTGATCCGCAGAACTCGACCCAGGTCTCGCTGGCCAGTCGCCTTGGCTACTTCGCCGCCGAAGGGCTGGAGGTTGACCTGCGGTGGGTCACGTCCTTCTCCGATCTTTATGCGCCGGCCGGTGCCGGCCAGGTGGATTTCACTGTCACCTCGGTCAACAACGGCCTGCGCTGGCACCAAGACAATATTCCGATGTCCTACATCGCGCTGATGACCGACATTGCCGGCGGACAGGGCGTTGCGATCGATCCGGCAGCCGTGAAAAGCCCCGCGGACTTCCCCAACGTGAAGATCGGCATGGCCAGCGGCTCGACGGTGGAGTTGGCGCTGCGCAACTTCGCGCGCGCCTACAATCTCGACTTCTCGAAGTTCCAGTTCATCAATCTCCAGCCGCCGGACCAGCTTTCGGCCTTCAGCAGCAAGCAGATCCAGGTTCTGGCCTTCTGGCAGCCCTGGCTGCATCGCGCCGTCAACGAGTTCTCAGCGCGCATGTATTTCTCGGGCCGCAAGTCCTACATCGACGGCGCCCCGAAAGATGTCGACTGGCTTACGCTGCCGAGCGGCGTTCTAGCCAACAAGCGGCTCATCGACGAGAAGCCCGAGGTCGTCCGCGCCTTCCTTTCGGCATTGCTGAAGGCCCAGAAGTTCGTCAACGAGCAGCCGCAGCGCGCTGCTGCAGAGTTGGCCCGTGATATGCGCGTGACGCCGGCCGTGATGGAGGCACTGCTTCCAACCAACGTCTACAGCGCCACGCTGGACCAGTCCGTGCTGACAGGCATCGACAAGATCCAGGACTTCCTGATCGCCAGCCGCAGATTGCGTGCTCGTGTGGATTCGCTGTCGATCATCAACACGACGTTCCTGCGTGCGCTTGCGCCCGAGACGGTTCGTGTAGGCGCGCGCTAGCCGCCGGCTCCATCGGGCAGCAGGAGCCTAGCTCTATGCAAGGTCAGACGGGCGCCGCCTCCGTGCAGGCGCGGGGTATACGCAAAGTATTCACCACAGGCTCCACCGATACCTTGGTTCTCGACGACGTGTCGGTCACGGTCGACCCGGCGGGTTTCACCTGCCTGCTCGGCCCGAGCGGATGCGGGAAATCGACCCTCCTGAACATGGTTGCGGGGTTTGTCGAGCCGGACGAGGGCGAGATCACCGTCGACGGCAGGCGCATCAGTTCCCCCGGTGCCGATCGCGGCATGGTCTTCCAGGAATATGCATTGTTCCCGTGGCTCACGGCCGCCGAGAACGTGGCATTCGGCCCCGAGGGACGCGGGCTTCCACGCGCCGAGTTGAAGCGGGTCGTCGCCAGCTACCTGAAGCTCGTCGGACTGGAGAAGTTCGGCGATCATTATCCAAACCGCCTGTCGGGTGGCATGCGCCAGCGCGTGGCGCTTGCACGCGCGCTTGCCAACCAGCCTCGCGTCCTATTGATGGATGAGCCCTTCGGTGCGCTTGACGCTCTGACGCGGCAGCTTCTGCAAGAGGAGCTGCTGCGCATCTGGCTCGCGGAGAAGGCGACGATCATTTTCGTCACCCACAGCATACGCGAAGCAGTGTCGCTGGCCACATCGATCGTGGTCATGACCCGTCGCCCAGGCAGGATCAAGGAGACGATCAAGGTGGACCTGCCCTACCCGCGGGTGCAATCCTCGCGCGAGTTCATCGAGATCGAGCGCCACCTGGATGCGCTCGTGCGTGCCGAGGTGGAAGCATGAGTGGCGCGGCCGTTCGCCGCCGCCAGAGGCATCCCGCGATCGTACTGCTGGAGCGCTTCCTGCCTGTGCTCGTGATCAGCTTCGCGCTGGTGGCGTGGGAGCTTCTGGCGATCCTCAACGTGGCGCAGAAGTTTGTGAATCCCGTTTTCTTCCCGGGCTCGCTGAAGGTGGCCGCCTCGGCCTGGGAGATGGCGCTGACGGGCGAGCTTGCCCAGCATCTTGGCGCCAGCCTGTCGCGTGTAGTGTTCGGGTTTTCGATCGCAGCCGTGATCGGCGTGCCGCTGGGCACGGTGGCGGGACGGAACCGCTGGATCTCCGGCCTTCTCGATCCGATCATCAGCGTATTGCGGCCCATACCGCCGATCGCCCTGTTGCCGATCATGGTGGTGTGGCTCGGCATCGGGGATACGTCGAAGATCATCTTCATCGCCTATGCTGCCTTCTTCCAGATATTCCTCACGACCTACAACGGCGTGCAGTCCGTCGAGCCGCTGTTCCTTCGCGCTGCACAGACGCTTGGCGCATCGCGCTGGCGCATCTTCCGCAAGGTGGTGCTGCCGGCGGCAATGCCGCACATCGTCACGGGGATCCGCCTGGGCTTCAGCGTCTCGTTCTTCGTTATCGTCGCCGCCGAGTTCATTGGCGCTTCGGCCGGCCTCGGCTTCCTGATCTTCGAATCCCGCGTCTATTTCGAGGTCGACAAGATGATGGTCGCGGCCGTGACCATCGGCGCGCTCGGGTTCGCCTTCGATTTCACCATGAAGCGGATCGAGCGACGGCTGTTCCGCTGGCGACTCTGACGCCATGGCGAGGGCTGGAGCTGCCAGCGACAGCAGAGCGATCGCCGCGCTCCTTGCGGAGCGCTGGTCCGAACCGTTGCCGGAGAAGGTTGCTGTGGCAACCCGGCATGCGGTTGCAGACCTTGTCGGCGCGATCTTCGCGGGCGCCACTGAAGCCGAGCAGGTGGCACTTCGCACCGCCATGCTTGGCCCGCGTGCCCGCCACGGCAGGTGCCGTGTTCTGCCGGGAGGGAAGCGCACCGATGTGCGCACCGCGGCATTCCTGAACGCCTGCGCATCAACCGCGGGGGAACTGGATGACCGGCTGGCGGAAGCCAGGACGCACCCCGGGGCGCATGTCATTCCCCTCGCTGCTGCGATCGCCGAGGAGAACGAGCTGAGTTGGGCGGAATTCCTGCGTGCGGTGGCGCTCGGCTACGAGGCAGCGGCTCTTCTCGGCGGCTGCTTCCCCGATCGGCCGGCCGGCTTGCACCCGCATGGCTATTGGACCACCTGCGCCGCAGCTGTGGCCGCCGCGCATCTGCTGCGGCTGCCCATCGGGCGGCTTGCCGATCTGATCGGCACGGCAGTGCTGTTCGGGCCGAGGCTGCCCTTCGCCGCCGCTTGGCAGGGCGCGACCATACGCAATGCCTATGCAGGGATGGCGGTGGACATCGCGCAGCGCAGCCTCGAAAGCGTTGCCGCCGGCATCACCGCCCCGACCGACGCGATCGAGTTCGTGCGGGCACAGGCAGGCGTCGCGTCCCAGCCTCGGGCGGTCGACCTCTCCTGCTGGGCGATTGAGCGAATCGAGTACAAGTTTCTCCCGGTCTGCAACTCGCTGCATCCCGCGGTGCGGGCGATGCGCAAGGTCCAGTTGCCGGGTCCGCCGGAGAACATCGAGGCAATCCTCGTCAACGGCCCCCAGGCGCTGTCGGGTTTCATGGCGGAGACGGCGCCGAACGCCCTCTCCCGGCGATTCAACCTGCGCTACACACTGGCCGAGGAACTGCTGCACGGCCATGCGCCTGGCAAGGAATTGCACCTTGCCGATGCAAGCGTGGCGGCACTTGCCTCCAAGGTCGAGTTCCGGGTCTCAAGCGACGCCTACCGCATTCTGATCCACTACCCGGGCCAAAGCGTCGAAGCCATTGCCACGGAACAGTCCGACCCAGCCCCGAGCGGAACGCTTGGCGCGCGTTTGCGCGAGAAGTTCCTTGCTGTCGTGTCGCCAGCGCTCGGGGTGGATCATGCCGCCGCCACCTGGACCATGCTGATGCAGGTCAACGAGGGCGAGCGGTTCGATCTCGGGCAGCTTGGCTGTATCGATCCATCCTCCTGACACCCAAGGAGTAGCCCATGAGTGCCGCTTACCTAGATCGGTTCGCCGAGTTCATCTGCCAGACGCGCTATGACGACCTCACCCCGAGCGCCGTTCACGCGGGCAAGCGCGTGCTGCTCGACAATCTCGGCGCGATCATGCGCGGCAGCGAGGAACCGGAGAACATGAAGCTCTCCACGCTGTCGCGGCGCGATCCTGGCGGCCGCAATGCCGCAACGCTTCTTGCCGCCGGGTTCCCGCGCACCGAGACCTCGATTGCGGCGCTGATCAACGGCGTGCAGGCCTGCTCGGTCGAACTCGACGATGGCTATCGCTACGCCACGGCCCATGCGGGCGCGAATGTCGTGCCTGGCATTCTTGCCGCCGCCGAGGCACTGGGCAGCAGCGGCCGCGATCTTCTGCTTGCGGTGATTCTCGGCTACGAGGCGTGCTCGCGTGGCGCGCTGGCGCTGCGCACTCCCAAGTTCGTGACCATCGGTCACGGGCTCTTTGCCGTCCTGGGCACGGCGGTGGGCGTTGCCAAGCTCAAGGGTTACTCGGCCGGGCAGATGCGCGAGGTGATCAATGTGGCGACCTCGCTTGGCCATCTGTCGAGCTATCGCGTGCTGCTGCAAGGCGCCAATGTGCGGAACTTCCTCAATGGTGCTGGCGCACGCGACGGCATCCTCGCGACGGAACTGGTCGAATGCGGCTATCTCGGGTTGCTCGACGGCCCGGCGACAAGCTACGGACTGCTCGGCCCGTTCGAGCCGGAGCGCATGATCGACAAGCTTGGCGCCCCCTATTGCATCGAGCAGAACTACCACAAGCAGTACGCGTGCAACGGCAATTTCGATGCGAGCGTGGAATCGACTTTGCGCCTGCGCAAGGCCCACGGCATTCGGCCCGCCGACATCAGGCGCATCCAGGTGGACATCTACGCGCCCTATCACACATTGGACACGGCCCGGCCGCGAAGCACGCTCGGCGCCAAGTTTTCCCTGCGCTACGCGGTGGCGGCGGTCGCCGTGCTGGGCCATGCCAACCACGAGGCCTTCACGGCCGAGGCGCGGGCCAATACGGATATCCAGCGGGTGGCGGAGGTGACCCAGCTGCGCGAGGATGCAGAGCTTGCCAAGCGAATTCCAGCCATCCGGCCAGCGCGCATCACGATCGAACTGGCGGACGGACGCACCGTCAGCGACATGACGGAAGATCCCCGCGGCCACTATCTCAACCCGTTCACCGACGACGAGCTGAAGGCCAAATTCGCCCTGCTGGCCGGGCGCTACATGGTTCCCGCCGGGGTCGCCGCGGTGACCGAGATGGTCATGGCGATCGATGGCGCGGGCGCTGCCGCGGACCTGACCGCCGCCATGCGCAGTCACGCCAGATAGACGCGCTGGCTGTCAGGCGGACAGCCGGGCCGCATGGAAGCGATAGCGCTCGATCTTCGCCGCATCCAAGGTGACGGCCAGCCCGACGCCGTCCGGCACGGGCATGCTGCCGCTTGTCAGGTCCAGGCGGCGATCCGTGATGTCGTCGGAGGTCTTCAACGGGCCGACGCACTCCAGCCCCTCGATGACGTTGGCCGAGGTGGCTGAAAGCATGATCTCCGCCATCGTGTTCACCCCTAGGCCGAAGCCATGACCGATGACGCAGGGCAGACCTGCGGCAGCGGCTGTCTCGATCATCCGGCGGGTCGATAGCAGGCCGCCTTGCTTCATCGCCTTGAGCTTCACCAGATCGGCGGCACCAGTGCGAATGATCTCGATCAAGCTGGCATGATCGGTGACCGACTCATCGGCCATGATGCGCAGCCCGATTCGGTTCGCGGCGCGACGCAGCTCCACCAGCTCGGCGATCTCGGCCACCGGTTGTTCCAGCAGTTCGAGATCGAGTGGCGCGAGCCTCTCGGCAAGCATGATCGCTCCGCCAAGGTCATAGCTCGTGTTGCCATCGACGCGCAGGCGGAACGCCGGCCCCACTGCCTCGCGCACGGCGCGCACACGGCTCACGTCCGGGTCCAGGTCGCCGCCGACCTTGATCTTCGCCGACCGATAGCCGCGCTCCTGCCACAGGAGCGCTTCGGCAGCGGCAGCGGCGGGCGAGAGAAGACCGATCCAGGCATTGAAGGAAACGCGCTCGCGCACCGCACCGCCCAGGAAATCATGGAGCGGGATGCCGGCACGACGCGCGGAAAGGTCGCAGCACGCCATCTCGATCGCGGCCTTGGCCTCGTTGAAGCCGGCCAGCGCAAGGTTCATCTCTGCAAGCACGCGATGAATGCTGGTGGATGGCAGGCCAAGCACTGCCGGGCCGAGTCTTTCCTCCAGGGCCCTGAGTGTTTCTTCGATCGTCTCCGGCGAATAGCCGGGCGAAGGATCGCAATTGCCGATCCCCTCGGCTCCATCGCCTGAACGAAGGCGTACGATGGCGCTGCGCTGCTCGTTGCCGCTGCTGGTGGCGCTTGCGAAAGATCCCACCAGAGGCACCGCAACACCGGTGATCTCTAGCGAGGTGATCCTGGCACGGTGATCCATTGGCATGTCCTTGTTCAGCGCCCGGAGGTCCGCGCGCCGATCAGCCTCGCATCCAGGCCGATCCGGGCTCCGGCTGGCGTTCTTGTTCCGGTCAGGTCGCCACCCCCGGCCGAGGCGATTCAGTTGGCTTGCCGCCACACATAGATCGCGCGCGGGTGGCTGGGGTGGGCGGTGGCAACCGCATAGACGATGTCGCCGGTGAAAAACGCGTTCGACGCGAAGGCATAGGCCGGGCCTTCCAGGCCGCCGCGCCGAACCGGGACACTGGTGGCAAACACGCGGTCCCAACGTCCCATCAGGCTGCCCACCGAGTGTCGTTCCCGGAGGTAGCGGAACACGGCGTCCAGGTCATGCGCATACTCGGGATAGGATCCGAGGCCGAAATCATCGCCGATGCGCACGCCCAGTCGCGCGGCGAAGCCTGCCGGCGGCGCGACGATCTCCGGTGATGGAACCGTCACGTCCGACACGGCGGCGCACGCCGCCACGACAAAAAACGCGCCGGCGGACAGGTGCGACGAGAACGCGCGAAGATCCATCGATGCGCCCCTTCCCGGTCCTGATCCGGCCGGCCTGGTGCGCCGCCAGAAACCGGCCTCGCTTTGCGGTTCTGCGGCAGCATGGTATCCATAGTATAGGTACGCATTCGGCATGACTATGGCCGTGATCGTCCTTGCCGCGGCATGCCCCCGGCGGCAGGCGGTCGCCCGGCAGGTCGCTGCCGGTGCGCAAGCGGGGAGGCGGGGATGAGGACAATCCTGCGTGGCCGCCGGCTCGGGCTCCTGTGTGCGTTTCTCGGTTTCACCTTGGCCGGACCGGCGGCGGCGAACGATCCCTACAGTGTCTGCCGCGTCGGGCTCGATGCCAACGAGCCGCGCGCCTTCATTGCCTGCATCGAGCCGCTGCGCAGCGCAGCGCGGGACCGGCTGGAGTCCTACCGCCAGCGGCTCGAGGTCAGCGAGGCGCTGATCGGCAAGATCATCGCCCAGGGCGGACGCGACGCCCCAACGGCCTGCGCGCAATCGCGCGTCACTCTGGCCGAACTCGAGGCCGAGGCGCGGCGCCTCGGCGATCTCGAAACGGAGGCGACAGCGCTGCGCGACGCGTGGCGCGAGGCGGCGGTCGGATTGTCGCGTGCGCGCGGCGGCGCCCAGCTCGACCAGACGACGCTGGCCGTGCTCGGCTACAACATGCTGGCCGGGAGTCTGGTCGCCGAGGCGGATGCCCTCGCGACCTCGCTGCGCTCGGCACGGGGCTATCTCGTGCGGGTCGATCCGGCCGGGCTGTGCGTCGGGCAGCCACCGCCCGAAGCGCGCCGTCCCGCCGGTGCCGCCGGTCCGGGTGGCTTCGCGATCACCGACCTGCCGGCGGTGCGGACGACGAATCGCGGGCCGCGGCTGCCACTGGTTGTGCGCTATTCCGGCACGCCCGAATTCCCCGTGAACATCGTGCTGGCCCCCCGCCCAGCCGAGCGCGGTGGCTGCTTCGATAGCGGGGGGCCGAGAAACTGGAGTTGCGGCACCGAGCGACGCTCCGTCGTGCGCGCCGAGCAGGCGGGCATGATCGAACTCAGGGATGCCGTCTGGTGCGAGACCGGCGCGCAGGAGCACAATGGCACCTGGACCATGAGGTACGAGGTGACGATCACCGATCGGCGCGGCCTGGTGGCGGGTCCCGTCGGTGTCGATTTCGTCTGCGACGCGCAGAATATCCGCGCGCGGTGAATATCCGCGAGGCCGGGACGGCACCGCGCCGCCACGCATCGGTTGCGTCACTGCCCGGGTGCCGCGTCCGAATGGTGCCGCGAGGGATCAACGCGGCCGCTGGCCGCGCCAGGCCGGCCGCGCCGGCGGCTTCAGGGCAGCCGCTCGACCTGCCAGCCGGTGATCGAGGCGCGCACGCCCCCTTCCACCAGGAAGAACACCCAGTCCGGGCGGCCGGCCGCCGCCGGCGCGGTGAAGGGCTGGCCATTGAGCCGCACGAGATAGCGCTCGCCCTGGCGGAAGACATCGACATGATCGCCCCGCAGCCCGGCCGAGGGCACCGCGCCCAGCTCCGTCCAGCCATTGCCGCTCCAGCGATGCAGTTCGAGGCGGGTGCCGTCGCGCCCGACACCGGCATAGATCGCTCCATCCACCATGTTGTCCAGCCGCTCGCCGGCCGACAGCACCATGCCGGCATTGCGCCAATCGCCGCCCTCCTGCATGCGGATCACGCCTGAGGCGCGCAGGTTCGGCGCGGCCGAGTGCGACAGCCGCCACCATGTGTGCTGGCCGGGCGAGGACTGGATGGTGAAGGTCTCCCCGTCGAGGCGAAGCCAGCCCGGACCCACCGGCAAGGGCCCGCTCGGCATGTCGCGCAGCGTGATGTCGACGACCGTCGCGGGGGCCGCCGGACCGGGTGCGGAGGATGTCGTGCCCGGAATGCCCGGCGAACGCTGCGCCTGCGCCCCCGCGCCCTGGTTGGTGGTGGCGCCGGCCTGCGCGGGCAGGGCGCCGCCCTGTCGCTCGCCGGCGGCACACGCGGCCGCGCGCGGCACCACACGCTCCTGGAGGAGATTGCGCAGGGCAAGCCGCGCCGGCTCGTCGAAGGGCGAGCCCGACGTCCACTCCACATAGGCGCGATGCGTGTCGCTGACGAAGGTCTGCCAGCGCACCGGCGGTGGGCAGTTCCAGCCGGTGCATGGTTCGGCCGCGCGCGGCGCCAGTTCCTGGCAGCGCAGGCGCGGATCCTCGGACAGGCGCTGGCTGCGCGCATCGATCCAGAAGGCGCGCACCCGCACGGAGCCGGGGGCGCCGGGCTGGCGGTAGTCGCAGGAAGCGGTGGCGACATCGAGCGGGGTGGCCGAGATGGTCCCGCTCGCAGCGCTGGTCTGGAGCCGGTAGGCGCCGATCGCGGGCGGGCAGCCGATTTCCTCGGCGTTCGCGACCGCCCAGGGCGCCAGCACAGCGCCCATGAACCCGAGGATGATCGGGAGCCTGCGAACCGGCTGCATCGCTGTTCTCCCCCGAGGCGCTCGTTGCGACCGCGCAGCAATACCACATCATCTAAGGCCATAGTGTCCCCAGGGGCAATAGCCGGAGCGACGGGAGCGCGCGATGCTATAGCGTCCCTTCAGGCTTCGCCGCGCTCAACGCTGGGGCGTTGTCGGCGATCGGGCGACCGGGCGCTGCGCCAGCGGCACACTGCCGCGGAACTCGACAAGAGTCGCAGGTGGAACCTGGAACGCTTCGCCGCGCCTTGGCTGGCAGCGCAACGTGCCCGCGCCATTGGCGATGATGGTGATACCCCGCGGCCCGGTTCCGCCCTGGCGGTCGAGGACCGCGCCTCCGCCCGCGAGCGTGCAGCGCAGGCGATCGAGCCGGATCAGAAGCGATCGCCCGCCGCGAGGCTCGGCCTTGAGCCGCCCGCCGAGCAGCGCAAGGGCGATCCCGCCGCCCGGGTCGCGCGTCACGCGCAAGCGCCCAGGTCCCGAAAGGACAGCGCGGCCGGTCCCGGCCACCTGGAACGCGACCCGTCCGGTCTCGAACACGTCGATCACATCGCCGACAAAAAGCGGATCGTCGGGCTCGGGAATGAAGCAGCGACCCCTTGGCCGGCACAGCATGACATGCTGGCTTGCCGTCTCGGTGACGGCATCGGGAAGCGGCGCGCCCGGGCTCTGCGCGGCGGACGCGAGCGGCAGCACGGCGCCGAGCACCAGCAGCTGCGCCCATAGAACCCGACAGGGCCAGAACCGCAGCATCGTCCTTGCCTCCAGGGTTGCGAGGACATGATAGCAGCATGCAGGCCCCTGCCTAACGGGGCTTGAGCGTTCAGTGTCCGCGGACAGATACGGTGGTGCCAGGTCTACAGACGCAGCCGCGTCTCTCGGATGCCTTCAAGGACGCTCCCGCCCCGACCGTGCGCAGGTTCCCTTGCGCGACCGCCCATGCGCGCGCCGGCCGTCGGACCTCCTTGTGGCCATGGATCGTCCCGGCAAGCTCGTCATGCCGGCCCCTGTCGCGGCGGCGGGCGGCCAGGCGCGCGCGCCTGCGAACCCCGGTCCGCGCGGGCGCCACGAGCAAGGCAGCGAGGTGGTGTTGGCAGCACGGCTGGACTGGCCGGCTCGCGGCCCCGGACTGTGATGGCGTCGATGCACGCCGGAGCCGCGTCCGATCCCTCGGGCACGACTTTCGTCCCGCTGGCTCAGTCCGACCGGACCGTGCCCTGCTCGGCCTGCTCGGCCGGTGGCGACCGAGAGGGCGGAACCGCCATCACATCCATGCGGGCGATGCGCAGGATCTCGGCCGTGACGCTGCCGAGCAGGAAGCGAGCCACGTTCCGCGCCCCGCGCGTGCCAAGGACAATCAGATCGGCCCCGAGCGCCTCGGCCGTGTCATGGATGGTGTGTGCAACCGCTCCCGTATTGCGGACGGCGGCCCGGTGCACTGGCTCGATCCCTGTCATGCGGGCAAAGGCACAGAGATCGGCCTCCGCGCGCTGCTCGGCCGCGCCTGACGCGGCACGCCGCTCCGCCTCGGTCGCGGCCGTGCCCGCGATCAGGCCGGCGCCGGGAAGGTCGTAGACATGTATGAGGGAGGTGGCGACCTGCTTGTCCATGCCGAGTTGCCGGAAGGTGCGCACGGCGTCGGCCGATCCGGGCGAGAAATCGACCGCAAGCAGGGCGTGCCGATAGGGCGCCGCCGGCAGGCCGTTCGCCATCACCACGGTCATCGTCGCGCGCTGGATGATCCGTTCGGCCGTGGTGCCAAGGAAGATATCGCGCAACGCTTGGCGCCGATGCGGGCCGAGGATGACAAGATCCGATCCGGCTTCGGCCGCAACCTTCGTTACTGCATCGAACGGGTCGCCCAGGGCAACGCGGAAGGTGCAGGACAGCCCGTCGATCTCGCGCAGCGTGCGCGCCTGATCGCCCAGTATCTCCGCTGCCAGCCGTGTCTCGGTTTCAACCACGCGTCGCGGCTGGTCGTCATCGACCGCATGAAGGAGGGTCAGCGACGCGCCGAAGGATCGCGCCATGAGCGTACCGCGGCGCAGGGCACGGTCGGATCGGGTCGAGAAATCCGTGGCAACAGCAATGCGGTTCATTTTCGTGCCCGACAATAACGTCACCGAAAGGCTGCGCAACATTCAACGCCTATACGTGGGAGACATGGTGCCGTAGGTCAAGCTGATGGGCCAGTATTGACAAGGCGCTCCCGCCCGCTACATCACCTGTCGGCCACCGTCCGGCATGCATCCTGGCGGTGACTGCCAGCGGCCCCGATCGCGGCCGGATTGCACGATACCCGCATTTGTCGAGACCTGATCGTTCGAGGCATGATGTCTGGCATACCGGATCCCGGCACCGAACAGGATTGGCACGCGATCGCGGTCGAGCAGACCCTTGCCGCGCTCGAGAGTGGCCCGCAGGGCCTGACGGCGGCGGAGGCGCGGCGGCGCCTTGCGGCCGATGGGCCCAACCGCCTGCCCGCAAGGACGGGGCCCGGCGCGTTGATGCGCTTCGCGCGGCAGTTCCACAACCTGCTGATCTACGTGCTGCTCGCCGCGGCGGTGATCTCGCTCCTGCTCGGCCATCCGGTTGATGCGGCGGTGATCCTGGGCGTGGTGGTTGCGAACGCGATCATCGGCCATCTGCAGGAAGGCAAGGCCGAGCGCGCGCTCGAGGCGATCAAGGGCATGATCGACCCGCAAGCCTCGGTGCTGCGCGACGGGCATCGCGTCACGGTGCCGGCGCAGGAGGTGGTGCGCGGCGATCTCGTGCTGGTCGAGGCAGGCGACCGCGTGCCCGCCGATCTGCGCCTGACGCGCTGCCGGACCCTGCGCATCGACGAGGCCATCCTCACCGGTGAATCCGTGCCGGTGGACAAGGCCACCGCGCCGGTGGCGGCGGCCGCGCCGCTCGGTGAGCGCGCCTCGATCGCCTTCTCGGGAACCTTCGTCGCCACGGGCACGGCGCAGGGCGTGGTGGTGGCGACCGCCACGCACACCGAGCTTGGCCGCATCAGCGCCCTGCTCGGCGCGGTGCAGGAACTCCGGACACCGCTGCTCGCGCAGATGGATCGCTTCGCTCGTCACCTCACGCTGTTCATTCTCGGCGTTGCCGCGCTGGCCTTCCTGTTCGCGACGCTGGTGCAGGACTATCCGCTCACCGAGGCCTTCATGGCCGTGATCGGCCTGGCCGTCGCCGCGATCCCGGAAGGCCTGCCCGCGGTGCTGACCATCACGCTGGCAATCGGCGTGCAGCGCATGGCACGACGCAACGCCATCATTCGCCGCCTGCCGGCGGTGGAGACGCTGGGCGCGGTCTCGGTGATCTGCTCGGACAAGACCGGCACCCTCACCCGCAACGAGATGACCGCGACCGCGGTGGTCACGGCGGCCGGTCCCTACCGGGTCTCTGGCGTCGGCTACGAGCCCCACGGCGCCATCGTCTCGGAGGCGGAGGCGGCCGATGCCAAGGCAGCCGACGCCCGCATGCCCGGGGGCAACGACCCCGATGCCGCCCTGGACGCGTTGTTGCGCGCGGGCCTGCTATGCAACGACGCCGAGTTGCGCGAAGCGGACGGCAAATGGATCGTCGATGGCGATCCGATGGAAGGAGCGCTTGTCGCGCTCGCCTGCAAGGCCGGGATCGAGCCCACGCTCGTGCGCAAGCAGCTGCCGCGCACGGACGAGATTCCATTCGATGCCCGGCATCGATTCATGGCGACCTTGCACCATAGCCATGATGGCGAGGCGTTCATCGTCGTCAAGGGCGCGCCCGAACGCCTCCTGGAGATGTGCACGAGCGAGCGCGGCGCACAGGACATCCGGCCGATCGACCTCGGCGCGTGGCACGCGGCAGCAGACCGGCTGGCCGCGCGTGGCCAGCGCGTTCTCGCCTTCGCAACGAAGGCGGCGCGGCCCGGCCAGCAGGACCTGGAGTTCGCCGATGCCCAGGGCGGCCTGGTGCTGCTCGGCTGCGTCGGCTTCATCGATCCGCCGCGTACCGAGGCGCTGGAGGCGGTGGCCGAGTGCAAGCGCGCCGGCATCCGCGTTGTAATGATCACCGGCGACCATGCGGTGACGGCGCGCGAGATCGGAAGCCAGCTCGGGCTTGGCGACGCGCCGGCGGTGCGGACCGGCATGACTCTGGACTCGCTTGACAATGACGGGCTGCGCGAGGCCGCGCGCAAGACCGCCGTGTTCGCGCGCACCTCGCCCGAGCACAAGCTGCGGCTGGTCCAGGCGCTCCAGGCCGACGGGCTGGCGGTCGCCATGACCGGCGACGGCGTCAACGACGCGCCGGCCCTGAAGCGCGCCGATGTCGGCATCGCCATGGGCAGGAAGGGCACCGAGGTGGCGAAGGAAGCCTCCGAGATGGTGCTGGCCGACGACAATTTCGCCTCGATCGTCGCCGCCGTGCGCGAGGGACGAACGGTCTATGACAATATCGTCAAGGTCATCGGCTGGACCCTGCCCACCAACGGCGGCGAAGCCCTGACCATCCTGGCGGCGCTGGCGCTCGGCCTCGCGCTTCCGGTCACCCCGGTGCAGATCCTCTGGATCAACATGGTGACCGCGGTGGCGCTGGGGCTGACGCTTGCCTTCGAGCCGACCGAGCCCGGCGCGATGAAGCGGCCTCCGCGCGCGCGCGCAGAGCCGATCCTGAATGCCGATCTGGCCTGGCGCATCTGCTTCGTCTCTCTCCTGTTCGTGGCCGGCGCATTCGGCATCTTCTACTGGGCCGAGGCGAGGGGCGCACCGATCGAGGAGGCGCGCACGCTGGTGGTGAACACCATCGTCGTGATGGAGATCTTCTACCTGTTCAGCGTGCGCTATGTGCACGGCACGTCGCTGACGCTCCAAGGTGTGATCGGCACGCCTGCCGTGCTTGCGGGTGTCGGCGCGATCGTGCTGCTGCAGCTCGGCTTCACCTATCTGCCGCCGATGCAGGCGGTGTTCGGGTCCCGCCCGGTCTCGCTGGCCGACGGCATGGTCGTGATCGCCATCGGCTTCGCGTTCCTGCTCATCGCCGAGGGCGAGAAGTATCTGCGCGCGCGCATCGGCGCCCCCGTCTCGCGGCGGGCCGCGGCATGAGCGCGCCGGCGGCCGCCGGCGGCAGCGAGAGCGCATGATGGAAGCGCTGCTGGGCTCCGCTTTCGGCGAGGTGGCTGCGCTGCTGGCGCTGGCCGCGGCGATCGGCCTGGCCGGCCATCTGCTGCGCCAGCCACTGATCGTGAGCTTCATCGCCGTCGGGCTGGTCGCCGGCCCTTCCGTTCTCGGCGTCGTCCGCTCGAACGAGCAGATCGACCTGCTCGCCCATCTCGGCATCGCCATTCTTCTTTTCCTTGTGGGCATCAAGCTCGACATCAAGCTGGTTCGCTCGCTTGGTGGCGTGTCCGTGATGACCGGCCTCGGCCAGGTGGTGTTCACCTCCGTCTTCGGCTTCCTGATCGGCCTCGCCCTCGGCCTCGACGCGGTGAGCAGCCTCTATGTCGCGGTGGCGCTGACCTTCTCGAGCACGATCATCATCGTCAAGCTGCTGTCGGACAAGCGCGAGATCGATTCGCTGCACGGCCAGATCGCCCTCGGCTTCCTGATCGTGCAGGATCTCGTCGTGGTGCTGGCAATGATCGTGCTGGCCGCGATCGGCATCGGCAGCCCGCGCGATGACGGGCTCGGCCTCATCCTGCGGACCGTCGGGGCCGGGCTTGCCTTCCTGCTGTGCGTCATCCTGTTCGTGCGCTACGCGGCAACGCCGCTGACCGAGAGGCTGGCCGGCGCGCCAGAGCTGCTGATCGTGTTCGCGATCGCCCAGGCGGCACTGTTCGCCGCGGTCGGCGATGCCATCGGGCTCGGCAAGGAGGTGGGGGGGCTCCTGGCCGGCATCTCTCTCGCCTCGACACCCTATCGCGAGACCATTGCCGCGCGCCTTGCGCCGCTGCGCGACTTCCTGCTGCTGTTCTTCTTCATCGCGCTCGGCGCGGCGCTCGATCTCAGGCTGCTCGGCGCGCACCTGCTCGGTGCCCTCGTCTTCTCGCTGTTCGTGCTGATCGGCAATCCGCTGATCGTGCTCGTCATCATGGGGGCGATGGGCTACCGGAAGCGCACCGGCTTCCTCGCCGGCCTGACGGTGGCGCAGATCAGCGAGTTCTCGCTGATCTTCGTGGCGATGGGGGTGAGCATCGGCCATGTCGGGGCCGATGCGCTCGGTCTCGTGACCATGGTCGGGCTGGTCACCATCGCGGTCTCCACCTACATGATCACCTATTCGCACCAGCTCTACAGGTTGGTCGAGCCGCTGCTCGGCCCGTTCGAGCGTCGCCACACCCCGCGCGAGACCGCGGTGGTGCCGGCCGGCGGGCGGACGAGTTGCGATGTCGTGCTGTTCGGTCTCGGCCGCTTCGGCACGGCCATCGCCATGCGGCTGCGCAAGCAGGGCGTCGCGGTGATGGGCGTCGATTTCAACCCGCTTGCGGTGCGGCGCTGCCGCGAGGCGGGGCTCGATGCCGTCTATGGCGATGCCACCGATCCGGAGTTCGTGGCCGGCCTGCCGCTTGGCGCGGCACGGTGGGTCGTCTCGACCGTGCCGGTGCACCTGACCGGCGTGAGCCAGGAGGATGCGCGACTGATGATCCTGCAGGCGGTGCGTGCGGCCGGTTTCTCCGGACCGATCGTGCTCACCTCGCACGGCGGCGCGGATGCGACGCTCTTGCGCGCGCATGGGGCGAGCCTGGTGCTCGAACCGTTCCAGGACGCGGCCGACCGCGCGGTGGAAGTGCTGACGGGCGGGGCCGTGTTCGAGCGCACCGCCGAGACGGAGATCCCGCAGGAGCGCGGCTGAGGGCGGCCGGACGCGGCTCGCGGGCGCTTCAGGCACCGCCGCCCTGAAGGCGGCGCTGCCAGTCGCGCTGCGAGGACGTTTCCGCGGGCCGCCGCCAGCGCATCTCGTAATAGGGGGCGTAGCGCTCGAACTCCTCGTAGAGGCCGCGCAGCGCGACGATGGCGCTGTCCGAGGCATCGACCCGCAGGTCGCGCAACAGGTGCAGCTCGCCCGGCGCCGCGACCTTGAGCGCGGCGGAGCGCTCGGGGAGCGGGCCCTCCGGCGCCTGCTGGCCGCCCGCGCCGCGCGCGCCTTCCAGGCCGCGCAGCAGGCGTTCGGCGAGCGGCACCCCGGGATCGGACTCGAACCCGGCCACCATGGCGCGCACCACCGCCTCGCCGAGCAGGACATTGCCGCAGGCGACGCAATCCCGCCCCTCCGCCTGGCCGGACCAGGGGCGGGTGCGCGCGCCGGTATGGCCGAGCACGCGCCCGGCCCCGTCCACGAGGCTGATCTGGCGCCAGGCGAAATCGGGGTCGGCGGCACGCAGCCGGTCCATCACCTCGGGCGCGGAAAGCGCCTCCTCGCGCAAGAGGTGGATGCCCAGCGCACCGAGATGCGGGCTGGCGAAGCCCTGGCTCATGATCGCGCCGCGGCTGCCGGCGGCATGCGCGCGCGCACCGCAGGCGAGCGAGAAGGTCGCAACCGCGACGCCGACCTCGCCCGTGCGCCCGCAGAAGCCGGCGATGCTGAACGTCATCCGTGTCCCTCCCTGATCGCGCCGCGTACCTGCGGCGTGCATTCCGGCGCCGCACGCCTGCCCCGCTTCGGCCGCACCGGGATGGATGCTAGTTGAACGCTGTCCGGCCTGCCAATCCGGCAGCCAATCCCGCGCAAGGACACCCGAGGACCGCCCGGCGGTCCGACGATTCCGGGTGCGGGGGGGAGCCGGACCGCCGCAGCGGGGGCACGTCTGATCGTGAGTGGAGGCGCACTTCCTGTCGCGCCCGATGGCGGCCGGCGCCGCGCGTCGGGGCCGGGACAATGCCATCGACGCAGTTCCGCCATCCTCTGCCGCGGCCGGCCGCGCGTGACCGGGTCCAGCCCTAGGCCCTGCCGGTCGCTGCGCTGCTTGCCTCCGGCTCGGCCTCGCCCGCGCCCTCCCCCTGCGCCGCGCCGAAGCCGTGGCGGATCGCCGAGATCAGCGTGCGCACCTCGGCGCGCGCGGCGACATGGCTCATGCTGAAGGCGATCGGAAGCCCCGCCTCCTTCACGTCCATCAGCGTCAGCCCCTGGAGGTAGAGTTCGCGGAAGATCACCCGCTCGCCGAAGCCCTTCACGGTGCGAAAGCCGATCCGCCTGGCGAGCGCGTCCAGCGTCGCGCCGACATCGCGCTTGTTGCGCGCCTCGGTGGCGCCGAGCCGGTTGCGCATGACGATCCAGTCGATCCGGCCGCGGTCGCGCTGGAAGCGCTGCTTGCGCGCCTCCCACACCATCTCGCTGTAGATCGAGGGCGAGATCACGCGCCGGTCCTCGGGATCGACCTTCGCCAGCATGGCGAAGTCGAGGAAGCTGTCATTGATCGGCGTGATCAGCGTGTCGGCATGGCTGTGGCCGAGGCGCGAGAGATAGGTGTCCGCCCCCGGGCAGTCGATCACGGCGACGTCGCAGGAGGCGCGCAGGCCGGCCATCGCCGCCTCGAAGCGGGCGCGCTCGTCGGCCTCGGCCTCGCGACGCGAATCGGCTTCCGAGCGATGCACGGCCAGATGCAGCGGCAGAGGGAGCGCCACGCCCCGGCCGCGCGCGAACTCCTCGCGTGCGCGCAGATGGCCCGACAGCGTCGCCTGGCGCGCATCGAGGTCGATCGCACCCACGCGCAACCCGTCGCGCAGCAGCCCGACGATCAGGTGCATCGCCGCGGTGGATTTTCCGGAACCGCCTTTCTCGTTGCCGAGCACGATCACGTGCAGCCTGCGTTCCGGCGTGAACTGGACCATCATCCGCTTCCTGGTTGGGCTGCGCCGCTCTAGCAATCCGCGCGCCGGGCGGCAAGCTCTCACCATCGTATGGCCACGAACTTCCTGCTAGCATAGCATCCATGCGACGCCACGCTTTCCGCATGCTGCTGCTGCTTGCCGTACTTCTGGCCGTGTTCGGCGCCTATTGGTGGCGCACGCGCCCGCCGCTGGTCGAGCTTGCCACCACCCGCCTCGGCCCGGCGGTGGAGGCGGTCTATGCCACCGGCACGGTCGAGCCAGTGACCTGGGCCCGAGTCGGGCCGGCGGTGCGCGGACGGCTGGCGCAGCTCTTCGTCGCCGAGGGCCAGCGCGTGCAGCCCGGCCAGCCGCTGGCCCGGCTGGATGACGCCATCGCGCGGGCGGAGCTGGCCGAGCTGGAGGTGCGGGCCGGCTTCCTCGCCGGAGAGGCGGCGCGCGCGCGCGCGCTCAGGCGCGGCGACACGGTCTCGGTGGCGCAGCAGGACCGCGCCGAGTCCGATGCCCGCGCGGCCGAGGCGGCGCTGCATGCCGCGCAGCGACGGCTCGAGGATCTCACCATCAAGGCGCCGCTGGCGGGCGTCGTGCTGCGCCGCGACGGCGAAGTGGGCGAGATCGTCGATACCAACGCCGCCCTGTTCTGGATCGGCGAGCCCTCGCCGTTGCGCATCACAGCGGATGTGGACGAGGAGGATATCCCGCGCGTGCGCACGGGCCAGCGCGCGCTGATCAAGGCGGATGCCTTCGCCGGCCAGACTCTGGAAGGCACGGTCGAGCAGATCACGCCCAAGGGCGATCCGGTGCAGAAGACCTATCGCGTGCGCATCGCGCTGCCGCCCACCACGCCGCTGCTGATCGGCATGACGACCGAGACCAACATCGTCCTGCGCGAGGAGGCGCGCGCCGTGCTGGCGCCGGCCAGTGCCGTGCGCGAGGGCGCCGTGTTCACGATCGAGCAGGGCCGCGCCCGGCGCCAGCCGGTGCGGCTCGGCGTGCAGGGCCCGGCGATGGTCGAACTGCGCGAGGGCATTGGCGCCGGCGTGATGGTGATCGCCAACCCGCCGGCGGGGCTGGCCGATGGCGCGGCGGTGCGCGTGCGCACTCCTGCCGCAACGGACGCCGCCGCCGCACCCGCCCCCGCCACGGGACGCTGAGGGCACCGTGGCCCTGCCACTGGTCATCGACATCGCGATCGGCCAGTTGCGCCGGCGCAAGCGCCAGTCGATCGTCTCGATCATGGGCGTGGCACTCGGCGTCGGCTTCTTCATCGCCGTCGCCTCGCTGATGCAGGGCTTCCAGCAGTATTTCGTCAGCCAGGTGATCGACATCGCCCCGCACATCGTGATCAAGGACGAGTTCCGCACGCCGGCCGTGCAGCCTGCCGTCGCCGCCTTCGCGGAGGGGGCGGTGGCCGTGCGCGGGGTGAAGCCGCGCGACGAGATCCGCGGCATCCGCGATGCCCGCGGCAAGCTGGCCGCGCTGGAGGCCGTGCCGGGGCTCGCCGCTGCGCCGACCCTGCGCGGTCCGGTGATCCTGCGCTATGGCGCGCGCGACCATTCGGTGGCGCTGGTCGGCGTCGAGCCCGAGCGCGAGCGGCGCGTCACCAACATCGAGAAGGACATGATCGCCGGCCGGCTCGAGGATCTGCGCGCCACCGCCAACGGCGTGATCCTGGGCATCGGCGCGGCCGACCGGCTGGGCGCGGGCGTGGGTGACATCATCACCGCCGTCTCGCCGCGCGGTGTCGCCGTGACGATGAAGGTGGTGGGCCTGTTCTCGACCGGCCTGACCGCGCTCGACCAGGGCGAGGGCTATGCCCTGCTGAAGACCGTGCAGATCCTGCAGCAGCGCCCGAACGTGGTGAATTCGATCCGCATCCGACTGGCCGACATCACCCAGGCCGAGCCGCTGGCGCGCGTGATCGAGGCGCGCTTCGGCTACCGCACCGAGAGCTGGGAGGAGACGAACAGCAACATCCTCAGCCTGTTCATCATCCAGAACGCGATCATGTATTCGGTAACCGGCGCGATCCTGCTGGTGGCCGCCTTCGGCATCTACAACATCATCTCGACCGTGGTGCACGAGAAGACGCGCGACATCGCCATCCTGAAATCGCTCGGCTTCACCGAGGGCGACATCGCGCGCATCTTCTCGGTGCAGGGCTTCGTCGTCGGCGCGATCGGCGCCGCGCTGGGCTGCCTGCTCGGCTGGGCGCTGATCGAGATGCTGGCGGCGATCCGCTTCGACTTCAACAACCCGGTGCTGCGCGGCCAGCGCGGCTTCATCATGTCGCGTTCGGCCCTGCCCTTCATCTTCGCCGGCGGCTTCGCGCTGGTGTCGGCCTCGGCCGCCTCGATCCTTCCGGCGCGGCGCGCCGCCCGCCTGAACCCCGTCGATATCGTGCGCGGGGCGGCATGAGCGCGCCGCCGCTGCTCGAGGCGCGCGGCGTCACGCGCATCCTGCCCGGCGAGGGCTTCGGTGCGCCGCCCGTGCGGCTGGTCGAGGATATCGACCTGACCGTCGGCGCGGGCGAGTTCGTGGCGATCACCGGCCCGTCCGGTTCGGGTAAGTCCTCGCTCCTCTATCTGCTCGGCCTGCTCGACCGGCCGAGCGCGGGCGCGGTGCTGATCGATGGCGAGGATACCGGCGCGCTTTCCGCGCCGGCGCTGGCGCGCTTGCGGCTGGCGCGGCTCGGCTTCGTCTTCCAGTTCCACTTCCTGCTGCCCGAGTTCACCACGCTCGAGAACGTGATGATCCCGATGCGCCGGCTCGGCCGTCACCCGCAGGACGAGATCCGCGAGCGCGCCCGCGCGATCCTGGCCTCGCTCGGCCTGCAGGATGCCGAGCGCAAGCTGCCCGAGCAGCTTTCCGGCGGGATGCGCCAGCGCGTGGCGGTGGCGCGCGCGCTCGCCAACGATCCCGAGATCGTGCTCGCCGACGAGCCGACCGGCAATCTCGATACCCGTAATGCCGCGACCGTGTTCGACGTCTTCGCCCGCATCGTGGGCGAGCATGGCCGCAGCGTCATCGTCGTCACGCACGATCTCGATCTTGCCGCGCGGGCGGGGCGGCGCGTGCATCTGGTCGATGGGCGGATCGTTTCCGACGGGCCGCACTCGCCAGTGGTGCCGCAGGCCGTGGCCTGAATTCAGGCGGCGGCGACCAGCGGGGCCAGCGGCACGGCCGGACGCGCACCGAAATGGCTGATCGCCTCGCCGGCCGCGATCGCGCCCGCGCGCCCGCAGCGCGCGAGCGGCCAGCCGCGCGTCAGCCCGAACAGGAATCCGGCGGCATAGGCATCGCCCGCACCGGTGGTGTCAACCACGCTGGTGCGCACGGCGTCGATCACATGCACCTCGCCATCGGCGACGATGACGCTGCCCTTCTCGCTGCGCGTCAGGCAGGCAATGCGCGTTTCCGCGCGCACCGCCTGCATCGCCGTGTCGAAATCGGCCGCCTCGTAGAGCGCCATGATCTCGTGCTCGTTGGCGAACAGCACGTCCACCTCGTCGCGGACCAGGGCGCGGAAATCGTCGCGGTGGCGGTTGACACAGAAGGGATCGGACAGCGACAGCGACACCAGCCGGCCCGCGCCATGCGCCACGCGCGCGGCGGCGCGGAAGGCCTCCTTGGCGCGCGGTGGATCGAACAGATAGCCCTCCAGGTAGGTCACGGCGGCGCCGGCCACGGTCTCGTGCTCGATATCCTCGGGGCCGAGATTGACGCAGGCGCCGAGAAAGGTCTGCATCGTGCGCTGCGCATCGGGCGTGACCAGGATAAGGCAGCGCGCGGTGGGCGGGCCGTCCACCGCCGGGGGCGTATCGTAGGCAATGCCGGCGGCACGGATGTCGTGGCGGAACACCTGGCCCAGCTGGTCGTCGCGCACCTTGCCGATGAAGGCGCCCGCCCCGCCGCAGGAGGCGAAGGCCGCCATCGTGTTCGCCGCCGAGCCGCCCGACACCTCCACCCCCGGCCCCATGCGACCGTAAAGTCGGTCGGCCGTCGGCGTGTCGATCAGCGTCATCATGCCCTTGGCCAACCCCTCGCGCGCGAGGAAGGCGTCGTCGCAGCGGGCCAGCACATCGACGATGGCGTTGCCGATGCCGAGCAGTTCGTGGCGGACGGAAGCGGTCACGGGAACCTCGTGGAAAGTGCCGGGGGGGGTGTCACGGATGGGCGCGGAGTATGGCGATCCCGGGATGGCTTCACAAGGCGCCGGGCGGGGTGGCGCGCAAGCGGACACGCAACCGCGCCGCGCGCCCGGAGGCAGCCCGCAACCGTGACCAGCCTTGTCACAACCTTGCCCCAAAGGAGGCATGCCGGGGCGCGTTGCAGGCCCCTGCCCGGGGTGTATGATGCCCGCCCCGAGCCCACGGGTGGCCGAGTCGCACACCGTGGCATGGTTGGCGTTGCCAGCCCCGACGGATCACCCAGTAGCGCTGAAGGACATGCCCCCGTGTTCAATCGCAACCGCAAGGCCGAGGTGAGGCCGCCGCCCGTCCCGGCGGACATCGCCAACGAGCCGCCGCTCGGGCTGCCGCCGCGCCCGGCCGTGCCGGCCGCCGCTGCCGCTGCCGCCTCCAAGATGGCCCAACCCCCCTTCCGGGAGACCACGATGCCGCCTGCCGCCCCGCCCGCCTCTGCCGCGCCCGCGAGCTTCCGCCCCGCCGCGCCCGCCGCCGCGGCGATGGCCGCCGCCCCCGCCCGTCCCGCCGGCGCCACGCTGCCGGCCGAACGGCGCATGCTGGTGGTCGGCCGCGGCATCACGCTGCAAGGCACCATCACCGATTGCGAGCGGCTGGTTGTGGAAGGCACGGTCGAGGCGACGCTGAACAACGCGCTCGAAGTGTCGATCGCCGCCACCGGCGTGTTCAAGGGCGAGGTCGAGATCGACGATGCCGACATCTCCGGCGCCTTCGACGGCACCATGACCTGCCGCAACACGCTGATGGTGCGCAGCAGCGGCCGCATCTCGGGCGCCGTGCGCTGCCGCCGCCTCTCGGTCGAGGAGGGCGGGCAGATCAGCGGGCGCATCGAGATGCTGCCGGCCGAGCCGCCGCGCGCCGCGGCCTCCGGCCCGGCCAGCGGCACCGGCGCCGATTGACGGGCATCCGGGCCACCCAGGGACGCCATCGGCACGCGGAGGGACATGGATCATGCAGGCAAATGGTCGCCGTGCGGCCCTTGCCTTGCTGGCATCCCTGTCCATGTCCGCTTGCGCTGGCCGCCCCGCGGGGCCAGAGCAGATCCAGCTCGCCCTCGACCAGGCGTTGCGCGACGCGCAGAGCTCGCTCGACGCGCTGAACGCCTCGGGCGCGCTGCCTTGGCTGCGCAACGCCGTGGCCGAGCGCGAACGCGAGCTTGCCGCCACCTCCGCTTCCAGCGCGACCGCCGAGGTGGGCATCGAGGCAGGAACGCTTGCCACCACCACGGCCTTCGCCGCCGGAGGCGCTTCGGCGGGTCCGGTGGGCACGCGCCCCGAAGGCATGCCGGTGCGCATCCCGGCGGGCGGGCTGTCCGATGTGCGCCAGCTGCTGGGCCAGCCCGGCCCGGTGATCGAGGGCTTGTTCGGCGCCCCCGAAAGCCGCCGCAGCGAGGGCGAGGGCCAAGCCTGGCTCTATCGCGGGCGCGACTGCTTCCTCGACGTGTTCCTGTTCCGCGACCGCGCCGACCTCGCCCCGCGCGTGATCCATGCCACGGCGCGCAGCCCGGGCTTCACCCGCATCCCGGAAGGGGCGTGCGTGGCCGGCCTGCTTCGCCCCGCGCGCGGAGCCTGAGGCGCGGCGGCAGGACCAGCGGGTCATATGTGGTGATATGCGCGCGGCGTTCGCGCAACCATGGCGCCGCCCGGGCCCAGGGCACGTTCCGTGCGCGCTGGATCAGCCGAACGGAAGTCGTGCCCGAGAAACGTATGGTTTGCGAGCAGCTTAGTCCGATCTGGTGGAACCGCGCTTCCGTTCCACCAGATCGGACGCTGCTCTAGCGGCGCCCGGCCTCGTGCGCGGCCATGGCCGCGATCTCCACCACCGCCGAGACCGGCGCGTCGAGCGGCACGATCTGCACCGGCTTCGACATGCCGACCAGGAGCGGACCGAAGGCGCGCGCATCGCCGAGCTCGGGCACGACATGGGTCAGGATATGCGCCGAGTGCAGGCCCGGCATCACCAGCACATTGGCCGGCCCCGACAGGCGGCAGAAGGGATAGAGCGCGCGCAGGCTGGGATTGAGCGCGACATCGGCGGCCATCTCGCCATCATACTCGAAATCGACGCGCCGGGCATCGAGGATGCGCACCGCCTCGCGCATGGTGCGCGCCTTCTCGCGCCAGGGCTGGCCGAAGGTCGAGAAGGAGAGCAGCGCCACCCGCGGCTCGTGGCCGAGCCGGCGCGCCTCGGCTGCGGCGGCGATGGCGATCGCCGCCGTTTCCTCGGCCGTGGGCAGCTCGTTCACCGCCGTGTCGGCCACGAACAGCGTGCGCGTGGTGGAGATCAGGAGGGTCAGCCCGAACAGGATCGCGCCAGTGCGCGGCTCGATCACCTTGGTCACGTCCTCGAGCGCGGTGGCGTAGCTGCGCGTCGTGCCGGTGATCAGCGCGTCCGCATCACCGGTCGCCACCATGCAGGCGGCGAAGACGTTACGGTCCTGATTGACCATGCGCTGGCAGTCGCGCGCGAGATGGCCCTGGCGCTGGAGCTTGCCGTACAGGAACTCGGCGTATTTCCGGTTCTGGTCCGACAGGCGCGCATTCTGGATCTCGATCCCGTCCGCGCCGCCAAGGCCGAGCGCGCTCAGGGTCGCCTGCACGCGCTCCTCGCGGCCGATCAGAACCGGGGTGCCGAAGCCGGCATTGCGGAAGGCCACCGCCGCGCGGACGGTTTTCTCCTCCTCGCCCTCGGCGAAGACGACGCGGCGGGGCTGCGCCTTCACGCCCTCGAAGATCGCATCGAGCGCGCCCCCGGTCGGATCGAGCCGTGCGGCCAGCTCGCGCGCATAGCGGCGGAAATCGCCGATCGGCTTGCGCGCGACGCCGCTCTCCATCGCCGCGCGCGCCACCGCCGGCGGCACCGAGGACATCAGGCGCGGATCGAAGGGGGTGGGGATGATGTAGTCGCGGCCATATTGCAGCTTGCGCCCGGCCACCGCGGCGGCGACCTCGTCCGGCACGTCCTCGCGCGCCAGCGCCGCCAGCGCCTCGGCGGCGGCGATCTTCATCGCTTCGTTGATGGTGCGCGCGCGCACATCGAGCGCGCCGCGGAAGATGTAGGGGAAGCCGAGCACGTTGTTGATCTGGTTCGCATAGTCCGAGCGGCCGGTGGCGACGATGGCATCGCCGCGCGCCTCATTCACCTCCTCGGGCGTGATCTCGGGGTCCGGGTTGGCCATGGCGAAGATGACCGGGTTGGCGGCCATGCTGCGCACCATCGCCTTGGTGACCGCACCCTTGACGGAAAGGCCGAAGAACACGTCCGCGCCTTCCATCGCCTCCACCAGCGTGCGCGCCTTGGTTTCCACCGCATGGGCGCTTTTCCACTGGTTCATGCCGTCCTTGCGCCCGGCATAGACGACGCCCTTGGTGTCGCACAGGATCACGTTCCCGGCCGGCATGCCCATCGCCTTGAGCAGCTCGACACAGGCGATCGCCGCCGCCCCGGCGCCGTTCACCACCAGCCGCGTGGCCTTGATGTCGCGACCGGTCAGGTGCAGCGCATTGATCAGCCCGGCGGTGGCAACGATCGCCGTGCCGTGCTGGTCGTCGTGGAACACGGGGATGTCCATCAGCTCGCGCAGCCGCTGCTCGATGATGAAGCACTCCGGCGCCTTGATGTCCTCGAGGTTGATGCCGCCGAAGCTCGGGCCGAGATAGCGAACGCAGTTCACGATCGCGTCCACATCCTCGGTATCGAGGCAGAGGTCGATCCCGTCCACATCGGCGAAGCGCTTGAACAGCGCCACCTTGCCTTCCATCACCGGCTTGCCGGCGAGCGCGCCGAGATTGCCGAGGCCCAGCACGGCGGTGCCGTTCGACACCACCGCCACCATGTTGCCCTTGGTCGTGTAGTCGTAGGCGAGCGAGGGGTCCTTGTGGATATGCAGGCAGGGCTCGGCCACGCCGGGCGAGTAGGCGAGGCTCAGGTCGCGTTGGGTGGTCAGCGGCTTGGTGATGCGGATCTCAAGCTTGCCGTGGGGATAGGCGGCGTGCAGCGCCAGCGCTTCCTCGGCCGTGATGCGCGAGCCGTTGCCGCGCGGCATGCCTTCCATTGCCCCTCTCCTCCGCACATGGAAGGGGTGGCGGCGCTTCGCCTGCCACCCCCTTTCGCCCGTGTCCCTGGCGGCCATCATGGCCCAGCACGAGCGTCGCCGGAAGCGGGCTGCTTCGCACCCGCAGCGGAAAGAGGGCGCGTGGCCGCTTCCACCGCCGCGCGCGCGTGATAACGTTCGCTCGCCATGCCGCCCGCCGCACCGCCGGACACAGCCGCCGCCACGCCAGCCGGCGCCCCCTGGCCCACCGCCGAGGGTGCATCGCCCATGCTGGCGCAATGGTTCGCGGCCAAGGCCCGGCACGCGGACGCCTTGCTGTTCTTCCGTATGGGCGATTTCTACGAGCTGTTCTTCGCCGACGCCGAGGCCGCCGCCGCCGCGCTCGACATCGCGCTCACCACGCGCGGGGAGCATCAGGGCCGGCCTATCCCGATGTGCGGGGTCCCGGCGCACAGCCATGAATCCTATCTCGCCCGGCTGATCCGCAAGGGCTTCCGGGTGGCGATCTGCGAGCAGATGGAGGACCCGGCCGAGGCGAAGAAGCGCGGCTACAAGTCGATCGTGCGGCGCGAGGTGACGCGCATCATCACGCCCGGCACCATCACCGAGGAGGCTCTGCTCGATGCCTGGCGCGCCAATTGGCTCGCCGCAGTGGCGCGCGATGCGCGCGGCGGGCTCGGGCTTGCCTGGTTCGACCTTTCCACCGGTGCCTTCGCCGTGGCGCCGCACGATGCCGGCTCGCTCGGCCCCGCGCTCGCCCGCCTCGATCCGGCCGAGATCCTGCTGCCCGAGGCGCTGCACGCCGCACCCGCCCTGCGCGAACTCTGGGCCGAGTGGCGCCCGCGCCTCGTGGTGCAGCCGCCGGCGCGCTTCGCCCCCGCCGCCGCCCAGGCGCGCCTGGCCACCGCCTACGGCATCGCCACGCTCGATGCCTTCGGCAGCTTCACCGAGCCCGAGGTCACGGCCGCCGGCGCGCTGCTCGACTATGTCGTGCTGACCCAGGTCGGCAAGGAGCCGCGCCTTGCCCGCCTCGAACGCCAGGGCGCCGGCGCGGCGATGGAGATCGACGCTGCCACGCGCCGCAACCTCGAACTGGTGGCGAGCTTCTCCGGCACGCGCGAGGGCAGCCTGCTCGGCGCGATCGACCGCACCGTCACGGCGGCCGGGGCGCGCCTGCTGGCACAGCGCATCGGCGCACCGCTGACCGACCCCGAGGCGATCGGGCGCCGGCTCGACGCGCTCGACGCGCTGCACGAGACGGAAGCGCTGCGCGCGGAGGCGCGCGCCATCCTGCGCCGCGCCCCCGACATGGCGCGCGCCCTCTCCCGCCTCTCGCTCGGGCGCGGCGGCCCGCGCGATCTCGGCGCCCTGCGCGACGGGCTCGCCGCCGCCGCCGCCCTGCGTGCCCTGCTCGGCCCACACGCGGCCGGCAATCCGGCGATCGCCGCCATGGCCGCGGCCCTTGGCGAGCATGGCAGCTTCGCCGAGCGCCTCGGCGCCGCGTTGGCCGAGGCACTGCCCTTCCATCTGCGCGATGGCGGCTTCGTCGCCGCCGGCTTCTCGGCCGAGCTCGACGCCGCGCGCTCGTTGCGCGACGAGACGCGCAAGGTGGTGGCCGGGCTCCAGGGCGAGTATGCGCGCCGCGCCGGCGCGCCCTCGCTCAAGGTCAAGCACAACGCCATGCTCGGCTGGTTCATCGAGCTTCCTGCCGCCGCCGGCGAGAAGCTGCGCGCCAGCCCGCCGCCCGACCTGCCGCTGGTGCACCGCCAGACCATGGCCGGCACGATGCGCTTCGCGACACCCGAGCTTGCCACGCTGGAAAGCCGCATTGCCGAGGCAGCCGAGACCGCGCTCGCGCTCGAAAGCGCGATCTTCGCCGACCTCGCCGCCGAGGCGCTGGCACGTGCCGAGGCGATCGCTGTCACCGCCGAGGCTCTCGCCGCGATCGATGTCGCCGCCGCGCTGGCCGAGCTGGCCGCCGCCGAGGGCTGGTGCCGCCCCGTCGTCGGCCCCGGCGCCACCTTCCGCATCGAGGGCGGGCGCCACCCGGTGGTGGAGCCGGCGCTGCGCGCCGCCAACGGCCCGGCCTTCGTCGCCAATGATTGCGACCTCTCGCCCGCCCAGCGCCTGTGGCTGCTGACCGGCCCCAACATGGCTGGCAAGAGCACCTTCCTGCGCCAGAACGCGCTGATCGCCATCCTGGCGCAGAGCGGCAGCTACGTGCCGGCGCGGGCGGCCGAAATCGGCATCGTCGATCGCCTGTTCAGCCGTGTCGGCGCCGCCGACGATCTCGCCCGTGGCCGTTCGACCTTCATGGTCGAGATGGTGGAAACGGCGGCGATCCTGAACCAGGCCGGGCCGCGCAGCCTGGTGATCCTGGACGAGATCGGCCGCGGCACCGCCACATTCGACGGGCTGGCGATCGCCTGGGCGGTGCTGGAGGCGCTGCACGACGCCAATCGCTGCCGCGCCCTGTTCGCCACCCACTTCCACGAGCTCACCCGCCTCGCGCCGCGCCTGCCGGGGCTGTCCTGCCACGCCATGCGGGTGAAGGAGTGGAAGGGCGAGATCGTGTTCCTGCACGAGGTGGGGCCCGGCGCGGCTGACCGCTCCTATGGCGTGCATGTCGCGCGCCTGGCCGGGCTGCCCAAGGCGGTGCTGGCGCGCGCCCAGGCGGTGCTGGGCGCGATCGAGGCGAGGGCCGGCGGCCTCAACCCGCTGGCCGAGGAGATGCCGCTCTTCGCCCAGGCGACACCCTCGCCGCCGCCGCCGGCCACCACACCCGCCGCAACCGGCACCGAGGCGGAGGGCACCGATGGTCCCGTGCCGCCGCCGCCGCCCGCCCATGCCACCATCGCCGCCGAACTGGCAGCGGCCGACCCGGATACCCTCACTCCGCGCGCGGCGCTCGATCTTCTCTACCGGCTGCGCGCGATGCTGAAGGCGGATGCGGACAAGGGTCGCGAATAGGCGCCACGCCGCGGCACCGCCCCTGTTGCAGTGCCGCAGAAGCGGATAACATTAGCGTCATGCTCCAGACCGTGCCAGCCGTGCGCGACCCGACTGCCGCCACCCCCGCAGGCGCGGCGGAGGCAGCGCCGCCCGCAATCGCAGCGGCCCTGGCGGAGCTGGACTTCGCCGCCACCGGCCCGCCCTTGCCGCCGCGCGAAGCCGCGCTTGCCCAGTTCCGCCGCGCGCTCACCGCCATCCGCACCGAGGTGCGGCGCGGTTTCGATGCCGGCGAGACCGATGGCCTTGGCGCGGCCGAGCGCCTCTCGGCGGCGATGGATGGGCTGATCGCCGCCCTGTTCCGCTACGCCATGCAGCAGCATGCCCCGCGAAAGCGCGCCCCCGCCCCGCAACTGGCCATCATCGCCACGGGCGGCTATGGGCGGCGAGTGCTGGCCCCCTTCTCCGACATAGACCTGTTGTTCCTCACCGCCCGCACGCGCAGCCCGCGCACCCATGCGGTGGTGGAGTTCATGCTTTATTTCCTGTGGGACCTTGGCCTCAAGGTCGGGCATGCCACGCGCACCGTGGCCGAGTGCATCACGCAGAGCCGCGCCGACTGGACCGTGCGCACGAGCCACCTCGATGCGCGCCTGATCGTGGGCGAGCGCGCCTTGTTCGCCGAGATGACGCGCCGCTTCCAGGCCACGGCGCGGCGCGATTCGGCGCTCGCTTTCCTCGCGGCCAAGCAGGCCGAACGCGCGGCGCGCCACCGCCGCTTCGGCGATTCCGCCTACCTGCTCGAGCCCAACCTGAAGGAAGGCAAGGGCGGCCTGCGCGACCTCCAGACCCTGTTCTGGATGGCGCGCTTCGTCATCGGCGCCGAGCGCTTCGCCGACCTCGTGCCGGCCGGGCTGCTGACCGAGGCCGAACTGCGCAACCTCATGCGCACGCTCGATTTCTTCTGGTCGGTGCGCTTCGCCCTGCACGACATCGCCGGCCGCGCCGAGGAACGGCTGACCTTCGACATGCAGCCGGTGCTGGCCGCGCGGCTCGGCTATACGCGCCATGGCGAGCAGGCCGGCGTCGAGCGCTTCATGAAGCACTACTTCCTGAACGCGCGCGAAGTGCGCCGGCTGGCGATGCTGCTCGAACCCGCGATCGAGGCCAAGGCCAAGGGCCGCCCGGCGATCGAGGCCGCGGCCAGCCCGGCGCTCGCCGAGCAGGGCTTCGCGCTGGAGGGCGGCAAGATCGTGCTCGCACCGGGGCGCAGTTTCGCGGCCGAGCCGATCCTGCTGCTCGCGCTCCTGCGCGCGGCGCGCGACACCCGCCAGGAGATCCACCCGCTCACCCTCGGCGCGCTGATCCGCGCCAACCGCCATGTCCAGGCGCTGCGCGGCACGGCTGAGGCGAGTGCGATCCTGCTCGACCTCCTGGCCGGCGGACAGGACGGCGCCCGCTGGCTGCGCCTGATGAACGAGACCGGCATCCTCGGCCGGCTCCTGCCCGACTGGGCGCGCATCATCGGGCTGATGCAGTTCGACACCTACCATATCTACACGGTGGACGAGCACACGATCGAGGCGATCGGCATCCTGAACGGGCTCGAGACCGGCGTGCTGGCCGAGATCGCGCCGGTGGCCTCCGCCCTGATCGGGAAGCTGGGCCAGCCCTCGCGCCGCGCCCTCTACGCCGCGATGCTGCTGCACGACATCTGCAAGGGCCGCGGCGGCGACCATTCCGAGCTGGGCGCGGGGCTGACGATGGAGCTCGGCCCCCGGCTCGGCCTCACCGCCGAGGAGACCGAGACCGCCTCCTGGCTGGTGATGAACCATCTCGCGCTCAGCCAGACCGCCTTCAAGCGCGACATCGACGATCCCAAGACCATCATCGACCTGGCCGAGCTGGTGCAAAGCCCGGAGCGGCTGCGCCTCCTGCTGATCATGACCGTGGCCGACATGCGCGCCGTATCCGCCAAGGTATGGAACGCGTGGAAAGCCACACTCCTGCGCGAGCTCTACTGGCGCGTGGGCGAGGTGCTGGCCGGCGGCCTCAATATCGGCGAGCGCGACCAGCGCGTGGCCCGCGCCAAGGAGGGCGTCGCCGCCGCCCTGTCGGACTGGCCTGCGGCACAGCGCGACGCCTTCCTTGGCCTCGGCTATCCCTCCTACTGGCTCGCCTTCGACGTGCCGACCCATGTCCGCCATGCCCGCCTCTGGCACGAGGCCGAGGCGATCGGCAGCAAGCTGATGGTCGAGACGCAGGTCTTTCCCGCCCGCGGCGTGACCGAGGTCACGGTCTATACCGCCGACCATCCGGGCCTGTTCTCGCGCATCGCCGGCGCGCTGGCGGTGGCGGGCGCCTCGATCGTCGATGCGCGCATCTTCACCATGACCAACGGCATGGCGCTCGATACCTTCTGGGTGCAGGACGCGACCGGCGGGCCGCTGGATGCGCCGTCGCGGCTCGCGCGCCTGTCGGCAGCGATCGAGCAGACGCTGTCGGGCCGGCTCAAGGTGGCCGAGGAGATCCGCAAGATCAGCCGCACCCCCTCGCGCATGCGCGCGATCACGGTGCCGCCGCGCGTGGTGATCGACAACCACGCCTCCGCCACCCATACGGTGATCGAGGTCAACGGGCGCGACCGGCCGGGCCTTCTGCACGACGTCACCGCCGCGATCACGCGGCTCGGCCTGCAGATCGCCTCGGCACATGTGAGCACATATGGCGTGCGCGCGGTGGACGTGTTCTACGTCAAGGACGTGTTCGGCCTGCGCGTCGAGAACGAGAAGAAGCTCGCCGATCTGCGCGCCGCCCTGCTGGAGGCGCTGGCCGCGCCGGATGCCGGCAGCCCGGCGGCCCCCGCACCCGCCCCGGCCAGCGCGCGCGCCCGCCGCCGCCGCCTGGCCGCGCGCGGCTGACCGGCCCGCGCCGTGAGCGACGCGCCCGCCACCACCACCCCCGCGCCCGCACCCGAGCGCCGCATCCGCATCAATGGCCGCGTCAGCCTCGATACCGCCGAGATCGAGGAGCGGTTCCTGCGCGCCTCCGGCCCCGGCGGGCAGAACGTCAACAAGGTGGAAACGGCGGTGCAGCTCCGTTTCGATGCGGCACGCTCGCCTTCGCTGCCCGAGGATGTGCGCGCCCGCCTGGTTGCGCTCGCCGGCAAGCGCATGACGCGCGCCGGCGTGCTGGTGATCACCGCGCAGACGCACCGCTCGCAAGAGCGCAACCGCGCCGAGGCGCTGGAGAGGCTGGTCGCGCTGATCCGCCAGGCCTGCATCGTGCCGCGGACGCGCCGCCCGACGCGGCCGACGCGCGCCTCGAAGGAGCGGCGGCTCGAAGGCAAGGCCCATCGTGCCGGGGTGAAGGCGATGCGCCGCACCAGGCCCGAGGCGGAGTAGCGAGGCGGAATAGCAAGGGCGGTCGCGTCGCGCGCGATCGCCCCTTCCCCGACGCGGGGGCGAGGGCCTACAAGGCGCCATGCTGCGCGGCATCGTGACAATCGGCATCTGGACGATGGCAAGCCGCGTGCTTGGCTTCGTCCGCGATATCCTGATCGCCTCGCGCCTCGGCGCGGGCCCCGTCGCCGATGCATTCTTCGTCGCACTCAAGCTGCCCAACTTCTTCCGCCGCCTGTTCGGCGAAGGCGCCTTCAACGCCGCCTTCGTGCCGCTGTTCGCGGGCAAGCTCGCCGCCGAGGGGCGCGAGGCCGCGCGCGCCTTCGCCGAGCAGTCGCTGGCGGCGCTGCTGTCCATCCTGGCCGCTCTGACCCTCGCCGCGATCCTGTTCATGCCGGCGCTGATGCGCGTCCTCGCGCCGGGCTTCGCCGCCGATCCGGCGCAGTTCGCGCTGACGGTGGAGCTGACGCGCATCACCTTCCCCTATCTGATGCTGGTGTCCTTGGCAGCACTCCTGTCCGGCGTGCTCAACAGCCTGGATCGCTACGCGGCGGCGGCGGGCACGCCGATCCTGTTCAACCTCTGCCTGATCGCGGGCCTGCTGTGGCTCACGCCCCATGTCGCGACCGGCGGGCATGCGCTCGCCTGGGGCGTGGCGGCGGCCGGCATCGCGCAGTTCGCCTGGCTAGCGGCGGCGAGCGCGCGGGCGGGCTTCGCGCTGCGGCTGCCGGCGCCGCGCTTCTCGCCCGAGCTGCGCCTCCTGCTCGTGCGCATGGCGCCGGGCGCGGTCGGCGCCGGCGTGACGCAGGTGAACCTGATGATCGACGTGATCATCGCCTCGCTGCTGCCGAGCGGATCGGTGAGCGTCCTCTACTATGCCGACCGCATCGCGCAGCTTCCGCTCGGCGTGATCGGCGCGGCGGTGGGCACCGCGCTTCTGCCCACGCTCGCGCGCCAGATCCGCAGCGGCGACGGGCCGGCAGCAGCGGATTCGCAGAACCGCGCGATCGAGTTCTCGCTGTTCCTGACATTGCCGGCCGCCGCCGCGCTTCTGGCGATCGCCGGGCCGATCGTCGCTGTGCTGTTCGAGCGCGGCGCCTTCGGGCCGGAGGCGGCCGGCGCCACCGCGGCGGCGCTGATGGCCTATGCCGTCGGGCTGCCGGCCTTCGTGCTGATCAAGGCGCTGGCGCCGGGCTTCTTCGCGCGCGGCGATACGGCAACGCCGGTGAGGATCGCCATCATCGCCGTCGTGCTGAACCTGCTGTTCAACCTGTCGCTGGCGGTCTATGGCCCCTTCGCCCATGTCGGCGTGGCCATGTCCACCATGCTGGCGGCCTGGGCCAATGTCGCGCTGCTTGCCTGGAAGCTGCATGCGCTGGGCGGGCTTGGCGTCGATGCGCGCCTGGCCCGGCGCGCCCCGCGCATGCTGGCGGCGAGCGCGATCATGGCGGGCCTGCTGGTGGGCGGTGCCCATCTGCTCGCGCCCCTGCTCGACGATCGCGGCGTGCGGTGGGTCGCGCTCGCCGGGCTGGTGGCGGGCGGCGGGGCGGCCTATGGGCTGGCCGGGCAGGCGCTCGGCGGCTTCGACCTGCGCGAGGTGGGGCGCATGCTGCGCCGGCGCAATGGCGGCAACGGCAAGGCCGCGCGCGCCCCCACCGGCGCCGACTTCAACTAGCGGCGCCGGCCCAGCGCCGGCGGTGCGTGCCGCCTAGGATATCGTGATCTTGATCGTGCCGACGCCGTCCACGCCGCCTTCCAGCACATCGCCGCGCTTGATCACGCCGATGCCCGAGGGCGTGCCGGTATAGACCACGTCGCCCGGTCGCAGCCGCACATAGGAGGAGAGCTTGGCCACGATCCTGGGCACGCTGTAGATCAGGTCGGAGATGTCGCTGTCCTGGAGGATCTTGCCGTTGACGGCGATCCAGATGCGGCCCCTGCTCGGGTGGCCGATGCGCGCGGCGGGCTGGATCTCGGCCACCGGGGCGCAATTGTCGAACGCCTTGGCCATGTCGTAGGCGAGGCTCATCTTCTTGAGCCGGCTCTGGATGTCGCGGCGCGTCAGGTCGATCGCGGCGGCGTAGCCGAAGATGTGGTCGAGCGCCTGCGCCTCGGCGATGTTCTCGCCTTCCTTGCCGATCACGAGCACGAGCTCGATCTCCTGGCTCAGCGCCTCGGTGCCGATCGGATAGGGCACGGCGCAGCCGCCATTCGGCACCGGCACCACGCTGTCGGCCGGCTTGTCGAAGAAGAACAGCTCCTGCTTGTCGGGATCGCCGCCCATCTCGCGCGCATGGGCGACATAGTTCTGCCCGGCGCAATAGACCCGGTGCACCGGGATGCGGGCATCGCTGCCGGCCACGGCAAGGGTGACGGGCGGGGTGGCGGGGAACATCAGCGCGGCCATGCGGCGATCTCCGGTTCGCGGGGAAGGAAGGTCGGGCGCGAAGCCTTGCCCGGCCTGCGCCCGCGCGCAAGGGGGCGCGCGGCCGGCAAGGCGACCGGCCCCGCCGGCGGCCTGCGCGGGCGGGGCCGAGACGAGCGTCCGGGAAGGCGGGTTCAGCCGATCGTCACCTGAAGGTCGCCGACGCCATCGATATGGCCTTCGAGCCTGTCGCCCTTCACCACCGCGGCGACCCCCTCGGGCGTGCCGGTGAAGATCAGGTCGCCCGGCGCCAAGGCGACCAGGCGCGAGAGGAAGGCGATCGTCTCCGGCACGTTCCAGATCATCTGCGAGAGATCGGATTTCTGCCGCGTCTCGCCATTGACCTTGAGCGAGATCGTGCCCTTGGCCGGATGGCCGATCTCTGCTGCCGGCACGATCCGGCCGATCGGGGCGGACTTGTCGAAGCCCTTGCCCATCTCCCAGGGCTGGCCCTTCTTCTTCGCCTCGCCCTGCAGGTCGCGGCGGGTGAGGTCGAGACCGGGCGCATAGCCGAACACATGCTCGAGCGCGCGCTCGGCCGGGATGTCGGCCCCGCCTTTGCCGATGGCGACCACCAGCTCCATCTCGTGATGGACGCTCTTCGAGCCCGGCGGATAGGGCGAGACGCCGTTCTGGCCGGGCGCGCAGGCCACCAGCGCATCGGCGGGCTTGGAGAAGAAGAACGGGTCCTCGCGCGTCGGGTCGGCGCCCATCTCGCGCGCATGTTCGGCATAGTTGCGCCCGACGCAATAGACGCGCCGGACTGGGAACAGGGCATCGGTGCCGGCAACGGCAACGGCGGCCTGCGGCGGGGGCGCGATCACGTAATCGGGCATCGGGGCGGGTTCCTGCGGGTGGAGCGGTCGCCGTGACGGGACCGGGGAACGGAGGGCGCGCATCCTAGCGGCGCCGGAGGGCGATTCCTAGGCCGGGCGCCGGGCCGCCCGCGCGCCTCGGCACATCCGTCCACGCACCGCGCAGCCGCCAGGGCACGTTCCGTTCGGCTTCGATCCGCCGAACGGATGTCGGGCCCGAGAAACTTAGGGTTTGCGAGCAGCTTAGCCCGATCTGGTGGAACCGCGCTGCGGTTCCACCAGATCGGACGCTGCCCTAGATCGTCTGCACGAAGAAGGCGCGCGTCAGCTTGCTCAGTTCAAGATCGTTCAGCCGCGTGCGCGGCGGGTCGGAGGGCGCCCAGCCATCGGCCATGATGTTCTGCCGGTCGCCGAGCGCGTCTTCATGCGTGCAGCCGGCGCAGTGCAGGAGCTCGTGCAGCATCACCGCCGGCGAGACATTGGCCGCGACCGCCAGGAAGGGCGGCCAGTTGCCGCCGCCGCTCGCGGGCCGCGCGATCGGGTAGCGCGTGGCCGGCGTGTTGAAGCTGCGCCCCTCGATCCTGCGGCTCAGCCCCGGCAGCACCAGCGGCGGCTGCACCTCGGAGACGAACAGGATCGCGAGTTCGTTCCCGCGCACTTGCCGCACCGTCTCCATCTGGCCGCGCGTGGTGCCGACAACGGGATCGTCCGGGCGCGAGGTGGGACAAAGCGGTCCGCGCAGGCCGATCCGCGTCGGCGCCATGTTCGGGGGCGCGGGGTCGTGGCCGATGATGTAGCCGTGGGTCTGCAACGTGTCGCGGGCATGCGAGAGGTTGGCGCGCCAGGTATCGGCGCTGGCATCGCTGGCGAAGTAGAAAGCGATCGAGAGCTGCTGCATCGGTGTGGTTCCTGTCCGTTGCCGGTCCGGGACCTACCTGTCCGCCATGGTGGCGCCCGCCCGGGGGTCGTGCGGGGCGGGCAGCCACCCGCATTAGTGGTAACGATACGGCAAGGCGTCGGTTCCAACCCAAGGGCGCGCGCGCCGGCCGGAACAGGTGCCAGAACCGAATTCCAACAATCCTGCAAAAGAATACCGCCAATAGCTAAGACCAGAAGATGAAATCGATGAATCGAGCGGCAGCGCAATTTTGGGACTGGTATCAATGAAAAAAAGCGCCCGGCTAGGGGGGTAGCCGGGCGCTTACGTTTTCCGTACGGAATTCCGCAAGGATCAGCAGGGGAAACTATCCTCGCGGGTTGTCCGGCGCCCTAGGCGGGGCCGGCTGTTCATATATTACTTCCCCGTTTGCAGATTGCAACCGGAAAGAGTCTTTTGCACGTCATGCGTGCAGACGCCCCGGCGGCGCCCTTGTGGCGTGCTCGGTGATGACGTGCAGGCAGGGCGGCTTCAGTCGGCGGCGTCGGCCAGCGGCACAACCCGTTGCGCGCGACGCGCGGCGCGCGCCCGGCAAGCGTCGCCGAAGGCGGTGAACAGCGCGCGCGCGAAGGGGTCGGTCTCGGCGTCATGTTCGGGATGCCACTGCACGCCGAGCACGAAGCCCGGCGCGCCATCGATGCGCACGGCCTCGATCGTCCCGTCGGGGGCGCGGCCCTCGACGATCATGCCGGGCGCCAGCCGCGCCAGCCCCTGGTTGTGCAGCGAGTTCACCGCCACCGTGCTGCGCCCGGCCATGCCGGCGAAGACACCACCGGGATCGAGCGCCACGGTATGCGCCTTCGCGGTCCGCAGCAGGATGTTGGACTGGTCCGAGGCAGAGGAGTGATCGAACCGGCCGGGCAGGTCCTGGATGCGCGGATCGAGCGTGCCGCCGAGTGCCACGTTCAATTCCTGCATGCCGCGGCAGATGGCGAGCAGCGGCACGCCCTGCGCCACTGCCATGCGCGCCAGCGGCAGCGTCACCGCATCGCGCGCCGGATCGTGCGGCAGCGCCGGTTCGGCGTCGGGGCCGGCATACTGGGCAGGCTCGACGTTCGAGCGGCTGCCGGTCAGCAGCACGCCATCGACGAGATCGAGATAGGCCTGCACGTCGCAGCGATCGCCGAGCGCCGGGATCAGTACCGGCAGCCCGCCCATCACCACGTCGACGCAGCGCACATAGGTATCGGACGCCGCGTGGTTGATCATGTTCCACGCGCCGAACGCCTTCTGGCAGCACGAGATACCAACGAGTGGACGGACCATCGCTATTGCCACAGTTCCGGCTGTCCCCTGATGGCGCAAGAATAAAGCGCCCCAGCGACATGAAAAAGCGGAATTGTGAACAAAGGATGGCGCCGGGGGACTGGGGTCCTGGCGGTGACGCCGCGGCCGAGCCGGGTCAAGGACGCGCCAGGGGCCGGGTCTGGGCGGGGTCAGGGCCGGTCGCGCTGGCGCGGCTCGTCGCCGGGGATGATGGCGAAGCGGAACAAGGCGGGATCAAGCCGCGCGCCGCGCTCGGCCCCTTGCAGGGTCACGCGCACCTCCACGCCTTGCGCGTCGACCACCGACCATTGCCGCAGCTCGAGCGGGTTGTCGGTGAGCATCAGGGTCAGGGTTCCCGAGCCCGGCTCGCTCGTGCGGCTCAGCGTCACCTGGAGCTGGCCCTGGCCGCGCTGCACCCGCTCCACCCCCACGTCGCCGGAAAGCTGCACGCGCTCGCGCAGCAATATGCCGAGCGGCGTTGCACCCAGCGGGACATGGCTGGTCTGGCCGAGTTCGCGATCGTGGTAGATGACGAAGGTGCCATCGGCCACCAGCAGGATCGGGCTTGGCGGGTCGTATTCGAAACGCATGCGGCCGGGCCGCTGCATCCACAGCCGCCCCGAGGCGACATAGCCGTTCGAGGACACCTGCACGAAGCGCGCCTGAAGCGTGGTGATCGCGTTCAGATAGGCTTCAAGGCGCACCAGGTCGGCACGATCGCGGTCGGACAAGGGCGCCGCGGCGCGGGCCCCGGGGGGCTCGGCAGGGGACGCGGCAGGGGCGGGCTGCGCGGCGGCGAGGTTCGGGGCAAGACCGAAGGCGGTGGCGGCGAGGCCGAGCGCGGCGGCGGCCAGCACTCCAAGCACATGCCCGCGGCTGGCGGTGCCGCGCCGCGCGCGGGACGGGGGGCGATGCGTCATGGCAGAGACATGGCCTGGGCCGCGGCGCCGCGCAAGGGCGATGGCGGGCAGTGCCGACCGCCCGGGCCGGCCCGGCGCGGCCCCGTCCGGCCGCATGGACCGCCGCACTAGGACCAATCGACATTCATGATTCACCCGGCGCGGTTAGTGTGATTCATGGTGCACCAGGTTTTTCGGCCTGGGAGCCCGGAGATGGCAAAGCGATACGAGCTGTCGGAAGCGCAATGGCGGCGG